>JAFNMF010000003.1:384-535 GCA_026537415.1 Acetobacteraceae bacterium B3987 | reverse complement strand
ATTTCCGTCTGATACGGCACCTATTGTTGCAGGGGCGTCTGAGATTGCTTTGGGTGCGGATTTAACAAGCGAAACAAAAAATGGTTATGTATCTGTTATAGCAATACCATTACCTGTGACACTTGAGCCTTATGTCAAAGGTTGGATGAAG
>JAFNMF010000003.1:0-364 GCA_026537415.1 Acetobacteraceae bacterium B3987 | reverse complement strand
ATATAAGGTTGACCAGAATATAAATGATGAGTCCTATTGCAAGATAGGCCTGGTTTACGGAAAGCCATCTGATGACCATGGGCCTATTTACTTGTATTCTAATTTCTATTACCTTAAGGATGAGCAGTATCGACCGCATTAATTTTTCTTTTATCTGAAGTGAATTTCTACCCCTAGTGCATTGTATAATAATAGATCCTTCCTTGGGCGACAGCAAGGGAGCGGCTGGTGCGTGTGAGTAATGGTACCAATGGTGTTGGTAAAGATATGATGCGTGTTCCGGTTTTTTAAAGGGGAAATAAGTATTATGTTTGTGTATATTCGCATTGTATTGTTTGTTTTTTTGTTTTTTCCAGTTTGTGTT
>JAFNMF010000002.1:1192-1633 GCA_026537415.1 Acetobacteraceae bacterium B3987 | reverse complement strand
TACCGACGACGACATACATGCCCTCATTGGTACGGTTATTGATCTGCGCACCGTTCTTCAGGGTCGCATCACTTGTTCCGACCGGGCCGCCCTTGCCACCATAATTCGCATCGCCATTGCCGACAAAAACAGACATGCGCTGGATTTTTGCATCAGGACCATCCAGCACCAGATGCCCCTGATCCCCCTGTGCCAGCCCCACAACCAGCGGCCCTGCCGCACTGCCCGGCTCTGTGGAGAAAGAGCCTTTATCCTTCAGGATCAGCGTACCGTTGTGAATGTCCACGGTACCATTAATCTGGTTTTGGCCTGTCAGTATCTGGGTACCATCCAGCAGGGTCAGGACACCCGTCCCTTTGAGGGAACCACTGTAGGTCTCTCCCTTCCCCTGGCTGATAGCCAGTTCGCCCTGATAGGGAGCGGAAGGATTGGGAGACGGCA
>JAFNMF010000002.1:849-1180 GCA_026537415.1 Acetobacteraceae bacterium B3987 | reverse complement strand
GAGCGTTCCGTTTCCGCTTCCTGCCAGAGACTGTACCAGCGTACCACCGTAATTCGCACCACTATGACCAAAAAGGGCTGCTCCGCCATCCAGATGCAAGGTGCCATCCACCTTCACGCCATCCAGACCCAGCTGACCACCCTGCTGGTAGAGATCACCCGTAATTTCCGTACCCTGCGGCAAATTACGTGTTTGGGTGTTTGTCATGCTCTCCGCGCGGGCCACACTGCCCACGCCAGAGACCAAAGACACTCCGCTGAGCAGAGCTAACATATAACCGAAACGGCGATACCCTGTTGCCTTATGGCTCGCCAGATACCACAACGGGGTT
>JAFNMF010000002.1:0-805 GCA_026537415.1 Acetobacteraceae bacterium B3987 | reverse complement strand
CCCCCACCTATCGTGGGCGAGGATGAAGCCGGATTTAGGTTTATTTAGCGCATAACTTTGGCAGAAACCTGATTTGTGAACGTTCTATTTTTAATGAGTTTATTAGGAGTATCGAGCTACAGGCTACAACCAGATGCACTTCACCTCAACAACATACCCATCGGCTAGACACCCATAGGGTGACCAATCCTGTTCCCGTAGTGTGTGCCTGCATATCTCCAAATAAAAAACGGGGTGAAGCCTGCGCTCCACCCCGTTTCCTTTAGCAGATGATACCCTACGGCCAGCTTGTTAGAAGCTGATATTAACACTTCCTGTCGCACCACTCTCAGTAGAGTGAGCACCGTACTGACCGATATAGGAGAGGTCCACACCGATACGGTCCGTGACCTTCGCTGTGACACCGGCCTCAGCCACGGCGACATTGCTGGAGAGCAGCNACACCAGCAACATCCATGCTGCTGCCCCCGCTCCCCATGGCAAAGCTCTCATGCAGACCGGAACGCATACGCCCGAACCCATGACGGTACCCGCCCATGATATGAGGCATAAGGACGGCCTTTCCGATATCCATCCGTGCTGCTGCACGGAAACCGAAGGTCGAGAAGGTCACACCCTGATCCGTCCCACGGCTCCGCAGGGCAGCCTCGTTACCATGCTCACGATAGCTGTTCATCTGCATATTCACATAAGCCACATTCATGAATGGCTCGAACATGCCGCGCTCCCCACGGAACTTATAGCCCAGCTCCCCGAAGCCCTGAGCTGTTCCGCCCAGATAGCCGCTGCTCAAACGCCCACCATA
>JAFNMF010000001.1:829111-1111065 GCA_026537415.1 Acetobacteraceae bacterium B3987 | reverse complement strand
CCTAACCCGATTCCCCTAAACAAGAATCGGCATAACCTCAGACATAAAAAAAACCGGCCCCTAAAAAGAGGCCGGTCTTTTACCGATTCACTCAGTTATCGGCAGTGGGTTGTCCATTTATGAGCAACCCATGGTCATTAGCGGAGACCGTAATCTCATCACCATCATGGATGGTGCCTTCCAGCAGGAGACCAGCAAGCGGGTTCTGCAACGCACGCTGAATCACCCTCTTGAGAGGACGGGCACCATAAACCGGGTCATACCCAGCCTCGGCCATCCACTCCCGTGCCTTTTCATCCAACGACAAGGTGATCTTGCGATCCGCCAGCAGATGCCGCAGACGACCCAGCTGGATTTCCACGATCTGCCCCATATCTGCCCGCTGGAGACGAGAAAAGAGAATGATCTCATCCAGACGGTTCAGGAATTCCGGCCGGAAATGCGCCCGGACAACCTCCATCACCTCATTCCGCACAGTCTCGGTGGATTCACCATCCTTCTGATGGGCCAGAATCTCAGAACCGAGATTGCTGGTCAGCACAATGATCGTATTGCGGAAATCCACGACACGACCCTGCCCATCCGTCAGGCGACCATCATCCAAAACCTGAAGCAGAATGTTGAAGACATCCTCATGCGCCTTCTCCACCTCATCAAAGAGAATGACCTGATAAGGACGCCGCCGCACAGCCTCGGTCAGCACACCGCCTTCATCATAACCGACATAACCCGGAGGGGCGCCGATGAGACGAGAAACAGAATGCTTCTCCATGAACTCGCTCATGTCGATCCGCAGTAGCGCACGTTCGTCATCAAAGAGGAACTGCGCCAGCGTCTTGGCAAGCTCGGTCTTACCCACACCAGTCGGGCCAAGGAACAGGAAGGAACCAATCGGGCGATTGGGGTCCTGCAACCCGGCACGGGCACGGCGCACAGCGTTGGAGACAGCCACCAGAGCCGATTCCTGTCCCACGACACGCTCACGCAATACGGACTCCATCCGCATGAGCTTGGAGCGTTCACCTTCCAGCATCCGGTCCACCGGCACGCCAGTCCAGCGGGATACGACAGCGGCGATTCCCTGATCCGTCACAGTATCAGCGAACAGCGCATTGCCATCAGACTGGGCTTCTTCCTGCTGAGCCTGCTCAATCTGGCGTTCCAGCTCCGGGATGCGACTGTACATCAGCTCAGAGGCTCGCTGTAGGTTCCCCTGACGCTGCGCCACCTCAACCTCGGACCGGGCCTGATCGAGTTCTTCCTTATATTTCTGCACAGCATTCATGCGGTCCTTCTCCGCATGCCACGCCGCACTCATCGCATCAGACTTCTCCTGAAGATCAGCCAGCTCTGCTTCCAGAGCTTCCAGACGCTCACGGGAGGCCGTGTCATCCTCCTTGCGGATGGCCTCACGCTCAATCTTCAGCTGAATGATACGACGATCCAGCTCGTCCAGAGCCTCCGGCTTGCTGTCGATCTGCATACGCAGGCGGCTGGCAGCCTCGTCAATCAGATCAATGGCCTTATCCGGCAGGAAACGGTCCGTGATGTACCGGTTGGACAGGGTCGCTGCGGAAACCAGCGCATTATCGGTGATCCGCACCCCATGATGCAGCTCATACTTCTCCTTGATTCCACGCAGGATGGAGATCGTATCCGCAACGGAAGGCTCTCCCACAAAGACCGGCTGGAAACGGCGGGCCAGAGCGGCATCCTTCTCGATATATTTACGGTACTCATCCAGAGTCGTCGCACCAAGGCAGTGCAGCACGCCACGGGCCAGTTCCGGCTTGATGAGATTGGATGCATCCATCGCCCCGCTGGAACGACCTGCCCCAACGAGCGTATGCATCTCATCAATGAAGAGAATGATCTGCCCTTCGGCACTCTCAATTTCCTTAAGAACGGCCTTCAGACGTTCTTCAAACTCACCCTGATATTTCGCACCGGCAATCAGTGCCCCCATGTCGAGGGAAAGCAGCTTCTTGTTCCGCAGAGCCTCTGGCACATCGCCATTGACGATACGCAGAGCCAAGCCTTCCACAATGGCCGTCTTGCCGACGCCGGGTTCACCGATCAGAACCGGATTGTTCTTGCTGCGGCGTGCCAGAACCTGAATGGCCCGGCGGATTTCTTCATCACGCCCAATGACCGGGTCCAGCTTGCCTTCCTGCGCCTGAGCCGTCACGTCACGGGCATATTTCTTCAGCGCATCGAAATTGTTCTCCGCAGAGGCTGAATCCACGGTCCGCCCTTTACGGACGGCCGCAATGGCACCCTCCAGAGCCTGAGCGGATGCACCACCCTGACGCAGAGCCTCACCGGCCGGGGTCTTGCTGGCGGCAATTCCTGCCAGCAGACGATCCTGTGCGACAAAACTATCGCCGGCCGCTTTGGCGGCAGCCTCCGCACCATCCAGCACCCGCACAAAATCCGGCGTCGGCTGAGGCTGGGAAGCCCCACTCCCCTGCACGGCTGGCAGCTTGGCCAGTGCCGCATCATTGGCCTGCCGGACGACTTTCGGGTCACCCCCTGCCGCACGGATAAGCCCCGTGGCCGCTCCCTGTTCATCATCTAACAGAGCCTTGAGCAGATGCTCCGGCGTCAATTGCTGATGATAATCACGTAGCGCAATAGTCTGAGCAGCCTGAATGAAGCCCTGACTACGCTCTGTGAATTTCTGAATATCCATGATGTTCGCCTCTCCTTCTCGCCCCAACTCTGGCAGCGATGAATGTTCAGCCCGCCCCAATATGGCGACAGACCGTGCCTAAAATTTAGGCACGATCACGCTGGTTTCAAGAGGGTGTTTCTGAATTCATGTGCAAAAACACCAGTCTGTAAGGAGATTTCAGAACCTTTCAGACTCGTTAAGTCTGAGACGAAACAGGAATACAGGCAATAGAAGGGCAGCCCCGCAGAAAGATTATGCCTCCCCCACGGAAGCCGTAAGCGAGGATGGCTCCAGCCCCACACTCTCCAAAGCACGTTGCCATTTGGTAGAAGGGTCCACCCCAAAGACGATCTCCTCATCTGCCGGAACGACATACCAAGCATTACCGTGCAGAATCTCTTCTTCCAGCTGCCCTGCAACCCATGCGGCATGACCGAGCAACAGCATGGCCTGCCGTGGTCCTCGCCCTGCGGCCAGCTCCTTAATCATGTCGATGCTGGTACTAACCTCCGCCACGTGTTGTTCCCCGGGCAGGACAGTCAGGCGATTACCAGCCCTGCCACGCCCAATGCCTCCCTCCTCTGGCGAATGAAGGACAAATCCCCGCCCCGGCTCCACTGGCCCACCAACGCCAACGCCAAAAAGACGCTGCGGCGGGTTTGGGGATACATTCAGATGGCGCAAAAGTTCACTGACATCGGGGTGTGTCAGCCGACGATTGACGATCACCCCCATCGCGCCACCCTCTGCGGAATGGGCGCAGAGATAGATGACTGTCTGGGCAAATTCCGTCCCCGTAAGGACAGGAGTTGCAACCAGCAGACGACCCGTCAGTGTCTCAATTGGCTCAAGAATTGGCATGAACACCTCTTACAAACAGGACTCGGGTCCAGCATAACAGAAGACGGTTCTTTTTTTTATTCTTCATACACGGAGCTCCCATAATGACGCAGCCACAGACCATCCTTGTTACAGGGGCCACATCGGGCTTTGGCAAAAGCATCGCCATCCGGCTGGTCCGGGAAGGACACCGTGTCATCGCCACAGGTCGCCGGACTGAACGGCTGGTCAGTCTGCATGAAGAACTTGGCGACAACCTCCTCCCTCTCACGCTGGATATGAGCGACCGGGCCGCTTTGCGTGCCTTACCCCAGAGCCTGCCGAAAAACTGGCGTCATATTGATGTCCTCATCAACAATGCCGGGTTGGCACTAGGCATCACACCCGCACAGGACTCCAACGTGAATGACTGGGAGACCATGATTGACACCAACATTTCCGGTCTGGTGGAAATCACCCATGCCCTGCTCCCCGGCATGATTGAGCGGAACCGTGGTTATATCCTCTCCATCGGCAGCACGGCGGGACATTACGCCTACCGGGGCGGCAATGTCTACGGAGCCACGAAAGCCTTTGTCTCCCAATTCATGAAAAATCTGCGGACGGACCTGCTAGGCACATCGCTACGTGTCACAACCATTGAACCCGGCCTCGTGGGCGGCAGTGAGTTCAGTAACGTGCGGTTGCGGGATGATGCCAAGGCACAGGCTGTCTATGAAAACACCACACCGCTCATGCCTACGGATATTGCAGAAACAGTCTCATGGCTGATCGGCCTGCCTGCCCACATGAACGTGAATCATCTGGAGATTATGCCAGTCTGTCAGGCCTCGGGTGGGTTGGCCGTCATAAAAAAGGAGGGGTAATCCCCCTCCTTTTCCTCTGAAATGTCTTTCAGGCTCAGCTCCGGCGGCGGGAAGATTTCTCACCACTACGGGCCGGGCCGGAGCGACGTTTGAAGGATGACGGGCCACGGCCACCCTCGCGGCCTTCACGCCCCTCACGACGCCCACCGCCGGGACCACCAAAACGCCCTTTTGGCGCACCGAAACGGCGTCCGCCCGGCGGGCCGCCACGGCCACGACGGGGCCCAGCCCCACCGGCAGGAGCCTCGGCTGGCTCGATGGTCACTTCATCCTGCTCTGCCCCAGCACGGCACGCATTGAAGCGGGCCAGCTTCTCATCAGAAATCTGGAAAAGCGTATCATCCTGCTGGATGCAGATATTGCCGATATCCCGCTTCTGCACACCGCCAAGACGGCAGATAAGCGGAATCAGCCATTTCGGATCAGCCTTCTCGCTGCGGCCCACGCCGAGGCGGAACCACGAACCAGACATCTCATACCCACGTCCCCCTTCACGGGCGGCACCACGAGCGGGCGGCTCAACAGATACCGGGCGGATATCCTCTACACGAGGCAAATGCGCCTTATGGAATCCCACCAGCGCACGGGCCAGCTGCGTAGCATCGAAACGCTCCGTCAGCTTCGCCACAATCTCCTCCGGCACAGCAACAGCGGCTTCCCCGGTCAAAATCGGATCTTCCAGAAGACGTTGTGCATCCTGCTCAGCAATAGCCTCGGCAGTCGGTACCGGCTCCCACTCGGCCTTCACACGAGCCTGTGCCAGAACACGTTCTGCCTTACGCCGCTGGTTAAACGGCACCATCAGCACGCTCACACCCTTGCGCCCTGCACGGCCTGTACGGCCAGAACGGTGCAGGAACGTATCGGAAGAAGACGGTACGCTGGCATGAACGACCAGACCAAGAGCCGGGACATCAATACCACGAGCGGCGACATCCGTTGCCACACAGACACGGGCTGCACCAGAACGCAGGCTCTCAATGGCACGGGAACGCTCATTCTGGCCCATCTCACCGGAAATGGCGACAGAAGCAAAACCCCGCTCCAACAGAGCGGCCTGCACCTGATTCACCAGCAGGCGGGTGTTGCAGAACACCATCGCCGTCTGACTCTCATAATAGCGCAGCACGTTGACGAGGGACCGCTCCACTTCCTGCGGGGCCGTCACGACACAGCGATGAGTAATATCGGCATGCTGCTTCTGACCGGAAACCGTATCAATCCGCTTAGCGTCTTTCTGGTAACGCCGTGCCAGAGACGCAATCTCACGGGCAATCGTAGCTGAGAACAGCAGCGTACGCCGCTCTTTGGGAGACGCGTCGAGAAGCTGCTCCAGCTCCTCACGGAACCCCATATCCAGCATCTCATCGGCTTCATCCAGCACGACGGCACGCAGGCCCGTCAGGTCCAGCTTGCCACGAGAGAGATGGTCACACAGGCGGCCCGGCGTCCCGACCACAATATGGGCACCACGCTCCAGAGAGCGGGCCTCACGGCGGGCATCCGTCCCGCCGATGCAGCTGGCAATGCGGGCGCCTGTCTCGGCATAAAGCCATGAAAGTTCTGTCTGAACCTGCATAGCAAGCTCACGGGTCGGTGCAATCACCAGTGCCAGCGGAGAACGGGTCGGGGCCATCTTGTCCCCCTCACCCAGCAGGTCAGACGCAAAAGCAAGGCCAAAAGCAACCGTCTTGCCAGAGCCCGTCTGTGCGGAGACGAGCAGATCACGTCCTTCCAACCCCGGCTCCAGCACCGCCTCCTGCACAGGAGTCGGCTGTTCATAGCCACGTGCTGCCAGAGCACGGGTCAGGGCGGGATGGGTATCGGGAAAAGGCATCGTCAACGAACACTCGGTCATACACATGCTGCCACGAACCAGATTGTGGCAGCCAGAAAAGCGGTGAATACCCCTTTATGCCCGCCAAGGCCAGAGACGATCCACCACCAGATTGAAAAGCAGGGTTACCGCTTAACCTGCCACAGGACGACGGCCAATGACAGCCCGAACCGTATCCTGCCAAGCTGTAAGGTCTTCTGGCGGAACAACCTCACCGGTATCCAGCTCCGTAAAACCAGCCCGCTGCATAAGGGCACTTGTAAAACGGACCCGGTCTTCCGGCTCCAAAGCCTGCCAGATCGCCACGGCCTTGGCAGGGACGAATCTGTCGGAAAAACTGACAATCAACGGTGCGCCGGGGCGCAGAACACGGAACAGTTCCTCAATAACCTGCTGCGGCTTTGTCAGATAAGCCAGCCCATCACACAGGAGGGCACCATCAAAACTCGCCTCATCAAACGGCAGAAGTGGCGTGCTGTTAAGGTCCTGTTCCACGGCACGGCTCAGGGCCTGATTGGCTTTAAGAGCCGCCTTATTTATATCCAGCCCGATAAATTCCTGAAAAGTGGCATCCTCTGGCAGGTGGCTCATCGCCCCACACATCAGGTCCAGCGTACAGCCCCCCACAGGCAGGGCGGTGCGATAGAGGGCGGTAATGGCCGTACGTGCCCCCATATCCATCAGGGAATCCAGCTCCTGCTGGGCCCAGAAAGCCTCATCCGGCTCTGAAGATGCCTGTGTGAATGCTTTTTCGTGTAGGCCCTGCACGCCTTCCCCTTTCCGGCTTATTCCTGAACTGTCGGTTCTTATATAGGGCGACTGGATTCCTGAACAATGCCCGAGCCGCTGGGAAAAACATCCCAATAACGGAAAGGCTTCATTTTACCCCAGCCACACAACATTATAGAAGGAAGCGATTTCATCACGTCTCAAAGGGGCATCATGAGCGTTTCCTTCACGAAAATGCACGGACTGGGGAATGATTTCATCATTCTGGATGGCAGAACAGTACCGCTATCCCTCTCCGCCACGCTCATCAACCGCCTTTGCGATCGCCGCATGGGGATCGGCTGTGACCAGCTTGTCACGCTCTCCACACCAACACGAGACGGAGCGGATGTGCTTGTGCGCTTCTTCAACCCGGATGGATCGGAAGCCGGTGCCTGCGGCAATGCCTCCCGCTGCGTTGCGTCCCTGCTGGGTGGCAGCCCGACCCTTCAGACACAGAATGGCCTGCTCCCCACATCACAGAAAGATGGGCTGATATCCGTCCTCATGGGTACGCCCCGTCTGGACTGGCAGGACATCCCTCTCGCCCATGACTGCGACACGGCCCATCTGCCTCTCCATGATGGAGCGGCCTGCTCCATGGGCAATCCGCATCTAACACTGTTCCGCTCCATTGAGGATGCCGCCCTTCTGGGGCCTGAGCTGGAGACTGACCCCCTCTTCCCGGAACGGGCCAATATCGGTTTTGCGGAGATTCTGTCCCCTACCCATATCCGCCTCCGGGTCTGGGAGCGTGGGGCTGGGCTGACACTTGCCTGCGGGTCCGGTGCCTGTGCAGCGGTCGTCAATGCGGCACGGCGTGGCCTGGTAGAACGGACATGCCGTGTCACTATGGAATGTGGCTCCCTGACCATCACATGGCAGGATAATGGCTCTGTCCTGATGACCGGCCCGGCCCAGACTGTCTTCACCGGCACACTGGATGAAAGCTGGCTAGAACAGGAACAGACACCCACGCCATGAGCGTCACCCTCCTCACCTTCGGCTGCCGCCTGAACGCCCATGAAAGCGATGCAATGGAGCATCTGGCCCGTCAGGGACAGGCGCAGGACGGAGAGACCATCATCGTCAATACCTGCACAGTCACGGCCGAGGCCGAGCGGCAGGCACGCCAGACAATCCGCCGTGCGCACCGGGAAAACCCGACCGCCCGCATCATCGTGACGGGCTGTGCCTCCGAGCGAGCGGCAGAGACATGGGCGGCCCTACCCGGTGTTGGCCGAGTGATTCCCAATACGGAGAAGACACGCCCCTCCACATGGGGACTGCCCGAAGACGCAGGCCGTACCCCACCACCATCCCGCTATATCCGGGCGTTGCTTCAAGTTCAGCAAGGGTGCGACAATGACTGCACCTTCTGCGTCATTCCGGCAGGACGGGGGCACTCCACCTCCATGCCCCCGGAAGACATCATCCCCAAGGCCCGTGCCCTAACAGAAGCAGGCCATTGCGAGATTGTCCTAACCGGTGTGGACATTGCCTCATGGCAGCAGAAGGATATGGGGCTGGGGCAGCTCTGCCGCCATCTGCTGGATGAAGTGCCCGACATTGCCCGCCTACGCCTCTCTTCCATCGACCCGATGATTCTCACGCCGGATACGGGTGATAAAGCATTATGGGGCCTGATTGCGGATGAACCCCGCTTCATGCCGCATCTGCATCTCTCCCTTCAAGCGGGGTCAGACCTCATCCTCAAGCGCATGAAACGCCGCCACAGCACAGCTAATGTGGCTGGACTAATCGGGCAAGTTCGCCGCCTGCGGCCTGATACCGGCTTCGGAGCCGATGTGATTGCTGGTTTCCCGACCGAAACGGATGCGCTCTTTCAGGAAACGCATGATTTTCTGGCAGAACAGGCCATCCCGTTCCTCCATGTCTTCCCCTATAGCGAACGGCCCGGAACACCAGCTGCCCGTATGCCCACCATGCCGAAAGCCATAAGGCAGGAGCGTGCTGCCAGATTGCGGGCACTGGGCCAGACCGTGCGAGACGACTTCTTAAACCGCTTTGTCGGGCAAGAAAAAACCGTCCTCATGGAAAGCCCAACGACAGGTCACACCCCGGAGTTTGCGGCTTTCACCCTTTCTGAAACACAGTCCTCCCACCGTGGCCAACTGGAGCGCATTCGCATCACCGGTGTACAGGACGGAATGCTGATGGCAGAAATCCCCTAATGAGGGCTTGACGGCTCCCCCCTTCTCGCACCAATTCGACAGTCATGGCTGGATTTTTTTCTCGACTCAAACAGGGTCTGTCCCGTTCAAGCGCACGCCTCAATGCGGTGTTTGTCAAACGGCAACTTGATGACGAAACGCTAGAAGAACTCGAAGATGAGCTGATCGCCGCTGATCTCGGCCCCGCAGTGGCGGGACGGATCATCGAGCAGTTCCGTGAAAAAAGCTTCGGAGAGGACATCACTCCGGAAGAGATCCGCCAGACACTGGCCTCAGAGATTTCCCGTGTGCTGGAACCTGTCGCCCAGCCCTTTGAGCTGGATAGCAGCAAAAAACCGCATGTTGTCCTTGTGGTCGGCGTTAATGGTGTGGGCAAGACCACAACCATCGGCAAGATCGCCCACCAATATCACCAACAAGGTAAATCCGTCATGATGGTGGCGGGTGACACCTTCCGGGCCGCAGCGGTCGAGCAGCTCCAGATATGGGGAGAGCGCACCGGCTCTCCAGTCATTGCGGGCAAGCCGGGAGGCGATGCCGCTGGACTGGCCTATGATGGGCTGAAACGGGCCACGGAGGAAAAAGCCGATCTTCTCCTCGTAGATACGGCAGGCCGCCTGCATAACCGTCAGGCCCTGATGGACGAACTGGCCAAGATCATCCGTGTAATGCAGAAATTCGACCCTTCTGCACCTCATAGTGTTCTGCTGGTGCTGGATGCCACAACCGGGCAGAATGCCATCGAGCAGGTGCGTGTCTTCCGTGAACTCGTCAATGTCAGCGGGCTGGTCGTAACCAAGCTGGATGGCTCTGCTCGTGGCGGAATCGTGGTAGCTCTGGCCGAGCAGTTCAAACTTCCGGTCCATCTCGTCGGCGTTGGCGAGCAGGCCGAAGATTTACGCCCCTTCTCTGCTGAAGACTATGCCCGTGGGCTGGTCGGCGATACCAAAGCGGAGTAGCCTGTCCCCGCCCACACAAACCGAGTGGACACCCGCCTAAAAGGAGGCTTCCTTCATGTTCAGAGTACTTTTTAGATTCGCTGTCGAGACCGTCATGACCATCGTCGTCGGGAAGATACTGAAGAAGCTGCTGGACAGGCTGTTTCCTGACGAAAAGGCCTGAATACGGCTCGATCATTCAGACTGTGACATAAAAAGGGAGTGTCCCCCACCGGACACTCCCTTTTTTACATGCGTCTCAAACAGGAAACGCTTAGTCTGCTACGCCATTATGGGTCGCAATCTTGGACATGGAGAACGTATGGTGCCAGACATGACCTTTATCATCAAAAATGACCAGGACTGTCTTTGCATTACCATGCCGACCATTTGAGAAGGCAGAGTAGTAAGGAATGTAATTTTCACCATTCTCATGAAGCGTCTTGAATTCGTACTTCCATACTTCATGACCACCATCTGTATAATTGATCTCCAACGGATCACCAAAAGCAGTCCTAATCTGCTCCTTAGTTGTCACACCATCCTGAATTTTCTGATCAATCGTCGCTGCTGTCTCATTCTTGATGGAACGATTGCCATAGGACGAGCAACCAGCCAGCATGAAAGAAGCTACTACAGCCCCCACAAATAATCTTTTTCGCATCAAAATAAATCCTCCTTGTGCCATGTCTATCTTACAATGCCAGACATGTGCTTCCAGTCACCTCCACTTATAGAAATAAAACTAAAAAGGCCAGCCTTTACAGGCTGGCCTTTAAACAACAATCTATTCTGATTGTTCAGCCTTCAAACGGGTCTGTCACAAGGATAGTATCCTCACGCTCCGGACTTGTGGAAAGCAACGTCACAGGCGTACCGATCAGTTCCTCAATACGACGAACATATTTGATGGCCTGAGCAGGCAGCTCCGCCCAGGAACGGGCACCACCGGTCGTCTCATTCCAACCCGGCATAGTCTCCAGAATCGGCTTTACACGGGCCTGTGCCCCCGGTGCCGACGGGAAATTGTCAATCCGCTTGCCATCCAGCTCATAACCGACACAGATGGACACTTCTTTCATACCATCCAGAATGTCCAGCTTTGTCAGAGCCACACCGCTGACACCACCAACACGCACAGCCCGGCGGACCATAGCGGCATCGAACCAGCCACAACGACGGGGACGACCTGTTACGGTACCGAACTCACGGCCACGCTCGGCCATGCCTTTGCCAACATCATCAAACAGCTCGGAGGGGAACGGACCTTCACCGACACGGGTCGTGTAGGCCTTGGCAATACCCAGTACAAACCCGACCGATTTCGGACTCATGCCACTGCCAGACGCCGCAATGGCGGCCACCGTGTTGGAGCTGGTCACAAACGGATAGGTCCCGTGGTCCACATCCAGCATGACAGCCTGTGCGCCCTCAAAGAGGATGCGCTTACCTGCACGGTCTGCCTCGGCCAGACGGTCCCATGCACAGCAAGCATAAGGCAGAAGGCGGGGTGTAATTTCCTCCAGGAAAGCCAGAATATCTTCCTTGGTGAAGGTCTCTGCCCCCAGACCGGCCAGAAGCGTATTGTGATGAAGCAGCAGCTCATCAATCTTCCAGTCCAGCGTTTCGGGTTCGGAAAGATCGCAAATACGGATGGCACGACGGGCCACCTTATCCTCATAAGCTGGGCCAATGCCACGACCTGTCGTGCCGATCTTATGGTTGCCACGAGCAAGCTCACGGGCACGGTCCAGCGCACCATGCACCGGCAGGATGAGCGGAGCTGTCTCGGCGATCCAGAGCGTTTCTGGCGTGACGGTAAGACCCTGTTCGGTCACACGGTCAATCTCGCTCATCAGAGCCTTGGGATCCACGACCACGCCATTGCCGATGACGCCGATCTTCCCACCAACCAGACCGGAAGGAAGCAGGGACAATTTATAGACCTGATCATTTACAACCAGCGTATGGCCGGCATTATGCCCACCCTGAAAGCGGACAACGATATCAGCCCGGCTGGCCAGCCAGTCCACAATCTTGCCTTTACCCTCATCGCCCCACTGGGTTCCGATTACGGTAACATTGGCCATAAGAATGTCTTCCCCTAACGTCTCACAATGGCGGACCCTGTCGGCACTTCAGCGTGCCAGTGCAACGGGCTTTCCATCTTTCCAGATATGGCTGCACCGTAGATGATGCGCCTCCTGCTCCATTTCGCCTGATTCCCCAAGCGATGCGATCGTGGCATAGCCTGCCTCATGCAGGCTGGACAAGTCTTTCTGCGCCATCACGGGCGGAACAAGGCACCGTTTCCGTCGTTTCGGCTTCGCAGCGACCCGTAGAAACGCCTGCGGATTGAGGGTCAGCCCGCAAGCAGGTTCGTCACCTGCCAGATAACGACCACCACGGCCCAGCTCCTCCCGGGAGTGCATGGCAAAAACCGTGACGCACACGCCCGTGTGATACCGCCAGCCCCGGAAATCTACCGGGTCTACCGTCAGACGGGCACCCGGCAGACGGGCCAAAATGGCAGCAACATCCGCTTTCAACCGTTCCACATGCGGTCTGAGCATGGCGGGAAAATCCAGCTTCTCCAATTTTTCCAAAGCACTGACAGCCGGACCGACGGCTTCCATCATGCCCAGCAACAGACCCGCCCATGCGCCACCATGCTCCCGCACAGCAGCGGCATCACGCCGATCCAACGCATGAATGATGCTCTCCCGTTCAACACCGGAGAAGCTACCATCAATCAGGCCCCAGACCATGACCGGCATGGAGAGGTCAAAAGACACATTGGCAATACCCAGACGGGCAAGAGCTTCCGCCCCCAGAGCAATCACCTCAGCATCTGCTTCAGCTTTATCCGGGCCGATCAACTCGATTCCGGCCTGTGATATCTGCCTCTGCCCCTCACGGCCAATCGTACCGATCACCACACAGTCCCCTGCATAAGAGAGGCGCAGCGGACGAGGGCAGTCCTGCATCCGCACAGCAGCGATGCGAGCGATCTGTGTCGTCATATCCGGCCGTAACGCCATCATGCGATGCGAGGACGGGTCCAGCAGGCGGAAACTCTGCTCTGCCAGAGCCTCGCCGGCTCCACTCAGCAAAGAGCCTTCAAACTCTAACAGAGGAGGACGGACACGCTCATAACCGTGGCATGAGAAAACCTCCATCACCTCAGCAAGGCCGCACGCCTCCGCCTCCGCCTCGGCAGGAAGTAGGTCTACAAACCCCATAGGCAACAGGGCAGGGCTGGATGTCTCGGGGCCGTTAATCATGATGCAGCAAACTTTTCTTCAATGCGGGCAAAAGCCCAATCCAGCCAAGGCAGCAGGGCTTCAATATCTTCGGCTTCCACTGTGGCACCGCCCCAGATACGCAGGCCCGCAGGCGCATCACGATAACCTGCCAGATCGTACCCGGCCTTTTCCTCCTCCAGTAGGCCTGTCATGGCCTTGATGACCTTGGAGCGTTCTGCATCATCCAGAGCCTCGAACCACGGAGCCGTAATCTTCAAGCAGATGGAGGTGCAGGAACGTGTCTCTGCCTTCTCACTGAGGAAAGCCACCCAATCCCGTTCAGCGACCCAGCGTTCCACAAGGGATAGGTTCCGGCGGGACCGTGCCTTGAGAGCCTCCAGCCCACCGACCGACTCGGCCCAGCGCAGACCATCCAACGCATCCTCCACACACAGCATAGAAGGCGTGTTGATGGTATCGCCCCGGAAGATAGCCTCGTTCAGACCCTTCTTGCTGGTCAGCCGAAAAATCTTGGGCAATGGCCGCTGGCTACCTGCTTCCAGCCGCTGAACGGCCTTCGGGCTAAGAGCCACCATGCCGTGAGCGGCCTCACCACCCAGAGCCTTCTGCCATGACCAAGTAACAACATCCAGCCGGTCCCATGGCAGGTCCATCGCAAAAGCCGCAGAAGTAGCATCGCAAATCACAAGACCATCATGCTGCGCTGGTACACTCTCCACGGAGGGAATGCAGACGCCTGATGTCGTACCGTTCCACGTCAGCACCACATCACGGGCCCAGTCGATCTGCGTCATGTCGGGCAGCTCACCATAGGGAGCCTCCAGAACCCGCAAGTCTTCCAGCTTCAGAATATCTTTCAGGTCCTGCGCCCACGTGCCAGAGAAACTCTCAAAAGAGAGAACATCCATGCCTCGCTGTCCTGCCACAGCCCAGAGAATCATCTCCACAGCCCCTGTGTCGGAGGCCGGAACAATACCAACCTGCCAGTCTTCCGGCACGCCAAGAAGAGCTGCTGACCGGGTGATGACTTCATTAAGCCGTGCCCGCCCTTCAGCAGCACGATGAGACCGCCCAAGGAAGGCCCCTTTCAGCACCTCCGGTGTCCAACCCGGGCGTTTGACACAAGGGCCGGATGAAAAATAAGGTCGCTGAGGACGATGCGAAGGCTTGGCTGCGGTCATGATTGGCAGGTCATCCATAATTCAGAAGCCGCAGACGCCACATAGTCATACCCCGGCCACGAGGATGATAGCCGGTGCATGGCAAACCCATGCAGCGTCTTACGGTAAAACGCTTAACTTTTTTCTTAGGTGTCACAGGCATCAGAAGGGGTCAAGCCAGCCTGCATAAGGCTGGACCACTACCCCGGATATTTACTCACCTGCTGGAAAGAAAAATGGTGCGAAAGAGGGGACTCGAACCCCTATGCCTTGCGGCGGTCGATTTTGAGCCGACTGCGTCTACCAGTTCCGCCACTCTCGCCCATCATGTCTGCACCTTCAAAATGCAGAAAGCGTCCTGCTTATAAAATATCTGGGAACAAAGAACCAGAGAGAGGCCAGAAAAAAATCGGCCTCCCCCATAATATCATGCAATATCCTGCCCACTCATCAGCAGAATATTACGCATGGCCGCACCAGACGCCCCCTTACCCAGATTATCCAGACAAGCCGTCAGCAGGGCCTGTCCGCTATGACCGCTGACACGCAACTCCATATCATCCCGGTCCGCCATGGCCTCGGCAACGAGTTTCGGCTCAGACTCCACGACACGGATTGTCTTGGCATCCTTGTAGAACTCCCGCAACACAGCCGTGACATCCTCAATCATCGGTACACCGGGCAGCGACACAAGATGCAGCGGGATAGAGACGATCATGCCCTGCGGGAAATGCCCGACAGACGGCACAAACAGTGGATTACGTGTCAGACCGCTATACTGCGTCATTTCCGGCAGATGCTTGTGCTGAAGATTCAGGCCATAAAGGAAGAAAGCCGGGCCACCCGCCTCCTCCTGCTGCTCGATCATCGTGCGGCCACCACCGCTATAACCAGACACTGCATTGATGGACACATGGGCATCCACTGGCAGCACACCCGCCTGAACCAGTGGACGCAGCAGAGCAATGGCCCCCGTCGCATAACAGCCCGGATTACTGACAAACCGTGCCTTCCTGATCCGTTCCGGCTGGGTAGCATCCAGTTCTGGCAGACCATAGACCCAGTCCGGATTGACACGATGGGCCGTGCTGGCGTCGAGAAAACGGGTACCCGTATCCTGACCAAGAGCCACAGCCTCACGAGCTGCATCATCCGGCAGACACAGCACGGTGATATCCGCCTGCGCCATGAGATCATGACGGGCCTGCGGGTCTTTCCTCTGGGCGGGATCAATACTCAGCAGTTTCAGATCATGACGGTCTGCCACAGCCTCGATACGGCGGCGAATCCCCAGCCCCGTCGTCCCTGCCTCACCATCAATGAATATGTGCGTTGTCATCGTCCCGGCTTCCCTAGTTGCCTGTCCCCTGTAACCGGGGCGGAGCCGTTCACCACTGGAACAGCATCCGTCTCTTTTCATACAAGAGCATGGTGTGCCCGTCCCGTTCAAACTGGTCAAGCAGGCTCATGCCAATGCTGCCCAGCACAATACGGGAGGGGCGGTTATCCTGCCGGGCCACGGCCACGACACGTTCCACACCTGCATCCAGTACGAAATTGAGAGCCGTGCTGGCCGCTTCACGGGCAATGCCACGGCCCGCTGCCCACGGAAAAAGAGCAAAGCGCAGGCCAATGCCCCGGCCATCGGGGCGTTCATGCACGCCCGTCATGCCCACGAAACACCCCTGCTCAAGAATGGAAAAGATTCCGATGCCACGCTCGGCCCAGAAGGCCACATCCTCGGCCATTTCGGCCTCGGCCTTCGCACGGGTGCGCACACCACCCAGCATGGCCCCGAACGCTCCAACATCCGCTTTCAGCTTCGCCATATCCTCCATGTCCGGCCAGTTGACCGGACGGAGAACAAGGCGTGCTGTCCGCAGCTCACTGCCTAGCACAACACGCCGCCCGAAAGGCGATCAGCGTGTGATGGGACGGTAACGGATACGGCTTGGCTCCGTGGAATCAGGCCCCAGACGACGGCGTTTGTCTTCCTCATACTGCTGGAAATTACCCTCGAACCATTCCACATGGCTGTCGCCCTCAAAGGCAAGGATGTGCGTGGCCAGACGGTCCAGGAACCAGCGGTCATGGCTGATGACCACGGCGCAGCCGGCGAAGGATTCCAGAGCATCCTCCAGCGCACGGAGCGTATCAACATCCAGATCGTTGGTCGGTTCGTCGAGCAGAAGCACGTTATTGTCTTCCTTGAGCATCTTGGCCAAATGCACACGGTTGCGCTCACCACCGGAGAGAACACCCAGACGCTTCTGCTGGTCCGGCCCCTTGAAGTTGAAGGCCCCGACATAGGCACGGGACGGCACGGCCCGCTTGCCCAGATGGATGACGTCCGTACCGCCAGAAATTTCTTCCCAGACGGTCTTGCTGTCATCCAGATCATTACGGGACTGATCGACATAGCCCAGCTTAACCGTATCACCGATCTTCAGAGAGCCAGAATCAGGCTTCTCCTGCCCAGTAATCATCTTGAAGAGCGTGGACTTACCGGCACCATTCGGCCCGATGACCCCCACGATACCCCCCGGCGGCAGCTTGAAATTGAGGTTGTCGATCAGCTGGCGGTCACCGAAGCCCTTGCAGAGATTCTCAGCCTCGATGACCGTCTGGCCCAGACGGGGACCAGGCGTGATGACGATCTCTGCCGTACTTCCGGCAGCTTCCTGCCCGGCAGCCAGCATTTCCTCATAGCGGGTGATACGGGCCTTGCTCTTGGCCTGACGGGCCTTGGGAGAGCTGGCAATCCACTGCTGCTCGGCGGCCAGGGCACGCTGGCGGGAGCTTTCCTCTTTCTCCTCCTGCTCCAGACGCTTGCGCTTCTGTTCCAGCCAGGAAGAGTAGTTGCCCTCGAACGGATAGCCACGGCCACGCTCGATCTCAAGAATCCAGTTGGTGACGTTATCAAGGAAGTAACGGTCATGGGTAATGACCATCACGGTGCCCTTGTACTCACGCAGGGTCTTTTCGAGCCATGCCACGCTCTCGGCATCCAGATGGTTGGTCGGCTCATCGAGCAGCAGGATGTCGGGCTTTTCCAACAGCAGGCGGCACAGGGCCACACGGCGTTTTTCACCACCGGAGAGCTTGTCTACCGGGCTGTCTGCCGGCGGGCAGCGCAGCGCATCCAGAGCGATTTCCAGATGACGGTCCAGCTCCCAGCCATCCTCGGCATCAATCTTTTCCTGAAGTTCGGCCTGCTCGGCGAGAAGATCATTCATCTCCTCATCGGACATCGGCTCAGCGAACTTCATGGAGATTTCGTTGAAACGCTCCACGGCCTTCTTCAGCGCACCAAAGCCCTGTGCTGCGTTCTCGCCGACAGTCAGGTTCGGGTCCAGCTGCGGCTCCTGCTCCAGATAGCCGATGCGGACACCCTCGGCAGCCCATGCTTCACCGCCGAATTCTTTTTCAATCCCGGCCATGATCTTCAGCAGGGTGGACTTACCCGCACCGTTCACGCCGAGAATACCGATCTTCACCCCCGGCAGGAAGGAGAGCGTGATCCCCTTGAACACCTCACGGCCGCCCGGATAGGACTTGGTGACGTCCTTCATGACATAGACATACTGATAGGCGGCCATGGAAGGTCTCCTCTAGAACACACGAACGAAAAGGCAGGAAGCAGGACCATGCCCCCTCTCGCCCGGGGCGTTTCCCAACAAAACAGGCTGCTCCACATCGTGGAGGCGTCACCTGCGCCCGGCAGGACTCGAACCCGCAACCTAGCCGTTATGAGCGGCCAGCTCTAACCAATTGAGCTACAGGCGCACAGACATTCCGCCACATTGCTCATACGCAGTTTTTTTTCAACCCCTCATCAGGCAAAAACACGGCTTCTGGAGTAAATATTACCTCTTTCTTTCTGATATCTGCCAGTTGGTGCAAAGTCCGGCAGGGCAGCCGTAGAGTGATACACATATACAAAGCAGGGCCCATCCATTATGAATACACCCCATCACACCACCCAAGAAATGAATGGAACAGACAATGGATGTTACCAAGATTTCTCCCGGCAAAGACGTGCCGAATGACATCAATGTCGTGATCGAGATTCCGCAGGGGTCTCAGGTCAAGTACGAAGTGGACAAGGATAGCGGAGCCATCTTCGTTGACCGTTTCCTCTTCACGCCGATGGCCTATCCGGCTGCTTACGGCTTCATCCCCAACACGCTGGCTGCTGATGGCGACCCGGTGGATGCTCTGGTACTGACACCGGCTGATGTTCTCCCCGGCAGTGTCATCCGCTCCCGCCCGATTGGCGTGCTGAAGATGGAAGATGAAAGCGGACAGGACGAAAAGCTGATCTGCGTACCGCATGACAAGATTCATCCGCAATTCAGCAAGATCGACTCTCTCGATCAGCTGCCGGAAATCACACTGAAGGCCATTGCTCACTTCTTTGAGCGTTACAAAGACCTCGAACCCAACAAATGGGTGAAGGTTTCTGGCTGGGGTGACAAGGCCGAAGCAGGCAAGGTCATTGAAGCTTCTATCGCTGCTGCAAAGAAGTAAGTCTTCTTGACCGAGAATCGGGCAGCTTCTGGAAAAGGGGCTGTCCGATTTTTTTGTGACCCTTCATCTGCTCTGAACAACAGACACAAAAAAACCACTCTGCTCAACTAACAAAGTGGCTCTTCCGTCAATCTGGAGCGGGCGATGGGATTCGAACCCACGACCCCAACCTTGGCAAGGTTGTGCTCTACCCCTGAGCTACGCCCGCATCACATTTTCACCAGCAGCTCTCCAGATTCTGGAGCGGGCGATGGGATTCGAACCCACGACCCCAACCTTGGCAAGGTTGTGCTCTACCCCTGAGCTACGCCCGCATGCTGTCGGTGGGAGGCTTATGCCCCAAAGCTGATTCTGATGCAATCCCTCTTCCGCATTTTATTTTCCTTTTTTGAAGGTTCTACAGCTCTTTCCATCAACCCCCTTGCCACTGCTGGATAACGGAACAATCTTGACTGAAAGAGCGGTAACACAACACCGCACAGCCTTCTTACTCTCCAGCCGCTAAAGGTTCTCCAACCATGACAGACGCTCTTTTCTCCTCCAACAGGACATCACCTGCACAAGAGGTAGATAAGTCCAGCTTCATGAAACTGGTTGTCGAGGCCAGCAAGACCGTGCCGGTGCTGGTAGAGTTCTGGTCACCGTCTTCAGCGACATGCCAGCAGCTAGCCCCTGTTCTAGACAAAGCCGTCCGTGCCACAGAGGGACGGGTGAAGCTGACACGACTGGACGTAGCAGCCAACCGATCTCTGGTAGCCCAGCTCCTTCAAATGGGGTTACCCCTGCAATCCACTCCTACGGTGGTTGCCTTCTGGCAAGGACAAGTCTGTGACCTATTTCAGGGGCTCCAGCCAGAAAACAAAATCAAAAGCTTTATCGAACAACTCCTGAAGGATAGCGGGCAGGCCATGCCAGTTGCAGAGCAGCTCAAAAGTGCCGATTCTGCATTGCAGGCAGGAGAACTAGCTGAGGCCATCAACCTCTACGCTGGAGTTCTAGAAAATGAGCCTGAAAATGCCGCAGGCTGGGCCGGACTAATCCGCTGCATGATCGCTATGAATGACATGGACGGCGCAGAAGAGGCCGCCTCTCAGATTCCCGAAGGCATCACGAGCGATCCTCTGATTATCAGTGCCCTAGACAGCCTGAAACTCTACCAAGAAGGGCAGGAATACGCTGGAAAGATTGATGAAATCCGCCAGAAGCTGGCTCAGTCTCCCGATAACGCAGAACTAAAAACAGAACTCGCCAAAGCTCTGAACGGCACTGGGCAGCGGGCAGATGCGGCGGAACTGCTCCTAACCATCATCGCTGGAGACAAGGAGGGAGCCACCGGACAAGCTGCTAAAACCGAACTCCTAAAATTCTTTGAAGCCTGGGGCATGACGGACCCCGACACACTGGCGGCTCGCCGCAAACTGTCCTCTCTCCTTTTCTCGTGACTGTTCAGCCGTAACAAACGACCATATGCAGGGAAATGGTCCATCCATGATGCGGTCCCTGCCCGCCCTGCTGGAGGACATACCCCGTGCCTGATACACATAACACCGCCCGCGACACACTCTCCGCCGCCAGACGCCGCATCCCTGCCCTAACAGATATGACACTGGCGGACCTCCCGCCTCGTATCGGTCTGTTGCCACTAGCGGGAACAATCCTTCTGCCACAGGGGCAACTGCCCCTGACCATCTTTGAGCCCCGCTACCTGACCCTTCTGGAGGATTGTCTCGCCCAGCACCGCCTCATTGGCATCATCCAGCCCTCCGAAGATGCCGGCTATGGCGACATGCAGCCCCCGCTAGAATTTGTCGGAACCCTTGGACGGGTTACCTCCTTTATGGAACAAGAAAGCGGGCAATTTTTCATCACCCTGACAGGGGTCTGCCGCTTCCGCCTGCTACAAGACAAACTGACAGACCGGGGCTGGCGGGAAGGGCGCATCAATACCATGCCCTTCTCTCACGACCTGTTGGAAAGTCCCTCCCTTAACCTTGACCGCAAGGACTTTGCCACAGTTCTCCAATATTATGGCGAACGTCACGCCATTCCCATCAACTGGAACAATCTGAAAAAACTTGATGACGACACATTACTATCGATGTTGACCATGCTCCTGCCATTCTCCCCCAGTGTAAAACAGAAGCTTCTGGAGTGCCCGGACCTGACAGAACGAGCCAGCTTGCTGCTGGATGAACTATCCCGCTAGCACACCTGACAAACTGTTCCTGAGGGAGGCCCCTTGATAAGGCTAGCCCCCTACCTCTAGGCGTTTTATGCTTTCTTCCACTGTAACAGCCCGTATGGAAAGACCATCATGACCAACCCGGCTCCCTCCCCTGAACTTCTAGCCCGCCTTGTCTGCCCCGTTACAAAAGGGCCTGTCCATTACGACCCGGCCAGCAACAGCATCATCAGCCCCGAAGCTGGACTGGCCTTCCCCGTGCGTGATGGTATTCCCGTCATGCTGCCAGAGCAGGCCGTAACGCTGGAAGGCTAAAGTATCTTCCACCGTACCTCGCCTCCTACCGAACAGCTCGTCCTCTATTTCTGCTGGGCCGGGGAGGCCCCGTAGGAAGCTTCGGTATGTGTCTGCGCAGGGAAATGAGGCAAGTCATCACCCCCGCCGTTGCTACCCTCCAGCGTATGGACAGTGCGACCAGAGATTTCATCCGGCGTTGGCTGAATGGACTGCACCATCGGTACCATTCCCCCCGAATAAGGCGGCATGGGATGATGCAGCTCCCGAAAAGGTTTTTTGGGATAAGCCTCTGTCATATCTGCTTTGGGCAAATGACGTGCGGGCGCATCATCCTCTTCCGCTGCACAGCCCGCCAGAACTACACAGCCCAACAGACAGGCCGAAAAGGCCCGAAAGGCCGAACAAACAGACAGGACAGGGGGAAAGAGCAGCCTCATGACCTCCACCCTATAGCACTTCTGCCCGATTGACGAAGGCCCGCAGCCATGAAAAGAACGGGCATGTTCAAAGGCACCCTTTCTTCTCCCCTTCAGCGGCTTCGTGCATGGCATGACAGCCTGTTTGTTGACCACGCCATCTTCCGGCTGGTCTGGACGAATCTAGCCCCTGTCGTACCGGAACGTGTCTGGCGCAGCAATCATCCCACACCAGCCCGCCTACGCCGTTGGCGTCAGACGCTAGGGCTGGTCATGGTCATCAATCTGCGTGGGCACCGGCAATGTGGAGCCGATGCTCTAGGACGTGAAGCCTGCCAGAAGCTGAGTCTACCCTATCTCGACATGGCTTTTGAAAGCCGAAATGCGCCCCATAAAGACCGTATTCTCCGCTTTCATCAACTTTATACCCAAGCCCGCTTCCCTCTTCTGCTGCATTGCAAATCCGGTGCGGATAGAGCTGGTTTGGCTAGTGGCCTCGTTGTTCTTTTTGAAGGCGGCACGGCCGAAGAAGCCCTGAAACACCTGCACTGGCGTTTTTTGCATTTTCGCCGATCCCGTACAGGAATTTTGGACGCCTTTTTTCAACTCTACCAGAAAACAGCAGAAGGGCGTCTTTCATTTCTAGACTGGGTAAGACAGGAGTACGATGAAGAAGCACTACGCAACGCTTACAAAGCCGGACAGTTCAGCTCTTTTCTGAATGATACAATCTTGCGGCGAGAATAAAATTTCCTCGCCAACCAAGGTTAGGAAGAACGCTCTGCCACATCCCGAATGAAATTCATAAGCTGCTGACGAATCTTCTCATCACTAATGCTGTAATACGCACGAGCCAGCTCCAGCGTTTCCGGCAGCATCAATAATTCAATCCCACCATCTTTTTTATCGGCTGCTCCACTCTCCTTCTTTTCATTGCTCTTCGTCTTCTGGAATGGGGCCTGCTCTTCACACAATCTCCCCATCCTGAAATCTGGACTACCAAAGCCCTCCAACTCATCAAAAAAGAAACCGACTGGCACTTCCAAGATCTGAGCCAGTTCATACAACCGCCCAGCACCGACACGGTTTGCTCCGCGTTCGTATTTCTGCACTTGCTGGAAAGTGATTCCAAGTGCCTTGGCCAGTTTCTCCTGTGAATATTTTCTCAACCCCCGAAGAAGTCGAATACGTCTGCCTACATGTGCATCGACAAACGACGCCCGCTCTGTCATCAATCCCACACCTTCAAATAAAAACAGCTCAAAAAGTTCTACTATTCATCCATAGTGGTTAACAATAAATTATGTTTTCAATGACATTAAGGCTGTTCCTATGTACATGCCCCGAATCGCCACCGCCTAACGAGAGCTGCCCCCACCAATAAAACGGACATCAAGCACGGTATCCAACGCCCTATCATGGCGAATAGAGTCGCTGCCTCCGGTCCGGGAAGCGGGCGAACAAGCACCTGCTCCTTACCCCATTGTGTCCGCCCTATCTCTCTACCTCGGGCATCATAAATGGCAGATACGCCACGATTATTGGCAAAAACAACGGGCAATCCCTCTTCCACCGCCCGCAAACGCCCCGTAGCCAAATGCTGACGTGGCCCAGCACTATTGCCGTACCAAGCATCGTTTGAAATCGTCAAAAGCCAGTCAGGCCGTTGCCCCGGAGCCACAACACGACCGGAAAAAACAATCTCGTAACACACCATAGGGCCGACACGACCAACCTGTGGCAGATTCCATGTTTGGAGGCCCGGCCCCGGCACCACCTCTGCCGGAAGCAGATGGAATGGCACTATCCACGGGTCATATTCTCCAAACGGAACCAAGCGACTTTTATCATAAATAGCCTCTATGTGGCCGTCCGGTGCCAACGCCATCAAACTATTATACCAGCGACCTACACCATCAGCCCGCCTGTCTGACCCAAGCAGTACCGGGGCACCAGCCGCTGCATCAGCAATCATCCGACGAGCCTCCCCTTCCTCATCTAGCAGACCGGGAAAAGCCGATTCTGGCCAGATGACGACAGCCGAACGACCCGGCAACAGATGTTGCGCCTGCTCTACACCCTGCGCTGTCAGCTCAAGGTAAGACCGGAACTGAGACACGGCACTGTCCCGCTCCAGCACTTCATTTTCCGTAACATTCCCTTGAACAATCACAGCAATCGGATTGATATGCCCCGGCAACACGGCCTCATGCTCGGCACGCCATGCCCCCCAACCACACCAAAGAGCCGCACAAACACCAACAGCCAATACGGCCCGCCGCCCCTGCCAAAGCGCTAACGATGCCAAAACCAGCATCAGTGTCAGCCCATCAACACCAATCAAGGACGCTGGCTGAATAAGCCAATCCCCTAACCAACCCGGTACTTCCAGCGCACTGCCCAGAGGATTCCATGGGAAACCAGAAAAATAGAAAACCCGGGCCATATCAGCCAATGTCCAGCTTCCAGCGAACATTATCACTCGTGGCCAACCTGCTGGAACAAGACGACACAGGACAGCCGGTATCATGATAAGCGGAGCAATGAGCAGAGCAACACCGGGAGAGGCGAAAGGCACTACCCACCAGAACTCATGCACACGGGTCAGGATTGCATTTGTCAGCCAATATAAACCCGCCGTGTAGTACCCCATCCCAAAAAGAAAGCCCCACAAGGCTGCTGATCGATGGCTAGGGGCTGCACAGACGGCCTGATAGAAAATGCCCAACACCAAGGGCAGGATTGGAACAAAGCAAAGAGGGGGCAGAGACAGCGCAGCCAGTCCGCCTAAAATCAGCATGAAGAAAGCACTGCGCCACCCTCCCTGCTGCGGAAGGGAACACAATGCCTTTATCTCCATGATCTAACCTTCTAATCCAGTGCGTCCTTCAAACGACGCTCATAATGGCGGTAATATTTATCCGCCAGAAGCTCACTTTTGACGAGTACGGCCACATCTGTCGTATTGAACTGCTCATCCACCACAGCACCATCCCCGACATAACCACCAAGGCGCAGATATCCCTTAATGAGCGGTGGCAGCTTATTGATGCACGTACGGCGGTCTAGCGTAGCGGGGTCAACACGGCACATATCAACGTACCGTTCTGGCAACGCACGGACACGCAGAGCAGGCGGTGCCAGATGATTATGATAAAGCCACGTCAGCTCATCACTCATGGCATCAGGAGAGGTACCATGCAGGCTGGCACAACCGAAAAGCACATCAATCCTATGCAGGAAAATATAAGAGGCAATCCCCCGCCAAAGAAGCTGCATAGCCGCACGGCCACGATAGTCCCGTGCCACGCAGGAACGTCCAACCTCCAGAAGGCGGCCGGAGAAATCAGTCAGGCAAGAAATGTCATACTCATCGGCCGTATAAAAACGGCCATCGGGCCCCAACGAATCGGAACGCAACAAACGATACGTCCCCACCACACTAGCACCGCCACTGCCAAGAGCATGATCCACAACCAAGAGGTGATCGGCGATTTCATCAAACCGGTCAGAATCAAGACGGGTCCGTAGAGCTTCCTCACTGGGATGAGCCCCCATCTCCTCAAAAAACACACGATAGCGCAGAGCCTGCGCCGCACGGATTTCTTCCTCCGTTGTGGCAAGACGCACACCCAGACTGCCGCCACGCAGTTCCTGAAAACCACCTTCACGATTCAAGGCAAGAGTCGCCAGGGTATCCATCTGCCGCTGCGTTTTCTCGCTGCTGACAAATCCCCCCTTCTCCAGTTCTTCTAAATTAGAGGAGGCGATGCATGCATCCCCAGCGATATCTGACGGCCTCTTCCCGGTCATACGAAATCAGTCACTCCCTATGCCCGGCCTGATGGGCTGGACTTGCTCCCATCATCACTCTTCCCAGAGATGGTGTCTTTCTTCCTGTCCGACGCCGTACGACGCCCGAAAAGCTCCGCACGGTGAGACATGAGGTCAAACCCCAGCTCTGCTGCAATCTTTGCCAGCAGGCCGACCAGCTCATCATTCTCAAATTCAATAACATTACCGCTATCAATATCAATCAAATGATAATGATGTCCATTCTCGCTGGCTTCATAGCGGGCACGCCCCCCGCCGAAATCCCGTCGCTCCAGAATCCCTTTTTCTTCCAGTAGACGAACCGTCCGGTAAACGGTGGCAACAGAAATACGGCTGTCCAGCTCGGAGGCCCTGCGATACAGCTCCTCCACATCTGGGTGATCTTCCGCTTCAGAAAGAACGCGGGCAATCACTCGCCGCTGCCCAGTCATCTTCAGACCATGCTTAACGCAGAGACGTGCGATAGGAGAATCACCTACCGCCCCCCCGGACGCAGCACCGTCGCGCCCCATCTTTTTTGTGCTCATCACCATATTGATGATCTATCCGATTATGATGTGGTTTGTCCAATCCACATCATAATGCGAAACGCACCTCCCTCAATTTATTAAATACACCTACTCCTGCCCTCAAAGGCAGGAGCTGACCATTTTACGGTGTGTCATTGGTCTCACGACGACGGCCCAACCCAATGCGCCGTGCAAGGGAAGATCGATGATTGGCATAGTTCGGTGCAACCATCGGATATTCTGGCGGCAGGCCCCAACGCTCACGATATTCCTGAGGGGTCATGTTATAAGCTGTCTTAAGATGACGGCGCAGAAGCTTCAGCTTTTTACCATCTTCTAGGCAGATGATATAATCGGGGAAGACCGACTTACGAGGGGGTACAGCCGGTACCGGCTTTTCTGGCTCAGCCTCAACGGCCACACCTGCATCGGCAAGAGCCCCATGCACGGAGCGAACCAAATCGGGCAGAGCCTCGGAAGCGACATCGTGACTGCTCACATACGCTGTGACGATCTGTGCTGTCAGCTGGCGCAGAGCCTGTGTTTCTGTCTCAGACGACATAAAAAAAACCTATCTCCCAAGAAATTTAGTTCGACCTATAACGGATTGTAGAGAAAGACAACAAGAAAAACCGTTTCTGTAATAGTAAACACTTATTGATAAGATAAGAAATTCCCCAACATAAACAGAAATGTTTCCAACATAATGATATTACATGTGGTCACTGATCCTATTGTCAATAGGTTAAATAACAGCATATTCCTTGAGAAAATTAATTTTCACCTCATGTATCATACTGTTTTATAATAAATATACCATATACAACCCTATCCTCTCCCATAACATACCATTACATGAGATTATGAGTTTAAGATGTTACAGAAACATAAAATGCCATAATATTTTGTGGATAAAGCATACCTCTACAATCCCGCCATGCAGAAAGACCATACCCTTATCGGGAGGCCATTCCAGAATTACACGTCATCATCTCGGAACCATAAATCAGTAAGAAAAATACTTTTCTTCAATCAGGAGACCATCGCAAAAGGCGGGCATCCTCACCATCATCATAATAACGGCGACGAACCGCTACCTGCTGAAAACCAAGCTGACCATACAAACCAAAAGCAGCTTCGTTACTGAACCGTACTTCCAGAAACAGGGTAGCCCTATCCTGCTGGGCTTTCTTTACGACATGGGACAAAAGGCTACGTGCAACCCCCCGCCGCTGCCACTCTGGATGAACCCCCAAGGCTAATATTTCACCTTCATCCATGACATAACGATTAATGATAAACCCTACTGGCACCGATTCCTGCTCGCATGAACGGCTATCTGCACAGGCCACCCAAGCTTCCACACCCGGTAGTGCTAGAATCTGCCCAATCGCACGCTCATCCCAAGGCTCCCGTCCTGAAAAAGCAGCATGATGCAGCACAGACAGAAGATAGGCCGCCTCCGACCCTACAGCGGATAGTTCAATTCTCGGCACTTCTGAGCGTATACTTCCGACATTTTGTGCCTCATGAGCCGTCTTATCCCGACAGTCCATACCAAACCTCAGCGAGGAGTCGGTCTCAGGCCGCCTGCTGGAGGTTTTGCCTCCGGGGGGTCCACATAGAGAGGCTCAAGCTCATAAGCCTGCACAGGGCCGCCCTCAACACTCTGGCAGGCAGCCATAAAAATACCCTCAGCCGTTGGGGCCGCATAAGGCAGACGCACTATATCACGCCCTAACACGTCATACGCTGCCTGCTCGCTCAGTTCCGGCAAGGCATCATCACCATAAACAGCATCACCCGCTACGGCTGTCCAACTCCCCGGCTGAATCTGCCCGACAGGCAGGGCATAAGCATCATAGTCAGGCGGGTCCACAAAAACACGCCCTCGGCGGGCCAGACACAAAATGGTCGCTTCTCCCTGCTGCATGGTAGCCCGCAAGGCATCTCCAAGCCGTACCCCAACCCCTCGGCAGCCCCATCCACGAACCAACCCAGCAGCAAGAGAGAGGGAGGCCCGCAGCCCCGTGAACGAACCCGGCCCCACCACAGCCGCCACCAAATCCGGCGGGGCGTCCCAGCCAGCTCGTGTCAGCATGGCCTGCACGGTGGGGGCAAAACGCTCCGAAGCACCACGCCCAGAAAGAACCTGTTCATCTACAACGAGGCCATGTTCCAGCAGAGCAATCAAATTACTCTGCCCTCGCCCTGCTCCGGCCCCATTCATGACAAGGCACCGCTCCGGCTTTACAGCCACAGGCAGGCCTCCTCATGCGATAGGCGAGGCGCACGAGGTGAGGACACATCCCCCTCCGGGTAGCCCAACGCCACAAGGAAATTAGCCCGCCAGCCCTGTTTGCGGAGATACTCTTCCTCTACCATCATGGCATCAAAGCCAGACATGGGCCGTACAGCCAGCCCCAACGCCCGAGCCGCCATGATGAGATAAGCCCCCTGTAATGTTCCATTACGGAAGGCCGTCTCGTCACTCAGCCCCACATCAGCAGCAAACCAGTCCCGCAGACCGGGCATAGGGTTGAGTGTTTCAAACTTTTCAAAAAACAGAGGGTCGTAACAGACAATCACCAGCACCGGGGCTGACATGGCCAGTTCTACATTTCCCAGAGACAAAGCCGGACGGAGTTTCTGCCGTGCTTCTTCTGTCTTCAGGAACGCAAAACGGGCCGGGGAGCAATTGCCCGATGTCGGCCCCATCTTAAGCATGTCATACAAGCGGTACAGCACATCCTCACCCACAGGACGGTCAGAAAATCTTTCCGCCGTGCGGCAGCGCATGAAAAGCGTCTCAGCCGCAACAAAAGCAGCGGCATTATCTTCCGCCAGCCTGTCGGCCTGCTGCCCCTCCGGGGCTGGTGATGCTGTCATCGGCTCTTACTCCTCCACAGGTTCAACCGCCGTCACCTCCGGGATGTAGTGACGGAGCATGTTCTCCACACCATGACGCAATGTCGCTCTGGAAGAAGGGCAGCCAGAACAGGCCCCCTGCATGCTCAAATAAACGACACCTTCCCGATACCCACGGAAGACAATGTCCCCGCCATCACTGGCTACAGCCGGGCGTACCCGTGTATCCAGCAATTCCTTCACCCGGGCCACGACTTCGCTATCCTCAGGGAAGATATCAGCCTCAGGTGCAGCGATATTGTCCGCCAGAACGGGCTTGCCACCTTTAAAGAAATCCGTCAGAGCGACCAGAATCTGCGGACGCAGAGCCTCCCAATCGGCCCCCTCATCCTTCGTGACAGAGACGAAATCACTCCCCAGAAAAACACGCTTTACATCGGCCATGCTGAAAAGAGCGTCCGCCAGAGCAGACCGCCCCGCCACGACACCAGCCTCCGCAAAATCGACAGGCGGCCGATCCCCCGTCACATCACGGCCCGGCAGAAATTTCAGTGTTGCCGGGTTGGGAGTATCTTCAGTTTCTATCATCATGAGATCACTCTGTGTCATAAACGCCTCTCTTATCAGATACCCAATAGAATGAGCACCCTTTAACGCAACTCAAGCACTTTTGGACTTTTATAGTCCTATTTTTAGACGACATGTATATCAGACTGGCAGAACAGGCTATCTTTGCTACGATTAGTCCCTTTACCATCCTGCACCCCGAGAAGCTCCATGATGTCCTCCACACCTGCCCCTTCCGTCCGTGTGCCAACCGTTCCGCCGGGTGTTGTTAGTGGAGAGACCTACCGGACCCTGCTTCAAGCCTGCCGTGAAGGGGGCTATGCCCTGCCTGCAGTCAATGTCAGTTCCTCCACCACCGCCAATGCTGCCCTCGCAGCAGCACGGGAAAACAAGGCCGATATTGTCATCCAGATTTCTGCTGGAGGTGCCCGCTTCTATGCAGGGCAAACCCTACCAGACGAACAGCAAGCCCAGATTCTCGGTGCCACAGCTCTAGCACAGCATGTGCATCTTCTGGCCCAACATTACGGAGTGGCGGTCATTCTGCATACAGACCATGCCAATCGCCCTCTGCTGGGCTGGATTGATGGCCTGGTGGAGGAAAGCCGCCGCCACCTCGAGCAAACAGGCCATCCCCTATTTTCTTCCCACATGCTCGACCTTTCGACAGAACCCCTCGCCGACAACATCGCCGCAGCCTCTACCCTGCTGGGCAAATTATCCCCTCTGGGCATTGGCCTTGAAATCGAACTGGGAATGACGGGTGGAGAAGAAGACGGAATCGGGCAGGAGCTGCATGATGGAAGCCCAAGCTGTGACCCCTCCCTCTATACCAACCCGGAAGATGTCCTGACCGCATGGGAAAACCTGTCCCCCTTGGGGATGCTCTCCATCGCCGCCTCTTTTGGAAATATTCATGGGGTCTATGCGCCCGGCAATGTCTGCCTCCGCCCGGAAATCCTACGCGATTCTCAGGCACTCGTAGCGGAACGACTTCATACAGGCCCTAACCCCATCCCTCTAGTTTTTCATGGTGGGTCCGGATCGGAAGAAACGGCCATCAAACAGGCTGTCAGCTTTGGTGTCTTCAAGTTCAACATCGATACGGATACGCAATTCGCCTACGCACAAGGCGTTGCCCACTATATCCGCAACCATGAAGAAGCCTTCACCCATCAGCTATCCCCAATTACGGGGCGTCCTCTCAAGAAATCTTACGATATACGCTGCTGGATGAAGGCCGGGGAGAAGAGCTTCTCCCAACGGCTGACAGATTGTTTCCACATTCTGGGTGCCCAAGGGCGCAGTATCGCCCATGCCTCATGAGGGAGCAGCCCCCTGCCTGCCTCGCCCACTTTATTGGGCAGGCGTCGTGCGGCTCTGTTCCGACACCTTCTGGCAGGAGACCGTCCCGGCCGACACCTGACCACAGGCAGGTAACGGGCCATGATGCCCCGGCAAAGGCCAAAAAACTTCTATCCCCAAAGACACGAGCATAAGCAGGGCTGCCAGCAGAACCCACGGCAAGAAACGGGGCTTATGCCCCAGAAGGGACGGAATACCCGTCTCCATCTGGAAACGGCGTCCCTCCTCCAGCAACGCCGTTGAATCCCGGACAGGACCAGCAGGCCGGTCCTCTTCGTCCAGAAAATGATTGGAACCTGACACGATTCAGCCTTCCAGAATGGCCTGCATCTCTGTCCATTCCCGTTTTGTCAGGCCGGATGTCTCCTGTGTGACACTCTCCCCAGCAAGACGGCGACGCAGCACCTTCAGCATCCCAGCAGAAAAACTGTATGCCCCGAGACGGTATTCCTCAAAAGCCTGCGCTGTATGCGGCACCCATGCCTTGAGGATCTCAATCATCTTCTGGGCATAAACACGGATTTCATACTGAGCATGGGAATCCGCCCGCAGTGCCAGAAAGTGCATCAGATTGTGCAGGTCAATCTTCCAGTACCACTGTGTATAGGTATTGAGCGTCAAGTTGATGCGGGCCAGCTCACGGGCAACACCCAGACCTTCCGGGTCGAGCATATGCTCGTAATCACCGTAACACTGCAACGCATCACGCTGAAGGATAGACAGGACCTCCTGCGCCGTCTCGGCACTAAGAACATCCCCACGGCCCTGATTATTGACCTTACTCTGTGCGGCAATCTGTGACGCATCAGGCAGGTAAAACTCTTTGTCCAGCACGGAATAGCGGGCGGAATATTCATTCACACTCGCCATACGATGGCGAATCCACTGCCGAGCCACAAAAAGTGGCAGTTTCACGTGAAACTTGATCTCACACATCTCGAATGGTGTGGAGTGCCGATGCCGCATCAAATAGCGAATCAGACCGGCATCCTCTGATGTCTTCCGAGTGCCCTTGCCGTAGGAAACACGGGCTGCCTGCACAACAGCCGAATCGCCTCCCATATAGTCCACAACACGGATGAAACCGTGATCCAGCAGCGGGAATGGTTCGAAGAGCAATGCCTCCATAGCCGGAACTGTTGGCCGGACTGTCTGATGAGGAGCGGCACGCAGGGCCTCTATCTCGGAACGCTGCTCGTCTGTCAGGGCCATGACTGTCTCTCCCGCTCGCTTGACCATATCAGATTATCTATGAGGCTGACCGGCAAACCGTCGCCCTCCATTGGAGCATGATGTAGCTGAGACCGCTACGGAATGAAACACTTCAGGATAATCCTAAATGCAACTGTTTGTCTTGTCTGACTGTTGTCTTGCCATACCGGATAGAACTGCCTATATTTTTCAGTGCCGGAGGCTTCGGCCTTGGCTATGGCGATAAACGGTAGATGAAATAAGTGTTGTGGACCCGGGGGCAGTGCCCGGCGTCTCCACCATCGGCCTTATAGGCTGACGCTATGGGGACGAAACAGGCTCGACACGCATGGTAAAGATCTACTTTTTGCCCGGTATTGTTCCGCCGTCATCGGGCTGACTTTACAAGTGCCAACGATAACTCTGAGGTGCTCGCTGTTGCTGCATAAGCGATAAGCGCGGTTCGGGGGGAGCACCGGGCAACAGAAGCCCCCCCACCTGTTTCTTTTCTGAAACACTTTCCACCAATAAAATACCAGTCGGGAAAATATGCACCCGGGGCCTTGCGATTTCACGCAGCCTGTCGCACACCTGAGAAGAATTTCCAGATGTAACAGGTGATGGTGCTGCTCCATGAGTGACGATACCAACGGCTCCGACGGTTTTGATCCTTCCATGCCAACCAGCCTCCTCCCCTACGATCGCTGGATGGAAGAAGCCCAGCGCGCTGTCATGCTCAAGGCACTGGACCATGTCAGTGAACATGGCCTCCCCGGGGATCACCACTTCTACATGACATTCCGCACTGACGTTCCGGGAGTAGACATCCCCTCCCGCCTGAAGGAACGTTATCCGGAAGAAATGACCATCGTTCTGCAACATCAGTTCCAAAATCTCACAATAGATCACGCCGCCCGCACCTTCTCTGTCGGCCTCTCTTTTGGGGGGATTCCCAGCACGCTTCATATCCCCTTGGGGGCTATCACAGCCTTTGCGGATCCGCATGTTCATCTTGTCATGCATTTCACTACCCGCCCCGACACAACAGGCGGCAACACCTATGAGGAAGGGGAAGATACCAGTCTGGCAGAAGTCCACACGCTTCGCCCACTAACAGATGAACCCAAAACAGAGACCACACCGCCAGAAACTGAAGGGGATACAGGCCACAGCCAGAACCACGAAGGGGCAGAAGTCGTTAGCCTAGCCGCCTTCCGCAAAAAACCTTCAGGCAGCGCGTCCTCTGGAGACCCTGATGACGGGAACAGCTAAGCAGGGACCGGGCGTGTGACCCTATCGTCCCTTTCTTGGCAGTCCTATGGCATACGATGGGCGGGACTGATCTTTTTCTCTGCCGTAATCTCAGGCCTCTTCCTGATATTGCATCTAACGGCAGGTATGATGCTGGGACCTATGGCGGCGGGCATTATCATGTCCGTCAAGAATCGTGGTGTGACCATAAAGCCCGTTTTCTTCACCATGGCACAAGCCATTCTGGCCTGTGTGGTCGTCAATAGCCTGACATTCTCTGTTCTCCACCACATCATGTCTCACTGGATACTGGTTCTCTTCAGTGTCCTGTCTGTCATTCTTGTCAGCTTCACCACCGGGGCCTGCCTTGCTTGGTTCGGGGTCATGCCCGGAACAACAGCTCTTTGGGGAACGTCACCGGGGGCTGCCTCCACCATGGTCATGCTCTGCGGGTCCTTTGGGGCTGATACGAGGCTGACGGCTTTCATGCTCTATTTCAGGGTCATCATGGTCGCCGTTGCCACATCCCTGATTTCATGGATCGTCATACGCACGAGTCACCCCTCCCATATGCCCATGCCGGTCCGGGGAGACCTTTTGCCTACACTAGTTCTGATCGCCATCAGCACGCTCATCGGGCTAAGATTGCGTTCACCCGCCGCCACGCTGTTACTGACTATCCTTACAGGTGCCGTTGCCCAATTGAGTGGCCTGTTTCAAATCAGCGCACCTTTCTGGATCCGTATTCCGGCCTATCTAACTATCGGCTGGTCCATTGGTCTGCGCTTTACAGCCCCCATTCTACGCTATGCGCTACGCTCAATCCCAGCCGTTGCTTTATCCTCGGTAACACTCATTGCCAGCTGTGCCCTACTGGCCCTCCCTGTGGCCCATTTTGCCCATATTGATCTCCTTAGTGCCTATCTGGCCACAAGCCCGGGCGGGCTGGATACCATCATCGTCATAAGTGCCAATATTCCGATTGCCCTACCTTTTATTATCGCCATGCAGACAGCTCGCATGCTGGCCGTCATCACACTAGGCCCAGCCATAGCCCGCCCTCTCGGACGCTGGCTCGAATGTCATGTCCGCAAACCTGCTTCGACTGAACATACCGAACAGCTGACACAGCCATCCTCCACAAGCGACTGATAATCCAACTAGGCAATAAAACAGCTCTCCATAAAAAAAGCCCTCCACAAAAGAGGGCTTTTCTTAAAGCTCGCACCCGTTGAAGGAAATCACTCCTCAAATCTCAGTGCATCAAACTCACTGACCACACCGGGCTGGTAAGACTGACGGGCTTTCTCAAGATATTTTTCCCACTGCGGAACATAATATCCATAACCAGCTGGGTTCTGAAAGAACCAATGACGCCATGCATGGAAAACGTGATCATGCTCACGATAAGCAGGATCATCCAACAGATGCCGTGCTGCCGGGGGCTTCGCGGCATGGAAGTGGACAATAGTGGCGCGGTCATCCACACCCCAATAAGGCTTCCAATTGAAGCGGGCGGAAAGCGGGCTCCACTGTGCGTTATAGAAAATACGCAGTAGCTCCTGATCATACCCAGAAACATAGTCCAGGTTATCACACAGGAAATCCACCATCGCTGGAAGGTCACGACGCAGACGCTCGAGGTTCATCACCATGACCCCCGAGTTCATATCCACATAATAATCCTGTTTGCCAAACTGCCCACAGGCCGCAAAGATTTCTGGTTTACAGAACTCAACCTGCGGGTCCTTCAGGAACATCACGTCACAATCGGTATACAGAACGTACTGATCCTCCTGCTCCAGCAGGGGCAGTTCCAACCGCATGAAAGCACCGGCAGCAGTGAAAATGTAGTTCGGCCATTCCGGCTTCAGACGACGCTGCGCCTCCAGCAAACGGTCATAAAAATGCAACCGGTGAAAAATGACATTCACCCCCGCAGCACGCATCTCCCGTGTGAAGTCACATTCATTACCATCAAACACCATGTGCGGGATCAGCGTTGTATTTTCACGTGCTGACTGTACCGCAGCCCGAATGCAATCGATAAAACCGTGATCTGGGTCGTTGGACAGCGTTTTCTCTGTAATCGCAAAAAACCACTTCATCCCTTAACACTCCCCAATATCCAGTTTCTCAAAATACTATAATCGTTCATTACTACGCCCCGATTCCAGCTAATACTTCATCACCAGTTTCTGGAGATCAGCCAGAACTCTTCAGAAGTCAGCGTCACCGTCCCCTGCCCTGCTGTCTCTGCGGCAGCTTTAGCAAGGGCATGAATACGCTCGATTAGAATCGTTTTGCGCTGGTGCGCCTCAGACACTTCCTTCTCCCCGGCCAGCGTCTGCAAGGCCAACTCAGCAGCCCGGGCAACTCGGACCGCATCCAGCGCAGCATAAGACATGCTCTCGTACCTCAATTCCCATCATGCAACCATCGACCAGTCACAACAGGCAGCACTACTACCATTACCGCAACATAATCAGCGCCACACTAAGCCGGTTGCCCCCTCTTTTTCAATCCCCTGCTTCGCTATTAAGCCTCTTTTATAACGTGATCTTTACTTATAAAAATCGAACATCTCTCTGCTTCCCATCACTCCCGTGATAGAAAAATAGGTTTTGTGCATGTTCCCGTTCAGGAAGCCCTCATGATACGCACTGCCCCATATTCCTCTCCCCTGCGCATGGTCCGCCTCTGTTTTGCCTTACTTTTACCTGCTGTGCTGGCAGCCTGTGCCACACAGAATGGCAGCAATGGCCCGACCATGCCCGTGCTGGAAGAGCAAGCAGACTATCAGGCTCATGCCCGGTCCCACTATACCCCACCCGGACCTCCTGATGACCCTTGGGGCCCCTATATTGATGAGGCTTCAAACCGCTTTGACGTTCCAACAGAATGGATCAGGGCCGTGATGCATCAGGAATCAGGCGGACATCTGTACGACCGTTACGGCAACTTCATTACCTCTACGCCGGGTGCCATGGGGCTGATGCAAGTCATGCCACCCGCCTATGATGACCTACGCACCCAATATAACCTCGGCCCGGATCCCTACGACCCGCACGACAACATCCTTGCCGGGACAGCCTATATCCGCCAGATGTATGAAATATACGGTTCCCCCGGCTTTCTCGCCGCCTACAATTATGGCCCCGGCAGTCTGGACCATTATCTCCGCCAGAACAGAGCCCTCCCACGAGAAACACGCAATTATGTTGCCGCCATTGCCCCCAAAATCATGGGAATATGGCCACGTCAACGCTCCCGCAATGACCTCATCGTAGCCCGCCACGACAGGACAGCGCAGACCTCCCGCCACATTGACGCTGCCTCTCCTCTGGATGAAGACAACGACACCCCAACCGAGTCGGTTGCACAAACAGCCGAGACACAGGATATCCGGGCGGCATGGGCTGCTCGGGGATACTCTGGCACTCAAGCACGGTCTGCTACACCCACCACCCGGCCCCGTATCCAACCCTCTACTCCACCACGCTCCTTTCCACCCGAAGAGCAAAGAAACACACTACGCATCCGGTCCATTCCTTTGGCAGATGCCCCAGCCAGCCGGAGGGGAGCTACGGATATGCTAGCCGAATCAACGCACGACTGGGCCATCCAGTTAGGTAGTTATGGCGGCGAGAAACAGGCTCTCATGGTCGCCACACAGCTACGGCCCCGCATCACCCCTATTGCGGGTAATGCGTCCGTGCTGGTCATGCCTGTCCATACAGTCAGGGGCACACTTTACCGAGCCCGTCTGATCAATCTGACACATAGCCAAGCCACCGGAGCGTGCAAACGCCTACACAGTACGATCGACTGCCTCACCATCCCTCCCAACGCTCCCTAAACAGCCAAAGGACGAGGCAATGCCGCACGCACCACACCATGTCGGCACGGCGAAACCGCTGCGTCTGGCTGATGACGTCACCAGCACGGCCCTCTATGCCGGACCCGGCGATTGCTACCGCTATACGCTCAGGCGATCATGGGATGAGACAAAACCCTTCATCATGTGGATCATGATGAATCCTTCTGTCGCCACGGAATATGGCGATGACCGCTCCGTGGCCAAATGCCAGCGTTACAGTCGGCAATGGGGCTATGGAGGCATGTTTGTCGGCAACAGCTTTGCCTATCGCTGTACAGATCAGAAACGCCTGCTGGAAGTTCCCGACCCTGTCGGCCCAGAAACAGACCATTACCTGCTGGAAATGGCCGAGCAGGCCGATCTCATCGTGCTGGCCTATGGTACCCCACAAGCAAAAGAACTACGCTACCGTGGCCCGAAAATCGCCAGACTGCTGCTCAGAGCCGGTCACAAGGTCACAGCCCTACGGCTGAGCCGTAAGGGCCACCGCCCCGAACATCCCCTCTATCTCCCTGCGAGCCTGACGCCTGTTCCACTGACAGAAGACGATTTCTAACCACGCAGGCAGGGCCCTTTACGGGAAAAAGCCCTGCCGAGCTGGCTTCAAACGCTCTCAGCGACCCAGTTCTTCTTTTTTGTCTGACGTCCAACACCGGGATTCAGACAGTTACAAGGGTCGAGGGACCGGTAATGGTCGGCCATGCTCTGCGGGGCATGATAGAGATGACCTACATTATGCTCGGCGGGGTAACGAGCACCCCGTTTATCCAATATCGGCCACATGAACCGCTGCTCGACATCCATAGGGTCCACACCGGGTTTCACAACATAATCCTGATGCATGACATGGCAGAGGAAATGCCCGTAATAGAGCTTCAACACCAGCTGATCATCCACCTCTGGCGGCAAACGCTCCAACCATTCCCAATCATTCCGGCGTAGGGCAACATCCAGTGCCATCATCCCGCCAGTACGCTTGCCATGAACGGCAACATACCGGTTGGCAGCCCCTGCCATGGCAAAGCGATGCAGAAAGGCTAACGTGCCTTCCTGTGTTGTACATTCAAAGAATGCCCCCTCCTCGGCCAGATCATCTGCAAAAAAGCTCTTCAGCCACGGGCGGACCTGCTGGGCCAGAGTGCCAGAAACACGCAGCATGAGATGATGATCGTATTTCCTATGGTAATCCATCATCCGAGCAGGAACCTGCGAAGACAGAAACCGACTACCGAACTGCATGACCAAGTCACTCAGGCCATCCGGCAACCATGAAATGCGCTGAGCAAACGAATCAACCCATGCTTTCATACGGAACATGAGGGGCAGATGCTTCGTTCCCAAGAAGCGGATCAACGCTACCGTATCCCGGCCATATTTATCCGCAATGGCAAAGGCATCCCGGTGCATATATTCACCGGCAATCGGCAATTCTTCAAACGCTGTCAGCAGATGGCGACGGACTTTCTCCAGCGTATCCGTCTTGTTGCTGCCAATATAGAAAACGGCTGTATCCTGCGCCGCCGGGAAGGTATCCAGCCGCACAGCGAAGACAATCAGCTTACCCGCATTACCGGAAGCTTCGAATAGACGGCCCGGATCAGCATTATACCGCCCCGGCGAAGCCTCATCGACCTGACGGATACGGTTGACGTAATCATCATCATGAGCCTTCTGCTTGCCCGACCAATCCACATCATCCGGGCTGTAACGACCATGTTCCAGCGCATCCAGTACCGATTCAGCCACCTCTTCATTCTGAAAACGGATTCCCAGATGATTGACCAGATGCAACCTACCTTCGGCGTCTACCTGCCCATAAAGAGCCATTTCCGTATAAGCCGGGCCACGCTGCACCAAGGCCCCACCAGAGTTATTACTCACCCCGCCAAGGACAGAGGCCCCGATACAAGATGAACCAATGACGGAATGCGGCTCCCTCCCCAACGGAGCCAATATCTGCTCCAGCTCATACAGATCTGCCCCCGGCAGGCAGACAACCTGTTTACCCTCGCCCAGAAGCTGAATCCCTTTCAGCTTGCGTGTGCTGATGAGAATGATTGGCCTGTCATAATCGTTACCATCGGGGGTGGAGCCACCCGTCAGCCCAGTATTGGAGGCCTGCATAAGAATGATGCGCCCCGCTTCTACTGCCAGCTTTGCTACACGCCACAGCTCCACCAAAGAGCTGGGGATGACAACGGCCTCCACTTTGCCATCACCGAAACGGAACCCTTTACGGTACCCGTAGGTCGCACTCTCTGACGTCAGAACATTTCCAGTACCAACAACAGACTTCAGCTCAGCAACAATATCGGCCATTCCATCCTCTTTCGGACCGTTTTCTTCCCGATCAACTCCGCAAAGAAAAGGTCATATCCATGAAATAAGGGAGGATACTACCTCTACCGATACCAAAAAAACCATAGACAGACCCTGCATAGCGGCCTGTCCTCTCGTCAAACAAATGTGAAAAAACCTTCTGAAGCCAAGCGTTACTTGGTTCTTCCAAAAAGCTTTTCCAGTCCATCCTTATCCAACTTCAACCATGTTGGGCGACCATGAGGGCAGGTATTGGCCCGGGGATGCTGCTCCATTCCCCGCAAAAGAGCCTCCATTTCCTCCTGCTTGAGAAGTCGTCCGGCCCGGATGCTCCCATGACAGGCCATGCGGGCCATGATGGCCTCAAACCGTCCGTCCAGACTGTCCGTCTGCCGGGCAGGTAGGTCAGGCATCTGGACAAGCTCCTCCGCCACATCACGCAGAAGACCGGCCACATCACTGCCACTCAAAGGGGCAGGCAGGCTACGAACCAGAATACTGCCGATGCCAAATGGTTCGATCTCCAGACCAAAACGGGCCAGCTCTTCCGCACAATGTGTCAGGGCCTCAGCAGCCCCATGCGGTAGGTCCACTACTTCCGGCATTAACAAAGCCTGCGCCTTTACGACCCCCTCGGCAAAACGGGCACGTAAACGCTCATGTGTCAAACGTTCATGAGCGGCATGCTGATCTGTCAGGATCAAATCACCATCCGGGGCTATGGACAGGATATACGTGGCATGAATCTGCCCAATCGGTACACCAAGAGGATGTACCGGCTGAGCCTCCACCACAAGAGAAGGCGGAGCCTCCCTGCACTCACCCGTTTCACTGTCCCAGCCCGCAGTCGCAGCGTAGCGGCGTTGCCCTTCATCCAGACTGGAAATAGGCGTCTGTTCCCGCACGGAGGGAGGCTGCTCCCCTACAGGTGGAGACGAAAACCGCCGGATAGATGTCCCAAACCCGAAATCAACCGGCGGTGTTCGGGTAGCCCCCGTATGGTCGTAGGAATAGGAAGACCCCGGCACCCTCTGCCCAATGGAAGAGGCACGACGGCCAATAATGCCAAGGTCCGCCTGTATGCCACCGCCTTCACCAGCACTCCGAGCCAAGGCACGCCCTACCGCCCCAATAACGAAGGCCCGCACTTCAGCCTCATCAGCAAAACGCAGCTCCGTCTTGGCCGGGTGAACATTCACATCCACCCGATCCAGCGGAAGCTGAAGATGCAACAGAAGAACAGGGAACCGCCCTTTCTCAATCACAGGACGATAAGCCACCCGTATGGCGGTTCGCAGAATAGGGTCCATCACGGGGCGATGATTGACCAGCATGAATTGCCCGTTACCCGTCCGGCGGGTTTCGCCCGGCCCGCAGATATAGCCGCTCAGCCGCATGGCCCCTCGCTGCTCATCCACCGCCAAGAGGCCATCTTCCGGCACGCCCAGCACGCTAGCAACCCGGCTGCGAATATCCTGCGGCGGAAAGCTAAAAATCTCCCGCCCATCCATAATGAACGTAATGGCGCACTCGGGGGCACTTAACGCCACACGCCGCATGACGGCCTCGGCATGATTGCCCTCTACTCGGGCCGTCTTCAGAAATTTTCGGCGGGCCGGTGTGGCAAAAAACAGGTCCCGCACCACAACACGGGTCCCCACCGCCCCGGCAGACGGCACCGGTCCCTCAACAACGCCACCCTGCACGGAAAGTTCCCACGCCGTGTCCGCTGTCTCTGTTCGTGATGTCAGGAAAAGACGGGCACTGGCCCCAATGGACGGCAGGGCCTCGCCCCGAAATCCTAACGTCTTGATAGCTGTTAGATCATCATTGGGTAGTTTGGACGTACAATGACGTTCTACCGCCAAGGGCAGCTCTTCGACCTCCATCCCCCGGCCATTATCGCTGACCTCAATCAGCTCGCAGCCACCACCCCGAAGAATGACCTCTAGCCGTGTTGCTCCAGCATCCAGAGCATTTTCCACTAGCTCCTTGAGAGCAGCAGCGGGCCGCTCCACGACCTCACCAGCTGCGATGAGGTCCACAACATGACTGGAAAGACGACGGATGACAGGCCGCACCACGGCTCCTCCTCAGACAGGGCAACGCAGAACCGGACCGGAGGACAGGGACGTAAGCCGCCCCTTACTTACTGCCACCCTTCCGCAAGGTCGGCGTAGCCCCTTCGGTGAAGTTCTGCCCAAGAGCTTCATTCTTCTGAATGCGGCGGTTCTCCGCCTCACCGTCCACGACGTTACCAGCCCGGCCACCACGCCAGAACAGCAAACTATCCACAAAACCGGCATCAGCATCGCCAAGCTCGGCATTTTCCGGCCCGTGAGCGGCAGACGTAGCATTCTGAACAAGTGCCTGCTGGCCGCTGCTATCCGTCCCTTCATTGGGGTGCAGAGCAACATCCGGGTCCAGCGTTTCTAACGCCTGCATACGGGGGCTTTCATCCGGACGGTTCGCATTAGCAGCACCGGGGAGAGCCAGCTTCTCGGATGGCGGCATGGAAAGCGGCGCACGGGTCGTCACGGTGTACTCATCCGGCAGGCTACGCTGAAGACCGAAGCCACGAGCCACATCACTGCCGGAGCACCCAGCCAACGCCAGCCCAAACGTGGCAAGAGCACCTAACCGGACTCCATGACGTATAACTGAAGGAGCAAAAAGCCGCATGACTGGTTCCCGCATTGCACAGACAAAAGGATGCCCAATCCTATAGAGCCTGCTTGCAATGGGCAAGCTGCTTGTCGCTTTATCCATGTTGGCTACGCCGCTCCACCAAAAAGGAGTCCAGCAGCCATAACCCAACACCACAGACAATGGCAGAATCGGCGATATTAAAAACGTACCAGGACCAACCCCCAACATGAAGATGCAGGAAATCCACCACAGCCTTGTACTGGAGACGGTCGATCACATTGCCAATGGCCCCGCCAATAATCCCCCCACAGGCCAGACTGACCAGCCGACGGCGAGACCGCAGCAAAACAACCAGCAACCCCAGCACCGCTAGCGTGGAAATGATGATGAACAACCACCGCCCATGCCCACCAAACATGCCAAACGTCACGGCATGGTTCCACACCATCGTGAAGTTAAGACCGGGCAGCACAGCCACACTGCCCCGTGCTGGCAGGTTCAGCCAGTAAAGAATCCACGCCTTACTCGCCTGATCCACCACCAGAACGACCAAGGCCGTTATCAATCCGACAAGCCGCCACCGTGGCGAAGAGGGTACGGCGGATGGGGATACACCACCCTCCGTACTTCCAGTCCCAGTCTGCTTCATGCACTTACCGCATCAAAACAACGCAAGCAGAGATGGCTATGATCCTCATTCTGCCCGACATCCGGCAGGATGCGCCAGCAACGGGCACATTTCTGCCCATCCGCACGGCTGACCTTCACCTCATCCTCGGCCTGCCCTTCCTGAACATGAACCTCGGAGGCAAGGCAAAGCTCCGCCCAGTCGATCCCTTCGGACACAACCTGCTCCTCAGCCGTTAGCGGCAGATGGACCTGCGCCTCCAGGGAAGACCCGATCATGCCTTCACGGCGTGCCCCTTCCAGAGCCGTGGTCACACGGCGGCGTGTCTGACGCAGGCTCTCCCAGCGTTCTGCCAGTTCAGGGTCGTACCAGCCTTCTTCCGGCACAAAGAAGTGTTCCAGATGCACGCTGCCTTCTTCACCAAAACGAGCCTGCCATGATTCTTCTGCCGTAAAGACCAGAGCCGGGGCCAGCCATGTCGTCAGGGCACGATGCAGCACATCCAGCACGGTGCGGGCCGCACGGCGTGTGTGGGAGTCCGCCGGGTCGCAGTAAATGACATCCTTGCGGATATCGAAATAGAAAGCTGACAGCTCGTTATTGCAGAAATTATGCAAGAGCGGATAGACGCCGTTCCACTGATGGGTCTGCACAGCGTCCTGCACACGCTGATACAGCTCATACAGACGATGCAGGATATACTGCTCCAGCAGCGGCAGGGCCTTGCGAGCCTTCACCGTTGCCTTATGGCGTAGGGCACGGGCGGCTTCATCGGGAACCAGCTTATCCAGCACCACATCCACCGGGGCTGATACGTCATCCCACCCCAAAGGCAGGGCTTCGGCATCCGTAAAGCCTTCCAGCGCCCCGAGCAGCCAACGCAACGTGTTCCGCACACGGCGATAAAGCTCGCCCTGCTGCTTGAGGATCTCCTTACTGATACGCAAATCTTCATTGGTATCGGAGTTCAGAACCCACAGGCGCAGCACGTCCGCACCCAATGTCTTCGTCACGTCATCAGGCACAATGGTGTTGCCGAGGGACTTGGACATTTTGCGCCCCTGCCCATCCAGCACAAAACCATTGGTCACGACCGCCTTGTAAGACGCCGTACCTTCCGCACCCACGCTCTCCAGCAGGGAAGACTGGAACCATCCACGATGCTGATCGGACCCTTCCAGATACAGGTCTGCCGGATAATTCACGCCATCCTGATGCAGGACGAAACGATGGCTGCATCCACTCTCGAACCAGACATCAACAATATCGAAGACCTGATCGTAATCTTCCGGGTTACGACCTTCACCGAGATAAACGGCGGGGTCCGTATCGTACCACGCATCCGCCCCACGCTCCTTGAAGCTCTGCACGATGCGAGCCATAACGTCCGCATCCCGCAGGACCTCACCGGTACGTTTCTCCACGAACACGGCAATCGGCACACCCCATGACCGCTGGCGGGAAATGCACCAGTCAGGCCGCTGCTCAATCATGCTTGTCAGGCGGCGACGGGAGCTAGCCGGAACGAAGCTGATATCATCAAGAGCTTTCAGGGCGCGCTCACGCAGACCGGGACCACCTTCATCCCCTTCACGAGGTTCCATGGCAATGAACCACTGTGGCGTGGCCCGGAAAATCACAGGCTTCTTGGACCGCCATGAATGCGGGTAAGAATGGACAATCTCTGCCCGAGCCATCAGACCACGGGCCGGGGCCTTTTCCTGCTGGGCCTGTTCCCGCACCTGCGTCAGCAGGTCACAAACCGGCTGCGTCGCCTTGAAGACATGGATGCCACCCAGTTCCGGCATCCACTCAACATAGGTGCCATTGTCACAGACCTCTTCCGTCACTTCCACACCGTGGGCACGGCAGAGCATGAAGTCATCATGACCATGAGCCGGTGCCATATGGACCAGACCGGTACCGGCATCAGTCGTGACAAACTCACCAAGCAGCAGCGGCACGTCATAATCGAACCCACGGCCACGCAGCGGATGGGCGAACACGGCACCTTCCAGAGCACTGCCGGGGAGTGTGTGCAGCACCTCATGCCCGCTGATGCCAGCCCCCGTCAGGAAGTCCGTCAGACGGTCTTCGGCAATGATGAGCTTTGCATCGACCGGTACGAGACTGTCCTCAGCCACGCCCGTGACACGGATGACGTTATAGGTAATCTCCGGCCCAGCAGCGAGCGCACGGTTTACAGGGATTGTCCACGGGGTCGTGGTCCAGATCACTGCTGATGCACCAGCAAGAAGCTGCCCTTCTGTCGGGTCCTTCACATTAGGGAAGGCCACGAACAGGGTCGTTGAGGTAATATCGTGATATTCGACTTCCGCCTCGGCCAGAGCAGTCTTTTCAACCGGACTCCACATCACTGGCCGCAGCCCACGATAGAGACGGCCATTGAGCAGGAACTTACCGATTTCTTCGGCGATCTGCGCCTCAGAGGAGAAGTCCATCGTCACATAACGATTATCCCACTCCGCCTGAATCCCCAGACGTTTGAAATCCTCCCGCTGAGCTTCCACCCATTTTGCGGCGTAGTCCCGACATTCCGCACGGAACTGAAGAACCGGCACGGCGTCCTTGTCCTTGCCCTTCTTGCGATATTCTTCCTCGACCTTCCACTCAATCGGCAGGCCATGGCAGTCCCAACCCGGCATGTAACGCACTTCCGCCCCATTCATGCGTTGGGCACGGTTGATGACGTCCTTCATCACCTTATTGAGTGCGTGGCCGATATGGATATGACCGTTGGCGTAGGGTGGGCCATCATGCAGTGTAAAGATGGAATCCGCCTTGCGCCCGGCTTCTGCTATCTGGCTGTCCAGCCCCATCTCCGCCCAACGGGCCAACATGTCCGGCTCCCGCTTGGGCAGGTTACCCCGCATGGGGAAGGACGTTTTAGGCAGGAAGACCGTCTCCCGGTAACGCTCCTGCTGTTCACGGAAAACAGTATCGGTCTTTTCTACAGGCTCAGACATGGAATAGGTGCGCCAGCTCTCAGTACGGAATAAAAATACCTGTACTTATGGAGAGAGGGCACCGTCCCGGTCAACCCCCTGTCTTGCCAAGCACTTGCTTCGCTTGTGCCGCATCAGCGGCAATCTGGGCCTTTAGTTCATCAAGGGAAGCAAAGCGTTTTTCATCCCGCAATAGGGCCACCAGCTCCACACCCAGTATCTGGCCGTACAGGTCCTCATCCAAATTGAATAGATGCGCTTCTAATCGGCTCTCCCGCCCGTCATTGATAGTCGGACGACGGCCAAGATTAGCCACACCGGGAATTAACCGGCCATCCGGCATCTGTACCCGCACGGCATAGACACCTCTGGCAGGCTCCAAATGCTCACCCAGAGCAATATTTGCCGTAGGGAAGCCCAAAAGCCGCCCCCGTTGATCGCCTTTGACGACCTCTCCCGTAATAGCCCAATTACGCCCCAAAAGTTCCGCTGCTTTTTCTGGATAGCCTTCCTGAAGGAGACGACGTATCCGGCTGGAAGACACAGGCCCGGCGGCATCCGCCAGCTGTGGGACAATACTAACACCAACACCATGCTCGACCAGAAGCTGCTCCAAAAAAGCAACATCGCCTTCCCGCCGGTGCCCGAAAGCAAAATCTGCTCCACAGGCTACATGAGCCACATGCAGCCCCTCAATCAACACATCCCGCACGAACGCCTCCGCCCCGAGATGGGAGAAAGCGTCATCAAAATCCGCCTGCACGATGCAGCTCACACCCTGTTCTTTCAGAGCGGCAGCACGCACCTCCGGCCGCATGAGACGGAAAGGCGGGTCCTGCGGACGGAAGAAGGAACGGGGATGCGGCTCGAAAGTCAGCACCCCCAACCGGCAGCCAGGACGGGCCATCTTCAGGCTTTGGAGCAGATGGGCATGGCCACGATGCACACCATCAAAATTTCCCAGAGCAACAGCGGCTCCCCAGCAAGAACGGGGCACGGCCCGCCAGTCTGTGCAAAAAGTCATAGCGACATTATCAGATCGTCATGTACAGAAAGGCCATCCTGTGCGGGTCAGTGAGTATGACGGCTCTCATCGTCAGCCATGCGGACATCCTGCTGCTGATGCGCTGTCGTGCCCGGCTGCTGGCTGGTCTGCTGGGCCTGCGGAGGAGAGAGACGCTCATCTTCCGGTTTCGGAGCGGCACCGTCCCGATCATCCTCGGCCATGCCCTTCTTGAAGGATTTGATCCCTTTGGCAAAATCGCCCATCAGGCTGCTGATCTTGCCGCCACCACCGAACAGCACCAGCACAATAACGGCAAGAATTATCCAGTGAATCGGACTCATGCTGCCCATAGGACCATACTCCCTGATAAGGTTGAGGCGTTCTTCATGTGGCAGGGGTGTGCAGATTGTGCAACCCCTCAGGCCATGCCCCTTTTCATCTCGGGAGCATCCTAACGCATTGGCAGGATAAAACCATAGGTCAGATATGCACGGCTGCCCATACTTCCAGCCGGAGCCCACCAGACCCGGACGGATGACCAATCCCCTCGTGGAGACACATCCTCCACTGGCACGCCATGCTCAATCCGCCCGCCAACCCAGTTGGCATGATCCACTTCTATCCACCGCCTTGTACGGATGCGCCGTACGACCGAGACATGTCCGTCCGGAATACGGGAACTCGACCGGAAGACCAGCACACTCCCCGGCTGCGGCTTATGGCTGCGCTGATAATGACCTCTTGCCTCCCACCACCAGCTGGCAGCCCGGCCACGCAGATTGATACCACTCACCTGCCGTGCGTACGGCGCACATTGCACCGGCCCATGATACGATCCGACCGAACTGCACGCTCCAAGAGTAAGGCAAGCAAACAAAACAATCCCGACCTTCCAGCGGGCCGCCCCCCACTGCCCCACTACGACAGCTCCGCTTCCCTGCATGTCACCCCTCGCACTGCTCATAATCCCTGAAGGCAACCTATCCGACCATTAAGGCTGAATCTGGTTCCTGAATGCTCCACCATCACAGGGACCGGAACTGAATAATGAGGTCTTCCGCTTCGTCCCGCTCCATGCCAAGTGCCTTCTCTGCGACATCCTGTGAGAAGCCATTACGGGCGAAGATGGCCAGTACTTTCATGCGCTCTTTCTCCGGCCTGTCGGGCCTATGAAATGGCCCGACTGCTCTTTTGCGAGCCAGAATAAGTGCAGCGGATAATTCAGCCTGATGTGCCTGCTCCTCCCCCACTTCCCCTAAACTCTCATCCATAGCCTGACGGGCCGTCTCACCATCAACACCCTTCCCCTGAAGATGCGCCTGCACAGCCCGGCGGGACCGACCGGAACGGGCCAGATTACGGGACCGGGACCGGGAGAAGGCGGCGTCATCCACAGCACCAAGACGATCCATCTCTTCGGCAATCTGCTCGATCAGGGGCTGGCAAGCTTCCTCATGGGCAGCCACCTCCTCGGCAAACATACCGGCCCGAATAGCCCGGATACCCCAACGACGGATACGCCGCTGCAACATCTGCCGTAGACTCTGCCGGGTAGTGGCAAACCGAGCCAGATGCGCCAAAGCCGCTTCTTTCAGGCTCTGATAATCTGGTGAAGGTGGGATAACATCCATGCGATCAGTCCATAACTTACTCTTGCCCTGCCCGTGCAAACTCTTCATCACTGGTAACAGGTTCTGTCATTTTACCCGCCAGTGAGTTCCCATGCACGCACAACGCTCCACCCGGCCCGGAAGCGGGCACATACAGGCCGAAATGCACGCCGTAGCAGAGCGTTATCCCGGGCCCGGCGGGGCTATGGCAATCCTACATGAGGGCAAGGTGATCGCCCAACATTGCTGGGGCTATGCCTCTCTAGAACGTCGCCTGCCTTTTACAGCCTCCAGCCTGTTTCGCATCTGTTCCATTACCAAACAGTTCACCTGTGCAACCCTACTAGACCGCTACACCGATCCCGAAATCCTCGCTCCTTACATTCAAAAACGCCTACCCCATCTGCGATCTGACCCGCCGACCGTCACGCAGCTGGCCCATAACCAATCCGGCCTACGGGACTATTGGGCCGTTGCCATGCTGCATGGTGCCGCCATTGAAGGCACATTCAGCCCATCAGATTCCGAACGTGTCATCGCTGGAACACGCTCCCTTCAATTTCTTCCCGGCACCTCCTATTCCTACGTCAATCAGAATTTCCGCCTGATTTCCGAAGCCATGGAAGACGAAAGCGGATTGAGCTTTGCCGAACTCCTACAACAGCATGTGTTCGACAAAGCCAACATGAAACGGGCCATCCTTGCCGCAGAAACCAGTGCCCTTCCCGATGGCACGACCGGCTATGAGGGCACGCAAGAAGGCGGGTACTGGCCTGCCCGTAATAACATCTACTGGACAGGCGATGCCGGAATGGCTGCCTCGCTAGATGACATGATTGCTTGGGAGCAGTTCATCGACCAACAACGTGACGATCCCGATGGCCTCTATAACCGCATGAGCCGCCCTGTGCAGTTCGATAACGGGCACAAAGCCCCCTACGGCTTTGGGTTACAGCACGGGAAAATCGCAGGCCATGACGTCACCGCTCACGGCGGTGCCCTGCGAGGGTGGCGATCTCATAGGCTGCACTGCGCTGCGCTGCGCCTCTCGGTCATCGTCCTCTTCAACCACATGTCCCCGGCTCAACAAGCAGCGGCAAGCCTGTTCCGGGCCTTTCTAGGAGAAGACGAAACACCGGCAGACAAGCCACAAACCTTACCCAGCAAGGAACAACCCCCTCATGCGCTGGAAGGCCTCTGGCTGGATGAAGAAACCGGCCTTTCCGCCCGCATCACAGCAATAGGGGACAATAAACTCCAGCTCCGCTACCTCATGCTGCCAGAAACACTGGACATCATCACCCCTCAACTTGCTGAGGCCGGAAATGTTCGTATCCGCTACATTCAGGGCGAACATATGCAGGCCAATGCACATGGCCCTTCCGGCCCTCACATCATCATGGGCCGACCGGGGGAAAACCGCCATGTCTTGCTCCGCCCCTACCCCGACACACCCCAACCTGACCTAGCAGACCTTGTAGGAACCTATGAGTGTGACGAACTGGACGGGTCCCGCTTTGTCATCACCAGTCAGGGCGGCCTGCTTCATGGGGGATTTTCTGGTTTTCTAGGCACTGGGCGGATGGAGCGGCTAACCCCTTTGGGGCCGGACCTTTGGGCCTTTCCCTGCCCCCGTGCCCTCGACCATACGCCGCCCGGAGACTGGACCTTGCTCTTTGAACGCCGGAACAAGCGCATCCATCAGGTACGCATCAGCTGTTGGCTGGCACGGAACCTCGTCTATCACCGGTTAGCAGGGTGATCTCTGCTCCATAAACCATAAGCCATGTCATAAAGGCTCCTTCATTGCTTCCCTGTAAAAACAGGGTTTGACGATTTTACTTTCTGCAAGCAGTATAGCTTGGCAGTCTCCCCCTGATCTGAAAATCCAGACAGGGGTGTTTTCCGTTGAAAGCATGGAAAAAACCATCAAACGGGACGCACGCTGCATGTTGTCAGTTTTTAGACCAGGAACGCGTCCACAATGATCGCCTCCATCATGCCGAACTATAAACGCTTTGACCTCGCCTTTGAGCATGGCGAAGGCCTCTGGCTTACCGGCACAGATGGACGACGTTATTTAGACTTCGGGGCGGGTATTGCCGTTTCGTCCCTCGGGCACAGCCATCCAGCTCTTGTAAAGGCCATCACCGAGCAGGCGGAAAAGGTCATCCACGTCTCCAACCTCTATCAGGTGCCGCAGGCCAAGGCTCTGGCAGATATTCTCGTTGCCAACAGCTTTGCGGATTCCGTCCTCTTCTGCAATTCAGGAGCGGAGGCCAATGAGGGCCTCATCAAGCTGATCCGGCGGGCACAATATAAGAATGGCCACCCTGAACGCACACGGATCATCTGCTTCAACAATGCCTTTCATGGCCGGACACTAGCCACCATCTCCGCCACCGGCAATCCAGCTTATCTGGAAGGGTTCGGGACACCGGTAGATGGGTTCGACCATGTGCCCTTCAATGACATCGAAGCCGTCCGGGCAGCCGTGACAGACCGGACAGCCGGCATCCTGCTTGAACCCGTGCAGGGCGAAAGTGGCATCCGGGTTGCAGACCCTGCCTTCCTGCGTGGTCTGCGTGCCCTGTGCGATGAAAAAGGCCTCTATTTGGGTATTGATGAAGTGCAGAGCGGCATGGGCCGTACCGGCACACTCTTTGCCTTTGAACAGGCAGGGATTACGCCGGATGTCGTGTCTTCCGCCAAAGGCATCGGGGGAGGCTTCCCGCTTGGAGCGGTCCTAGCCCGGGAAACGCTAGCCCAGCACCTCACACCCGGCACGCACGGCACTACTTATGGCGGCAATCCACTAGCCTGCTCCGCTGGACTGGCCGTGCTAAAGGAAATTCTGGCCCCCGGTTTTCTGAACCATGTCCGCAAGACCGGTGAAGCCTTCGGGGCCATGCTCCAGACATGCGTGACGGACTACCCAACCATCTTTGAGGAAGCCCGTGGTATCGGGCTGATGCGGGGGCTACGCTGCCGCATCCCTGTCGGGGAAGTGCTGGAAGCTGTCATGGCCGAGGGCCTTCTGGCCATCGGCGCAGGGGATAATGTGCTGCGTCTGGTCCCCCCCCTCATCGCAACCGAGGCTGACTGTCAGGAAGCCTGCACCCGCATCGGGCGTGCCGCTCACGCCCTTGCCAACAAGTAAGGAGACCCTGCGTGAGCACCATCAAGGCCTCATCGCCCCGTCACTTCCTTGACATCAAGGATCACTCCACCGAGACGCTGCGGCACATTCTCACGCTCGCCGCACGGGTTAAAGCCCTTCAGCAGGGCCGTAAGCACCCGCTCTGCCCCGGTCTGCCTCTGGCAGGCCGTGCGCTGGGACTGATGATGTCCCGCCCTTCCACACGCACCCGTGTCTCTTTCGAAGTCGGGATGAAACAGCTTGGCGGGACCGTCAATGTGCTGTCCCCATCCGAGATGCAGCTGGGTCGTGGTGAGTCCATTGCTGATACGGCCCGTGTCCTCTCCCGTTTCGTGGATGTCATCACGCTGCGTACCGGCACGGATGCCAACCTGCGAGAACTGGCCCGCTGGAGCAGCGTGCCCGTCATCAACGGGCTGACGCCCGTCTCTCACCCTGTGCAGATTCTGGCCGACATCCTCACCTTTGAAGAACATCGTGGTCCAATTGCTGGCAAAAAGCTCGCATGGATTGGCGATGGCAACAATGTTGCCACCTCCATGATTGAAGCGGCCGCCCGTTTGGGCTTCTCCCTGCATCTGGCCACACCGGAAGGCGAGTTCACCCCCTCCGAAACCGCCGTAAACTGGGCACGGGAGAATGGTGGTGACATCCGGCTGACACACGACCCCAAAGAGGCCGCAGAAGGTGCGGATGCTGTCATCACGGATACATGGGTCAGCATGGGGGACAAGGATGCGGAAAAACGCCTCAAGATTTTCCGCCCTTACCATGTAGATGAAGCCCTCATGGCACTGGCTTCACCGCAGGCCCTGTTCATGCACTGTCTGCCTGCCCATATAGGAGAGGAAGTCAGCGAAGCCGTGTTCGAAAGCCCGGCCTCCGTTGTATTTGATGAAGCAGAAAATCGCCTGCACGCCCAGAAGGGACTCCTGCTCTGGTGCATGGGAAAGGATGACCTTTCAGCCTATCAGGGTTGACCCTTCCTCCTGATGCCTCCTCCAGCAGGGTGAGGCATCAGGGCAGGCCCGACAGAGAGGACAATCACCCCGGTGACAGAGACCACCACCTCCCATCGCCCGCATGACGTACCCGACCTCACAGTCGCTCATGCCATTACACCGTTCCATCTCGGCCATGTACCGGTGCGAGGGCGGCTGATTACGCTTGGCCCGCTTGCCGGTGCCATTCTCTCTCGCCATGATGAATTGCCGGAACCTGTGCGCCTTCTTGGTGGGCAGGCTCTGGCCCTTGTGGCAGCCATGGCAACGGCCCTCAAATTCAAGGGCTCCTTCTCCCTTCAGGTCAAAGGGGACGGGCCTGTCTCCCTGTTTCTGGCCGACTGCACAGACACAGGCGAGTTACGCTTTACCGCCCGCATGGCTGAAGATTACACCCTCCCTCTGCCAGAAGATGCCTCCGGGCTGCTGGGCAAGGGGTATATGGCCTTCACGGTAGATCAGGGGCCGGATACTGACCGCTATCAGGGTATTGTCAGGCTGGAAGGCCCCAATCTGGCTAACATGGCCGAACATTACTTCCAGACCAGCGAACAGCATGATTGCGCCATCCACCTCTTCTCCCGCCATACGGAAGCAGGTTGGCAGGCTGGGGCTCTGGTGCTGGAACGTCTGCCAGATAGCACCCCTATTGCGGGCAATGATGACCATAAACCCGCTGACGCCACCATTCAGGACCTATGGGAAACGGCCTGCACCTTTGGGCAGACCCTCAAGGCAGATGAACTGTTCGACCCGAACCTCTCACCTGCCACACTCATCAACCGTCTGTTCGGTACGCTGGGTGTGGAACTGGCCCCAGCCAGACCGCTTTCCTTCGGCTGCCGGTGCAGCCGAACCCGCCTTCAAGGTGTGCTGGAACGCTTCAGCAAGGATGATCTCGACCATATGGCCCAAGATGGCGTGATCTCCATGGAATGTCATTTCTGCAACACCGCCTTTACCTTCAACCGGGACAGCCTGCCCGATAATGCGGAAAAAGGTAACGCTGGCGCACCATGACAGCAGGATTGCCAGCATCTCTCCGGCGGGATGGGCAGCCGATCCGGCAGCTCTACCCCGGCTGGCATCTCCTCGGGCGACATTGGGCCCCTGCGGGGCTGGACGTCCTGATTCTCCATCATGAACAGACAGGGCAGGACGTCTGCTGGTGGCTCTCCCCGGATGGTGACCTCCTTGCCTGCCATGCTCTGGCACTGGATACCCATTGGAGCAGCCGGGTCATGGAGGCCATCACCCCGCCTCTCCACCGGCTCAGCACAACGTTGCTGGGTAAGGTAACACCTCTGCCAGAAGAAGCCAGCTTCCCACATGAGGCTCTAGCCCCGCTGGCCCGCCTTCCTCATACGGCCTGCCTCCAGCTGCTCGGCCTCTGGTTCCGCACTGTCAGCACAGAGCTACGCCTCCTGCCATCTGCTGTTCTGCTGGAACAGGACAGCACACCGCCGGAGAGCGATGATGCTGAGGAAAGTTCGAAGCCCTTTTCCCCCGAACTTATCAAAACGCTGCTGGAAACCCGCCCTGCCGGCCCCCATACACTGACCTATTCACCTTTCAGTGGCCGCATCGTACGAGCCGAACTGACCATGCCGATGGAGAGAGGCGTGGCCTGTCGCTTCAGCGATGAAAGGAACGGGCAAACCTTCTACCTCTTCTGGTCCACGCCAACAGGAAGTGGCGAATCCCAGACAGCCCCTGCCCCGCTCTTCTACCATCCACAAGGGCAGCTCCTGATAGGGGATGGGCCATTAACACCCCTCGTCCCCGTCTTCCTTCTCTCATGGTTCATCAACCATCCTCATTGCATTGAGGAACTGAAACATGCCCGCCCCTTCCGGTTGGAAGATTATGGCGTAGGCCGGGCCTCTGCCTTGTGGGAAGAAATTACAACAGTTTCCTCTGCCTCCATGTGTGAGTCGCACGAAGAGACTGGACAAAACCGGACATCTTTTCCATTTTCTTCTAAACTCTGGATGCAGTCTTCCATCCTTGAGGCAGGCCGAGCAGCAGGCCTACCGGAACGGAATCAACTCATCCCGCAGAATCACGAAAAGAAAACAGACGCCGGACATGAAAACCATGACGAATCATAGTGTCAGAAGGCCGCATCTGGTCAGCCGTATGAAGCTGCGTCCCTCTTTCTCCACTCTAGGGCTGTTCTGCGGGTTGGCTCTACTCGCTGGCTGTGCCTCCAGCAATCCCAGCGAAGAGACCTTTCCTGCACCGGATTACAGCTACCTGCCACCCCTCAACCTGAATGTCAGTCAGGTGAATGTCGACAATCAGGTCCATCCGGACAGCGATGACATTTCCTCCAAAAGCCCGACAAATCCTGCTGATACACTGGCTCTGATGGCTCATCAGCGTCTGCACGCCATGGGGTCATCTGGTACAGCCAACCTCACCATCACAAAGGCAGAAATGACCAAAGCCCCGCACCATGCGCTTAGCGGGAGTTACACGGTCAAGCTGAACCTGAATGATACGGCCCATAATCATCATGGGTTCATCACAGCCCATGTTCAGCGCACGATTGACGCCCCCAGCGATCTCGGACTGGAACATAACCTCCATACGCTCAATACGCAGCTTATGGACGACATGAATGTCGAGCTGGAGTATCAGGTCCGTAACCATCTTTCCTCTTGGCTGACTGATGCAACAGGCACCCCGCTGGATGCCACAACCATTCAAAGTCAGGATTTAAGCGGGACAGACCTCTCCAGCACCAACCCGGCGACAGCGGCGCAGTCCTCGGCCAATGCCGCCGTGACCGGTGCCACAACAGCAGCTGGACAGGCTGCAAGCACTGCCACCAGTTCCGCAAACGCCGCCGTCAATAGCTGGCAACAGCCTGCTACCGATATAGGTCAGGCACCTTCAACAAACCGGATTCACTCCCCTCCGCCGGGTGTTCTCACGCTCCCCCAATAAGGGAAGCAGAGAACGAAAAGAACGCAAAGAAAACATTCAGTAACGGGGATGACAGCAGCGTAACTTGTTTTCTGCTGTCATTTTTCCCATTCTGCCTTTCTGCTGGATGTTCCTTACTTTCTCCAACCGGGCTGCGCTGTGCGATGACATCATCTTCTCTTCCTCCCTCCCGCGATGTTTCCACCCCGCTATCCCGGCGTGGCTTCATGGGGGGAGCTGCCTCTCTTTCCAGCGTTCCCTTGCTCAGCCACACGGCCAGAGCAGATGAGAAAAGCGAGAAGCAACAACCCAATATACCCGATGATAACCCGGCGCATTACAAGCCCGTTTTCTTTAATGCTGAGGAATATCTCTTTCTCTGCCACGCCTGCGAACGCATCTTCCCGCAGGATGAAAACGGGCCGGGGGCACAGGCTCTCGGCGTGCCCCGCTTCATAGATCGCCAAATGACCACACCCTATGGCCGTGGCGACCTCTGGTACATGAAAGCCCCTTTCGTGAATGGGCCGCCAGAGCTGGGCTATCAACTGCCTTACAGCCCGCAAGACCTGTATCGTGGGGTTATTGCGCCTATTAACACCCATTGCCTCATGACCTACCACACAATCTTTGCTGCCCTTTCCCCAGAATGGCAGGATGATGTGCTGCACGATCTGGAAGATAATAAACTCTCTTTCAATGATATTCCCGGGGCTGTCTTCTTTGAGCAGCTACGTACCAACACACTGGAAGGTGCCTTCTCCGACCCTGCTTATGGCGGCAACTACTCTATGGGCGGCTGGAAAATGATGGGCTTTCCCGGTGCCCGAGCGGACTTTATGGACTGGATCAATCAGCAAGGGGCCCCCTACCCTCTGGGGCCGGTCGGAATGCCTCCCAAGCCCGACCCATACAGCCCCTCTTTCCAAAATGATGAGGAGGGCTGAGCCTTATGACGGACCAGACATTTCCTTCTGCAAAACCGGATGTTGTTGTCATAGGTGCCGGCTGGGCAGGCAGCATCATGGCCAAAGAACTGACAGAAGCCGGGCTGAACGTCACCATGCTGGAGCGTGGCCATGACCATAGTACAGCTGTTGAAGGGACCTATCCCGGGTCCATTGATGAACTGAGGGGGGCCATACGCAAACGCCTCTTCCAGAAACTGGCCCGCACGTCCCTGACCATCCGCAACAGGCCCGACCAGACCGCTCTCCCCTACCGCCAGCTGGCGGCCTTTCTCCCCGGCGAAGGGGTCGGCGGGGCCGGGTTACATTGGTCGGGCTGTCACTTCCGAGTCACGGAGGATGACCTCCGCCTGCGTAGTGCTACTATCGAACGGTACGGGCATAAGTTCATCCCAAAAGACATGCATCTTCAGGATTACGGTATCAGCTACAAAGAGCTGGAGCCGTTTTTCGATAAAGCCGAAAAGGTCTTCGGCACCTCTGGAGAGGCCTCGTCCGTTCAGGGGACGAAGACAGGGCGTGGCAACATCTTTGCGCCAGACCGTTCCGACCATTTCCCCTTACCACCCATGGCGGATACTTTCTCCGCCAGCGTCTTCCGTCAAGCCGCCAGCGATGCGGGCTTCCATCCGTATAGTATGCCTGCGGCCAATGCATCCCAGCCCTACACCAACCCTTATGGTTGCCAGATGGGCCCCTGCAATTTCTGCGGCTATTGCAGCGGATATGCCTGCTATCTCTATTCCAAAGCCTCGCCAAACGTGAACATCCTGCCCGCCCTGCGGCAGGACAAACGCTTCAAACTCATCACGCAAGCGCAGGTGCTGGAAATCATGCTGGATGATACCCGCAAGAAAGCCACCGGCGTGCGGTATATCGACCTCAAAACCGAATCCGAACGAGTGATCGAAGCTGATCTGGTCATTCTCAGTGCCTTCCAGCTGCATAATGTCCATCTCATGCTGACCTCCGGCATTGGCCAGCCCTACGACCCAGTCAGCCAGACTGGAACCATTGGCCGCAACTTCACCTACCAGACCATCACCTCATCCCGTGTCTGGCTGCCTGAAAACCGCTTCACGAACCAGTTTGTCGGTGCTGGTGGCGGCGGTGTGGCGATTGATGACTTCAACCATTCCGGTTTGGACCGTGGCAAAGCGGGCTTCATTGGCGGCTCCCCCGTCTGGGTCAATCAGGCGGGTCTCAAACCTATTGCAGCAGCACAGAACAGTGGTGGAAAGGACGCACCCCGCTGGGGCAGTGCCTACAAAGCCGCCATGATCGACCAATATAAACATTCCTTCGCTATTGATGCTCACGGCAGCAACATGGCCTACCGGGATGTTTATCTCGATCTGGACCCCACATGGCGCAATGCCTACGGCCAGCCCATGTTACGGATGACCTTCACATGGAAGGACAACGACATCCGTATGAACCAGTATGTCGTCAAACATATTGGCGACATTGCTCAGGCTATGGGGGCCACGAAGACCAGCCTGAACAGCCTACACCCGGGCCAGCTTTTCGATAGCCGTATCTATCAGACAACCCATCTTAATGGTGGGGTCATTCTGGGGAACAACCCAAAGACCAGTGCCCTGAACCGGTATCTTCAAAGCTGGGATGTCTCAAATCTGTTCGTCATTGGCTCCAGCGCCTTTCCTCAGGGAATGGGCTACAACCCAACCGGGTTGGTGGCGGCACTGGCCTACTGGTCGGCCTACCACATCCGCCAGACCTATCTCCGCAATCCCGGCCCGATGGTACACGCCTGATGTCCCTGTTCCTCCGCTCCACCAGCACGAAACGCACATTTTTCCTCCACCCCCTGCTGATGGTGGGGTTGGGCTTGCTGGGCATCATGGCCGCCGCTCTGCCAGCCCAGACCGCCCAAGCTGATGATGCTCCTCTGCCTGCCGGGCTGATTGAAGAAGGCCATTATCAAGCCATTCTGGGCGACTGTGCCGCCTGTCACACCCAGCCGGGCCGCCCTGCCTATAGCGGCGGGATGCCCTTCAAGCTGCCTATAGGAACCATCTACTCCACCAACATCTCACCGGACCCTGTTCACGGTATTGGCCGTTACACGGAGGCTGAATTTGCCCGAGCCGTCCAGCTCGGCATCCGCAAAGATGGCAGTGCGCTCTATCCCGCCATGCCTTACCCGTCTTACGCACGGCTGAGCAAGGCAGACATCCATGCCCTCTATGTCTATTTCCAACGGGGCGTTACACCGCAGCCGGTGGACCCTCCTGCCAATGGAATCATCTGGCCGCTCTCCATGCGCTGGCCGCTGCATATCTGGCGGTGGCTGTTCTCACCCTCCATCCAGTCCGCCCAGCACCGCACCAATAACCAGTTCTCCGACCCCGTTCTTGCCCGTGGGGCCTATCTAGTAGAAGGGCCAGGCCATTGCGGTGCCTGCCACAGCCCTCGTAGCATCGCTCTTAATGAAAAAGCCCAGACCGCCAAGGATGGACCACTCTTTCTCTCTGGGGGCGGTGTGGTGGAACAATGGGTTGTTCCCTCCATCCGTCAGGAGAACCGCACAGGGCTGGGCCGCTGGAGCGAGCAGGACATCGTGGACTTTCTCCGCACGGGCCGGGCACGGACAGGTGCCAGCTTTGGGGGGATGACGCCGGTCATCGTCCATAGTGCCCATGCCTTCAAGGATGACGACCTGCACGCCATTGCCCGTTATCTCATGCTGCTGGCCCCCGCCCGGAAAGAAACACCTTGGGTCTATGACCCCTCAACAGCGGACATGCTGCGCCGTGCCGACATGTCACAGCCGGGCGCACAAACCTACATGGATCGCTGCGCCGCCTGTCACCGTACTGATGGGGCGGGTTATGGAACGGTCTTCCCGCCGCTGGCCGGGAATCCGGTCGTGATGACAGACGATGCCACATCGCTCATTCATATCGTTCTAGCCGGTGACAACACACACGCCCTGCATACGTCGCCTTCCGCCTTCACCATGCCGGGTTTTGCGAACACACTCTCCGACAAGGAAGTGGCAGATGTTGTAAGCTTCATCCGTAAGAGCTGGGGCAATAACAGCAAGGGCGTGAAAGAAGGTGCCGTGCGGCGCATCCGCCACTCCATGCCACAACCGGCTACCCCGGAGCAGCTCCCCAAGAACTGACACCGAGACACACAAAACCGACACCACTATCAGGCAGCCTTCTCCTACCGCCCCTGCGGTTGGGGAAGGTTTACTTCATGACCTTTTTGTAATCTAGAACCCGTGCCAAAGACTGAATCAAAAGAGCCTTTGCAAGCAGAAAGAAGCAGCCCTGCAAGAGCTACGGACAGTCACAAGATACCTTACAGGGATGTCATAAAGCAGACTAAAACAGTATTTAATTCGCCTCATCGCCCTTTTTGCCTAGATTGTTTCAACTTCCTTCTGCCTCTGGAATAAAACTGGAACAGTCAAACCCATGAATGCCATTGTCATCACCGCCCTGAAGCGGCCTCTGACCTTTGTGGTACTGTCCATCCTGATCGTGATGTTCGGGGTGATGTCAGTCTTCAAAACACCGACTGACGTCTTCCCGAATATCAAGATCCCGGTGGTCTCCGCTGTCTGGACTTATGGCGGGATGCTGCCTGAAGAGTTTGCGGGCCGTATCATCTATAACTACGAACTGATGGTGACCTCCACCGTGGAGGGCATCGAACATATGGAGTCCAACTCCTATTACGGTCGTGGGATCGTAACGATCTTCTTCCAGCCCGGGTCGGAGATTGGCGAGGCAGAAGCAGAAGTGACCGCCATTTCCCAAACGGTCATCAAACAGCTGCCAGTGAACATCCCCGCCCCAATGATTATGAGGCTGGATGCTTCCTCTGTTCCGGTTATTTCTCTCCAAATTACATCCGACAAGCAGACACCATCCGACCTTTACAAACTGGCCATGATCCGGGTCCGCCCGCTTCTGGTGACAGTAGAAGGTGCCGTGGTGCCGCATCCTTATGGCGGGATGGATAGCTTCGTGATGGTCACGCTGAATCAAGACCAGCTGCGGGCACACCATCTCTCGGCCATGGATGTGCAGAACGCCATGCACGACCAGAATATCGTTCTGCCCGCTGGTGACCAGAAGATCGACGCTGTGGACTGGATGGTGCAAACCAACGCCACCCCCAAGAGCATGAAGGCCATCGGCAACATTCCGGTCAAGCGTGTGGGCAATGCCGTGATCTATGTGCATGACGTGGCGGATGTGTACCGAGGCGGTCACCCGCAGACCAACCTTGTTCTCGTCAAAGGGCGTCAGGGTGTCGAAGTTGTCGTCATGAAAAGTGGTGAGGCCTCCACGCTGGATGTTGTGGATGGCGTGAAAAAAGCCCTCCCCCGCCTGCGTGCCGTCCTGCCGGATGACGTGAAGGTCAGCATCCTGACCGATGCCTCCATCTTCGTGAAGGATGCCATCAAGGACGTGGTGCGGGAGATGGTCACCGCCGCCTTCCTGACCGGTATCGTGGTGCTGCTCTTCCTCGGGTCGTGGCGTTCCACCATCATCATTGCCACCTCCATCCCGCTGGCCATTCTCTGCTCAGTCATCGGGTTGGGATGGGCCGGTGAATCCATCAATGTCATGACACTCGGCGGGCTGGCACTAGCCGTTGGTATCCTCGTGGATGACGCCACGGTGATGATCGAGAATATCGACACTCATCTAGAAATGGGCAAAGCCCTTGAACCTGCCATCATCGATGCAGCCAACCAGATTGTGACGGCGACCTTTGTCTCTACCACCTGCATCTGCATCGTATGGCTACCGCTGTTCGAGCTGGACGGCGTAGCAGGCTATCTCTTCCGCCCAATGGCCGAAGCCATCATCTTCGCCATGATTGCTTCCTTTGTCCTGTCACGGACACTCGTCCCAACCATGGCGAAATACCTGCTGGCCGATCACAGTCACGGCCACGATATTCCTGACAAGGAACAGTACATCGCTGATGCCAACAATGCCGCTGCGGCAGCGGGGCACCCTATTCAGCGTGGGGATGGTACGGACAGCCACAACCAGCCAGCACCTCTACCGCCCCGTAGTGGTGTCATGGGCTTCTTCATCCGCTTCCAGCAGGGATTTGAACAAAAGTTCAACAGCTTCCGGGACAGCTATTACGCCCTGCTAGTCCGCTGTGTGGAACAACGCAAAATTTTCGTTGGCGTCTTCCTTGGTCTCTCAATCCTTTCACTGGGGCTGTACTTCACAGCGGGACGAGACTTCTTCCCGGAAACGAAGTCCAATGCGCTCCAGATGCATATGCGTGCCCCACTAGGTACCCGTATTGAGGTGGCCGGACGTATTGCCGCTCTGGTCTCCGACCGTATCGAGCATGATCTGCCCGGTCAGGTCGAAGAAATCGTGAGCAACTGCGGCCTGCCAGAAGGTGCCCATAACCAGGCCTTCATCCCCACCCCGACCATCGGGACCCAGGACTGCGACCTGACCGTGGCCCTGAAGGATGAAGCCTCCCCTGTCTGGGATTATCGTGCCCTGCTGCGGAAGGACTTGTCCGCCCGCTTCCCCGGTACGGTCTTCACCTTCCAGCCGGCAGACCTGACAGCCAAGATCCTCAACTTCGGATCTCCTGCACCAATCGACATCCAGATCAACGGGCCGGATATTGCAGACAATTATGATTATGCTCGCAAAATCATAAGCCGACTGCGTCATATCCCGGGTGCTGCCGATGTTGTCATCCAGCAGACGATGAAAACACCGACCCTGATGATCCGCGGCAACCGGACCTTCAGTCAGGCCACCGGCCTAACCGAGGCCGACCTCGCCAACAACCAGCTGATGACACTCTCCGGCTCCAGCACGGTGGACCCTCAGTTCTGGCTCGACCCCAGCAATGACGTCACCTTCCCGCTGAACACTTATGTGTCTCAGGACCAGCTGACGCATCTGAGCGACCTACTGACCATTCCGGTGGATAAGGGCGATGGCAACCCGACCGGCACGGGCGACCAGCTTCTGGGCAGCATCAGCACCGTTGTGCCGACCGGCACACCGGGTGAGGTCTCTCACTTCAACTCCATGCCGGAGGTGGACATCTATGTCTCCACCGAAGGGCGGGACCTTGGGGCTGTCCTGACAGACGTCAAGAAAGTCATCAACGACACGAAGCCCCTGCTGCCCAAGACGGCCGCAACGGAGATTCATGGTGCTGCCGTGACCATGTATGGAGCCTACAGCCAGCTCGTCATTGGGCTGATGGTGTCTGTCGTGCTGATCTATTTGCTGATTGTCGTCAACTTCCAGTCTTGGATGGACCCGTTCATTATCATCACCGCCCTACCAGGTGCGCTGGCAGGCATCGCCTGGGCCCTGTTCCTGACCGGGACACGCCTGTCCGTTCCGGCCCTGACGGGTGCCATCATGTGCATGGGGACCGCCACGGCGAACTCCATCCTTGTGGTGTCCTTCGCCAGAGAGCGGATCGAGATGCATGGCGATGCCCTCCGGGCTGCAACGGAAGCCGGGAGAGAACGTATCCGCCCCGTGCTGATGACCGCCCTTGCCATGGTGGTGGGGATGATCCCCATGGCCACCTCCAACTCCACCAATGCCCCACTGGGCCGGGCCGTGATTGGCGGGCTGATTGTTGCCACGCTTTCCACGCTGCTCTTTGTTCCCTGTGTCTATGCAATCCTTCACAACCGTACTGCGCGTCATAAGGAGACCGTCTGATGGCCAGCATGTCCCGTAAACATAAATTACTGCTTGGCCTGATCGCCCTAGTGCTTGGCCTTTACATCATCGTGCTTCTGTTTGGTCGCTTTGCCCATAATGCCCATCTGCATGATGTGGCCGAGGAAAGTGCCGTACCAAACGTGGCCGTCATCCTTCCTCACAAGGCCGACAGCAAGGTGAGCCTCACGCTCCCCGGTACGATTGATGCTTGGTATCAGGCCCCGATCTATGCTCAGGTCTCCGGCTATGTGAAGATGTGGTACAAGGATTACGGTGCCGTCGTTCATCAAGGTGACGTGCTGGCCGAGATCAACGCCCCGGCACTGGATGCCCAGTACGCTCAGGCTCTGGCTGATCTGGATGCGCAGAAGGCCAAGTACAATTTGGCCTCCGTCACCGCCAACCGCTGGCGGGCCATGGGGCACTCCCAGGCCGTGTCCGGCCAGTCCGTCTCTGTCGCCACGGCCGATGAACAGGCCGCCTATGCCAAGATGGAAGCCGCCCAGCGCAATGTGGACCACTTCGCCGCACTGGAGAAGTTCAAGCAGATCGTGGCCCCGTTCGATGGCGTTGTGACAGCCCGTTCCATCAATGTGGGTGATTACGTCAATAGCGGGGGCGGGCAGCTCAATGCTGCTGGTGGGGCTTCCGAGCTGTTCACCGTTGCCGATACGCACCGCCTGCGTCTGTTCATCTCCGTCCCGGAAATCTTCTCCTACATGCTGACAGATGGGCTGACGGCAGAAATCCACGTCCCCCAGTACCCAGACCGGACTTTCACGGCCAAGTTCCTGACGGCCTCTCTCGGCTATGACCCCAACACAAGAACGGCTGTCTCCGAGTTCACCGTGGACAATTCCGACCATGCCCTCTGGCCGGGAACCTTCGCCTCCGTCTCGCTGAAGGCCAACAACAATGCTTCCCATCTGCTGAAGATTCCCACGGGGTCTCTCGTCTTCCAGGAAAAGGGAATGCAAGTGGCCACGGTGGACCAGAAAAACACCGTCCGCTTCAAGAACATCCGTGTCGGCAAGATGGCGGACAGCTCCACAGAGGTTCAGGCGGGCATTACAGCTGATGACCGCATCATCAACAATCCGCCTGCTGACCTTCTGGAAGGCGACCCCGTCCATATCGTAACACCTGCCCGGGGCTATAATCAGAGCGGCTGGGAAGAATCCGGGGATGATGACTGATGACCACCATGATCTCTGACCGTTTCTCCCCCATGAAGAAGACGAAGAAGACCCGTCACGGGCTAGGCCGTCTGGCCCGTCGGGCGGCCCTTGGCGGCGGCCTACTGGCCCTGACGAGCCTTGGTGCCTGCGACCTCGCCCCACGCTATGAAGTGCCGCATTTTGTCGTGCCGGACAGCTGGCAGGGGCAGGCTCCCTTCGCTATAGCCCAACCTGCGGATGCGACCCTCCCCAGTGACTGGTGGACCCTCTTCCGTGACCCGCTGCTGAACCAGCTGGAAGACCGGGCCATTGCCGAGAATGGCGACCTCCAGGCCGCAGCAGAACGCTTCCTTCAGGCCCGTTCCCTCGTTGCCAAAGCACGGGCAGACCTGCTTCCGCATTTCAGTCTTGAAGCTGGGGGGTCCGACAACAAGCAGTCGGCGGACAGGCTCTTCCGTAACGGGGCCACGCTGACCCAGACACAGGAAGAATATGCCGGTCTGGCCTCATGGGAACCGGACATCTGGTCCTCCATCCGCAACCGTGTCCGCATGAACCGACAGGCTGCCCAGCAGGAGGCCGCCCGCTTCGCCATGGCACGGTTGAGTCTGGAAGCTGAACTGGCAACCGACTATATCCAGCTGCGTGGCTATGATGCGCAAATCGCCATCTACCAGCAGTCCATCGCCTATTACCGGCGGGCACTAAATGTCACCAAGACCCAGCTGCAATACAAGGCGGCTCCACGGTTGGACCTCGCCCGTGCGGAAGCCCAGCTCTACACCACACAGGCTGCCCTGTATGACATCCAGGCCGCCCGTGAAGTCACGGAACATGCCATTGCCGTACTGACCAACAGTGCGCCCTCCAGCTTCCACATCGACCCGGTCAAGGCACTGGACTTCCACCAGCCAGCCATCCCCACGGGTGTGCCGTCCGGTCTGCTGCAACGGCGGCCTGACATTGCCAGTGCAGAGCGTGAAATGGCACAGGCCAACCGGGCCATCGGTATCGCCCGTGCGGCCTTCTATCCGCATTTCTCCCTCAATGCGGATGCCGGATTCGAGGCCAATGGCTTCAAGCTGGCCAATCTGGCCAACTCGCTCTGGACCTACGGTGCCCGCATGAACATTCCGCTCTTTGATGGCGGCGTGCATCGGGCGGAACTCCAGCGGTCTTGGTCGGCCTATCGGGAAACACGGGACCAGTACCGCACGACCGTCCTTTCCGCCTTCCGGGAAGTGGAGGATGGTCTCTCCCGCACCAACCGCCTGAATCTGGAAAATCAGGCTCTGGAAAAAGCCGTCAATGCCAATCTGGAAACCCAGAACATGACCATGACACTCTATCAGGGCGGTGTGGGCACCTATCTGGATGCCATCTTCAGTCAGGAAAACACCCTCCACAGCCGCATCACGCAGGTGGAAGTGGCTACAAGGCTGTATCAGGCTGACGTCTCGCTGATCCGCAGCCTTGGTGGCGGATGGGATTCCAAGAACCTGCCCACCATGGCAGAGACCCTGTCTGTCGGGGCCTTCCAGTATGAAGGGCTGCATCATCCCAAACAGGTTGGCGACGTCAATGCCTCCGAACATCCCGAAGCTCATGAAGACCTAACTCATGACGCACCGGATGCCGTAGGCCGTGGCACGAATGCCCACCTCAAACCTCTGCCCATCGGGGCCATGCCCTGAGCAGACATAAAGCCCCCTCCCTACTTGGCAGGGTGGGGGCTTCGTCCTCGCTATTCTGTTACTTTAACTTTCCGTCATGGATGACATCTGATACGGCCAGGGGATAGAGTTCTATCATCCGCTGAGGAGATCATCCGATGGCACACTCCCCTCGTAAGGGCAGTCCGGCCCGTTGGGCGGCGGTCATTCTGCCGCCACTCTGTCTAGGTGGCCTATTGGCCTGGACAGCCGGTGCATTCAGCCCATCTGCCATATCTCCCGCCCACTTCATGCAACGCTTCCATAATGCTGGTGCCCCGGGTGATGGCTTCCGCCGCGCCCATGCCAAAGGCATGTGTGCTACAGGCTGGTTTGACCCCTCCCCAGAAGGACAGGCTCTTTCCCGCTCCGGTATTTTCAAGGGAAAGCATCTGCCTGTCATGGGGCGTTTCTCACTGGCTCCCCCTCTACCCTATCTGCCGGATAACCCCGCCGTGGCCCGCAGTCTCTCCCTACAGATACGCTCCTCAACCGGTGATGACTGGCGACTGGCTCTGGTTGATGTTCCACTTCAATCCATGCGGGACGTTGCCGATGCTTACGCCTTCTTTGGTGCGGCAAAGCTGAACCCCACCACCCAGAAACCAGACCCGGCGGCTGTTCAGGCCTATGCGGCCCAACGCCCTTGGCTGAAAACGGCTTTTGAACAGGCAAAAGCCCATCAACAAACATCCGACCTGACTAACGACACTTATAACAGCCTCGACAGCTTCATCCTGACTGACAGTACCGGCAAGAAAACGGCTGTTCGCTGGGCAGTCGTAGCGCAAGAGCCTTTCAGCCCCGCTGAAGGCAGTGGTGCCAATGATAAGAATTATCTCTTCAAACGGCTGGTCCAAACACTGAATCAGCGACCTCTCCGCTGGGACATTGTCGCCACGATTGCCCGTGAGGAAGACCCGGTTAACGACCCTAGCCAGCCTTGGGATGAAGCCGACCAGAAAGTGACAGTCGGTACGGTGACCTTCACGAAGGCCTCCAGCGAAGATGAAAGCCCTTGCGGCTCTATGGTCTTCGACCCCACCATTCTGCCAGATGGTATCGGCGTTTCGGGCGACCCGCTGCTGGCCCTGCGTTCGACCGTCTATATGCGCTCCTATGCGACCCGTTCTGCCGAGCATAAAGCCCCCAGCATGGTTACACCCGGCGACGTGACCAACCCCACCCTCACCACGGACGGAAAAGGCCAGTAACCCATGTCATTTCCCCAGAATACAGGCCATGCTGCTCCCTTCCCTCGCCTGTCCATCCTTCTGCATTGGGTGATGGCAGCCCTCATCATCGTCATGCTCTTTGTTGGACTTATCATGGCGCATGACCCCACCATTCATTATGCACAGCTGTTCACACTGCACCGCACGGTGGGCTTTCTCATCCTGCTGCTGGTGGTCATCCGGCTCATCAACCGTTTTGCCAGCCACACACCCGACCTACCCCATGACCTACCGGTCATCATGAAGCTGGCCGCCCATCTGTCCCATATCCTGCTTTATGGCTTCATGCTTGCTCTGCCACTGGTGGGCTGGGCCATGCTCTCGGCTGGCGGGTATCCCATCACTCTGTGGGGTGGCTGTCATATCCCGCCCCTTATCGGCTTCCATCCCCATCTCTGGGGTGCGCTGCGCTGCCTGCACAGCCTGCTGGCCTATGGGCTGATTCTACTCATCCTCGCTCATATCGGAGCCGCCCTGCTGCATGGCATCATCCGTCGTGATGGTGTCCTGGGGTCCATGCTGGGGCGATAGGACTGAAACAGAAAAGGCGGCCCCTGTTGGAGCCGCCTTTTTTGTAATCAGAGGGAATCCTCCCCTCAGAACGGGGCGTCAATATCCACGATATTGATGAGCTTGTGATTCACGAATTCCTTGATGCCAAGGCCAATCAGCTCCCGGCCATAGCCGGAACGGGCGATGCCACCGAAGGGCAATTCAGCCTTCGTGCCGGTCGGATGGTTGATGAACACCATGCCGGTACGGATCTTCGCCGCCACACGGGCACCACGGGCTTCATCCTTCGTGAAGACAGACCCGCCAAGCCCATAAGGGGAATCATTGGCGATGCGGATGGCATCATCCTCATCTTTCGCACGATAGAGCTGCGCGACCGGACCAAAGAACTCCCAGTGACGGGCCTCATTCTTCTCATCCAGCCCCGTCAGGAGCACCGGCTGGAAGAAAGCCCCCTGATTGGGCACGGATAGCGGAATGGTTTCAACCTTGGCCCCGTTCTTCTCGGCCTTCTGTACCAGTTCCCGCAGATCATCTGCTGCCTTCTGAGACGAAAGCGGAGCAAAGTTGGTGTTGGGGTCCAGCGGATCACCAGCCTTCAGCTCGGCAATGCCCTTCCTGTACATCTCCACAAAGCGGTCATAGAGGCTGTCCACCACGATGATGCGCTTGGCAGACACGCAGACCTGACCGGCATTCCAGTGCCGACCGAACACGGCCCATTTGACTGTCTTCTCAAGATCGGCATCATCCAGCACGATGAAGGCATCACTGCCCCCCAGCTCCATCGTCGCCTTCTTGAGGGCCTTACCCGCAATGCCTGCCACGACAGAACCAGCCCCTTCAGAGCCTGTCAGTGCCACGCCACAGGTACGGGGGTCATTCAGCACCACTTCCGTGTGATGACGGGCCAGATAGAGATTCTGGAACAGCCCCTTCGGGGCACCAGCTTCCTCAAAGAGTGCCTGACAGGCAGCGGCACATTGCGGCAAGTTGCCTGCATGTTTGAGAATGACGGCATTACCGGCAGAAATCTGCGGCGCAGCAATACGGACCACCTGATAATAAGGGAAGTTCCACGGCTCAATCGCCAGCACGATGCCCTGTGGTTCATGCACTATGGTTGGCCGCCCGATAGCAGGGCTGGATACCTTCAGTTCTTCCGGCTTCAGAAGCTCCTCGGCATGATCGGCGTAATATTCGCAGATCTCGGCAGACAGAATGACTTCCGCCTTGCCCTCTGCCAGCACCTTGCCCATTTCCAGAGCGGCCAGACGGGCCAGCTTATCGGCGTCCCGGCGCAGGAGAGCACCAACGGACTTCAGCAGTCTGGACCGTTCAGCAAAGCTGGTTTCCCGCCATGCCTCATAGGCCTTATGACCTGCGGTCAGGGCAGCCTGCACTTCCTGATCGGTTGCCTCAGGAAATGTCCTGATGACTTCGTTGGTATAAGGATTGGTCGTAGCGTAGGCCATGAAATACCTCACTTCTCTCGGTTCCACTCTCTGGCGGAACTTCGTAATACGGGCCGCCAGACTATGGCGTCACCCGAGGCTGCCTGAGGGACCATGATACAGACTGCACACCGCCCCCCCAGTCAGATATGGTAACTTACAGAGCTCTTTCCAGAACTTTACGGCTGATTTCTGGCGTGATGGCCTGCTCCTCACCAAGAGCCGTCATGCCATGCTCTTCAAGCTGGGCAATGATGGGCTCAATACCGGCACGGTCGATCTCATAGGCCGACAGGCGGACAGGAATCTCCAGCCCTTCAAAGAAGGCTTCAACACGGGCGATGGCCGCATCAATACGCTCGTCTTCCGTCCCCTCGGTCAGCCCCAGAACACGGGTAGCATATTGCAGCAGCTTGGTACGTTTCTGCTCCCGGCGTTCCTTCAGCATGGCCGGGAACACGATGGCCAGCGTACGGGCATGGTCAATCCCGTATTTCGCCGTCAGCTCATGCCCGATGGCATGGGTTGCCCAGTCCTGCTTCACGCCAGCACCGATCAGGCCATTCAGGGCCTGTGTTGCCACCCACATCAGATTGGCCCGCAGCTCATAATCATCAGCAGGGGCTTTGGTGATGCGTCCTGCGATTTCATGCAGGCTGAGCAGCAGGCCCTCGGCGTAGCGGTCCTGCACCATCGCATCCTGCGGCAGGGTCATGTAGGCTTCCATCACATGAACGAAGGAATCCGCCACACCATTGGCCACCTGACGGGGCGGCAGGGTGAATGTGCGGGTCGGGTCCAGAATGGAGAAAGCCGGGAACACACTGGGATTGGCAAAAGCCAGCTTGTCACCTGTCTCCTTGCGGGAGATCACGGCAATATTGTTCATTTCTGACCCGGTAGCAGGCAGGGTCACGACCGTACCCAGTGGCAGGGCCTCCTTGACCGTTTCACCCTGCTTCAGCAGGATTTCCCACGGTTCACCCTGATAGGGCACGGCAGCCGCAACGAACTTCGTACCATCCATGACGGAACCGCCACCAACAGCCAGAAGGAAATCCACCTTCTCCTTGCGGGCGACTTCAACGGCCTTCATGAGCGTTTCATAGGTCGGATTGGCTTCAATCCCGCCAAACTCGCAGAAACTCCGCTTGCCAAGAGCCTTGCGGACCTCACCAAGCGTGCCGTTCTTCTCCGCACTGGCCCCACCATAAAGGATGAGAACCCGTGCCTGACTGTCCAGCTGCTCATCCAGCTTTGCGATCATGCCTTTGCCAAAAAGGATTTTCGTCGGGTTATAGAACTCGAAATTATCCATGATGTCCTCTTTTCCTCATCCCGGGCCACATAATAATAGACTGGTCATCTATAAAATGTGGACCCATAAACCATTCCCTCGGCACTGACGCCCTTCATGGGGAGCACCATTAAAATAGACCGGTCATCTCAAAAATGAAAGGCCATTTCCAGAAAAACCCGCCACCTCCTCCACATGCCAGGAAACAAGCGGCTTTCAGGCCGCCACAAGCTGCCTTGTCGCCGCAAAAGCCTCCTCAAAAGGCTCAGACTGACGGGTCACCTTCACCAGCAGAGTAGCCCCAAGCCATGTCTGATAAACCACGGAAGCCATCTGTCGGGCAGGAAGCTCCCCGGTGATGGACCCATCCTTCTGACCCTCTGCAATGATGAGAGCCAGACGATCCACAATACCGCTTGTACCTTCCTCAAGAATCAGACGCATCCGTTCGGACAGGTCAGACACTTCAGCAGCCAGCTTGACGACAAGGCACTTCTCACTGAGGCACCCATCCTGCTGTGCATCCACCCAGCACTGGCAATAAAGAGACAGCTTCTCGAACCCCGTCTTCCCGGTCTGGGCAATGAGGGCATCAAGCTTTGCCATATACTGCTCATTGTAGAGTTCCAGCAGGGCCGCCCCGAAATGCTCCTTCGATTCAAAATAATGATAGAATGAGCCTTTGGGGATATTGGCAGCCTCCAGAATCTGGCTCAGCCCCACGGCAGAGAACCCCCTCACCCCGATCAGGGGACGGGCGGATTCCAGAATACGCCGACGGGCCTGCACATGTTTCTCTGCTACTGTCATGCTGCCTCTGTAACAGAAAGGTTCCAGCCTGTCCATTTAAAAATAGACCGGTCATTCTATTTTTAATCCCTGTCCTGCCCCGATGGACGCCACCATGACAAACAGACTATCCTGCATCCCCATCAGGACCAGATGCCCTTGAAATCACACCATGCTTCTTTCTTCTTCCTCTCTGCTCCCCTCCGGGCCACCGTGGCATTACTGGCGTGCCAGCCATCCTGACGTGAAAGAGATGAGCATGGCTCAGGGCACCACACTGGCCCTGCCGCTGCATTTCCATCAGGAAGACCAGCTTGCTTTCCTGCTCTCAGGCTGCCGTCATTTTTTCATTGCCGGTCAGTCCATCCGCCTCACGGCGGGGCAGGCCCTGCTCATTCCCGCAGGTACGCCCCATCTCTCGAAGGATGATGACCCGGCCCATGTCGGGCAGACGCTCTGCCTGAATCTCTACCTTACGCCCGACCTCTGCACGGACCGGGCCGACTGTGCCGGACTCATCCGGCATTATCTCGGGGAAAATGAACGCCCGTCACATATTCACCTTGCGGCACCGCCTGCTCTTCCCCTGCCCATGCAGGATGACCCCTTCATGGACTCCATTCAGACGCTCGCCCGTCAGGCAAACATGAGCCGGGAAGCCTATTCTCGCCGCTTCCAGCGTCATTACGGGCTGGCTCCGCAGGCTTTCCGCCTGCTCCAGCAGCTCAACCATGCCAAAGCACAGTTACGCTCCGGTGCCAGCAGCCTTCAGGCCGCCATGGATGCAGGCTTTGCCGACCAGAGCCACATGGGCCGCCTCTTCCGCCGGACATTCGGCACGACACCGGGGCGTTATCGGGCTGGGCCGGTTCCACATTAAAATATCGGAAGGTCACATTCCTTCTATACGGTCAGCCTGTCCGCCCGCCATGATGTCCAGACCTTAACGGAAAGGACAGATTCCATGACATTTTCCTTCAAAGGGCTGAGTGCCTTCCCCATCACCCCCATGCATCAGGATGCGCCTGATGAATCCCGCTTCGCCACGCTGATCACCCGGCTGGTGGACGCAAAAGTTGATTCCATCGGTGCCCTCGGCTCCACCGGCAGCTATGCCTTCCTGACACGGAGTGAGCGGGAGAAGATCGCCCGTCTGGCCGTTAAACATGCAGGCACGACACCAGTTCTGGTCAGCATCGGGGCCATCAATCTGCGGGACACGCTGCTGCTGGCCGAAGATGCCCAGAAGGCCGGTGCAAAAGCCCTGCTGCTGCCCCCCATGAGCTACTTCCCCCTGCGGGACGAAGAAGTCTTTAACCTGTATGAGACCGTCAACAGCCATGTCTCCGTACCAGTGGTCGTCTATGACACACCCGGCACGACGCAGTTCCATTTCTCGGACTCCCTGATGCAGCGCATCTGCCAGCTGAAGCATGTCCGTTCCGTCAAGCTCCCCAGCGGCTCCCCTACAGCAGAAGAGGCCTCTGCCCGGATGAAGCGTCTGCTGCCCGCCCTGCCGGATGATGTCTCTCCCGGCATCAGTGGCGACCCGACAGCTGGCAATGCCCTGATGCACGGTGCCTGCATCTGGTTCTCTGAATGGGGTGGCCTGTTCCCCCGTCTGGCCCGCCAGCTGACGGATGCCGCTCTGGCCGGACAGAAGGACGAGGTGGCCCGCATCAACGCCATCTTCGCCCCCTTCTGGGAAATGAGTGCCCGTTATGGTGGTTCCCTGCGTGTGATCGCCTCGGCGGCAGAAATCATGGGGCTGGCTGGTGCCCATGCACTGCCCCGTCCGCTCCAGGGTGTTTCTGCACAGGATGCCGAGCAGCTCGCCTCCCTGATCAAGACCCATCAGCCGGGCTGACCCCGCCCGTGACAGGCCCCATCAGACAGTATGGGGCCTGTCACTTCTGGAAAAGCATGGCTTTTCCATGAGCAAAATTATGGTAGCGTCAGGAAAACTGTTCTTTTTCTTTATTCCGTGACGGCTCCATGTCTGTAGATTCATCATTCCGCCATCAGTTACTGCGCTTCTGGAAGCATGGCCTCCTTGCCAGTGCCCTGATGCTGCCCCTCGGACATTTCATCAGCCCCTGTCAGGCCCAGACTGAATCTGCCGACTGCAAACCGCTGGAAGCTCTCCAGCCCCCACAGGCCAACACGACAGACCCACAGAAGCCATTCTACATCAACACATCTGGCCTGAGCGGAGCCGGTGCCATGCCGGTTCATGACCCTCATAATCCGCTCTATCCGCAGGCAACCGACCTGCCGGATGCGACGCTTCCGCCGGTAAACGGAACAGGCAATTACATTCTTGGCCCCACCCACACCCTACCTCCTGAATGGCAGGGCATCCGTCCTGCCAGAGGACGGCTCATCAGCTTTACGCTGACCTCATCCCCTACCAGCGGGTACAATCCGGGCATGGTACGGGACGAACCGGAACCCTGTGCCATCGGCATGAAGAATGTGTCCACCAGTCAGCCGGGTGATCCTTCCATCCTGAACGTACCGGGTGCCCATCCAGCCCCGTGGACCCGCACGGTAGATGTGTATGTTCCCCCCAACACGCCTGCTGACCATCCCCTGCCATTCCTGATCTTCGGTGATGGAGGGAATGATGGCATCTATCCGGGGCGTGACCTGTTCTCTCTCGTGGACAGGCTGATTGAAGACCACCGTATCCCCCCCATGATCGTAATTGGCGTCGGTTCAGGCGGTGGTGATGCTCAGGGCAGCGAACGTGGACGGGAATATGACACCATGTCCGGCGATTATGCAGACTGGGTGGAAGCGCACATCCTGCCCCTCGTGGAACAGAAAGCCAGCGTCACCCTGTCCCATAATCCGGAAGAACGGGCCACCATGGGATTCAGCTCCAGTGGAGCGGCAGCCTTTGCGATGGCATGGTTCCGGCCCAATCTCTATCACCGGGTGCTGGCCTACTCACCCTCTCTGGTCAACCAGCAATGGCCTCACAACCCGGCATTACCCGGTGGTGGATGGCAGCTTCATTCCCCCTGGGCCGGTACACCACAGGCCACCCCGCCCCAGCCGGGAGCTGCCCTCATACCGGCGGCCCCAAGGGCACCGCTGCACATCTGGTACGAAATGGGCGATCAGGACCTCTTCTACCCCGTCCGCCCCATGCCAGATGGAATGCATGACTGGGTTCTGGCGGGCGAAAACCTGGCCCGTGCTCTGGCGGATAAAGGCTATGATTACCAGTTCATCTTCTCCCGCAATGCCCAGCATGTGGACGGCCCCACCATAGAGCAGACCCTCCCCGAAGCTCTGGAGTGGCTCTGGCAGACCCGGGGTGGGCCGTAAGTCAGTTCCCCCACCTCAAGATCAACCTGGACAAGACAAAGCCTTATTCGCCCGCCAAGCTAAAATCAGCTTATTCCTGATCCTTCTCACGTAGAACAATACAGAGCGTCGATGCCGCCCAGATAATTGCAAAAGGTGTTACCAAGCTCTCCATCAAATACGACATCTGCTCTGTAAACAGTATGATCTTATCAGGATAAAAACCATCATAGTTTACGTGGAAACGAACCCCATATACATTTACCTTCACAAATATCAAAACACACTTGCATAGAAAAAGAAACGAAGCACACAAAAGAAAGAATTTCATCGATAACGACTGAATATACTTATATTTCACAGAAACATCCTATAAAATACCTACAATGTACCGTACCATTCATAAAATGGACCACGGGAACGACAAGCACTATTCTAAAGTAATAGCCGGCACATAATCAGGCAAGACAATTCATCCCCGCATAGGCGAGGAACAGAGGCTGTGTTTGTCTCTACTACGCAGACAGGCCGGTTCATCCCCGCGTAGGCGGGGAACAGAGTAGCGCATCGGCCCGCTCGATATCTTCCTGCGGTTCATCCCCGCGTAGGCGGGGAACAGTCAGTTTTGAGCGGCAAGACAGCGTGCCAGAACGGTTCATCCCCGCGTAGGCGGGGAACAGGTGCCCCGTTTTCCCGGGGCTTTGGGCGGCTGCGGTTCATCCCCGCGTAGGCGGGGAACAGCCGGACGGTATCTGGCCCGTTCCCGATTGCGCCGGTTCATCCCCGCGTAGGCGGGGAACAGCATACGCATATTAGCCTGCTGGTACGCTTCCCCGGTTCATCCCCGCGTAGGCGGGGAACAGCCTTTCCTCAGTTGTAGGGGAAACAAGGGATACGGTTCATCCCCGCGTAGGCGGGGAACAGTTAGGGCAGAACGGGCATGGCTTGAGTTCTGGCGGTTCATCCCCGCGTAGGCGGGGAACAGCTTCGAGGGCGGCATCCAAGCTATTCACCAGACGGTTCATCCCCGCGTAGGCGGGGAACAGAAAACACAACATATAGTTCATTTATTATAATTCGGTTCATCCCCGCGTAGGCGGGGAACAGCTGACAAAACAAAGAAAATTATCAATAATCTGCGGTTCATCCCCGCGTAGGCGGGGAACAGAGCAGGCCCTCCCCACCTCTGAAAAGTTCGTACGGTTCATCCCCGCGTAGGCGGGGAACAGCCGGCGATCAGTAGGGAGATGATGAGGCCTGTCGGTTCATCCCCGCGTAGGCGGGGAACAGAAGAGGGCGTTGCGCATGGGCTGGATATTCAGCGGTTCATCCCCGCGTAGGCGGGGAACAGACCGAACGCCGCCTTATAATAGGTTTCCGTGCCGGTTCATCCCCGCGTAGGCGGGGAACAGCGGGCCGCTGCCCGTTCCATCTCAGCGTCCTGCGGTTCATCCCCGCGTAGGCGGGGAACAGTGATTACTAGCAAATTGTAATGCCAGTTCCTTCGGTTCATCCCCGCGTAGGCGGGGAACAGGCGGACTGCATGAAGAGGCCGTCAAGACACACCGGTTCATCCCCGCGTAGGCGGGGAACAGTCCATATTCCTGAATAACAGCCACATCAGCTGCGGTTCATCCCCGCGTAGGCGGGGAACAGGAACATGCCCCACGGCACCCGTTACAGTTTGCCGGTTCATCCCCGCGTAGGCGGGGAACAGCTGATTGGGGACAGCAAACTAAGGAAGATTCCCGGTTCATCCCCGCGTAGGCGGGGAACAGAATGAGGGGACAATCATTGAGGCAACTGATGACGGTTCATCCCCGCGTAGGCGGGGAACAGAACTCGCTCCGGCTGGTCAGCTGCCAGCGCAGCGGTTCATCCCCGCGTAGGCGGGGAACAGCAAGTCCGGGTTATCGGGCGGGTAATAGGAAACGGTTCATCCCCGCGTAGGCGGGGAACAGCACAGGTGCGATACAGAACGAGTCTCCGGCAGCGGTTCATCCCCGCGTAGGCGGGGAACAGAGCGATCGTCTGCATGATAGCCGCCCGCACAACGGTTCATCCCCGCGTAGGCGGGGAACAGCGCACCCCCTTTTCTTTCCACGCTTTTACGGCCGGTTCATCCCCGCGTAGGCGGGGAACAGTATTATAAAAAAGAGGAAGAATCCTCCAATCTCGGTTCATCCCCGCGTAGGCGGGGAACAGCTGATATTCCCAGCCATGTTTAGTGGTTAACTCGGTTCATCCCCGCGTAGGCGGGGAACAGATAATTAAGGTGGCTTTCATGCGGCGCTCAGCCGGTTCATCCCCGCGTAGGCGGGGAACAGCAGCTCCAAGGCTTCCGGAGTCGTAATCCGTCCGGTTCATCCCCGCGTAGGCGGGGAACAGGCTTCGTTTATTCCACTGCTCAATCACATATTCGGTTCATCCCCGCGTAGGCGGGGAACAGAAAAAGGCATGGGGGTTACTGCAACGGGCAGTCGGTTCATCCCCGCGTAGGCGGGGAACAGACGCTCTGGATTTGCAGGCGGGTAATCCCGCTCGGTTCATCCCCGCGTAGGCGGGGAACAGTTCCATCCCTACTGATGTGGGGATGTACCGTGCGGTTCATCCCCGCGTAGGCGGGGAACAGGACAACACTCCCGCCGAATATTTGGCTGTCTCCGGTTCATCCCCGCGTAGGCGGGGAACAGAGCAGCAAGCGTAAAAATTGGCATTGGAGATGCGGTTCATCCCCGCGTAGGCGGGGAACAGCCGAGATTCTTCTCGGTCTCAGGTCAAAAAGTTCGGTTCATCCCCGCGTAGGCGGGGAACAGAGGCTGACCTCTGGATACGCCCCAAATGAGAGCGGTTCATCCCCGCGTAGGCGGGGAACAGCATGCGGCTTTGCTGACCAAAGAGGAAATCCCCGGTTCATCCCCGCGTAGGCGGGGAACAGTCGGGGTAGGAAAAATCAACAACACCCTGTGGCGGTTCATCCCCGCGTAGGCGGGGAACAGTCCCCACGGGCTATGACCTGTCGTATTCACGTCGGTTCATCCCCGCGTAGGCGGGGAACAGAGCAATACCCTCAGCGATTTCTTTGGGGTGAGCGGTTCATCCCCGCGTAGGCGGGGAACAGCTCTCGCTCAATAAGAGCAGACTGCCGTATTTCGGTTCATCCCCGCGTAGGCGGGGAACAGATGGCTGATTGCGCTCGACCTGAGACGATCAGCGGTTCATCCCCGCGTAGGCGGGGAACAGATGGGCTGGAGCAAAGATACTGTCTGTTGTGCCGGTTCATCCCCGCGTAGGCGGGGAACAGATAGAAGGCTCTAGGTCAGAAAATACCTGCTGCGGTTCATCCCCGCGTAGGCGGGGAACAGCGCTCGCTCTTCATGTCTGCGATGTGGAACTCCGGTTCATCCCCGCGTAGGCGGGGAACAGCATCAATTTTGGCACCCGGCAGGGTGGGCAGTCGGTTCATCCCCGCGTAGGCGGGGAACAGTCGTGAGATCGAACCGTCACCACGGGGGGCAACGGTTCATCCCCGCGTAGGCGGGGAACAGCTGTCGGCTGGTTCAGGTCGGTGAAAAACTGTCGGTTCATCCCCGCGTAGGCGGGGAACAGTGAGTTTATGATTCGGTGGGCGACAGAACAATCGGTTCATCCCCGCGTAGGCGGGGAACAGCGTCAACACGATGGCGGGATGCTATCAATGCGCGGTTCATCCCCGCGTAGGCGGGGAACAGGAACCCTTTCAGGGTCAGCTCGCCATTAAGCTCGGTTCATCCCCGCGTAGGCGGGGAACAGGACGTTTTACGAGTGGGTGGCCGAAAATCCGGAGGTTCATCCCCGCGTAGGCGGGGAACAGGTTGCCGGGTGTTCCGGCTGGATGCGCAGCACCGGTTCATCCCCGCGTAGGCGGGGAACAGATCGTGTACGGACTGCACCAGACCGGGCAGCGCGGTTCATCCCCGCGTAGGCGGGGAACAGACTGAAGCAGTGATGAAAAAATAATTCTATTGCGGTTCATCCCCGCGTAGGCGGGGAACAGCAGATCGAGGTACAGGCCCTAGCAGGCAGTGACGGTTCATCCCCGCGTAGGCGGGGAACAGTTGCCAGTGACGAGGATGTTACGCTGTGTGATGACGGTTCATCCCCGCGTAGGCGGGGAACAGAGCACCGGCCGCATTGATCTCTGGTATCCGCTCGGTTCATCCCCGCGTAGGCGGGGAACAGCGACCTAAATGGTGGCGAGCCGGTCTTCCGAGCGGTTCATCCCCGCGTAGGCGGGGAACAGTGCACATCTAACCTGAACACCCGGCATCGCACCGGTTCATCCCCGCGTAGGCGGGGAACAGTCCAGACGCATCCCTGCGCCGTGCCAGTGCATCGGTTCATCCCCGCGTAGGCGGGGAACAGCATCGCCGCTCTCACTACTGGAGAAATCGGACCGGTTCATCCCCGCGTAGGCGGGGAACAGATTAGGAATATCCCCTACCCTTATCCCCTCCGCGGTTCATCCCCGCGTAGGCGGGGAACAGTTTTTTCTCCCTTCCGTACATCCCACTTTACCCGGTTCATCCCCGCGTAGGCGGGGAACAGTGGCTGTTGTTTGATACGGGGCCGAAATTGCTCGGTTCATCCCCGCGTAGGCGGGGAACAGTTGGGTAAGAGTCATTTGGAACATTCTCGAGACGGTTCATCCCCGCGTAGGCGGGGAACAGCGGCATAGCGTGGCGGTCTGGCCTCGCACGTTCGGTTCATCCCCGCGTAGGCGGGGAACAGGATCCCTAGCCCAAAGAGAAAAGGAAAGCCGCCGGTTCATCCCCGCGTAGGCGGGGAACAGACTCTGGCAGATAAAAAATGGCTCATTGGAGCCGGTTCATCCCCGCGTAGGCGGGGAACAGGCAGGCAGAGTCATGATTCCACCCGCCACGGCCGGTTCATCCCCGCGTAGGCGGGGAACAGAACGGGCCTTTTTTTATTGTGTGAGATGTTGCCGGTTCATCCCCGCGTAGGCGGGGAACAGGGATGGCCAGCGGCATAACCTGCCGGGTCGTCCGGTTCATCCCCGCGTAGGCGGGGAACAGGTAATAGCCCATCTCTGGGGGACGGACGGCAGCGGTTCATCCCCGCGTAGGCGGGGAACAGGCCCGCTCCCTTCCCTGCCCTCCGACCTAACACGGTTCATCCCCGCGTAGGCGGGGAACAGATGTTCCGCCCTTTCCGAACGTCGGATAGGAACGGTTCATCCCCGCGTAGGCGGGGAACAGAAGGAGGGGGGCCAGCACGTCTAGCAAAAGAGCGGTTCATCCCCGCGTAGGCGGGGAACAGGCTCCATAGCCTACGCATGGTTCGTCTGGGAGCGGTTCATCCCCGCGTAGGCGGGGAACAGGGTGTTCTTTGCGAGTTAGATCGTCGCCAGTGAGGTTCATCCCCGCGTAGGCGGGGAACAGACTTGTTGTAACCGTAAGTAATATAAGTCTTTTTTAATTGTCAAAGAACCTACCAACTTAAATATAATTTTAATAATCTCTTCAAGGAAAATTTTCTTTCTTTGCCCATCAAAAAAAGTCTCTCCCTCATAGACAATCCAAAAACAATTTTATCCACAGGAGACTCGTAAACATAAAAAAAGGGAGGCCTACGCCTCCCTTTTCCATCTCATAATCAAACAACAGCCACTCGTAACAGCCTCACTCAGGCAGACTAGACAGCACACCTTCCTTGCGAATCAGTTCCCTATTATGAGCAATTTCCTTCTTAATCTCAGGAGTCAACAAATCACGCCAACCATCAAAAGCAGGCAGGTTGATCGACTCTGACAAGTCATCAGAGGCAGCAATCTTCAGCTGCTCTTCGCTCAAAAAAGGCTCCTGAAGCGCAATTTTCTCACCTTTTTCGTTCTTACCACGCAGCAACTCCAACAAGAGAGCCATGCAATATACGATCCGTGTGCGATCCCGGCCCCCTTCCAACACCGCACGCACTGTTTCCGTCCAGAACACCTGTGCCTTGGACGTAGCATCGGAAGCAATACGGGCTACCTGATCCGCCATCGCCGCATTGGAGAAACGAGTCAGCAGAGTAGCTTTGTACTTATGCAGGTCCACACCCGGCGGTGCCTTAAGGGTAGGAATCACGTCCTTTTCCAGAACAGAATCCACAAACTTATGCACACGGGGTTCACGCAGAACCTCATCCACTAACTTGAGATTCAGCAGCATACCCGCAGCACTGAGAATAAGATGGCTGGAATTGAGCATCCGTATCTTGGCATGTTCATAGGCACTCACCTGATCGGTGAACTCAACACCGACCTTCTCGAAAGCAGGACGGCCTGCTGCAAATTTATCCTCTATCACCCACTGGATGAAATCCTCAGACAGCAACGGCTGAAGGTCATCCAATCCACTACGCTCATTCAGTTTAGCTTTATCTTCATCCGAAACAGACGGCGTAATGCGGTCCACCATTGCATTGGGGAAGGTCACATTCTGCTCAATCCAGGCTGCCAGATCAGCATCCACAGCACGGGCATAGCCAACAAACGCCTTGCGGGACACATCACCATTGTGACGCAGATTGTCGCAGGACATGATGGTCAGACCACCATGACCAGCCTCACGGCGGCGGCGCAGCCCTTCGACCACAAAGCCAAAAATGGTTCTGGGGTTCTTCGGGTCGGCGAGATCTTTCTGAACAGCCGGAAGGGATGTACGGAACTCCCCGGTTGTTTCATCAATATTATAACCACCTTCCGTGATAGTCATGGAGACAATCTTCGTGGCTTTGTCCGCCAGAAGGGCAAGCACCTTTTCCGGCTCATCCGGTGCCTGAAGATACCCACGCAAACAGCCCATAACACGAATCTCTGCCTTACCGTCGGCAGCAATTTCCGTCAGGGAATATAGACCTTCCTGTGCCTGAAACTCTTCTGCTTTCCTGTCGGAGTTCCCCCCGGAGCGTAGGCCAACACCAGTAATACCCCAGCCCTGCTGGTCTGGCAGTGCGAGAACACGGTCCACATAGTAACCCAGATGGGCACGGAAGAAATTGCCTACACCAAAATGCACGATGCCCGATGTCACCTTGCGTACATCATAGGCGGGACCAACCACATTCTGCGGCAGGGATTTCAGACCATCATATGTCAGCATGACGTGTCTCCAGAAGAATCATAAATAAAACGGGCAAAGCAACCAGCCCGCTCCCACAGATGGGGAAGCGGACGCCAATCTTCGAGGAAAGGCCTCTCTTCAGCCTTTGCGGTGTTCTTCCTGCGCTGCGATGATCTTCTTCAGCAACGGCACGAACTCATCAAGATGGGCAATACGCAGCAGCCCCGGCCATGACGGAGCAGGCTTGTCGAGATCACGCAGCAACACGCAGGCCATTCCTGCACGACGAGCAGCCTCAACACCCGCATCGGAATCCTCCAGCACCAGACAGTGGGCCGGATCAATGCCTTCCTGCTTGGCACCATACAGATAAATATCCGGGCGAGGCTTAGGCATATTCAGGTCACGACCGGAATGGATGCGTTCCTCCTTCAGAATCTTATCCAGACCTGTGCTGGAGAATTTAGCTTCCATTTCCGCTTCTGAAGAATTGGAACCGACACGGATCGGCAGGCGGATTTCATTCACAACATCCCGCAGCATCTTCGTCGCACCGGGAACTTCCTTTGCCTTCTTCCGCATCATCTCTACGATGCGGTCCTGCATAATCATATCCCAGTTATCAGGCAGCTTATCGCCAGTCTTCTCGGCGATCATCTCACCAATCTTGGCCAGCTCACCACCACCGAACAGCTTATTGCCTTCTTCATCACTGATGTTCCAGCCATGGTTGCGAGCATCTTCAGACATCAGAGCCGTGGAGAGATGCTCCCCACCCACCAATACGCCATCACAGTCAAAAAGGATCATTTCAAGACGCCCTGTGGGCAACACGGCAGCAGGGGCCTGATCGGGGATCGGGAAATTCGTGTGCTTGCTCATGAATACTCCTTACTTGCCTGACCGGATTCGGTCTCTGAAAATTTTGGTGCCTGTTTTCTTCTCTCAAGAGTAACAGGCGAGAAAAAGATCGCAACATCTTGAAAAGCTGTTAATGACCCTTATAGCCTTGCGTGGAAGGGATTTTCCCTCCTACACGAGGACCAGAACTCCCTGTATGAAGACCGCCCTCTCTTTATTCCCTCGCAAGGTTCTCTTAATGCTTCACCAACTCTTCCCGAATCTCGCTCTTAACCTCTGGATGTTCCTGAAGCTGGTAACGGGCTTCGCCATCATCATCGCTTATCTTAACATTTCCGGTCGTAGCCAGGTCTCCCAGATGAATGCCATCGACCTTGTCGGTAACTTCATCCTTGGTGGGCTTGTGGGCGGGGTCCTTTACACGACCAACATATCCTTCCACGAATATGTCATCGCCCTGCTCATCGGGGTTGGTATACTTTTGACTCTGACACGTTTCTGCAGAAAAATCAACATGTTCAGAAATGTGACCATTGGTAGACAGATACCGATTATTAAAGACGGTCGTTTTCTTATGGAAAACATCCGCGACAAAAACAATAAGATTGATATGCTCAATATCGCTTCACAGCTGAATATTCAGGGTATTTATTCATTCGATGATGTTTACTTTGCTCAAATTGAGCCAAGCGGTGCCATTACTGCCATCACCGACAAAAAGAAACTTCCCGCAGTCATCATCTATTATGATGGCGTTGTTCGTGCAGACGACCTAGAAGATGTCGGCCTCTCTGAAGAAGACCTCAAAGAGGACATGAAGAAACGGAACATTGAAAAACTGGAAGATATTTTCCTCGCCGAGATCAAAGACGGCCAGTTCCGCTACGTCCTCATGGATGGGAATGTCATCCCGCACACACGACATGACGGCCGGGACGGTGCCCCTACAAAGGCCCCGCACAGCCCTGGCGCAGCCGCAGCTTTAGCGAATGGCCTAACAAGCCCGCAAAAAGGTAGCTAATCAGAACAACCAGTCCCAGAAGTTCTCCCACCAGCCGCCTTTGAGCCTGTCCTTACAGGCATCATACTGCTGTTGGTACTGCTGGGCACGGTGGCCCACCTTACGGGCCACCGTAATCAGCCATCCTTTGGAGGCATAAGTCCGGCGGCGATATCCGGTCCAGCCCTCATGATAAGCAAGATACTGACGGGTAGCATCAGTAACGGGAATACCGTCCACCTTCCTGCTATTGGCAATATACCAGTTCATGAAATTGAGAGCATCGGCATAGTCAGTCCGACTACCACCGGCACCAGTCTGCCGCTGATAATCATGCCAGATTTCATTCTTCGCCTGAGCATAGCCGTAAGCCGTGCTGATATGCCCCCACGGGATAATCCAGAGGATATAGGTCCGTCTGGTCCGTGCATTGGCCCGGAAGCTGGATTCCTGATTCATCATGGCCATAGGGACAGAAGCAGGAATATGCCACTTTGCCTCCTGCCTCATAGCCGTATGATACCAGCCCCGTTTTTCCTGAAAGATGGAACAGAGATTATTAGGATTCTGCGGGGGAGAGGTAGCACAGCCTGCCAGCATGCTCCCGACCAGTGCCAGTAACACACCAGTCCGCACATACCCTGCACCCCGTTCGTACCGTACTCCCCCCATATCCCCAGCCTCTCCGCCTTATAGACGTGCCACCATCACGACCCAGCACATGCCACCGGGCCATTTATCGTCACGATACAGGTTCAGAACGGAATTTCGTCATCCAGACTCTGATCGCCATGCCCAGATGATGAGCTATCCCAACCAGAATTGGCCCCACCACCAAAGCCACCGCCTTGCTGTGGACCACGATTACCGCCACCAGCACCACCGCGGCCCGCAGGGGCAGAACCGCCACCACCGCCCCAGTTGCTGCCACCATCGCCATAGCCGCCGTCATAGCCATCATCACCGTAACCGCCGCCATCACCACCGCTGCGCTGGCTGTCCAGCAGCACGAGATTGCCACGGAAGCGGTCAATCACGACCTCGGTCGTGTATTTCTCCATGCCCTGCTGGTCTGTCCATTTACGGGTGCGAAGCTCACCCTCAATATAGACCTTGCGGCCCTTGCGCAGGTAACGCTCGGCCACATCGCCAACACGCTCATTGAAGATGACAACACGATGCCACTCCGTCCGGTCACGCCGTTCGCCCGTGTTGCGGTCATTCCACGTATCACTCGTGGCGATGGCCAGATTGACGACCTTGCTGCCGGACTGGGTGTTACGGACCTCCGGGTCACGCCCCAGATTCCCCACCAAAATGACCTTGTTTACGCTGCCTGCCATGCGTCTTCTTCCACTTCTCTCAAGAACTTTTCATTGTCACGGTTCGATTCTGGCACCGTGTACCCATATTGCCTATATTGCACAGATGGACCGCCCATGCATCCACCACAGCCCGCAAGGCCGTCATTGAGGACATAGCGTGACAGATACACCCCCTCCCGCCAGCACAAGCCACATCATCGTCCGTGGTGCCCGTACGCATAATCTACGGAACATCAATGTCACCATCCCCCGGGACAGACTGACCGTGCTGACGGGCCTGTCCGGTTCCGGCAAGTCCTCCCTCGCCTTCGACACCATCTATGCTGAGGGGCAGCGTCGCTATGTGGAAAGCCTCTCCGCCTATGCCCGCCAGTTTCTGGAGCTGATGGGCAAGCCGGATGTGGACTCCATTGAAGGTCTTTCCCCGGCCATTTCCATCGAGCAGAAAACGACCTCCCGCAATCCACGCTCCACGGTCGGCACGATCACCGAAATTCACGACTATATGCGCCTGCTCTGGGCACGGGCGGGGGTACCCTACTCCCCGGCTACCGGCCTGCCCATCGAGGCCCAGAGCATCAGCCAGATGGTGGACCGTGTGATGGCCATGCCCACCGGCACACGGCTCATGCTGCTGGCCCCTGTCGTGCGGGACCGCAAAGGCGACTGTGCGAAGGAACTGGCCGAGCTGACCCGCCGTGGCTTCGCCCGTGTGCGGATTGATGGCACGCTCTACGAGATCAGCGACGCTCCAAAACTGAACCGCAAGACACGCCATAATGTGGATGTCGTGGTGGATCGTGTGGTGCTGAAAGAGGGTGTGGAGACCCGGCTGGCTGACAGTTTTGAAACCGCTCTGGAACTCTCGGACGGTCTGGCCTCCGTTGAGGAAGTCCTCCGCAGCGGGGAAGAACGTGAACCTCTGAAAGCCTCCTTCTCCTCCCGCTATTCCTGCCCGGAATCCGGCTTCATGCTGGAAAGTGTGGAACCCCGCCTTTTCTCCTTCAATGCGCCGATGGGGGCCTGCCCAACCTGTGACGGGCTGGGGACGGAGACGCATTTCGACCCCAATCTCATCATCCCCGATGACAGCCTGACCCTGCGGGAAGGAGCCATTGCTCCGTGGCGGAATGAGCAGGACCCGCTCTTTGACCAGACCCTCGCCGCCCTTGCCCGCCATTGCGGAGAAACGCTGGACACGCCCTGGAACAAGCTGAAGGACAGCTCCCGCCAGTTCCTCCTGAATGGTGCTGCCGAGCCTGTCAGCATTCCCTATCAGGATGGCAAGGGAAAGACCTACACCATCAACCGGCCCTTCGAGGGCATCATCAGCCATCTGCAACGCCGTCTGGCGCAGAGCAGCAGCGTCCATGTGCGGGAGGCTCTGGGCCGGTACCAGTCCGCCATGCCCTGCCCCGCCTGTCACGGTGCCCGCCTGCGGCCGGAAGCCCTCTGCGTAAAGGTCAATGACAGCAACATCGCCGAAGCCTCGGAGCTGACCATCAGCGAAGCCCTCTCATGGTTCAGCACCGTGGAGGCCAGCCTGACACCCCAGCGGGCTGAAATCGCCCGGCGCATCCTCAAGGAAATCACCGAACGGCTGCACTTCCTTGACCGTGTAGGACTGGATTACCTCACCCTCTCCCGCAGTTCCGGCACGCTCTCCGGCGGGGAAAGCCAGCGCATCCGGCTGGCCTCACAGATCGGCTCCGGCCTGACGGGTGTCCTTTATGTGCTGGACGAACCCTCCATCGGGCTGCACCAGCGGGACAATGCCCGCCTGCTCACCATGCTGGAAAGGTTGCGAAATCTCGGCAATACCGTCCTTGTCGTGGAACATGATGAGGATGCCATCCGGCAGGCGGACTATCTCATCGACATGGGGCCGGGTGCCGGAACACAGGGCGGGCATGTCATCGCCTGTGGCACACCGGAGGAAGTCGCCCAAAATCCCGACAGCCTGACCGGCGCGTGGCTGGCAGGCCGTCGGGGCATCCCCGTCCCTACCACACGCCGCAAGAGTAAACGCTGGGTCAGCATCCACGGGGCCAAAGGGAACAACCTCAAAAATGTCAGTGTAAAGTTCCCGCTTGGTACCTTCATTGCCGTAACGGGTGTTTCCGGCAGCGGGAAGTCCACACTGATTACCGATACCTTCTACAAAGGGCTGGCCCGGCAGATCATGAAATCTGCTGCTGTCCCCCTGCCTTATGGACGGCTGGAAGGGACCGAGCAGCTCGACAAGATCATCGAGATCGACCAGTCCCCCATCGGGCGGACGCCACGCTCCAACCCCGCTACCTATACGGACCTCTTCGCCCCCATCCGGGACTGGTTTGCCGAACTACCGGAGGCCAAGGCACGGGGCTACAAGCCGGGACGTTTCTCCTTCAACGTCAAGGGGGGACGCTGCGAGGCCTGTCAGGGTGACGGTGTGCTGAAGATTGAAATGCACTTCCTGCCGGATGTGTTCGTCACCTGCGATACCTGCAAAGGTGCCCGCTATAACCGGGAAACGCTGGAGATCAAGTTCAAGGGCAAATCCATTGCGGATGTTCTGGCCATGACGGTGGATGAGGCCGTGCCATTCTTCAGTGCCGTGCCCCGCATTGCGGACCGCCTCTCCATCCTCCAGCAGGTAGGGCTGGGCTATGTGGCCCTTGGCCAGCAGGCCACCACCCTCTCCGGTGGTGAGGCCCAGCGTGTGAAACTCGCCAAGGAACTCGCCCGCCGTGCCACGGGCCGGACCCTCTATGTGCTGGATGAACCCACAACCGGGCTGCATACCGAAGACGTCCACAAGCTGCTGAATGTTCTTCATGCTCTGGTGGAACAGGGCAATACGGTGCTGGTCATCGAGCATAATCTCGATCTCATCAAGACGGCAGACTGGGTAATCGACATCGGGCCGGAAGGCGGTGCAGGCGGTGGGCAGGTTGTCGCCACCGGCACGCCAGAAGACATCGCTACCTGCAAGGAGAGCCATACCGGACACTTCCTTGCCCCCATGCTGGCCGCTGGCTCACCTGCCACAAGCACCAGACCGGAAGAAACCGTCAAGAAAAGTGGCAAAAAACGGAAAGCCTGATATAGGGTGCGGGCATGACACCCTTTCTCGCCTGGCTCTTCCTGTTCGGGGCCATCCTTCTGGAGGTTCTGGCAACCAGCCTGCTCAACATCTCCAACGGGTTCCGCAAGCCCCTGCCCACCGTCGGCTCGCTCCTGCTCTATGGAGCCGCCTTCTTCTGTCTGGCACAGGCCCTGAAGTGCATCCCTCTCGGGATTGCCTATGCTGTCTGGTGCGGGGTGGGGATTGTCTGCATCGTCCTCATCGGTGTGACCATCTTCCGTCAGCCCCTCAGCCTGACAGCCTATCTGGGGGTTGGGCTGATCATGCTGGGAACATTGCTGGCCTGTCTCTCCGGTGGAGTCCGTCACTGAAGCATGATTGTCGCCCCCACCCACAGCCTGATGACCCTCTCTGCCCTGCTGCGCTGGCGTCCGTTACGCCTCCTCATGGGGCTGGTCATGCTGCTGGGCTTTGGGGCACAGCTTCTTCTCACGGCCTCCAGCCTGCCCGATGAAAGCCCCAGAGCGGCCATCCTGCGACTGACAGGCATTGATATCGCTCCCGCAGCGGTTACACAGCCTGCATCCGCCATGCCCGACATGGACCATGACGGCATGATGCAGAGCAGGCACCAGCACTGCCATCCCAGGGCCTCCACGGCCCCTTCCGATCAAATGAAGACCCATCATCATTCTGGGGAACACCATCACCACCACGGGCTGGACTGCCCGCTCTGCCCCCTGCTGAGTCACGTTCTGCTTGCCCTGACGGTCCTTGCCGTACTGCTCAGCTATACCCGGCTGTCTCGGCAGGTCTGGCAGGCGGCGCATCCTGCACAAGCCCCACCGGAACCGACCCGGCAACGTCCCCCCAGTCGTGGGCCACCCTCATTCATCCTGAATCACGCACTCACCTGACCGATCCAGCCTGAAGAAGGCTGCGTATCGGCCTTTCCGTATGCTTTCTTCAGAATGGATGAGCTTTGTCTATTTTCTCCCCTTGTGAAGGCGAACGTATCACACGTTCGGCCTACGCTTTGCGTCACCTACCGTCTTTCTCGGCTCTGACTACCCTGCTGCTGAGTAGCCTGCTCCTACCAGCCAGACAGGCAGAGGCCCAGACCGCACCGGACACCGGAACAACCGCCCCGGCCGATCAACTACAGATAACCCCCATCCGGCAGCTTCCTGCCTCTCTGACGCCCAAGACGGCCACGTCATCCACCACTCACACAGCTGAACAAATCAACGTCACGGCCACACGACGCCCCTTCACACAGGCAACCGATACGGCAGCCCTATTCCGTGACATACCGGGCTTCAGCAGTTACAAAACAGGAGGCATTGCCAGCCTGCCGGTTCTCAACGGCATGGCCGATGACCGAGTTGCCACCTTCGTGGATGGCATGCCCCTGATGGCGGACTGTCCCAACCATATGAACCCCGCCCTCTCCCAGATCAGCCTTGATGAAGTCTCCCACAGCGTGGCCATTGCAGGGATCACACCTGTCAGCCTCGGCGGGGACAGCACGGGAGGCACCATCTCCGTGGAACGGAAAGACCCGCAATTCGCCAAGGAAGGCAAAATCCTCGTAACAGGCGATGGACGGGAAGACTGGCGCAGCAATGGTGGCGGCTCCGGTGCCGGTGGTTCCATCACGGTTGCCAATGACATGCTCAGCCTGCGCTATAGTGGCTCTTACACCCATGCCAGCGATTACACAGCCGGAGGACGTGGGGGACGGGTTCTCTCCAGCAACTATCTCAGCTTCAATCATGACGTGACGGCTGGACTGAAACTGAAGAACCATCTTTTCAGCCTGACATTCGGCCAGCAGGACACACCCTATGAGGGCTTCCCCAACCAGTACATGGATGAAACCAACAACCGCTCCACCTTCGTGAACGGCAAATATACCGGCACGTTCAGCTGGGGCACGCTGGAGGCCAGAGGCTACTGGCAGCGTGTCACCCATGCCATGAACATGCTGGCCGATAAAGGCGGCCACAGTGCCACGACCGGTATGCCCATGAACAGTGATGGCCGGACGGCAGGGTATAGCCTCGTTGCGACACTTCCCCTTGGCCGGAGCCATCAGCTCAAGGTGGGAAGTGCTTTCAGTCATGATGGTCTCAATGACTGGTGGCCGCCTGTCATGGGCAGCATGATGATGGGACCGGGCACCTTCCACAGCCTGAATGGGGCCCATCGGGACCATCTCGGCCATTTCATCCAGTGGAATGCCCAATGGACGCCCCGCCTCTCCTCCGAACTCGGCATGCGCAGTGATGTCATCATGATGAATACTGGCCCGGTCTCCCCCTATCAGGGTCTGTCATCCTCCATGAGCGGAATGAGTATGGGGGGCGGCATGTCCATGATGGGCATGAGCAGCATGTCCGGTATGGGAATGTCTGGCATGGGAATGAGCGGCATGAGCATGGGCAGCACCAATCAGGCGGCAGCCCGTGCTTTTAACAGTGCCCGCCGGGGGCGTACGGATGACAATTTCGATGTCACGGCTCTTCTGCGCTACCGGGCCAGCGCCTATCTGAACATTGAAGGCGGCTATGCCCGCAAGACACGCTCCCCCAACCTATATGAACGCTATGGCTGGAGCCGGGAGAGCATGACCACCCGAATGATCAACTGGTTCGGCGATGGCAACGGCTATGTCGGCAATCTGAACCTAAAGCCTGAAGTCGCCAACACCACCAGCGTGACATTCCGCTTCCATGATGCAGACGATCACCAGTGGGAGGCCATGATCCAGCCTTTCTACACCTACACGCACAATTACATTAACGTCGTGCGTATCGGTGCCCTGTCACGAGGGTTCAATCTGCTCCAGTTCGTCAACCATAATGCCCAGAGCTACGGCATCAATGCGTCCAGCCGGGCAACCTTATGGGACAACACACACTGGGGCACGGGCGAACTCTCAGCAAATCTGAACTGGGTGCGGGGGCAGGACTTCAAGACCCATTCCGGCCTGTATCAGCAGATGCCCCTTAATGGAACCATCCGCCTGCATGAGCATTTCGGCCCGTGGCATGGCATGGCGGAAGTCGTGCTGGTCAAAGCAAAACACACAGTGGACTGGGTCCGCAATGAACCACGCACACCCGGTTATGCGCTGTTCAATCTCGGAGCAGGGTATCACTGGTCCCGTTATCTTCAGCTGGATGTCAGCCTCGATAACCTGCTGAACCAGCGTTACGCCCTGCCACTGGGGGGCCGTGCTGTCAGCACGGCAGGCAGCCCTCCCGGGCCTGTTCTGGGCATGGGCCGTTCTGTCAACCTGACCCTGCGGGAACATTTCTGAAAACAGAAAAGGCGTCTCCTGACATGGAAGACGCCTTTTCCCACGAGATGAAGACCGGAATCAGCCCTGCGCCTCATCCCCCAGATGGGTACGACCCTGCTGTTCTGCTAGCTGCGCCTGCCGCTGGCGTTCACGGTACCGCTGACGCTGGGCTTCTGTCCTCTGCCCGTAACAATGCGGGCAGCTCACCCCCTCCTCATAATGAGAGGACTGTTTGTCCTCCGCACTGATGGGCGCACGGCAGGCATGGCAAAGATCATATTTACCCAACTTCAGCCCATGCCCGACTGACACACGCTGGTCGAACACGAAACATTCGCCATCCCACAGGCTCTCTTCCTCCGGGATTTCTTCCAGATATTTCAGGATGCCACCCTTGAGGTGATACACATCCTCCACACCTTCCTGACGGGCAAAGGCGGTGGATTTCTCACACCGGATGCCCCCGGTGCAGAACATGGCGATCTTCGGTGTACGGCCCTGCGCTTCCACCTCTTTCCGCCAATTACGGAACCAATCCGGAAAAGCCCGGAAGGTCTTCAAGTTCGGATCCACGGCCCCACGGAATGTCCCGATGGCCACTTCATAATCATTACGGGTATCCATCACGACCGTGTCAGGGTCAGAAATCAGGGCATTCCAGTCTTTTGGCTCAACATAACGGCCAACACAGACATGCGGGTCAATGTCCGGCTGCCCCATCGTGACGATCTCTTTCTTCAGTCGCACCTTCATGCGCAGGAAAGGCATCGTTTTCGCACGGGACTTCTTGTAATCGAACCCGGCGCAACCCGGCAGACTGTTGATATAGGCCAGAACGGCATCAATACCTTCATCTGACCCGGCAATCGTACCATTGATACCCTCACGGGCCAGCAGCAAACTGCCTTTGACGCCTTCCTTCTGGCACACATCCAGAAGAGGCTGGCGCAAGGCTGCATGATCCTCAAATGAGGTAAAATGATAAAGGGCGGCCACACAGACCGGCAGGGATGTAGTTGTCATTCAGTCAACCATTCTCGCAAAGAAGGAACCTGACGGCCCTTCTAGCAGGCCACCCTATAAATGACACCCTTTCGAGCTTGATAAGAAGGCAGAAGACATCCGCCCTCACCAACAATCAGAGCTTCCAGTAGATTTCGTGCCGGTGCTCATACCCCCTCTTTCCTACCGCTTTTGCGACCTCATTCACCCGCTCTGCATCATCAGGCCATGGCTCACCAGCCGCCACAGCAGGTGGTACAAGGCCACGATCCCGACAAAGCTGCTTAATGACAGACAGCACGTAAGATGTGCTGATATTGCGTGTACATTCAAAGGCTCGCTCTGTCCCTTTATGCCGAGGACAGAAAAGATAATCATTATGCTGGAAGGGTGTCCGTAAATCATGCCAACAACTATTACAGCCATGATTACTAAACACACGGTACGGCGTATGGAACTCGTTGATCGGGTCTGTAAAACCACTAATCATAACGACAGGCGTACCAACAGCCCACGCAAGCCATGAGAGACCAGAAGACAGACCGACAAAAAACTCGGCATGTTTTATCCAGCGAGCCCGTTCTGACAGCGGGCGATCACCTGTCTCATCTTCCACACCATTAGGCATATAATTCCATGTGATATTATGCCCGACCACTGGTTCCTTATCGATGCAGATGACACGATAACCCATCTTCTTCAGATACTGGACCGTATCCAGCCAGCCGAACGGGTTCTGCCACATCTTACAAGCACAGGATGCCTGCACGGCCACCACCACATAAGGTTCTTCTATCGGACGTGTATCGGCCTTCTCGATGACAACCCGAGGACGAATCTCGGTCGGGTCTACCCCCAGAATCCATCCAGCTGTCCGATGGAGGCCAACGGCACGGAAATCCCGTGGCTGCCATGCCTGTTCCTCATCATGGAAAAACAATCCGATATAATAGCTGGCATAGAGTTCGCCTTTCACCGCCGCAAACTCAGACTCCTTCAGGAAGCGGATATGCGGGTAGGCTGGCCCCATAAGGTCGACAATCACCTCGCTGGTCACGACAATCATGTCGCAATCATGCTTCTGCCCAAACCGGTCGACATACGGCACCCACCCCAGAGGGTCCCCTAACGTTCCTGTTGGCATGATGATGGCGACCTTTTTCCTCCGCGCATCATATTCATGTGTCCAAACAAGCTCCTCATCTTCAAACAGCTCAATGAACACATGCAGAAAATGTTTCTTACGAGAAGAAACATATTCCCCTCCAGCCTTTCCATCATACAGGCAGGTATCGGTCTCCATATCCCAGAAGCGTATCCGCCATTTCTCACCCGGCGGCATCTTTATCCGGACGCCGAGGTTAAAGTCATAGCGCAGGCCGTAAGGCCCCTCCTGGGTAGGCTCCATCTCTGGTGCCGGGAACGGGAAATTGGGTAGCCGCTCTACACCATCATCTTTCTTCTTCGGCTCCGCAGCACTTACCCCAGAGGAAACAGACGGCAATTCAGTCGTAGAAAGAACCGTAGACTCCTTCTGCTCCTCCGTGCTGGAAGCCACTGTTTCTTCCGTAAAGGGCAATATAGAGGCGGATGAAGGGGGCTTCAGAGCAACAATATCCTGCAGGACACGTTCCGTTTTCTTTTCAGTCATTCTGACAGCTCCCCAAACCCCGGAATCTGCTCAATAGTTGTTTTCACCTGCGTGAAAGAAATCCCCCGGGAACATTCAAACATCCGCTCCGTCCCCTTATGGCGGGGGCAGAAGAAGGGATCGTCAGGTTTCAGCTCAATATTCACATCATTGGCACAGCTATTGCAGACGTTTCTATTGATGATGCGATAAGGCGTATGGAACTCATTATACGGCTCCGTATAGCCGCTGATCATGACCACCTTTGCTCCAGCAGCCCAAGCCAGCCATGCCAAACCGGAAGAGGTTCCCACGAAAAATTCAGCATGTTGCAGCCAACGGACACGTTCTGGCAGCGGGCGATTCCCAGTCTCATCCTGAGCCCCGTGAGGAATGGTCCGTGTGGCCGTAATCGGCCCGGAGACACGCTCCTTATCAATACAGACAACCTTGTAACCTTTTTCCTTCAGGAAGCGGATCAGGTCATACCAGCCACGGGGATTATTCCAATATTTGCTAAGCCCTGAGGCTTGGGCCCCAATACAGACATAAGGTTCCTCCATGGGGCGTCCCCCCGGGTCGGCAACGATACGTGGCTTCCGATCCTGCGGCGATAGCCCCAGTATGTAGGCCCCCATATGGGCAAGCCCGCTCTGCCGGTAATCATTAGGCTGACATGTAAACTCCGTGTCGCCGAAGAAGACCAACACCTTGTAATGGGCATAATATTGCCGGTCGCCCTGGTCATCATCATCAATGAACCGGATATGAGGATAGGCATCTTCAAACAATGGGATCATGGCTGGATTTACGAGAAAACTCGCACGGCATCCATGCTTCTCCACAAAGGTGGCCGCCTGCCCGATCCAAGCAATATGGTCACCCAACCCACCCATATTCATGGTGATAAGGACTTCACGATCCTTCAGGTCACAGACATGGGTAAAGAACTCTTCCCCATTCTTCCACACAGTGATCTCGAAGCGGATATAATACCGCTTCAAGCTCTGCACCATGCCAGCCCCATTGATCTCCTGAAAGAACAGGACCGTATCCGTATCCAAGTCCCGCAATCTTACTGCCCACAGAGCTCCCTCTGGCACACAGACACGACAACCATCATTGAAGTCATAGCGGATCCCTTCAGGACCAGCCTGTGTCAGCACTATCTCGTCCTTGTCACTCATGGCCACACTCCTGCACACATGCCTCTTCTTCTCTCTCCCGGGCGTGCCTGCACCCTTCACCGTGATGTCCGCTCATAGCGGCGTTTCCCCCCAAGCCAGAATCTCGACTGTTTCCAGTTCATCCGGGCCAAAATGCTGCTCTTGCACAACAGGAAGATGCCCCGCCGCAAAAGCCTCAGACGTTGCTGAAAGACGAATCTTGCCGCTTGGCGTGCGATGCACGCCGCCCTGCCGCACCAGAACACAGCGCAATTTTCGAACCGGGCAGGCCTGCCTTATGGCACGGGCCATCCCAGACAAGAGCTTCTCATGCCCGGCTTCCTGCCTCACTTGCGCCAGAGACAATTCACCCATCACGCATAGCTCTCCCTCATGCCGGAACACCGTTACACCTCGGCTGCTGAACACAGGGCAGGCCTGCCGGACAGCCTGTGCCAGATCATCAGGATCATAACGCTGTTCACCAATGAAGAGACTATTCTCCATCCGGCCCGTCACGAAGAGATGCCCCTTCATGAGAAACCCTGAATCACGGCTACGGAACCAACGACGGCCATCAGCATCGGTGCTGAAACGCTCCCGATTTTCCTGCTCCCGATTCAGGTAACCCAACGTCACGCAGGGGCCGCTTAACCACAGCTCACCAACACGACCATCTGGCAGAGTGTCACCCGTCTCCGGGTCCACAACGAGAATGGCATGTTCCTCAATCACGCAGCCACAATCAGCCAGCACACGCCTGTCATGCTCATCACGAGGTGGCTCAGCACGCCCCTCTGCCAGCCCAGCCCGGGAGAATGCAGCAAAGGACACGGCCTCATCCCCATCCCGGCTACCGCTGGTAATCATCAAGGTTGTCTCGGCCATGCCATAGCCGGGCCGCAGAATGGAAGGGTCAAGCCCGAGAGGAGCGTATCGCTCCAGAAACCGGTTCACTGTTCCCTGTTCGATCATCTCAGCCCCGATGACAGACCACTTCCAACAGGAGAGGTCCAGCCCTTTCAAAGCAGAATCCGGCACATGACGGGCCAGAAGCTCATAGGCAAAATTGGGGCCGATGGAGAAATTAACCCGATACCGGTCAATCGCCTGCACCCACCGTTCCGGGCGAGCAATAAAATGCTCCGGCTTCATAAGCCATGTCGGCCCGCCTGTTGCCACCCCAAACATAAGGCTCACCAAACCCATATCATGGGATAGAGGCAGCCAGATCAACCCCAGCCTACCGAGCCATATATCACTGCGGATCACCAACAAATGCAGGTTGGTTCCCAGATTACGATGTGTAATTTGCACCCCACGGGGCCGCCCAATAGAACCAGACGTATATTGCACAAGGGCCACATCATCCAGCTCTGCCGCATGGCGGCGATGGAGCGGTTCGGCACTTTCGGCCCCCTCGATAGGAATCCACTTCACCTTACGGGCACGGCCCGCAGCCTGACGCCGGAACCCCATTAGGGTTTCCCGTGGCCCCAGCACAGCAACAGCCCCGGAATCCTCCAAAATATCGAACAACCGATCCACACTGCCGACCATACTGGGATAAACACCCGATACCGGCACGGTATTGGCATAGACACAACCAAAGAAACCAGCAACAGCCGCCGCTTCATTCTCAAAACAGAGGAGAATCCTCTCCCGTTCTGACACGAAGCGATCTATCAGCCCGGCCACCCGGCAGGCCCAGTCATGAGCCTGCTGGTAGGTCAGAGATTCAGCGACCTCCAACGTCTCATCCAACACGACACACTGAAGCTGCTCCGGCTTTTCCATAGCCCGGAAACTGAGCATCTCATCCAACCGGTGCTTATAACGGTCCAGTATGGTGAAGCCCTGTTCGTACTGCTCAATCACATAGCCAGACTGATTAACGATACGGCAGGTCCGAGAGGTCATGCCTCCCCTCCGATAGTCTGCACCCCTTCCAGAGCAACAGTACCACCCTGCTGGACCATCACCATAGCCTGCCGCAACAAACTGCGGGCCATTTCGATGATGGTTTCATTCCGGGCGAGCAGAACAAGAGACACATCCACGCCGAATTCCGAGCGAATGGCTGTCTGGAGTTCCACACCAGCGAGGGAATCTATGCCCAGCTCGGAAAGACGGGCACCATCCTCAATCGTCTCCGGCTCCACCTGCAAGACAGACCCGAGCTGCTGCTTGAGACGAAGCAGAACATAATCCAGACGCTCATTCTCTGGCATGTTCATCAACAGCTGTACCGAGTCAGACATGCCACCCTTGCGGCTTTCCTGCTGCAACAGTGCAAAACGTGCTGAACTTTTCAGCCAAGCCAACGCCCCGAAGACCTGCACCCAGTTAAGGTCCACCAGAGACACATCGCTACGGTCCACACCGTAGAGTGCTGGCAGATACGCCAGAGAATCCGCCGCTGTCATGGTCTTGATACCCGCGACATCGAACATGCGGCCAGCAGCATCGCTTTCGGTCAGCATTCCCACATCCCCAATGGCACCCCATCCCACAGCCAGAGCGGGCAGACCCTGCTGACGCCGATTTTCTGCCAGAGCATTCAGGTAGCTATTGGCCGCCATGTAACTGCTCTGCCCCAGATTACCGATCTCCGCCGTAAAGGAGGAATAGAGTACGAAATGGTCCAGCTCTAGCCCACGGGTTGCTTCATCAAGTGCCTGTGCGCCCAGCACTTTGGGAGCCATGACAGGCGCAATATTCGCCGCCTCCATCTTGCTGATGAGCTGGTCATCCACCACACCGGCAGCATGGAAGACACCCCGTAACGGAACTTCATCCCGGACCAGCTTTTTAATCAGAGTATGAACGGCCTTTCGATCCGTCACATCCAGACGATGGGTTACAACCTTACTCCCGGCACTTTCGGCCAGCTTTTTCAAGGTAGCGATGGCGTGTTTCCGTTCCGGGTCCTTCGGCAAGGACCGCCCTGCCAGATGCAGCACCCCGGCCCCCCGAGACAGAAGATATTCTGCCGTCTTGAGACCGAAACCACCCATACCGCCTGTAATCAGATAAGCACCCCGGCGGCTGAAGCCCGGCTGAACCCGTGGCAGTGGGCGAGCCTTAAGGCCACTCATATCCTCATAAGAGAGCATGATCTTACCAATATGGCGTGAGGACATGAGGTAACGAAACGCCTCGGACGCCTCGGAGGCCGGGAAGATGCGTGTCTGCGGGAAGGAGAACTTCCCCTGACGGGCCAGAAGCAGAATCTCGTCCATGACGCCATAAAGCTTCTTATGCGGCATCATCCGGTCCATATCGAAGGAGAAATAGGCCAGATTTTCATTGAACGGCATCAGCTCCAACGCCCGATGCTCCACGATGTCCCGCTTGCCGATTTCCAAAAAACGGCCCATCGGTGCCACGAGCCTTAAGCTGTGGATCATCGCTTCACCGGGCAGGGAATTCAGCACCACATCAACGCCTCGGCCATTGGTGGCCTTACGGATGCCATCCACAAACTCCAGCGTCCGGGAATCCCAGACACCGGCACAGCCCTGCTTACGCAGATAGTCCCGCTTCTCCGGATTACCCGCCGTACTGTAGATGACCGCCTTTTTCAGCTGAGCAATCTGGATGGCAGCCTGCCCCACACCACCAGCCCCAGCATGGATGAGAACGCTCTCCCCTTCCTGAAGCTGTGCCAGATGAATCAGCGTGTAATAGGCTGTCACAAACACCAGCGGCAGACCGGCAATCTGCTCCAGTGAGAAAGGCAGATCTTCTCCCGACAGAGGCAGGGCGCAATAAGCCAGTTCGCTGGCCTTCACGATGCGGCGGGAGGTGAAGCTGTCCGGGTAGACAAGTGCCAGCAGGTCGCCGGGCTTCATGTCATCAACCCCTTCGCCGACTGCCTCGACCTCTACGACACATTCAAGCCCAAGGGCATCGCCACTGAAGGTCCCTTCCGTCACGCTCTCCGGCAGGAGAGACATGGCTTTCAGCACGTCCTTGAAGTTGAGGCTGGCCATGCGTGTACGCACCTTGACCTCACCCGGTCCCGGCTCCGACACGGCAAAAGCCTGCCATGTTACCCCCTCCAGCGTACCGGAACGGCTACCCTCGAGGCGGACACCGATCGTGCCATCATCCGCACCGCCCATGATTTCTTCCAGCGGGACAGGCTGAGGGTCTGGCTCCAACGGCGGCGATACCAGCCGCTGGACCATACGCTCCACCTCTTCACCGGCCTCAGTCTCTTCTGCTCCCTTGAGGGCCGGACGCAGCCAGACCGTATCTTCTGACGTGTCCTCAAGAACCAGCTCGGCAGCAATATCGTCCAACAGGGATTCTGCCCCTTCGGCTGGCACATCAACATAGCGAACGGCGAGGTCTAGAACACGCTCGGCCGCAGCCCCACGGAACAGCCCCTGAAATGCCCGCTGAAGGGCCTGCGCCTTCCCGTCTCTATCATAGGCACCACGCGTGACGATGATGACCGGCAGACGCCGTTTGCGGTTTCGTGTCGGCACACGCTGAAGCAACGCCACGCAGGCGGCCATATCATCAATGCATTTCTGATAATCATCCCCACCTTGTGGGAACAAAACCAACGCACGCTGCTTAGACAAGAACGGCTCGTGATCGAGAACATCCGCCAGTTCGGCCCCATCCAGCTGGGAGCTGACAGTCAGCTCGGCACCATTCTCTTGCAGCAATTCTGCCACCTGAGCGGCCAGACCGTCCCCCTCACCCAGCAGGGTGATGGCCAACGGCTCACTCAGCAGCACCTGACGCTCTGCGCTCATCCAGTTTGGCGCATAAATCAGCCGAGCCGCAGAAGACGCCTCATGCCCACTACGGGCCACACGGCGGCAGCACAGGCCCAGCACCTCACAAAGCAGTTCCCCTTCCAATGTGAAAAGGCGGATATCGGCCACAATCTTGCGCTGCGTCCGCAAGGTGGGTGTCACCTTTACATAAGCCCGTGATACTTTCTGGCCCATATAGCTGACGCGCTCGATTGAGGCCGGAACATACACGTCTTTCTGTTCCTCAAAGGGGAAGGCCCCGATGAGCGCATGCATGGCACCATCCAGCAATGCCGGATGCAGGTGATAATCCTCCAGCGTAGCGGCCTGCTCATCCTTGAGAGCAATTTCCGCTACGGAATAACCATCCCCCCGGTACAGATGCTGCATGGTCTGGAAAGACGGACCATAATTCAGCCCCATAGCGGCGAGGGCCTCATAAACCTCGGCCCCCTCAAAATGGGTTGCACCCTTACACAGAGCCTCGAAATCGAATGACCGGTTTTCTTCCGCTATAGTGCACCAAGGTGCAGCCTGAAGAACAGTCGCATGACCGTGTGTCTGCCAGTCACCATTCCACGCCACTGTTTCGCTATCGAAAATAAGGCGGCGGGTTGCCATGTCGAACCGCCACATGACAACCGGTGCTTGCCCTTCCTGAACCATCAGCGGGGTGCTTATCGTGATGTCCTCCACCACGGCTGGAGCCTTGGCCTCCAGCTGGAAGTGCGCTGCAAGAGCTGCCTCGACATAAGCCGCCGCTGGGAACAGAGCCATACCGTGGACCTTATGGTCCATCAGCCATTCCATCAGAACCACACCAATATCAGCCCGCCACGCGCGGCTTTCCAGCAGGCTTGGCGTACCCAGAATAGGGTGAACCTGTTCATCCAGACGGTCACGGCGGGAGGCTTCAGTCTCCAGCCACATCTTGCTGCCTTCTTCCCACCGATAGTAGGGTCGTTCAATCCGTTCCGGCTTCAGAACATAACGCCAATCCAGTTCGGCACCAGCAAGAGCCAGACGAATAAGGGAACGCAGCAGACCATCCGCATCATCTTGCTGACGGCGTAGGGTCGGGACGACAGCAACTTCATAACGCCCTTCCTCAGCACATCCCGTTACAGATGTACCAAGAACCGGATGAGCCGATAGCTCAAGGAAAATGGCATATCCATCATTCAGCATGGCCCGCATGACATCATGGAATAGGACAGGCTCCCGAGCATTGGCATACCAATAGGCTGCATCATGCCGTTCATCGTCCCCCCACAATTTACCCGTAACCGTGGAATAAAGCGGGACTTCCGGTGTTTTCGGGCTGATATGGGCCAGAGAAGACAGCATCTTCTTCTCAATCGCAGCCATGGCCGGGCTATGATACGGCACTTCCACTTTCAGAAGGCGAGCAAACACGCCTTCCTTCGCACACTCCGCCTCCAGCACCTTCAGGTCCTTGAGAGGACCAGCCACAGTGCAAGAATCACCGCTATTGATGGCAGCAATGGCAAGTCTGCCTTTAAAGGCTTCAAGCCGCTCCTCCAGCAGGCTACGGCCCATTCCCACAGCCAGCATGGTGCCACGGCCCGCCAATGTGGCCTGAAGACGGCTACGGTGATAGATGACCGTCACGGCATCTTCCAGCGTCAGCGCACCGCTGACATAGGCAGCAGCCACTTCGCCCACACTATGGCCGACAATGGCACCGGGCATCACACCATGACGGTTGAAGAAAGCCGCCAAGCAGACTTGTACGAGGAAAATCGCAGGCTGGGCGACCTCCGTCTCCTGCACACGAGACTTTGACTCCGGCTTCAGCAGCTCTTCCCGCAAGGACCAACCTGCCAGTTTTGTGAACAGCTCATCACAACGCTGTGCCAGATTACGAACCTCTACTGGCCCTTTACGCAAGAGGTAACGGCCCATCCCCCACCATTGTGGCCCCATACCGGAGAACAGGAAGACCGGCTTTACGGCGTCATCGACAACAGCTTTGCCAGTAAACAGAGCCGGATGTGACCTGCCTTCGGCCAAAGCCCGAAGAGCCTCACAGGCCTGCAGGACTTCTTCTTCACCCCGCTCTGGCAAAATCACCGCCCGCTGACGGAAACATGTGCTGTAACGGGCCGCAGAAAAGCAGAGTGCTTCCCACAAACTACGTCCAGCAGTTTCATCCTCCAGCCGGTCAGCATAGGCCTTGGCCATGAAGCCAAGAGACCCCTCCGAGAATGTACTCAGCAACAGAGGAACCCGCTTCATAAAACCAGCAGGCCGAACCCCCTTCAACTTATTATCACGCACCGCCCGACGCTGCCCTGCGGTCCGTTCCTTTTCGGTCGGACGACGCAGCAGAGCTACGGCATTCGTACCGCCATAACCAAAGGAATTGACGATCGCATAAAGCCGGTCACGCTCTGGCAGTGCCGTGGCCTCGCCTTGTGCAACCTGCACACGATAATCATCAAACGGAATAGCCGGATTCAGCTCTTTCAGGTTGGCCTGCCCGGGTACCTTGCCATGTTCAAGACACAGCATGGTTTTCAAAACAGCCACAGCACCGGCAGCGGCTTCCATATGGCCCAGATTGGCCTTTACAGACCCAATAAGAACCTTCTGGCCTTCTGGCTGATACTGCCCGATAGCCTGCGCAATGGCCTTGACCTCAATCGGGTCACCAACGGGTGTCCCTGTCCCGTGTGCTTCCACATAGGCTACATCCTGTGCGGCAACATTGGCCCGGCTCAACACGTCTCGAATCAGTGTTTCCTGTGCATCAGCATCCGGCATGGTCAGCACGGGAGTGCGGCCATCCTGATTCACACCAGAGCTGCACACAACACCCTTGATGTCGTCACCATCCCGCATGGCGTCCTTCAGCCGCTTGAGCATGAGAATGACACAACCTTCCCCACGCCCATAGCCGTCTGCATCCGCTGCAAAAGACTTGGAGCGGCCATTTTTGGCAAGGAAGTGCCCCTTCGTCATGAGCATGGCTGTCTGCGGAGAGGCCATAAAGTTCACGCCACCGGCCAGAGCCACATCACACTCACCAAGACGCAGGCTGTTACAAGCCTGATGAAGAGCCACCAAAGATGAGGAGCAGGCCGTATCCATAGCAATAGCCGGCCCTTTTAGCCCGAAGACATGGGCGATACGGGCCGCATACATGGTCATACCGGCAGAGACGGCAGCAAACTGATCCTTAATCTGCGGCTGCATAAAGGGGCTGCCACACTGGACAAGCTGATCCTGTGTGAAGCTACCTATGAAAACACCCGTTTTAGTCCCCTCAAGCGTACGGGCAATCACACTTGCATTTTCTATAGTCCGCCATGCCACACCAAGGAGAAGACGCTGTTGCATGTCCATCACCGTCCCTTCACGGGGGGAGATGCCAAAGAACAACGGCTCAAACTGATGATCTTCCGGCTTCATGAAGTGACCATATTCCATGGTCGTCTTGCCTGGGGTCTGATCGACCGGGTCATAAAACCGTTTACGCCCCCAACGCTCGCCTGGGATGGCTACGCAACCGTCCTTGCGCTCCAACAGGAACTGCCAGAGAGAGTCACTGTCCGCCAATCCGGCTGGCAGAACACAGCCAACGCCAATGATGGCAATTTCATCGGGATTATATATTTGACTCATCTCTGTCCTATTTCCTGTCTCCGAGCGTCTCGGTACTTGTCCTGCACTATAAAAATCAGCTTCTCCGAGAGGATAACTCTTTCCGAATATAGTCTTTCAGTGCCGTTTTCAGCCTCTTCCTATCCACGTGACCTTCTGACGTCCGTGGTATTGAAGGCACCCATATCATGATAACGGGTGGCAAAGCGGGATAACGCTTCCGCAACTGCGCCGATAGAACCTCTCCATCAAACGTCTCATACGAGACAATGGCGGCGTAGAAACGCTCCTCCCCCTTTTCATCCATCATCACAAAAACGCCGGCATCGCGGATCCGCTCTTCAGTCCGAAGGATGTCCTCCACCACGCCCAGATCAAATTTGGCCCCACCTACATTGACCAACTCATCCGTCCGGCCCCGCAAATGAAGTACACCTTTATCGGACAGGCACCCCCTATCTCCCGGATAGAACCAGCCATCCCGAAAACGCTGTCTCGCATCGGAGTTTCCATCCACATAGCCACGCGCTACACCGCCACCACGGATACGAATATCACCAACCTCACCAGCCGGGAGCTTACGCCCTTCAGCATCCACGACCTCAACATCCACCCACGGCAGAGGCGCACCAACATCATCCTCGGTTTGACGCTGCTCGGCAGGCATAGCCGCAACAAGTCCGCTTTCATCCGTGCCGTAAACAACCTGCACCTGTAAGGTGAAACGCTCTCTTGTTTCCTTCAGGACCGCATCAGAAAGTTTACCGCCCACAACGCTGAGATATATGTGGTTCATAGGCCGTCCCTGCGGTGGCAGAGACCGCAGAAGATGTTCAAGATGAACCGGGGTCATAACAATCATCAGGGCAGATGCCTGCATGACCTCTGCCCCGATACTCTGGGCATCGCTACTGCGCAGGGTTGTACCACCAGCGAGGGCAGCCCCGATCATGAGAAACCCACTCAGAGACTGAGGGCCGACCGTACAGAGCAGCTGCGGTTTCCCCACCATCCGGCCACGGCCTCTGGCATTGCGGAAAAAATACTCCACCATGTCATGGTAAATGATACGATGTAGCTGCCCTTCTACCTCACCGAAACTAAGCTCCAGCACGTGCATGTCCCGGCCCGTCCCGCTTGCCAGTGCCGCACGGCACGGTGCTGACCGCTCCACAGGAACAGGGGGATAGTAACAAGAGGCATCATCTTCCTCCACATTGGCAAGGGCACGACTGAACCAGTCCTCACCAAGAACCAGCCGCTCCTCACCCGGGGTCAACCCACTCTCCCCGTGAATGATAATCAGATCTGGCTGCAATATGGCCAGCTCTTCATCCGAGACCTCTCCATTAGACAAAGAGGCAGAGGCAAGCCCCAAACGGCCCAGTGCCAAAGTTAGACACCAATGCCGCCATGCATCTGAACATTGGACAGCAACACGACGAAGGCCCAGAGTTCGCAGCCCCTCCAACGCACGGGCCAGACGACTAACGGTTGCCTCCAGCAAGGCATAAGACCGCTTGTGAGACAAGCTGCCAAAAGCCACCTCGTCACCCATAGTCCGGGCGTTATAGGCCACAAACCGGTCTAGCATCGTTTCATCCCCCACATAGCCCTGCTAGAAGCCCACCATCATGCATCCCCGGCCAGTAGCCAGCAGGCTCCATCTATTAACAGATAGCTATTATATCGTTGATACGCTACAAACGCATCCCTACATCGCAGCTTTTTCCCCCAACGGATTAACCGTAGAGCTGGCCGTATACCTGCTGCAACCGCATGCTGACTTTATCCGGCGCGTAAGGCTGCACCGTTTGCTGCCCCTGCACCACCATCCTACGAACAATGGTGCTGCCAGAAGAGCAGCCCTCCAACGCCATGGCCAAGGAATCCACAAGGCCCTCCATATCCTCGGGAGAATGCCAAAAACCGTTATGTGAGGTGGCATAGTCACTCCCACCACCACCGTGACACCCTACAACGAGGCACCCTGCCGCCATTGCTTCCAACGCCGTAATACCGAGGGCTTCCAATCGCCCCAGCGACAGGCAGACAGCAGATTCCCCCATGAGGGCCGCTACTTCCCCCTCATTTTTCTCCTGAAGTGACACCCATGGCACAGAAGAAAACTGCGGATATTTGAGCGTCAACATATCATGAAGCAGAGAGGCATAACCCGGTAACCCGCCCTGATGAGGCCACTTCCAGTCAGCACAGACAATCTGAAGTTTCTTCTGCCGTGGCCTAAACAAGTTGCCATCCACCACAGGAGGAGTCACCTGAACATTCTCCAACCCTAGGACCCGCTGCAACAACTGCGCCGACCCCACCCCCGGGGCCAGAACCTGCCTTACATCCCATTCCGCCAACTTTTTGGCTGATGGGCCATATGTGAAAAAATAATAAGGATTCTGGCAGAAAATGATCTTCTTCCCGATCATGGGCGTACTAATCATATCCGCATACCATCCCGTCAGCACCTCGGGGAAAACGAATATATCCTGCTTCGTAAGGTCAGTGACCTCCTCGCACATTAGAGGGCGCATCTCCTTGCCCAACCATGAAGGCACACCTTCTGCCTGAAGAACCTGCACCCGAAACCCGGCCTGACGAAGCAACAAAGCATGGCGATACATCGTCTTGATACCACCAGAGACAAGGCTCTGAGGAAAACAGTTCAGAAAAACAATGCGCCCCACCAGCCAATACCCCCTTTTTCATTGCGCTATACCAGCCCAAGCCACCTCAAAGACGAATAGCAACCATAAAATTGGCAGAATGATAACAACAAGTAAACGAAATACCTATAGAATCATTTCCCCGCTTTGATGTTATTCTGCTGAACAGAAAATAAGAATTTCAACACAAGGCCGGGTGTCAAAATCTGCGGCAATATCCGCTCGTTCTCATGGGGGGGGTAATACAGATACAGTGGCACCCCGTCACGGCCATGGTCCCGCAGGAACGTGGTGATCCGCTCATCACGACGGGTCCAATCCCCCCGTAGAATAATTACCCCATGCTGCTGGAAAGCCTGCCGAACAGAAGGAACATCCAATGCCACATGTTCATTGACCATACAGGTCACACACCAAGAGGCCGTCATATCTACAAAAACCGCCCGCCCCTCTGCTCGTAAAGCAGCTAAACGCTCTGCTGAAAAAGGTTCAATAATCGGACCATCCGCAACATGCGGCCCAGCTCCAGTCTTTCCTGTATCCGTAAGGGGCGGCGTAGAAGCTTCATCCCCTGCCATGACACTCTGCCCCAACCCAGCAAGGCAAACCAACAAGCACAGCAGAGCCAACAGACGACAGACCAACACAGACCGAGGTGCCTGACCAAGCATGGCCCGCTGCTGGGCAAGCCCATACAGCCAGCCCCCCAGCCCCAAAAGGACGGCCCCTCCAGCCATCAGCACTACGGCATCTCCCCCACGCTGAAGCACAGCCACCCAGAGCAACCACACACAGCTTGCCAGAAGGGGGAATGCTAGAAGCTGCTTCAACCGTTCCATCCATACTCCGGGACGAGGAAGACGACGTGCCAATCCCGGTATGAGTGCCAACACACAATAAGGTGCCGCCAGCCCCAGCCCCATGGCCAAAAAGATTAACAGCCCGGCCCAGACAGGCCCACCCAACGCAGCAGCAATCGCTACCCCCATGAAAGGGGCTGTACACGGGGTCGCCACGATAACGGCCAACAAACCAGCCAAAAGGTCACTGGCCGGACCATGCCCAGCGGCCACTGCCCCCGCACGCCCAACCAAACGTCCCCCTGTAATCTGAAACACGCCCAACAAGTTGAGGGCCATGACAAATAACAGCCACCCAACCCCGACCACAAAAGCCGATGACTGGAACTGGAACCCCCACCCCACAGAGGCACCCCCATAACGCAGGGCCATCATCAGCGCACCGAGAACGGCAAAACATCCCATGATGCCCCCACTATAGAAGGCCGCACTCCGCCAGCGTGTCCGCCAGCCTGCACCCCCCATATGAGCAAAGGACAGGATTTTCATGGCCAGTACGGGGAACACGCAGGGCATGAGATTAAGAATGACGCCACCCAGAAAGGCTGAAAGCAGGCTGCTCCATACGGCTGCCCCCGCTTTTCCACCACCAGGTGCAACAGGCTGCTGCTTTACCTGACCACTCCCAGACACTGGTATAGCCTTTATCTGAAGGGCAGACCGATTGCCTGCACTATCCACAAGCACGACAACACCAGCCATCGACTTCTGCCAGAGGGGCGGATGAGCATAAGGGTCTGGCTTCAGATGCAAGGCCAGTTGCCCGGCCTGAACAGATAGAGCCTGCGATACATTCTGGGCGATTACACCACCCTCCTGCGGCATAAACCATGCCTGCCGCACCGTATCAGGCGAAAGACCGGCACCATGCAGGGTCAACACGCCATCAGGATCAATCTGCGCTGTGAAGGGAGATGGTTGCGGCATGGCCGCATCAGCCCGGCGAAACAATTCCGCCTCGGCCGCCGGCTGTGCAGGACCAGAGGAACGAACAGGCAATGTGAGCAAAAACTCGCCTTTTTCCGGCACGCAGACATCGGCACAGACCAACCAGTCCGCCTTGGCTGTAACCTGCACTTCGCCCGTATCCCCCTGTCCCTGCACGGGCACCCGCACAGGCAACAGCACATCCCCCTGATAGGCATAGGCCATCAGACCGCCTTCCGAGACACGCTCTGGCACGGGCCATTCCACATCTTCCGCTGTCCCGGTCCAGCTGCCGCTCACCGTGACATGAATATGCGGGGCCTCGCCAGCGTCACCGGGATTCTGCCAATATGTATGCCAGCCGGGCTTTAGCTGGAGCCGTAGGCCAACACGCAACGTCCCTTTCCCAGCCCCATCATCTCCCCGCCCCCCGAGAGCATCCACCTCACTGACGAGGGTCGCTCTGGTATGGCTGGTTTCAACAGGCGTACTTTCTGCCGCCCGTGCCGGCACCGAGAAAGACATCAACCCGCTCATCAGGGCCAGAACAGCCCCCATTGCCATACCGCTATACCGCTTCATCCACTCGTCCCTCTGCTCATCCCGGTCAAACAGGCTCGAAAGCCACAGCCATAGCACGGCCCATAGCACCGGCTCCCGCCCGTCTTAAAGCCATAATTCCCTCCTAAGGTCGCCCGCTTCCTCCCTCACAACGTGCGACCAGCCATGACCATTCATCCCCTGTCCTCTTTTCCCAAAGCTGACATATGGGCCCGTTTAATAGCCCGTATCATTGATCTGGCCCTCTACACATTTTGTCTCTCTTTGCCCGTTTATGGCTTTATCCATGGTCTAGAGACACTCTTCCCCGCCCTGAAAATCATCGGCACCCTGACACCCGGCTTCACACTGCCCATCATGAATGCTGCCATTGCCGAACTACTATTCATCTTGCCCCTCTCCATGGTGCTGGATGCCCTGATAGGAGCTTATTATGGTAATACATTGGGCAAGTATCTTCTCGGCATCCGCCCCTTGCGTACCGATGGCCGCAAGCTCGACCTCTGCACCTGCCTGAAACGTAATTACCTCATCTATGTCACCTGCTACACGGGCGGCATCTACTTCCTGACCCCACTAGCAGAGATCATCCATTACATACGATACAAGCGCACCGGTACGACCTTTTGGGATCAGGAAATGGACACGATGGTCCTCTCCCCGAAAGGCAGCACATCTCGTACAATCATAGTGGCGGTCATATGGTTTTTCGCCTCAATTCCGCTCTCCATGCTTGAGGATAAACTCTTTCAACATTTTCTGGCCGATACCAGTTCACCCCCGGCAATTCTGAAAGAAACAGCCCCGAAGTAACAGAGGCATCCCGCCACACACGAACACAAAAAAGGAGGCCAAAGCCTCCTTTTTTGCAACACACCATGAGACGAATGTAATCTCCTCATCGGAGAGTTTAGCGCATGATGCCCGTATGTCCGATGCTATACCGGCCCGGCTGGGGCCAGACAGTCAGACCATGAGGCTCAGCACCAACGGGGATGATCTTCATGCTCCCGGTCTGTGTATCAATGGCATAAACGACATCATCAAACCGGCCAGAGAGCCAGAGCGTTTTACCATCCGCACTGACATTCCCCATATCCGGGCTACCGCCGCCGGGGATGGGCCATGTCTTCAGCACCTTGTCTGTTGCTATCTCCACAACGGAGACACTGCCCTTACTGTGGCGAGGACCATGCACCATGTGAGACCCACGGTTCGCCACATAAAGCAGCTTGGCATCGCGACTTGGGTACAAACCATGCGTCCCCAGCCCCGTGGGGATGAAGCCTGTCTCTTTGAAGTTGTCACCATCAATGATGAACACGCCATCTGCATGCATGTCGGCTACATAAAATTTATGGCCATCCGGTGCAGCCAGAACGTCCTGCGGCATCCCCCCTTTGGAGAGTTTCAGCATCCCCAGCAACGTACGGTTGACCGTATCCACCTTGGCCAGATACCGCCCGAACTCACACGTAAAGATGGCATAGCGTCCATCTGCAGAGAAAGCAGCATGGTTGATTCCCTCACAAAGAGGTGCCTCAACAGAGCCTTTCAATGCCATGCTGTGCGGGTCACGGAAATCCAGACGACGATGAGCCTCCGCCACGACAATCGCATTCTGCCCATCCGGCGTGAAATACATGTTGTACGGGTCATCTACCGGAATAGCCTTACCGGGCTTACCCGTTACCGGGTCGATCGGCGTCAGGGAGCCATCCGTATGGCCCTCACTGTTATTCGTCACCCATAGGGTTCGCAGGTCCCATGCAGGCACAACATGCTGGGGAGACCGTCCCACCGGGAATGTATCCACAACCTTATAGGTTTTCGGATCAATCACAGAGACACTATTGCCACGCAGATTAGGCACATAGATGCGCTCCAGATCATGCGCAACAACGGGAGACAGCTTCTCTGGGCCGCTTGCCTCACTATAGATGTTATGAATATCCGGCACGGGCGGCATACCCGGGATGGTCTGCACAACCAATGCCTGCTCCGTCACTGTGCCAGAAGAAGCCGATGGAATCTTACCATCTGCGGCAGGGTCACCATCCGAGAACGGCTTTGGTGAATCGGCAACGATCGGTTCATCCTGCGGGTCAGGATGGTTGGCTGTCTGCTGGGCCTGAGCTGCCCCCGCAGCCAGTAACGCCCCCATCGCCAAGAAAGAAACTTTAAGCCTCATGGGTGTCTCCTGTTAAAAGACGAAATGGCCTCAACGGCGGCCTGCACCTGCATAGCTGTGCCGGCCCGGCCAAGTTCAGCCGTTGCCTGCCGCGGGTCACCACCATAGACGCCATCGGCAGAATCCGGTTTGTCAGCCTGCCTCAGAAGCCCCTCCAACACAAGGGACGGGTCCACCGCCAGCATGAGTGATGTATCGCTTATATCGGCATGTTTCCCCAAAGCCACACCATAGCCCTGCCGCCGTAAGTAATCCGCATATTGCCCGGCCACAACCTCATAATAAGCTCCGACATACAAGGCTCTCACCGCACCCTCTGCAGCCCATCGCCTGTTCAGCTTTTTTGCCAAAGCGGCAAGCTGGGTCTGATACCCACCATGATCTCCCAACAATACAATAGTCGTGAAGCCTTGTGCTTTCAGACTTTCAGCGGCTCCTTCCACCAATCCAGCAAAGACGGCAGGGGGGATAGAGAGCGTCCCTGCAAAGCGCATATGCCCCGTACGGGGGTGGGTTGAGCCTTCCGGTACATAGGCCAGCACTGGTGCTACCAGCGTCTTCCCTACCTTGCGGGCGATGTCATCCGCCAAAACATGGGCCCGCACATTATGCTTCCCCACCGCCATATAAGGGCCGCTCTGCTCCGTTCCGCCAACAGGTAAAATAACCGTTCTGGTACCTGCCTTCATGGCGGCATCAATTTCCGTCCAACTCTGACAGGCCAACTCTACCTGCCTAGCGGAGGGTGGGCAGGCTGGAGCCGCACTCTCCGACTCTTCTGCCCTGACGAAGACGGGCAGACCAGACAGGCAGGCCAGCAAAACCAGCCCGCAAATCCGCCACAAACCGGGCAGGCAGGCACCCCCCTGCATAGTTCTGTTGCCCATCCAGCTTCCCTTGTGCATTATCGTTCCTCCATGAGAGGTTTTCGATGTTCCGGCGATGGTCCCGCTCATGCCCATAGCTTGAGCAGACCTTATCCGGCATACTCCCCAGCGTACAACCCACCCAGAACCATCATGACCGTGCCCCTTCTGAACACTCTGCCCTTCCTGTCCCAGATGAACAATATCGACGACGCTGCCCACATCATCCAGATGGCCCTGACCCCCGTTTTCATGCTTTCGGGTATCGGTACGCTGATTAACATTTTCAATACGAGGCTGGCCCGTGTTTCGGACCATCTGGATAATGTCAACCGCCTACTAGCCGCTCCGCCTTCCGAGCAGGACCACCAGCACAGCTATGACACGCCGCAAAGGCTAAAGACCCGCCAAAAACGCCTAACCCGCCGCATTGTTGTGTTGGATCTTGCCATCATCCTCAACGGGCTAGGCGGGGCCATGACCTGCGGAGCCGCCATCGCCCTCTTTGTCGGCTCGCTAGGGGATGCCACAACCTCACTCTGGCTGCTGGCCCTCTTCGGCACCGCATTAGGCTGTACCGTAGCGGCTCTGCTAGCCTTTCTGGCAGATACACTCCTCAGCTGGCATGGCCTGCGGCATGAAGGACAGGTCTCCCTGCTTACTTTCCTGCTGCGCTCGAAGGCCAGCCACGCAAAACGGCCTCACTGACAGACTCAGGCAACCCTACATAGCCAAGCCGAGCATTAATCTCCGCCCCATGAGTGAAACCCCAGCTGAAGAACCGCTTCACGCCCTGTCCTTCAGGCCGGTTGACGGCATCTTCCGGCACCAGAGCATAGGTTGCGGATACGATAGGCCAACTTGTCGCCCCGGGCTGGTCCAGCAGGCTGACGGCAAAATGGTCTTCCGCCTTCCATTCCGCTGCTGAAGCAGCCGCAATGAAACCCTGAAGAGATGGCAGCACATACTGTCCATCATGATTCTTCATCTGCACAATGCCCAGATGATTTTGAGCGGCATAGGCATATTCCACATAGCCGATGCTCCCTTCCGTCTGCCGGACAAGGGCAGCAATGCCGTCATTCCCTCGGGCACCAGCACCACCGGCCCACTCCACAAGCGTGCCAGCCCCAATCCGAGACTCCCACTCCGGTGATGTGCGGGAAAGATAGGAGGTAAATACATAGGTCGTCCCGGCACCATCAGCCCGATGCACGGCCACGACCCCCATATCTGGCAACTTCACCCCAGGATTAAGGGCCTGAATGCGGGGATCATCCCAATCTGTGATGCGTCCATCATACAGGGCAGCCAATGTCGGGCCATCCAGCCGTAAGGTATCGGCCTCGATGCCGGGCAGATTGACCACCAGCACCACACCACTCATGACGGTAGGAAACTGATAAAGATGCGTCTCTGCCAGACGAGCCGCACTCATGGGCTTGTCAGACGCCCCGAAATCCACCGTGCGCTCCACGACCTGATCCTGCCCTGCGCTGGAGCCGACCGTCTGATAATTGACCTGAAGGCCCGCCTGCTCCCCAGCTGGGACGCTCCAGCTCTGATAGACCGGTGCGGCAAAGCTGGAACCTGCCCCCGTTATCTCCACATCCTCTGCGTGGGCCACCCCCATGAGAGCGGATGAAACGGACAGCACCAGCATGAAAGCTCTGCCGTAGTTCTTCCAATGGAGAAGACGTTTATCTATCGGACGCATAAACCCCTCGGCACACGCAATGATCACCTGTCTGTCGTTATAGCTGCGCCATCACCCCAGACAATAAAAATATGCCACACGTCAAAGAAAAGTCTTTTTTGGCGCAAGAAAATGAGTAAATAGACACATGCAAACGTATGAACTGTAGGATTTATTCGTGAAACTGACAAAAAAATGTAATATAACTCCCTTTCATTACAGTTTTATGACAGTAATATTTCTGTCATACAGTGCATCACACTTCGTTTCATCAGCCCATGCAGCTGGGTCTGACGATGCCATCACTCTGATGGAAAGACAGATACACGCCATGCAGGCCCAACTTGAGGCTATGAAGCAGAAACAGGCCGCTGAGAATCGGCGTGTCCGGGCCGAGCTTGCCCGCCAGAGAGAACTCATCGAAGCGGACCCCTATGCCTCCAGAGCACGAGTTCTGGGCCAGTCCACCGCTGGCGGGTACGGGGTGTCATCGCTGCCCAAGACCGGAACGAATGATGATGTCTTCGGCCTTGGCAACACCATCCTCGCCCCCGCCCGCACAGCCAGCACCCCTTATGGTGAACTAACCGCCATTCCACCAGCTCATCCAGACCTCTACAGCCCCATGCGCCGAGGGCAACTTCAGGTCGGCGGTATCCGTCTGACGCTAGGCGGGTATCTAGAAGCCGCAGGCATCTGGCGATCCCGCAACAGTGCAGCCGATATTGCCAGTGCCTATAATGGCATCCCGTGGCATAATCAGCCTGCCTCCCATATGAGTGAATTCCATCAGACTGAACGACAGAGCCGCCTCGCCTTTCTGGCGGAAGGAATGTTGACCCACTGGTTGGAAGCTGATGCTTATGTGGAAACTGACTTTCAGGGATCAGGCTCTTCCTCCAACTCTCGTCAATCCAACTCCTATGTGCTGCGTGCCCGTGTCGTTTATGGTGAACTGAAAGACCGAGAAGATGGCTGGTACCTGCTGGGTGGGCAGAGCTGGTCACTGATTACGCTCTTCAATAAGGGAATGCTGGCTCGTGATGAACAAACCCCTATGGTCATCGAAGCCCAGTATGTTCCCGGCTTCAACTGGACACGTAACTCCCAGTTCCGTGTTGTCAAAACATTCGGCAAGGAAGAACGCTACGCTGCTGGTCTTTCCATTGAAAATCCCAGCTCTGTTCCGGCTGGTGTGTCGCCCTGCTCCAACTCAGCCAATCACTGCACCACGACGGACCGGCTGACAGGCACGAATATCAACAACCCTTCCACCTACTACACGACCGACCCGACACCGGACCTCATCGCCAAGGTGGCTGCTGACCCTGGCTGGGGCCATTACGAACTCACAGGCGTTATGCGCTTCTTCCGGGACCGGACAAGCACGCTGGGCGGAGGAAGCAACCATACCCGCATCGCTGGAGGCGGTGGGGGCGGTATGGTTCTGCCTCTCATCGACAAGAAACTGTATTTTCAGGCTTCCGGTCTCGTTGGTACAGGGCTGGGCCGATACGGCACATCAAACATGCCGGATTATACCTACGGACGTAATGGTGCCGTCACACCCTTGCCAGAAGCCAACCTGCTTATCGGCCTCTATGGCAATCCTCTCAAGAACCTGAAGCTCTATTCCTATGCGGGGGCAGAGACTGTCCTCAGCCGCCGTGCCTTTGATGAAGATGGTAGCCATTATGGCTATGGCAACCGGGGCTTCGACATGCGGGGCTGCTCTACCGAACTCGCCACCAACTGCGCCGCTTCTGGCAATATCCGCACAGTGGCGCAGGCGACGGGAGGCTTCTGGTACACAGCGGCCAAGGGCGATTACGGTACGCTGCTTGTGGGCGGGCAGTACGCACACACCCATGTGCAGGCTTTTTCCGGCATCGGTGGCAAACCCAAAAGCGATGCCGATATGGTCCTGATGTCCCTCCGCTACCAGCCGTTTAATTAAAATGGTCAGGAAGGGGCATATTACTCCCCTATTTCCAGCCCCTTCCCATAACCATCAGTGGGGACATCCCAAACAGTGCAGGCCAGATCTGCCAGCCATTCAGTGCGCTGATGAATGGCCTCCCTGGTCCACTCACCAAATGGATGCATGGGCAATACAGCACGATCAATAGCCGTATTACCTATATCGGGCCTCTCGGAAATTATTCTTGTCAGCAAATAACGAGACTTGGGATAAATACGCTTCTTATGAGAGAATGCTTTATTCCCTAAAGACATATTGATCGATTTCTCTACAAGAGCCAGATTTCCGATAGACCAGATCAAACGAGGATCATCAGCACCCACGCCAAACTCTTTGTAGACATCACTGCTCGGCTTCTGGGGAAGAATATGTTCCAGATGAATTTCTTTAGAATTACAATAGTATGAAAGGGGATTATTGCTGCCATAAGCACTACTATCAACGGCCTGCGTCAATTTTCCAAGAACATAATCAAACTGATACCTTGGTAGAGACCTTTCATCTATGGCCTTGAACATGATGGAAAACTTAGAGGCATGTTTTCTCTTCTGTTTCTGGAACGTCTCTTTTGCAAACTCCTTATAATCTTCCATGGTTTTCACCTTCGAAAGAAGAAGAGACCATCCAGCAAATGTTTTCTCAAATGTCCGTATTTCTTCTTTAACAAGGTTACAGACAAACAGAAATGATTCAATATCACGGCATAAGGCCGAAAAAATTTCAGACGAAAGATTACGACCAGCCAGAAGAAGAACTAAATGCTGCTTAGCTGAATTATGCTTTTTATATAAAAAAGATATATTTTCCAGAAAGATATTATTCTCACCATATCTGTCCTTTTTATTTACAAAACAGACATATGCCCCTAGGGCCTCCTTCAACCTTTCCGTAAATTTAACCGGAGCGTCTCTCAATCCGATCTTTTCATCATTCTTGAGAAGCCATTCATACAGTTCATCCTTTGCGAGCCTGGGAACGCCCCATGTAGAGAAAATAAAGTATCTCAGAAAACGCAGTGGCCTTTCTTTAATTTTATAAAGCTCATCTACTATAAATTTCCAGCAATCCTGAAGATACTCAAAGTCCTCTTCACCTGCACTCATGAACAAAAGATTTTTCAGCAGGTCCATGGCATTCAACCCAATGCCTCGGTCATTAATCGTCTCAAATATTTTTAACGCTCGACCAAAACTATCCGTATATATCTTTATGAGCTTCACATTTGCCATCAGATAACCAAAAAACTTCTTGATTTCAGGAATAGAGTTTTCCAGATCATCCGACAGAAAATCTTTCGCAGTATTATAGGCAACTGATATATTTTTTATGGATCTCGTACCAGTTTTCTGTACAGTCCGCCCTTCTATAAGATCACTAAAAGCACTTCCTGCGTCCTTATACTGAGGTTCCAAACGTGCCCGACGGCAATCATTGCCATACTGATCCGTATCAACATCGACAATGCTCTTCTTGACGCCCTCCAGATTATCATCCCCAAGTGCAGAAAGCCTGTCTCTAATAGCGCAAAGTATAATGAAAAGCGTTGTAACACGCTGCTGCCCATCTATCAGATCATCGGCTCCCTTCTCTGCCTGACTTGGGCAGACAACCACAGAACCAATAAAATATTCAGATTTATCACCTTCCAGTTGCTCGGAACGTATATCCTCCAGCAACTGAGCAACCTGCTCCTTCTCCCAGACATATTCACGCTGATACCGTGGAACAACATAGAATTTCTGGAACAATTCCTTTACACTAACGTCTCTCGATTCAATAGCCGCCATCGTATCCACCTACAAACAAAGCAATATCAACATGATTAAACAAAATTAAGAACATAGTTAAAATCTTTCATCAACCATAAATCAAATGAAATACTTTACTGGAATGTCTGCATTCCCATCCCTAGGAGACCTCATGCACATCACCATGATTGGCGGCGGTTATGTCGGGTTGGTATCGGGAGCGTGTCTGGCGGCTTTCGGGGCGCGCGTCATCGTCATTGAAAATGACCCGATACGGTTGGACCGCCTGAAGGCCGGAAACATCCCTCTCTATGAACCGGGATTGGATGAACTGATCGCCGAACAGAGACAGGCTGAACGGCTGGCTTTCTCTGATGATCTGGCCTCCGCCCTTCAGAAAAGCCGTGCCGTTTTCATCGCCGTGGGCACACCCACACGCCGGGGAAGCGGCCATGCTGATTTAAGTTACGTCCATGCCGCTGCCCGAGCCATTGCCGCCCACGCACCTGACGGCCTGCTGATCGTCACAAAATCCACTGTCCCGGTCGGCACAGGGCGGCAGGTTGCCGCCATCGTGCGGCAGGCCCGGCCTGACCTGACCTTTCACATCGCCTCCAATCCTGAATTCCTGCGGGAAGGCCATGCGATTGCCGACTTCATGCAGCCGGACCGGGTTATAATCGGACTGGAGGGAGACCCAACTGCCCCTTCTTCTACAGCCCGCACGCTGCTGGAGACGCTTTACGCCCCTCTGAACCAACCGGAAAGCCGCCTACTCTTCATGGGGTTGGAAAGTGCAGAACTAACAAAATACGCCGCCAATGCCTTCCTCGCCATGAAGGTCACTTTCGCCAATGAGATGGCCGATCTCTGCGAAGCCACAGGCGGACAGATTGCTGACGTCACCCGTGGCATGGGCATGGACCCTCGCATCAGCCCCCATTTTCTCATGCCGGGGCCGGGCTATGGCGGTTCCTGTTTCCCTAAAGATACGCAGGCATTGGCAACCTCTGCACGACAGGCGGGCACTCCAATGCAGCTTATAGAAACCACCATCGCTGCTAATGAAGCCCGCAAACGCCGCCTTGCCGAACGTATCCTCGCCCTCGCCGGTAATGACATCACACACTGCACCATTGCCGTGCTGGGGCTTACCTTCAAGGCCCATACTGATGATATGCGTCAGGCCCCTTCCCTGACCATTCTCCCTTTACTGCACGAAGCCGGAGCCACGCTGCGTGTGTACGATCCACAAGGCATGGACACAGCCAGCCCCTTACTGCCAGATGGCATCCTCTATGCAGACAGCCCCCTTCACGCCGCCGAGGGGGCCGATATACTGCTGGTTCTGACGGAATGGCCCGTTTTTGCGGCTCTCACCCCAACCCAGCTTGCCCCCCGGATGCGTGGCAGGCTGATTCTGGATTACCGGCAGATATGGCAGGGCCATAACTGGCAGAAAGCTGGCTTTCACTATCATTGTCTGGGGTGCGGCACACATCGTGACAGCGGCTCCTGACAGTCCAGACCATCACCGCCATATCCCTGCCTATAAAGCGGGCTATCCTCACGCCGCCCAGCTGCCTATAATGCCAACAATGGTAACGGGGCTATAAACGGTGACAGGCTGACAGGGCCTGTTATCTGTCTAGTCCTGTAGGCAGCCTATCCCTGCCACCTCTTATTGTTCGGGAGTCCCTGAGTGAGCATGCGTAACGTCCGGACCTGTCTTCCCCTGTTCCTCAGGCGCAGTGTGTGCCTTGGGGCTATTTTAGGCAGCACCCTGATGGCTGGCAGTAGCTTGGCGGCTGAATCCCGTGCTGTCCTCCATGCCGATGAACTGGACCTCAGTGCGCCCTGCGCTCAGGTCAGCATCAAGGCAGATGCGGCCCTGAAAGATAGTATGGTGGTTGAAGAGGCTGTCGGCCTAACACCGGATATACAGACAACCCGTGATGGCGCAGAAAGTCACGTTCGCCTTGCTCTGCATAACTGCCCCAAAGGCGGGCGGCTGGTGCTGCACCTTTCCAGCGACACGGCCCTGACACTGCATGACAGCCCACAAGCTCACATCACCATTAACGGTACGCTCACCACGCTGGAAAGCAATCTGGATGATGCGTCCCTTCAGGTAGAGCGTGTGGAATCACTAGACATGTCCATCTCTGGCACGACACAGGCTCATATTGACCAGCTAAATCGTGCAGCGCAGCTCAATGCGACGGGAGCGGCTCATCTGGAGGTGGATACCGCCCTTCTCTCTGCCTTTTCGGCCCAGATGTCTGATAACAGCCAGCTTTCCATTGCCTCAGGGCAAATCGACAGCCTGACACTGAACGCCTCCCATCAGGCAGATGCCTCCATCATGGCGACCGTCAATAATGCCAGCATCACCACCAATGATGCCGCCAGTGTCACACTCAGCAAAGTAACGGGTAGCGTGCAGGATGGCGGGACGAAACACATCACCCACGCCAGCCCGCCAGAGCCTGCCCCGGTGAAACAAAGCGCACAGCCTTCTCCCCAATCCCCTCAGCCGGACGGTCAGGCACAGGGACTGAATAACCCCACCGTCCCCCATGTTCCGAAACAAGCTGTTATGCCGCCTCCCGTCACATCCCCGGCACCCAGCAAGTCTGCCGCTGGACAAACGGGCACTATCCCGGCGCAGCCCGGGCCATCTGCACCGGCAGCACCAGCCCCCACATCAAACCCTCTGCCGCAAGCATCCCAGCCTACGCCACCAGCGGCTCCTACCAGCCCGGCGCACCGAGCTACCTCCCTGCCATCCACACCAGCTCTGCAGGGGAACGTACCGGTAATGCCGCAAAACCAGACATCACAGTGACCGGCAAACAGCAGAGGCAGAACGTGTGAGAGCTTTATCCCTTCCTTTTATCTTCCTTGGCCGTGGCGTACTGGGCGGGCTACACCATGCTGGTGCGCTCAGCCTGTTTGCTCTGCGGGGGCTGGCAGGTGTGGTCCGCCTGCCTTTCTATGGGCAGATTATATTATCCTGCCTGATTGAAATCGGCTTTCTCTCCCTGCCTGTCGTAGCTCTGACAGCTATATTCTCCGGGGCGGTCATCGCTTTGCAGTCTTATAGCGGGTTCAGCCAGTACCACGCCCAGAATGCTGTCGGCGGCATCGTGGTCATGGCCATCACGAAAGAACTGGGACCAGTGCTGGCAGGGCTTATGGTAGCGGGCCGCATCGGGGCGGCTATTGCCGCACAGATTGGTGCCATGCGGGTGACTGACCAGATTGATGCCCTCAGCACACTGGCGACTGATCCCATCAAATATCTTGTCACGCCTCGTCTTCTTGCCGGTATTCTGGCCCTGCCTTTTCTCGTGCTGATTGCTGATATTCTGGGCATTGCTGGCGGGTTCATCGTCGCCGTGGGCAAACTGGGATTCAGCCCGGCCCTCTATATCCATTCAACCTATGCCTCTCTCCACACCCATGATGTGCTTGTTGGACTGCTGAAGGCGGCTGTCTTCGGCTTTCTCATCGCCCTGCTGGGCTGTTACGAGGGGTATCATAGCCGTGGTGGGGCTGAAGGAGTCGGACGGGCCGCTACAGCCACAGTCGTGACAGCCTCCATTCTCATTCTCGCCTTTGACTATCTGCTGACGGATCTCTTCTTTACCGCATGACAACAGTACCACACCCTCCCCAGCAGACCGCTGCAACCGATCAACCACGCCTGCGCATCCGTGGCCTGAAGAAATCCTTCAATGGGCGGACAATCCTCAACGGGATTGACCTAGATGTGCCCGCTGGTCAGTCCACGGTCATCATTGGCGGGTCCGGCAACGGCAAGTCTCTCCTGCTGCGCTGTATTCTGGGACTGATTGAACCAGATGCAGGAACCATCGAGATTGATGGTGAAAATATCATCGGAGCCTCACGCAGCCGCCGTGAAGCTCTGCTGAGACGGATCGGGATGCTCTTTCAAAATGCTGCCCTGTTCGACAGCATGAGCGTGCTGGACAACATCCTATTCGGCCTCAAAGCCAAAGGGCCTGACCGCAACAAGGACCGTGCCTCGCAGGAACAGGAAGCCCTCCACCTTCTGGAACTGGTCGGGCTGGGCCCCTATGTGGCCCCCCTCAACCCGGCAGAACTTTCGGGCGGGATGCAAAAGCGTGTCGGGCTGGCCCGTGCCTTGGCCGGACAGCCGGACATTCTCTTTTTCGATGAACCCACCACCGGGCTGGATCCCATCATGTCTGCCGTAATTGATGGCCTCATCAGCAATTGCGTCACCCGGTTGGGGTCCACCGCCCTGACCATCACACATGATATGACCTCCGTAACCCGTATCGGCGACCATGCGGCCATGCTCTACGGAGGAAAAATCATCTGGCATGGCCCCGCCGAAACGCTGATGAACAGTGGCAATCCGATTGTCGATCAGTTCACCCATGGGCGGCTTGAAGGCCCAATTCCTACCGGCAGCCTGACAGCTGGGACTACGGAAAAACGCTAACATGGCCAAGAAACCTGCCACCCTGTTTGTCTGTCAGAACTGTCAGGCTCACTATCCGAAATGGGTAGGCCGCTGTGAACAATGCGGCGAGTGGAACAGCCTGGAAGAAGAAACCAGGACCGCCACCCCCGGTAGAACAGCCGCTACCCCACGAAAAGGGGGCGGGCTGAAGACGACACGGCTGGATGGTAAAGCCACCCCTCCGGCCCGTCTGGACACAAACATGGCGGAGCTGAACCGGGTGCTAGGCAGTGGGCTTGTCCCCGGCTCAGTGGTTCTGGTGGGAGGGGATCCAGGCATTGGCAAATCCACCCTCATGCTCCAGATGACCTGCGCCCTCGCCAAGGCGCAGCATAATGTCCTCTACGTTTCTGGCGAAGAAGCCATCGACCAGATACGCTTGCGGGCACGGCGGCTGGAACTGGACAAAGACCCCAAAGCTTTGGATCAGCTTGAGCTGGCAGCGTCCATCAATGTCAACGACATCACCGCAACGCTGGATGATAAACGAGCCTTTCAGGTCGTAGTCATCGACTCCATTCAGACCATGTGGCTGGAAAGCGTGGCCAGTGCCCCCGGCTCGGTCTCGCAGGTTCGTAGCTGTGCCTTCGAGCTAATCCGCCTCGCCAAAACGCTGGGGTTCGTTCTCATCCTCATCGGCCATGTCACGAAAGAAGGTGCCCTTGCTGGTCCTCGTGTGCTGGAACATATGGTCGATGCCGTGCTGTATTTTGAAGGCGACCGGGGGCATCAATTCCGTATCCTCCGGGCAGCCAAAAACCGCTTCGGTGCTACTGATGAAATCGGCGTCTTTGCCATGACCGATACCGGCCTGCGGGAGGTCCCCAACCCCTCCGCCCTGTTTCTGGCCGAGCGGCACGGCAATGTTGCCGGGTCTGCCGTGTTTGCCGGATTGGAAGGAACCCGCCCCATATTGCTGGAAGTGCAGGTCCTACTTTCTGCCAAAAGCAGCGATGGAGCGGCCCGCCGTGCCGTACTCGGTTGGGACAGCTCTCGGCTGAATATGGTCCTTGCCGTGCTGGAAGCCCGTTGCGGACTAAAGCTGGGCAGCATGGATGTTCACCTCAACGTCACTGGCGGCCTGAAGGTCACCGAGCCAGCTGCCGACCTCGCCGTTGCCGCCGCACTAATTTCCGCCGCCACAGGCCAACCAACCGCTCCTGATGAGGCTTATTTTGGAGAGATTGGTCTTTCTGGCGAGATACGCCAGGTCAGCCAAACAGGTATCAGGCTGAAGGAAATCGCCAAGTTGGGATTCCGACAAGCCGTCATTCCCCGCCATGTGGGCACAGCCAATGCCCGCCCCAAGGCACCACACGCCCTCACCATTGCAGAAACCGGGCATCTCAGCGAACTTGTTCGCCGGTTTTCACCAGCAGGGAAAGATTAAATTCCCCTCATCATCTTGACCGCAGCTGAGGCAATTCAGAAACATATAAGTGGTTCTTCCATTTTATTCCTGAAAAGTGATCTCTATGTCTGCCTCGTCTCCCTCACCGCGGCCAGATCATCAGGCCCATTTCGCTGCCCGGCATGTGCGGTACCCGCACATCCACATTCCTCATATCCATTTTTCCCACCGAGAGCTGGTAGATCGCCCGCTGGCCGGTAAACCGCATCCTGACCATCCCCTCCATTGGAAACTCTATTTCATGGAGGCCATCGCCACAGCGATCATGCTCATCATTGGCATCAGCACAACCACCATTCTAGCTTCGGACAAATCACCCGTTGCTGCCCTGCTCATGCCTCATCCGATCATCCGTTCCATTCTTATCGGACTGTTCTTCGGGCTGGCCGGAACCATCGCCACGCTCTCCCCCTTCGGCAAGGTCAGCGGGGCGCATCTCAACCCCTCCGTAACGCTGGCCTTCTTCCTCACCAAAAAAATCCGTTGGCCTGATGCTCTTGGCTATCTCGGTGCCCAGCTTGTCGGGGCTTTCGCTGGCACACTCATCGCCTGTTTGGGGGTCAGCCTGCTGCTGCCTTTCTGGCATCCTATGGTCAGCCAGATCAATTATGCAGGGACTTTTCCCTCCAGCAATTACGGCCTTGGTCTCGCCGCCCTGATGGAAGCCATCGCTACGACGGGACTAATCTTAATCATCTATTTCACTGCATCGCGTCCGAAATTACAACATCTGACGACATGGATATGCGCCTTCTATTTTGCCGTCACAAACCCGCTGATTTCCGGTTTCTCGGGCAACAGTACAAACTTCATGCGGACACTAGCCCCCGATACACTAGCCCATAATCTGCATGGTGTATGGATCTATCTGGTCGGACCTTTCATCGGTTCGGCACTGGCACTCCAGCTAGCCCGTCTTCTCTTCTCCATGCATGGGCTGAAAGAGGCCCGCATTGTTAATTTTGGCCATCACGGGCGTGTGCCCCGCTATGCAGCCCCAGAGGCCACCGGCCCCTCACCAGAAGAACTCAAACAACATGACCAGAACAAGGCCTAAGAGGCTAGGCGTCCGCCCGTTCCTTAAAGCTGCTCTTCATCCAGCACACGGATAGGCTCCTGTCCCCGTGTCAGGTCCCTCAGCCAGTTTTCCACGACTGTGCGTTCCTGCACGGGGACAGCCAGTTCCATCGCCGCCCCTTCAGCCCCGAAATCGCAACGCCGTGTCTCTACATTCCAGCCCGGAAGTTTGGCTTCTACCTCAGCATAAACAGGGAAAGGGCAATGAAACCCGAGACGGATGCGCTCCACCCGCTCAATTTTAGCAGCTTCCCGCAGGCAGGCCGCTGCCGCCCCGCCATAAGCCCGGACCAGACCCCCAGCCCCAAGTTTAATGCCACCAAACCAGCGGATGACGACCACCATCACACCATCAAAATCCTGCCCCTCTATGGCTGAGAGGATCGGACGGCCTGCGGTGCCGGACGGTTCGCCATCATCACTGACACGATACCGCCCCCCAACACGGAAGGCCCAACAATTATGGGTTGCATCCGGCACGGCCACCTTTGCCAGAAAGGCCATAGCCCCGGCCTCATCCTCCACAGGGGCCGCCAGAGTGCGGAACACGCTATGGCGGATGATACTTTCATGCTCGGCAATGCCGTCCAACGTCCAGGTCATGCATCCATTCTGCCGCAGTTCAGCCGCCCTGTCAGCCAGAAAGCCCCCTATCGGAACAGGGCAACTTTTGGCAGGCATACGACCAGCAACAGCCTATTTTCCCTTACAAAACATCGCAAGGGATAGAAAAAAGCCATCCATCGGGCTAGTAATCCCTATGCCTATGGTTATCCTCGGGACTGTCTCCCCAATCTGGATGACCGGAAAGCACCATCATGACACTCCCAGCAAGGCCTCTCCTGAAGAGCCACGCCGGGGGTGTTTCGGTCCGGCTGAGGGGCCGTCTGGCCCTGGCCTTTTATTCCATGCAGAGCCTGCAAGGTCAAAAAGGGGACAGATTTTTCCATGCTTTCTACTCTGACAAGCCGCCTCAACGCTTTTTGCGGACGCCATGTCGCCCTTGTCCTGACTCTCTTTATGCTACTCTGTGCAGGGTCTGCCTGGCTGAGCCTGAACTATCTGGGCATCACCACAGAAACGGACAAACTCTTTGCCGACACGCTATCGTGGAAACAGAAGAACCGTCAGATAGAAAGCCTCTTCCCCGGCGAGAAAAACACGCTTGTGGCCATCATCAGTGCGGCCACGCCAGAGGAAGGCCGTGAAACCGCTACGGCCCTTACGACCATTCTGGCAAAAGACACTCTCCATTTTGACCGGGTAGACCAGCCGGACGCCAATCCCTTCTACAGCCGGAATGCCTTTCTCTTTATCGATACAAAGCAGCTTGAACCCCTGCTGGATTCCACGATCTCGGCCCAGCCCTTTCTTGGGATGCTCGCCGCGGACCCTTCCGCCCGCGGGCTGTTTGGCACGTTCGGCCTCATGGCCACAGCCATACGCAGTAATCAGCCCATTCCTGCTAGTTTCAACACGGCTCTTAATGGCCTGACCAATACCCTGAATGATAGCCTTGCCGGCCATGCCACGCCTCTCTCTTGGGAAAAGCTACTAGCAGGTGGCATGAGCGAGATGGGCGGGCATTACCAGTTTGTCGTCACACACCCGAAGCCGGACTTCACCTCCTTTGAGCCATCCGAAGCGGCCACAAAGGCCATGCGTACAGCACTGGACAGCCTGCCTACCGTAAAAGCAGGCCGTGCCCATGCACTCATTACGGGTGAAGCGAAGCTGAGCGATGAAGAATTCTCCACAGTCGCACAGGGCATGATCATCGGGCTGTTCATCTCCTTCGCCCTTGTTACGCTCTGGCTGCTGCTGGCTGTCCGCTCACTGCGTGTCGTCATTCCTATCCTGCTAACGCTCATCATCGGGCTGCTGCTGACGACCGGCTTTGCCACTCTGGCTGTTGGCACGCTCAACATGATTTCCGTGGCCTTTGCCATTCTCTTTGTCGGCATTGCTGTGGATTTTGCCATACAATTCGGCGTGCGCTTCCGCTGCCAGAAAGATGAAACAGGCGCACCACTCGCCCCCCTCGCAGCTTTGGACCGCACTGGCACAGAGAGCGGCAGCCAAATCTTCGTTGCCTCTCTGGCCACAGCAGCGGGCTTTCTCGCCTTTACCCCCACGAACTTCGTGGGCGTAGCACAGCTCGGGCTAATCGCCGGTGGAGGGATGCTGATTGCCTTCCTCTGCACACTGACCCTCCTGCCCGCCCTGCTGCGGCTCTTCCGGGCCACACCGGGCGACAGCCTCCGGGGCTTCACCTTCCTAAAGCCGGTGGACCATGCCCTGCGCCGTTTCCGCCTGCCCGTGCTGGCCATTTTTGCTGTGCTGGGCATCATTGGTGCCTGCCTGGCACCGTCCCTCACATTTGATGCCGACCCCCTTCATACCAAGAACCCCAATACGGAAGGGATGAAGGCCCTCACCCTGCTGGAAGAAAATCCGCTCACCACACCCTATAATGCGCAGGTGCTTGTCCCCGATGCAGCGACAGCCGAGCGGATGGCAACGGCCTTCGGCAAGCTGGACAGCGTGCATGATGTTCTCTGGCTCGGGGCATTGGTCCCAGATGACCAGCAGACGAAACTACAGTTGGTTCATGAGGCCGCCGATATTCTGTTGCCAACGCTCTCGGTAGCCCATCCGGCTCCCGCTCCTTCAGCGGCTGATCTACGGGCAGCAGCTCTCAAGGCAGCACATGACTTTGATGGGCTGGATGACAAGCTCTCCCCGTCCCTCAAAGCTCTGCATGACGCCCTGACACGCCTTTCCACGGCACCAGATGCGACCCTTCTGGCCTCAAACGAAGCCCTGACCCGCTTCCTGCCTACAGAACTTACCCAGCTGAAGACCCTTCTAACCCCGTCCCCCATCACGCTGGAAACAATCCCGGCAGATATCCGAAGCGATTATATTGCCTCCACCGGTGCTTACCGTCTGGTCATCCATCCTAATGGGCGGATGTCCGAAACAAAAACGCTTCACCACTTCGTGCAAGAACTGAAGAGCGTAACACCGGATATTTGCGGACCAGCCTTGGAGATCATCGCCAGTGCGGAGACCATTACACATGCGTTCATCACAGCGGCCCTATGTGCCATCGTGGCCATTGCGCTGATTCTTCTCGCTACGCTACGCCGCCTGCTGGATACGCTGCTTGTCCTGCTGCCGCTGCTGCTCTCCTCGCTTCTGACGGTCATTCTGGTCATCACAGTGCCGGAGCAGCTCAATTACGCCAATATCATCGCCCTGCCGCTGCTGCTGGGCGTTGGTGTGTCCTTCAACATCTATTTTGTCATGAACTGGCGGGCGGGCCTCAAGGAACAGCTTTCATCCCCCACGGCCAGAGCTGTTCTCTTCTCCGCCCTGACAACAGGTTCAGCCTTCGGCTCTCTGGCCGCCTCGGCCCATCCGGGAACGGCCAGCATGGGACGGCTTTTGCTGTTGTCTCTCGGCTGTACGCTGGTTTGTACCCTGCTCTTCATCCCGGCTCTGCTCCCCCACAAAACGGATAAAAAGCTCTGACTACTTGGAGCATACAGGTCATAAGGCCGATTCGGTCCTACCCCTCTCCTCCATATGGAGAGGGGTAGGGCACTCACCACTCCGTGATGAAAGTCAAGATAAGTCTATATGAAAATCACAGAGAAAAGGAAAACCGATTAAATAATTTTGTAACAATTTGTCCCCTCACCTCCTTTTTTCCTTCATTGCTTTCCGACTTTAAAGTTTCATAACATACTGTTTTATAACAATAATTCTTGATTTAAAGAACTGCATTTTCTTACCTATTTCTTACCTCTGACAAGTTTTTCATATCATTGTAAAAGGTTTATTTTGTAAGAATCTTTTGCACATTCTTGCCTTAAATCAATGTTGAGACACTTTTTTTCCCGTCTTCTCCGCTCACCACTTCACAAACGAGCTGTGAAAGAAGACCATGAAGTACTCCTTTTTCTCCCGGACCATTTTGTGTTCCACTCTCCTTGCAACAGGCCTTGGCATTTCCGCCGCCCATGCAGACACAGCATCCGGGACGGTCTCCACGCTCAACACACCCCAGCAGCGCAGCATTCTGGACCGCATCATGCATACGGCCCCCGGTGGCTGCCCCGTGGATGATGGCAAAACGGCTGCCCCCAACCCTTACGGTATCTGGGCACGAGGTGATGGCAGCGAAACGGGATTTGGCCCTGTCTCCCAGTATGGAACACCCGCTGGCATGGACAGCATCAGCGAGCCGAAAAAAGGCGTCTGCGACAGTAACGATCCCTTCGATTCCTACAAACACATGAAGCTGAATGACAGCGGCTCCATCTGGCTCAGCCTCGCTGGGGAAACCCGCCTCAACAACTGGTACGATAAACGGCCCGTCTTCGGGGCTGCCATTGATCCCACGACCTCCATGAAGGCACGGCCCTTCAATTCAGGCCGCTTTGCTGTCCGCAACCTCTGGAGTGCAGACCTTCACCTCGGAAAGCATGTGCGCTTCTTCGGTCAGCTCATCAATGCCGATGCAGGTGGCTGGCGTGGATACAGCTATGACGGCACATTCCGCAAAAATCTGGACCTTCAGCAGGCCTTTGTAGAACTCAGCGGCAATGCGGCAGGCGGGCATGGTGGCTTCATCTTCGGTCGCCAGCAGTTCCTTGATGCACCGGATTACATGATCGGCAATCGTGACGTGCTGAACGTCCCGCTCAGCTGGGATGGTTTCCGCATTTATGAACACTGGAACCGTGTCCGTTTTGATGGCTTCTATTTCATCAATACCAAGAACAACCATGCAAACAGCTTCCGTGGAGGTAATTCCCTCTTTCACGATACGTTGGATTACAAAACCCGCCTGTATGGGACCAACGTCACCATTGCCCCGCCGGATTTCCACTTCCTTGGCGAGAAGGGCTATTCCTTCATCAATCTGTTCTATTACGGCTATGAAATAAATGGCGGACCAGCCCAGCAGACCGTGATGTATAATGCCTCTGCCCTCGGCCATACCAAACGAAACAATTTTGGTCTGCGGTGGCATGGGGAGGCTGGGCCCATCAGCTTCTCCTTCGGTGGGGCTTACCAGCAGGGCACGTTCTACCAATCCTACAACAAAGCCAATCATTATGACCGGATGAACCGCAACGTGAATGCGTGGTCCATGAATGGCACAGTGGATTATCACTTCCGTCATGTCATGTGGCACCCGACCATCGGCGTGCAGGGTGATGCCTATTCCGGCGGTGGTGCCCGGGGAACAACCGGCAGCGTGAACACCTATATTGAGCCTTTCGGTGTGAATACGAACTATCTGGACCCGACCAACTATCTGACCGGCCAGAACCTGATCGACTTCGCACCCAAGGCCAGTTTCACCCCTACAAATTATTTAACCTTCCAACTAAAACTACCCATCTACTGGCGTTACAGCGCAGGGGATGACACCTATTCCATCTATGGCCGTAACATCTTCCAGCGTCAGTTTACCTCCGGCATGTACAATGCCTACAATCATAACTCCTTTGTCGGCATTGCCCCGCAGATGTCCGCCAGCCTGCGCCTCGGCCCGCATCTGACATGGGATCATCATGTCGTCCGCTTCCTCACCTCCCATGCCATGCATCAGGTCGGTGCCCGTGACGCCACCTACTACCAGTCTTCTCTGACGCTGACCTATTGATACCCCCGAACAACGCCAGACTTTTAGGCCGCCTCTGCCTCCATGCAGGGGCGGTCTGCTATCTGGGCAGACCTTCAGGAAGGGCATTTGCATCCATGCCATAATGAGTCCATTATTCGCCCTTCCTTGGTCCTGTTTCATCACTGCCAGAAGGTCTCCACAATGCAGGCTGTCTTCCGCAACGCCATGAGCCGTCTGGGGTCTCCTGTCGTTCTTGTTACGACTGATGGCCCGGCTGGCCGCCACGGGCTGACCGTCTCTGCCATCACCAGTGTGACAGACACACCGCCAACCGTTCTGGTCTGCCTGAACCGCAGCAACCAGTCCCATCAGGCCTTCCTGAAAAATGCTCGGCTAGGAATCAGTATTCTGGGCAAAGGGCATGACAAGCTCGCTTTTGCCTTTGCCAACAGTGAGCTGACACCCGCAGATCGTTTCTCCCAAGGAACATGGAAGAGCGGCCCTGTCGGCTCACCACTGCTAGATGATGCCCTTGCCACACTTGATTGCACGATAGACGACACGCACAGCATCGGCACGCATGATGTCATGATCTGCCGTGTCCACAGCATTACGGTCAAAGATGGGGCAAGCCACGGTCTGACATGGTTCGACCGCAGCTTCCATTACCTACCCCCGAAATGCACCCCCTGCTGACATCTGTCAAAACAGAGCATCACCCAGTAGTTTGATATTCAGGACCACAATCACCAGCACGACCAGCCATGATAGTACGGCCAGCATGGGGGACAGGCAGAACCGCCCCATATATTTCCGACTGGAGACAAACCAGACCAACGGTATCATGGCAAAAGGCAGCTGCATGGACAGCACGACCTGACTGAACACCAGTAGGTCTCCGACCTTCCCCTGCCCAAAAATGGCAATGACAGCGATAACCGGTAGCACCGCCAACCCTCGGGTCAGAAGACGCCGTACCCAATAGGGCATGTGAAGGTGCAGAAACCCTTCCATAACAATCTGCCCCGCCAGCGTTCCCGTCACGGTGGAGTTTGTACCCGCAGCAAGCAGGGCCACAGCAAACAATGTGGAGGCCAGCCCGAAACCCAACACAGGGGAAAGCAACTTCCACGCATCGCTGATCTCCGCCACATCCTGATGCCCCGTGCCATGAAAAGCGGCTGCGGCCACAATCAGAATAGCCGCATTGATGAACAGAGCCAGCGTCAGGGCCAGAGTACTATCCCATGTTGCCCAGCGCAGCGCATCCTTCCGCCCTTCATCCGTGCGAGGATAGGTACGGCTTTTGACCAATGAAGAATGAAGATAGAGATTATGGGGCATGACAGTCGCCCCGATGATGCCAATAGCCACATAGAGCATGGCCGGATTAGTGAAGACCGGTGCTGACGGAATGAACCCCTTCAGCACGGCTCCAACAGGTGGGGCCGCCGCCACAAGCTGCACGCCGAAACAGACGGCAATAATCCCCAACAGGGTAATGACGAAAGCTTCCAACGCCCGCATCCCCCGCCGCATGAGCAGCAGGACGATGAACACATCCAGCACGGAAATCAGCGTCCCGGCCATGATAGATATGCCGAACAGCAGATTTAGAGCGACCGCCGTCCCGATGACCTCGGCCAGATCACAGGCGATGATGGCCAGTTCGCAGGTCAGCCAAAGAGGCAGGCTCAGCCCCTTTGGCAACCAGTCCCGGCAGGCCTGTGCAAGGTCTTTCCCCGTGACAATTCCCAGCCGGGCGGCAAGGGCCTGAAGCAGAACGGCCATGATGTTGGCCAGCAGAATGACCGAAAGCAGCCGATAGCCAAACTGGGCACCACCCTGAAGGTCAGTCGCCCAGTTGCCGGGGTCCATATAGCCCACGGCCACCATGTAGCCCGGCCCCACGAAGGCCAGAAAACGACGAAACCAGAAACTTGCTCGCTCCGGCACCGTAACAGCACCGTGACCAGCATCTCCCAAAGGCATGATGTCTGATGCCTCTTTCACGGTTTCATCCTTTTCTATAAATCCTGACACCTTGTTCAGGATGCAGCGTCATCCTTGAACCACACCTCGACCGTACCCTTCAGCTTCAGCGTCATAGGGCGGCCACGGCGGTCCAGCGTCCGGCCAACAGCAACACGGATCCAGCCTTCACTGATGCAGTATTCCTCAACATTGGTCTTCTCTTCCCCCTTGAAGCGCACACCAATGCCGCGGCTCAGTATTTCTTCATTGAAATACGGGCTATCCGGGTAGATCGAGAGACGATCAGGAATTGTATCACTCATCCGTTAATCCATCCTTTTACAGAATATGGCTGCACCACCCCTGAACAGTTCTGGCGGTGTTCCTTCTCCATAACAGGCAACCCGCCAAAAAGAACCCCCCAATATGATACGAGCCGCTCACCCCCGCAGGGATGAACGGCCCGCCTTCAGGCTCGCAACCTGTCGATCAGGCGACTTCGAACATCGCTTCAACCTCAACCGGCGCATTCAGCGGCAGGCTGGGAACGCCAACGGTCGAACGGGCGTGCTGTCCGACCTCCCCAACAAAGACAGCCGCTGCCAGATCGGACGCACCATTCATCACGGCAGCGTGGTCGGTAAAGTCCGGCGTGCAGGCCATGAAGCCTCCAAGACGCACGACACGACGCACACGAGAAAGATCACCCCCCAGAGCCGTATTGAGCTGAGCCAGAATATTAATGAAACAGGCCCGTGCGCAGGCCGTACCTGCCTGATTGGAGACTTCAGCCCCCAGCTTGCCGGTAATCAGCAGTTTGCCATCCACAAGCGGCAGCTGCCCGGACACGACCAGCAGGTTCCCCGTCCGCACGACCGGCAAATAGTTGGCTACAGGGGCAGCAGCAACAGGCAGTTCGATATTCAGTGCGGCGAGGCGGCTTTCCGGTGTGGACATGATGATTTTCCTTTCCTGTTCATCACTTCATTGAAGAGGCTAAACGCCACACTGCGCCGTAAAGAAAGTCTTGCCAAGAGGGCCGAACAAGAAACACCCCTCACCCGGCAGCACGATCCAACGCATGCGCCAGATCGGCCAGAATATCTTCCGGATGCTCCAGCCCGATGGACAGACGGACATAGCCCGGCGATACACCCGCCGCCTTCTGCTCTGCCTCGCTCAGCTGGGCATGTGTGGTGGAAGCTGGATGAATGGCCAGACTGCGGGCATCCCCGATATTTGCCACATGATAGAACAGCTCCAGCGCATCAATGAAACGCTGTCCCGCTTCCCGACCACCGGGCAGCTCGAAGCCGACAAGCCCCCCAAAACCGCCTCTCAGAACCACCTCGGCCCGTTTCCGGGACTCACCATCCTGTAACGCCGGATAGATCACACGGGCCACATCACTGCGCTCTTTCAAGAACTGGGCCACCTTCAGGGCGTTCTCGCAATGGCGGGGCATACGCAGGGGCAGTGTCTCCACCCCCTGAATGAGCTGGAAAGCATTGAAGGGCGACAGGGCCGCTCCACCATCCCGCAGCAGCACGGCTCTGGCTCGCAGCGCATAGGCCACCGGCCCCAGTGGACGAGCAGCCTCCGTCCAGACAGCACCATGATAGCTGGGGTCTGGCTGCGTCAGCAGTGGATGACGGGAAGGTGTCTGCGCCCAGTCAAACTGGCCGCCATCAATAATCAGCCCGCCGATGGATGTCCCATGCCCACCAATATATTTGGTAGCAGAATAGACCGTAATGGCCGCTCCCTGCTCCAGAGGACGGGCCAGAAGCGGGGCAGCGGTATTATCAACAATCAGCGGAATCCCCAGTGCCCGTCCTGCCTTAGCAATCGCCGCCATGGGTGGCACGATCAGCTTGGGGTTTGGCAGGGTTTCCAGATACCAGGCCCGTGTCCGCTCATCACTGGCGGCCTCGAAAGCAGACGGGTCAGACGGGTCCACAAAGCGCACCTCTATGCCCATGTTCTTTAATGTATGGGCAAACAGATTCCACGTCCCGCCATACAGGTCTGTCCCGCTGACGATATTATCCCCTGCCTCTGCCAATGTCTGCACGGCCACGGTCGCAGCTGCCTGACCGGAGGCCACGGCAACGGAAGCCGCTCCACCTTCCAGAGCTGCCATGCGCTGCTCGAACACATCCACGGTCGGATTTGTCAAACGGGAATAGATCATGCCCACATCCTTCAGCGCAAAGCGGTCCGCCGCCTGCTGGCTGCTCTCGAACTGATAGGATGTTGTCTGATGGATAGGTGGCACGACCGATCCCGTCACCGGGTCCGCCCGCCAGCCCGCATGAAGGGCCAGTGTTTCAGGGTGCTGTGTTTTCCGTACCATTGGGGGCCTCATATGCTTCGTCATGACATCTAATACACCGTGGCCGAAAAAAGGTTCTTTCGTCCAGAGTCATCCAACGCCGTTAAACAAACAGACCGTGTTTCCTACTTTATTAAGGATGAACCACCTGTAATCGCTCTGATAGGGAATATAGGATTGATTTTATCCAGAATAACTTTATAAGCGGCGGCTCTCTATCATTCCAGTCCGTTAGAAGGGTTACAGTCATGCAGCTTGCTTCCCTTGTTCGCAATGAGACCGGTGTGGATAACGCACCAACAGTTGTCATGCTTCATGGCGTCTTCGGACGGGCACGCAATCTGGGTATTCTTCAGAGAGCACTTAGCCCCTATTTCAACACGGTAGCCTTCGACCTCCGCTGCCACGGTGACAGCCCTCATGCCCCCATCTCCTACCCAGAAATGGCCAAGGATGTTCTGGAAAGCATGGATGCACTGGGCATCAAGGACGCCTATATCGTAGGGCACTCCATGGGCGGCAAGACGGCTATGGCCACAGTGCTAACGGCTCCAGAGCGGTTCAAGAAACTGCTGGTGGCTGATATTGCCCCAGATACCATGATCCACGGTCAGCATGAGCTGGCACAGCAGCTTTATCACACGCCGCTGCCTGCCCTGAGCAGCCATGCCGAGATCCGCAAATTCCTGCATAATCTGACAGAAGACCCCTCCGTAGGCGAGCTGATTGCCCAGCACATCACCCCCGGCAATCCGGCCCAGTGGAATATTGGTATAACAGACATTGTCGCCAGCTTCCCCGTGATTCAGGAATGGCCCAACACCTTCAAGGGTAAGACGTGGGATGGCCCGGCCCTGTTCATCCGTGGCGGCGATTCACCTTACATCAAGCCGCAGCATCATGATGTCATCCGTGGCTACTTCCCCAAGGCAGACATCAAGACCATTCCCAATACCGGCCACTGGCTGCATGTCGAAGACCCGACGAACTTCAACGCCATGATGCTGGAGTTTCTACGAGGCTAAAACAAGCCTTTTGCAAGCTAGAACAAAAAAGGGCCGCTCCGTATATGGAGTGGCCCTTTCTGCATAAAACATGTAATCAGTCTTTTTTCAGCCGCTCAGACAAGCTCAGAGCATGAGCATCCAGCCCTTCTTCACGGGCCAGAATCACACCAGCAGGGCCAACCTTTTTCAAACCCTCCATGTCTGTCTCAATGGAAGTCGTCCGTTTCAGGAAGTCATAGACGGACAGGCCAGAGGCAAAGCGGGCCGTGCGACTGGTCGGCAGAACATGGTTCGGACCGCCGACATAATCCCCGACTGCTTCCGGGCAGAAACGGCCCATAAAGATTGCCCCAGCATGACGAACCTTCTGGCTGAAAGCACGAGGATCATCCAGCAGAACTTCCAGATGCTCCGGTGCGAATTCATTCACCACCTCGGCAGCTTCATCCTCAGAACGGACAATCACGACCGCACCGCAATCTTCCCAGCTTTTGCGGGCTATCTTCGCACGGGGCAGCGTCTTCAGCTCTTCTTCAACAGCGGCGATCACCTTGTCGGCAAAGGCTTCATCCTGCGTAATAAGAACGGACTGGGCCTGCTCGTCATGCTCTGCCTGCGCCAGCAGATCAATCGCCACAAGGCGGGGATCATTCTGGCCATCTGCCACCACAACAACCTCGGACGGCCCGGCAATGCTGTCGATTCCTACATGACCGAACACCTGCCGTTTGGCTTCTGCCACAAAGGCATTACCCGGCCCGACAATGCGATCCACCGGCGCAATGGTCAGTGTCCCATAAGCCAGAGCACCCACGGCCTGCGCCCCACCGATACGATAAATCTCCGTCACACCACAGAGGCGGGCTGCCTCCATGACCAGCGGATTCAGCACACCATCTGGTGTCGGCACGCACATGGCCAAACGCTTGACCCCAGCCACATGAGCTGGAAGGGCGTTCATCAGTACAGAAGACGGGTAGGCTGCCTTGCCACCGGGCACATACAGACCGGCCGCATCCAGTGCCGTCCAGCGCATCCCCAACCGCAGGCCAGCGTCATCCGTGTAATCAAGGTCCTTGGGCAGCTGTGCCTCATGAAAGGCCCGGATACGCTTTGCTGCCAGAGCCAGAGCCTCTTTTGTCTCTGGCGCAACACGGTCTGCCGTCTCCTTAATCTCAGCCTCGCTGATGCGTAGCTGGTCCGGCGTGAGCTTCAGCCGGTCAAAACGTTCCGTGTAATCGCACAAAGCCTCATCGCCACGCTTCTGCACATCCGCCAGAATCGCCCGTACCGGCTCGGCCACGGAGCCACTCTGTTCTCCCCGACGGGCCAGAACGGCCTTCAGCTCGGTTGCAAACTGCGGTGATGTCGTGTTCAAGCGTTTCATCAGACGGACTCCGTTTTCCGGGCAGACTGGGCAACAGCAGAACGGAACCGCTCAATCAGGCCACCAACTTCTTCAGGACGGGTTTTCAGGGCAATACGGTTCACGATGAGGCGGCTGGTCACATGGGCAATGGTTTCCACCTCTTCCAGCCCGTTGGCCCGCAGAGTGGAGCCTGTATCCACAAGGTCCACAATCACATCGGCCATATCCAGTGCCGGGGCCAGTTCCATCGCTCCATGAAGATGCACGATCTCGGCATTGATCGCCCGTGAGGCAAAATGACGGCGGGCAATGGCCGGATATTTGGTCGCTACCCGCAAGCGGGACCGCCCCTCTGGCGGTTCATCATCGGCACTTCCCTTCGGACGGGCCACGGCAATGCGGCACCCGCCAATTCCAAGGTCCAGCGGAGCGTACAAATCAGGATAATCGAACTCCATCAGCACATCCGCACCGCAAACGCCAATATCAGCGCCGCCATAAGCCACAAATGTTGCCACATCAAAAGAGCGTACCCGCACGACATCCAGCCCCGGGCTTGATGTTGGAAAACGGAGACGGCGGCTACTCTCATCCAAGCAGTCCTGCGCAGGCTCAAACCCCGTATGATGCAGGACAGGACCTAAAGCCTCGAGGATCCGCCCCTTGGGAAGGGCCAGAATAAGCGGCGTCTTGGCCTGCATATCAGTCATCAGTAAGCTCCTGCTTCATCGTACGGGGGCAGCTTATCAGAGCCACCCTCAACCCGCTACTGGCCAGAGGGCAGCAACATCCCGACGGCGGGCACGGGCCAGCCGCCCTGCCACCAGCACGGACCTTGCTTCCTCAACGGCCCTATCCAGGTCATCATTAACCAGAACATAATCAAACTCTGGCCAGTGTGAAATCTCACTCAACGCAGCCTTCATGCGGGAAGCGATTTCCTCATCACTATCCGAGTTACGTCCCCTCAAGCGGGACTCCAACTCTTCCAAAGAAGGGGGCAGAACAAACAACCCGACCACATCCTCCGGCATGGCCTCACGCATCAGGCGGTAACCCTGCCAATCAATATCCAGAATCACATCACGCCCAGCGGCCAGAGCTTCCTCCAGTGGGGCACGAGGCGTCCCATACCCACGGCCAAACACCTCTGCCCACTCCAGAAGCTCACCCTCCGCAGCCATGCGGCGAAAGGTTTCCAGGTCACGGAAATAATAATGCACGCCCTCTTCCTCACCGGGGCGAGGGCTGCGGGTCGTAACGGAAACAGACGTGAAAATGGTTGGGTCTGCCTTACGAAGAGCCTGCGCTATGGTGGACTTCCCCGCCCCTGACGGAGCCGAAATTACCAGACACACACCTCGCCGTGACTGTTCAGCCATATTACTTCCCCAACTGCTACTCTGTTATACCGTACCAGACAGGCACGCCCCATTTATGCCCCGTTCCTGCCAGAAAAACGCTTCTGTTGCCAGCAGTCAGCTCACGGCAACATAGCGTATAAGCGGGATGCAGCCACACCCCAAAGGGGACTTACGTTTCTTCTGGCATTTTCGACAGATTCTGCTTTATCCTGCCCCGGTGGGTCCATCCCTCATCAGGTGGCCTGCACCGTGCAGATATGCACTGACCTGAAAACAAGGAGTACCATCATGGCATGGAATACACCGAAAGTAACCGAAATCCCTCTGGGCGGCGAAATCAACTCCTATGTCTGCGGCGAGAAAAAATAATCTCCGCACAGGCATATGCGTAACAGGGAGGTATGGGCAAAGCTGCCACGCCTCCCTGTTTCCACACTGGGCTGATCTGCGAGACAGGCCCCTTTGCGGGCACGTAACACGGACACAGCCAGCCACCACACCGCTGGGGAAAGGTTGTCTCTGTCGTGCTTGATGTCATTATTCTAGGGGCCGGTGCTGGCGGCGGTTTCCCCCAATGGAACTCCGCCGCACCGGGCTGCCTTCAGGCCAGAGAAGGCAAAAACGCCAAGCCCCGCACACAGGCTTCTCTAGCCGTAAGTGGAGACGGCATTCATTGGTTTCTGCTCAACGCTTCGCCCGACCTACGCCAGCAGATTCTCGCCACACCAGCTCTGCAACAAAATGGTTCTGCCCGTGGAACACCAATTCAAGGTGTCATCCTTGCAGGCGCGGAAATTGATGCCATCACGGGGCTGCTGACCTTACGGGAACGAGAACCCTTCACACTGATGGGCAGTTCTTCCACACTCGCCCAGCTGGATCGTAATCCCATCTTTGAAGCGTTGGACCGTAGCATTATCCCCCGTATCGCCCTTACGGAGGGAGTCGCCGTGCCGCTTCTCCTCAAGAATGGAACACCATCCGGACTTGTGCTGGAGGCTTTCACCATTCCCGGTAAAGCTCCCCTCTATGCCGAGGCAGAAGGAACAAAGCCTGATGATACGCTTGGTCTCTCCATCTCCGATGGGGAAAAGACCATGCTTTTTGTCCCCGGCTGTGCCGAAATCACGCAAGCCCTGAAGGACCGTGCCAGTCGGGCCGATCTGCTCTTTTTTGACGGTACGCTCTGGCAGGATGATGAAATGATCCGCACGGGCCTCAGCCCCAAAAGCGGGCACCGCATGGGCCATGTCTCCATCAATGAAGAAGACGGCCCGCTCCGACAGTTTGCTGCCTGTACAAAGCCAAGGAAATTCTTCGTCCATATCAACAATTCCAATCCGGTCCTTCTGGAAGACAGCCCCCAGCGTCAGGCAGCCGAACGGGCAGGCTGGGTCATCGGCGAGGATGGGATGAGAATCAGACCTGAGGTACCGTCATGAGCACTCTACTTTCCCCTGACGAGCTAGAAGCCCGCCTCCGTGCTATCGGTGCGGAACGCTATCACCGCCAGCACCCGCTTCATAAAGCCATGTATGAAGGTCGGTTGACCAAAGGCCAGCTACAGGCATGGGCACTGAACCGTTATTACTATCAGGCCCAGATTCCTCGGAAAGATGCCACGCTTCTCGCCCGCCTGCCCACGACCGAGCTTCGCCGGGAATGGCGTCGCCGCATTGAGGACCATGACGGCACAGAAGACAGCCCCGGCGGCATTGCCCGCTGGCTGAAGCTGACCAATGGGCTGGGCCTTGATGATGACTATGTGACAAGCCTAAAGGGTCTGCTACCTGCCACACTGTTCGCCGTGGATGCCTATGTGGCCTTCGTGCGAGACCGCTCCATTCTGGCAGCCATTGCCTCCTCCCTGACAGAACTCTTCTCACCGACCATCATCGGGGAGCGCATGGAGGGGATGCTCCGCAATTATCCCTACATCTCCGAAGATACGCTTGCCTATTTCAAGCCCCGCCTGACACAGGCTCCGCAGGATTCCACCTTTGCGCTGAATTACGTTAAGGAACATGCCCGCACACCAGAACAGCAGCAGGAAGTCCTGGGTGCGCTGGAGTTCAAATGCGCCATTCTCTGGCAGCTTCTTGATGCTCTGGACCATGCTTATGTAGAAGGCAATATTCCACCCGGTGCCTTCGTGCCCGAAACACCCTAATCCCTCCCTCTGCCAGCAAGGTTCTCATGACCGCCCACACATCACACACAATGCTGACTGAAGATGACTGCCCCGGTTTCAGCCGGGGTTACCGCCTCCAGCATGACAGAGTGCGGGAACAATGGGTGATCCAAGCCCCGGAACGGGCCCTGCTGGCAGACCCTATTACCGTAGCCATCCTTCAGGAGCTTGATGGCCGGACCCGTCTTAGAGTAGTCATCGACCGGCTGGCTGAACGCTATGAGGCCCCCAGAGACCAGATTGCCACGGATGTTCTTACCCTGCTTTCCGACCTGACGGAAAAAAGGATTCTTCGGCTGTGAGCGAGGCCACACACGACAGAAAAACAGATGGGCAGACAGCACATACCCCTGCCCCGATGAGCCTTCTGGCCGAGCTGACCCACCGCTGCCCGCTCTCCTGCCCCTACTGCTCTAACCCTGTGGAACTGGAGCGCAAGGCGCAGGAACTCAGCACAGAAGACTGGCTGCGTGTATTGGAGGAAGCCGCCGAACTGGGCATCCTACAGGTCCATTTCTCCGGTGGGGAGCCTATGGCCCGCCCGGACCTCTATACCCTCATCGCCCATGCCCATAAGCTGAATCTCTATACCAACCTGATCACCTCCGGCGTCCTCATCACCCCCCAGACTATGAAACGTCTGGATGAAAGCGGGCTGGACCATGTGCAGCTCTCTTTTCAAGACACGGACGGGCCAGAAGCGGACCGGCTGAGTGACTTTCCACAGGTCCAGCCCCGTAAGCTGGAGGCGGCCCGCCTCATCACACAGACCGGGATTCCCCTGACGCTGAATTTCGTCCTTCAGAAAGCCAACATCTCCCGTATTCCCGACATGTTCGCTCTGGCCCGCCAGCTTGATGCACAGCGTGTCGAGATGGCTCATACTCAATATTATGGTTGGGCACTGAAGAACCGGGCTGCCCTGCTCCCCTCCCGCACACAGCTGGAAGAAGCCTCCCGCCATGTTGCCGCCGAGGAAGCAAAAGGCGGGCTGGCCATTGATTACGTCACGCCGGATTATTATGCCGAACGCCCCAAACCCTGCATGGGCGGCTGGGGGCAACGCTTCCTCAACATCTCGCCCTCTGGTCATGTGCTGCCCTGCCACGCAGCAGAAACAATTCCTTCCCTGCATTTCGACAATGTCCGGGACCACTCACTAAGCCATATCTGGTACCATTCTCAAGCATTCACCCTTTTCCGGGGAACGGATTGGATGCCGGAGCCCTGCGCGTCCTGCGCCCGCAAGGAAATTGACTGGGGCGGGTGCCGCTGTCAGGCCTTGGCCCTGTTGGGGAATGCCTCCCAAACTGACCCTGTCTGCTCGCTCTCCCCTCACCGCCATCTGATTGATGAAGCTATCGCTGAAGCCGAAACAACGGACGAGCAAATGTTCATCTATCGGCGCATGAGCCAAAAAGCCCTCTGACACCTCTCTCAATCTACTTCATTACAATAATATAAAGTAATTACTACATTGAAATGGTTGTGTAATTCCTTATTAACCAAACGACACAACCCCTCCCATAGAAGGAGCTATTACCTTGCACTCGCCTGTCATCCATTTTATGGGTGTAGCCTCTCCCTCACATGGAACTTATTATGACCGCCCCTGAGATCAGCATCATCATCCCATGCTATAATGAGGTCGCAAACGTCGTCCCTCTTGTAAATGCTCTGGAAACTGTCCTGAGTGGTATGGCGTGGGAAGTCGTCTTCGTAGATGACAATTCTCCCGATGGCACGATGGACGCTGTACGTCAGTTGGCCCAGCATAAACCCTATGTGCGGGGTCTGCTACGCATTGGGCGGCGGGGGCTGTCTTCTGCCGTAATTGAAGGGGCTCTCAGCGTTTCGGCCCCTCTAATTGCCGTCATGGATGGCGACCTCCAGCATGATGAAAGCTGCTTGCACGCAATGATTGCCGCACTACGGGACGGTCAGGCAGATATTGTCGTGGCAAGCCGCCATGTCGCCGGAGGCAGCAATGAGGGACTATCCAACGGTTGGCGTCGTTTTCTGTCCAATAGTGGCATCTGGGCAGCACGCCAATTGCTCAATGTCCCTCTAACAGACCCCATGAGCGGCTTTTTCGCTATCAAGCGTTCCGTCTTCACTGACCGTGCCCCTCTACTGGATGGCAAAGGCTTCAAGATTCTGCTGGATATCATGATCGCTCGGCCTGAACCTCTGCGAGTCAAGGAAGTTCCCATGGCCTTCCGAGACCGGGCACATGGTGAAAGCAAGCTGGATTCAGGCGTCATGATTTCCTTCGCCCAAATGCTGGCAAAGCACAGCTTCCGCCGTCGCCCAGTACCGACATACAGTGCCACAGCCCTTGCCGGAATTGGGCTGCTCTGGTCCGCATGGCATCTACTGTCCCGCAAACGATCAGCCTGACCCTACATCATCACACGCCCTCTACAAAAAAGGCCGCTCCATCACGGAAGCGGCCTTTTTCACATCTCCGGCAAAAGAGCCTGAATTCAGCCTTCCGGCTTCATCAGAACTCTGACTGTCCGAGCGGCACTTTCACGCCAATCCGGCATTTTCTGCCCGAAGATACGCTCCAGCTTACTGTTATCCAGACGAGAATCCGCCGGACGAGCTGCCGGGGTAGGCCAATCCGCTGTTGCAATGGCCTCTACTTCTGGCATGGGCTGACCATGACGGGCAGCTTCCTCCAGCACATGGCACGCAAGCCCGTGCCATGTCGTCTCACCGCTGCCTGTGGCGTGGTAAATCCCCGCATAGGAGTCCTGCCAACCGGTCTGCCTGATGCGCCCAATGATACCCAGAATCACCGTTGCCAAATCATCTGATGAAGTCGGGTTACCCTGCTGGTCCCCCACCACACGCAGACGAGAATTCTTTGCTCCCGCACTTAGCATGGTTTTCACAAAGTTCTTACCATGAGCCGAATAGACCCATGCTGTCCGCAGAATGATGCTTTGCGGTTGTGCCTTCAACACCGCAGATTCACCCTCAGCCTTGGTCCGCCCGTAAACCGTAACGGGATTGACCGGGTCGCTTTCCAGATAAGGGGAGCCCTTCTGACCATCAAAAACATAATCCGTAGAGACATGGATGAACGGAATCCCCCGACGGGCAGCCTCTTCAGCCAGACGGGCCGGGCCTGTGTGATTGCCCTGCCGTGCCCCTTCCTGTTCTGTCTCTGCCAGATCAACGGCTGTCCATGCAGCAGCATTGACAATAAACTCCGGCTGGTGGGCATCAATCACCGCAGCCAGTGTTTCCGGTGCCTGAAAATCTGCCTCTGGCCGACCAACGGCCACGACATGGTCCCCTCCCTGTTCTTTCAGGGATGTTGCAAGCTGACCTGTTCGACCAATCACAAGAATGGAAGGCTTCGTCATGATAGAGGCCCTTTCATACCAGAAAACACATATCCCGGATGGGGATTACTTATACTCAAACCAGCCTTTAGCGGCCTCAAAGGACGGTGCTTCCAGGTCCTTCTCCGAGAGAACAGCTTCACCCGGGGCAACCGGCCAATCAATCCCGATCTGACTGCAATCCCAGCGTACGGAACGCTCGGAGGCCTTGTCGTAAAAACCAGTGCATTTGTACTGCACTTCGGTATTCTCCTCCAACGTGACAAAACCATGCAGGAAGCCAACTGGCAGCCAAAGCTGGGACCAGTTTTCAGCCGACAGCTCGACACCAACCCACTGACCGTAGGTTGGGGAGCCTGTCCGTGCATCCACGGCGACGTCCCAAATGGCACCCCGTGTTACCCGCACAAGTTTGCCCTGCCCGTGGGGAGCAAGCTGGCAGTGCAGACCACGCACCACTCCCTTCTGACGGGACAGGCTCTGGTTATCCTGCACAAATACATCCGGAATTCCGGCTTCGGCCATGCTCTTCTGATTGTATGTCTCGGAGAAAAACCCTCGGTTATCCCCGAAACGGGCTGGCGTTACCTTCACGATACCGGGCAGGGACAGTGCTTCAACCTTCATCTCATCATCTCCTCGTCTCTCTTGTTCCACAACCCCGCCACTAAATCCTGAACAAGCAGGATTTAGGGCCTTCAAGGGCTGCCTACACTCACACCGTGCCCGAACCATTCTCCGCCGCCACATGCAGCAGCATCTGCCCCAGTGGGGTCTTTTTCATCCTGTTACCTGTTGCCAGCAACTGCTCATGAGAAATAAAACCCATGCGATAGGCCGCCTCTGTCGGCGAACCAACAAGCAGGCCCTGCCGGGACTGAATGGCATGCACAAAAGTACCTGCCTGCATCAGGCTATCTGATGTACCGGCATCCAGCCATGCACAGCCACGAGCCAGCCGATCCACCTCCAGCGTGCCTTCCTCGAGATATATGCGGTTCAGGTCTGTAATCTCCAGCTCACCACGTGCGCTAGGGCGCACCTTTCGGGCGAATTCACATACTCGGCCATCGTAAAAATACAGCCCCGTTACTGCCCATTGGGAGGGAGGAACCTGCGGTTTTTCAACAATGTCCAGTGCCCGCCCTTTATCATCAAAAGATATGACGCCGTAACGTTCCGGATCACGCACCTGATAGGCAAAGACTGTAGCCCCATAAGGCCGCTTTGCAGCACTCCGCAGCATATGCTCCAGTTCATCCGCAAAGATGAGGTTATCCCCCAGGATCAGGGCACAAGGTGCCCCATCAATCCAGTCCTCAGCGATGTGAAAGGCCTGTGCAATCCCTTCCGGCTTGGGCTGAACACGATAGGTGAAAGTCACGCCAAACTGCTCACCACTCCCAAGAAGACGCTCGAATTGCGGCTTATCATCTGGCGTGGTGATAATCATGATATCCCGTATCCCGGCCAGAATCAGAGTGGTCAGGGGGTAATAGATCATCGGCTTGTCGTAAACAGGCAGAAGCTGTTTAGAAACGGCTAGCGTCATAGGGTACAGGCGTGTCCCCGACCCACCAGAAAGAAGGATACCTTTTGCCAACGGCTCAGCGGGAGTTCCTTTTGGAGTGTCTGTCATGCCTCAGCTCCCAATCTACGACCATCATAACGCTGGTCGCGGAGACGCTGCCACCATGACCGGTTTTCCAAATACCATTGAACAGTCTTGCGCAAGCCCGTCTCAAAATCATGGTCCGCCCGCCAGTCGAGGCTACGCTCGGCATGGCTGGGGTCAATTTCGTACCGGAAATCATGCCCCGGCCTGTCGCTAACGAATGTAATCAGACGTTCCCGTGGGCCAGCGGGATCCGGCTCCAGTTCATCCAGCAGGGCACAAATCTTGCGGACGACCTCCATATTGCTCCGCGGCTGTCTTGCCCCGATGGCGTAGGTCTCGCCCGGTTTGCCACATTCAACAGCCCGCACCAGAGCCGCCGCATGATCTTCCACAAACAGCCAGTCCCGCAGATTCTCCCCTTTGCCATAAACAGGCAACGGCTTCCCCTCCAGCGCATTGATAATCATGAGAGGGATCAGTTTTTCCGGGAAATGCCACGGCCCATAATTATTAGTCGTGTTCGTCACAAAAGCCGGGAAGCCATAGGTGTGGTACCAAGCCCGCACCAGATGGTCCGAAGCCGCCTTACTGGCAGAATACGGGCTGCGGGGATCATAGGCCGTTTCTTCAGTGAAAGGTGGGTCTTCTGGGGAAAGATGGCCAAACACCTCATCGGTCGAAATATGAAGGAAGCGGAACCCTTCCTTCTTTTCTCCCTCCAGCCCCAGCCAATAACGACGAGCCACATCGAGCAAGCAATATGTACCGACAATGTTGGTCTGGATGAATGCACCCGGACCATCAATAGAGCGGTCCACATGGCTTTCAGCAGCCAGATGCATAATGGCATCCGGCTGGAACTCTTCCAGAGCTTTTTCTACCTCAGCCTGATCATTAATCGAAATACGGGCATGACGATACCGCGGGTCAGACGCTACAGCTGCCAGCGTCTCCTCCGAGGCAGCATAGGTCATACAGTCTATATTAAGAACCTGATGGTCGGTCTTGTTCATAAGGTGCCGGACAACAGCGGACCCTATGAAACCGCACCCACCTGTTACTGCAACCCTCATCATGCCTCCTTATGCATCAATCCTGCCTGGGAACCCTTTACCCGACCTTCCCGGTTCCGGACAACAAAGCTGCTACCATTTTGTTAACATTAAGCATATCAGGCAGAAAATAACTGCCTTTTAAAGAGGAAATCGTCCAATTATGAGGAAATTTTATCGAAAAACTGCCCATTCTGCTAGTAATGGACAGTTTTTATCCTCAAACTGAAACAGAAATTAGCGTTTATATACGTCATCCAAGCGTACAATATCATCCTCCCCCAGATAGGGGCCGGACTGCACCTCGATCAACGTAACAGGGATGCGCCCCGGATTCTCCAGCCTATGGACACAGCCCAACGGCAGGTAAACGCTCTCATTCTCCCGCACTGTAATCTCTTCATCATCCCGTGTCACAAGGGCTGTACCCGCTACAACAACCCAATGCTCCGAGCGATGGAAATGCTTCTGGAGAGACAGTTTCTCACCGGGGCTGACATGAATCCGCTTTACCTGAAAGCGATCCCCCCGAATGAGACTCTCATAGAATCCCCAAGGGCGATACATACGGACATGCTGCTCTGCTTCTGGGCGTCCTTCGTCACGAAGGCGTGAGACCATATGCCGGATATCCTGCGCCTGCTCCCGATGCGACACCATAACAGCATCACCCGTCACAATGATGATGAGGTCATCCACACCCGTTACCGTGGCCACGACACCATCGGAATTGACATAACAATTCCGGGCACGGTCCAGAAACACATTACCCCGTACGGCATTTCCGTTCTCGTCCTTAGGTGTCAGCTCCCAGACGGCATCCCAGCTACCCACATCCATCCATGAGAAACCAGACGGCACGACAGCCGCACGATCTGTCCGCTCTGCCACGGCATAATCCACTGAAATGGACGGCGCACGGGAGAAGGCATTCCCATCCAGCTGAACAAAGCCAAGGTCACAATCCGTTTTCTGAACAGCCCGAGACACAGCTTCATGAATGGTGGGTTCGTATTTTTTCAGCTCTTCAAGAAAAACCCGAGCCCGAGCCACAAACATGCCGGAGTTCCAAAGATGCTGGCCATCACGGACAAACTGCGCTGCCCGTTCGGCATCTGGTTTTTCCAGAAAACGGGCAATGTGATAGGCATTTTCCTGCCCTTCCAGCAGACTACCCTGCTGAATATACCCGTAACCTGTTTCTGCCCGGGTCGGCCGGATGCCAAAAGTGACGATATAATCCTGACGGGCAGCCTCGCAGGCCTGATCCAGAGCCTGCTTCAGGGCAGCGTGATCCTCAATGGCGGCATCAGCGGGCATGAACCAGAGAATGGCCTCTTCATCATGCCGTGCCTGCCAAAAGGCAGCGGCAGCCATAGCAGCAGCCGAATTACGGGCAACAGGCTCAAGAATAATACTGGCAGCTTCTATCCCCACCTGTCGCAGCTGCTCGGCCATGATGAAGCGATGTTCACGATTCCCAACAACGATGGGTTCCGCCTCCAGCCCCAGCGTTTTCGTACGCTGCACGGTTTCCTGAAAAGGCGTATCCTTGCCCAGCAGCGCACAGAACTGCTTGGGGTAGCTCTTGCGGGATACCGGCCAAAGCCGTGTCCCGGACCCACCAGAGAGAACAACAGGAACAATCATAACAAGCCTTTCCAGTCTCGAGACGCAGCCAAACTCCACACCACGACACAGCAACCCTGCGGATCGCCGTGTATCACACAGGGTCTTTCCCTTGATCTAATGAATATGACCCAGCAGAATCATCCGCCCATTGTCGGATACGGGACGGTATCCGGCTTTCTGCAGCCAGCTGTCAAATACGATGTTACCGCTGCTGTAATGGTCAACGGTTCCATATAGCTGAACAATGGAGAACCGATGCTGATCAATCTGATCCCGCAGATAGACAACATCCTTGTTCTTTTTTAACGCCTGCGAAAAATTAAATCCGTCCACAGCCTCGTGACTATGTGCCCAATAACATAAGGCCATATCAGTGCAGAGCAAAGAGTTATTGTACCCTCTCAGCAGCACGATATGCGTCTGCCACTCCTGTTCCTTCAGCGTAACGGACTGTACTTCCTTATAAAAATCCACACTCCGCAAAGGCACAAGAACCAGCAAGGGCACCGTCATCATCCAGCAGGCCCATTTCAAGGGGGCTTCCTGCCCCTCTTGTGACAACAATGAAGCAAGCCCCAAGCCACATAGAAGCGTTCCCGCTACAAGGGCATCGAAGACGCAATTATAATCAACGCCCTCCCCCATGGCTTCCAGCACCCCGAACAGGCAGCCAAAAATCAAAAACAGCATGACCAGTACAGACGGGTCTTTAAGGCTTACTACCTTCCACCGTCGGCAGAATATCCAGATGCCCACCAACAGCATTCCGCCCATAAACGGCAATTCACGCAGGGCATGAACACCCCGCTCTAACCGAACGACACGCCGTTGGAGAAAAATATTCTGGAAGAAACTGACCCCATAAAACTCATAAAAGGCCACAAACCCTACCAGCAACAATCCGGATACCATAACACCCCAAATCACTGCCTTTTTCGGGCTTACGAAAAACAACCAAAGCCCCATGGCCAGAGGAAGAGCCACAAGATTATGTTTGGTAAAGCCACCTAGAACAATCAGACAGGCACTCAGAAACAGACGCCATGTAGCTAGGTCCGCTCCACCCTTGCCCAGCAGGACACACAACCCGCCCAGCATCAGGGCCTGTGCCATCCATTGCGGATCATTCGTCCCAAAATAGCCATAAAAAGCCGTATTGACGGTCACCAAGAATAGAGCGGACACTGCCGCAGCGGCAGATATCTTACCCGTCAAAGTCCATATAATCCGCGCTATCAGGCACGCTGTGACAATAACGGAAAAACAGGACAGAATACGACCTGCGATAATGGCATCGCATCCCAGTCGCACCAGCCCCCCCATGAGAATGAAAGACAAAGGAGGATAATTGTTGAAAACAAAACCGTCATGAGACGAATAAAGCCCATGTTCACCGGCTATAGAAGCAGCACGGCTGGCTAACTGGGCGTTCCAGCCCTCATTCACATCCAAAGGAACATGATGAAAAATAATCAGCCCTGTGCGCAGGCAGGTCAGAAGAAACAGGATAGTCCAACAGGCACACCACAACCACGTCAGGTGTTCTTTTTTAGAAGAAACAGACATTTAATTTAATTCCGATACCTTCCTCATTCCCAAGGACATATCGCTTTGGAGGCCCATATCCAACTTAATGAAAAGACACATTCTATGCATTCATCACCCACCAAATATGCTTGACAACTTCCCTTCTCTAGGAAGCTCCTGTAAGAAAAATATGCGAGGTCGTCCAAAAGACCTTTCTACTACATTACGAAGGTTGCCGATCATGATGGTGTCATCTCTCGACCATCCCCTAAAAAGAATATTAAAAAATAATTTATTCCTATACTTTGTGTTACTTATTCTTGCCATAATATCCCGATACCCAGTTCTCGGCAACCCTTTCATATTTTTTGATGAAGAGTTTTATCTATTCGTCGGTGGCAGGATGCTACATGGCGATATACCGTATGTCGATGTTTGGGACAGGAAGCCTATTGGCCTTTTCCTGATTTATGAATTCTTCCATCTTTTTGGTCCCTACCGTATATGGGCCTATCAGATAGGGGCCCTCCTAAGTGCTTGGGCTACCTCTATCCTGTGCATGAAGACGGCCCGTTTCGTCGCCCCAAAAACAGGGGCCTTTTTGGCTGGATGCCTTTATCTTCTCTGGATCAACGGGGCAATGGGAATTGGAGGGCAGGCACCTGTTTTCTATAACCTGCTCATCACAGGGGCCATGCTGGCCATCGTCACCTTCCTTGAGAAACAGAAGCCTGAAGCTATAAGCCGTACCGGCATTCTAGTCATGGCTCTCTTTGGCATTGCCATACAGATCAAACCAACCGTCGTGTTTGAAGGCATCTATGCTGGGCTTTTCCTGCTCTGGCTCACCTATCAGAAAACGAAATCATGGTTCGCCATTCTGAGCAATGCGCTCATCTGGTGTGGAATAGCCCTCATTCCTACGCTCTGTGTAATCGGTTTTTATGCCGGAATCGGACATTTCCATGACTGGTGGTTCGCCAACGTATCATCCATTTTTCTCAAACAGCAATCATCTCATAACGACTGGCCGACCTTCTGGCACTGGATTCACTGGGCCGTCACCATTACCCTGCTTCTTCTTTCCATCATGATCCTGCGTGCCTTGGTCGTTAGGCAGAAACCCGCCAAGGTGAGCCTCATCTTCATCACAGGTTGGGCATGGACAGCTTTTGCCGGTTTCATCCTGTTTGGCTGTTTTTCCAAACATTACGCTCTACCTCTTTTTGCACCATTCTTCATCAATGCAGCCCCTCTATGGCAAGCAAGGATAGGCCGGCTCTGGCTCATCATTCTTGTCCTATGGGGCGGGCAGCGCAGTCTCACCGGGGTAAAGCAAGCCCAGCAAATGGGGTCAGCCCGTGATCTGAAGCAGATCACCCACCTTCTTTCCTCACCGAAAGGGTGCATCTTTAACTTCAGCGGACCAGACATCATTATGGACGCCGTACCTTATTGTTCCCTGACACGCCTGCCTTTCTCCGCACATCTTAGCTCCGATACGGAAAAGACGGCCCTGCCCGTGGACCCCAATGCGGAAATGCGGCGCATTATGGCCTTGTCCCCCCGTTACATCATCATAGAAGATGACCGGGGCACCAATGCGGGAATGAATATGAATACCAAGGCCATTCTCGATGAACAGATAAAAACTGCCTACAAGGAAATATACCGGCACAAGCAGAATGATGATGACGACAACATCGTCATTTTCATGAGGCAGTGAAAGAGTCCCTCCCTCATGAGGGACAAGATTTCTACCCTCTCATCTGTCACAAAGCCGGTATATGTTTCGCAGGACAACCGTGTGACTATCCGCTCGTACTGTTTCATGTTTTTCTAGGAATAAGCCTGAAGGGACTGGCTCAGTCCCTTCTCAGACGAACTGACGTTTGTTCCATGAAACAGATAAGAAGATACTAGTAGTTTAAGAAGGCCGGTGCCGAACAACCTATCCGTAGATAACCACCTCCAGAACAATAAATCCCGTTTAGATACCAGAAGTATTATCTGCAAAAGGGCACGGACATCAGGTCCGGCCCTTCCATATCCAGCATACAAGACGTAGGCGTACTTCTGTCACCACAGGGGCAGGCAGATCACTTCCGTAGGAAGGCCACCGTCTCCACACAGGCAGCAGCGGCTTCACGCCCTTTATTATGCTCATCAGTACGGGAACGCAGAACGGCTTGTTCTTCCGTGTAGGTTGTCAGAATACCAAAAGAGATCGGCACAGCGGTTTCCAGCTGAGCCCTCATAATACCAACAGTCGCCCCCATGGAAATGAACTCAAAATGAGCCGTGTCCCCCTTAATGACACAGCCAAGGCAGATCACCCCCTCATAAATGCCTTTACGGGCCAGATGCTGGGCCATGATGGGCAGCTCGAACGCACCGGGAGCCTCATAAACATCCACAGTCTCATCAATGCCACGTTCTTTCAGCCATTCCAGCGCACCATCACGCAGGCCACCCGTCACATCGGGGTTGAAACGGCTGACCAGCAGGGCCAGTCTGGGGGCCGGGTTCAGTTTCAGTCCCTCCGGGGCCGTGGCGATATGTTTGCTCATGATTCAGCTCTCCTGTAGCACATGCCCCATACGGGTGCGTTTCGTTTCCAGATAATGACGGTTGAACGGGTTGGACGGCACCACCAACCGCTCCACCGCCTCCACCACCAGCCCGGCCTCCATGAGGCCACGCTCTTTTTCGGGATTGTTCGTCAGCAGGCGCAGACGGGTCACACCAAGGCTGGATAGCATATGAGCTGCCATATCCCAGCGGCGGGCATCGGCGGGCAGGCCAAGAGCCTCATTAGCATCAACCGTATCCATGCCCTGATCCTGCAATTCATAGGCCCGTATCTTGTTGGCAAGGCCAATCCCCCGGCCTTCATGCCCCCGCAGATACAACAGAATGCCAGACTCTACCGCCGCAATCCGCTTGAGAGCTTCACGAAGCTGCGGGCCACAGTCGCACCGCAGAGACCCCAGCGCATCACCCGTCACACATTCGGAATGAAGACGGACCAGAGGCACAGTTTGATCCGGCTTTCCCTTTACGAGAGCCAGATGCTCCACACCATCTGCGCCACGGAAGGCATGAACCCGCAGGTCCTCTCCGCCACACACGGTCGGCAGGTCCGCTACGGCCAGTTGATCCGCTTCCGAAAGTGGAACCTCTATCACCTCTACAGCCCCGACATCACCCCGGCCATGTGCGGCGATCCAGCGGCGCATTTCGGCAATACTGATGAGCGGCAGACCGTGACGGCGCGCATAATGCCGCAACTCTGGCAGGCGCATCATCGTGCCATCCTCGTCCATGATCTCGCAGATCACCCCCGCCGGACGCAGCCCTGCCAGCTTCATGAGGTCAATCGCCCCTTCTGTGTGGCCTTCCCGAGCCATCACACCCTCAGGATTAGCCCGCAGGGGAAACATATGGCCGGGTGAAATGATGTCCGCTGGGGTGGCATCTGGTGCGGAAGCCACTTGAATCGTATGGGCACGCTCAGCAGCGGAAATGCCAGTCGTCACGCCATGAGCGGCCTCGATGGACACAGTAAAGGCCGTGCCCCGAGGGTCCTGATTCTTTGCCACCATGGGAGACAGGCCAAGCCGGTCTATCTGCTCTGCCTCAAGGGATAGGCAGATCAGCCCACAAGCCTGCCGGGCCATGAAATTAATGGTTTCCTGCGTAGCGAACTGGGCCGGAAGGATCAAATCACCTTCATTTTCCCGATCCTCATCATCCACCATCACGACCATGCGGCCTTCCCGCACGGCAGCGATGGCGGCTTTCAGAGCAGGAGACATGCTGACGCTCATCGTGCCGTTCCCTTATAACGCAGCTCTTCTTCTGGCGTGTGACGCAGAAGCGTCTCCACATATTTGGCCATCATATCCACTTCCAGATTCACCTTCGCCCCGATGGTCAGTGTGGAAAGGTCCGTATGCGTCCATGTATGAGGGATAATCATGAGACTGATCTCGAAACCGGCCTGACCTTCATACTGAACGTCATCATGCACCTCATTCACCGTCAGGCTGATGCCGTTGATGGTGATGGAGCCTTTCTCAATGACATAGCGGCGCAGGGATGCAGGTATGAAGATACGCAAATGATGCGAGTCCCCTGCTGACGCCACATGCGTCAGCCGCCCCACGGCATCCACATGCCCCTGCACAATATGGCCGGAAAGACGTGTGTTGAGACTGACAGCCCGTTCCAGATTCACCCGGGAGCCTTCCACCAAGTCACCCAATGCCGTGCGGGCCAGTGTTTCCCCGCTCAGATGGAAATCTGCGACACCTTCGGGTGTGAAGCGGGTTACGGTCAGGCACACGCCATTGGTGGCGATGCTTTCACCTTCTGTCAGGTCTGTGAAATGAGTGGCAATCCGCAGGTCCATCGCCCTATCCCGCAAGGAAACGGACTGCACATCACCAACACGCTCAATGATTCCTGAAAACATTGTCTTAGTCCCCATAGCGGCGCAAAAGCTGCACCGGACTTTCATCCCCATCACACCCATTCCGCAGAGTGATGGATAGCTGATCCTCTCCACCATGTTCCTCATGGTGAATAGTCAGCCAGTCATCCCAAAGGCCCGCCTCCCGCACGCTTTCCAGCAGAGCGGGGCCAGCCTCTATCAAGGCCCAGTTGACGCCCATCTGCCCCAGAAGAGCCGATACGGACGCCAGATCACGGCATTGTTCCACGTGGAACCCGTCTGCTTCCCGTGCCTGACACCATGCCGCAGGAAGACGGCCCTGCCTGTCCAGCACAATCAGAGGGCGCGGTGCCCGCCCTTCATGATCGGCCACATGCCGCACGGTGAACGAAGGGGCATCCGCCAGAACAGTACCAATCCCCGTCACCACCGCATCACAAGCCCGCCGAAGCTGATGAGCCAGGCGCAATGATGCAGGAGAAGTGAAAGTTTTCTGACCCTGCGGAGGAATCATACTCCCCTGCCCGTCCAGAGCCTGCTTTACAGTCAGCCACGGGCGGCCCTGCGTCACACGGAACGCAAACGGGGCCAGTAGAGCCTTGCAGTCCTGCGCCAAAGGCCGAAATTCAGGCTCATCGGCCAGAAACCGGACATTTTTGGGAGCGTCACCTTCAGCCAGATGCTCGGCACCACCCTTCGCCTGCGGGTTAGGGTCACGGGCACCAATCCATACAGTCTGTACGGGACTGTTCTTCAGCTGTTCGCTGCAAGGGGGTGTCCTGCCGTAATGATTGCAAGGCTCCAGCGTTACAAGAGCGGTACGGACTTGCTCCAGAACGCCTTTCTGTCGGGCATGTTCCAGTGCCATGACCTCAGCGTGAGGCTGACCCGCCGCCGGGTGTGCACCTACAGCAAGAAGGCGTCCCTCTCCATCCAGTAGGGCACAGCCCACCGCCGGATTAGGAGCTGTTGCGCCCATTTTCTGCACGGCCTCTCTTATGGCCTGCCGAAACCCGGCCCGCACGGCTTCCAGCGGAAGGGGCGGGTCTTTCAATCTTCGTGCCTCGCTCGACACATTTGTCATCATCAGTCCCCAATCATCTCAGGGACGTTCGCGGCGACGTCACGCCCTTTCCTTTAGCAGGTCGGGGCATACACCCCTCCCACGCATGCAGGAAAAGAACGTTCTCTCTCATCCGGACTGTAACCGTCGGCCCCAGAATTGCACCGGGTCTGCTTGTCCCCTGCATAAATGCAGGGCGCTCGCGGGCTGAGGTAGCCAGAGCCACCAACACCGCCGGTAGGGAGTTTCACCCTGCCCCGAGAACGTCTGTCTCAATCCCGCTCTATATGGAGGCACTACCCCCAAAGAGCAAGAGGCCGCCCCATTAGGAACGGCCTCTCTCATCACTCTGTCCTATCAGGACTGACCCTATGGAAGGATCAGAAACCGCCCTTCAGGGAATGGACGAAGTCTTTACCAGACTGCACCGTGCTGTCGCGCATGTCCTTCAGGCTCTTCTTCTGCTCATCAATCTGGGACTTCTGAGCATTCCACTGATCCTTGAGACGCTGCTTCTCTTCAGCAGGGGCATTCTTGTACTTGTCGCGCACATCCTTGATCTGCTGCTTGCGCTCATCAATCTTCTTCTGGATCTCAGCCTTCTTGTCAGCGGCAAGATTCTTGTACTTGTCCTGCAGAGTATGCAGGCGTTCTTCACGCTGCTTCAGATCAGCCTTAGCAGCGTCAATGCGCTTCTGGATGCGGGCACGGGCACGCTCCGGAGCACCAGCATACTTCTCCTGCAGAGCGTGTAGCTTGGCATTCTCGTTCTGGATGGACTTCGTCACACTATCCATGGTGCTCTGAACGGACAGCGGGTCATTCGCATCATAAGCGTGAGCCTGCGGCAGCAGAGCAAAAGACGATGCCAGCAGCGTGGCTGTAAACAGGTTACGGATCTTCATTAAGGAGCTCCCGGAAAAGTACAAAACGTGGTTAGTCACTACACCACGAGACCACATCAAAAAAGTTAAAAAAAGGCCATCCCCAGGCCATTACTGCCTCAGTCCCGCTTTATCCCGTTGGCAATATCGCTCAATCGTCCCGGTGCTAGAAGCGTAACAGAGCTAGCCCCTTTAACGCTTATTAACCCTTCCTTCCGGAAGAGACCGAAGGTTCGACTGACCGTTTCAATCGTCAAACCCAAATAGTCAGCAATATCCGTCCGAGACATAGGCAGAGGAAACGTTAACGGCTCCTGCTCATCCTTTAATGCGTGATGACCACAGCAGGGATTAGCCTGCTCGACCAAAAAACTGGCCAGACGTTCCCGTGCCGTCTTACGTCCCAGCAGCATAAGCCGGGCCTGCATCTTGACCAGTTCGCTAGAAGCTTCCTTCTGCAACCGGCAACGCAAACGAGGGAAACGCTCCACAAGACGGTCAATAGCGGAATGAGGAAAACGGCAGAGTGTCACATCGCCCAACGCTTCCGCCGTGAAAGCATAGGTCTCAGACGAAGCAAGCCCCAGAAAATCACCCAATTCCGCAAACCCGACAATCTGCCGCCGCCCATCAGGCATAAGAGTAAATAATCTAGCCCGACCACCTGTCAGCACATAGAAGTCATGCGCTGGGGCTCCCTCCCGAATAAAACAACGCCCGGACTGGACAACCACACGGGAAGACTCTGCCACGAGAGCAGGCAGGTCCTGATCATCAATGACATTACAGATGCTGAGCGACCGGCCGGAACAGCGACCACACCGCTCCCGCACTGCGTCCACGAGGCTGCGACCTGTTTCCATCATATCTTTCCCGTCTCACTATAACCGACATCTGAATTAGCTGGTTGATGCCCCCTTTTAAAAGAAACGTTCCCTATGACAGTTACAGGGAAGGGCATCGTTTGATCTAGATCAATATTCCAATATTTTTGGTAAACACCCTATTACAGTTATAAGTTTTTTCTTGATTTCTAAGACGGTTCATTCTTATAGCCAAAAAAGGAACAATTACATTTTGTCCATTTTCGCCACGCCGTCGTATCATATTGAGGATTCTCGAAAACATGAGCCGCACCTTCACTCGGATGGCCACAGCTGCGCTGTTTGCTCTTGGGTCTGTCTCCTTCGCCGTTGCTCAGACAACGACGCCAGGAGCCCACAACTCCGTGTCTGCATCCAGCACCATGCAGGCTGCACCAGATGCTTCCGTGCATCTCCATGCACCGGATGGCCACCGCTGCGGCATCTTCCAGACCTGCGCCAACACCAAAATCGGCCTTGGCAAAGGTGACTTCATCGTCCGCCTCTCCGCTCTGGGCGTAATTACCAACAACACAGGCTCCCGTGTCCGGCTGAACGCCAGCTCTCCCGCCGCTGCTCTGGCAGGGGGCAGCACCTTCCGCCATGATGTAAGTGTGACCAATCAGGTCATGCCGGAACTGACACTTGAATATTTCCTGACAGATCATCTCTCTCTGGATCTCATCGCGTCCTCCACCCGACACGAAGCTGCCGCCCATGTCGGCAATCTGGGCAAGCTGGATGCTGGCAGCTTCTGGATCCTCCCCCCGACACTGACCGCCGCCTATCATTTCCGCCCCAACAAACGCTTTAACCCTTATGCGGGGCTGGGCATCACAGTGGCCATCTTCCACAATATGCATTCAGCCACAAATCTGGGTGGGGCTTATAACGGGGCCGTTTTTGATGCCATGCACATGAAAACCAACGTCGGGCCGAGCTTCAATCTCGGGTTCGATTACCAGCTGGTCGGTAACTGGTTCTTCAACTTTGATATCAAACAGATCCTGCTTTTCAATCAGAGCATCCATCTGAGTTCACGTAACAACCCCATTACTGGTGGCCGCGTGCGTGTTCATGATGATGTGCATCCAACTGTTGTTGGTGCTGGTATCGAATACCGCTTCTGATCTTTTAGTCAGTACATAAAATCTTCTAAAGAGGGGCCGCAGAGTAATTGCGGCCCCTTTTTCATGCGCTCGCAATACTATTGAATAATTATTCACCACGGCCATCATTCTCCATAAAGTTCGACTATTACGGTACAGATACAATCCCGTGACAAATCAGCCTATCTGTGTCAGAAGAGATCGAATTTTGTCCAATCAGTCAGAAGAGCGGAGAACATCCCAATAATGCGTGTCTCACGTAACATTATTATTACTGGCGTCATCCTGATCGCTCTTCTGCTTCTCTGGGGTGTGTGGTCTCTCCTCCCTCATCGAACCATTGAGACTGCACCACCACCTGCCGTTACTCACGATGGTGACTTGCTGCGCATCCGCCCCGGCGGGCCACTGGATGGCCAGCTCACGATCGAACCTGTTCAGGAAACCCTCTCTCCCCATCAGGTCGAGCTTCCTGCCCAAATTATCGCCACACCCGGCCAGAGCGTGGACATCCACTCCCCGGTCGTTGGGCGGCTCACCAATCTGTATGTGCAGACCGGCCAGCATGTGCAGAAGGGCGATATTCTTGCCATTCTCTATTCTGGCGACCTCGCACAAGCTTGGTCGGATGACCGCAAGGCACAGGCAACCCTCACCCTTACCCGGCAAGCCTATCGCCGTGCCGTTGGCGTGCTGAATGCTGGGGGTAATGCCGTGAAAGACATGCAGTCCGCCAAAAATGATCTGGAACAGGCACAGGCCGAGGCCACACGGGCACGCCTCCGCCTTCAGGCACTCGGTACGGATGGCAATGCAGGGTATCAGCCACTTTTTGCTCCCGTCTCCGGGATCGTGACATCTATTTCCACTGGTGTCGGCCAGAACGTAACGGATATGACCGCCGTCCTGATGAATGTTTCTAATGTTGATACCGTTTGGGTACAGGCCAGTCTGCCAGACTCCCTCCTACCCATGCTTGGCACCACCATGACGCTGGACGCCCCCTTCCCCGGCCAGAACTGCCACGGCCCCGTGACATCACTGGACGGCACCGTCCATACCGATACACGCCGCCTGAACCTCTATCTGCGTTGCAACAACGCACAGGGTATCCTGCGCCCCGGGCAGTTCACCACCGCCACACTGAACATTACCCAACAGGCCCAACCCATCCTGCCCAAAACGGCCCTTCTGATGGATAATGATCAGGTTTCCGTTTTTGTGGAAACATCACCTAACACGTATCGCCGCCGCTTCATCTCCATCAGTTATGAGGAAGGAGAGTCCGTGCGCATCCTCTCTGGCCTGAAAACTGGTGAGCGTATCATCACGCATGGGGCCATCCTGCTCAATGATTACTAAAGGCCGCTGAGCAGCTATGTTCATCGAGAAATTTATTACATGGTGCTTTGGTCACCGCAAGGCTGTGGCCTTTCTCACCGTAGCCCTATTCGTCACCGGCATGCTGGCATGGAAACAGCTGCCCGTAGAAGCTTATCCAGACCTCGGCCCGACCAGTGTTATCGTAACAACGCAGGTCAATGGCCTTGCTGCCGAAGAGATGGAGCATCAGGTCACAACACCTGTCGAGCGTGAGCTGGCAGCTGTCCCCGGTGTGGTGGAGAGCCGCTCCAGCACGACATTCGGCCTGTCCCTCATCACGCTTATCTTCAAGGATGGAGAGGACATCTACCGGGCCCGTCAGCTGGTGCAGAGCCAGCTTGATGGCCTCCAGCTGACAGGCGGAGCCCAGCCGTCCCTCGGTCCTATCAGCGGTGCCAGCGGCGAAATCTACCGCTACACGGTGGAATCGGACGATCAGGACCTCATGACCATCTCCGATGTCCAGAGATGGGAAATCATCCCCGCCCTCCAGCGGGTACCCGGTGTGGTGAATATTGATAATTTCGGTGGGTTCACCCGGGAATATCAGCTGATCCTCGACCCCAACGCCCTCATCCGCTTTGGCATCAGCATCAGTGATGTGATGAATGCCATCCGCAACAGCAACGCCAATGCGGGCGGTGGCCGTGTCACCCGCGGGGAACAGTCCTACATCGTTCGTGGCGTGGGGCAGATTCACTCTCTGGAGGACATGCGTAACACCGTCATCGGCCATCATGATGGCGTCCCCATTCTCCTCTCCGAACTGGGACGGATTGAGTTTGGCCATCAGGTCCGTGAGGGGATGCTCGGCAAGAACGGCAACCCCGATACCATCGAAGGTGTCGTGACCATGCTGCGAGGGGCCAACCCCTCACAGGTGCTGGACGACCTGCACGCAGCCGTTGCAAAACTTCAAACGCAGCTAAAACCCAAACATATCCGCATTGTCCCGTATCTGGATCGTGATAACCTTGTAAAATCCACGACGGACAAGGTCAGTGAAACCATTCTGGAAGGGATCGGCCTCGTGCTGGTCATTCTGACCTTCTTCCTTGGTTCACCACGCAGTGCCGCCATTACGGCCGTGACCATTCCCTTTGCGCTATCCTTTGCCTTCATCCTCATGCGGGCCTGCGGCATGGCGGCCAACCTGTTCTCCCTCGGAGCGGTGGATTTCGGCGTGATTGTCGATGGGGCCATCGTCATTACCGAGGTCATCCTCCGCCATAGGGAAGAACATCCTTCTCTCCCACTGAACCAGCCCGACATCCTTGCCATCACCCGCCGTGCGGGCCGGGCCATTTTTGCTTCCACCATCATCATCGTGGTGGCCTACAGCCCGCTCTTCGCCTTTGAAGGCAGCGAAGCCAAAATCTTCCGCCCCATGGCATGGACCGTCAGCTTCGCTCTGCTTGGAGCCCTGCTCTGCGCTCTAGCCCTGACGCCGACCATGTCGTTTCTGGCTCTGCGTAAGCCACGGCCCATCTGGCACAATAAGCCGCTGGACTGGCTGCATAAATATTATGACGTTCTGCTCGGCCATCTGCTTGACCATCCTGTTATTCCCTTTGTCAGTGCAGGACTGGCATTGGTGGCGGTCATTGCACTTGGCATTACAACAGGGCGGGAGTTCCTGCCTGATCTTGATGAAGGCGCACTCTGGCTTCAGATTCAGATGCCAACCGGCATCTCACTGGAGAAAGGGCAAGAAAAAGCCTCGGAAATCCGCCGTGCCGTGCGGGAGTTCCCGGAGACCTCTTACGCCATTACCCAGCTTGGCCGCTCGGATGATGGGACAGACCCTTGGACACCGTCTCATATTGAGATGCCCGTTGGTCTGACACCCTATAATCAATGGGCTAATGGCGAGACCAAGGCCGAGTTCATCACGAAGCTCCGTGCCCGTCTGAACAAAATTGCTGGTATTTCCTTCTCCATCAGCCAGCCGATTGAAGATAACCTCAGCGACCAGCTTGGTGGGGCGCATAGCCCGCTTGTCATGCGCATCTATGGCGATGACCTTGCAGGCTTGCGGACACTGGGGAATCAAGTAGTCCAGCAGCTTTGGCAGGTACGCGGTACCGTGCAGGCTGACATCTTTCAGGAACCCAGAATTCCGCAGATCGAAATCACACCAAACCGCCTGAAAGCAGCTCGCTACGGCATCAGCATCAATGACGTAACGGATGTCATCAACAGTGCCATCGGTGATGAGCCACTGACCAGCGTGATCGAAGGAGATCGCTTCTATAATGCGACCCTGCGTATTGATAACACGCAGCGTTCCAATCTCCAGCTTCTGGGGCAGATCCCCATGATTACGAGCGATGGCAGTGCCATTCCTTTGACTGAAATCGCCCGCATCCGCCTCCAGATGGGGGAAAGCAGCATTGCCCATGAAATGGGTGAACGGCAGATCACCCTTCAGGTGGATAATGGCAACCGGCCCATGTCCCAGTATCTTGATGATGCTCAGAAGCTCATTGACCAGAATGTCCATTACGATCACCAGAAGTTCCGTCTGGAATGGGCAGGGACATTCCAAGAGGCTCAGCACGCACAGGTCCGGCTTGTGGCGGCTCTGGGTGTCATGTTCGCCGTCATGCTGGGGCTGCTTTATGCAGAGTTCCAGAAATTCCGTCAGGCACTGCTCATCATCGGCATTGTACCTCTTGCCGCTCTGGGCGGTCTGATCGCCCTGCATCTGCGGGACGAAACCCTGAATATTGCCACGGCTGTCGGCTTCATTGCTCTGTTTGGTGTGGCCATTCAGAACGGAATCATCATGGTATCCAACATCAACCGCCATCTTGGTGCAGGCGGCAACATCCGGGAAGCCACCCGGCTGGGGGCAACGGAGCGTTTCCGGCCCGTCCTGATGACCGCCACCGTGGCCAGTGTCGGCATGTTGCCCGCCGCCATGGCCACAGGCGTGGGCACAGACGTGCAACGTGGTCTGGCAACTGTGGTTGTAGGGGGCCTTGGCATTGCCACCCTGCTGACTCTCTTCATCCTGCCCGTCTGCTTCTGCCGACTGGAAGAAATGGTCAAACGCCGGACCAGCCAGAAAGAGCAGGAGGCCTGATATGAAACACGGTTTCACCCTCTTCGAGCGAGTGCGCCCTTCCCTGCTGCTGGCCAGCACACTGATTAGCGGATTGGCTGTCGGGCTAGGGGGCTGCATCGTTGGCCCCTCCTCCAAAGACATTCCTCCTCTGCCAGAGCGGACAGGATACAGCCAGACAACCATCACGCAGTCTGAAGCAGGACGGGAGAAAACCAGAGACAGCCTCCTTACTCGTCAGCAGTTCATCTCCGGGGCGGATGTCTCCGGTAAATGGTGGGAAGCCTTCCAAAATCCCCGCCTGAACCAGATGGTAGAGCTGGCTCTGACTAACAACCAGACATTGAAGGCTATGCAGGCTGGCCTACGGGCAGCGTGGGAACAGCGTCGCGTAGAAGGGGCCTCGCTCTATCCGAGCATTTCTGCCCAGTTCATTCCGACACGAAACAAGACCTCCAAGGCACTCTCGCCTGTCCCCAACAATAATGAGTGGCTTTACAACCTGCATACAGCACAGCTGAATGTCGGCTATGTGCCCGACCTCTGGGGCGGGACACGCCTTGCCATCCGCAACGCCAAGGCGCAGGCAGATATTCAGCGTTTCCAGCTGGAAGCCACAACGCTGACGATGATCTCCAACATCGTCAACACAGCCATCACCGAGGCCGGACTTCGTGAGCAAATCCGTGCCAAGGAAGACCTAATTGCCCAGCAGACGACCATGGTTCGCATCAACCAGAATCAGGTTGGGCTAGGCGATCAATCCCGCCAGAGCCAGCTCATCATGCGGGATTCCCTTGCACAGCTACAGGCCGACCTCCCCCCGCTGCGGACACAGCTTGCCCAGACCCGGGATCAGCTGGCCACCCTTGTAGGCCTCAGCCCCAATGCAGAACTCCCCATTTTCGAGCTGAAAGACTTCACCCTCCCCAAACAGCTACCTGTTTCACTGCCTGCGCAGCTTCTCACGCAGCGACCCGACATTGCCGCTGCTCAGGCGCAAATCCGTTCTGCTGGAGCGCAGCTTGGCATTGCTATTGCCAACCGCCTTCCCAACGTGCAGCTGAGTGCCCTGCCGGGTGAGGCTGTGGATAGCATGAGCAAGATGTTCAAACCCGGTATGGGCAACTGGATGCTGGCCGCAACGGTCACCCAACCCATTTTCCAGGGTGGGTCACTGCTCCATGCCCAGCGGGAGGCCAAAGCCAATTATGAGCAGGCCAAGGAATATTATAAGGCGGCCATCATGTCGGCTGTCAGTGATGTTGCAGACAGCCTTCATGCTGTAGAGTTGGATGGCAGCACGCTTCTGGCCGACCAAGGCGGGCTTGATGCCGCTACGCAAGCTCTGCGCATAGCAGAGGCCCAGCATAGGCTTGGGGATAATAGTCAGATTGACGTAGCACAGGCCCGTATGGCCGTGGCACAGGACCAGATTTCCGTCGCACAGGACAAAGTAACCCGCCTCTCCGATACGGTCGGGCTATTTCAGGCACTCGGCGGTGGCTGGTGGAACCGTAACGACCTTGGGGTCAGCCCGAAGGATGCCAAACGCCTCTCTACCACACTCGTCCCGTGGTGAGCTGAAAGCCACACCACCATCCAGACATAAAAAAGGCCGCTTCCCAACTAAAGGGAAGCGGCCTTTTTCATAGGGAAACACCCTTAGGCTGAAAGCAGTTTCAGAACCCAGCCTTCTTCTTCCGGTGTGGCCTTCAGCGGCATTGCGTTGGGCAGACGGACATTAATCTCCAGCCCCATGGCCGCCCTCAACCCACGAAAAAGTGCCCCATGCGCTACAATCAGGGGGGCACCCTCTCCGGCCTCCTGCGCCCTGTTAAGTGCCTGGATGCCACGGGTCTTCAGCGTGATGAAATCCTCGCCCTTCTCCGGCACGAAGGTTCCATCAATCCATGTATTGTACCAGTCACCCATTGGCTTGCCTTCCTGCACGCCAAAGCTGACTTCCTGAAGGTCCGAATCCTTGCTCAGCGGTAAGTCGATGCCTGTCCGGTCACGGATTGCATCCCGTACATGCTCGGCTGTGACAAAAGCCCGTTTCAGCGGGGAGCTGACGATATGCGTGAAGGGGCGCATCCCTGCCTCGAACAGGTCTGCCAACTGGCGGCCTGCCAGACGGGCCTGCGTCAGGCCGGTCTCATTGAGTGGAATATCCGTCCGCCCTTGTGAGAGATGGCGTGCGTTCCAATCCGTTTCACCATGCCGAAGAAACCAGTATGGTTCTGCACGAAGCTCTGTCATTTCCTGACCTCCCCCAAAATCCCGTCAGAACGTGGCTGGGCCTTGTCTCCAGCACCAGCCACGGCATGTCTGTCTCAATCGAAAAGAGTGGAGACCGAGCTTTCATCTGCCACGGCCCGGATAGCCCGACCCAGCAGATTAGCGGTAGGAATCTGCCGAATGTTGGAGACCGCCTTCAGCTCCTCCGTAGCGGGGATGCTATCCGTCAATGTCAGCATAGAAAGCGGGCTGTTCTGCACACGCTCGCAGGCATTGCCTGTCAGCACACCATGCGTCACATAAGCCTCCACACCAGCGGCACCGTACTTCATCAGGGCTTCGGCTGCGTTGCAGAGAGAGCCCCCACTGTCGATGATGTCATCCACCAGCACGCAGAAACGGCCTGATACATCACCAATCACATTCATAACCTCAGAGACACCGGCCCGTTCACGACGCTTATCGATGATGGCCAGATCAACATTCAGCCGGCGGGCCAGCTGGCGGGCACGCACCACACCGCCTACATCCGGTGAGACAATCATCAATTTCTCATGATTGGGGTGACGGGTCATCAGGTCCCGCACAAAAAGCGGAGCTGCGTAAAGATTATCCGTAGGAATATCAAAGAAGCCCTGAATCTGCATGGCATGCAGGTCCATCGTAAGGATACGGTTAGCACCGGCTTCTGTCAGAAGATTGGCCACCAGCTTGGCACTGATAGGCGTACGGGGGCCGGATTTACGGTCCTGTCGGGCATAGCCGAAATAAGGCATCACAGCCGTGACACGTCGTGCGGACCCACGCCGCAGGGCATCCAGCACAACGAGAAGTTCCATCAGATGATCGTTGGTCGGTGTGCAGGTACTTTGGAGAACAAACATATCCTCCCCGCGCACATTTTCCTGAATCTCGACAAACACTTCACCATCCGCAAAGCGACGAATGGATGTCTTGCACAAAGGAATCTCAAGCTCATCAGCCACAGCCTGAGCCAAAGGCAGATTACTGTTACAGGCAACGATCTTCATGACGGGTACTTTTCATAGAAGGACAGTAAGAAGCGGTACAGCTCCTTCTATCAGTCTGCCCGATCAATGTCATGATTTTACAGCAAGCAGGCCACGACACGGTGAGTTTACCCTCTGTTTACCCGAAAAACTGCGCGCTATCCCCACCTTGCACAGGCAAACTAGAACTGCCGGTACTGTTTCACATAGCGATAAGCCTGCGTGATTTCTGCCGTTCGGCGCACAGCTTCCTCGTAGGCCTCCCCACCGACATGGGCAAAACGGTCCGGGTGATGCTGCTTGATGAGCCGGCGATAGGCTTTGGTGACATCCTCATTAGACGCCGTTTCAGAAACCTCCAATACAACATGCCATGCCCGCCCCCGGGGAGCTGTGTTTCTGGCACGTTGCCTGTCACGACGGGCCTGCTCCTGCTTCTTCTGCGCCTCGGCCTGCTCTCTGGCCCGCTCCTGTTCCTGCTGCCGCCGTTTACGGGCCTCTGCCGCTCTGGCCACCTGCTGCAACAGACCATGCACATGAACGGAGCAACGCTGGAAATCCTGCCATGACCGCCCTTTATCCAGCTCCTCCAACACGGCCCGGGCTGTCTCACCACTTATCGGGCGGACCAGATCCACCAAAAAACGGAATGCTTCCTGAAGACGCTGTTCAACGAGATGCTCTAGCAACACATGCCCGTTCGCAATCCTCAACTCCACGACCCAGTTAACCCACAATATGCCGATCTTCTGATGTGCCTCCTGCTCCTTGCTGGAGGTAAAGCCTGAAGATGATGTTCCTGCATCAGACTTTTGTCGGCTGCCCTGACTCTTCTGCCCTGCTTTTTCCGAAAACTGCTTCAGCGTTCGAGCATAACGGTAAGCCTCGGTGATCTTTTTGCTCTTCGCAACGGCGGCCTCGTAGGCAGCCTCTCCCGCCTGTGCGAAGCGGTCTGGATGATGCTGTTTCATCAGCCGCCTGTAAGAGGCTGTAATCTCCTCGGCAGAGGCGGTTGCGGAAACTTCCAGTACGATATGCCAAGGCTCATCCTCTGGCGGGGCGGAGCCGGATTGTTTGGCCCGGCGGTAGGCTTTCTCCCTTTCCCGCTGCTCTTGCGCAGCCTCTTCATTCCCGTCCTGAAAATGCTCCTTCAGAAAAGCCATCACCCCTATGGAGAAACGCTGAAAACCTTTCCAGCTCTTTTCCTGCCGTGCTTGAGAGAATGTTTCCTGCAGGGAAGCAGGCAGCTTGCCCACTTCCTCTTCCAACAGGGTCTTTAGAAAAACAAAAGCCTCATCCCGGCGTTTCTCAAGAAGAAGTTCAATGAGGGTCTTTATGGGGCGGACGCCTGTTTCCTCATAAAAGCTGCTCCATAACAATCCGACCTGCTGATAGGCTTCCTCTTCCTCCTCTGAGGAAAATTCAGACGCCCCTGCCTTGCTCTTCTTCTCCCCAGAAGAAAGTCCCTTAATAATGAGATAGCCAATAAAGAGCAGCAGCCCTTTCCAGCTAAACAACGCCGTAATGAAGCTCCAAATCAGATTGACAAGCCTTATGGGCAGCCGAAGAACAAACACCAGCACATGCCAAAATGCCGACAGCACGGCACCACACATGTGAATGATAGCCCCAATAGGCTGGAACAGCAGAGCTAAGAGAGAGCTATGCCTCCCTGTCGTTTCATGATCGATATTCTGCTGAGCAGTTGAATCATCCGTAGAGGATGAAGACGACGGGGCTGCCTCCTGCCGGGGAGGAGACACCTCCGCAGGCGAGGCAAATTCCCCTGATGGAGCCGCCGATGATGTGTCATTCGATGGTGGCGGGGGAGACGCCGGTGGCTGACGCTCAGCATTACCCGGTGTCCCTCCCTGCCGCAGGATGGAAGGGGCAGGCCCATCATTGCCTGTTCCGGCCTCTGTCGGAGCGGTGGGGGTTCTGATTTCAGTCGAGGCAGCAGCGGGGGTGCTGGGCTCAGACGGAGTGGCTGTGGGAGTTACGGTCTCAGTCGAAGCGGAAGGGGCCTCCTGCGGACTGGTCTTAGCGGCCAGCTCTGGCATAAGCACTCTGGCATCATCATCCCCCAAAAACCCATCTCGATTGGGCTGGCTAACCTGCTCCTGCCACCGCAGAATGGCCTGTCTGGTTGTTTTCCCATACACGCCATCTGGCACAACCCCAGGCGGCAGAAAGCCAAGCTCCTGAAGTTTTTTCTGTAAGGCGATATGATCGTCAATCGGGCGGATGGCTTCCTCATGCGCCCGTTCTGTCAACTGTGCCCGGTATCTGTCCGTAATCTGCGCTACAACCCGCTGATAACATTCAGCCTGACTTTCCCCCTGCACACCCATTGGAGAGAAACACGCCTGCAACGGTGCCAAATCACGCACCAGATTCGCCTTGAGCTGCGGCAGAAGATAAGCGGCACTCTGGTGCCTCAGAGCATAATAGGCCTGATCCAGCACCAGTTCACTTCTGGCCGAGTCAGAATCCGAACAGAGAAGAACTTGCCCCGGTGAAGTTCTATCCATCCGGCTACAGTCAAAATCAGGATGATAGACTTCAGCAGAAGCTACCTGACACTGAACAATGCCCCATAAAATCAGCAAACATTTCAGAAGAACAGAACGCATAACGGGCCATTTATTATTTATGTCCCGTTTGTATAATTTGATTGCTACACCCTGTCCATTCGAACCACCAGCTACAGCAAAGCTACGCACAAGACTCCACCATTCCCTGGCCATATGACCGGGAAAAGATGTTACATGTCATCACGGCCTACAGAGGCCGGATTATCCTGTCATTTTGCTCCTGCCGGGCCTTCCTGATCCGGACCGGCGATGAATTTCTTCATGCCATCCTTCTCCTTGGACGCCTCTCCTCCAATATCCGGCTGAGCCGTAGCTGCCTTGCGGGACCGGCCAGAATAATTAGTGATGATAGTCCGTACCGCCTCAGCAGCCTCCTGCGCTGCGGCACCAGCCACATCAGCCCAAGGGCCATCCAATGAATGTGCCACCACGTCATGCACCTGTGTGGCGGCTCCGGCTTCCACGCCCTGCGGGGTCAACACATGCCACACGATGGTGACCTGCTGCTTTGGGGCCTCACCCGGCGGAGGAGCATCTGGCGATGGTTTGATGCTGACCTCTGTCTTCACAATGTAATCCGCACCATTCCGTGTGGTCTGCACGCTATTATGACCATCAGGCAGCATCATATAGAACGCTTCTGCCAAAGACTTGTTGCCATCCCCCGGCGCACCCTGCACGCCCTCAAAACAGATGCGAGCAGAACGATGCATAAGGCTCTGCGGGTCATCCATCATCATGCGGGTCTGAATTTCGGTCAGCTCACGGGCAATTTCTGGAGCCATCTGGAGGGCAACCGTGTTCAGGGCAGCCGGGTCGGCACTGCGCCAACCTTCCTCATCAATCACAGCCCCGAACCCACGGGCCTTTACTTTGCCATCAGGCCCGACAATCGCATAACGGGGGCGGATACCGCCATTCTCTGCCCGAACAGCCCCAAGACGAACCCACCAGTCGCCCGGTTCCGGCACTTTTGCCACAGCGGGGATAGACTGCCCAACCAACGCCACAACCACATCCCGTGCCCACATGGCCGTTGCTTCCCGCCACGGTGCTTTCTCTGGCACAGGCACGGGGACAGCCAGACGGACGGGGGGAATATTGTCCCTTACAAGATGCTGGGCCTGATTACCCGGGTTATGAGCAAATGGCTTATAGACCTGAAGGCAGCCCCCCAGACCGAGGAGAGGCACGCACAGCCCTGATACCAGCAGCTTACGACAGAAGCGCATGAACAGCCCACTTTCCCTGCAATATTTGGACAAAATCCCCGACCGGCTTTGCCCGGCGGGCCTCGTAATCTAACGTCCTTTCCCACTCCTGACCACAGGGAGAAGGACCGCAGATGTCCCTAATGGCGAATCAGTATGTAATGGATTGTCACATCCAGATCGAAATGATCCCCCTGCATATCCGGCGGAACGGGAGGAAGCTGCGCCCCTTGGAACATACCTGTCGTAGCGGCATCCAGCGAATAAGAGTTGGATGAATCCGTCAACCGTACACGAAGAACCTTCCCGGTCCGGTCGATCACTACATGAACGGAAGACGGCCCCTCTTCTCCGTTCTGCGCCGCTTCGTCCGGGTAGAACATATGGTTACGCACCCAGCGGTCGATCTCGCTACCGTAATCGGAACTGACACCCCTTACGCTGCTTTTCGTCTTATAGGGTGCATTAATCTGCCCATTCAGGCTCAGAGGCCCAAGGGAGAAGTCAATCGGACCACGTGTCCCACCATGCCTTCCCCGCTTGTGAGGATGGGGTGCAGGCTCGCCATCAAAGGACAGGTCCATCGGATGAGCAAATGGATTCGTCTCACTCTGGCGGGTCACATGCTGGTGGGTTGGTGTGGCCCGACTCCGATGCGGGCGACGTGGGGCCGCTTTGGAAATCGGCTTCACCGACATTTCCGAATTGGTCAGCTCCCCGGTGGGCGACGGGGCCATCTGTGGGGAGGATGGCGTATGAGGGGTTGGCTCCAGCGGGGCGGGGGTGGCTTCCTCTGGCGTGGTCGGTGCCGGGGCACTGGCAGCTCCGCCTACCTCATGCGTTGGAGCCCCCTGCATACTATGTTTGACCGGCGGAGCATCAAACACCATTTCTACTTGCGGCTGCTGCGCACCATTGGGCGTACCATGCACGACAGCACTGGTCTGCATCATCAACCAGAGCGCAAGGCCATGCACACTGGCAGCAAGCAGTAACGGGCCAATCAGCGGCGGATCTACCAGAACCTGCGTGCGCCGCATGGGGGTGCGGGCTTCTGTCCGCAGGCCAGCGACCGGCTCTGCGTAATCACCCAGCCGCTCCCGGCGCATCTGCGTAGGGGCGTCCTGCATCGTCACGGGTAAAAAACCCGTCGGCAAAAAGAGGGGCGCAGACTGGTGAGGATCATATCCCCTCCCTTGTGCCTCAAAAAGGGCCATATTGTCATCACCGGAAAAGCCCTAGCCTCTACTTTTGTGCAACACCTTTCCTGAACGAGGTCCGCTCCATGGTCTCCCTGCCACCCTGCTTCCTCCGGGATGCTGATCTTTCCCGCTTCATTGCAAAGATCGGCCCCTGCCGCTTGCATGAACAGACGACACCGGACCCTCAGATACAGGGGCCTTATGCCTCACTCATCAAAGCCGTGACGGGCCAGCAGCTCCATAATGCTGCGGCCAGAGCCATATTCAGACGGCTTTGCGCTCTGGGGCCAGACCATAATGAGAGTGGCCCTCCACCTCCACCGAAAGCACTTCTCGCTCTGGAAGACGATGCCCTACGACGCTGCGGCCTTTCAGCGGCCAAGATTGCCAGCCTACGGGCCATCGCCCAAGGGCGGTTGGAAGGGCTTGTACCCAGTCTTACCGAAGCTCACCAGCTTGATGATGCCACACTGATAAAGCGACTGACGTCTCTACGTGGCGTAGGACAATGGACAGTCGAGATGCTGCTCATCTTCCATCTTGGCAGGCCGGACGTCATGCCAACGGGAGACCTTGGGGTGCAAGAAGGCTGGAAGCGACTGAAAAAACTGTCCGCCCGCCCCACGCCCCGGCAGCTGCGTGAGGCTACAATCATGTTCAGCCCGCACCGTTCCGCTCTGGCATGGTATTGCTGGCAAGCGAAAGCCCACCTGCCTGATCCTGCTCCACCCAGCAAAAAACCTTGACGTCTTCCCCTCCTCCCCGCACATAATGCGCCGTCATGACGAGGCTGTAGGCTAGGCTTTTCCGAAGGCTGGCCGTGTAGCCCGCACAGTTTTTACCCATTTCCTGCAAGGGATATTCATGCCTAAAGAAGACCTGATCGAGTTTACTGGCACGGTAACCGAACTTCTGCCCAACGCCATGTTCCGCGTCACGCTGGATAACGAACACACCATCCTCGCCCATACGAGCGGCAAAATGCGTAAGAACCGCATCCGTGTGCTGGCTGGTGACCGGGTCAATGTCGAGATGACCCCGTATGACCTCAGCAAGGGTCGCATCACCTTCCGCTTCAAGTAAGTATAGCAGAAGCTAGGATTATTTCGTTCCTCATGTCTGCTCCATCCCGGCCCGCCCTCATACTGGCCTCCGCATCGCCCCGCCGCATTGCCCTGCTCCGACAGATCGGAGTGGAGCCGGATGCCATCTGCCCAGCGGATCTGGATGAAACACCGCAGAAAGACGAACTACCCCGCCCTTATGCGCTACGAATGGCCCGTGCCAAGGCAGCACATGTCGCCGCTCACCATGATGGCCCTGCGCTCATCATCGGAGCTGATACAGTCGTAGCAGCGGGGCGGCGTATCCTACCCAAGGCAGAAGATGCCGATACAGCCCGCCGCTACCTCACACTGCTTTCAGGCCGCCGCCACAAAGTCGTGACCGCTGTGGTCTGCCAGCCCACAAAGAGTTGGGCCGAGGGCCGCCACTGCGAGCGTGTGGTAGAAAGCCACGTCACCTTCAACCGCCTGACAACCCGGCAAATTGAAGCCCTCATCGAAGGGGGGGACTGGCAGGGCAAGGCAGGGGGCTATGGTTTGCAAGGGCAGGCAGCTTCCTTCATCCGGCAGGTAGGGGGCAGCCCCTCCGGCGTCATCGGCCTTCCCCTATTTGAGACGGCCCAGCTACTCCGGGGTCAGCCTCTGCCCGCCGGACAACACTGGCTGCTCTGACCCCTATGGAAATCCGCCTTGCCAGTGCGCCAGGAGAAATCCGCATCGCCCTGCTGAAGGATGATGAACTGCTGGATGTTGCTCTCTGGCGACCCGGTGCCCCAGATGGCTGGGGCGATACACACATCGTCCGCATCACGGCCCATGCGCCCCATCTTGGTGGTGCGTTTGTAGAACTAGCTGGCCCGATTGGTTCAGGCTTCATGAAAGGGCGTAAACTACCTGCAGAAGGCAGCCTGCTTTGCGCTCAGGTAACCCGGTCGGCCCAGAATGGAAAAGGGCTACGCTTGCGTGCCCTTCCTTTACCGGATGGTATGGAGGTGGGGGACTCCCCACGCCTCATCACGCCCGGCCCTACCCCTCTGGATGACATTCTCCAACAGGCTCCTGCCAATTGCCCCCTGATTGTAGATGATGCCGCATTGGCGGCCCGCCTGCCCGCATCCCTGCATCCCCGCCTAAAACGGGTAACCCGTAGTTTTGATGAGGTTCTGGAGGCAGACTGGGCGGCCCTATCCAGCCCTGATGCATCGGTGGGGCCACTGATTGCCCGTATCACCCCCACTCCAGCCCTGACAGCCATTGATCTGGACGCCCATCAGAACCCAGATTTTGCCGCCAATCTGGCCTGTTTTGGCCCATTGCTGCGAGAAATCAGGCTCCGCAATCTCTCTGGCACGCTCCTGATTGACCCCGCAGGAATCCGCAGCAACAAGCGGCCCGCTCTTGTCCCCTTCCTGCGTAAGGCAGCGGATAAGGAACAAGACCCACTCCAGCCCCGCATTACTGGCATCACACCCAGCGGGCTGCTGGAAATGACCCGTCCCCGCCACCGGGCACCGCTGCATGAGCTTTATAACTCCCCTCATGGGCAGGGATTGGCCATCCTTCAGCGCATTGCCAGTGAAGGGCTGAAAGGCGACCAGCTCCACGCCCCACCAACCATCATCCGGGCACTGGAGGCCGACACCGTGGCACTGAAAGACCTCTTCCATGCCACGGGCCAACGTCTTACCCTTCATAGCCATCCTGTTTCTCCATCATCCTGCTGGAGTCTTTCATGAATTGTCCGATTTGTCAGAAACCAACTGTTCCTGCCTTCCGACCTTTCTGCTCCCAGCACTGCGCCGATGTGGACCTTGGACGCTGGTTCAAAGGCGATTACCGTGTGCCCTCCCTACGGCAGGACAATGACCCGGAAGAGCTTGAAGCCGAAATCGCACGACTAGCAGAAGAGGCTTCCTCTCATACACCGTAGGATTGCTGCATTTTCTTCTGCAAAGAGGGTTGATAACCCCTCATTCATAGGGTAAACCCCTCTGCATAGCCGGGTGGCCCTGCCACCAAGGCCCGGTGCCCAAGTAGCTCAGTTGGTAGAGCATGCGACTGAAAATCGCAGTGTCGGTGGTTCGATCCCGCCCTTGGGCACCATTCATTTCTCCCAAAAATTGATTGTTCGATGGACCGCAAGGCTCTGCTGTCTGCTGCCGTAACAGAGCAGTCACGAAACAGTCAGGCGAAATGTCTTTACCCTCCATGAAGCGCAGGCCTACCCTACCGGGATAGTGTCGAGTCCATCCCCTATCGCATCAGAAGGAGGGATATCACCATGACCACATCTTCACATCCCACCGTGACACTCAATAACGGCATCACCCTCCCAGCTCTGGGCATGGGAACATGGCGTATGGGGGATTCCGCTACCCGACGGGCCGATGAAATCCGCAGCCTGCAAAGCGGGCTGGAGGCTGGCCTCAGGATCATCGATACAGCAGAAATGTATGGTCATGGCCGTTCGGAAGGCGTGATCGGAGAGGCCCTTCAGGGGCGGCGGGATCAGGCCTTTCTCATCAGCAAGGTTCTGCCTCAGAATGCTTCTTACAAAGGCACGCTAGCAGCCTGCGAACGTTCACTGAAATACCTGAATACGGATCATCTGGACCTGTATCTTCTGCACTGGCCCGGCTCCGTTCCTTTCGAGGAGACGCTTCGTGCCTTCGAAACCCTGAAAGAAAGAGGCCTGATTGGCGACTGGGGCGTCTCCAATTTCGATACGGCGGACATGGATGAGCTGGCAGACATGGGAGCCTGTCCTCTGGTCAACCAGATTCTGTACAGCCTCGAATATCGTGGCACGGAATATGACCTTCTGCCACGGGACGAACAGGCCCATGTCACCAGCATGGCCTACTGCCCCATCGGGCAAGGTGGTGACCTGCTCCATCACCCCACCTTGCAGGTCATTGCCCGCCAGCATGAAACCAGCCTCGGCCCTGCCACTCCCGCGCAGATCGCTCTGGCGTGGGTTCTGCGCCGCAGGAACATGATCGCCATTCCCAAGGCCTCCACGCCCCAGCATCAGGCTCTCAATATTGCTGCTCAGGACATCCAGCTTACAGAGGCGGACCTGAAGGCCCTTGATGATGCCTTCCCGCCGCCACGCCGCAAGGAATCGCTGGCAGTCATCTGATGTGGTATGCCTGCCCCGATAACGCTTCGGAGCAGGCTGCACCTGAACAGGCCCGATCAGCCTTGTTCCATACGGTCCATCGTCTTCCGCAGAGGATAGAGGGCAACCTTATGGATCACCGCCGCAGCGTTTGTGACCTGAAGGCTCAGTGTTTCCAGCGGATTGGCCGGATAGATCAAAGCCGTACCGACGGACATGCCGTCATTGGCAAAGACTTCCAGTGTACAGGCATCCAGCACGATCCGCAGACTGAAGCGGCGGCTGCCCGGGATCAGGGCCGATGAGAATGTCCCCGTAAAGAAAGGATGGCTGAAGCCGTGCAGATTGCTTCTGTCCAGCCAGAGCTGGCAGGAGAAGCCATCAAAGCCGATGCTCAGGCTTTCGCCCTGACGGTTGGAAAAGACAACCACGAACCGTCCCGCACGCCCCTGATCGCCGTCAGGAAGATTACTGGCCCGATCCTCCAGAGAGACATCCAGCAACAGTTCCACAGCATCCCCGGTTGGCAGGGACACTTGACGGCTGCTCTGTGGTTCCAGACGGGACAGAGGGAACGGGATGGCAGGCTGACGCAGTGCCTCCAGCTTGTAGGGATTCTGGGCAATACGCAGCCAGCCGGACGTATCACGCCGCAGCACAACCTTGCGAGGAATGGTCATGATGCCACGCCAGCTTTTGTTAGGCAGTTCTTCGCAATACTGCCAGTTATCCAGCCAGGCAATATAGACCGTCTGATTCCCCGGCATGTTCTCATAGGTCTGGAGAGCGTAGCTGTCCTTACCAAAATCTGTCAGGTCCACGATCGTGTCATCGGGTGTGAAACGCTCACCATCGAAATGCCCGACAAAATACTGCGTGATGCTACCACCCTGTGGCCCGCCGGGATTGATGGAAACAAACAGCACCCAGCGTTTTTCACCGGGAGCTTCACCTTCCACCTCGACCTCAGCCAGAGCCGGACATTCATAATCCACCCCTGTGATGCCGGAGGGGCCAAAGTCACTCAGATGCATCCAGTGCTTCAGGTCGAATGACCCATAGAAAGACACTTTATGTTCACGGGAACGCACCACAACCATGACCCATTTCTCAGTCGGGGCGTGCCAGATCACCTTGGGGTCACGGAAGGAATTATGCCCGATATCCAACACCGGGTTGCCTTCGTAATCCTTCAGCGTCCGTCCACCATCGGGACTCCACGCAATATACTGCGTCTGACGCTGCGGCGTGGCCCGTGTGTAAATGGCCACAAGGCCACCAGCCATCGGCGGCAAAGCCGGTGCCATAGGAACGGGGGACTTATCCTGTGATACGGGATTGTCACCTAGCTGATTCAGAAGGCCCGTATTTGTCTTTGCCTCATCCAACAGGCTCTGCGCCTGCTTGTCGACCAGACGCCGCTCATGCTCATCTTCCGGCAGTGACGAGAAAAGCTGAGCCGCTTTCTGGGCCGCTGTCTCCACCGACCCCGGCTGAGGTTTATCCTGCGTACGAGGCGGGAACAGGCCAGAGCGGTTGTCCCAGTCCAACACAGCACAGCCACTATAGGCCTCCCCGGCTTCCGTCTCCCGAATCGCAATCGGAAGGTCCTGCCATGTATACAGGTCCGTACTGACAGCATGCCCCCAATGAACATGCCCAGCATAAGGCCCAAACGGGTTATACTGATAATAGAGATGGTAATAACGTCCATCAAAAATCAGTCCGTTCGGATCATTCATGAATCCTGTTGGCGGGGAGAAGTGAATATTCGGGCGGTACTGCTTGTCTGCCAATGTCTCATGCACGGACTGAGGCGCAGCAGCGGCCGCATTCCCCGGTTCAGCATGGGCATTGTTAGGCTGTGCGGGTGCAGCGGCTCCCCCACCACTGCCCTCCGCTGCTCGGGCTCTGCCCCCTAAAAGGGCACCTGCTGCCAGAAACGATCCCAGAACCATACGCCGATTGACGGTCATACTCTGACCCCCTCCCTAGGATTTCAATGGAGATGACCCGCTCTCAGGTCCGCCGGGAAAATGCCCCTATCCAGTCCTATTTTGCAAGTTATTTACCATTAATTATAAAAAATATTTTACAATTAGCCGGGTTGTTAGCCATGCTGTTTCACTCATTGGCAGCGTAGAGCTTCTGTTCTACCGTTCCCTCTGCGCTGACCATCATTATTACAAGATGGTCTTCCCACTGCCATGTTGCTCCAGCCGCAGGGACCATCACCCATGAAACGCCTCGACCCCTTCCTGATGTGCCTGATCGGTGCGGTTCTTCTGGCATCATTCCTGCCCTGCCCGGCTGTGTGGCAGCCGTGGCTCTCCCGCCTGACATCACTGCTCATCATGCTGATGTTCTTCTTTCAGGGAGCCAAACTGAAACGCCAAGCGTTGATCGACAGCGTAAAAAACTGGCGACTACAGGGCTGTACGCTTCTCATCACCTTTACTGTCTTTCCCCTGCTCGGGGCAGGTATGGACTGGCTCGCCCATCGGCTATCTACCACCGGTTTTCTTGGGCCTGACCTCTGGGCCGGGATGCTCTTCCTCTGCTGCCTGCCTTCCACCATACAATCCTCCATTGCCCTAACATCCATGGCCCGAGGCAATGTGCCAGCAGCTATCTGTGCCGCCACCGTCTCGAATATTCTGGGTATTCTCCTCACCCCCCTTCTCTGCGGTCTCTTCTTTGACCATAGCGGCTCTGGTGGCTCCGGCCTTCAGACCATCCTGAATGTAGCGGAAGAACTGCTCCTGCCCTTCATTCTGGGACAATGTGTTCAACGCTGGATGGGCCCCATCGTCCACCGCCATAAGTTCCTCATCTCCTGCAGTGACCGTGGTTCCATCATCGTGTTGGTCTATTCGGCCTTCAGTACGGCGGTGCTTCAAGGGCTGTGGCACCGCATCCCTGTCATCCTACTTGTCGGGGTAGGAATCGCCGACGCCATACTGCTTGCTTTGGCACTGGGCATTACCTATGGGCTGGGCCGGATGATGAAGCAGAGCATTGAAGACGACATCACATTACAATTCTGTGGTTCCAAAAAAGCCCTGACATCCGGCGTGACCATGGCCAGCGTCATCTTTCCTGCTTCAGCCGGAATCATCGTCCTACCCCTGATGATTTATCACCAACTTCAGCTTTTCATCTGTACCGTTATCGCCCGCCATTATGCACAACGCCCTGAGATGACCCATGAAGCCGAAACGCCACAGTAAAGCTGCCATGCAGAAGCACCGCTCCCTACCTGTTTCACAAACAACGGCAGGCAGGCTAGGCTTGCCTCTCTTCCCCGCCTGACATGGAGACAGATGTGCCACGTCATCCCTCTGAACTATCCTCCATACGCCTCACTTATCTGGAGCGTCTGCACGCCCATCTGGTACTAACAGGCACCTTGCGGGAAAGCCTACTGGAGCTGCTCAGCCGTCCGGCTGCGCCGCCGCCCCTCCAACACTGGATCACCACCATTCTGGACCAGAACAGAGAGCAGGAACGGCAGGTGGCTCACCTCATCCGCACACACGGAGAAAAACCCCGCAACGGGTCTGATACGCTCTCCGGCCTGCTAGACACAGTCGTGACCTGTTTTCCATCCGGTGATGTACCCACCCATCTTCTGAGCGTCATGCTGGATATTGCAGGCTACATCGCCCGCCTGCGCACCTCACTCGCCCTGCTCCTGCTACTGGCAGAAAAACTCTCTCTGACGGATGACGCCGCCACCCTTACGGAACTGCGCCAGAACAGCAAGAATGCCTCCCGTAGCCTCAAGGAAGTGCTGCCGGCCCTACTGACGGACGAATAGTAAGAACAAAAAGGGCTGCACACGCTCATGTGCAGCCCCTTCCTTTTCATCAAACAATCCGCCTGATCTTACTTCTCAACAGTCCCGGCGAGCAGGCCTGCGAGGGTGCGGGCAAAGCCGCTGGGGTCTGGCAGGGCCTCGCCTTCCTGAACACGGGCGAGGTCCAGAAGGATGCGGGCATGTTCTGCGACGCTCTCACCCTTCTCCACACGTTCGGCCAGCGCACGGATGAGCGGGTGACGGGGGTTGATCTCCAGCACCGGCGGCAGGGCGGGCATTTCCTGCCCGGAACGGCGCATGAGACGCTGCATGGCCAGATCAGGCCCACCCTCGCTGGCCAGCACTACGGCACTGCCTGTCAGACGCACGGTGCTACGAACATCCTTGACGGCTTCGCCAAGGGCCTCCTTCAGAGCCGGAGACAGCTTTGCCACGTCAGCGGCTTCGCCTTCTTCCTCAGTCTCCGCAGCGAACTTCTCAAGGTCGCCATGAGCCTGCGCCACTGAACGGAAAGTCTTATCCTTGTAGGAATGGAGACGGTCCGGCCAGAAGCTGTCCACGGCATCGGAGAGCAGCAGGACTTCCAGCCCACGGGCACGGAACCCTTCCAGCTGGGCAGAGGCCTTCAGGGCATTCAGATTGTCCCCGACCAGATAATAGATGGTCTCCTGCTCCGGCTTCATACGGCTGATATACTCATCCAGCGTGATCAGCTCATCGCCATTCGTGGAGTGGAAGCGGGAGAATTCGGCAATTTCCTGCCGGTGTTCGGAATCTTCCCAGAGACCTTCCTTGATGACGAGACCAAAATTGTTCCAGAAGCCGTTGAAGGCCTCGCCACCTTCTTGCGCCCGTTTCTTGATCTCGCTGATGACACGTTTGGTCACAGCCTTGCGGATGCGGGCCAGAACCGGCGTGGACTGGAGCATTTCACGGGAAACGTTCAGCGGCAGGTCATCCGTATCGACCACACCCTGCACGAAACGCAGCCAGTTCGGTACCAGATTAGCTTCATCCGTGATGAACATGCGCTTCACATGCAGGTGCAGGCGGCTTTCACGGCTGCTCTGCTCCATAAAATCGAACGGACGGGCACCAGGGAGGAACAGCAGGGAAGCGAATTCAACCGTGCCTTCGGCCTTCCAATGCAGCGTGGCGTAGGGTTCATCAAACGCACGGGCTACATGGCGGTAGAACTCGGTATATTCTTCAGACGTGATCTCGGATTTCGGGCGCAACCAGAGGGCCTTGCCCTCATTGATGGTCTCTTCCTTCTCCTTACCATCCTCATCCGGCTCATGCAGTACGACCGGCCAAGCAATATGATCAGCCCATTTACGGATGATGCTCCGCAGACGCCACGGGTCGATGAACTCCTCAGCATCGTCCTTCATGTGCAGGACGATATCCGTGCCCGGACGGTCACGCTCAGCAGGACCGAGGCTGTAAGAGCCTTTACCTTCAGACACCCAACGGGCGGCCACATCCTCACCAGCACGGCGGGACACGACATCCACCTTGTCCGCCACCATGAAGGCAGAATAGAAGCCCACACCAAACTGACCAATGAGGTTTGGACGTTCTTCCGGCTTGGCGTTGCTCAGCTTCTCACCAAAAGCTTTGGTGCCGGAACGGGCGATCGTGCCAAGATTCTGGGTCAGCTCATCCGGACTCATGCCCAGCCCGTCATCCGACAGGGTGATCGTCTTGGCGTCTTTATCGGTAGAGATATGAATGGACGGCGTTTCCGGCAGGGACAGAGCCGGATTGGTCAGAGCCTCGAAACGCCGCTTGTCCATGGCATCGGCCGCATTGGCGACCAGCTCACGCAGAAAGATTTCCCGGTCGGAATAAAGAGAATGTACAACCAGATCGAGCAGCTGCCCGACCTCGGCACTGAAACTATGCTGCTTCATCTCCGCTGCGTTCTTGCCATCACTCATGATGCGTTGCTCTCCTCCAAAATGGCAGGCTCCATAGGCTCCATCTTCTGCGGCTACCCTGCCCTGCCGCCGTAAGATGGTGCAGATATGGGAGAGGCCCTTCCCGCTTTCAAGCTGTTAACAGAGCGGGAAGGACTCATTCATAATCATCATGAAAACGAAACGGGTACCTCAAACGAGGCCGAGCGATGTCCCCTCATCCACGACGATGGCTGAGCCGTGCAGGGCCACCGCCCCCGGGCTGGCAAGAAACTGCACCACGGCGGCAATATCTTCCGGTGCGGAGAAGCTTCGCTTGCTGGGGTTGGCTTCTGCCACGGCCTTCAGGGTCTCAGCCTGTGCAGGATCGTTTATCAACGCATCATGCATGGAGGTTTTCACACGGCCCGGCTCCACGGCATTGATGTTGATGCCCAGCGGCCCGAGTTCCAGTGCCAGAGTCCGAACGAGAGATGTTACTGCGGCCTTGCTGGCGGCATAGCCCGCATAACCGGCAAACCCGTAAAACCCACAAATAGAGGAAATGGCCACGATCTTCCCGCCCGGCTGCTCACCATCCTTGCGCCGGATGAGAGGTAATGCCGCCTGCACGACGTTCCACATCCCATTGACGTTAATAGTCATGATCCTGTCGAACACATCAGGCGTTTCATCCGTGATAGGCGTTCCGAAAAAAACGCCTGCGGAATGAACCAGAACATCCAACAGACCAGCCTCATCACTGATGGTTTTCATCAGGGTCTTCACGGCAGAAAAATCAGTAATGTCCACGCCATGAGCGCAGACACGCACATCATGCCCTACAGCCCGACCGGCTGCCTCCACGGTTTGGACGGCCTTCGTATAGTCCCGTTCCGGGCTGCTCCCCAGCAGGATGAGATTATCCCCTGACCGGGCAAATGTTTCCGCAATCGCCAACCCGATACCAGAGGTTCCACCTGTCACCAGTACGGTTCTTCCCTGTGCCATTCCAGCTCTCTCCTCACATATCATCGTGCCATGACCTGAATGGTCATTGCCCTCAGATATGGACAGGCGGGCATGGCTTGTCCACCATACCCGCCGCCTTTAGGAGCATCCGTCAGAACGTACTGCCACCCAGTTTCACGCCTTCCCCATTAACAGGGCTGGCATCACAGAGATACGGCCCACCCGCCAGAAGCTCGATGGACAGGAAGAGTGGCTGGCCCACCTTCTCCTGCCGTTCTGACAGCACAAGACGAGCTGCCCCGTTAGTCCAACGGCAAGGGGATGCTTCCTGCACATCCCACCCTTCCTTCTGAGGCGCAGACAGGAATCCTGTCACGTCTTCCCTCGTTCCATCCTCCCAGAAGAGCTGCACACGACTGACCAGCACACCGAGCCAACGTCTATCATCCACGAAAGGACCGATCACGTCATAAGGGCGGCTGGTACGGGAAACGAGCATAACCTCATCACAAGCCTCCGTCAGGCGGAACAGGTAACGCTGCCCTGTCCTACGCACCAGCGGCAGAACCTGATCTGATGGAGCCAGAACGGTCAGATCAGGGTCAGTCACCAGCTCTTTTGCGTCATCCATTCCGGCTTCAGAACGCTCCTGAAGGGCACGATAAATCGGCTCCACAAACGCTCGCTGAACACCCAGCGGAGCAGCTGCATCCGTCTCCCAGCACCGGCCAGAACTTTCAGCCAACCGGCCCGCCTGGAACAGGAAGCCATGACGGTTGCCCGTATCAAGGTAGCTTTCCGTCAGAGCCCCATCCACCTCAACAATACCATGAGGTTCTATTTCGAAATGCCAGTAGTCATATTCCGTACGGCTCCGATCATAGAAAATCGAAGACCCGTTAACCAGCATTCGGACCGGAATGAAATGACCATTCAGCAAAAGACAGTGCTCTGACGTAACAAACATGTCCTTATGCGGCACATTATCCGCCAGAGCATTCCGGCGGATACATACAGGCCAGCCTGCTTCATCATCCGGCAATTCAGGCCGGACCGTCACATGACCCTGACCGACCCATGTTACCTGACGCAGACCTAAGGACTGGCCATCTGCCGTAAAGACGACGGCTGCATCCCCCACAGCCAGCGTTTCCACCGGTACGGCCCCCACATCCGTACGGACCAAACTACCCGGCAAATAACAGGTTATGACACCACCACACCCATCAGCATGACCATTATATCTGGTGAAGTAGTAGCAATAGCTCGTGATACACCCCCAGAAATCCCGCTGCGGCTGCCCATTCACGCACAGATTGAACGGATCCCCCTGGAGGGTCGTACTCCGCCCGACACTGACAAGCCCCAGCACATCCACACCGTCACCGATGACTGTCCGATTCGTGCGGGGGTCATAGACAGCTCCAACGGACTGCGTGTTCGGAAAATCCATGACAAAGTTGGGAGGAATCTTTGTCGTGGGCCGACCACATTCATCCACAAAATTGACCGGAATATCCAGCTTAACACCCAACCCCTGCGGCTCTATCCGCAGCTCACCAGCGTGAGGCCCCACTGTGATGGACGATATAACAGAGGCACTCAGAAAGCTGGAACGGACAACGAGGCGGCCACCATCCAGAATGAGCGAATTGCCCACCCCCAGATTGACCAGCCCCCCTCCTACGTAAGCCGTTGCCCCTCCCTTCACGGTAATGCTGCAATCACCACGCACCTGCCCTATAGCAGACGACAGGTCCACCTGCACGGGATCACCTGGTGGCGTGCCTTGTGTACGGGTGACAACGATGGATGAAAGCCCGCTGATCTCCAGCAAACTCGGTATCGATCCACTGCTATAGATGGTGGCTACGCCGGCCTCCACCCTGATTAATGCCATGGCCATGTGTATATCCCGTTAGCCATTATGAAAACGAGATTTACTTAAGTCATTTTATTTAATGTAAAATTACAATTCACCCTTGCAGAGAAGATTTATAGTGAATATGAAAGATATACGAAATAAAACATCTTATATATGTCATGTTCATCTATATTTTGACATTATGTACTCAATAAAAACACAATCACCACACAAAGGACACATCACGCCCCAGAAAACCTTATTTGTCATGAGGCGTGATGCGTACCCTTCTCCTCCAGAATCAGAACCAGCTACGGATGCCGAACGTGAAACGGGCCTCGCTCGCTTTCTCACCCCGCTTCCGGGCCATATGACGGCCCTGCGTAAGAGGTGAATCATAGGTCACGGCCACATAAGGGGCCATCTTGCGCCAGACTTCATAACGCAGGCGCAGACCCGTATCGATATCCGCCAGCCCCGACCCGACCTGACGCCTCGGATCAGCCCGACTATAAAGATTCAGCTCGACCTGCGGCTGAAGGATCAGCCTGTTGGTCAACAGAATGTCGTAAGACCCTTCAAACCGGCCTGCCACGCCACGGTCGCTGAAATAGCCCGTCGCCTGCACTTCAAACTGATACAGGGCCAGCCCTTCCACACCGACAGCCCCCCAGGCACGGGTCGGACCACTATCAAGGTCCAGACGGACACCCCCCTGAAGATTGAAATAGGTGGATATGGCCCGGCTGTAGAGCAGTTCCTGATCACCATCACGGACCCTGCCCTTTGTCATGGTGCCTTCACTCTTCAGCCAGAGGCGGTTGTAATCTCCCCCATACCAGGCCTCTCCATCCCAGCGCAGTGACGATTTTCCACCAGTCTGATACCGCCCTTCAAATTCATCCAGCACGCCATGAAACCAGCGTCCCGCATCCATGCCATGCATGTGATGCCCGATATCCACCATAGGAGCCGATGAAGGCGCATCCACAGCCTTATAAACGATACGGGGCTTTTTCTCCGTGGTCCGGCTCCCGGCAGGCTGAGCTTTCGGAGCGGCAGGGCGGGCCTTATCTGGCATGTCCATATCCGCCATGCCATTCATGCCCGACATATCCATATCGCCCATATCCGACATATCCATTCCAGACATGTCATGACCCGCTTTCCGGGCAGGCTGGGAAGGTTTTTCTGCACCAGAGGCAGAATGGCCCATATTCATTCCATCCATCGCCTGAAGTGGTGATGCCAGCAGGCATGACAGAAGGGCCAGAGGCAGCATGTTTCCTGTTTTCATGAGACCACCACCTCCCGGAACATGCCTGTCTGCATGTGATACATGAGGTGACAGTGGTAGGCCCACGCACCGGGTGCGTCCGCCGTGACCAGCACACTCATGCGGGAACCAGGCTGCGAGATGACCGTGTGTTTCAGAGGCCGGTGCTGGTCATCCGCACCATTTTCCAGCTCGCTCCAGAGACCATGCAGATGCAGGGGATGTTCCATCATCGTATCATTGATGACCGTGAAACGGACCCGCTCGCCAAGAGCCAGATGGATTGGCCCGGACTCGGAATATTTCCGCCCGTTGAAGCCCCAGATGTACCGCTCCATGTTCCCCGTGAGATGGAGGATGATCTCCCTTGACGGCGGACGCTGGTCCGGTGGAGGGCACAGAGCCACAAGGTCACTATAGGCCAGAACACGGCGACCCGTTCCTTCCAGCCCATCCCCCGGGCTGCTGACACGCTCCACCGGGCTTTCAGCGACATTCTGATTCTCCACATTCAGGGGAGGAGGGCCGGGATCATCAATCTCATCAGCAGGCGTGCGTCTGATGGCGGGAGGCATGGCCATACCGGCCATGCTCTTCATGCCCGCCTTCATGGGCATGGCCATGCCCATATCCACCATGCCCCGCACGGGCCGGGGGTCCATCGGTGGGATATCCCCCAGCAGGCCGTAACGTGGTGTCAGCGTGCCACGGGCATAGCCCGTACGGTCTTCACTCTGGGCAAAGATGGTGTAAGGCTGCGCCTTCCGTGGTGTGACCATCACGGCATAGGTCTCACCCGGTGCGATGCGGAACTCATCAACCGGCACCGGGACAACAGGATTTCCGTCCGCCTCCACCACCAGCATCTCAAGCCCCGGCACACGCACATCAAACAGGGTCATGGCCGCCGCATTGATGACACGCAGGCAGACCCGCTCCCCTGGACGGAACAGCCCGCTCCATCCCTGTGCAGGGGCCTCACCATTCATGAGATAGGTGTACAGCACGCCACTGACATCAGAAATATCCGTGGCACTCATCCGCATACGGGACCATTGCAGACGGCTCTTCAGGGCCGCCATCAGCCCGCCAGCCTGACGGCTTTCCTCCGGCAGGGAAGCAAGACTGCGCTGACGGAAATTGTAATAGTCATCCTGCATCTTGAGATTATCAACAATCTGCTCTGCCGATACGTCCGACCAGTCCGAAAGCAGAATGGTGTAATCCTGATCAGCCTTCGGTAACGGGGACGCCCCGGCAGGCTCCACGATCAGGGCACCATACAGGCCAGATGATTCCTGATGGCCCATATGGCTGTGATACCAGTATGTCCCGCTCTGCAGGACCGGGAATGAATAGGTGAACTGCCCGCCCGGTGGTATCCCGGCGAAACTCAACCCCGGCACGCCGTCCTGATCGCTTGGCAGGCGGATGCCATGCCAGTGCAGGGACGTTGGTTCATCCATATGATTATGGACATGGATGCGCACCTCCCGCCCTTCCTGCCAGCGCAGGACCGGTCCGGGCATGTGACCATTGACGCAGTATCCCTCGCCACTACGCCCTGCAATATGGACCTTCTGACGAGTGATGTGCAGCTCCATCTCCAAAGGAGGCCGTTCCCCGGCTGTTATGGTCCCGGCCTGACCGGTTCGTGACAGAGCCATGAAGGAGCCAGCTGCTCCCAACCCCGCCAGAAACTGACGGCGCGGCATAAAATGACGTGACATGACAGATTTACCTGAAAGACGTGACGCAAAATGCCCCTCTCCCGGAGGGAACAAAAAGACTAGTCAGACAGGCAGAATGGCTGGTGGACGCCAAGGATTTACAACAGAAGAGCGCAGGGCCAGCCGGACATCATAAAGAAGGAACGCTTTCTGCCAGAGCTGCGCCGGGGCCAGCATCCGGGTCTCCGGCAACAGACCGGCTTCACAGACGGCATGGTGACTCTGACAGCAGGGAGCCATATCCCCTTCCATGCCCATCCGGGCAGAAGGAGACTCCTTCACCATCTCCATCCCCGGCATTGCCATAGTGATGCTGGAAGCAGCCTCCTGCTGCTGGGCCGGCCCCTGGGGGGAAGACATCTTCATTCCATCCGCCATCGCTGCGTGCATGGCAAAAGGCGGAAGCTGCATCATCAGACACAGCACCACCCCCATCATCATGCGAAAGAACCGCCCAACGGACATGAAACGCCTTTTCTCCTCCCAGATCAGTCCCCAGATTAAGAAGGTTCCTCCCCTTTGGGAAGACAGTTCCTCACCGTCCCCTTGCCATGAAGCGAGATATTTTATGAGTGAACCCCTCATCCTGCCTCTCACGGGCCTGAAATGCGATGGCTGCGTCCGTTCCCTGACCCGTGCGCTTGAGGCCTCTCCTGCCATCGAGACAGCCACCGTCACGCTCGACCCGCCACAAGTATATATCATCTTTTCCGGTCCTCCCCTGTCCTGGGAAGAATGCATTGCCCTCATAAAAAAATCCGGCTTCGACATTGCATGAAGAAAGAGCTACCGGGGTCTATTCCCCGACCAAACTCTGGCAACGCTGCGGCCATCCGGGTCTAAGATCGGTTTTCCGGCCTGAAGCCCCTTATGAAGGGAATACCCGCCTATTTTCAAAACAGGCGGGTATTTTTGTCCCTAGACCCCGAAGCCTGTACGCATCAGTCAATCACAAGGGAGCCACATGCAATGCACTCTTATCCCCCCGCATCCTAGCCCACATGCTAATCGCTATGTAGCGTGGCTCCTCATGTCGTCCTTCACTAGGCAGAGCTGGCCACCCCACCAGACATTGTGGCTGAGACATTCTCCTTGGAAAGAGCCGCTACCAACTCTGGCGGCATACCCATGCCAAATATTTCGTCTGCCCGCTCCGCCGTACCGGGGCGGTGTGTCACAATCACCCGTGTGATAGGCAGTTCATTCAACACGGCTTCCACCGCCTGCTCGGAGGCAGGATCAAGGTTGCTCGTTGCTTCATCAAGGAACAAGATACGGGGAGCCTGATACAGGGCACGGGCTAGAATCAGACGTTGCCTTTGCCCACCAGAGAGCGTGCTTCCCATCTCACCAACAATAGTTTCCAACCCCATCGGCATACGCTGGATATCTTCATAAATCTGCGCATTTCTCGCACATTCGGCTACCCATTCCAGATCCATCTCATCGTCAAAGCCTGAAATATTCTCGGCGATGCTGCCAGAAAAGAGAATGTCATCCTGAAGGGCACCAGCAATCCGGGCACGGTAAGCCTCCCTGTTGGAAGCCTTCAGCTCCATGCCTTTCCAGAAAATCTGACCTTCTTCAGGCTGGATAAGCCCCATCAACAGCCCTAGCAGGGTAGATTTACCACAACCTGAAGGCCCAACAATTGCGAGACTCTTCCCCGGATAGATCTTCAAATTCAGATGACGGAACACCCATGCATCTTCCTTACCGTAACGATAGCCAAGATTGCGACATTCCAGCATCGGAACACCCGGGTTCTCCATCCCATCGTCATCCGCAAGCCCAGCAGTATCGCTCATAGGGCTATCAGCCGCGCTCCCTTCTGCTTCAGCCAGCGCAATATCAGAGAGACGATCACACTGGACCTTCAGATTCTTAATCTTGAAAACAACGCCAATCAGATTACCAACACGGCCACAGAACTGGTCACGATAGCTCATGAAGGCCATCAACATACCGATCGACATGCCGCCGGACATCACCATCCGTGCCCCCAGAACAAGTGTTGCCACTTTGTCCAGAGCAATCAAAATTTCCTGTGCCCGGGCAAAAATGAGGTCATAACGCTGAATACGCAGCCCCGCATTGATGTTGTCGATCATCCGATTGGTCCAGACAACCGTCCGCCGCCGCTGCAAGCCCATTAGCTTGATGCTGCGTATCCCACGCAATGTCTCGATGAAGTGTCCTTGCTGTGCTGCTGAATGAACCAGCGATTCCTCGCTCATCTCCTTGTAAGGGCCGTACTGGACGAAACGCACGACCAAATCCACCAGCACGGTAATGGCCACAAGAGCCGCCATCCATTTACCGTACATGATAATCATGACCAGCATACCAATGGCCATGATGCCATCCAGAATGCTCTGCACCAGGTCTGTCGTAAAAGTATGCTGAATGGCCCCAAGGCTACCGAAACGGGAGAGGATGTCACCAGCACCACGTTTAGCGAAGAAGTCCTGCGGAAGGCTAAGCAGATGGGTGAACAGGCTGACATTCCATTGCAAGGAAATACGGGTGGAGAAAATCATCACCAACCATGTGCGGAAGGTGGAGATCACACCCTGTATGACCACAAGAATGAGCATCCCGGCCGCAATGGTCCAGAGAAGGGACTTGTCGCCTGTTGTCAGCACCTCATCAATGACCACCTGCCCCAACATAGGGTTGATTAGGGCCAGAGCCTCCAACCCCAAAGACAAACCGCCCAATGTCCATAGGACCGTCTTCAACCCCACGATATGGCGGAACATGTCCCGCACCTTCAGCAGGCGGCGGTCATCCTTTTTCTCGAATTTTGTTTCTGGCGTTAGCTCCAACGCCACACCAGTAAAGTGGCGGGAGACTTCCTCCAGAGAGACTTTCCGTTCCCCTCGGGCCGGATCATTTATGACAATGCCGGTGTCCGTAACCTTCGTCAGCACGACAAAATGATTGAAGTCCCAATGCAGGACACAAGGGCGGGAAAGTTTGCCAAGGTCTTCCAGCTCCAGCCGAACAGGGCGGCAATGCAGCCCATAGCGGTTGGCAATTTTCATCAGGGCTCGCAGATTAAGCCCCGTGCCGGAAACGGCTGTCTCCCGTCTTATGGAAACAAGATCCACCAAACGCCCATAATAGCACAGCACCATAGCCAAACAGGCCAATCCGCACTCTGCAATTTCGGTCTGAAGGATAACAGGAACCTTACGCCGGAAACCAGTATGGATAGTATGAAGATTCACGGCGTTCCCTCTGTGGGCTGATCATGTTTGGAAGGGATAGAAGAGGAAGCGGTTTCTGGTCGGGATGCCCTATCAGCCAAAGAGTCGGCAGGGGCTGCACCGCCGGATATGGACCGGACCGTATCCACCATGGAAACAACAGGGTCGAGCAACCACTGATAAAGTTTACGCTGGTCGATGGCGATTTCCGCATCCACGGCCATGCCGGGTGTCAGCTTTTCATGCTGACCATAAGCGATAATGAAATCCTGATTAGGCCGAACACGGATACGGTACACATCCGCACCGGGCTGCGGGGCAGACGCACTACCACCCTGCTGCTCTGTTTTGGCCGCATAACCGCTCCGCTCTGGCAAAGGTGCTTTAGTGACCTCCACCACTTCACCTTCATAAAGGCCAAAACGCTGGTAAGGGTAAGCGGCATATTTCAGCAACACATGCTGCCCAGGCCGAACAAAGCCAATCGCCTGGCTATTCACATAGAGTTCGGCCTGCAATTCAGCCTTATCGGGCAGGATACTCAACAAGGACTGCCCCGGATTCACCCGCTGCCCCACAACCGTACGGATACCATCCACCGTGCCACTTACGCGGGCATTGATGACCCCTACACTCTGGCCATGTGCCTGAATGATTTGCCTCTGCACATCGGAAAGACGAACAGCAAGGTCATTCATGTCTTCGGCAACCTTATACTGGTGCCGGTTTATCCGATATTGGAGATCAGCCATATGGCTATTCATTTCGACAAGTGTTCGTAGAGTCTGAGATTGTGTATCCATGAACTGGACATAACTAAATAGCTGACTCTGAAACTGGCTTTCCGTCACGAGGTGGCGGTCCATCGCCGCCCGCATCTCATTCATGGCTCTTTCAATCAGAGGCAGAGACTTCTTGTCCCGGCCGGACTGCTCCTGCAACATGCTATATTGCTGACGCAAAAAGTTCAGCTCATCCTTGAGAGATGAAAGCTCCACAGGCGCATCAGAAGCCAGCAATTGTTGTCGAGTTTCCAACAGGTTCTGCTCCCGCCGCAGCCCAGCAACAAGCTGCCGCCCGGTTGCACCAGATTCAGACCAGCTGGAGACATCTACACTGAAGAGCCGCTCGCCCACTGCGACATGGTCGCCCTCATGGACGTGAATTGTCGCAATGACGCCACCCTGATCCGCCTCCGCAACGACCAGCCCCTCTGGAGGAAGCATAACCCCATTGGCGTGGATGCGCCGTGTATAGGACCCAAACACAACATAAAGCCCCAGACAGGCAACCAGGGCCACGGTACAAAGTGCTGCAATCTTACCCGAGAGAGGTTCGATCAACTGCACGGAGCCAATCCACGACTCCTGACGCCATTTCAGAGCCTCTCCCCTAAAAAGGGGACTTGCTGAATCTTCGGCCATAAACCACACAGAACAGTTGAAAGAGAAAGTAAATAAATATTAACATTTATCATTCATAATATTATATCCAGACACAAAACAAGCAAGTCACTAAATGACTAACGCTTTATTTGCTTGAGGTTAATATTTTATGTATCTTTTCTTTTGCTTGTCAGAGAAAAGACACGCCGCCCTCCTAATAACGTTTATCAGCCTCCTCTTACCACATCCCACTCTGGCAGCCACAGACCCGGACCCTACTCCGGCTCCTGTCACGCATCTTTCCCTGCCAGAAGCTATGGCCATTGCCTACCGCTCCAACCCGCAGATACTGCGTGAGCAGGCCATTTTGCGCCAGACGGACGAATCTATGCCTGAAGCCCTGTCCGGATGGCGGCCAACAGTGACGGGCAGTGCTACGGCCAACTATAACGAATCCAACTACGTTACGTTCCCGTATGGAGGGAGCTTCCGCTACAATCAGAAATTCCGGGCACCGGGTTATGCAGCGGGCGTGACCGTTAGCGAACCCATCTTCCGTGGCGGCAAGACGTGGGCTTCCATGCGCAAGGCACGCAGCTCCATCCTTGGGGAGCGAGCGCATCTTGTGGAGATTGAGCAGCAGCTCTTCATCAACGTCGTTTCGGCCTATGTGGCAGTTACGCAAGCACGGGCCCTGCTGGCCCTAACTCTGGAAAATGAACACACTCTGAAGGGACAGGTCGAACTGACCACCCGGCAGCTTGCCCTGAATCAGGCCACCCGTACCGATGCCCTTCAGGCCGAATCGCAATATGAGGCAGCGCAAGCCTCTACACGTCAGGCAGAAGGACAGGTCCGTGTTGCAGAAGCGACCTTCCAGCGTGTCATCGGCATTGTTGCGCCAGAAAAACTTTCCCCAGCGGAACGGCTTCCTTCTCCATTTGTTTCGGAAGCGCAAATAAACCAGTTGGCCATCAATGATTTGCCGCAGGTTATGCAGGCTCAATACCAACTGGAATCAGCAAAGCATGATGTCAAACTGGCCATTGCCGAGCTGCTACCAGAGGTTTCCGCTCAAGCCTCCTACCAGCGACAGGTGAATCAGGGGAATGGCAAATTCTCCGAGAATGCTACAGCTGTCATGCTTCAGGCCTCTCTACCGCTTTATCAAGGTGGTAGTGAATATGCCCACATCCGGGCAGCCAAGCAGGCGGTGAATGCTGCGCTCCATAATCTAGCTGAGCAACGCCGGGAAGCTCGAGAAAATGCCCTAAGTGCTTGGCAGAAACTTGCTGCCGATAGTGACCAGCTTGCCCGAAACCAAAAAGCCGTCGCCACTGGTGTGGAGGCCCTTCACGCCATCCAACAACAAGAGCTTCTAGGCGTACGCACTACTTTCGAGGTTTTACAGCAGCAAGAACTACTCTTCGACCAGCAAAAGACTCTCGTCCAGAATACTGCCAACCTGATTCAGGATTCCTACCAGCTGGCTGCCGCAACCGGGCACTTGACGGCCAAAGAACTCAAACTGCATGTGACCCTATATGACCCCCACACCCACTATCATCAGGTGAAATGGAAACTCATCGGAATGGAATGAAACGCCCCGCTTAACATACCAGACACGCTACAGACCTTTACATTCTGCTCTGGTCCTGTTCCGGCAAACAGGGCAGAATAAAGAGCCATGCAGCCCAAGCCCGATCCGACCCTCGCCTCCGTTTCCACACCTCTTACGCCATCTGGTGTAAAGGATACGCCCTGCGCACGACAGAAGGCACGACGGGCACGGTTCGTCCATGGCAACATCATGCGCCATGTCATCACCATGGCCGGGACGGGTGCCATCGGGCTGATGGCTGTATTCTTCGTAGATCTGCTCAATTTCTTCTACATTTCCCATCTGCATGACCCCACACTGACAGCAGCCATCGCCTTTGCCACCTCTCTGGGCTTCGTGCAGGTTGCCGTATCGCTGGGTATGTCCATCGGGCTGGGTGCCAATACCGGGCGACTCATTGGTGCCTGCCGCCATTTCCGCGCGCGCCGACATGCTTCAGCGTTTCTTGTCCTCATGCTGGCCGTTACCAGTGCGCTGGGGCTGATAACAGCCTGTCTTGCTCGCCCACTGCTTGCCCTGCTCGGCGCCCACGGTGCTGCGCTGGACCATGCCACGCACTTCCTTTACATCACCTCGCCGGCCCTGCCTCTGGTCTGCCTCGGCATGGCTCTTTCCTCCCTCCTGCGGGCTGTGGGAGATGCCCGAAGGGCCATGAGAGTTACCCTGACAGGAGCCGCCTGCACGATCATCGTGGACCCTATCCTGATTTTCGGATTCCATCTTGGACTGGAGGGAGCGGCCATCAGCACCGTGCTTTCACGCTGTGTCATTTCCCTGAGCGGATTTCTCAATCTCCGGGGACATGACATGCTGGAACGCCCCCGCCTAAAAATCATCCCCCATGCCAGCCGGGCCATCGGTACCATCGCCCTACCCGCCATTGGCACCAATATGGCCACCCCCATTGGCAATCTCATCGTCACACATGCCATGTCCCGCTTCGGGCTTGAGGCCGTCTCCGGCCAAGCCGTGGTGGACCGGATGGTCCCCGTCGCCTTTGCCTTCGTCTTTGCTCTGACGGGGTCTGTCGGGCCTATCATGGCGCAGAATCTGGGAGCCCGTCAGCCCGACCGGGTCAGGGAGACCTTCCTTTCATCCCTCAAGCTGACAGCTCTCTGTGTCGGGCTAGATTGGCTCATCTTCGCCCTATGCGAACCGTTGATTCTCCATGTGTTCCATGTTCAAGGAGCGGGCGTGGAGCTGGTGCGGCTCTTCTGCCACTGGGCTGTAGCCAGCTATATGTTTGTCGGGCTGCTTTTTGTCTCCAATACAGCCTTCAACAATCTGGGCCACCCGCTTTATTCCACCGCCTTCAACTGGGGACGGGCCACATTAGGCACCATCCCCTTTATCGCCGTTGGCGTCCATTATGGACCCAAAGGCGTGATGATTGGTCAAGCTCTGGGGGTCACGCTTATCGGCTCTCTGGCTCTTGTCGCTGCCCTCACCGTCATTCATCGCCTCGGCCAGACGCTCCCCCGTCAGAGGGGCAAGATGCGCTAGGCCGCTTTCCCTTCAGCGAACACAGCCCGGTAGAAGGCTAGCTCCCGGGCGAGGGAATCGGCAATGACATCCGCATCCCGGAAGCCATGCCCTTCTCCCGGATAAACATGCAGGGACGATGCTAGAAGCTGCTTCTGCAACGCCTGCCCCTGAGAGAGCGGCACGACACGGTCGGCATCCCCATGCAGGAACAGCACGGGAGCCGTGATTTTCTCCGGCCATGAAAGTGGCGAACGAGCCAGATAGACCGCTTCCTCCTCCGGCCACGGAGCCACAAGACCATCCAGATAACGGGCCTCGAAACGGTGCGTCTCCTCAGCCAGTCCCCGCAGGTCCGTCACGCCATATAGGGATGTCCCCGCCACAAACAAATCGGACTGTGCCAGAGCGGAAAGAACCGTCAGTCCCCCGGCACTGCTACCACGGATGACACAGCGTTGCGGGTCCACCAGCCCCTGTTCAATCACTCCCTGAACGGCCCGACAACAATCCTGAACATCCAACACACCCCAGCGTCCGTCCAGTGCTTCCCGATACGCCCGGCCAAAGCCGGTAGAGCCACGGTAATTGACATCCAATACCGCAAAGCCCCGTGATGTCCACCACTGGACCTTGAAGGACAGGTCTGTCCGGGCCTGCCCGGTCGGACCGCCATGCACGATCACGACAAGCGGCGGCTTCCCTGCCACAGCCTCACAATGCGGCCCCTGTGCTGGGCGGTAAAACTGGGCATAAAGCGGCCCCGGCCCATCTTCCACGGGGAAAGACAGCGTTTCCGGCAGGGCAATATCCGCCTCCACAACATCAGATGGCAGCTCCCATGCCTGACGGACAATTTCCCGCCCCTGCACGGCACCATCCAGCGTACCAATCATCAGGGTAGGGGGGGCATCTGGCGGACTGTTCAACCATGCAAACCGTTCCCCATCACCCAACGGTACGGGAACATCATCCGGCACAGCACCGGTCAGCACCTCCCGCCAGCCAGATTCCGGCTCATAAAGCAGGGTCACCGGCACGCCATGCCGCACCGCACGAGCCAGAAGCCGCCCGCCTGACAAAGCTGCACAACAGGACTGTCCGAATACCCAAGCGGGAAGCCCCACCTCAGCCGAAGACGGGGGGAGGGGACAAATCCGCCATGTCACAGTGTCAGACTCCGCCGCTGTTTCAGGCTCAAAGGAAACGGGTGTCCAGTGCCGGGAATAACCGGGAGGGGCATCAGCCGGAGCCGCATCAGACAATGCATAAAGCCGCTGCCCATCCCAGAAGGGACCCATCACACTACAATCCTGACCTGTTCCCCCAGCAAGGCAGACCGTACCACCAGAGCCGGAAAGGTCTGTCACATACAGGCCTGTTTCCGTCCACGGCATATGAGGATTCTGCCATGCAATAAAGGCCAGAAACCTGCCATCGGACGAGAGGCGGGGAGACATATAGAAGTCCGCTCCACTCTGGAGGGTGCTGATATTCCCTTGCGCATCAACCTCCACAAGGTCTGCCCGTTCCTCACCGGTAGCTGTTTCCACTTCTCGAACACAAACAAGCCGGCCATCACGCAGGGAGAGGTCTGCATAGCGATACGTCACACCCTCCGACCCGGTGGAAGGGCAGAGCGGCAGAGCGGCATGACCGTTAAAACTACGCCAGAGGCCACCCTTTTTACTGTCACTGAACACCACCAGCATGTCCGGCCCGTGACATTCCGCAGCCCATGCTCCGCCACCATAAACATGCATGTCCGTACCGACCTGTGCCTCCGGTGGCGTGAGATCATGCAAGGTGCCATCAGGCGCACGCCCAACCACAACACTCCGCCCTTGCTCATCAGGGCGTCGCTCCTGCCAAAGAACCCAACCCTCCACAGACCGTATCTCCGCAAAACTACGTGTCCGACGTGTCATGAGGTCCGGTGTAACCCAAGGCAGGGAAGGGCGGGTTGGGGAGGGGGCTGGCATCATGGTGTCTCTCCTGCAAAAAACGCTCTTGCCTTATTTCGAACTGCCCCAGTATTCTGCCAAAAAGAAAAACTGGCAGGGCAGTTCGCACATCTGGACCGGTTCTTCCGGCTGGGCTGGCTGGTGCAACCACATGTCCCCCTTACCTAAAGGAAGCCTTCCCCCTGATACAGCATCTCTCTGCTTTTCTCGAACATCTTCCCCCGCTTTATGCGTATCTGACGCTAGGCGGCGTTATCCTGCTGGAAAGCACAGGCATCCCCCTGCCTGCCGAGAGCTTGCTTATTTTCGCTTCCCTCTATGCCTCCCATACACACCACTTCACCCCGGAGGGGCTGATTATCTCGGCTGTGAGTGGTGCTATCATTGGGGACAATATAGGCTATATCATCGGCTATCAGATCGGATATCGCCTGCTGGAAAAGCACGGGCACAAAGTCAGACTGCATCAAGATCGCCTCATCCTTGGCCGTTATCTCTTCCGCCGCTTCGGAGGGGTTGGAGTACTACTGGGCCGTTTCATTGCCTTCTTGCGCATCCTGATTGCCATTCTCGCTGGGGCCTCACGGATGCCGTGGCTAACCTTCACATTCTATAACGCCCTTGGAGGGCTGCTTTGGGGGACGTGCTACGTTCTTATCCCCTATGAGCTTGGCAGCCAAATCGACAGCTTCACCGGCCCTGTCGGCATAGGGCTTGCCGCTATTATGCTGATACTTCTAATCGGCTCCTTCCTCTTCCTCCGCCACCATGAACAGGCACTCATCAAAAAGGCTATTGCTGATGAGAAACAATGGGAAGCCAGAAAGAAACGGACGCACCACCACTAGTCAGACCTCACAGCCCGTGAAAGGTCGGGACGTGAAGAAGGACTTTGCCCTCCTTATGGACGCACCACGATCATGATAACGATGAGGACCATCAATATGGTCGGAACCTCATTGGCTATCCGATAGAAACGCTCGCTGTGCCGGTTCCGTCCAGCGGCAAAATCGCGACGCCATATGGCACAAGCCCCGTGAAACATAAACAGGCCCAGCAGGCAGACAATCTTCACCCACCACCAGCCGGAAGACCAGCTCACCACACCGGGCAGGGAGGCCATCAAGGCCCCGGTAAAGAAGGTTACAACCATGGCTGGAGCCATAATCTGCCGTTGTAGGCGGCGTTCCATCAGGCAGAAACGGGCACTCTCCTCGGAACCTGCCTTGATCTGTGTGTGATAAACAAACAGACGGGGCAGGTAGAACATCCCGGCCATCCATGACACGAACGCCATGATGTGCAACGCCACGAACCAGCTAAGATGTTCCAGCAGAAACAGTGCCATAATCCAGTTACCTTCCGCGCATTTCAATCCAAACCCTCAGCCACAAAGATAAACACCCTCTGTGACCTGCTTACGACTAACCCTGCCTGAAAACCGGTACCAGAGCAGCATCCAGCAGAGGCACAACTTCATCCAGATGCTCCACCCGCACAAAGCCTTCCACCGGCCAGAAAGCGGGAAGAGGGTGAGAGGCCGGACGTAGCAAAATACAGGACATACCCGCCCGCCGAGCAGCCTCGGCCCCGGTGTCGCTATCCTCGATAACCACGGTTTCTTCTGGCCTGACGCCTTCCACCTCGGCACCACGCAAATAGACAGCCGGGTCCGGCTTTGGCTTTCCCATATCCGCTGCCGAATGGATGCGCTCCACCGGCAGAAGACGGTTCATCCCGGTGAAACCAAACTTCGCATCCATTTCCGCCATGGAGGAATTGGAGCCGACACGGACAGGTACATGCCGTTCCGCCAGAGCTTCCAGCAGAGAAATGGCTCCCTCGACAGGCTCGACACCCTCCTTCATGAGTCTGACGAGATTTTCCCGCATTTTCGTATTCGTACCGGGGGGCAAGGGATGACCAAGCTCAGCCTCAAGCTCCTTGACCACCTGAGGCAGGGCCTTGCCCGCAAAACGGGCCAACCCTTCCTCATCGGAAATATTCAGGCCCAGCGAACGGGCAAACCCCGCCGTGGCCCGGCAGGATGGCCCTTCACTGTCGATCAGCACACCGTCACAATCGAAGATGACCAGCTTCAGACCCGACCGCAATGCGTTCTTCATCATCAGACGTCCCGGATCGTCTCAACCAGAGTGGCAACATGCTCTGGCGGTGTGGTCTTGATGACCCCATGCCCCAGATTGAACACATGAGGCCGCCCTTTGAGGCTGTCCCGGATGCGGCGGGCTTCTGTCTTCAGAGCGTCACCGCCATTCAGCAGAATCATAGGGTCAAGATTGCCCTGAAGCGTCACCGTCTCAGGCACCATCTCGGCAACTTTGGCCATGTCGGCCACCGTATCCAACGCCAGAGCGTTGATGCCGGTCTTCTCGGCATATTCAGCCACCATGACACCGCCCAGACGAGGGAAGCCAATCAGCGGCACATCAGGATGACGGGCACGGATATGCGCCACGATTTTCCGGGTCGGCTCAATCACATACCGGCGGAAAGCCTCCGGTGGAAGGATGCCCCCCCATGAATCGAACAGCATGACAGCTTCGGCTCCAGCCTCAATCTGCCCGCACAGCATCTCGGCCGTGTTGCGGGTCAGAATGTCCATCAGCTTATCAAACAAAGCCGGGTCGTTCTGCATCATTGCCCGGATATGAGCAAAATCACGGGAACTGCCCCCTTCGACCATGTAACAGGCCACCGTGAAAGGACTACCTGCAAAGCCGAGCAGGGTCGTCTCTTCAGGTAGCTCCACCCGCAGGCGGCGCAGAGCCTCCCGCACGGGAGCCACAGCCTCCATCATCCGGCCCTCATCCAGCCGGGCAAGGTCTGCCTCGCTGCGGATAGGGGTCATGACCGGGCCACGCCCTTCCTCAAAACGCAAATCCTGCCCCATCGCCCACGGCAGAATGAGAATATCCGAAAACAGGATTGCCCCATCCATGCCGTAACGGCGGATGGGCTGTAAGGTTAGCTCTACGGCGATATCGGGGGTCATACAGCGTGTGATAAAGTCCGCCTGTTCCCGCATGGCCCGGAACTCCGGCAAGTAACGCCCTGCCTGCCGCATCAACCAGACCGGCGGCGGCCAAACGGCTTCACCTCTCAAGGCTCGCAAAAGTGGCTTGTTCTTCGTCTTCATCCCTGAAGAGGTAGCTCCGTCCTGTTGTGTCATGCTTGTACCTTGTTCAATATCCCGGAAAAGGGAAGGGGGTAACGACCCCTGCCATGGCCATATCCATCGTATGGCATCCATAAGATTATCCTTGCCCCGCAGGGGCAGCGGGCGTCAACTATGGAATGTGGGCCGCTATTGCAGGATGAACTGATATGATGGCGGCGGTTCAATAAACCGTAAGGAGTGCTTTTCATGCCCGTTCTTGCCAGCGGTTCCGCCATCCGCCGCCAGCTTCTTCATAACGCTGGCGTCAATGTCACCTGCTTTCCCGTAGATGTGAATGAAGACACCCTACGCCAGCAGGCCCAGCAAGACGGCCTACCCTTACGAGAGACGGCCCTTACTCTGGCTTATGCCAAGGCCGGAGCGGCAACACCCCATCACCCCGGTCGGTTCATCATCGCTGCAGATCAGATTCTAGAACTGGACGGACGGGCCTTCGCCAAACCGACCGACCTTGCCGAGGCCCGTACCCATCTTCTAGCATTGCGGGGCCGAACACATGCCCTCCATACCGCTGTAACCCTATGGAAAGATGGGCGAACTCTCTGGGGGGATGTCTTTAGCCCGACCCTGACCATGCGTTCCTTCTCGGGTGACTTTTTAGCCAAATATCTTCAGACGGAAGGCACAGCCCTTCTATCCTGCGTAGGATGTTACCGGATTGAAGGGCTGGGCATACAACTCTTTGAGTCCGTCTCTGGCAATAGCGATACTATTGCAGGGCTGCCGCTCATTCCGCTGCTCACGGCCCTGCGCCAGCACGGTGTTCTCTTCACCTAACAAGGAAACAGAAGGCAGGATGATAATTTATGGAAAAAATTGCATCTTTCCTCTTGCCTTTTCCGGCCATGTAAGGATATATGCTCCCCACACGAGGCAGTCGATGCCACGTGAAAAGTGGGGCCATAGCTCAGTTGGGAGAGCGCTTGAATGGCATTCAAGAGGTCGTCGGTTCGATCCCGATTGGCTCCACCATATTTCCTCTTACAATTTGTTCCACGTGAAGCATCGGTCGGATAGTCCGTCTGATTCTGTCGCCAGTTCTGTCCGTTTCATCGGCGATGCGACTGCGTCACCCCCAGCCGTGTTTCGTTCCTGATGCAGGCTCACCCTACATTCATGACCCGCCTGCGTAATGGAGCCAGAACGGTTTTCCCTCCCGGCTGGTGGAGCTTTACCCTCCGTATATGGGCGGCTCTCCTGCTGTCCCTGCTTATCGCCTTCTGGGCACAGATTGAATCCCCTGCCAGTGCTGCTGTGACAGTCATGCTGCTGGCTCAGCCCCTGCGAGGGCAGGCCCTCAGCAAAGCCTTCTATCGTGTCGTAGGCACCCTCATCGGAGGGGTGGTTGCACTCTGCCTCATCTCCATGTTCGGGCAGGAACGCCAGCTTCTGCTAGGCGGATGTGCCGTCTGGATGGCCATATGCGCCTATGTCGGTACATTGCGCCGAGGGTTCCGGGCTTATGGGGCGTTGCTGTCCGGCTATGTCGTGGCCCTGATCGCCATTGCACATATTGATGCCCCGCAAAATGCATTCCATGTCACGATTGCCCGTGTATCCACCGTGATGATCGGGGTGGCCTCCATCGCTACGGTCGCTCTACTTTCTGGCACGCCGCATGTCTGGTCCCGGCTTGTGCGTAGCCTTCAGAAGGTGGCGGCAGAAGCCCGCTATGAAACCCACCTCGCCCTTGATGACACCGTACCCACCCTTACATCGCTGGAGACCGTGGCCCTCTCCAGCACTGTTTTCTCACTGGCTCATCAGGTGCATGACACCCGCACGGAACTGACAAAAGGCAGACTCCGAGCAAAAGGGGCTCAGGTCTGCCTGATTGGTATGGTCACGGCCCTGTCCTGCTGCCGCAGTCTGCTCTTCCTCATGCGTCATGCCACCATAAGCCCGGCCATACTGGCACTAACACGCTCGGACATACACGCTCCCTCTGGTACAGACCGAGAGACCATCATGGCTGACCTGATTGGCCGCCTGCCGCCAGACACATCCCGCCTGACCCGTGCCGATGCGTGGCGTCTAGAACGCACGGCCAGCCTGATCGCCAGCCGCCATAGCAGCCGCAAAGGCCTCAACACACTTCTGAAGGCAGCCCCGCTCGGCAAGGTAAAGGCCATGAGCCAGTTTGCCTTCCATCCGGACAGGGTTGCTGCCTTCATCAATGCCATCAGGGTACTGTTCTGCTTCAGTGCGGCGGCGGCTCTCTTTATCGGCAGCGGTCTGCCCAATGCTTCCACGGCCCTCTCTCAATGTGCCATGCTGCTTTGCCTGGGTGTTACCCAGCCCAATAGTGCTACCTTTGGCCGAGGAATTTTGATCGGTACACCGCTGGGTATCATCGCAGCCGGAATTACGTCCTTCTTCATCCTGCCACATACCAGCACCATACCCAGCATGGCCATCATCATGCTCGTGCAAGCCGTCGTCAGCTGTCTGCTCATCATCAATCCGGCCACAACAGCCATTGGTTCACATTACGCACCCTTTTTCTTCGTCTTTCTGGGGCTGAATAATCATCACGACTATGATTTCCTCAGTTTTGTGGACCGCAATACGTTCTATCTCTGTGCGGCAGGCATCACCGCTTTCTTTCTCATCAAGTTCATTCCGCCACAGCCACGGCGGACACGCTTCCGCATCACCCTCTCCATCGCCAATGAGCTGGAACGTCAATTTTCCTCACGCTCTCCAGCGTTCACACCGGCCCTTCTCAGCCGTAAATATGATCGGCTTCACCAGCTTTATACGCTGAGCCAGACCATCAGCGAGGCAAGCAAAGGCAAGGCGGCATGGCGGGTCTGCGAACGTTTCATCAGCCTAGCTGACCTCACGACAGCTCTGGCCCGACTGGAGCTAGACCTAAAAACGGCCCGCCAGTACCCGGAACTGGCCCAACTGGCCGAAACCACACAAAAAGATGTAAGCCATATGGAACTATTTTCACTGGCAGACCATCTCTCCCTCATGGCAGAAAAGATGCTCTCTCAGGTATCTTCCTCCAACGGGCCCGCCTATGTTGTGGCGGTTCTCTGCGCGGCGGGGCTGGAAGAGGTTCGCTTTCTCCTTCAGGAAAATAAATCCGCTCTCCGCCATTACGGAATAGGACGCAAGCGATGGTAATGCACCACCTTGTTATCAATCTGGACGGGCTGTTTGTCTCTTCCTTCATCATTGACCTAGCCCTTGCCCTACTGGGGACCTTCCTGCTGCGCCTCACCCTCCAATGGTTGCGGCTCTGGCGTTTCTTTGCCAACCCGCCTCTGGCACAGTTCGCCATCATGATCTGCCTGCTCGGCCTGTTCACCATTCTACTATAAGGCTGCCAGTGTTTACCCGTGCCTATCGCCTCATCCGTTTCTCTGTCACTGCCTCCATTCTCTGCGTGGCCGGGTTCGTGGCTGTTGTCCTCTGGGATTATTACACCGCTGCCCCTTGGACCCGTAACGGGCAGGTCCGTGTTCAGGTAGCGAATATTGCCCCCCGTGTTTCCGGGCAGATCCTCACCGTGCCGGTGCATGACAACCAGCAGGTTCATGCCGGGGATGTGCTGTATGTCATTGACCCATTCGACTATCGGGTCGCCCTTGAAAAAGCCGATGCGGACGTGAACAAGGCTAAGGCTGACCTTGACTTCCGGCTGAATCAGGCCCGGTGGCGTCATGCCATTCCCGGCACGGCTGTCTCGCAGGAAGAAAAGACACAGTACGAGGCATTAGCCCAGCAAGCCCGGGCCATTTACAATACGGCACTAGCCCAGCGTAAGCAGGCTCAAATCAATCTGGACCGCACGACCGTTCGCAGTTCCATCGATGGCATCATCACCAACCTGACCATGAGGCCGGGTGATTTCGCTTCTGCCGGGCAAGTGAACATCCATGTCATCGACACAAATTCATTCTGGGTGGACGGGTATTTTGAGGAAGTGAAGGTCCATGACCTCAGTATCGGCGACCCAGTCCGCATGGACCTGATGGGCTATCACACACCGCTTTACGGGCATGTAAGCAGCATTACCCGTGGTATCGCCAGCAAGAACGCCATGACAAACACCCTTGGGCTACCCATGGTAGACCCGGTTTATACATGGGTACGGCTGGCCCAGCGTATCCCTGTCCGCATCAGTCTGGACACCATTCCACCGGACCTCAACCTTGCCGCAGGCATGACCGCAACAGTCACGGTCATCTCCGAAAAAGGCAACAGACGGCGGCGTAGCAATGAAGATGCCTTCCAGCATCTCAGTGACGATCTCCGCCATCTCTTCGGGTATAAATAAGCGATGAGGGGAGAGGGCTTACCCATCCCGATGATGCCTCTCCAGACTCATCAGGTCTCTTGTGGGACCGGATACATGGTCTGTACCCCACCCTTATGGGGAATCCCGCCTGACCGCAGCAGATGGCGGAGTTTTTTGACGATGGGGAAGACCTCGATATTCCGATCCCCACCCTGCATGTTCCATGCCTTCTGCTCCATCTCCACGATGTCCTTATCCTCATGGAAGATGCGGTTGGTAAACACGCCCAGAACTGGCCAGATGAGGTCCAGCACGAACGGCACCTTCGGCCGCAGGACGGAGAGAAGCCCGAAGGTCTGGCAGCTCTGCCCATCACCGCTATCGGGGACATAGACGGCAAAAAGCTGCATAATCAGGTCGCCATCCTTATCGTGGATGTGCAGGCTCTGATACGGATAGGATGTGCGGATGGTCACAACCTCTTCCACAGGCTGGGGCTTGCTGGGATCATATTTGTGCTTGCCGAAGATCAGCCGTTCCGCCAGAGGCTGCCCCTCGCTGCCCACACGGGCGAAGCTGTAGCGGGCCTCCACATAACCTTCTCCCTGATCACCACCCAGATAACGGGCCCTGATCTTGCCCATCTGCCGCCGGTGCAGGAACTGATGATTCATGTCCATCAGGTTCTCATGCATGAAGGTGTAATGGCACTTCACGGATGGATCAAAACGCCGGGTCTTGAAGGCCCTGTTCCCCACCTGTGCCAGCTCTGGCAACGGGGTTGTCCGGGCTTTCTCTGGATCGCCGGGAAAGATGAAGATCATTCCACCTGCTTCAATACAGGGATAGGGCCGGACGCAGTTCGGGATGCGCTTCTGGTTCTCATCCTTGCCCAGATAGGGAATATCCTCGCAATCCCCTGTCCGGCTATAGGCCCAGCCGTGATAGCCGCATTTGATGGTCCCACCTTCCACAACGCCCTCACTGAGGGGCACCTGCCGATGGGCGCATTTATCTTCCAGCGCATAGACCGGCCCTCTCTTCGGGCGGACAAGTACGACAGGCTGCCCGCTGAAATTGCGGCCTATGGCCTTCCCTGCCTTTAGGTCTTCCGACCAGGCAACGGGGTACCAGTAATCCGGTGAGATATCGATCCTGCGAAGGTCATGAGGTTGTTCTGACAATACTTCAGTCATGGCACCAACACCGTATGCTTATTTGAGGAACGGCAACTAGCATACGCCAGCACACCACTGGCGGCCATAGTGTCCGATAAAAGGTTCCTGCCTGCTGGGGAGGACGTTCCTTTGCAGGTGAAGGGAATGTTATTATATAACATTGCTTCTGCTTACGGCTTGAAAGTCTCTCATGTCCCTGTTGCGTCCCTTCGCCTGCCTATCCTTCCTTCTGCTGCTGATGGCAGGTCTGCTATCCCGCCCGGCCCTTGCCGAGACCGGAGCAGGACAGGAACAGGTTCCCCCGCTACTGACCTGCGTGGAACCTGTATGGTGCGATGTTGCTCAGCAGGTTGGTGGCTCTGCACTAAAGACGCACGCCCTCATCACCAGTGAAGGGCTGGACCCACATCATCTCCAGCCGTCCCCTCTCATGGCCCGACAGCTGGCCATGAGTGATGCGGTGCTGCTCAACGGGGCAACCTATGATGACTGGGCAGCAAACCTTCTGCCTCCTCCTGTAAAGCTCTTCATAGCAGCGGACCATACAGGTTGGCTGGCAGGGGAGGACCCACATCTCTTTTTCGATCTTCCCACCGTGCGGAAAACAGCCCGGGAAATCGCCACATGGCTTATGGAGAGAACACCGCAGAGCCATCAAGACATCAGCGACCGCCTCGCTCTGTTCGAAAAACAAATCGACCTGATTTCCGCTCGCCTCCAAACCATCAGTCAAACATATCACGGCGCACCTTTTGCCATGACTGAACCGGCTGGCGAACGTCTTCTTCTGGCCGCTGGGCTAGAAATGACAAACCAGAGCTGGGCCCGTTCCTTGATGAATGAAACTAGCCTCGCCCCCTATGATACCGCCCTGCTGGAAACCGCCATCAAACAGAAAGCCATCCGCTTCATGGTCCGCAACCCGGCCATCAGCGCACCTCAAGCTAGTAGAGTAGAAAACATAGCTCGTCAGGCGGGTATTCCCGTCATTGCTATTGGAGAAAGCCTGCCGGCTGGGCAACACTGGCAAGACTGGCTGAACACGATCCTAACATCTTTAGAAGATGCTCTGAAACAGACAGCTCCTCAGGCTGCGCACAACCATCCCCAACCATGAAAGAGGCCCATCTCTCCTGCCGAGATGTCAGCCTTCAGGTCGGCAGGCACGCCATCTTGCACCACGCCACGCTAGACCTTCCTCTAAAAGGGCTGACCATATTGCGTGGCCATAATGGGGCCGGGAAGACCTGCTTCCTCCGGGCTCTCATGGGGCTGCTTCCTCTACAAAGCGGGCAACTTCTCATCAATGGGCAGCCCCCTGTCAAAGCCCGTCAACATTGTGGCTATATGCCCCAGAAGGCCGATGATACAGCCCCCATGCTGCCTGTCATCAGTCATGTCATGGCCTGCCTAAAGGGTACGCATTGGGGCATTCCTCTCCCCGGCAGAACCCGTCACAAAGCAGAAGTCCTTCTGGATGAGGCCGGGGCCCTGTCTCTGGCAGGGCGTCCGCTTGGCGTCCTGTCTGGTGGCGAACGACAGCGGGTAGCACTAGCACAAGCCCTCGCTAACGCCCCCGACCTGCTCATTCTTGATGAGCCTTTCGCTGCGCTGGACCCTAAAAGCCATGAGGCCCTTCTTCAGCTTTTTGTCCGGCTTCACCAGCAAAACGGCACGAATCTGCTCATCACGGCTCACGGCCCTCTGAAAACAGAAACCCTCCCGCTACCCATACGGGAACTCACCCTAAAGGAAGGCACGTTGCATGTCTGAACCGGGCCTTTTTACCTTCCCTTTCATGCAACATGCCTTTCTGGGCTGTTTTCTGGTCTCCCTGTTAGCCGGGAGCCTAGGGTGGCTCATGCTGCTACGGCGGCAAGCCTTTGCAGCTCATGCTCTGCCTCATATAGGATTCAGCGGGGCGGCGGCGGCTGTATGGCTGCACCTTCCTCCACTAGCCGGCATGGTAGCGGCCAGCATAACAGGCGGTCTCTTCATGGGCCGGGAGCAGCAGGGCAGGGGACATCCGGCCCAGCGGGACACAATGACCGGACTCATTCTGGCCGCCAGCCTGGGCATTGGCGTTTGGTGTCTGCACGAAGCCAATGAGGCATCATCCCAGACAACAACGCTGCTTTTTGGTGATGTTCTGGGGCTGGATAGCTCAACTCTCGGCCTGCTTGCAGGACTGGTCGCCGTCTGCCTCGCCGGGTTGGCCTTTCTCTGGCGACCTCTGCTTTTCATCAGCCTCTGCCCCAGCCTCGCAGAAGCGCAGGGCCTCTCATCAGCCCGGTTGGGTCAACTTTTTCTTCTGCTCGCTTCCCTTGCCGCCGCCGCCTGCGCGGAAATTGCCGGGGCACTACTTTGTTTCAGCCTAATGATCGGCCCGGCCTCTGCCGCCCTGAAACTGGAACTCCCTCCCTTCCGAGGTGTGGTCTGCTCCGTACTGGGGGCACTCCTGCTCTCATGGGGCGGGCTTATCCTCTCCTGGTACAGCAACATCCCACTACCATTCTGGATCAGTCTGGGCGGGGTTGGCCTTTACCTACTTGCCTGTTCCATCATGAAACGAAAAATGCCCCGGTCAGAAGTCCGTAAGGTTCATTAAAATCAGATGGAAAATAACGAGAACCGCCACGACAACAATATGAAACAGGACCACCCATTTCTCATCCAGTACGAACACCTCATTGTCGCTTTTCGGCCAGACGGTCCGGAACAGCTTATGCCAGAAAGATGGTGTCGCGACTGGCCCTGCTGAAATTTTCATCTGTGTCTGTCTCCCTCATGACCATCAGATTCCTGCCTGACTTTAGACCGTAATGAACACACCCAAAAGGACACGGTTACCACAAATTATAAAACTTCTCCTTGAGGGCGGTTCCTTTCCTCGCTATGCGCCCTTATCATGAAATTCTGATCGGGCCGTCAGTTCTGTCCCAACACGCTGATAAAGGCCTTTTGACCTGTTTGAGAGATTTTTCCGTGACGCACCCCGCCATGCCAGACCCTCAGGAACATTTTCTGGATGGACCAGGCCTCCCCGCCGGTGTGACACGCTTCTGGCTGGTACGTCATGCCATTGTAGAAGAAACGGCACGACAGACCATGTACGGCACGCTAGACGTGCCCCTTTGCCCCCAGCATCTCAGCAGCCAGAAACCCGCCTATAAAGCTCTGGCCCGCCGCCTGCCCCGCAAAGCCGTCTGGTTTTCCTCTCCCCTCCAACGGGCACGCAAAACCGGCCTGACCATTCAAAAAGCTGGTAATTTTTCCGCCCCTATGGAAATTGACCCCGCTTTCATCGAGCAATCCATAGGGGAATGGAACGGCACCCCCCATGACACATTCCCCGCCTTGCTCAAAAAGCCAGCCCCTCCTTTCTGGTCCATCGCTGCGGATGAACGCCCTCCCGGAGGGGAAAGCATGATGGATGTCCGCCAGCGTATCGGTCAGGCACTGGATGGTTACGCCCAGCAACATACCGGACAGGACATGATCGTCCTCAGCCACGGCGGGGCAATCCGTATGGCATTATCCCACTGTCTGGACATCCCCGTGGACACCGCCTTGCGCCTCTGCATCCAAAATCTTTCCCTGAGCATCATTGAGCATATCGCCGGCTATTGGCGGGTGGTTGCCATCAATGAACTCCCTGACTTCCAAGAGCCTGCAGAATGAAGGGGTGGTTCAAGGATGATCTTTTCCGTGTTGTTCTGAAAAATGCGGGAAAGCTGGGTTCAACCAAACTGATCGGGGCTATGGTGGGCCTCGCTGCGCTGGTCATGACCGGACGTGCATTGCATCCACATGACTTCGGTGTTCTGACCCTAATTGCCTCTTACATCGAGACCGTAGCGGCTATCGGACAGTTTCAGAGTTGGCAGATTGTCCTACATTATGCTGCCGTTCCTTGGCAGAAAGGCGAACGCAAAACAGTCCAAACTAGCATTAGTCTAGCCATAGGTCTGGATATCTGCGCCGGGCTTGTCTCCATGATTTTCGGCATGCTGGCCTTTCTCTGCTTAGGCAAGACACTGGGCATCCATGATAAACCCACCCTGTTGGTCCTACTCTACTGCACACTAATCCCCGGCATGGGAAGTACGGCGGCCTACGGTATCCTCCGGCTTTTTGACCGTATCGACCTCGTCTCCCGCCAGCAGCTTATCACACCGACAGTCCGTGCCATTGGCTGCTTGTTCGCCTTGCTAAGCGGCACCAAGTTAACCGGGTTTGTCATCGCTTGGTATCTGGCCCTCCTGGCGGGGCAGATCTATCTCTGGAGTACAGCCCTGTTAGAGCTGAAACGCCATGACCTGCTCAAAGGGCTACGCCCCAGCATCATGAAAGCAGCCCGACAAATGCCAGAAGGCATGTGGAGCTTTGTCTGGACAGCCAGCATCACCACCATTCTAGAAACTGTCTGGGAGCCAATCAGCAAGCTGCTCGTTGGTAAAATTGTCAGCACATCAGCAGCTGGTCTTTATTCCCTGTCCATGGAATTTCTGGATGCTGTCCAACGGCCTGCAAAACTGCTGGAGAAAAGCTATTATCCAGAGGTCGTCCTCATGGACCCACGGACATCCGCACCGTGGAAGCTGGCCCTGCGGACAAGTGCCCTTTCCGGGGCGTTAGGGCTACTGGCCATGCTGGTGGTCTATGTAGGCGGGAAGCCCGTCATCAGCATGTTCGGCCACCGCTTTGGTGATGCAGCCACCCTGATGATGTGGATGTCCCCTTCGCTGGTCTTCTTTACCGCTGGTCTGCCGATGGAGGGCGTACTCTACACGGCGGGACGCTCCCATTACATCATGTTGGCCCAGCTTGTTTCCGTAATTCTTTATGTCCCTCTGCTCATCTATATGGGTCATCATTATGGCCTGAACGGCGCAGGGCTTGCCTATGCTTTGGGCATATTCTTTGCTACCATGACCACATTCGTCATGATGGGTATGACCTATCTGCGCCGGAACAAAATCGTCCTCCCGCACGAAAGAGAAACCCGCCAGAGTGGCAACCTGCCGACCACATCGGGCAGCTAAACCTCATCAGGAGAAGAACCAGACCCATGCCCATCTTCCCCTTCCGCCCTTCTGCCAGCCGCCGCAGTACGCCGGCTTTTCCTCAGAAGATGCTGGATACCGTCTTTGAGCATGTCCTTCTTGATGATGTTCCGCACCCCGACACGCCACTCCCTGACGATGTGCTGCCTGCCTGTGAGATAAGCGAGATCAAGGATGGCTATAATCTCTGCTGGCAGCTTCTGGAACATGGTGTAGACCGCAAGGCCTTCCGCCGTTTGATCCTGAAAATCGCCCTTTCCGGTAAAGCCAGTGAAGATGAACAATTGGCCTTCAAATATGCACGGGCCAAGTTCAAACATATGCGCTTTGCCTGTGCCAATTTTACCCGGCATCACCGTTACCCGATCCTGCTGCATCTCATCACCATCGTTATGGGCAATATGCAGGACGCCTTCAAAAACCATCAGCGGCGGGCAACCCTGACCAATGGCCTCATCCTCTGGGTTGCTCTGTCACCAGTCTATTATTGGCTCATCGCAGCCCCTATCGCCCTATGGAAAGAAGACGATACGGCAGGGATCATCGCCTATCAGAAGAAAGAAAATGCCAAACTGGCAAAGCTGATCCGTACGCTGGATGCCACAACCGGCCATGAATTCCATGTCATGCGTAAAATCATCAGCCGTCGTGTGGCCTTCAACGATACGTTACGCACAATCCGCCCTTCCCAGAAGCTGAACCAGCTTTCTGAATATCTGGCCACCATCAATGGCCTGATGGGTGATTTTCATGATGGGTTGATTGAAAAAAAGCTGGAGGGAACGCAGAATTACCGTCGGGATCGCTTCCAGTCCCCAGAGGAAATCCCCCAACGACTTCAGGCTTTTCTTGAACGCTGCCCTCGTTAAACAATAAAAAACGGGCTGGCCAAAATTGCCAGCCCGATGAGACAGACAAAACCCACCCTTTAGACGAGGCCGTGTTTCTCCAGCAGATATAACACTTCCTGCTGTACGGCTTCGTAGGACTGCCGGGCATCGACCTCAACAAGCGGTGCATGATTGAAGTTCAGCTGCGGCATCAGCTCTGCTTTAATCCGTAGGGCATCCAAATCATGATCTGGCTTACGACTATGGGCCGTCTCTGCATCAACATTCAGCCGGATGACCAAATCAGGCCGGAAAGCCGCAATTCTGCGATAGATGCCACGCTCCAGCCATGCCAGAAAACGAATTAGCGGATTATGGCTGTATGCCGCTGAAAGGCCAGGACCATCACACTGGCCGGGAACCTCCATCTGCGGATAACGGTCCGTCACGACAAGGAAGCCCTTCTCCACAGCACGCTTGACCCGCCAAAAACGCTTCAACCGCACCAGGGAAAAGGCAAACAAGACGAGTCCTGTCAACATGCCCGGCATTTTTTCACCTTTGGTACGCGCCTTTTTGGCTTTTCCGTTCAGCTTCTTTTCTAGGGCAGCACCGATGAAAGGCAGGGTACCGATCCGCCGCCCGAGATCGCCAGAACCAAGGCCAAGATAGCCATAGACCGCCGGACGTGTTTCTGAAATATGCTGAACAAGATACTGACTGATGCTGGACTTCCCGGACCCATCACAACCAACAAGTGACACCAATCGCCCCGCACGGCCAGCCTGACTATTGCCATGAGGGTCTGTAACTCCACCAGCCTGACCGGACCGGGGATAAAGAGCCAGTACCTTACGGACCGTTTCTTCAGCCTGTGCCAACACCTGCTCCAGAGGTTCAGTCGCATCGATATCAACGATGGGAGCCCCTGCAAAATCCAGTTTGGAAAGATCATCAATCTTACGAGCTAACTTGAAGGCCACATGATCTGGCTTACGCTGTAACGCTGTCTCCAAATCGACATTCAGCCGTATGACGACATCTGGCCGGAAGCGAGCCATCCGTGCATACAACATCCGCTCCACCCGGCTGAAAAACCGGAACAAAACGCCATCACGGTTCAAGTTCGCCAGAGTAGGACCATCCATAGGGCCGGGAACACTATTCTGCGGGTAACGGTCTGTCAGTATCGTCATGCCCCGCTCGTGCTGATACCGCATGCGCCCGTAACGCAGCACCCGCCGCATGGAGAGCACAAATCCCGATATAGCGGCCAACACACCAGCTTTTTTGCCAGACTGTATTTTACTATTCTCTTTTTTGGCCTTGCCTGTCACATACGAGCCAATCAAAGGAAGAGGGGCCAGTGTCCGCTCCAAATTACCGGCCTGCTTGCCCAGATGACAGAACACTGTCGGCCGCTCGGCCTGCAACAACACCAGTAGGGCCGTCCCCACGGTGGACTTCCCACTTCCATCACACCCGACCAAGGCTATCACCGGCTGATGCCGCCCTACGACAGACCGAGGCTTGAACTCGCTTACACGCATAGCACTCTCATCTTTTCTGATGCCGCCATTCTACTCTGTCTTGCCTGTCCATAACAGACCCATGATCAGCCCGCCTCCATAAACTGTCCTATCCCATCATCGTAACAGAACAGCCTTATACGGGAAAAATACGGACCACCAAAAAGGCCATACTACGATTTTATGAATAACCATCACAAATAAATCACGGATACTTTAACATATTACAGTTTTTTATAGTTCAGAAACACTATCATTCCTGCGAAGTATCCAATACTTCACTCAGTCACAAAAATAGCCGACAGACCTGCGATCTATCGGCTACCAGCATATGAAATGACCTTTTCCTGCCAGTCAGTCCGGCTGAGGACCAAATCTGTTCTCGCCTTCAGTGCCTTTCAGACAAAAGAAAACGACATTTGCAAAAGGCACGAGAATCCACCAACCAGAACGGTCAGTGTCATGCATACGTCTCACAGACACAGCTAAATAGGGGAGCTCAACCAAGAGTGCATACACATATCCTGTAACATCACTATTTATAAATCCATCAAATATTGCAAGAACAATCATAATAATAGCATTAAGAAGAGCAAAATACCAGAATTCAGAACGTGTTGCCCTTCCACGAAAATTCACATAGTTATTCAGTACCTTTATATAGTACTTAAATGGATTATTTTTTCCCATATCGCAATTCCTCTAAAAAACGGAAAAGACTTTACTCCATGGAAATAAGTGAAAAGTCAATAACCTGTTAAACAATAGAGTGGGAACCATCCTCCATCACAGAGCCACTCCATACCGACGGGCACACCAAACCACGACAAGATACAGCAAGATGGTCAGCACGCACCCAGCCGCCAAACTCCCCCAAAAGGGCCAGCCACGCCGCAACAGGAACGGAATCAGCAAAAACATGGGCAGAGAGGGCAGGACATACCAGAAGGTCGCCTCACTATGAGTAGCCATCAGCTCCCGATCGGGCTTTTCAGCCCAGAGGAAGATCATCCCCAGAACGGAAACGAGCGGCAATGAGGCAATAAGAGCCCCTAGAGCCGGCAGACGACGGGCCACCGTAGCAATGGAGGCCACAAGTACGGCAGACAAACATGTCTTGAGAAGAAATGGAATCATGAGCCTTCCTGCAAACCATAAAAGCGGGTGCCCGCTCAGACAGTCAGGAAGCTATTCTTTTTTTTTCAGGAAATACGGCCGATTGTGGTGGGCACACTAGGGCTCGAACCTAGGACCCGCTGATTAAGAGTCAGCTGCTCTACCAACTGAGCTATGTGCCCACAATCGGTAACCGATGGGTGGTTATCTATCAGCCCTCACCGAACCTGACAAGGGTCTTTTAAACATTTTCTCAAAAAAATCAGCCTTGCCCAGTCAGGCGGGCCATCAGGGCTTCAAACTGTTCCAAAGACGAATAATTGATCTTCAATGAGCCGCTTTTCCCGTTGAAACGGATCTGCGTTTTCAGACCAAAACGGGCAGAGAGGTCTTCCTCCAGCCGGGTGATCTCCGGGGCAGGAACTACAACGGCCTTATCCTCACTGACAGCCTTGTTCAAACGAGCCACAAGGTCTTCTGTCTGACGGACATTCAGCCCCTTTGCCAATACCTCTGCCATACCAGCCACTGGATCAGGGTGGCCAAGCAGGGCACGGGCATGACCAGCACTCAGCCCACCATCCCGCAACTGAACCAGCACAGCTTCCGGCAAGTTCAGAAGGCGCATGGTGTTGGTAATGTGAGACCGGGATTTACCGATAGCTCCGGCCAGCTCTTCCTGTGTCAGGCTGTAATCCTGAAGGAGCCGCTGCAACCCCATTGCTTCTTCCACAGGATTCAGGTCCGAACGCTGGAGATTTTCCACCATGGCGGCTGCCATAGCGTCCGTATCATTAAGCTGGCGGATATAGACGGGCACCTCATGCAGTCCCGCTTTCTGCGAAGCCCGCCAGCGACGTTCACCAGCAATGATCTGATACCGGCCTTTCTTTTCCGGGTCCGGGCGGACCAGAATGGGCTGGATGACTCCACGGGACCGGATGGAATCCGCAAGCTCCGCAAGGCGGTCTTCATTCATGTCCCGGCGAGGCTGGAACGGGCTAGGGGCCAGCAGGTCCACCCCCAGACTCCCCGGCTGGGACGGAGCCTGAGCCTCCCCCTGCGGGGCACCGACACGGGCCAGATTGGGAGCCTGATCCCCCAGAAGAGCCGCCAGACCCCGGCCAAGTTTGCGGGAGGAGGGAGATGCCTTCTTTGCCATGTCGCTCAGCCTTTCTTCTTCAGCCGTTTCAGCAGCTCGGCTCCCAGAGCCTCATAAGCCAGTGCCCCGGTGGAGCTGCGGGCATAATCCATGACGGGCCGCCCGTGGCTCTGTGCCTCGGAAATACGAATGTTACGGGGAATCATCGTCTTAAAGACCTGATCGCCAAAGAAGCCCCGTGCATCTTCCGCCACCAGAGCGGAAAGATTGTTACGGGTATCGAACATGGTCAGCACGATCCCTTCCAGATGCAGGTCCGCATTGAAGGCCAGACGCACCCGCTCGATGGACCGGACCAGCTGGCTGATCCCTTCCAGAGCAAAGAACTCACATTGCAGCGGCACCAGGACACTCTGGGCAACAACCAGCGCATTGAGTGTCAACAGCCCAAGGCTTGGAGGACAGTCGATCAGAATAATGTCATAACGATTAAGCAACGGTTGCAGAGCATCCCGCAACCGGTATTCCCGCCGGTCTTGATCGATCATTTCCAGCTCGGCACCGGCAAGATCACCATTGGCAGGCATGACATCTAGCTTCGGCACCACGCTGGCACGCAGGAGCGTTTCAGCCGGTGCATCTTCCAGCAAGGCACCATAAGTGCCACGGCCCCGCTCGTCATAATCCAGCCCAAGCCCCGTGGAGGCATTGCCCTGCGGGTCAAGGTCCACCAAGAGGACGCGCTTATGCCGTGCTAAAGCCGCCGCCAAATTCAGGCTGGTCGTCGTCTTGCCGACACCACCCTTTTGGTTGGCAATGGCAATGATGTGCGGTGTATGTGAAGCAACTTTAGACACGTCTGAAATCACTGATCCTGAGAAGGGCCCCGTCAGGGTCTGTTCGACTGGGAAGGGTTTCATATGTCATGTGCCAGCCAGAACGGGCACTGGTCAACTCATCTGATGCTTTTCTTCCCTTGAGGAAGAGACAGTAGCCATCTTCCTTCAGCAAGGGCCGTGCCCAGTCAAGCAGCTGGGGCAGGGGGGCCAGCGCACGGGCTGTCACGATATCCGCTGGCTCCAGATCAGCCTGCTCAATCCGCTTTGCCAGTACGGTAACATGGGCACCACACTCCCGTGCCGCCTCCCGCAGAAAAGCACATTTACGCTGGTCGGACTCAATCAGCGTGACGGGATTCCCCGTTGCAATCGCCACGATCAGACCCGGAAAGCCACCGCCAGAGCCAAGGTCCGTTATCCGGGCACCAGCTTCCACCTGTGGAACAAGCTGGAGACTGTCCTCAATATGACGCTGCCGGAGATGGGCAATATCCTTCGGACTGACAAGATTGATCTTCTCATTCCAGCGGGTCAGCAGGCTGGCAAAATGAGCGAGCTTCTTTTCTGTTTCATGTGAAACATGCGTCATCATTTACGGCTCCTGACATAGGCAAGCAGAGCAATCAGAGCTGCCGGGGTCACACCCCGTACACGCCCAGCAGCAGCAAAATCAGCGGGACGGGCAGCACTCAGCCGCTCCTGCATTTCCTGACTCAGCCCTCCGATGGCCCCGTAATCCAGATCATCTGGCAAACGCAGAGCCGCTTCACTTTTCAGCTGCTGAATCTCCCGCTCCTGCCTGCGGAGATAACCACCATAACGGGCCTCCGTCTGCACATGCCGCCCGATACGGACGGGCAGAGCCGCAAACCACGGAGCGAGACTGGCAATCTGAGCTTCATCAGCCTGTGTAGCCAGCACATCCAGAAGGCTGCGCCGCCGCCCATCCTGTGAAACCTCAATGCCATGTTCCCGCAGATGCTGGGGCAGGAAAGCCGGTTTCCGAGCCTCTTCCATTGCCTCATCAATCTGACGCATTGTTTCACGAAACGCCGCTTCACGCTCAGGCCCGACACAACCCGCTTCAATGGCCTTTGGCGTCAGACGCAGATCGGCATTATCAGCCCGCAGCAGAAGGCGATATTCCGCCCGTGACGTGAACATGCGATAGGGTTCGCTGATACCATGCAGGGTCAGATCATCAATCAGCACGCCAAGATAGGATTCCTCCCGCCCCAGCGTCAGAGGTTCCCTGCCTGCCACGGCACGGGCAGCATTCAGCCCGGCCAGAAGGCCCTGCGCACCCGCTTCCTCATAGCCTGTCGTGCCATTGATCTGTCCGGCGAGATAGAGACCGAGCAAGGCCCGCAGTTCCAGAGACGGGCGCAGCTCCCTTGGGTCAACATAGTCATATTCCACGGCATAGCCGGGAGTGACAATGCGGGCCGTTTCCAGCCCCGGCATGGAGGCAATCATCTGCGCCTGCACATCTGCGGGCAGGGACGTGCTGATGCCGTTGGGATAGACCAGCTCCCCACCCGGATTGCCTGGCAGGGCTTCCGGCTCCAGAAACACCTGATGGCTGTCCCGCCCTGCAAAACGGACAATCTTGTCCTCAATGGACGGGCAGTAGCGTGGCCCCCGCCCTGTGATCTCACCACCATACATGGCCGAGAGATGCAGATTCTCTTCAATGATCTTATGCGTCTGCGGTGTTGTCTGCGTGATACGGCAGACGATCTGCCTATTGGGCAGGGACGTCGTCAGCATACTGAAGGCTTCCGGCTCGGCATCACCCTCATCGGCAGGCAGGGCCTCCCAGTCGATGCTCTCACGAGCCAGACGGGGCGGAGTGCCTGTTTTCAGACGACCCATTTTCAGCCCCAGAGCTTCCAACCGTTCTCCCAGCTGTGTGGCCGGCGCATCACCAATCCGCCCGGCGGGCTGGCTGACCCGCCCTGTATGAATCACGCCCCGCAGGAAGGTGCCGCTTGTCAGCACGACTGCCCCGGCAGAAAAACGGCGGCCATCCTCGCAGATCACACCCCGGACATGGCCTTTTTCCACGATCAGATCACCCACAGCCCCAGCCAGCATGGTCAGGTTAGGCGTAGCGGCCAGAAGCTCCTGAATGGCCGTCCGGTAAAGGGAACGGTCCGCCTGCGCCCGTGGCCCATGTACCGCTGGCCCCTTGGAACGGTTCAGCAGCTTGAAATGAATTCCCGCCCGATCAGCAGCCTTGCCCATGAGACCATCAAACGCATCAATCTCCCGCACGAGATGGCCCTTGCCGATTCCACCAATAGCCGGGTTGCAGGACATGCTGCCCACAGTGTCCAGCTTGTGCGTCAGCAACAGAGTCCGTGCCCCGAAACGAGCGGCGGCGGCGGCGGCTTCTGTCCCGGCATGACCGCCCCCCACCACGATGACATCATAAATATGCGTAGGTGATGTACTCATTGAGGTAACGTCACTTTCCTATACAGAACTGACCAAAAATCGTATCGAGTAGGGCTTCCACATCCACATGACCCGTCAGCCGTCCAAGAGCCTGCATGGCCAGCCGCAGCTCTTCACCACGGACCTCCGGCCATGAGGCTTCCAGCGCACGGGTCAGATGCTCCTGCGCCTCCTTCAACCCTGCCCGATGGCGGGCACGGGTCAGAGGCGGAGTGCCACGCTGGGCCATGAGACGGGCCAAATGGGCTTTCAGCCACGCTTTCAGGGGAGCCAGACCAGCTTCATCCTTCGTATGGATGCCAAGCTCACCTTCCCGTGCCGGGGCAAGGTCCGTCTTTGTCCGCAGCTTTATGGCGTGATCCGCCAGCAAGGGTGTTTCATCCCCCGGCCCGACAAGATGAAAAAGCAGATCAGCCTCTTTCACATGCCGCATGGTCCGGCGGATGCCTTCTGCCTCAATTTCATCCTCCGTCTCCCGCACGCCGGCCGTATCAACCAGCCGGACACGGATGCCTTCAATCACCCAGTCCACGGCGATGGCATCCCGTGTCGTGCCCGCCTTCTGCGTAACAATGGCTGCATCCTGCCCGCTCAGCGCATTCAGCAGGCTGGATTTACCAACATTCGGCGCCCCCGCCAGAACGATCTTCAGGCCATCACGGACGATCTCACCCCGTTTATCAGCCAGATGGACCTGCATCTCCTCAGCCAGGGTCCGACAGTCTGCCAGAAGGGCCTCTTCCACCTCCGGGGGCAGTTCCTCATCCGGGAAATCGATCAGGGCTTCCTGCTGGGCCAGAATCTGACGCAGTCGGGATGCCCAGCCCATATAGAGCTGGCTCAAGGCTCCATCAGCCTGCCGCAGAGCCTGATGACGCTGGGCCTGCGTATCTGCCTCTATCAGGTCCGCTATGGCCTCAGCCTGCAACAGGTCCATCCGTCCTGCCTGCACAGCCCGACGGGTAAACTCTCCCGGTTCGGCTGGACGGGCACCAAAAGAGACGAGAGCCTGCGCTACGGCCTCCACAATGGCCGGACCTGCGTGAAGATGCAGCTCGAAACTGTCCTCCCCCGTATAGGAACGAGGCCCCGGCAGCCAAAGAACAAGGGCGTGATCCAGCACATCACCTTCATGCTTCAAAGCCCGCAGGCTGGCATGACGAGGGGCAGGTACCGCTCCGCAGAGGGCTTTCAACAAAGCGGCACTTTCTGGTCCACTGACCCGCATAACGGCAATGGCCCCCTGCACCGGCCCTGTCGCCACGGCAAAAATGGTATGAGTGGATGTGCTGGATGGTGTCATGCGCCTTTCATACAGCACTCAGCCGGGAAAAGCAGCGGCCCGAAGAAAGAATTGACGCTCCCCGGCAAAACAGGCAGCCTTGTTTTTATGCCACAGCTTTCTTTCCATTCCCCCCTCGGTGCCCTGACTCTCAGTGAAGAAGAGGGGCAGATTGTTTCCCTTGATGAAGGTTGGGGCCGGGACCAAAGCGAAACGCCCCTCCTGCTGAAAGTGCGGGACATGATGCAGGATTATTTTGACGGCGAGGTAGTGGACTTCCAGTCCATTCCGCTGATGCTTGATGGTACGGCCTATCAGAAACGTGTCTGGGCCGCCCTGCGTGCCATTCCCCACGGCCAGACCCGCACTTATGCCGAGCTAGCAAAAGCCATTGGTGGAAGTCCGCAATCCATCGGTCAGGCCGTAGCCCGGAACCCGTTGCTCATTCTCATTCCCTGCCATCGTATCCTGCCCTCACATGGCAAGAACTATGGCGATTACAGTGGGTTTGAAGGCCCAGAGAGCAAAGCCTTCCTGCTGGAGCTGGAACGTGGAGCTTCAATTCCCTGATGGCCAGAACTGCACAATCATGCAGAAATGCTTCCATAGGGGCCACACTATCGTCCTTTCAAAGAACTCTACAAAAATAGGGCGATAAATCATTATATTGCCTCGACCTGCTGGAACTAGGCCCTTTCATTTACCATTGACGTACATATTATATTTCTCGAAGTAATATAGCTAAAAATGGAGAGTGAATTTTGTTGGAATCTCTTCAGAGGCTAATCCCACATTTAAGAGAAACCGGTTATAGAAAAAGGCAGGTTCATATGAAGTCTACCTATCCTTCTAGGCCAATTTCTATTCTCTAAGTAATACAAAATATTTTATAACTTCAATTTAAGCTTGTTTGCCATTCTTCCTATTATACCTTTCACAATAATATCCAATTGCGATTTTTCTTGAAAGTCAGCTGGTGCAACAAAATCAACACGACCATCTGATATGAGTCTGTGAATCTTATTAATACCTCTTTCACTCCTATCGGGATCATAAACAGCTACAGAATGCCCGCCTTGGTAGGTAAGCATCTTCATAGCCGGGATGTCTGTATCTCCATCCCCTAGAAATACCATTCTGTTAAAAGGGATTGGTCTATCTTCATCAGGCATGAAAGAATTAATTGCTTTATTGTCCCAATTATTATCTATTCCTTTGTTTATTCTAAACAAATACTGTGTCTTAGTTGTATAATTAATTCCAACACCAGGCCAAACAGCCACATCTCCTTTATATATAAATTTTGATGCAAAAACTTTCTTAAAACAACTAAATATTGAACACCCTTCAATCATCTCTTGTATCCCTGACGATACAACATAATGCTCAAGTTCTATATCATAACAACGAGCAAAACAATTTATCCTATTAAACCAATCTTTACTTTCAAGACCCTCAAAAAGAGGTGCTTTCTTCCCATGTTCTTTTAGATCATTTTTCGTTACACTTACACCAGCCTCCTCCGCTTTTCTTAGCATAACGTACATATACGTCAAAATTTCATCTGCATCAGAATCTTTCGCCGTTTTTTTCACCTCATCCCAAAATTCTTCCGTACTCATTTTGATATTTGGAATAAAACTTGTTTCTTGTAAATTTCCTTTTGCGAGAGTGCCATCAAAATCATACACTAATGCAGCTCTGATCATGAAAATATCCTCCTAAAGTTTCAGGCCAAATCGTCAATATTTCTAAATAAAAAAGCAGGGTTTTCTACCCTGCTTTTCCTATTCAGAAAATAACTATCACTCATTCAGTTATTCATGGCATCAAAGAAGTCCTGATTGGTCTTGCTGTAGCGCAGCTTGTCCAGCAGGAAGTCCATGGCATCCATCGTACCCATCGGGGCAAGGATGCGGCGCAGAACCCACATCTTGGAGAGGGATGCCCGATCCACCAGCAGCTCCTCCTTACGGGTGCCGGACTTGGTGATGTCGATGGCCGGGAAGGTACGCTTGTCTGCCAGCTTACGGTCAAGCATCAGCTCGGAGTTACCCGTTCCCTTGAACTCTTCAAAGATGACCTCATCCATACGGGAACCTGTATCAATCAGGGCCGTCGCAATAATGGTCAGGGAGCCGCCCTCTTCAATGTTACGGGCTGCACCGAAGAAACGTTTTGGCCGCTGAAGGGCATTGGCATCCACACCACCGGTCAGCACCTTACCGGATGATGGCACGACCGTGTTATAGGCCCGAGCCAGACGGGTGATGGAATCCAAAAGAATGACCACGTCACGCTTATGCTCAACGAGACGCTTGGCCTTTTCCAGCACCATTTCCGTCACCTGCACATGGCGATGGGCCGGTTCATCAAAGGTGGAGGACACGACCTCACCACGGACGGACCGGGCCATGTCCGTCACTTCCTCAGGCCGTTCATCAATCAGCAGGACGATGAGGAACACATCGGGATGATTGGCGGAAATGGAAGAAGCAATGCTCTGGAGCATCACCGTCTTACCCGTTCTCGGCGGAGCAACGATCAGGGCACGCTGTCCCATACCGATGGGGGAGACCAGATCAATCACACGGGACGTATAATCTTTCTGGTCCTTGCGATCCCGCCCTTTCCCCTTGGCCGGAGCCGGAGCAGCCGCTGCATCACCCTTCGGTTCAGTCTCCATGCGCAGGCGACGCTCAGGGAAAAGAGGGGTCAGGTTATCAAAATTGATGCGGGCCCGGACCTGTTCCGGTGCTTCAAAATTGATAGTGTTGACCTTCTGAAGCGCAAAATAACGCTCACCATCCCGCGGCGCACGGATCTCACCTTCCACTGTATCGCCAGGCCGCAGCGCAAAACGCCGGACCTGAGCCGGAGATACATAGATATCATCCGGCCCCGGCAGATAATTGGCCTCCGGGCTGCGAAGGAAGCCAAAACCATCCGGCAGGATTTCCAGCGTCCCTTCACCATAGATAGCCTGATCGCGTTCGGCGAGACTCTTGAGGATGGCAAACATCATGTCCTGCTTGCGCAGAGATGATGCGTTTTCAACCTCCAATTCCTCAGCAAAAGTCAGCAGATCAGCGGGAGATTTCTTCTTCAGTTCGGCGAGATGCATGAAATGATGCGCCTTGATATGCCCCGGTGGGGTGATAAGCGGGAGAAACAAAAAACCAGAATATGGGCCGGATACCCGCACGATCTTGCATGACGGACCATGCGCCACGGAGCATGCCAGACCTCAGGGACAGTCAGAACTGCCTTCCGGTGCGAAGGAGACGACCCGGAAGGCAAAGCAGGACGCCGCCACCATCAGGTCGGCTTTCTTCCTAGGTGAAAGAGGGCCGCACTGTCAAGCGGCCCCCCAACAAGGCAGAACGAACCGTTCAAACCACCTTCAACATGGCATCAGCCGTACGTAGGGCAAGAGCCATGATCGTCAAAGCCGGGTTAGCCGCACCAGAACTCGGGAAGGTAGAGTGATCGCTAATCCACAGATTGTCGATATCGAAGCTACGCCCATAAGGATTCACCACCGCTGCCCCGGCATCTGTTCCCATCCGGCATGTCCCGATCATATGAGCCGCCCGGCTAATGACACGGATATCCTTCGCCCCGATGGACTCCCACATCTTTACCATCAAACGGGAAGCATGGCGGTGCATGGCTTCCTCATTGGGGCCGTATGTATGGTCGATCCGTGGTTTGGGCAGACCAAAGGCGTCTTTCTCATCAGAGAGGGTCACACGGTTCTCATCCCGTGGCAGGCTCTCGCCGTGCATGCCAATCCCCGCGCTGTAATTATAGGCAGCCAATGTCCGGCTTAACGCTTCGCCACGGCGTCCATCTGCTCGCACAAGGTTGGCGGCCCAGGTCAAAGGCATCATACCCAAAGACTGCAACAAATACCCCCCGGCAAAATCGGCATCCTTTGGCCGCAGCATATCCTCAGAAATGGTCAGGGACGGATAGCCCTTGTTGGGGAGGGTTTCCTCATCAAACACACCCCACACCTGTGTGGAAACGTGCGTCATGTAATTACGGCCTACCTGACCGGAACTGTTTGCCAGACCGTTATTCAGGAGCAGACGAGCCGTTTCCACAGCCCCAGCGGACAACACGACGGCTTTGCATTTCTGCCGTTCCTCCCGCCCATTGCGGATATAGATGACCGCCGTAATGCGCCCCTGGCTGTCCCGTTCGAACCCGGTTGCCATACATCCGGCCCGCAGCTCTGCCCCATGGGCGCAAGCCAACGGCAGATATGTATTATCCACACCGGATTTTGCTCCATTCCGGCATCCCTGATGGCAGGCACCGCAATTCACGCAGCCTTCACGACGACCAAAATGGGGCTGATCACGTTCTTTTGTCACTACAGCCAGAGGGCCATCCGCATGGCGCAGGCCAAGATTATCACAGGCCTGACGCATCTTCAGGGCCGCCCGGTTGGGTGCAGCCGGAGGATAGGCATAATGGCGGCTTTCATCCCAAGGATAATGAGCCGGGCCACTTACCCCAATGAAACGCTCCACTTCCTCCACATAAGGCTGAAGCTCCTCAGCCCCAAAAGGCCAGTCCACCCCTTTGCCGCTCTCACTGTGCAACTTGTAATCCCGAGGGTCCATACGGGGCAAAAACGCTCCATAATGGAGAAGGGAACCGCCAATTCCTGTTCCACTATTATTGCCACCAAAGGCTTGAGGTGTACCACCACCAGAAAGACGCTCATGCAGCCAGTACAGCTCCTGTGCGGTAGGTTCGTCCGGCGTATGGGACTGAGCATTAAAAGACGGCCCGGCCTCCAATGCCACAACTTTGCGCCCAGCCATAGCAAGCCGAGCTATAAGCGGCGCACCACCTGCACCAGTACCAATGACAACAACATCGGCGGTTTCCTGTGAAAAATCGTTATGTATTTCCTGCATCATGCAACGGCTTCCATCAGCTTATGGATTAAAGATGTTTGTACTGGGGTACATGGGGACAGTACTGCTTGAAGCGTAAGAGGTACCGAGTACCGGGGACGGTACTGTACCCCCTTATGAAACGGGGATTGTACACAGCCTCATTGTGGAAAAAGAAGGATAACATTCTGCAGGCCTTACTTACCCTAGCTTCTAGAGGTTGTACACACTGTTAGTAAGCTGGGGTACATTTCTCGAAAGCCGGGTACCCCGGTTTCCACAAGGTTCTTCAACAACATCTAACTTTTAGATTTATAATCTTATCTGTTGTGTTGTTTGGCTGTTCCATTCTTCAACCTAGCTTCAATCTGGCCCAAAGCATTAAAGGCTGACACAGTATCAGTCCCCTACAGCAGCTTTTTCCTTGCCTCTTATGAAGGCAGAAAATCCCTAAAAGGGTCCCTTATGACGGTTCCAAAAAACGGCGTTCATTTTTAGGCTCAAACGCTTCCTTTTCAGTCAAAGACTTAGCAGAAAAGCCTTGAATTTCCTTATCTCCACCGGTCAGGTTAGAGGATATTCCAAGCTGTTCCTGTGCAATTGGATGCGCCAGAAATGCTGCAACGATTTGATTGCGTAGATCACCACTCCACAAGGTCATTTGCGCTGTAGAAAAAGGCGCCTGAGTACCATCAGGTAATGAACCATCAAAGGCTTTATCTAGAATTGTACCACGCTGTTCCGGGCTAAGAGCGGCATAATTCTGCTGAAATAGAGCCTGTGCATAGCTGTTAAGAGAGGCAAGACCATCTTCCCATGCGGCAAGATCTGCCGGGAGATCAGCGAAACGCCATCCATCTCCAGGCCCGGCGAGAGCATGATCAATCATGACAGCTAAATTGAGATGTACATCACCCAGAAGCGGCCTCTGTGGGAGAATGTCATCACAGACCAGCTCAAGAAGCTGAAATGCTTCCGGGGAAAGATGCTCCCGCTGGCCCTGTTCCTGCTCCATTCTTGTAAGTAGGGCAGTGCGTGTTCGGGACGAGATATGATCTGATTGAAGAAAAGTGGGTAGGGGGCGGTTCATGAATGGTTTCCTGCTAGAAAAGTGAAAAGATACAGAGAAGGCTTTACCCTATAGCCTCATAGGGAGATATAAGGCTAATGAGAGGCTGGGTCTCTTCCGGGAGGTAGAGAGATTGGGTCCATTTTGCACGTTTTGGAATGGCAGGAGTCACGATGACGGTTGAAATTAAAGTCCCTGTGCTTGGTGAAAGCTTGAAACAGGCAACCGTAATGCGTTGGCTTAAACAGTCTGGCGAGTATGTGCAGGCTGGGGATGCTGTTATGGAACTGGAGACGGACAAGGTCACATTGGATGTGACGTCCCCCGCCGCAGGAACATTGAGCCACGATTTGCCAGAAGGAACAGATGTTGAGGTTGGGCAGGTTATTGCCTTAGTGGATGATCAGGCCGTGCCCCCTGTCGTGGAGCAACCTGCATCACAGCCCCCCCGTGAAGCGGACGTGGAGCAGAATGTGACCGATCATGGCTCGGCAGTTCCTGGTGAGGCGGATCAGTCCGTAGTGAGCGGTGGTTCTGTGACCCGTCCAACCCCTGCAACATTCGAAATCTCCGAATCTCTTCCTGCTGAAGAAGGAACAGGGGAGAGACGTGTGCCCATGAGCCGTCTACGGCAGACCATTGCTCGTAACCTCAAGGCGGCCCAGAATAATGCGGCTATCCTGACGACATTCAATGAAGTTGATATGAGTGCCGTCAAAGCACTGCGTAGCCAGTATCGGGACTTGTTCGAAAAGAAGCATGATGGTGCCCGGCTGGGCTTCATGTCCTTTTTTGCCCGGGCTGTTGTGGGAGCTTTGAAGGATTTTCCGGTGTTGAATGCCCGGATTGAAGGCAATGAGATCGTTTATCAGGACCATGTTAATCTAGGCATTGCCGTAGGAACAGAGCGAGGGTTGGTTGTTCCTGTTCTACGTAAAGCTGAGACGCTGGGCTTTGCCGAGCTGGAACGTCGTATTGCCGATTACGGTAAGAGAGCCCGCAAGGGAGGCCTTGCCTTGAAGGAGCTGGAAGGCGGGAGCTTTACCATCACCAATGGCGGGATTTTCGGCTCGCTACTATCAACCCCCATCCTGAATGCACCACAATCTGGAGTGTTGGGGATGCATGCCATTCAGGAGCGGCCTGTGGCACGGGATGGGCAGGTTGTCATCCGGCCCATGATGTATGTGGCACTATCTTACGATCATCGTCTTGTGGATGGACGGGAAGCTGTCAGCTTCCTTGTGCGGCTTAAGGAGCTGATTGAAGATCCTCGCCGCCTGTTGTTGGATATCTGATTTTTAATCATGATAAAGAAAAACCCTTCCATCCAAATCGGATGGAGGGGTTTTCATCTGTTCAGTACAGGGACACTGAGCAGAAAGTGGAATCAGTGACCCCACCCGGCAGGAATCTTGCCACCATTATTAGCAAGCTCTGTGTAAACCTGCTTAATCAGCCAGACATTCATCGTGGCTGTGTCGTTCTTGTCCCCCGTGTAATGCAGCTCGTCGGCCAGAGCCTGACGGGCCTGCAGGGAGCTATCGAGGCCCAGAAGCTTGAGCAGATCGACAATGGATTCCTTGTAGTTCAGCGGCTGGCCAGCCTTGGCGGCCAGTTCTTTCAGAACGGCATCAACATCCACCTGTGAGATGGAGGAAGCTGCTGAGGCTGCAGCTGGCTGTGCAGCATCAGCAGCCTGAGCGGAAGAGCCAAACAGGCTTTTGGCAAAGCCGGAAACTTTGGAAACGATATCGTTAAAAAGACCCATGATATATTCCTTCCCTGAAACAGGAATGACTGGTCGGTATGACCCTGCTACCGAGAATGGTAGCAGGGAGCATGACAGCAAAGATCAGTAACGGTAAAGATCGTGCTTGAACGGCCCGTTGGGTGAAACCCCGATATAATCCGCCTGAGCTTGTGTCATTTTGGAGAGCGTGGCTCCCACTTTGGCAAGATGGAGAGCTGCAACCTTTTCATCAAGGATTTTCGGCAGTGTATAGACTTTTCCTGCTTCATACTGGCCTGCTTTTGCATTCCAGAGTTCGATCTGGGCCAGTGTCTGGTTGGTGAAGGAAGCGGACATCACGAAGGACGGGTGACCTGTGGCGTTGCCCAGATTGACCAGACGACCTTCGGAGAGAAGGATGAGGCGGCGGTTCGGGGCCAGCTCGATCTCATCAACCTGCGGCTTGATGTTGGTCCATTTGTGGTTGCGCAGGGCGGAGACCTGAATCTCGCTGTCGAAGTGCCCGATATTGCAGACGATGGCCCGGTCCTTCATCTCACGCATATGCTCGATGGTGATGATGTCTTCATTGCCGGTACAGGTCACGAAAATGTCCCCACGGGGAGCGGCATTTTCCATCGTGACGACTTCATAGCCTTCCATAGCGGCCTGCAGGGCACAGATCGGGTCAACCTCTGTCACCAGCACACGGCAGCCTGCGCTGCGGAGAGATGCGGCGGAGCCTTTACCCACATCGCCATAGCCGGCGACGACGGCAACCTTGCCTGCCATCATGACATCCGTACCACGGCGGATGGCATCTACGAGGCTTTCACGGCAGCCATAGAGGTTATCGAACTTGGATTTGGTCACGCTATCATTGACATTGATAGCCGGAACCTTGAGCGTACCCTTGCGTTCCATGTCCCAAAGACGATGCACACCCGTGGTCGTCTCTTCGGAAATGCCACGGACATCCTTGAGAAGTTCAGGATATTTCTCATGCATGAGAGTGGTCAGGTCGCCACCATCATCGAGGATCATGTTGGGCACCCAGCCATCCGGCCCCTTGATGGTCTGCTCGATGCACCAGATGAATTCTTCCTCATTCATGCCCTTCCAGGCAAAAACGGGAATGTTGGCGGCGGCAATGGCAGCAGCGGCCTGATCCTGTGTGGAGAACACGTTACAGGAGGACCAACGGACTGTAGCACCAAGGGCAATCAGCGTTTCGATCAGCACAGCGGTCTGGATGGTCATGTGTAGGCAGCCGGCAATCCGGGCACCTTTTAGCGGCTGGCTTTTCCCATATTCTTTACGGAGAGCCATCAGGCCCGGCATTTCGCCCTCGGCGATGGAGATTTCCTTGCGGCCCCAGTCGGCCAGGGACATGTCACGAACCTTGTAGTCCTGCGTAGCCATATATGTTTCCTTAGCTTTCGGCAGTTAATAATCATGGACGGAACCGCAGACAGGCAGGGCCTTGGTGCGGTTCTTGCACTAGGAAACTATAGAGCCTTGCCGTAAGGCTGGAAAGAAGAACGGGCCAACAGTTTTCCGTTACAAAATAGTGTCATCTATATTGCGTCCTACTGGGCAACGTGTCAGAGAACGGGCGGTATTCATGTGTCTGAAGCTTTGGCTCTTCTCGGTAAAAGGGATTTCCCGCTGCCTTCAGTCCGGGCAAGAAAACTGTAATGGGGGGTGGCTGTGCCCGACAATACTGTTCCGAATTTTTCGTTTACAGTGCTTGACCCTTCCTTGAAGGAAGCTCATCCCATGTCCCGGATCAAGGGGCTTGTCTGGGCAATTCGTGCCGTACCGGGGCAGGGTATTACCCCGCTGGAGGCCGAAGAGGTGCAGCGTATTCTTCAGTCTCCCGGCGAAGAAGGTTATGAGGCAGCCTCTGGGGAGAATGGCTGGTGCTGGCTGCATTTCGATACGGTTCATAGTTCTGCCCGTACTCATGTAGGCCGTCTACCGGGTATGCCGGAAGATGTGGGAACCATGCTGGCGGAGACGGATTACGGTATTGCTCTTGAGGCCGCCGATGACACGGTGTGGGGGGCTCTTCCTGCTTTTGATGATGCTTTGGCGGAGGAAGACCGGGAGATATGTGCGTGGCGTTTTGCCATGCGGCAGAATATTTTGATTACAACACGGCGGACCCCTATCCCCGTGTTGGGGTCGGCTTATCGTTCTCTTCAGACGCAGGGTGTGCCGCGTAATCCAGCCGGGGTGATCGACCGCGTTTTGCGGGACTTCACGGGCACCGTGCGGCGGCAACTGGCGCAGCTTGATGATGAGCTGGATCGGGCAGAAGATGTGCTGCTGGCCATTGTTCACGGGTCCGATCTTGGTCATCTTGGTGGTATTGTCGGTAAGGTCCGCCGCCGCTCAACTGAATTGCGGCGTGTGGTTATGCCGATTGATCGTGTGCTGCGTGATGAAGATCTTGAACTGCCTGAATGGGCTGAAGATGACCTGCGGGACCGGGCTGAACGGCAGATACATGCCGCTCTGGATGATTTGATCGCTCTTCAGGATCGAGCACGGTCTTTACAGGATGAGCTAGCTTCCAGTCAGGCAGAAGAAACCAACCGTCGTCTTTGCATCGTGTCTATCGTGACGACACTCATGCTTCCGGCCACTTTGGTTACGGGGTTCTTCGGCATGAATACGGGGGGTATGTTTTTGGCGTCTGGTGGGCTGGGCACCATCTTTGCGGGTGGGCTGTGTGTTGCCGCCATGGCTGTGACCTTCATTTTCATGAAGATGGCTCGTCTGTTCTGACAGAACAGGCCGTGACGACCGGTCTTGATAATAACTGAAATAAATGAAGATAAGTTATTGCTTCTCATTCTCATTAATGGAGCTAATGTCTCTGTTCAGTGACATTAATCAAATAAAATATCGCCTTTTTAAAAGCAGAGAGGGATAGACAGTACCTTGGAACATGCTTATCATCATTAATTAAAGGTTGATACCGTACTGGATCAGGACTGTTTATTAGAGAAACAGGATCAATCATTTTCCTTTTCCCGTGGGTGACACCTATCTTCTGAAATCAGATAGAAGGAAGGAGTCCTTTAGATGTCTGAGAAGAATATCATTCGCACGACCGCTGGTGCCCCGTGGGTCAGCAACCAGGACAGCAAGTCTGCTGGTCCCCGTGGCCCGCTGCTGCTGGAAAACTATCAGCTGATCGAAAAGCTGGCTCACCAGAACCGTGAGCGTATTCCGGAACGTACCGTCCATGCCAAGGGCTATGGTGCCCACGGTACGCTGACGATCACTAAGGACATCACGAAGTACAGCTGTGCCTCCATCTTCTCCAAGGTTGGCAAGAAGACGGATATGTTCCTGCGTGCTTCCACCGTTGCCGGTGAACGTGGTGCTGCCGATGCTGAGCGTGACGTTCGTGGCTGGGCACTGAAGTTCTACACGGATGACGGTAACTGGGACTTGGTGGGTAACAACACCCCGGTCTTCTTCATTCGTGATCCGATCAAGTTCCCGGACTTCATCCATACGCAGAAGCGTCATCCCCGCACCAACATGCGCTCCGCTACGGCCGCTTGGGATTTCTGGTCCCTCAGCCCGGAGAGCCTGCATCAGGTGACAATCCTGATGTCCGACCGTGGTATCCCCAAGGGTATCCGCAACATGAACGGGTATGGCAGCCACACTTATTCTCTGTGGAATGCCAAGGGTGAACGCTTCTGGGTGAAGTTCCACTTCAAGACCCAGCAGGGTCATGAGTTCTACACGAACGAAGAGGCTGCCCAGATCGTAGCCGGGAACCGTGAGTCCACTCAGGAAGACCTGTACGAGAACATCGAGAAGGGGAACTTCCCCAAATGGACGTTCTACATTCAGGTGATGGAAGAAGAAGAGGCCGAGCGCGTCAACTTCAATCCGTTCGATGTGACGAAGGTTTGGTCACACAAGGATTATCCGCTGATCGAAGTTGGTGAGCTGGAACTGAACCGCAACCCGGATGATTACTTCTCCGAAGTTGAGCAGGCTTCCTTCTCTCCGTCCAACATCGTACCGGGTATCGGGTTCTCTCCGGACAAGATGCTTCAGGGCCGTATCTTTGCCTATGCGGACGCCCATCGCTATCGTGTCGGCACACATTATGAGTCCCTGCCGATCAACCGTCCGAAGATCGCCGTGAAGAACTATCACCTCGATGGTGCTATGCGCTTTGATGCGCCGAAGCGTGGTGATGGTGACTTCTACGAGCCGAACTCTTTCGGTGGTGCAGTAGAAGACCTGTCTGCGATGGAGCCGCCGCTGCGTGTGAGTGGGGATGCTACCTACTACGAACACCGTACCGATGGTGACGACTTTGCACAGCCGCGCGCTCTGTTCCATCTGTTCGATGATGCGCAGAAGCAGCGTCTGTTCAACAACATTGCCGGTGCTATGGCTGGCGTGCCGCAGAACATCATCGAGCGTCAGCTGGGTCTGTTTGAGAAAGTTGACCCTGCTTATGCCGAAGGTGTCCGTAAGGCACTGAAGGGCTGATAGGCTTTTTAACCTCCCTTCCGGTTCATCCGGGAGGGAGATACGGAAAAGGCCCTCCGGGTAATCATTCCCGGAGGGCCTTTTTTATTGTGGTTTATGGCCGGGTCAGCCTATGCGGCGTGCTGTGAAATGATGATTCTGGCCGAAAGAAAGGGAGAGTTCTTGCTCTGGTAAAAGCTGGCCAAGCTGGGTGAGCATATCCAGCTGTTCAGCCAGATGGAACGTAACGTTCCCTAAGGTCAGTTGGTGGGGGCTGTCCGGCGGGAAGAAGGCCGGGCCAATGACTTGACCATCATGAGTTTGAATGCTGGCTAATCCTCGATCAAACATCATGGCAAGCCCAAACAGGGCCTCGGCTGTCAGAGGAAGAAAAACATCCCCCGCTGTTATTATGGGGGCATTGAAATGAACTTCACGCATTTCTGGCCCAATGCTAAGCCAGCTTGGGGGATCTTCCGTACAGCGTAGAGCAATGATGTTCGGCATAATGGGAATCACGTCTACTTCCGGTAAAGGAAAGGGAAGAGAAACTTGTTTCCGGAAATGCGCTCTGACAGCAGGGGTGTCTTGGTCTTTTTGCGGTAGAGGGGCTTCGAGGTGGAGACTCAGCCCCGGCATGGTTCTGGTGTCGAAGAGTTGACGGATAACCTTGTCATTGAGGGTATCATGTCCCAGCATTTGCCCTGTTGTGTCTAGCAGCCAGAGGGGAGGCGGGGGAGATGAATGAGGTTCGTGATCAGTCTGATGGATGTTCATGAAAAGGCAGCTCCCTGACAAGATCGCCTACAGGCTTATATGTTCCACGGGAAACATTCCAGAGGCATGGTCGTCTTTTTGGTCAGGGAGCGTGCTTAATCAAGGAGCTGTATCGACCAATACGATTTCCGTATTGTCGTCCAGTGCCTCTAGAGACAGTATCTCCTCATCAGCGATGGCGGCACCGCTACGGGTGGTGACGGTTTTTCCGTTCAGCAACAGGTTGCCCGTTGCTGGGACAAGATAGCCACGCCGGTCTTTCCCAAGGCGGTATTCTGTTTTCTGACCTTTCTGTAAAGTCAGCCCCAGAACACGGGCCTCGGTATGAATGGGTAGGGCGTCCTTGTCCTCTGCATAGCCAGACGCCAGAACTGTGAATTGATCTGTCTGCCCATCCTTTGGAAAATGGCGTGTGCCCCATGAGGGTTTATGGCCACCTTCAGTCGGAATAATCCATATCTGGAAGATCTGTGTCGGGATGGATTCATGGTTGTATTCGCTATGGAATATCCCCGTTCCAGCCGACATGACCTGCACGTCACCTGCTTCCGTCCGACCTTCATTGCCGAGACTGTCCTTGTGCGTGATGGCACCCTGACGGACATAGGTAATGATTTCCATATCCCGGTGAGGGTGCATTCCAAATCCTGTACCGGGAGCGATGGTATCGTCATTCCAGACACGCAGAGCCCCCCAGCCCATGCGTTCATAATCCAGATAATTGGCAAAAGAAAAATGGTGATGAGCATCCAGCCAGCCATGATTGGCGTGGCCGAGCTGATTGAAAGAGCGGATATCGATCATTGTCTGATGCTTTCGCCTGTTGAAGACAGAACAATAGGTAGGGTGTGAGGGAGGTATTTCATATAGAAACAAAAGAAAGACATTGTTGTCATATTTTATATGGTCAGACGACGTGCGCTTTTTGGAAACAGATAAAAGAAAGAGGGGATTAGGAGTATGAAGCTGCCCGACTTCGAGGCATGGGCAATTTTTGCCAAGGTGGCAGAATATGGTTCTTTTTCCCAAGCCGCTAGGGAGCTTCAGCTCTCGCCGCCGACCGTTTCCAAGGCGGTAAGCCGGCTGGAGGACTCTCTTGGTGCGGCACTGTTCAGCCGTAATTCTCGGCATATGTCCATTACGCAGACAGGCCAGCGTGCCTTGGAGCGGGCTAACCGCATGTTTCTGGAAGCAGAAATGGCTGAGAATGAGGTCAGAGGTGGAGGTATTCAGCCTTCTGGGCTTATTCGCATGACAGTGCCCACTACGTTTGGTCTTCGGTATGTAGCGGCTGTTCTGCCAGCTTTTTTGGAGGCCTATCCAGAAATTGATGTGTTTGTCAGTTTTACAGATACATTGGTCGATCTCGTGTCCGAAGGGTATGATCTGGCAATACGGATTGCCACTCTTTCCGACTCATCTCTCAAAGCCCGCAGGATATGCACGGTACGGCGTATCCTTGTGGCATCGCCGGATTATCTGAAGCGTTTGGGCTGCCCTACCCACCCACGGGAATTGGAGGGGCGAAAGAGCTTTGTTTACGTCAATAGGGATACATGTGGGATTATTAGATTGACTGAACGACAGACGGGAGAAAGCTATGCGCTCTCTCAGTCGGCACGGTTTCAGTCAGATAATGGAGAAGGTTTTCTCCCTGCGTTGGAGGCTGGTTTGGGCTTCGGACTGTTGCCGGAGTTTATGGTGAGCGATGCCATTAAGGAAGGGCGACTGGAAGAGATGCTCCCGGCATGGCGTGCGGAGGATATTGCGCTTTACCTTGTCACCACAGGTAGCAAGTTGCGTCCTCAGAGGGTGAGCCTGCTGATGGATTATCTCGTCAGGCAGTTTGAGGTTCCTGCATGGCGTTTGTCTGTTTAAAGGCATGAGAATGTGTTGAGGGTCTTTCAAAAAACGAAAGGCTCTCTTTCTTATTTTGACCTATTCAGTCCTCATAGGGCACGTTATTCTCGAAGCTAGATGATGCCTCCGATGAGTGCGGGGGCTGGTTGGAAGGGACAAACCAGCATGTCTAAGATTCTTGTACTTTATTATTCTTCCTATGGCCACGTTGAGACCATGGCTCACAGTGTCGCCGAGGGCGTGCGTGCTGCTGGTGTAGAGGTCGCTGTGAAGCGTGTCCCGGAACTGGTACCGGAAGAAGCCGCTAAAGCCGGACACTTCAAGCTGGATCAGGAAGCACCGATTGCTACACCGGCTGAACTGGTTGAGTATGATGGGATCATCGTTGGTGCCCCGACCCGCTTCGGGCGTCTGCCGTCACAGATGGCCAATTTCTGGGATCAGACAGGTGGTCTTTGGTTCCATGGCAAGCTGATCGGCAAGGTCGGTGCCGTCTTTACCTCCACAGGGACCCAGCATGGTGGTCAGGAGACGACGCTGTACTCCCTGATGTCCAACCTGCTGCATCATGGGATGGTCATTAGCGGCCTGCCTTACAGCTTTCAGGGGCAGATGCGGAATGATGAAATTGTTGGTGGTGCGCCTTACGGTGCCACGACAATTGCCGGTGGTGATGGCTCCCGTCAGCCGAGCAAGACAGAGCTGGAAGGTGCCCGTTTCCTTGGTGAGCATGTGGCCGGTCTGGTTAAGAAATTGGCCTGAGGGTCATAGCCCGTTTCAGGTAGAGAAAAAGGAGGTCGGATTTCCGGCCTCTTTTTTTATGTTTCATGTGGAACATGTCAGTTGGTAGTGGGTTTGTGCTTTTTCCCGACCAGAAGACATTTTTTCATCACACTGGAAAGTATGGCGTTCCTGAAGGGCTGAAACTGGCCATGAGTCGGATTGATGGGATAATTGCTTTTTTCGGGCAGGGTGCAGCCATAGATACGGACAAACAGTGTGAAATGACTGAAGATATGTTTTACCTCGCCACAATCTTCCCACTGAGCCTGTAATGGTGCGTAGTGAGTAAAGGCCGTTTTTATCAGTTCATCCGGGGAGGGTGTGCTTTTACCTTCCGACCACGGCGTGCCGGGCAGTTCGTCTGTTCCACCGAGTAGCCCTTCCGGTGGTCGGGAACGTAGCAGGACATTCCCTTCTGCATCGATGACACGGAAAAGAATGGCGTGTCGTGTGGGGCGGGGTTTTTTCTTTTGCCGTGCAGGCAGGGCCTCGGCCATGTTGCGGGCTTTGGCAAGGCAGCACTCCCGCCACGGGCATGTTAGGCAGGAGGGAGAGCGGGGCGAGCAGAGGCTGGCTCCAAGGTCGAACAAAGCCTGTGCGAAATCAGAAGGGCGGGCCTGTGCTGCCGGGTCATCGTTCAGATGGCTGGCAAGTTGTGCCAGTAAGGGGCGGGACGCAGGGAGCGGGTCTTCCACGGCATTGAGACGGGCCGTGATACGCTCAACATTGCCATCAACCGGAACGGTCGGAATATTGAAGGCAATGGCCGCTACGGCCCGGGAGGTATAAGCCCCGATGCCGGGAAGTTTCTGCAGCCCTTCAATCGTGCGAGGAAACGCTCCCAGCCTGTGAACCGCCTGAGCGCAGGCATGGAGATTTCGTGCCCGTGCGTAATAGCCCAGCCCGGCCCAAAGTTGGAGGACCTCATCTTGCGGGGCCTCCGCTAGAGCATCAACAGTCGGGAAGTGGTCCAGAAACCGCTCATAATAGGGAATGACCGTTTGAACGACAGTCTGCTGGAGCATGATTTCACTGAGCCAGACATGATACGGGTCTGCCTGCTGGCCGGGTGCTGCACGCCAAGGCAAGGTGCGGCGGTGGCGGTCATACCAGTGGAGAAGAAGGGAAGCATCAGGTGTCACGCCGGTGTCTATGACGAAGAAAAGAGGTTGGGGCAAGGGGAAGGTGCTGAACTGTTTCCGTCCGCCCCTATGATGATGGTATGAAGACTCCATAAGCAGCGTGGTGGAATGGGACCTATGGCAGACGAAACCGGTAGAAAGAGACCTGCCCATTCATCAGCTTCAGGGCAGGAGCGGAAAACGGATAATAATAAGGGGTGGACCGAACGGCGTCGGGGCACCGCCCGCATGATCGGGGCTTTTTTGCCAGCGGTGACAAAGCCCATCTTCCGTAAGAAATCGCCACTTTATGTCCGGCTGCTCATGGAGTGGGAAACGCTGGTTGGCCCGTCTCTGGCAGAGGTGAGTGAGCCATGCCGCCTAAGGCCGGGTGTATTGACCATACGCTGTTGTGGCCCGGCAGCCGTGGAGATGCAATATGCGGCACCTCGCATTCTGGCCAACATCAACACGGCCTGCGGTCTTTATGGGGATGAAGCTTTGCATCACATTAAGCTGGTGCAGGACCGGCCTGTTCAGCGCAAGCGGTCAGCCCCGCCAAGACGGCCGTGGAAGGATGCAGCCCCTGTTCCCGTGAATGGCATTGAGGATGAAGAGTTGAAAGAAACGCTGGCCCGTCTGGGGGGGCATATCCGTGCCAAGAGGCAAGGCACAAAAAAAGCCCGCCGCTTTTAAGGGCGGCAGGCCATGCCTGTGTCATCGACCAGCAGCTGAAGACACAGGAAAAGAAATATTTATCAGTCAGTTACGATGTCAGAAGCCTTATAGCCCTGTGCAAAGAGATGCACACGCATCCCGGCAAAATTGACCTGCTGTTCGATCACCTGCCGGACATTTGGCTTGGCGTGATAGGCAATGCCAAGACCAGCGGCTTTGAGCATGGGGATGTCGTTGGCACCGTCACCCGTCGTCAGGCTGGCAGAGAGCTTGACGCCCCGCTCGGCACAGATGGCTTCTAGATGCTCTTTCTTGGCATCGGGGCCGAGAATGTCACCAAGCAGCTGACCAGTGATGATTCCGTCCTTGATCTCAAGCTTGTTGCCGTAATGCTCATCAAAGCCAAGTTTTTTGGCAGCCCGCTCGGTGAACCAGTCGAAACCACCGGAAATGAGAGCCGTGCGTGCGCCGTTGGCCTTCATGGTCTGCACCAGTTCCTTGATGCCGTCCGTGAAAGGAAGACGCTCCAGAACATCGTGCAGCAGGGATTCAGGATGCCCCTTCAGGCCGATAGTGCGCTTGCGGAGGGATTCATCAAATTCCATCTCGCCATTCATGGCACGCTGAGTGATTTCGGCTACATAATCGCCCGTGCCTGTTGCTTTGGCCAGATCATCCAGTGTTTCGCCATCAAAAATAGTGCTGTCCATGTCAGAGACAAGCACGGCTTTGCGGCGGCCACGGGTCTTGGTGAGAATGGCATCGACCTTGTAGGGAGCAAGGGCGGCACGGATTGTTGCAGGCGTGGCATCACCGGGGCCGGGAGGCGGGCAGAAAATGTCAACGGCTTCACCTTCGGACAGAACGACCGGTGATTCACCTTTGACAAGATTGCGGGCAATGTCGATCGCCTCTTTGGGAAGAGTCCCGTGGCGGCGATTGGCAACAAGAGTCAGAACACAGGGAAGGGACATGACATCTCTCGCTAAAAGATCAGAAGATATGGCAGAATAAGTGTATGAACTCTTCTGAAAACGCCCTTATTGTGGCGGGGCCGACCTGTTCGGGCAAGTCGGCTTTGGCCTTTCATTTGGCAGACCTGTATTGTGGTACGGTCATCAATGCAGATTCCATGCAGGTTTATAGGGAGCTGCGCATCCTCACAGCCCGTCCGAGTGAGGAAGAAGAAGCGGCGATTCCTCATCGCCTTTATGGCGTTTTGCCAGCGGCTACACCGGGGAGTGTGGCCTGGTGGCGGGAGCAGGTTCTGGCAGAAATGGCCGCTTGCCGCCGGGACGGGCGGTTACCGATCCTTTGTGGTGGGACAGGCATGTACCTTCGTGCCCTGACCGATGGCCTTGTAGAAGTGCCCGACCCCGGAGAGGAAGCCCGCCAACAAGCCCGCACTCTGTTGGCGGAGATTGGCCCGGAGGCACTGCACGAAAAATTGATGCAGCTAGACCCTCAAACGGCCTCTCAGCTTCATGAGCAGGATTCCCAAAGAATAAGCCGTGCGTGGGAGGTTTTTGTAGGGACAGGCCGGGGGCTGGCTTCATGGCGGGAAGATAAGGCCTTGCCAGCCGCACCTTATCGTTTCATTTCGCTTCAGCTTGATCCGCCTCGTGATGAGTTGCGGGCTGCCATTGTTCAGCGTTTTGACGCTATGGTGGCGGCAGGGGCGTTGGATGAAGTAGCGGCTCTGCGTACGCAGAACCTGTCTCCCACTCTTCCAGCTATGAGGGCTCATGGCGTGCCGGAGTTGGGGCAGGTACTGGCAGGGCAAAGCAGTATGGAAGATGCCCGGCTGGCAGCGACCCGTGCCATTGGCCGCTATACCCGCCGGCAAGCCACATGGTTCCGCCACCATAGGTTGAGTCGGGAGGGAGATGGCGAAATAATATTTCAAAGAACAGGCATGAAAGAGTTCTTTTCGAGTAAAAAAATGCAAGAAATTGAATATTTCATATCATCCAGAATTGACTGACTCGTTTCAGAGCGATAGAGCAGAACCGTTGCGTTAACCGGCAGAAGGAATACGCCATGCCCGCCAGCGAGACAGCCCAAATGATGGCAACAGGTGCCGAGGTCGTCCTCCGTGTTCTTGAAGAAGAAGGCGTGGATGTTATTTTCGGCTATCCCGGTGGCGCAGTCCTTCCTATTTATGACGCCCTGTTCCGGCAGAAGAAGATCCGTCATATTCTGGTCCGGCATGAGCAGGCGGCGACCCATGCGGCAGAAGCCTATGCTCGTTCCACAGGTAAGGTTGGTGTGGTGTTGGTGACATCCGGCCCTGGTGCGACCAATGCCGTGACGGGCCTGATGGATGCAAAGATGGATTCCATTCCGCTGGTCTGTTTGGCAGGTCAGGTGCCCGTGCCGCTGATCGGCAAGGATGCGTTTCAGGAAGCGGACATGGTGAGCATTACCCGCCCAGCGACCAAGAACAGTGTTCAGGTACGTGAAGTTGAAGCTCTGGCTCCGACCCTGCGTAAGGCGTTTGCTCTGGCCAGATCCGGTCGCCCCGGCCCGGTTCTGGTGGACCTGCCCAAGAACATCACAGTTTCCGAAGCTCCCTTGCCGCCCCGTCCGGCAGAGACAGCAGAGGAAAAGGCTAAGGTCTCTCTGGATGCACAGGCGGTCAGCCGTGCTGTCGAGGCCCTGAAGAAGGCCCGCAAGCCGCTGCTTTATGTAGGTGGTGGTGTCATCAATGCAGGACCGGAAGCGGCAAAGCTGCTGCGACAGCTGGCAGAGAAGACAGGTTTTCCTGTGACATCCACACTGATGGGACTGGGTGCCTATCCGTCTTCCAGCGATCATTTCCTGGGAATGTTGGGGATGCACGGCTCTGTGGAAGCCAACATGGCAGCGCATGATTGCGATGTGCTGGTTGCTCTGGGTGCCCGTTTTGATGACCGGGTGACAGGCCGTGTTGATGGGTTCTCACCTCATTCTTTCAAGATTCAGGCGGATATTGATCCCCGTGAATTTGGTAAGATTGTGAAGGTTGATGTCGCCCTTCAAGGTGATCTCAAGGCCACGCTAAAGGCTCTTCTGGAGGGTTGGGGGGATACAGCCGCTCCGGACCTGTCCGGTTGGTGGCAGGAGATCGAGCAGTGGCGTGCCGTTAAAGGTTTTGGGTTTGAGCAGGATGAGGCTGATACGGCCATCATCAAGCCGCAATATGCTATCAGCCGCCTTTATGAGGAGGTGAAAGCCAGCGGTCGGGATTGTTTCGTGTCCACCGAGGTCGGGCAGCATCAGATGTGGGCGGCTCAGCATTTCGGTTTTGATAAGCCCAATCACTGGCTGACGTCTGGCGGTCTGGGAACCATGGGCTATGGTCTGCCTGCCGCCGTTGGCGCACAGATTGCCCACCCTGAGGGGCTGGTGATTGATATTGCCGGTGAAGCGTCTACCCTGATGAATATTCAGGAGTTAGGCACTATTGCGCAGTACCGCCTGCCGGTGAAGATTTTCATCCTGAACAACCAGTATATGGGTATGGTGCGGCAGTGGCAGGAGCTGGTGCATGAGTCACGCTATTCCCAGTCCTACAGTGCGGCCCTGCCGGATTTCGTGAAGCTGGCGGAATCATTCGGCATCCTTGGTCTGCGAGTTGAGACGAAGGGTGGGTTGGATGACGCCATCAACACTATGCTGACTCATGAAGGGCCGGTGTTGGTGGATGTGCATGTGGAGCAGGAAGAATGCTGCTTCCCGATGATCCCGTCAGGGGCCAGCCATGACCAGATGCTTCTGGGGCCGGATCGTGTCTTTGGTGGTGCGGAGCTGACGGAAGAAGGCAAACGCCTCGTCTGAATGACAGTTTTACCAGTCGCCTGACATTTTTCAGATGAAGGCGGCAGGATTGAGTGTTGTGTATCTGGGGAGTAAACCCCCGCTGGTGCAGGATATTTAGGGGCCTGCATCTATTGTGAGTGGAGAAGGAAGAAAGTCATGCGTGTTTATTATGATCGTGATGCCGATATTAACCTGATTTGCGAGAAGAAGGTTGCCATTATCGGTTATGGCAGTCAGGGCCATGCCCATGCCAACAACCTGCGTGACAGTGGTGTGAAGGACATTGTTGTTGCTCTGCGCCCGGAGTCCAAGGCCAAGGCCAAGGCAGAGGCTGCTGGTTTCCGTGTTGTGACGCCTGCTGAGGCTGCTGCATGGGCCGATGTCGTGATGATCCTGACACCGGATGAAGGACAGGCCGCTCTGTACAAGGAACAGCTGGCCCCGAACCTGAAGCCCGGTACGGCTCTGGTTTTTGCTCATGGTCTGGCCATCCACTTCCGTCTGATCGAGCCGACCCCGGATATGGACGTGTTCCTGATCGCTCCGAAGGGCCCCGGCCATACGGTCCGTTCTGAGTATCAGCGTGGTGGCGGTGTGCCGTGTCTGGTGGCCGTGCATCAGGACGCTTCCGGTCATGCCAAGGATGTGGCTCTGGCCTATGCGTCTGCCGTTGGTGGTGGCCGTGCTGGTGTGATTGAGACGAGCTTCCGTGAGGAAGTGGAAACTGACCTGTTTGGTGAGCAGGCCGTGCTGTGCGGTGGTACAATCGAGCTGATTAAGGCTGGTTTTGAAACACTGGTGGAAGCTGGTTACGCACCGGAGATGGCTTACTTCGAGTGTCTGCACGAGATGAAGCTGATTGTGGACCTGCTGTATGAAGGCGGCATCTCTAACGTCAACTATTCCATCTCTAACACGGCGGAATATGGTGAGTATGTCAGCGGGCCGCGCGTTGTGACCCCGGCTGCCAAGGAAGCCATGCGTGAAGTGCTGAAGGACATCCAGAACGGAACCTTCGTGCGCAACTTCATTCTGGAGAACCAGTCCGGTAATGTTGGCTTCAAGGCCTCCCGTGCCCGTGATGAGCAGCACCAGATCGAAAAAGTTGGCGCAAAGCTGCGTGAGATGATGCCGTGGATTGCCAAGAACAAGCTGGTTGATAAGACCCGCAACTAAGGTCTTTTTTACAGCTAGTTGCGAATGGGGAGGATTTTCCTCCCCATTTTTTATTGTGACAACATTTGGGCATTTACTGTCGGGAGGTACAGAATAGAGTTGCGTTAAGCCTTATATTACCTTAGAGGTCACGCTTCCGCTCCTTCATTGGGAAAGGCTGCGGCAATCTGCTGGTTCAGGAGTACGTTATGGACGCACTTGCTCGACTGGGGATGGAATCGGACCTTCCGAGAGATATCCAGAACACTGAGGCAATCGACACGGTCTTTGAGGACTGTAAGGACTTTTTCATTAAGCGTGGTGGTATTACCTACGCAGGGAACCATCTTCTCATCGATTTCTGGAACGCCAGAAATCTTGATGACCCCGAACAGATCGACGCCACTTTAAGGCGTGCTGCCGAGGCAGCCGGGGCGACCATTCTTCATGGTCATTTCCATCATTTCACACCTAATGGCGGTGTGTCTGGTGTGCTGGTACTGGCCGAGAGCCATATTTCCATCCATACATGGCCTGAGCGTCACTTCGCCGCTGTTGATATTTTCATGTGCGGTGTGTGCGATCCTAATATGTCCATTCCTGTCATGCAGGAGCTGTTTCAGGCAGGACGTGTAGAGATTGATGCTTTCCGACGTGGGCGTGTCAGCGAGACACGGCATACGGGCCGGTAAGCTGGATTAGGAAAGACCGGGTTTTCTCCCTGTTTTCCCATAGATTATAGTGTTGTTCCCGTTTGCTGGTCAGACCTGTCTGGCTGGGTGTAAAGAACGGGGCTGGGGGCTGCGTGCCTTGCTGCCTGTTCCGCAAGAAGACCGGCTGGCAAGGTGTGGCCCTGTAATGAAGAAAGGATGCCGCCATGACATCTGGCACATCTTCCGGGACCTGGTTTAACGAGGCCCTTTATCCCGATTGGGGTCAGCGTTTCAAAGTGGTGAAAGAGCTGGTTCATAAGAAATCACCATTCCAGGACATCCGCATTTTTGAGAGCAGCAGCCACGGTCGTGTGCTGGTGCTGGATGGCATCGTGCAGATCACGGAACGGGATGAGTTCATCTATCAGGAGATGCTGGCCCATGTGCCGCTCTTCATGCACCCGAACCCGAAATGTGTTCTCATCATCGGGGCTGGTGATGGCGGTGTGCTGCGTCGTGTCCTTCAGCATGAAACGGTCGAGAAAGCTGTCATGGTGGAGATTGATGGCGATGTGATCGAACTTTCCAAACAGCACCTGCCGATGTTCGGCAAGGATGCGTGGAACGACCCACGGGCCGAGGTCATCGTTGGGGATGGGATCGATTACGTCAAGAAAGCCGGCGATGCGTCCTTTGATGTCATTATCGTAGATAGTACGGACCCGATTGGTGTGGGCGATGTGCTGTTTACGGATGATTTTTACAAGAATTGTGCCCGTATCCTTTCGGATGAAGGGATCATCGTCAATCAGTGTGGCGTTCCCTTCCAGCAGGCGGATGAGCTGCGGGAGACAACGGCTCGCCGTGCGAAGTTCTTCCCTCATGTCACGGCTTATCTGGCCGCTGTGCCGACCTATGTCGGTGGGTTCATGACGCTGGGTATGGCCAAGAAGGGCACACCGCCCCATAAGCTGGATGTGGCCGAACTGGCCCGTCGTGCAAAGGGCATTGAGGCAAGCTGCCAGTATTGGACACCAGAGGTGCATGTTGCCTCTTTCAGTCTGCCTCCTTATATCGCCCAGAACCTCCCCCGTTCGTGAGGTCATAGAGAAGGAACCCCATCATGCGCCGGACAACAATCGCAGACTTTCAGAAAATGAAGGATGAGGGCCGGCGGATCGCCATGCTCACAGTCTATGATTACGCCTCGGCCCTGATTGCCGAGCAGGCGGGTGTGCCGGTCATTCTGGTGGGGGATTCTCTGGGTATGGTCATGCAGGGGCAGGACACCACTCTGCCCGTGCGTGTGGATGATATGATCTACCATGCCCAGATGGTCCGGCGTGGCAGCCATAAGGCTCTCATCGTGGTGGACCTGCCCTTCCTTTCCTATGCAACTGAGCAGGATGCGGTGGATGCCGCCCGGCGTGTGATGCAGGAAGGGGGCGGGCAGGCCCTGAAGCTGGAAGGCGGTCGGGAGATTGCCCCGATTGTCCGCCGTCTGACGGAGATGGGAGTGCCTGTCATGGGGCATCTGGGTCTGACACCGCAGGCACAGCATCAGATTGGCCTGCGGGCGCAGGCCAAGCAGGTAGAGGCAGCTCGCAAGCTGCTGGATGATGCCCGTGCGCTGGAGGAAGCCGGGGCCTTCGGTGTCGTGCTAGAGGTCATCCCGTCTGAACTGGCTGAACTTGTGTCCCGGTCATTGACGATTCCGACCATCGGGATCGGGGCTGGGCCGGGTTGTGATGGGCAGGTTCAGGTCTGGCATGACGTGCTGGGTCTTTTTGAAGGCAAATCACCTCGCCATGCCCATCGTTTTGCTGAGATTGGCGAGCAGATGGTCGGGGCACTTTCCCATTATGTCCGGCAGGTGGAGGAAGGGTCTTTCCCGACACAGGCGCAGAGCGTGAGCATGAAGCCTGATGTTCTGGCTGCTCTGAAGATGAAGGGCTGATCCCTCTCACATATAGCTTGGCAGAGGGTGCGTTCACCCGGATTGTCAGATGGGGATGAAGCTGGCAGAGTGGTTTACTTCCCCCTGTATTTACAGGATGAAAACAGAATGACGGATGAAACATTGAAGCCCAGCCCCCTTCAGGCCCTGCATGAAGAGCTGAATGCCACGATGGGAAGCTATGCAGGTTATGCCCTGCCCGAGCATTACCCTTCTGGCATGGAAGTGGAGCATCTCCATACCCGCAAACAGGCGGGGCTGTTTGATATTTCCTTTCTGGGGCAGGTCCGTGTCCGTGCTAAAGAGGATAACCCTGCTATTGCAGCCGAGGCCCTCGAAGCTCTGATGCCTCTGGACATCAAGGGGCTTGAGAAGAATCGGGTATGTTATGGCCTGTTGACGACCGATCAGGGGGGCATCCGGGATGATCTGGCCATTTCCCGGCAGGAAAATGATTTCCTGCTGATGTTGAATGGTCCGAACCGGGAAGATAATGCCGACTATCTCGAAAATGCCATTGGTGATGACTGTAAGCTGATCCGGGAGTTTGATCGGGCCATGCTGTCCTTGCAGGGGCCGCAATCGGCAGAGGTTCTATCTCGTGTTCTGGAGCCGCAGGTCATTGCGGGTATGAAGTATCGGGACAGTGTCGAAATGCCGTGGGAAGGTGGGAGTATTATCGTCGCCCGCTTCGGTTATACGGGGATGGAAGGGTTTGATATTTCCATAGCGGCCGAGCAGGCGGAAGCCTTTGCCCGTCGCCTCTTGGCAGACCCGGATGTGGCACCTGCCGGGCTGGCTACCCGCAATAGCCTGCGTATGGAAGCCGGACTATGCCTGTATGGGGCCGATATTGATAAGGCGACATCACCGGTTGAAGCTGCTTTGGTCGGTAGTATAGCCGCTTGTCGTCGTGCCGGTGGTGAGCGGGCTGGTGGCTATCCCGGTGCCGAGACGATCGAGGGGCAGATGGAACATGGTATCTATCGCCAGCGTGTCGGCCTGCGACCTCAGGATGATGTTCTGTTGGGTGCCGATGTGGAACTGTTCTCCGATGAAGAGAAAACCGACCGTGTCGGGCGTATTACTTCCGGCTGTTTCAGTCCGACTCTGCGGGCCATGATTGCTATGGGGTACGTTACTCCCTCTCATGCGGTGGAAGGCACAACACTTTATGCCACAGATGAAGCAGGACAGCCCCATACGGTTGTCGTAACGGCTCTGCCTTTCATCCCGCAAACAGGGCACTGAACACCCTTAGAAAACAGATAAGGGAGTTTATGAGCAGGGCTTTACATAGCCCTGTTTTTTGGTGAGGCTCACTCCCTGTAGGGGCTAAGGTATGCATGGCCCGAGGTCCTTCCTTGATGGAGGATTGGCTGACGGGAATGTGTTTTGCTAGTGGCCGCTTTTTTGCTCAGTGTGATTTCATCAAGAGCTGGGCATGGCAACTCAAGGAGAGTCGAGATGAGTGAGACCATCCATATTCTGGCACTTATTTCCATTTCGGAAGACAAAGCCGCCCAGCTGGAGAAGGCCGTGCAGGTCTGTGCTGGTCATTCGTTGAAGGAAAAGGCCTGTCAGCGTTACGAGATTTCTCGTGATCTTGAGAAGTCAGGTCGCTTCACGGTGAGTGAGATCTGGGCCAGCAAGGAAGGGTTTGAAGCCCATCTTGCCAGTGAGCATTTTGGCCATCTGGCCGGTTTTGCCAAAGAACATGGTGCCGAGCTGGAGGTCATCCGTCAGCAGCCGCTGCATCCCGCATCGTAAGCTGGATTTAGGGAGAATCACCACATGGCTGATTATCGTCTTGGAATTGATTTTGGCGGCACGAAAATTGAAATTCTCGCGCTGGATCGTGGCGGCAGAGAAGTGCTGCGTGAGCGTATCCCCAACCCTGGGGTTTATGACAAGGCCATTCAGGCTATCCGCGACCTTGTGCTGCAAACAGAAGATAAGGTCGGCTGTGTTCCGGCCCATCGCATCACGGGGACGCAGCTTACATCCACGCTGGGCATTGGCATCCCTGGGTCTCTTTCCCCGGAGACGGGGCTTGTTCGTAACTCCAACGCAACGTGGCTGAACAATAATGCGTTCAAGCGTGACGTGGAGGAAAGCCTCAACCGCCCCGTGCGTGTGGAGAATGATGCCAACTGCTTTGCTCTCTCCGAGGCTGCTGATGGTGCTGGGGAAGGCTACTCCACCGTTCTGGGTGTGATTATTGGAACCGGCATGGGCGGCGGCATCGTGGCGAATGCCCGTATTCTGTCCGGCCATCACCATATTGCTGGTGAGTGGGGACATATTCCTCTGCCGTGGGCCAAGCCGGAAGACATGCCCATGCGGAAGTGTTTCTGTGGCAATGAGGGCTGTCAGGAGCGTTATCTTTGTGGCCCCGCTCTTGCTGCGGAGTGGAAGGGCGAAGGGAACCGCTCTCCCAACGGAATTGAGGATGCTGCCCGTGATGGGGATGAAGCGGCTATCCGTGCGCTGGACCTCTATATGGACCGTTTTGCCCGTGCCTGCGCTCAGGCCGTCAACTTCCTTGACCCTGACGTGATCGTGCTGGGTGGTGGTGTGTCCAATCTTTCCAGCATCTATGAGCGTGTGCCCAAGCTGCTGCCTCGCCATGTGATTACTTCCCCTTGCACAACGCCGATCGTGCAGAACCGTCATGGTGATAGCTCCGGTGTGCGTGGTGCTGCATGGCTGTGGGATGTGACAGAGAGCGGTATGCCGCGGGGCTGAATCCGGCGGAATCTTCTGTCAATTTTATGATGGTGGATTGTTAAGACAACAGGGCCTTTCTCATTACGGGGAAGGCTCTGTTTTTATATGGGCTGTTTGACGGATAGTTCTGCCATGAAAAAAACCGCCTGCCCTTCGATGAAGATCAGGCGGTTTCCATAGGGTCCAACCCTGTCTTCCACTCCCGAAGGAGTAGGAAGGCCTGGGAGGGATTAGACGGAGTAATACATTTCAAACTCAACCGGATGCGGTGTGTGTTCGAAGCGGTACACTTCCTGCATCTTGAGAGTGATGTAGCTCTCGATCTGGTCTTTGGTGAAGACATCCCCTTCCAGAAGGAAGGCGTGGTCGGTCTTCAGGGCTTCCAGAGCTTCACGCAGGGAGCCGCAGACCGTTGGGATCATGCTCAGCTCTTCCGGTGGCAGCTCGTATAGGTCTTTATCCATGGCTTCGCCCGGATGGATCTTGTTGCGGATGCCGTCCAGACCGGCCATCAGCATGGCACTGAAAGCGAGGTAAGGGTTGGCTGTCGGGTCGGGGAAGCGGACCTCAACACGCTTTGCTTTCGGGCTGGTAGCGTGCGGAATACGACAGGAAGCGGAGCGGTTGGCAGAGGAGTAAGCCAGCAGCACCGGTGCTTCGAAGCCCGGAATCAGACGCTTGTAGGAGTTGGTGGAAGGATTGGTGAAGGCGTTCAGTGCCTTGGCGTGCTTGATGATACCGCCAATGTAATACAGGGCTTCATCAGAGAGGTCAGCATAGCGTTTGCCAGCAAAGAGCGGCTTGCCATTCTTCCAGACGGACTGATGCACATGCATCCCGGTGCCGTTATCGCCATAGATCGGCTTCGGCATGAAGGTTGCCGTCTTGCCATAGGAATGGGCCACATTATGCACGCAATATTTATAGATCTGCATGAAGTCGGCTGACTTCACCAGTGTGGCAAATGCCGTGCCCAGCTCGTGCTGGCTGCGGGCCACTTCATGGTGATGCTTCTCAATCGGCAGACCCATCTCGCCCATTGTGGCAAGCATTTCGGCACGCAGGTCGTTTTCGCTATCCACCGGCGGTACCGGGAAGTAACCACCCTTACGGGCCGGACGGTGGCCCATGTTGCCTTCCGGATATTCCTTCATGGACGCTTCCGGCCCCTCGATGCTGTCGAGGTGGTAAGTGCCGTAATTCTCACCCGTGCCAAAGCGGACACTGTCAAAGATGAAGAACTCAGCTTCCGGGCCGAAGAAGGCTGTGTCACCCAGACCGCTCTTTTTCAGATAGGCTTCTGCCTGTTTGGCGGTTGCACGGGGGTCACGGTTGTAATAACCGCCCGTTTTGGGGTCGATGATGTCACAGATCAGGATGAGTTGCGGACGGGCAGAGAAGGGATCAACAACGGCTGTTTCCGGGTCCGGCAGGAGAACCATGTCGGACTCATTAATGGCCTTCCACCCCTGAATGGAGGACCCGTCAAACATGAAGCCTTCCGTGAAGGTATCTTCCTCGATGGTGCGGACCGTCTGTGTCGTATGCTGCCACTTACCCTTTGTATCGGTGAAGCGGAGATCGACAAATTCGATGCCATGCTCTTCGATCAGCTCAAAAACGCGCTGGATGGCGGCTTTCTGAGGGGAAGGGCGTTGAGCGGAAGAAGAGGAAACTGCTTTTTTTGCCATGGCTGCATGCCTCGCATTTTTTGAACTGATACCAAAACGATTAAGGGACAATCGTTCTTCTGTCGAGTGCTTGCTCGTAAACTTCATTTTATGAGACACTATCTTCTCAGTTTTTTATACTTTCCGGCTCTCGAGCTGATTGGAAAATCCATCTGGTGGTCATGTCTGAGCCTTCCCTGACAAAACTCTCTGATTCCCTGTTTTTTCACGATGCCCTGCCGTGGACACCCGATGATGTCAGTCATCAGCTCGCCCGCAGCCTCTCCGGTATGGATGACGGAGAACTGTTTCTTGAATATCGGGAAGAAGAGACGCTCGTGCTGGAAAATGGCCTGCTGCGGAATGTCGGCTTCAACCGTTCGTCCGGTTTTGGCCTGCGGGGTGTGATGGGTAGCCAGACCATCTTTGCCTATTCCGACTTGCTAGGCATGGAGGCTCTTCAGCGGGCTTCTGAAGGGTTGGGAACTGTAGAGCGCACGGCTCTTCGCTCGGACCAGAAAGCTCCAGCCCATCTGATTGATGGGGAAGCGGCGGGGCGTTCTGCCCTTTATGGGGCATCTCATCCGCTTGAGGGTGGAGAGTTTTCACAGCGTGCGGCTCTGCTGGGCGAGATTGATGCCTATGGCCGTGGGCTGGATCGCCGTGTCGTGCAGGTCAATGCGACGCTTAACACGCAGTGGCAGGTTGTGCGGATCATGCGTCCTGCCTCTCTTCAGGGGGAACAGGCTGGCCAGTTGGTGGATGTCCGTCCCTTGGTTCGGCTCGATATTTCCGTTGTGGTGGAACAGGACGGGCGGCGGGAGAGTGGCCGTTCCGGGCAGGGGGGACGCTATGCCCTGTCTCGCCTGATGGTCCCCGCTTGCTGGCAGGGTATGGCACAAGAGGCTCTGCGTCAGGCTCTGGTCAATCTGGAGGCCGTTGCTGCACCGGCAGGTGAAATGCCTGTCGTGCTGGGAGCTGGATGGCCGGGGATTCTGCTGCATGAGGCCGTGGGGCATGGTCTGGAAGGCGATTTTAACAGGAAAGGCACATCTGTTTTTTCTGGGCGTGTGGGTAAGCGCATTGCGGCTCCAGGGGTGACGGTTTTGGATGATGGTACTTTGCCGGAGCGGCGTGGTTCTCTGAACATGGATGATGAGGGCACACCGACCAGCCGAACCGTGCTGATTGAGGACGGCATATTGCAAGGCTACATGCAGGACAGGCTAAATGCCCGCCTGACAGGCGTTGCTCCGACGGGAAATGGCCGCCGTCAGTCCTATGCCCACGCCCCGATGCCCCGCATGACTAATACCATCATGGCAGAGGGTAATGCCTCGGAGGAGGAGATGATCCGCTCCACAAAGAAGGGAATTTATGCCCGTAACTTTGGTGGGGGGCAGGTTGATATTACATCCGGTAAGTTCGTGTTCGCTGCCTCGGAGGCTTATCTGATTGAGGATGGTAGGATCACATCACCCGTGCGTGGAGCGACGCTGATTGGCAGTGGAGCGGAGGTGATGGAGCAGATCAGCATGATTGGTCCTTCTATGGAATTGGACCCCGGTATAGGAACATGCGGCAAGGCTGGGCAGGGTGTTCCTGTTGGTGTGGGACAGCCCATGCTGAAAGTCAGTGGATTGACTATTGGGGGCACAGCCTCATGAAAAATATTTAAAAACAGCACGTTACCTTCTGCTCTCCGAGTATGTCTCGGATAGATAAAACAAGTGGAATATGTTTCAGATATAAACAAATTTTCATTTCGCTATTGCAAAATATCTTTTTGCTGTCGTAATATTTTTTGATCGCAGCAATGAAAGATGGTTCACCGTGATGAAGAAGTCCGTGCGTTACGCAGCCCTTCTGTCCAGTCTTTTTGCAGGTACTTATAGTGTCTCTGCAAACGTGTATGCCGCGGATGCCGCTATTGCTGCCAACGCTGGTTCTCAGACAGATGACAAGTCTACAAAGAAAGCAGGTAAAGCAGCGCAACCTGCCAAAGCTGTTGCAACAAGTAGTACGGCATCTCACGCCGCTGGAGCTCAGCAGCCGGTTGTTTCTATCGAGGCGAAACCGGGCCCAAAACCGCTGCCAGAACAGTGGTACACGGGGTCTCTTTATTCGCCTTCACCAGCACTGCCTACGCCGGGCATGATTGCTGTGGAGCCTTACGTGGCCGCTGGTCTGCCGGCTGGAGCGTTTGATTCCAATGGGCATCTCAATACGAGAAAAGGGGCTGGTGGGCAGCATTCCATCACTCAGTTTTCCTTGGCGAAATACGGTATCACGAACCATCTCTCCATCTATCTGCTGCCGACATACAGCTATAGTTGGGGGAATCATACCAAACATTCTGGCCTGAAGTTCAATGACCTTCCGGTAGAGTTCCAGTATCGTCTGACGCCGCATTATACGCCATCAATCACTTTGTATTTTGGCGTGAATACTCCGACAGGTGACTATAATAACCTTGCCAATGCTTCGGAAGGCGTTGGTCAGGGTGTCTGGGCACTTCGCTATGGTGTGCATAGTCAGTTTGCATTGCCGTTCTTTAAGCACGCCATGCGTATCCGTCTTTGGGCGCAGGTCCGTCATCCCGTTGCCAGTACGAAGCTGAAGAACATCACCAGCTATGGGACGGAGAAAGGCTTTGTTGGGCGGGGACATGCTGGCCCTTATGGGAATGATGGTGGTGCTATTGAGTTGGGTATCACCAAGAAATGGGTTTTTGCGTTGGACTTGTATCACACATGGTCTTCGTCCAACTCTGTCAACGGATATAACCGGTATACAAAGCAGTATATCCATTCCCGGACAGGCTGGTCCGGTGCTTTTAATGTCGGTCCCGGTATTGAATATAACTGGACATCAAGCGTTGGTGGGATTGTTGGTGTGATCTTGCCGGTGGCTGGGCATAACACGTCTCGTTCTATCTCTCCGCAGGCAGCCGTGTTCGCTGTGTTCTGATCGGATTGGCTTAGGATGAAAAAGAAAACCCCCGCCTGAACACAGGCGGGGGTTTTTTGCATCAGCCCTGAGGCAGGAAGAACAGTTTGAAAATACTCTTCAGAATGAAGGGAATAGCGTACTGAATGGCTAGAAGCAGGATGAGGGGGGAGAAATCCATCATGCCTGTTGGTGGCAGGATATTGCGGATTGGCTGGAGGACTGGCTCTACAAGTTTGGCCAGAATCTCAACCACGCTCATCATGAAACGGTTGGAATGAGGGTTGATGATGCCAAAGCTGACAGCCATGGTAGCGAGACAGTAGGCAAGGATGATCCATGTATAAACATCCAGCACCACCATGAGCAGGTTGATGATCTGGAGATAGATGATGGCAGCATGCACAGGCAAGAACCCCTCTCGGCGGCGTGAGATGAATGCGGACCAATATATGTAACAGTCTTCTGCATGGCTGGCGAGATCAGGTGCCGCTTGCTCGTATCTTGACAGGTCCAGCCGTGCATGATGTCCTGGATCACGGATCGTGGGGCTATAGCTCAGTTGGGAGAGCGCCTCGTTCGCAATGAGGAGGCCAGGGGTTCGAATCCCCTTAGCTCCACCACGATTTCCCGAAACATGGTGACTGTCTGGCCCCACCCCATTAGCAGGGAGCGTCTGTTTTTATGGATGGCTCGGCGACAGGTAAAGCCACAGAATCTAGCTTCCTGTGGCTTTATTTTCTGCCTTTCATAGGGTGGGGTTTCTTTTATCCGGCCCAGTGGGAGCAGCGTATGATGGAGCAGAAATTACCCCTATGGAAATGAGGGTCCTTATCGGCGAGAACATCAGCTTTGACATTGCCGAAGGTCGTTTCCGGTTTGTGTTTAATGCCATCATAAAAGCTCTGGATGATGTCTTCTTTAAAAGCCGGTGTCCGTGGGAAGGCGGAGACGATAGCTTCACGGATGTCATCCGGATAATCCTGATAGGAGAGGCCCAATACATCCATTTCAACGCCCGCCGTGGTTAGGGCGATAATGGGATGCATGAACTGGGGAATACCCGGGGTGGTGTGTAGGGCGATGCCAGTCCAGACTTTTTCTATGTCTGAAGGGTCGATGTGATAGCTTTGCAGAAACGTCCGGGCGGCATTGGCCCCATCCACTTCAAAGCGGAGGTCCGGGCTGCTGTGTGAGGGCATGAGGCCGATATCATGAAACATGGTAGCGGCATAAAGTAGTTCGGCATTGAAGGTCAGACCACGTTTCTGCCCAGCTAGAGCAGCAAAGAAATAAACGCGGCTTGAGTGATTGAAGAGAAGTTCCGTTTCCGTATCACGGATAAATTCTGTAATGGCGCGCGCCAGAGCAGAGTCAGGAATGTTCACGCCTGAAATGGAGGAGGGCAGGGTAGTTGTCATGATAGTGGCCTTTCTGCCTGTGATGGATGAGACTCTTGGCAGCCAGATGGTTGAGATCATCTCTGGCTGTGGGCATGTCCAATTTATCGGCGTAAACCGGGCCGGGCGGCAATCATGAATGGCGCAGGAAAACGGCCAGACTGGCACGATATTTTGCCGCGGGAAGCTAGGGCCGGGAGCTGATGGAAGGATGGAAAGCTGTGGCTCGTAGAAAAGTGGTTCTGGTCCTTCAGGAAGGCGTGCAGGCACTGGATGTTGCCGGTCCGTTGGACGTGTTTGCTGAGGCTAATGCCCGTTTACCCGTATGTGAGCATTATGATTGTTATCTGGCAGGCCATCACACTGCGCCCATGAGGGCGTCAAATGGTTTGTTGTTTTCAGCGCATATGGCATTTGAGCAGGCTTCGGACATGTTTCATACGGTGCTTGTTCCCGGTGGACCCGGCCTGCCTGAATCCCCTGAAGACAGGACAATATCAGCCTGGTTGCGGGCAGTCTGTGGCAAGGCCACACGGTACGGTTCCATCTGTACGGGGGCTTTCATGCTGGGGCAGGCCGGGTTGCTTGATGGGCGGATTGTCACGACACATTGGCAGCATGCTGAACAGCTGGCCCGACTTTTTCCTAAAGCAGATGTGCAGCCGGACAGGATTTATGTTCGGGATGGGCGGCTGGTGACATCCGCAGGGGTGACAGCAGGGATTGATCTAGCCCTTGCTCTGGTAAGGGAAGATCATGGCTCAGCCGTGGCTTTGGCTTGTGCGAAGCGGCTGGTCGTTGTGGCACAGCGTCAGGGGGGACAGTCACAGTTCAGTCCGTTTCTTATGTCAGAAACGGCCCATGAATCCCCTCTTGGGAGGGTACAGGCCTATGTTGCCGCCCATTTGACGGAATCATTCCCTGTGCAGCGTCTCGCCACTATCGCGGGTCTTAGTGTGCGCAGTCTGGCCCGTCTGTTCGTAAAGAAACTGGGCTGTACGCCTCATGATTATGTAGAGGCTGTGCGGATCGATCATGCCCGCAATTTGCTGGAGGCAACAGATAGTGCCATCAAGACCGTTGCCTTTGACTGTGGCTTCACCAGTCCAGCGCAGATGAGGGCTGTTTTCCAGAAGAGACTTGGTCTTAGCCCTGTACAATATCGGGCTTCTTTCCAGTACCGGCCCTAATCCTCTTTGTGAGAGAGGAAGCCATCCATCCTGCATTGTTTCCATGAGAGAGGAAACATGCAGGATAGAGTCAAAGATTTATGGTGTTGTCGGGATGGAACGGGAAATATGGTCCGCCAGCTGCACGACCAGCTTACGCATTAGAGCCGCCGTATCAGCATCCGTTTTAACAGGGCCATCGGCTGATAGGTGGGCGATGTTGCGGATAAGCGGCTTGCGGCGATCGTGCGGAACGATGGCCCAGTGTGCATTCAGGATGGCATGACCGCTGACGTCCACATCGAACTCGGAAATGGCAATCATGATCTGCATGTTGGCAGCCTGAATCAGAGGCTGGTCCGTCACTAGAATATCATGTTGTGTTGCAGCCACTTCGTTTGTGATCAGGTTCGTGATGCTGAGAGAAAGCCGTGAGGCCCAGCGGGAGTTGGGACTGCGGTGGATTTCCTCACCCTGCCGGGTGATGATGTCCTGACAGTCCAGATAGTCCGGTATGACAATCCTGCTCAGCTGCACGATGGTCGCTTGCGGGGAGACCTGCAGAGACTTCGTGTCGGAATGGACAGGAATATCCAGTGTATAGACGTGCAACCGTGGAGAGGTGCAGCCTGCAAGCAGAGTGCAGCTTCCTAGAAAAGCAAGAGCGGTACGGCGGAAAGGAAACATCATGGGTGGCGTCCCATAAGCAGGAGTTGCGGGTTACGTTCTACGTCGCTGGCGAAACCACGGAGAGAGGAAGCCGTTGCAGCAATATCCCGCAATGCAGCATCCAGATTGGCCCGGTCTACAGAGCGGGCTGAAAGAATGTCCTGAAGTGCTTCCAATGTGGCCGTAGCAGAGGCAAGTGTTTTGTGGATATCTTGGCTACGCATTTCAAGCTGGTTGGTGCCCGTATCAAGCAGCTTGTCCATTTTTTCTAACGTCACATCCAGATGGGTCCGTAGGTCCTTGATGGTTTCTGTAGCCGTCTGGATGGTCTCTTGTGATTGATCAGAGGTTTTCTTCACACTGGCAATAAGGCCGGGCAGGTCCTGATGGAGGCTGTTGCTTAGTGCCGTGATGGAAAGCAGGGCCGTGTCAGCATGTTGGCTGATATCTTTAATGGGAATTTGTTCCAGTGTGTTCTTCAGCTTTTCCATGGTGGAAAGCCGAACAGGGATCTCCGGTAGGGACGTAATACGGGGATGCAGCATAGCGGGAACAGATTTGTCGAAATCCAGTTCGATGTCGGATTGACCCGTTACAAGGCTCTGGAGATTCAGTCCGGCGCGTAGGCCGTTATCAATCATGGCCTGAAGGCTGATCTGCTGTTGATCGGACCTGTCTTTAACAACATGCATCTGCCCAGTTTGCAGGGTGATGACAACGGGTATGTAGGCTTTCCGGTCCTGTGGATCGAAATGCAGGGTGATGCTTTTGACTGACCCGACCTTCACGCCACGGAAATTGACCGGTGCCCCGACAGAGAGGCCGGAAATGGAGTTTTGGAACACCACAGCAACATCCCGTGTCTTGGAGAAGAGACGAAGATGGCCAAAGGTCATGATGATGAACAGTAGAAGCACGCCCCCAAGGACAACAAAGATGCCGATCTGGGTTTTCCTGTTGGTATTTTCAGACATGCTGTTCGGCCTTCTGTTTTGTCTGGGATGGGATGGAGGCAGAGCGGTGCATGAAGGCCGTTACCTCTGGCAGGGTACAGCTGTCATGCAGGGCACGGGGGGAACCATGAGCAATGGGTTTGTGCGTGATGGCATCCAGAAAGATGCCGTCATCGGCAATGGTAAATAGACTGGGCAGCTCGTGGCTGACGATGACGATCGTGGCTCCCAGCCCATCACGAAGGGTGAGGATCAGGTCATCCAGTCGGGCGGAGGTGATCGGGTCCAAGCCGGCGGAAGGTTCATCAAAGAAGAGAATGTCAGGCTCCAGGGCAATAGCCCGTGCAAGACCGGCACGTTTACGCATCCCACCGGAAATCTCGAAGGGGAAGAGATTGATGGCATGTTCCATCCCGACTAGCCCGAGCTTCAGGCGCACCATATCCTCAATGACATCGGGCTTGAGGTCTGTGAACATCTCCAACGGCAGAGCGACATTCTCGCCAACTGTCATGGAGCTCCATAGCGCACCACTTTGAAAGAGAACGCCATAACGGCGGTTGATGGCTGTACGATGGGCGTCATCCTGCCCCCAGTAATCTTCACCACCAACCATGATGCGCCCCGCTGTGGGACGCAAAAGGCCGATCATGCTCCGCAGCAGCGTACTTTTGCCGCAGCCTGACCCGCCCATCACGGCGAAGATGGAGCCTTTCTTCAGGTCGAACGAAACATTCTGCTGGATGATTTTGGGACCAAAAGAGAGTTGGAGGTCACGGACGGAAATGAGCGTTTCTTTATCAGACATCATCATATCCCGACTACATCGGCGAGAACGGCAAAAACGGCATCCAGAGCGATTACCCCGACAATGCCGATCACGACAGCCCGTGTTGCGGCAATCCCGACATCAGCAGCACTACGGCCTGCTTTTAGGCCAGTCCGGCACGCAGCTAGAGCGATGAATCCGGCAAAGAAGAGTGCCTTGATGAAGCCAAAAACAAACTGGTTGAGTTCTACACCATTGAAGGTGGACAGCCAGTAGCCTGTAGGGGAGAGGTCCATCATGGTCATGGAGACAACAAAACCGCCAAAAATGGCGACTAGCGTACCGTAGAGATACAGCAGCGGCATCATGAGGATTAGTGACAGGATGGAGGGCAGCAGGATGTAGCCTGCTACGGAGATTCCCGTTACCTGTAGGGCGTCGATCTCCTCATTGCCCTGCATGGTGGAGATACGGGCAGCATAGGCCCCCCCTGTTCGTCCTGCCATGATGATGGCGGTCATGATGGCGGAGATTTCGCGTGCGGAGGCAATGCCTACCAGATTGGTGACATAGATCTCAGCGGCAAATTTACGCAGCTCCAGCAGCCCTACAAAGGCTAGAATGGCACCAATTAGAAAATTGACGATACTGACAATAAGCAGGGCAGAGGGACCGGCGTTCCAGACATCCACGAGCAGGTCTTTAAGCCGCATGGAGCTTTTGCCCCGCAACGCTCTGAAAGCACCCCGCAGTACATCCAGAAGAAGGGAGCTGGAGGTACTTATTTCCTGTAGAACACTTAGCGTTGTGCCACCAATGCGGGCCAGAACCCCTTCCCGGGCGTCTTGATGGGGGGTGGGCTGCCCTGCTTTTCCCGGCAAAAGAGCAAGAAGCCGTTGCGCTGAGGATGGCAGGGAGTGGTCGTCAAAAGTCAGAGAGGCCCGGAAGGCTGCCTGTTTGACGTTCCAGAGGAACATGATGAAACTGGAATCCCAACCTTCAAGATTGGCAGGATTAATAACTAAAGTCTGCCCAGCTTTCGGGGAAGCGGCCGTGAGTGCGGTTTCTGGAAACTGCATTAACTCATCGGAGAGAGTCTTCCATTCCCCCTTGATTGTCAGGGAAAGGCCGCTGGCTGTACTATCGACAGACCAGGAAGGTGAAGATGCCGTCTGTGCAGGGGAGGAGGATGCCTGCCGGGTCATGGGAACAGAGGGACGGTGTACCATGCCATTGGCACGGAGAGAATGAAGGTTTGTAGCATGGTTCTGCCCACAAAATGTCTTGTTTGGGCAGTCTATATCAATTTGTTAATGAAAGCGAGGTGCTTCTATTCAGAGCTGCTATTGGTAGAGGGTATAAGTTTTTTGTTAGGGTTTCCTAATTGTTGCTATTAATTTTTTGAGGTGGTTTTGGGGGCGTCCCTCTTACCCCGGAGATTTAGTGGGGTGTGTGGGTATAATACCCTCATTGCTGACATAGAGCCGCAGATGTAGCTTATGTCCGTTGGAATAATTCAGTCCTTCGAATTGGTCATACAGAATGCTTTCCGAGCCAAGCCGGTTCAGCTCATGCTGAAACGCTGATTCATCTTTCTGGTCTATGAGAGCCAGAGTGCAGCGGGCATGATTATGGAGTGCATCTGCTGCTTGTAGAGGTGACAGTAGGCGCACCGCTCCCCCTGTAAGGAAGACGAGGCTTGGCTCTCTATAAGAAGGGGAGAGCAGGACGCTTTCGGGGCAGGGGCGCAGCTCCCTGAAACTTTCTGCAATGCGGGGGGAGAGCTGGATGCTGGATAGATGGGGAATCACACAGAGGAAAATACCAGCCTCGGTGAGCAAGGCCGTTCCAATGGAACAGATGATCCCACCTTGCCAATCTTGCTTCCAGAAAAGTCGTACGCTCACTAGAAGAAGCGGCAGACTACCGATGGCAGGGATAAGTGAAGCAGCAAAGAGATGCCCTTCCATCCTGTAGAGTAGAACAGGCCCAGCAATGCAGAAAAGAAAACCAGCCAATCCCCAGAGCAGGGCATAGAGAGTGACGCCCAGTTTCGACCAGAGAGACCGTAATGGAGTGAGGGGCCAGAGTGTCAGGCTGGCAGCGGTTAGAATGGCGATGGCGGGATAGGTTGGCAGGACATAATGAGGGAGTTTCGTGGCGAGACATTCAAAGATGAGCCAATGCGGGATGACCCAGCAGAGAAGGAACAGGATTTCAGGTCTGGCACGCCGCTGCCAGAGAGCTGGAAGAGAGCGAATAGCAGCCAGAGCTCCCGGCCAGAAAGCGAGCAGGAACAGGATGAGATAATAGCCGGGGGGGAAACCATGCGTCTCCTGAGGATGTGCAATTTTGCCAAGCAGATTATGCCCCACGGCACGGCGGAAGAACTCACCATGACTGACCACGGCAATGCCGATACACCAAGGCAGGGTGATGAGCAGGCTGACCATCCAGCCCCATCCGGTCCGTAACTGTCGTATGAGTGCCATACTACGCAGACAGATGGAGAGCGAAAACAGGGTGCCAAGCACAGGAATAAGGACGATGGGACCTTTCAGCATCAGGCCGACCCCGAGGGCGCACCAGTAGAGAAGGCTGAAACGATATGGTGTTGAGCGTTCTGCCCGCATGTCGTCGAAATGGCGGAGCAATAGTGCTTGAAGACAGAGAACATCCAGCAGCAGGACGCTGTCGATGGTCGCCATCCGGCTCTCTGCGGCGAAAAGAGGTGCCACCAGAAGAAGGCCCGCTGCACATAGTCCGGTAATCCCGCCAAACAGTCGGGAGCCAATCCATGCCGTCAGAAGAATACTGAAGACGGACGCCAACAGGCTCGGGATGCGGTATGGCCAGCTTTCATGCCGCAGATTGCTGTTTTGTGTGATGATTTCGGTGGTTTTTACCGCTCCTGCTTCTAGCCAGTAGATGCCTGCCGGTTGAAGATACCGAGGTTGGTCTTGAAAGCGTATATCCAGAAAATTGCCCGAAGACAGCATCTGAGCAGTGGCTTGCATGTAACGGGGTTCGTCCCGGTCTAGCGGCGGTAGGCTGAGGCGTCCCGGCAGAGCCACGAGAAAGGCTAGAACGGCAAGTAAGGCATAATGGCGGAAAGAAAGGGTCATGAGTACTCGGCTTCGCACCGGATGAGCCGATATGACATCCGGCTCTTAGGGAAATATCAGCCCGTTGGGCTGGTTGCGGATGTCCCGTTTATCGTTCGATTAGCGGTGGCGGGCGACGGGTACGGTTCTGTAGCCAGAGTACACCCAGCATATCTCGGACACCGACAAGAGCCCGATGAAGATTTGTATATTTGGAGTGCCCATGCAGCCGAGGTCTGTGCCGTGTTTCGAGACAGATGAGCGGGGCACCGTAACTTTTCATCAGGGCAGGGATGAAACGGTGTAGCCCTTCAAATTGTGGCAGTGAGAGGAATAGTTCTCGTTGGAACAGTTTGAGCGGCCCCCCCGTGTCCGGGCAGTCATCTTTTAAAAGATGCTGACGGAGGCCGTTGGCAAAACGTGTTGCCAGCCTGCGGGATAGCTTATCCTGTCGTTTGCGACGGATACCGACCACAAGAGGACCGATTGGCTCTTCACCATGAGCTAGGGCCGCTTCGAGCATTGTGTGGATGAAGGTCGGATCATCCTGCCCGTCACCGTCCATCGTAGCAATCCACGGGGCACGGGCGGCCCGGATAGCTGTGCGTAAAGCTGTAGATTTACCCAGGCAGGAAGGATGGACGAGAATACGCAGCTCAGGAAGGATGGTGCTGCGGGCTTCCTGCAATTTCTGGAGGGTATCGTCTGTGCTGCCATCATCCACGAAGATGACTTCCGTCGGGGGAAGACCCTCAAGGGCTGTACGGATTTCCCTACAGACGGGAAGGATGTTCTCGCCCTCATTGAGAGCGGTGACCACGACAGCCAGTAAGGGACTGGTCATCTTACTGGCTGTCATGATGGTTTACGCAGCTTTGTCACCAAAGGCACGCGGCAGTGCTTCCAGCCCATTATTGATGAGCTTGTTGGCAAGCTCGGAGTCTTCCTCCAGCTTTTTGCCAAGAACATCTTTTGCAGCGGCCAGAGCCAAAGCAGCAGCCTCGCGGCGGATGTCACGCAGGGCCATCTTTTCGGCAGCTTCAATGCGCTCACGAGCCATCTTTTCATGGCGTGCGATAAGCTCTGCCGCATCACGCTCAGCCTGAGCGCGCAGCTTCTCTGCCTCCTCGTTGGATTTGGCAATCAGTGCCTGTGCTTCTTCCTGCGCCCGGCTATGGTCACGTCGGGAATCTTCAAGCATCTGCTCAGCTTCACGGCGAAGACGTGTGGCTTCATCCAGATTCTTGCGGACTTCATCAGCACGTCCATCAAGCTTGGAGGCGATAATACCCCAGATCTTACGGCCAAAGATGACGAAGAAAAGGACAAAGGCAAGCGCTGTCCAGAAACGGGGTTCATGAAACATGCTTAGCTCCTCGCAGCATGGGCGTGTTCAACAGCAGCGGTAATGGCCTGCTGGTCAGCTGTGCCAATGAGACGCTCTGTGAGAGTTACGGCGGTGCTGGAGGCGATCTCATTGATCTGAGCCAACGCATTGTTGCGGGAGAGAGCAATGTGCGCTTCGGCTTCTTTGATTTCAGCTTCCAGACGAGCTGCTGTCTCTTCTGTCCGGGCCCGGATGTTCTCCTTGGCAGCATCACGGATACTCTGGATGGTGGCAGATGCCTCCTCAGCGGCTTTTTCGCGCGCTTCGCAGAGTTCTTTTTGTGCTTGGTCAGCATCCTTACGGGCACGGCGGGCCACGTCCAGATCATTCCGGACACGAACCTCACGTGCTTTGATGACATCCGCCACTTTAGGCAGGGCGGAGCGGCTCAGAAGCAGGTAGAAGACAATGAAAATAAGGGCACCCCAGACCACCTGCCCCTGTAGCAGGGGGTCCTTAAAGTGGAGCTGGGGCATGCCTTCCGCCACGGCCCGGCCCGGTAAGGCCGCAAGGGGGGCGGCGGCAGACAGGAGGAAACGAGGCGTAAGGCGCATGGGTCCTGCCCTCAGACGAAGAGAATAAGGAAGGCGATCAGCAGGGCGAAGAGGGCGATGGCCTCTGTCAGGGCGAAGCCGAGCATACCCAGACCGAACACATGCGGGCGGGAAGCCGGGTTGCGGGCGATGGAGTTCACCAGGGCAGCAAAGATGTTACCGATACCAGCACCGACACCGGCGAGAGCAATTACGGCAAGACCAGCACCAATCTCACGGGCGGGATGAAGAAGATCCATGGTTCAGGTTTCCTTTAAAGACAGGGCGAAGGAAGACACGTAGAGACAGCCGGCCACTCAGTGAGCGACAGCCTCACGCAGGTAAATGCAGGTAAGGATGGCAAAGACATAGGCCTGTAACAGCCCTACCAGCAGCTCAAGTGCCGTCAGTGCGATATTTAGCACAAGCGGAGCAATAGCCAGCGCATCGCCGACAACTCCAAGACCGGCAAGCATGATCGTGAAACTTGCAAAAACCTCCAGCAGCACATGCCCGGCCACCATATTGGCGAACAGACGGATGGACAGGCTGATGGGGCGGGAGATGTAGGAAAGAATCTCGATAGGAACCAGAATAGGGGACAGGGCAATTGGTGCCCCTTCTGGCATGAAATGCTTCAGAAAGCCCACGCCCTGAAAGCGCAGGGACGTCAGGATGCAGATGATGAATACCGTTATCGCCAGTGCAAATGTCACGGCGATGTGGCTGGTGAAGGTGTAGGAGAACGGCAGCAGGCCGATATAGTTACCAGCCAGAATGAAGAAGAACAGGGCGAAGACAAATGGAAAGAAAGCCGTACCTTTTTCGCCGATGGTATCAACGGCAAGCCCATGTACGAATTCGTAACTGACCTCTGCTGCGGCTTGCAGCCTGCCGGGGACAACGGCCTTTGGCTTCATGCCGACATAAAGGAATGCCAGCACAACAGCCACGCTGATGACCATATAGAGTGGGGCCTGAGAGAAACACAGGGCCTCACCAAAAGAACCAAAAATCGGATGCAGCTCAAACTGTCCGAGCGCGTCAATCGTCGATCCGCTGGCCACGCTGGCTTCTCCCGTCTTTCTGCGTCCCGCTTTCGGGGACATCCATCACATTCACAACACGCCAGACATTCCGCAGGCCGGCCGCCATGCCGAGCATGGCAAACACAATTATAAACACAGGCCTGTATCCTGTCCATCGGTCAAGCTCATAGCCAATGCCTAAGCCTACGGCAATACCGGCGATCATATCGCTGGCGATACGGAAGGCCATACCGAGGGAAGATTGTTCGGAAAGGGCGGACGACTTTGCCTTTCTCGCCCGGGGAGCAACCTTTCGCTCCAGTTGGGCAAGTCGGTCGTCAAACTGATCCCGTTTAGCTGTATCGTGATCGGTCATCCGCGATCCCCTATGTGTCCCCGCCATGGCTATAGCCGTGCGGCAGGGAGGTCATCCGTAGCAGGACAGGGTCTAGCTAGACAGGCCATTTAGGAACTGTCAATGCTTTACCTGTTCTGTACTTGTGGCTTGAGGCTTCAACCAACGAGGCGGAGTTTTCTGTTTTTGGGTCGTGAAGATGGACCATCTCGCTCCGGCCCGAAGGGCAGCATGGGAGCTTCCTGCTGTTTTTCACCGGATTCCGTAGGAGCATCGGGCATACGCTGGCCCAGATAGGCTTCTGAAAGAGCCCGGAAGGCATAATCCAGCATGGAGGTCGCATAGCTGGCCATGTCATCACCTTCTACCGTTCCACAGGCACCGAAGCGGGAATAGGCGAATTGTTCGACAAATACGTCCAGTGGCACGCCAAATTGAAGACCGATGCTGACAGCCTGACTAAAACATTCCATCAGCCCACGAGCCATCGGACTCTCACGGGGTGGCGTGAGAGAGAGGGAAGCCAGTGTGCCATCCTCGAACTCACCCGTTCGCATGAAAAGGCGATGCCCGCCGATGGAGGCACGTTGACTGAAACCACCCTGCCGCATGGGTAGCGGGCGACGGACGCCACGTCCCAATTTTTCCTTGAGGTCATCCATTTCCGGCTCGGGCAGTGCCGGCAGATGGTCACAGAAGGGCAGGAGAGCCTCATGCATCAAAGCATGGGCACGGGCTCCAGCGGGCTGGAGAGGCGTTTGCCCGTCTAGCGCAAGAGCCAGAGCCGCCTCTGGTGAGAGGCCTTTATGGGCCAGACGGTTCAGTGTGGAAGGGCGCAACCCTCCCTGATTGTTAACCAGAGAGAAAATCGGACCCGGACCGCAGGCCTCCACGTCTAGCAGAGCATCGACAGGTCCGGGGGAGGAGAAACCGGTCTCGATAAGAGCAAGTCCGGTCATGGTTTGTGTAGCGGAACTGATGGCGATGCTGGCCTGCTCGATATCCGGTGCCTGTGGGCAGGTAAAGGCACTGTCTGGCACCGCCGTACCGGAGCGAGCAACCAGCCGTGTAAAGCGGGCTATGGTTGCAGCGGTGGTACGGCCTTCATCACTGTCATAATCCAGTCCGAGAGCGGCAAGGCAGGCATCAAGATCCGTCAGCAGAATGAGGCCGGCAGGTCCGTCATTGTCATCATGAGGGGCAGGATCATCAAAAAGAGGCAGGTCGCCACTGCGATAAGGGCGGCGCGCCGCTTCCAGCCTGCGTAGGCTGTCGCAGGCTAGTTTCAGGCAGGCAGCGAAATGTTCTGTAGCGAACATACCATCCTGCACAAAGCCGGAAAGCCGTATGACGAAGCCGGGTAGCCTGTCTGGTTCGTTGCGCCAGAGGGCAGCATTGGGAGCCATTTGCTGCATGAGCAGCAGGCAGGACAGGCTACGCCCAATAGGTGGCGCATCTTGCGGAGTGTGAGGCAGCGGGGGAGTGGAATCAATCAGCTCCACCCAGCGAGCGGCTTCACTGGCAAGACGGACAGGACCACCTTCCGCAGCGGCCAACTGGATGAGTGCCTGAGCGGCATCGTCACTCCAGACAGAAGGGAGGGTTACCGACCGCAGAGCTGTGCTGTCGGGGTCTGTGCTCGTCTGAAGCGTTCTCATGTGAACGCCACTCCAGTGAAGATGCGCTTTCATAATAGGTGAGTCTAGTACTGCTGGAGCCATGAGGGAACCATGGTCACAGGGGGATAGCGGGCATAAGCAGGCGGAAAAGTGGGGATATGGGGGATAACTACCCTTTGTACGAGGAAGAAGAAAAAACGGCGTCCATCATGCAGGATATTGGACGTGAGGGGCGGAGTCCGCTAGAGCGGTATGGCGTGACTGCATGGTGGGTCAATAATACTAGGTGGGGATGCTTCATGGCTTCAGATAATGCCGGGTATATCGCAGCAAGACGGGCTGGTCGGGATCGGATGGAACTGCTGGTCGGGCTGGTGACGGCTGTCGTGCTGGCGGTGTTGATTGTGCTGGCACTTGTCGGGCGGCAGCATCCTCAGGATGGTGGTTATCCCCTTCATGCGTCATTCGGGCATATTGATGGGTTGAGTGTGGGGTCGGATGTTCGGCTGGCTGGTGTTACGGTTGGCCATGTGCGAAGCATGCAGGTAGACCCTCATACATTTCAGGCCAATATTGTCTTTTCCGTTGCGCCGACTATTCAGCTTCCAGTTGATAGTGGGGCCATCATCACATCGGACTCCCTGCTAGGTGGGAAATATGTGGCTTTGACCCCCGGTGGTGATACGACCATGCTGAAACCCAATGGCACGATTAGCGAAACACAGGGGGCCATCAGCCTTGAGCAGTTGCTGAGTAAGTTCATCTTCTCGGTTACGGATTCTCTCCAGAAGAAGGCAGCCCCAGCCGCACAGCCTAGCGAGGTTCCTTCCTCAGGTGGTGGAGCAGAGCCGGGTGTTGGGCAATCAGCACAGTGAGCCATCTCTCTGAGGAGCAGGTCTGGCTGGACCGGGAAGGGCAGCCCATAAGCTGTACGGGTAAGTTGCGTGTCCTGCGGGAGAATGAAGAAGAACTACGGCAGGTGCTGCGTGATGCTTGTGCGGATGCCCTGCTTATGGATGTAGGACCTGTATTTCTACGGCATCGCATGGAGCGAATTCTAGCGGATGCGATGCTGGAAAGCGGAGCCGGAGAGGCAGCGGGAAAGGAAGGTGCGGAGTGAGGATCAGGAAGAGTGTTCTGGCCCTGTCCTGTCTGGCGGGTTTGCTGGCCGTAGTGCCGGATGTTCTTCATGCGGAGGGTGTCAGAGGCGTGGCAGCACCGGCTGTTTATCCTGCCACGACATGGCAGGGGCGTAGTGGTGTGGTGCTGCGGGTTATGCGGCGTCTGGATTCCCATGTGGAGCTGGTATCGCTGCGTGTAGGGACTGATACGGCCTACGGGCCTCTGTCTTTCCGTCTGGAGCGTTGTCTCCAGAAGCCGGATGGCCTTCCAGCACAGACAGCCGCCTTGCTGAAGATTGAAGAGAATCAGGAATCCGGCAGTGCCCCTTTTGAAGGCTGGATGTTTACGGATGATCCTGCGCTGGGTGCTTATGCTGGGGCTTTGTATGACGTGCAGGTCGTGTCTTGTGATGGAGACAAGGTAGAGCCAATGGTTGGGCCTTTGCCTGCGCCCGTGCCGCCGCAACTGCCTATGGCTATGGCATCGCATGTTGAAGCGGATGAGGGGCAGGGGCCGACCGTGCTGGCCCCTCCTTCTTCCGAAGGGAATGGCGGGCAGGGTAGTGGGTCTTCTGGCCCTACGTCTCTGCTGCCGCCAGCGGCGTCATTGCCGGCCCCGCAGCCGGCACCGGGTACGGTTATCCACCCCTAAAAGCTGAATGGGCAAAAAATAGAAGGAGAGGGGAATGCTGTTTACCGACAAGCGGCAAATAAAAGCCGTCTGGCGAATTGGTGGGCTGTACATTCTGGCCGCTCTCTTTGTTTTTCTGACTGTTTTTACGGCTGAGACGTTCCTGCATATGGTTCCTTGCGAGCTATGTCTGTGGGAGCGGGGGCCGTGGCGGGTGCTGCTGGGGATTGGCGTGCTGGCTTTGGTGTTGTCTCCACGCTATGCTCGTTGGGCGGCTGTAGTTGGTCTGGTTTGCCTGATGGTCAGTGTCGGGCTTGGGGTTCTTCATGTTGGGGTGGAGCATGGGTTGTGGCCGAGTCCCGCAGCGGAGTGCCATGTTGCCCTTGTGGAAGGGCATAATTTTTCGGACTGGATGGCTCATCTCCCTGCACGGCCAACTAAACCCTGTGATCTGCCAGATTATCCCTTCGGTCTGCCTGTCTCGATGACAACGCTTTCGGCTTTTTATGCTGTGCTGGTTTTCTGTTTGGCTGTTCGGGAAACGCTGAGTCTGTTTCGTTTCGTGCGCAACAATCGGATGGGTGTGTAAGCCGGGTTCGCTGTGAGGATGTGTCCAACGGGAGGAAGCTGTCATGTCACTGGCTGATTTTCTGTGTCTGTATCGGCAGGGTTTTGCTCGTGTGGCGGCCTGTACGACGCCCATCACATTGGGTGAACCTCTCCATAATGCGATGGTCGTGCGGGAATGGCTGGAGCGTTGCCATAAGCAAGGTGTCGCTGTTGCGGTTTTCCCGGAGTTGGGGCTGACGGGCTATACGTTGGAAGATATTTTCTTTCAGCAAGTGGTTCTGGAGGGGGCGCAGCAGGCCCTGCTGGCACTGGTTGAAGAAACAGCTGACCTCATGACGGTTGGTATTGTCGGTCTGCCCCTGCGGCGGGGGGATGCCCTGTATAATTGTGCGGCGGTTTTCCATCGGGGGCGGATTCTGGGTATTGTGCCTAAGACGATGCTGCCCCGTTACCGGGAATTTTATGAACCCCGGCACTTTACTAGCGGTCAGGGGTGTTCAGGCACGGTCACGCTGGGCGGGCAGGCTATCCCGTTTGGGACGGATATCCTGTTTAAGGCAGAGGATATTCCCGGTCTGACGTTGGGCGTGGAAATCTGTGAAGACTTGTGGGTACCTCAGCCACCTAGTGGAGCGTTAGCTCAGGCTGGGGCTACGATTCTGGCCAATCTTTCGGCGTCCCCCGTGACAGTTGGGCGGGCGGAGCAGCGTGCTTTGCTCTGCAAGGCACAGTCCATGCGGACGGTTAGTGCTTATCTCTACGCAGCCGCTAGTGAAGGCGAATCCACGACTGATTTGGCTTGGGATGGTCAGCTTCTGATTCATGAAGCCGGCGACTGTCTTGCCTCTTCGGAGCGTTTTGTTCAGCAGGGGGAGATGGTCGTGGCGGATATCGACCTCGACCGGTTGCGGCAGGAACGGCTTCAGAATGGCTATTTCAGTTGCGTTGATGACGGGGGATTCCGCTACATTGCCTTCACTCTGGCTCCAGAGGTGAAAGATTGGGGACTGTTGCGAGATGTCCCCCGTTTTCCTTTTGTTCCGGCTCGTCCAGAACTTTGCGAGCAGGATTGCCGGGAGGCATGGGGTATTCAGGTTCAGGCTCTGTGCCAGAGGCTGAAGGCTGCTCATGCCAAAACTATGGTCATCGGTGTGTCGGGAGGGTTGGATAGTGCTCTTGCCCTTCTGGTAGCGGTGAAGGCGGCGGACTGTCTGGGGTGGGAGCGTAATCGTGTTCTGGCCAGAACGATGCCGGGTTTTGCGACAGGCAGTGAATCGCTCTCCATGGCGCATGGCTTGATGGCAAGCCTTGGGGTCAGTGCTGGTGAGCTGGATATCCGGCCCACGGCGTTGGCCATGTTGAAAGCGATTGACCATCCATATGGGCGTGGTGAGCCGGTTCATGATGTGACATTTGAGAATGTACAGGCCGGATTGCGGACCGATTTTCTTTTCCGGTTAGCCAATCATCATCAAGGGCTAGTGATTGGGACAGGGGATATGTCCGAGCTGGCATTAGGCTGGTGTACCTATGGTGTTGGGGACCAGATGGCCCATTACAATGTGAATGCAGGGTTGCCTAAGACGCTTATTCAGCATGTCATCCGTTGGGCCGTGGGTCATGATGATAGTTTTTCTGTTACGGCCCGAACTCTTCTGGAGAGGATTGTATCAGCGGAAATTTCACCAGAGCTGGTGCCAGACCAAGGGCAGGGCGTGCAGAGTACTCAGCAGGTAATTGGGCCTTATCCATTGCAGGACTTCACCCTTTACTATGTGCTGCGTTATGGATTCGCCCCTGAGAAAATCGCTTTTCTTCAGTTTCATGCGTGGCACGATGCCGAGGCAGGGAGCTGGCCGCTGAATTACCCTGTGCAGGATCGGGCCGGGTACGATCTACCGGCGATTATTCATTGGATGCGCCTGTTCATGAGGCGGTTTTTTGCGACCAGTCAGTTTAAGCGTTCGGCCATGCCTAATGGGCCGAAGGTGGTGGCGGGAGGCAGTCTCTCCCCTCGTGGGGATTGGCGGGCACCGTCTGACGGTACGGCGACTCTTTGGCTTGCTGCGTTGGAGCGTCTGGAGTCCCGGATACGGTAACGAACTGCGTTAAAACCAAGTACTTTTAATTTTGGATGTTTTATCAACGCCTTGTGTGCGATTCCGCATGCAGGGCGTTGTGCGTTTGTACATTTTGGTTGTTATTTTTTAACCAAAAGGCAGCAAATGGGTTGTCGTTGCATAATACAAGAGTTACTATTAATGAATTGAGAAGGAAGGATTTTGTAATCCTTATATAACCTCGTTTGAAAAGACGGGGTGCTGGGTGGGTTGTCACACATATTCCTTAATTTGGACCAGAGGAGGCCATGAATCATGGCGATCATTCATGGTCAGAAGGGAATGTGGGGCGGTCCGCAGCTCCGGTTGAGGAGGCGTCCTTCCTGTTGGCCCAGTTGAGTGTGATCAACGCTGCATTGAGGTGAAGTTTCTTGGCTATCGTAACCGTTCCCGGAGGGCAGCAGCATCAGTTCCCCGTAAGTATTCCCATTCAGGGAGCGGTGGACTTGGACAGACTGTTTTCAACCTCCTTTGCATCTCTGGTGTCTGCCTCGGGATCCGGGGATAGCACTGGTACGCCGTTGTCTCCTTCCGAAGTTGTGGGAGGCGGTCCGCTTGCCTCGCTCGGTTCGGATTTTCTCCGTATGGGGGATGATACGGTCAGCCAGACGCCTGCTACTGTGCTGGGTGGTCAGGATACGATTTCCGCTGCTGGCGATGGCACGCAGCTTTCTCTTGGTGGTACGCTGAGCTTCCTTGGTGGTGTAGGCTCGGGCACACGTTCTGTCGGTGATAACGCCACTATCTTCGGGACAGCTAACAGTGTCTATCACTATGCCCGTCAGGGGAGTGCTGGGCAGAGCGTCTTTAAGACGGATCATCAGAGTGATGCGCTGAACCCGGATAACATCCTGTTTGATGCGTCCAAGTCTCATCAGTCTCTTCAGGCTTTTGCGGGGATTGGGGATACGATCAACGGTGGTACAGCTGCCGACACGATCACGGTCCATAACACCGTTACGGGTGGCACTGATGTCGGTGCGACGCTGGGCGGTGGTAGTGGGTCTGCCAACCTGTTCCAGTTCCTTAACAACAAGGGCGGCCATTACACGATCTCTGACTTCGGTAAGGCTGCAGGGAACAAGATTGGTCTTAAAGCCACTGACGAGCAGATCGGTCAGATGCTTGAGAATCAGACCGTCAAGGGTGGCAACACCACGATCGACCTGCCGAATGATCAGGGTCAGATCACCTTCCTTGATCAGAATCAGCTTCATCCGAAAGATTTCCAGAAGTTCTGATGAACTTTGCTCCGGCCCCTTAAAAAGGGCCGGATTTTTTGCAGCGGGCATGCCAAGAACGCCGTTTCCATCATGGAGGCGGCGTTTTTTTATACTTCATTTTTGGGAAAGGGATATTTTTTGGCTGGGGCGGGAGGATTCGAACCTCCGCATGGCGGAATCAAAATCCGCTGCCTTACCGCTTGGCTACGCCCCAACGCTGCGCTTCTTAATATCGTGAACTTGAAGAAGGGTAAAGAGAGACGCTGTATTTTTTGTTGGTGCGTGATTGTTAGAGTGGTTCATCATGGGCTGGATAAATCATGTTGTCCTGTTCATCAGGGGCAACATGATCGGGTAGCCCGCCTTCTGATGTAGTGGTGGAGGCGAGGGAAGTAGGAGCTTCTTTTAATAGGCCCATCCGTTCGGCACGGGCTAAGGCACCATCCAGCGTTTGCATTGTGTTGGCGAGGTCGGGTGTATCGTCTTTTTCCCAGCTGATGAGCGTTCGGGACCAGAGAGCTAGTAGGGCATTCAGGCGAATCAAGCCGGTGAGGCCGTGCCGGTCCAGCGTTGCGGCATCGGCAATCCAGCGCAGGCTTTCCATGGTTGTGCCAGCGAGAAAAGCTGCCAGAGCGGGGTCACGGGGGAGTGTCCGCATGATGGCACAAATGCCAGAGCGGTAATCCTGCATGGCATCAAAGCGGCGCATGAGGAGGTCGAACAACCGTTCACGGACGGTCGTGCCGTAACTGTCTCCACAAAGGGCCGCATCATCAATTTGCTGGTTTAGCCGTAGCAGAATCATGGTTTTGAACGGGAAACGCTGCCGGACCTGCTGGAGGGGCAGTCCTGCTTCACGTGAAGCATCAACTAGGGAGACATGCTGCCAGCCCACGCTTTGGGCAAGCTGGAGCGTAGCTTCAATCATGGTCCTGTCAAAGAGCGGGTCGTGGTGGTTAGCGTTCATGATGATTGTCCCTGTCCGTGCGGCAGCAGTGATAAGGCAGGCAGGGATGCCCCCGTGAAGACTCCCTGCTTGCGTCTGGTTTTAGTCATCAAGCTCGCGGGAGCGTTTGATGGCGGCTTCAGCGGCCAGCGGGACCAAGCGGGGCCAGTTTTCTTCAGCCATGAAGACATCCAGCGCAGCGGCGGTCGTGCCATTGGGGCTGGTGACGTTCTTCCGCAGGGTTTCGGCTTCATCAGGCAGTTCATGCAGCATCTTGCCAACGCCGTAGATCATGCTGCGGACCAGTGTGCGGGCAGCCTGTTTCTCCAGCCCCAGTTCCTGCCCTGTTTTCTCCAGCAGCTCGGCCAGCAGGAAGACATAAGCCGGGGCAGAGCCTGCAATGGCGATGACGGAGCGCAGGTCTTCCTCATGCGGGACAGGGACAACAGCCCCCACCTGTTCCATCAGGCGGATGGCCAGCTCTTTCTGTTCTTTGCTGACATGCGGGGAGGCATAAAGCCCCGTGCTGCCAGCCCCCACGCTGGAGGGTGTGTTGGGCATGGTGCGGATGATGGGCATATCGGCCCGGCCACACCATTCAGCCAGCTTTTCGCAGCTCTTTCCGGCCATGACGGAGAGCAGAGCGGCTTTATCCATCCGTGCGCCCAGCACGTTACGGAGGGCCTTCAGCATGGGTTCTGCGCCAGCAGGCTTGACGGCCAGCACGATAATATCCGGCTGAACATCATCCGTGATCTCTTCAGGGGTGCGGAAGACAGTGCTGCCAGCGGGGGCATCCTGAATCTTTCGGTCGAGGATGAAGATGCGTGGTGGGTTCGGACTGCTGACCCAGCCCCGCATAAGGGCACCGCCCATTTTGCCGCAGCCGACCAGAAGGAGGGTTGGTGTTGTCATGGAGGGGTCTCCTGATGTGTGGAGGTGAATAGGGCTTAACGCTGTGAGGATGGGGCCGTCAGGGCCTGTTCCAGTTCGTCCAGTCGGGCTTCCAGAGCCTGAAGCCGCTCTGCGGTCTGCTCCTGCTCAGCCCGGGCACGGGCTGCCATTTCCTGCACGGCATCGAATTCATCGCGGCGTACGAGATTGAGAGAGAACAGGATTTCGTTGATCTGGCTGCGGATGAGCGTATGGACCTCCTCCCGCAAGCCGGATGCGGCAGAGAATGCCGTTCCGGCAAAGCCGGTCAGGTCATCAAGGAAACGGGGGCGAGAGACCATAGTGTATACTCCTGGACATTCAGCATTGAAAACGGACCTGTCTTTCCGTCACGACTCTTTCAGAACCGGACGCTGGTCTGTCAACCAGTCATCCCTGTTTCTGCGTTCTTCCTGTTGGAAGCCGCTTTCTGCCAGACTATACAGGAAGAATGATTATCGTCACCGGCGGAGCCGGATTTATTGGGTCATGCGTACAGAACGCTCTGTTCCAGCAGGGGCGGCGGACTGTCGTTGTGGATTATCTACACGATCAGGGAAAGTGGCGTAATCTTGCCAGCCATCCGCCCCATCTTCTGGTCCCTCCCAGTGAGCTGACTGCCTTTCTGGCAGAGGCGAAAGGGGTGGAGGCCGTCATCCATATGGGGGCTATCAGCGAGACGACCGCTCGGGATGGTGATCTGGTCTGGCAGAGCAATGTCACTCTGTCCCAGCAGCTTTGGCGGTGGTGTGCGGAGCATGAGGTCCCGTTCCTCTATGCCTCTTCCGCGGCCACCTATGGGACAGCGGACAGGCCGGATCTGTTCGCCGATGGGCTGGGACATGTTGAAGGCTTGCAGCCGCTCAATCTCTATGGCTGGTCCAAACAGGCGTTTGACCTTTGGGTAAAACGGACAGTGGAAGCCGGAGAGCCGACCCCGCCGCAATGGGCTGGCCTGAAGTTCTTCAATGTCTATGGCCCCAATGAATATCACAAAGGACGGATGATCTCGGTCATCAAGGTGAAATATGATGAGCTGATGGCGGGTGGCCCTGTGCGTCTGTTTCGGTCGGACCGGTCCGATATTGCTGACGGGCAGCAAAAGCGTGATTTCATCTGGGTTGGTGATGTGGTGAATGTCCTGCTCTGGCTGCTGGAACATCCTTTTGTCAGTGGATTGTTCAACTGCGGAACGGGACAGGCCCGAACCTATGAAGCTCTGGCACGGGCTGTCTGTGCTGCGGCAGGCCGACCGGCAGAGATCGACTATATCCCGATGCCAGAAAGCTTGAAGGGGCAGTATCAGTCCTTCACGCAGGCGGATATGAGTACCCTGCATGAGGCAGGCTATACGGCGTCTTTCACGTCGCTGGAGGAAGGGATTGGCCGTTACATTGGGGAATATCTGGCATCAGGAAGGCCCTATCTGTGACACATACGCTTGTTTTCCCGGGGCTGGACCCGGTTGCTTTTCAGATCGGGCCGCTGGCAGTGCGCTGGTATGCTCTTGCCTATATCATGGCCTTCATCATCGCTCTGCCTCTGGCCCGCAGGCTGGTTCAGCTTAGCCCGAAAGTGGCTTCAAAATTGGCAGTAGATGACTTTCTTGCCTATGCGGTGCTGGGTGTACTGCTCGGGGGGCGGCTGGGGTACGTTCTGTTCTATCGGCCTCTTTTCTTTCTCGCCCACCCTTTGGAAATCTTCGCTACTTGGAAGGGCGGTATGTCCTTTCATGGTGGGGCGGCGGGTGTCATCATTGCGTTGGCTCTGTTTACATGGCGGCGGAAACTGAATTTCCTGGCCTTTTCGGATCGGATTGTGGTGGTGGTGCCGATTGGATTGGCTCTGGGGCGGTGTGCTAATTTCATCAATGGTGAACTTTGGGGACGGCCCGTGGAAAGAGCGGTGCCGTGGGCCATGATCTTCCCGGCTGTCGGGCCGGAGCCACGCCATCCCTCTGAACTTTATGAAGCCCTGACAGAAGGTGTTCTGCTTCTGATTGTGCTGCTTGTGGCCGTAAGCCGTCCGGCTTTGCGGGCACGGGCCGGGTTTCTTTCTGGTCTGTTCCTGTTTGGTTACGCCTGTGCTCGGGCCTTCTGTGAGCTATTCCGTCAGCCGGATGACAATATCGGTTTTCTGGCAGGGGGGATTACGATGGGTCAGATTCTGTGCCTGCCTATGGCATTGGCCGGGATTGGTTTGATGATTTATGCGTTCCGTCGTCCCGCACGGGAAACAGATTGGATTACAGAATGATACATCCCCCGTTTTTCCAGTCGTCTTCATTGCCTGTCCGGCATGGATTCTTCACCCGGAAAGGTGGGGTATCGGCGGCTCCCTATGAGACGCTCAATGGAGGCTTGGGAACGCAGGACCGGCCTGAAGATGTGCAGGAGAACAGGCGGCGGATGGCGGCTGCCGTGGGGGTGGATCTGGAGCAGTTTGTGGCTCTCCGGCAGGTTCACGGGGCCGATGTGCATGTGTTGAGGCGAGCTGAAGATGTCTGGTCTCACATGAAAGGCCATGAAGCCCTCCCGGCAGGGGATGCTCTGGTGACAGGTAGCCCGGATATTGCTCTGGGTGTGGCCACGGCGGATTGTGCCCCTGTGCTTCTGGCATCAGAGGATGGGCGGATTGTCGGTGCGGCTCATGCAGGCTGGCGTGGAGCTGTGGGAGGGGTACTGGAGCAGACCGTGGAGCAGATGCGCCTGTTGGGAGCGGAGGGACTCCGGGCTGCGGTTGGCCCCTGTATTGGGCCGGCCTCTTACGAGGTAGGCGAGGATATGCGCCGGGAGGTGCTGGAGCGGCATCCAGAGGGAGGTCGTTTCTTTGCGTCTGCAGCACGGGACGGTCACTATCAGTTCGATCTGCCTGCTTTCTGCCTGTCTCTTTTGGAAAGGCTGGGCGTGAAGGCGGAATGGACGGGGCATGATACGTTGGCGGATGGGCAGTTTTTTAGCCATCGCCGGGCAACCCTGAAGGGGGATGCAAGAACGGGCCGTCAGCTCTCTGTCATTCGTGCAGGACGGACGGGCTGACGGAAAAAAAATTGTCTTTTTTGCTTTTTTCCGCTAGGGCGGGGCAACCATCCGGCACCCCTGGAGGCCGGTTGGGTGTGATAATTCAAGAACGCAGGAGCGTATAACGTGGCGAAAGTAACGACACTGGAGATCTCCCAGCGCGCCAAAGCAGGTAAGGGGGCAGCGCGCGCAACACGTCGTGAGGGCATGGTCCCGGGCGTGGTTTATGGTGGCAAGAAGGAGCCGACACTGGTCTCCATCGACCCTCGCATCATCATGAAGGAGCTGCACCGTGGTGCGTGGCATTCCCGCCTGTACCAGTTCAGCATCGGTGGTGAGCAGGTCCATGCCCTGATCCGTGACATTCAGTTCCATCCGGTGTCCGATGCGCCGATCCACATTGACTTCCTGCGTCTGGTTCCTGGCCAGAGCGTGCATGTTCAGGTTGGCATCACCTTCACGGGTGAAGATGAGGCTCCTGGCATCAAGCGTGGTGGCGTGCTGAATATTGCTCGTCACTCTGTTGACGTTGAAGTGCCGGTCGAGAACATCCCTGAGCATTTCACGGTTGACCTCAGCAAGCTGGACATCAACGACAACGTGCGTTGGGACGACCTTCAGGGTACGGAACATTCCACACCGACCCTGCATATCCCCAACTTCGTGATCGCTTCCATCGCACCGCCGACGGTGGATGAAGAGACAGAAGAGGCTTCTGAAGAAGCCGCTGCTGAAGCCAAGTAAGAGGTATTACGGTTGTGAAGCTCTGGGTTGGGCTCGGTAATCCGGGTGTATCAATGAGCCGCAACCGGCATAATATCGGCTTCATGGCAGTCGATGCGATTGCCTCGCGCCACGGGTTCAGCCCGTGGCGCAAGCGTTTCCGAGGGGAAACGGCAGAAGGGATGGTCGGGCGGCAGAAAGTTATTCTGCTCAAGCCGCTGACCTACATGAATCTGTCTGGTGACAGCGTGCAACAGGCAGCACATTTCTATAAAATCCCACAAGATGAGATTACTGTCTTCCATGATGAGCTGGATTTGGCTTTTGGAAAGATGAGGGTCAAACGGGGTGGTGGAGCTGCCGGGCATAATGGCCTGCGCTCTATGGATAAATCCCTTCCTGGTCCTGATTACTGGCGTGTCCGTCTGGGCATTGGCCATCCGGGCAGTCGGGAGAAGGTGCATGGTCATGTGCTGGGGGATTTCTCCAGTACGGAACGGCCAGAGCTGGAACTGTGGCTGGATGACATGGCGGACGCTACGCCACTTTTAGCGCAGGGTGAGCATGAGGCCTTCATGACGAAGACAGCTCTACGGCGGAACTGAACACAGAGATTCTAACAAGCCTGCGGCTGCAAGAGAGAAGAAGTCAGACCGGCAGGGCATAAAAAGGGGAGAGAGCGAATGGGGTTCAATTGCGGGATCGTCGGCCTCCCCAATGTCGGCAAATCCACCCTCTTTAACGCACTGACGCAGACGGCCTCGGCCCAGTCTGCCAATTATCCGTTCTGCACCATCGAGCCGAACACGGGCCGGGTTGCTGTGCCGGATGAGAGGCTCGACGTTCTGGCAAAGGCTGGGAACTCCCAGCGCATCGTGCCGACAAGTCTTGAGTTTGTGGATATTGCTGGTCTGGTGCGTGGGGCTTCCAAGGGGGAAGGGTTGGGGAATCAGTTCCTCGCCAATATCCGTGAGGTAGATGCCATCATCCATGTTCTGCGCTGCTTTGATGATGACGACATCACCCATGTTGAGGGTGGTGTGGACCCCGTGCGTGATGCAGACATCATCGAAACGGAACTGATGCTGGCCGATCTGGACAGTCTGGAACGCCGCAAGGTCGGGTTGGAAAAACGTGCCCGTGGCAATGACCGTGAGGCCAAGGAACAGCTGGAACTTATGGAGCCGCTTCTGGCCGCTCTGCGTGATGGCAAACCGGCTCGCACGGCTGTTCCAGAGGGTAAGGAAGTGGAAGCTGCCCGCCTTCAGTTGATGACAACCAAGCCCGTGCTTTATGTCTGCAACGTCGAAGAATCCGCTGCTTCTACGGGCAATGCCTATTCCGAGCAGGTCCGCAAGCGGGCTGAGGCAGAAGGTGCCGGGGCTGTCATCGTGTCCGCAGCTATTGAGGCTGAGGTCAGCCAGCTGGATGCGGAAGAACGGACGGAGTTTCTGGATGGTCTCGGCCTGAAAGATAGCGGTCTGGACCGTGTGATTGCCGCTGGTTATCGCCTGTTGGGTCTTCAGACCTATTTCACGGTTGGCCCGAAAGAAACCCGTGCCTGGACGATCACGGCAGGGACAAAAGCTCCGCAGGCTGCCGCTGTGATTCATAATGACTTTGAGCGTGGCTTCATCGCCTGTGAAACCATCGCTTATGATGATTATGTGACTTATAAGGGCGAAGCCGGTGCCCGTGAGGCCGGTAAGCTGCGTGTTGAGGGTAAGAATTACGTCGTGCAGGATGGTGATGTTCTGCTGTTCCGCTTCAACGTGTGATCATCGCTCATGAAGGGACAGTCTTCCCTTCGTAAGCCCCCGGCGATTCCGCTGGGGGCTGCGGCCTCCCGTTTTGGAGATGGTCGTCGGATGCGTATTGGTCTGCTTGGTGGCTCGTTCAATCCAGCGCATGAGGGTCATATCCAGCTTGCCCGGAAGGCACTATCGAGCCTGAAGCTGGATCAGGTCTGGCTGATGGTCTCACCGGGGAATCCGCTCAAATCCCGTAAAGGCATGGCCCCTTTTTCCCAGCGGTTGGAAACAGCGCAGGCTTTGGCGGATGGCCGACGTATCATCGCTATGGATATAGAGCAGAAGCTAGGGCAGCGTTATACGGTCAAAACCGTGGCGATGCTTCGGCAGCGTTTCCCTTATTGCCGCTTTATCTGGCTCATGGGGGCGGATGGGCTGGCTCAGTTTTCCCGCTGGCGGTCATGGCGGCGGTTGGCGCAGCTGGTGCCGATTGCTGTTCTGCCCCGGCCGGGAAGTATCATACCGGCTCTCAAAGGGCGGGCGAGTTCTGTGCTGCGGCGGTATCGTCATGATGGAAGGGCAGCGTCTCTTCTGCTAGAGAAAAGAAGTGGGCCGGGATGGACGTTCCTTTCTGCGCCTCAGAATGACATATCGTCGACTGTTTTGCGTCAAAAAGGGCTGTTTCGCCCATCTGTCGATCAGGAGTGAGTACCATCATCAACGAGACCGAAATCCCCGCTTCCGCCCCTCTTACTGAGGAAGGGCTGGCCCACCTGCTGTCCGTCATTACGGAAAGTCTGGATGAGGATAAGGCTGAGAATATTGTCGTGTTGGACCTGACAGGCCGTGCCGGGTTTGCCGAGCGTATGGTTATTGCTTCTGGTCTTTCCGAGCGTCAGATTTCTGCTATGGCTCAGCATCTTGAGCGTCGTTTGAAGGAAGAGAATCTTGCCCGTCCGCACATTGAGGGCGATCAGGGTAGTGATTGGGTTCTGATGGATGCGGGCGATGTGGTCGTTCACCTTTTCATGCCGGAGAGCCGGGAACTTTATGCGCTTGAACGCATGTGGGGTGGTGATTTTGAGGCTGCAGCGGAAGAAATCGCTGTTGAGTAACGCAATAAACGGCGAGGGGGCTTCAGTGTGAAGCTGATCGCTGTCGGGAAACTGAAATCTGGCCCTGAACGGGACATGCTGGACCGTTACTGCGCTCGTCTGCGTCCAAAACTTGAGATTGTGGAAGTGGCTCAGGGCCGGGGGGCTCCGGCTGAACTGAAACGGCGGGAGGCTGAAGCCCTTCTGGCGGCTTGTCCTGATAATGCGTTTCTCGTGGCATTGGATGAAGGTGGCAAGTTGGTAGACAGTCCGACTTTTTCATCCCAATTGCAGGGCTGGCAGGAAAGTGGTCGCCCGGTCTGCTTCATGATTGGTGGAGCAGAAGGATTTGATGCTGCCGTCATTCAGCGGGCAGATGCTGTTTTTTCGCTGGGAAAATTGACATGGCCGCATATGCTGGTTCGGGTCATGTTGGCTGAACAGCTCTTTCGGGCGCAGGCTATTCAGATGGGCCATCCATATCATAAAGCCGGGCGACCCTGAAAAAAGGGTGGCCCGGCCTTAGTGGAACTGGAGCAGCGTCTCCGTCTCTATTACTGGAGAGAGCGGCTCGGTGCTTCATCTCCGAAGAAGCTGGCGTCAGCTGGGACGGATGCTGTCTCCATATCGCTTGCCGTTCCTCTGGCGAGGACATTGCGATAATGAGGAGAAGCCGGTGTAGACCCGTCACGGCGATTGTAGATGAAGCCATGTGTCGGGTAGATGCTGCCAAGGCGACCGCTATTGCCCGGTAAAGCCACGCGGACGGCTGTCCAGTCATTTTCTGGGGAAACATCCACCACTTTAATATTGTGGCTGATGCCATTGGATGCCCAGTGAGCCTGATCAATCATGATGGTCCGGCTATCGACCTGTTCCCGAACAACAGCAACATGCCCAAGTGGCATACGGCGTGTGGGACGGAAGCTCAGCACGGCACCAGATTCAGGCTGCTGACCACGGGCATAAAGACCTTCAGCATTACGCCACCAGTCCCGTGCATTGCCACGGATCTGGAAGTCCGTACTCTGATGCACATACGCCACACACTGGATGACACGAGCGTGACCGTAATGGCGGTAATGTTTGTGAAGAAAATGACCGCTCTTAACCAGACGGCTAGAGTGGCGAACGTGATGCCTCGCTTCGGCCTTGGGGGCGCAGAATGCTGCCGCAGAAAACATCAGACATGATAGAAATAACCGTTTTCCGGCACGGCGCATGATACCTCTTCCCGTTCTGTTTGACCGAATGGACCTCACTCTTTCAATAGTCCCGAGAAACTATCAGAAGGTCGGTAGGAATGACAAGACAAATATTGACTTCAAAGGGGTATAGGAACCTGAATAAGATTTAATATTAGGAAATATATACTAACCATAAATATATTCCATGACGATTATATTCATCAAGCAAGGTGAGGCATCTGTGTAGGAGGGGTGGCTGATAAGAAGAAAAGCAGCCGACTATTAAATCTGTATTCATGCCACAGAAATATGTTTGTTTATTTTGCTGTTCTTTTTTCTATATTTTCTACTTTTTAGGGTTGGGTGCGGTGGTAGGTTGGTTTCTTGTCGGGTTGGCTATGAAGTTGTAAGTCTTTTCTTGGTCGATGCCATCGGAAATGGAAGCCCGCCATGAAATTAACCTTGCGAAAAGTGACAGTGACACCGATTCGACAGAATTGTACGATTCTGTCTGATGAGTTGAATCGGGCAGTTATTGTCGATCCCGGTGGGGAAAGCGCACGGCTCGCTCAGGAGGTTGAGGGGCTGCATGTCGAGGCCATTTTGTTGACTCATGGCCATCTTGACCACGCCGGTGGTGCGGCGGACCTCAAGATGCTGCTTACGGCACGGCAGGGCCGTGACGTGCCTGTTATTGGGCCATTGCGGGAGGATCTGTTTCTGTTGGAAAGAATCGAACAACAGGCAGCGGCTTTCGGGTTGAGCGGGATGAAAAGTGTTACCCCCGATCGTTTTTCCAAGGATGGGGATGTGTTGTCCTTTCTGGGGCATGAGATCGAGGTGGCGCATGTCCCCGGGCATACGCCTGGTCATGTCGTATTCATTTTGCGGCAGGCAGGAGTGGTGATTGCAGGGGATACGTTGTTTCGTGGCACGGTGGGGCGGACAGACTTTCCGTATGGCAATGAACGGCAGCTTTTGGAAAGAATCCGGAGCAAGCTGTTCACCCTCTCTGATGATATGATCGTGCTACCGGGGCATGGCCTGCCGACCACGATCGGGGAGGAGAAACAGAATAATCCGGTATTCCAGCATTAAGTGTCCGTTTCGCAACGGGGCAGGGAAGGGGAGGAAAAATGGGGGGATTTTATCGGTGGGGTCTTCTGGTGGGAGGACTCTTTCTGGCAGGTGCAACGACCATCATGGGCCCAGCCCGTGCCGAGGAAACAATTACGGAAGCTCAACCGCCTTTGCCTGAAGTCATTCTGACTATTACCGATCAGGCGGGGCGAGGGCATGACTTCAAAGTGGAAGTAGCCAGCACACCGCATCAGCAGGAAGTCGGTGAGATGTTCCGGAAGCAGATATTGCCAGACCACGGCATGCTGTTCGTCTGGCCAACTCCGCAGAGTTCCGCCATGTGGATGCGTAATACATTCGTTTCGCTGGATATGGTCTTCATCGATGATCAGAACCGCATCCACGCTATTGAGGAACATACTACGCCTTTAAGTGAAGGTATTATCAGCAGTCATGGGCCTGTTCGGGCTGTTCTGGAGCTTCCAGCAGGAACGGCGGAAAGGTTGGGGCTGCTTGTTGGCAACCGGGTTACGTCCGAGGCACTGGCTGGTGGGGCGCACTGATGTGTCCCGCACGGTTTTCATAACGGGGGTTGCTGGGTTTATCGGGTCACATACGGCCCGTGCCCTCTTGGCGCAGGGATGGACTGTTGTCGGAATTGACAGCGAGCAGTCTGCTCCAGAGATGGTGTCTCTGCGTCTTGCTTCACTTCGTGGGCAGCCCGGATTCCATTATACTAAAGCTAGTGTGTGTGATCGGGGTGTTTTAGCCAATCTGTTTGCTGCCCACTCTGATATTGATGTTGTTCTGCATCTCGCCGCTCGTGCCGGGGTGCGACAATCTCGTCTCAATCCTTATGCCTATATAGAAGATAACATTACGGGACAGGTCAGTCTTTTAGAGGCTTGCCGCTCTTTGCCGCAGTTGCGGCATATTCTTTATGCGTCCTCATCGGCTGTTTATGGAGAGTCTGCCACATTGCCTTTTGCGGAGGCGGAAGCAGTGGGCGCACAGGCCTCTTTTTACGCAACAACTAAAAGGATGAATGAACTCACAGCGCAGACCTACAGTCATCTCTATGGGTTTGCTCACACAGGGATGCGCTTTTTTACTGTGTATGGTCCGCAGGGGCGTCCAGACATGGCCTGTTATGGTTTTGCTAGGGCCATTCATGATGGAACCCCTCTTACGCTCTGGGACGCTGAGGGACTGGCAAGAGACTTCACATATATTGATGATGTCGTTGAAGCGATTCTGCATTTGATGAAGGCTCCTCCTAAGGCAGGGGAAAGCCGTCTCTTTAATATAGGTTATGGACAGCCTCGTTCAGTGGGGGATCTGGTCCGTTGCTTAGAAACTTCCTTGCAGAAGAAAGCCATTATCCAGAAAGCACCTAAGCCTGATGAGGACGTGTTGAGGACATGGGCAGATACAACAGCGTTACAAAAAACGATTCCATGGGCACCGAAGGTCCCTTTGGAGGAGGGGGTTAAACGGTTCGTTCAGTGGTTTTCTACGATT
>JAFNMF010000001.1:823964-826464 GCA_026537415.1 Acetobacteraceae bacterium B3987 | reverse complement strand
ATAGTGGGTGATAGTCCCTTATGCGTAATGTCTTGCAAAGGCCTTGAGTAGGGCGGGGCACGAGAAACCCTGTCTGAACATGGGAGGACCACCTTCCAAGCCTAAATACTCTCTGGTGACCGATAGTGAACCAGTACCGTGAGGGAAAGGTGAAAAGCACCCCGATAAGGGGAGTGAAAGAGACCTGAAACCAGGTGCCTACAAGCAGTCGGAGCCTCTTATGGGGTGACGGCGTACCTTTTGTATAATGGGTCAGCGAGTTTCTGTCCGTAGCAAGCTTAAGCCGATAGGTGTAGGCGTAGCGAAAGCGAGTCTGAATAGGGCGACTGAGTTACTGGTAGAAGACCCGAAACCGAGTGATCTAGCCATGGCCAGGCTGAAGGTGCGGTAACACGCACTGGAGGGCCGAACCCACGCCTGTTGAAAAAGTCGGGGATGAGCTGTGGCTAGGGGTGAAAGGCCAATCAAACTCGGAGATAGCTGGTTCTCCGCGAAATCTATTGAGGTAGATCGTCGTGTATTGCCCTCGGGGGTAGAGCACTGGATGGGCTAGGGGGGCCCAAAGCCTTACCACACCTAACCAAACTCCGAATACCGAGGAGTATGAGCACGGCAGACAGACAGTGGGTGCTAAGGTCCATTGTCGAGAGGGAAACAGCCCAGACCACCAGCTAAGGCCCCTAAATCGTGGCTAAGTGGGAAAGGATGTGGGGATTCCAAAACAACCAGGAGGTTGGCTTAGAAGCAGCCATCCTTTAAAGAAAGCGTAATAGCTCACTGGTCTAATAGAAACCCTGCGCCGAAAATGTAACGGGGCTCAAGCCACGTGCCGAAGCTGTGGGTGCATAGTTTACTATGCGCGGTAGCGGAGCGTTCTGTAAGCCTGCGAAGGAGACGGGGTGACCCTCTCTGGAGGTATCAGAAGTGCGAATGCTGACATGAGTAGCGACAAACAGTGCGAGAAACACTGTCGCCGAAAGTNCCAAGGGTTCCTGCGCAAGGTTAATCCACGCAGGGTGAGCCGGCCCCTAAGGCGAGGGCGAAAGCCGTAGTCGATGGGAATGAGGTTAATAGTCCTCAGCCTGCTAGAAGTGACGAACGAGATATGTTGTCAGCTCTTATCGGATTGAGCTGGCTTTTGGACCGTTCCAGGAAACAGCTCTGNGCATATAGACCGTACCCGAAACCGACACAGGTGGACTGGTAGAGTATACCAAGGCGCTTGAGAGAACGATGCTGAAGGAACTAGGCAAATTGCTCGTGTAACTTCGGAAGAAACGAGACCCGTTGGTGGGCAACCATCGGCGGGTGGCACAGACCAGGGGGTAGCGACTGTTTAGTAAAAACACAGGACTCTGCGAAATCGAAAGATGACGTATAGGGTCTGACGCCTGCCCGGTGCCGGAAGGTTAAGAGGAGATGTGCAAGCGTCGAATCGAAGCCCCGGTAAACGGCGGCCGTAACTATAACGGTCCTAAGGTAGCGAAATTCCTTGTCGGGTAAGTTCCGACCTGCACGAATGGCGTAACGACTTCCCCGCTGTCTCCAGCATCGGCTCAGCGAAATTGAATTCCCCGTGAAGATGCGGGGTACCCGCGGTCAGACGGAAAGACCCTATGAACCTTTACTGCAGCTTTACAGTGGTATCAGGAAAGTTTTGTGTAGGATAGGTGGGAGGCTTTGAAACCCGGGCGCCAGCTCAGGTGGAGCCATCCTTGAAATACCACCCTGAACTTTTCTGATATCTAACCGAGACCAGTCAGCCTGGTCCGGGACCCTGTATGGTGGGCAGTTTGACTGGGGCGGTCGCCTCCCAAAGAATAACGGAGGCGCGCGATGGTGGGCTCAGGCCGGTCGGAAACCGGCTGTCGAGTGCAATGGCATAAGCCCGCCTGACTGCGAGAGTGACAGCTCGAGCAGAGACGAAAGTCGGCCATAGTGATCCGGTGGTCCCGCGTGGATGGGCCATCGCTCAACGGATAAAAGGTACTCTAGGGATAACAGGCTGATCTCCCCCAAGAGTCCACATCGACGGGGAGGTTTGGCACCTCGATGTCGGCTCATCACATCCTGGGGCTGGAGCAGGTCCCAAGGGTTCGGCTGTTCGCCGATTAAAGTGGTACGTGAGCTGGGTTTAGAACGTCGTGAGACAGTTCGGTCCCTATCTGCCGTGGGTGTAAGAGACTTGAGAGGATTTGTCCCTAGTACGAGAGGACCGGGATGAACGAACCTCTGGTGCACCGGTTGTCGCGCCAGCGGCACAGCCGGGTAGCTAAGTTCGGAATGGATAACCGCTGAAAGCATCTAAGCGGGAAACCAGCCTCAAAACTAGGTCTCACAGGGCCGTCCAAGACCAGGACGTCGATAGGTCAGGTGTGAAAGCATGGCAANCATGTGTAGCTAACTGATCCTAATCGCCCATATCTCTCACACACCTAAACACATGCACAGTAGTCAGTCACACTCTCAAAAGCACCAACCAACACCCCCAAACACCCAC
>JAFNMF010000001.1:606711-823810 GCA_026537415.1 Acetobacteraceae bacterium B3987 | reverse complement strand
AGGTCGTAGGTTCAAATCCTACCCCCGCATCCAAATTACCCCCCCCTTACATATAAATCACGTCATACCACCTCAGATATGTGTCTCGTGGTGGGGAATTAGACTCGACTGGGTCTTGCCATATCTTGTGTGATTCGAAGAAAAACACCACAGGATGTTGTATATCCTTCCCTAAATTTCCCGCTTATAAAAAACTTTAATAACTCCAATAATTGGCTGTTTTCTCAAGACATTATGATATTTCCCTTATGATCTGTGGGGTATAGCCATATCTTTCTATTGAAAGTGAGAAGAGTTCTCATCTAACTTCACTCTTGAAGCAACTCGCAAAGAGAGGGAGACGCCTCATGAACATCATTCAGATTGCAGATCGGCGGAACAGCTATGGTGCGCCCATGCAAACACTGGCCCGGGAGGAGCAAACGGCCCTATGGGCATTGCGCTATCTGTTGGGACCGAGTTGCTGGCGGCGTTCTGTATCTCTATCCGGCCTGTTGGGGCAGGAAGCAGAGCGTCTTCAGGAGCGGTTTAAAGCACTTTTCCTACATGCCGTTTGCGGTACGGCTTCGTTAGAATATTCAGCAACGGAGGAACATCTTTTGAATATTCTGGCGGATATGCAAAATGCACCAGAAGAGCAGACTCTGCATTCTGAACTGGGGGAGGCTTTGATGCATCTTGGTTTGGCTCTAGCCGCTTATGGGCATTGGTTGCCTGTGCGTGGGAAGGTACAAACCGTTGCTGAAAAGATGCCAATGCCTGCATTGGCACAGGATAATTATCCGGAGATGATGGAAGCTGCAGAATAAGCAAATTTCAGGATGTTATTTGCGATTAGGTGCTTATTCTACCTTGAAACTGTAGGTGTGGCGGTGTTTGTATATGGGCTTCTTGTTACAGACAGCCGGAGCCAATGGTGGAATTTCAGTCCATAACCTTTCCTGAAGGTATTATCCTTCAATGCGGGGAGGAGGTTGCTCCGTTACAGGTTGCCTATCAGACATATGGTACATTATCCCTCAAGCGGGATAATGCCATTGTTATATGCCACGCCTTCACAGGGGATCAGTACGTTGCCAGCCCACATCCCGTTACGGGGAAGCCGGGTTGGTGGTCCCGTATGGTGGGGCCGGGCTTGCCCATTGATACAAACCGTTTCTTTGTCATCTGCACGAATGTGCTGGGTGGCTGCATGGGAACGACAGGACCAACAACTGAGCGAGCTGGAACAGGGCGGCCGTGGGGGAAGGATTTCCCGCCCGTCACCATGCACGATATCGTTGCCGCTCAGGTAAAACTTATCGATCATTTTGGCATTGATAGGTTGTTCGCTGTTATCGGTGGATCGATGGGCGGTATGCAGGTGCTGACATGGGCGACTGATTATCCAAAACGGGTCTTTGCGGCGATGCCGATTGCGACATCACCGTTTCAGTCAGCACAGAATATTGCCTTTAATGAAGTCAGCCGGCAGGCCATTTATGGGGACCCGGACTGGCATGGTGGAGACTATCAGGCTCATGGTGTCATCCCAGCTCGTGGGTTGGCAGTGGCCAGAATGGTTGGCCATATCACCTATCTTTCTGAAGAAGCTCTGACCAGAAAATTCGGTCGAGAAATCAGGCCCGGAACCGTGCCATCCTCTGGGGATCCATTATCGGCTCTTCCATTTGGTGGAATGTTTCAGGTGGAGAGTTACTTACGGTATCAAGGCTCTAATTTCACACGCCGTTTTGATGCCCATTCTTATCTGACGATTTCAAGGGCTATGGATTTTTTTGACCTGGGTAGCGAGCATGAGGGCAATCTCTCAGCGGCATTCCGAGGGGTGAAAACCCGTTTTTGTGTTGTGTCTTTTAGTTCAGACTGGCTTTTCCCAACGTCTCGCTCTCGTACTCTAGTGCGGGCTATCAATCAGGCGGGAGGGCATGTGTCCTTCGTAGAAATAGATAGCGACCGGGGGCATGATGCTTTCCTGCTAGAGGAACCGGACTTTGATAGAACTATTCGAGGCTTTCTGAACGGCATGGCTCAACAAGCAGGTTTGACGGCAGGGGGTTCTAACAATGCGGTTTGATCAGGAGCTGATCGCCAGCATGGTGGCACCTCATAGTCGGGTTCTAGATATTGGTTGTGGCGATGGAAGCCTGATTGGTTATCTTTCACGTGAGAAAGACTGCGATGCCCAGGGGTTGGAGCTGGACATGAAAGCAGTCACGCAGTCCGTAGCGCATGGTTTGCCTGTCATGCACGGGGATGCTGATGACATGCTGGCCGACTACCCCGATGGGACATTCGATTACGTTGTGTTACAGCGAACGCTTCAAGCTGTGGATTGCCCACGGGATGTATTGCGGCACATGTTGAGGATTGGGCGGTCTGCTTTGGTGTCTTTCCCCAATTTCGGGCATTGGCGGCTACGCTGGCATCTATTGCGGACAGGCCGGATGCCGATGACGTCCGTCTGGCCGACACCGTGGTATGAAACACCCAATATCCATCCTTGTACGATTTATGACTTTTTTGCGTTATGTGAAGAAGATGGATACGAGGTTTGCAAGTGGATGGTGGTAAACGGCAATCGTCAGTCTCGTTTGGCAGGGGCCTCGCCGCATCTGGCCAATCTTTTTGGTGAACAGGGACTGTTTCTGTTGCGCCGTAAAAGGTAAAGTAAGTGTGGAATTCACAGAGACGTTATAAGGTAGAATTTTGAAGAGTAACGTTCTGTTTTCCCTTTGCTTTTCTAGAGAAGGAAGAAAACTGCTTTTGCCGTAAAATGAGGCCATAAAGGGGCAGTGTGTTTTTTCTCTTGTTATAAGACAAATAGAGTCCTATTTTCGGACGAGGCGAGCGGAGCCCATCGTTAGGGAGAGGCTCAAACGTCCATTTTATGCGGTGTTGCCAGATGGATTTGCTGGAATAACGCCGGTTTTGAGGAAGAATCATGAGCAGTTTTAAAGCTCTCGGTCTGGCGGCCCCCATTTTGCAGGCCCTGGATGGAGAAGGCTACACAACGCCAACCCCTATTCAGGCTGGGGCTATTCCCCATCTCATGAAGGGGAAGGATCTTCTCGGTCTGGCACAGACAGGGACAGGAAAAACAGCAGCGTTCGCTCTGCCTATTCTCCATTACCTGTTAGAACACCCTCGCAAGGCAGCACCACGTAGTGCCCGTGTTCTTGTTTTGGCTCCAACGCGGGAGTTGGTAGCGCAGATTGGTGATAATTTTGCTGCCTATGCCCGCCATATGAAATTTTCTCACGCCGTAATCTTTGGTGGTGTGGGGCAGAATCGGCAAGTAGAGGCCATGAAACGTGGCGTCGATGTCATGGTGGCTGCTCCTGGGCGTCTGCTGGACCTTGTGGGGCAGGGACATATCGATCTGTCCACGCTGGAAATCGTCGTGCTGGACGAAGCGGATCGTATGTTGGACATGGGATTTGTCCATGACATCCGCCGGATTGTGGCCCGTTTGCCAGAGAAACGGCAAACACTGCTATTCTCCGCAACTATGCCGTCCTCAATCCGTGAGTTGGCACATTCCCTGCTGAAGGATCCGGAGACGGTACAGGTCACACCGGAATCTAGTACGGTGGATCGTATCCGGCAGGCTGTTCTTTTTGTGGATTCGGCTCAGAAAAAAGAAGCCTTGATGATGCTGGTTAATAATGACCGTGTCGTGCGGGCTGTTGTTTTTACGCTGATGAAGCATGAAGCTAACAAAGTGGCGGAATATCTCAGTAAGAACGGGATTCCAGCAGCGGCCATTCACGGCAATAAGTCGCAGGGTGCGCGCGAGCGAGCCATGCAGGGCTTCCGTGACGGCAGCGTTCGTGTGCTAGTGGCTACGGATATTGCCGCACGTGGTATCGACGTTGACGAGGTTTCGCACGTTTTCAATTACGACCTTCCCAATGTACCAGAGGCTTACGTCCATCGTATTGGTAGGACGGCTCGTGCTGGACGGGATGGCTGGGCAGTGTCTCTTTGTGATGCGGAACAGCGTGCGTGGTTGCGGGATATTGAGAAGCGTATCGGTAAGGCTGTGCCTGTGATTACGGATCATCCGTATCATTCTGCCGAAGCGCAGAATTCCACTCTGCCGCCACCTGTCCTTGGTGGTGGTCGTGGCGGACGTGGTGGCCGCAATGGTGGCGGTGGCCGTGCAGGCGGCGGACGGGGACGGTCTCCCCAGCACTCGGCGTCTCGTTCGGCAGCATCCGGACAGGGCGGTGCCAGAAACAGGCGGCGACGTTCTTCCTGAATATTTAGCCATTATATTTGCACGGATGAGCAGCCTCGCATTTTGCGGGGCTGTTTCTGTTTTGGAGTTATCTTTGGCCGTGGGGTGGTAGTTCATTGAGGAATGAAAGTTTCTTCTGAGGAGAGGGGAAGATACCTCTAAATTGGTAGGAGGCAATTCAGGTTCGTTACGTAGTTTTCATAGGGGCGTAACATGCTGTCCATGGCATATGGTGTAACAGTAAGCCTATACAGGAAGTTGTTTACTTGAAGGAGCATATGATGAAGTGCACTGATATTTTAATGGGTATTGGATGGCTAGGGGCTACTGGCTTTGGTATGTTGAACCTGACAGAGGCTCAAGCGGTTTCTTATGGTGAGCGGTCAATATTTGCTGGGCACATTGAACAGGTCAGTGATGTGCGTGACCGGAATGGTTCCTATGTAGGTAGTATAGATAAAGACGGCATTTTGCGGGATCGTAATGGTTCTTCCATCGGTAGTTTGGACCCGGATGGCATCATCCGTGACCGGAATGGTTCGTCTTTCGGGAGTATGGACCGGGACGGAATTGTTAGAGATCGCAATGGCTCTTCCGTTGGTAGCTTGGATAGTGATGGAACCATACGTGACCGGAACGGCTCTTATGTGGGCAGTATAGATAGGGATGGTATTCTGCGTGATCGAAATGGCTCTTCTGTTGGGAGCATAGATCAGGGCGGCATAGGGGGGCGGCTTTCTGGGGCTGATCGGACAACAGGAGCCTTGATCCTTTTGAATCGTCTGCCCCGATAATTTCAGGCTTTATTCATACGATGGCAGGAATAATTTTATGAGGTATTTTGGAATTTTAATGATGGCCGCTTGGCTCGGCATCATGGGTATGCCGTTCCAGTACGCGAAAGCAACGCCGTATGACTATCAAAACCCGGCAGGGTCTGGTCAAGACCGGGTAGGGGATGTGTATGGTGTTGGCGGGCAAGCGGCTGGACGTATAAGCCGAGACGGTTACTTTGTGAACGCTCATGGTATGATGATTGGTCATATGGATAGTAACGGGTCTCTGTACGATATACACGGAAGGTCCGTAGGGCGTATCAGTCAGGGTGGCTATCTGTTTGATGCTCACGGTTCCATTATCGGCAATGTCGATCAGGGTGGGGCTGTTCATGGTCCCAACGGAGTATCGGCTGGGCGCATTCTTCAGGATGGGACTTTGCTGGATGCATCCGGCTCTTTCCGGGGGCGTGTTCCACCCGAAGATCGTACGGCAGGGATGCTGATGCTGCTTGGCCGTATGCCAAGCTGATTTGCAGGTCAGCCTTGCATGAAGTGTGCTTGTTATCTGCGTGGCGAGTTTTCATCGTGAAAGTGAGGCGGACGACGCCTCTCTCCAACAGGGGATAATGGCCCTGTTCAGGACAGGGCCTGCCATTCAAAATGAAAGGCCGGAAAAATGCCAACGACAGCATCACATGAGCATAAAGCACCTCACGCCAGTAGCTCCCTGCACGAGCTGGCCCGCAAGGCCGTTCATACGCCGAAGCTGCTGACAAAGGATGAGATCATCCGTTTGGCGGATCATGTTCTGAAAAGCGGTGAACATGCTACTGAGGAGGAGCGTGAGATTGCCAAGAAAGCTCACCATAACCCCGAAGGGCTGGAAGCTGCTCAGATTACGGCCCTTGGCAAACGTGCCGAGCATGACCACCGAGGCTGACTGACTTCATGATCTCGTATTGTCGCAGGCCTGCCGTCCCCTAGTGGGAGGGCAGGCTTTTTATGTGCAAGAATACGCTGTTTTTGCACTGTAGGTTTTTATCCGTATTCGTCAGTGCAGTGCCTTACAATACGTTGTAGCGGATAGGTTTGTTCGCAGGGGAACGGCAGATTCCCGTTCTGTCTGACACGGTATGAACATGTTGTGAGATACGTATTGTGGCGGATGGGGTGGGATTCGAACCCACGGTACGCTTCCACGCACGCTGGTTTTCAAGACCAGTTCCTTAAACCGCTCGGACACCCATCCGTTTTCTGTTCCTCAAGCTGGGAACACCTGTCTTTCCGTAAGGAAAGCAAGGGATGGCCTCTGATACTGATTCAGATGTGATGCGTCAAGTTGTGGAATGAAAAAGGCCGCCCCATTGAGGAGCGGCCTTTTCTAATCCCCGCTAGGGCGGGGAACGGTCCACGAACTGGCACACTACCGGTTCATCCCCGCAGAGGCAGGGAGTTTAATGAGATACATGAAGGTTACCAGGCACGACAGCATGGCAATAGCCTGTGGCAGGGATAGGGTAATGGTTATGGAGACGCCGCCTTTTATTTCTGGATAACTGATCGTGGTAAAGAGGACGATCAGGCTCAGGAAAAGGCTGGTATGAGGCCTGTGCTTGGTGCTAGAATAATAGACGCCATATCTCATGGGTACCTCCTTGAATTTGGCAAAGAAGAGTTGGGCTACTACCCCAACTCTTCGACCCGGGTTTGAAGGGGAATTGGCCCCTGCATAGGGTTGATACCCTTACGGATTTGTTTAGTCAACAGAAAACCCACGACGTGCCAAACTACCATCCCAACGACAGACCATACTACCTTACATGTTATTGTTGCTGTCTCTAACTATTTCAAACTTCGCCTTCATCGTCGCATTCCCCCGTGTGAGACGCTTGATCGTGACGTCCTGCGCCTTATTCCCCGCGAGGCGGAGGTTATTCCCGGAACTGAGCAGATTTTCTTTGATCTTCTGAAGGTGGGAGATGGATTTGTCGATCTCCTCGATGGCCTTCTCAAACTGCCGGTGAGCGAGGTCATAGTTGCGGGCGAAGCCGTTCTTGAAGGCTTCCAGTTTTTCCTCAAAATTGGTCACGTCGATATTCTGCTGGCGTGTCAGTTCCAGCTCTTTCTTATAGGTCAGCGCATTGGTGGCGGCATTGCGGAGCAGAGAGATGAGCTGAAGGAAAAACTGCGGACGGATGACATACATCTTGGGATAGCGGTGTGAGACATCCACGATGCCCGTGTTGTACAGTTCGCTTTCAGGTTCCAGTAGGGAGACCAGTACGGCATATTCGCATTTCTTCTCCGTACGGTCCTTGTCCAGTTCCTTCAGGAAGTCCTCATTCCTCTTTTTGGTGGCGGTGCTGTCATTCTCGTTCTTCATCTCGAACATGATGGAGACGATTTCCGTTCCGTTCTCGTCCATGTCCCGGAAGATATAGTCGCCCTTGCTGCCAGAGCGGGCATCATTGTCTTTCTCAAAATAGGCCCGTGGGAAGGCCATTGCCCGTGCCCGGTTGAACTCCACTTCGCAGTGCTGTTCTAGCGTTTCCCCGACCATCTTGGTGGAGAGGCGGGCCTTCATGTCCTTCAGCCGTTCGATATGGTCGTCACGGTCCTTCAGCTGAAGCTCGTAATGTTCTTTCAGCCGGGTGGCGGCGAGGCTGTTTTTCAGCTTGGCTTCTTTCAGGGTGCTTTGTAGAGCATCACGCTCCTGCCGCATGGCATCAACCGCTTTGGTGATGGCCAGTTCATTTTCTGCAGCATTGGCGGAAAGCTTTGCCTGTAGAGCCTGAATGTCCCGCTCTTTTGTCTGGACTGCTTCCTGTAGCTGGGCCTTCTTTTCTGCTTCGGCAAGGCGTGCGGCTGTTTGGCGATCGGCTTCGTGCCGCTCAAGTTGGTTTTTTAGGGCCTGTATTTCAGCATCACGCTTGTGCAAAGCTTGATGCATTTCTTGTTCCTGAGCAAATCTAGCCCGTTCTGCGGCAAGCCGTTCTTCCTGTGCTGCAGCCTCTAGTTTTTCATGGAGTTGTCTGGAGAATTCTTTGTCCCGCACTTGTTTGACGATATCGGCGTAGCCCGCATTATCTAGTGAAAATGCCTTGTGGCAGTGCGGGCAGGTGATTTCATGTGTGGTCATGAGGGGGCTTTCAGGGTGTGGTTTTCAGATGCAGCTTGAAGCCGCTGATAGTCTGTTCTTCCAGTCCGGGGCGGAGTTCTCTGGTTTTGGGGTCGTAATCTCCGCTAGCAGCAGAGCGGAACGGAATGGGGGATGTTGTCTCTAAGGTATAGAGACGTTCCCTGTAGCGTTCGACAAGCTCAGCAAAACCTTCGCCGTATTCTTCCAGCCGGTCTGCACTATAGACTAGAAAGGAGGGTAGGGTGGTGAAGCCGGTATAGAAGAGTGTTCCGTGTGTGAGTGGGAAGAGCAGGTCATCGATAGGTCCACAGATGCCTCGAGCGGAATAGTCATGCTCCGTACCGCCGATTGTCACGCTCAGCATCGCTCGTTTGCCCTTCATGCAGCCATCGCCGTAGCTTTTGCCTGTGCCATAGGCAAAACCGGCGGAGAACACACGTTCAAACCACCCTTTCAGAATGGCCGGAGCCGAGAACCACCAGAGCGGAAACTGGAAAATGACAGCATCGGCCCAACGGAGTTTTTCTTGTTCCGTTTTCACGTCATCCGTCAGCTGGCCAGATTTATAGGCCCGTGCGGAGGCCGTGGCGACATTTAAGGGGTCTGTGGCCTCATGCGGGAAATCGGCCTGATCGACAGTCGCTTTCCAATCCATGCGGTACAGGTCGGAAAGCTGGACGTCATGGCCAAGGGAGTTCAGTTCACGAGTGGCAATGTCCACCAGAGTTCCATTGAGGGAATGACGTTCAGGGTGGGCGAGGACGAGAAGGACATTCATGAGACACCCTTTTGCTGCGCTGTTCAGGAAAAATTTGATTGGCAGGCTACGCCCCTGTCCATAGGGAGGCAACGGCTTTCCCGTGCTGGAAAGCGGGAAATGCTTGACGGAACCGCAGGGAAGCCGTAAAGGCGTAGAAAGTTTACGGACACGTCACTCCGCGAGGGTTCGCGCAGTGGCGCGTTTGTCATGGAATTAAGGATAGCCCGTGTTCGAGCAGCTCTCTGGTAGAATGTCGAAAGTTTTCGAAGGTCTTTCCCGTGGGGAGAAACTTTCGGAGGGTGACGTCACCGAGGCCATGCGTGAGGTTCGTCTGGCCATGCTGGAGGCCGACGTGGCCCTGCCCGTGGTACGCAGCTTCGTCAGCAAGGTGAAGGAGCGTGCCGTTGGCGGTGAGGTGCTGGATGGCGTCTCTCCCGGTCAGGCCGTGGCGAAGATCGTCAATGATGCGCTGATCGAAGCTCTGGGTGGTGCGGGTGCGGTTCCGCTGAACCTGTCCGCTCCGGCACCCATTCCTTATCTTCTGGTTGGTCTTCAGGGTGCTGGTAAGACCACGACTGCCGGTAAGCTGGCTCTGCGCCTCGCCAGTCGTGAGCGGAAGAAAGTGCTGCTCGCCAGTCTGGACGTGCAGCGTCCGGCGGCCCAGCTCCAGCTCCAGCAGATTGCCGAGCAGGTGGGGGGACGCACGAACGGGCTGGTTACGTCCCTGCCGATCGAGCCGGGTCAGGGGCCTGTCGATATTGCCCGCCGTGCGCTGGATGCAGGCCGCCGTGAAGGCTTTGACATCGTCATTCTGGATACCGCAGGGCGTCTGGCGATTGATGAAGCCCTGATGGATGAGGTCCGGCAGGTCCGTGACGTGGCAAAGCCGGTGGAGACGCTGCTGGTTGTCGATGCCATGACCGGGCAGGATGCCGTCAATACCGCACAGTCCTTCAAGGACCAGGTCGGCCTGACCGGTGTCATCATGAGCCGTATGGATGGTGATGCCCGTGGTGGTGCCGCCCTTTCCATGAAGGCCGTGACAGGAGAGCCCATTAAGTTCACCGGCTCTGGTGAAAAGATGGAGGCTCTCGAAGAGTTTCATCCCGAGCGTGTTGCCGGGCGTATTCTGGGGCTGGGCGATGTCGCCGGGCTGGTGGAAAAAGCGTCCGAGCAGCTCGATCAGGAAGAAGGTGAGCGTGTTGCCAAGCGGATGCTCGCCGGCAAGTTTGATCTGAACGACTATGTCTCACAGATCAATCAGATCAATCGCCTTGGCTCCATCTCCGGCATTCTTGGTATGCTGCCGGGTATGGGCAAGCTGAAGGATAAGCTGGCGGGGAAGGATCTGGATACGTCCATTTTCAACCGTCACAAGGCGATCATTTCCTCCATGACAGCGCAGGAGCGCAGCGCACCGGAGATCATCAAGGCCTCACGCAAGAAGCGTATCGCCCTTGGCTCCGGTACGAGCGTTCCGGAAGTCAACCGGCTGCTCAAGCAGTTTAGTGAGATGTCCACCATGATGAAGCGACTCAATAAAATGGGCGGTCTGACTGGTATGATGCGTGGCATGGGGGGTGCCGGTGGTCTGGGTGATATGTTCAAGGGGATGGGAGGTCCGGGAGGCCGTCCACCTTTTGGCTGAGTGTCCTCTTGGCTGTCTGTCTTTTTGTAATGTTCTGATGATGCAGGAGTTATTATGAGCCTGAAGATCCGTCTGTCCCGCGCAGGTGCGAAGAAGCGTCCTTACTACCACATCGTGGTGGCAGACAGCCGCAGCCCGCGCGATGGCCGCTTTGTTGAGAAGGTTGGTGCCTACAACCCGATGCTGCCGTCTGACCACGCTGACCGCGTGCGTCTGAATGACGAGCGCATCAAGCACTGGCTGGAGAATGGTGCCCAGGCAACCGACCGTGTGGCCCGTTTCCTCGGCCATGCCGGTCTGGCACCGAAGCCGGCTTTCCGTGAGCAGCCCAAGAAGTCTGCTCCGAAGAAGAAGGCTCAGGAGCGTGCTGCCAAGGCCGCTGAAGCCGCTAAAGAAGCCGAGGCCTAATCAGGTCTGAGCGGGAGATTTCTTCTTGTCACATCGTCCTTCACATCAGGATGTTCTGGTCGCCACGATAGGGCGTCCGCATGGCGTGCGGGGGCTTGTGCGCCTGCATCCGGCAACGGAACATCCCGAGACGCTCGAGGAACTCGGGCCTCTTCATGATGAGACGGGCACCGTGTGGCAGATACGCTGGAAGGCTCCGGGCATTGCTGCCGTTCTGGGACAGGACGGACAGCCTCTGCCGGACCGGACAGCGGCAGAAAAGCTGGTGAACCGTAAGCTCTATGTCCCCCGTGAGGCTCTGCCGGAGGTGGAAGAGGATGAGTTCTATCATATCGATCTGATCGGTATGGAGGCCGTTCTTGCGTCCGGGGAGGCTGTGGGGCGTGTTGTCAGTGTCCATGATTATGGGGCTGGCACCAGTCTGGAGCTGGAAGCAGGGCAGCTGATTCCTTTCACCATGGCCTGCGTGCCGGAGGTGGACATGAAGGCAAAACGCCTCGTGGTCGTTCCGCCGGAAGCCGTGGAAGTGGAGGGTGATCTGACTGGTGAGGTGGAAGTCCGGTCATGACATGGCAGGCTGACATTCTGACCCTCTTTCCGGAGATGTTCCCCGGCCCGCTGGGCTGCTCCCTTGCGGGGCGTGCCCTGGAGCGGAATCTGTGGGCCTGCAGAACGCATGATCTCCGTCCGTTCGGGCGGGGCGTTCACAAGGCTCTGGATGATGCGCCATTTGGCGGGGGCGCAGGGATGGTTATGCGGCCGGATGTGCTGGATGACGCCCTGACCAGCGTAAGGCAGGCAGATGATGGACGCCCGGTGATCTATCCGACACCACGGGGCCATCGTCTGGAGCAGAAGGATATTGCACGCTACGTTCAGGGAGAGGGCGTTGTCATTCTCTGTGGACGGTTTGAGGGTGTTGATGAGCGGGTGCTGGAAAAACATGCGATCGAGCAGGTCTGCATGGGGGATTTTGTCCTTTCTGGCGGGGAAATACCGGCATTGGCACTTCTTGATGGCTGCGTAAGACTTCTGCCGGGTGTGATGGGGTCAGCCCTGAGCGGGGAGGAAGAAAGTTTCTCCGCCGGATTGCTGGAATACCCCCAGTACACACGGCCTGCCACATGGGAGGGGAGGGATGTCCCGCCTGTCCTGCTTTCTGGTAATCATAGGGAAATCGCCCGCTGGCGAGATGAGAAATCCATCGCTGTGACCCGTACACGCCGCCCGGACCTCTGGGCCGTTTATGAGCAGCAGCAACAGAGTTGAGTTTTTTTCAGGAGTTTGAAGCATGAACATCATTCAGCAGTATGAGGCGCGCGAAATGGAGCGTCTTTCCGCTATCCGTAGCGTTCCTGAATTCGCCGCCGGTGACACTGTGCGTGTCGGCGTGCGTGTTGTCGAAGGCACACGTGAACGTGTACAGGTCTTCGAAGGTGTCGTGATCGCCCGTTCAAACCGTGGTCTGGGCAGCAGCTTCACGGTGCGTAAGCTGTCCAACGGTGAAGGTGTGGAACGTGTTTTCCCGCTTTTCTCCCCGGCAATTGCTGATATTACCGTGGTTCGCCGTGGTAAGGTTCGCCGTGCGAAGCTATACTACCTCCGTGGCCGTTCCGGTAAGTCCGCTCGTATTGCCGAGCGTCCGCGCGATATTAAGAAGGAGGGCTGATTTTTCAGCTCTCATAAGGAGATGAGAGAGAATGCAGAATCCGGTTACCCCTAGAACTCTTTATGACAAGATCTGGGACGATCATGTGGTGAAAACCCTTGAGGACGGAACAAGCCTTCTCTACATCGACCGCCACCTCCTTCATGAGGTGACCAGTCCGCAGGCTTTCGAGAGTCTGCGGGCTGCCGGACGCCCGGTGCGGCGTCCTGATGCCACGATGGCCGTGGCAGACCATAACGTCCCGACCTCTGACCGCTCCCAGCCGGTAGAAGACCCGCAGAGCCGCCTCCAGATTGAAACGCTGGAAGCGAACGTCAAGGAGTTCGGCGTTCCTTATTTTCCATTGCGCTCCCGCCAGCAGGGCATCGTGCATGTCGTCGGACCGGAACAGGGCGTGTCCCTGCCAGGCATGACGATCGTCTGTGGGGACAGCCATACCTCCACGCATGGGGCCTTTGGCTCTCTGGCGTTCGGCATTGGTACGTCCGAGGTGGAGCATGTGCTGGCTACCCAGACTCTGCTTCAGAAGCGCAGCAAAAATATGCGTGTGCGGGTTGAAGGTGATGTTGCTCCGGGTGTGACAGCCAAGGACATCATGCTCAGCATCATTGGGCGTATCGGCACGGCCGGGGGCACCGGCCATGTGATCGAATTTGCCGGTTCGGCCATCCGTAAGCTGGATATGGCCGGGCGCATGACGCTCTGCAACATGTCCATCGAGGCTGGTGCCCGTGCGGGCATGGTGGCTCCGGATGAGACGACCTTTAATTACGTCAAGGGCCGTCCTTTTGCGCCGCAGGGCGAAGCTTTCGAGCAGGCCGTGGCCTACTGGAAGACTCTGGCAACGGATGAAGGTGCCCATTTTGATGAGGAAGTGGTGCTGGATGCTGCCGAGATCAGCCCATCCGTGACATGGGGCACAAGCCCTGAGGATGTGCTGCCGATTACCGGTACCGTACCCCGTCCCGAGGATTTTGCAGACCCGGCCAAGGCCGAGCGCATCCGCCGTACGCTGGCCTATATGGGGCTGGAAGCTGGCCAGAAGATTGCCGGGACACCGGTTGATGTCGTCTTCATTGGTTCCTGCACGAACAGCCGTATTGAGGACCTCCGGGCTGCTGCTGCGGTGCTGAAGGGCCGCAAGGTGGCAGAAGGCGTGCGGGCTATGGTTGTTCCGGGTTCCGGTCTGGTCCGTTATGCGGCGGAAGAAGAAGGCTTGGATAAGATTTTCCGTGATGCCGGGTTTGAATGGCGTGAGGCTGGCTGCTCCATGTGTCTGGGTATGAATCCCGACAAGTTGAGTGCTGGGCAGCGTTCTGCCTCCACGTCCAACCGTAACTTTGAGGGACGTCAGGGGCCGGATGGCCGTACCCATCTTTGTTCCCCCACAATGGCCGCCGCCGCCGCCGTGACGGGGACGCTGTGCGATGCACGGGACCTGCTGGAACCGACAATGGCAGAAGGAGCCGCCTGATCATGGAAAAATTCACTCGTCTGACAAGTGTTGCTGCCGCTCTGCCACAGGAAAATGTGGATACGGACCAGATCATTCCGGCCCGCTTCCTCAAGACCATTCAACGTACTGGTCTGGGCAAGCATCTTTTTGCCGGTCAGCGTTATGATGCTGAAGGCAACGAAAATCCCGATTTCGTGCTGAACAAGCCAGCCTATCGCAAGGCTGGTATCCTGATTACGCTGGATAATCTCGGTTGCGGGTCATCTCGTGAACATGCCCCTTGGGCCCTGCTGGATTTCGGCATACGCTGCGTGATTGCGCCCAGCTTTGCGGATATTTTCTATAATAACTGCTTCAAGAACGGCATCCTGCCCATTCGTCTGCCTCGTGAGCAGTGTCTTGCTCTGATGGAAGATGCCAGCCACGGCGAAAATGCCCGCCTGACGGTTGATCTGGAAAAGCAGGAAATCCACCGCCCGGATGGTGAGGTCATTTCTTTCGAGATGGACCCGTTCCGCCGTCAGGTTCTTCTGGAAGGGCTGGATGATGTGGCCCAGACGCTGAAAAATCACGAGCAGTCCATCCGTGAGTTCGAGGCCCGTCCTTCTCGTGCATGGATTCCATCCACGAAGCAGCCCGGCCGGACGCAGAGCGTGACTGGTGCCAAAGGAGAGCAGGCATGAGTGCAAAACAGAAAATCCTGCTGCTGCCGGGTGATGGTATCGGCCCGGAGATCATGGAACAGGCTGTCAGGATCATCGACTGGCTGAAAGCCGAGCGTGGTCTGGATGTTGAGCTGTCCGAAGACGTCGTCGGTGGAGCCTCTCTGGCCAAGTATGACGTGCCGATTCGGAATGAGGTGATCGCCAAGGCCAAGGAAGCAGACGCCGTTCTGTTTGGTTCTGTGGGGGACCCGGCATGGAAAGATGTGTCGTTCGACCGCCGCCCGGAAGTTGCCATCCTGCGCCTGCGGAAAGAGCTGAATTTGTACGCCAATCTGCGTCCGGCCAAGCTGTTTGACCCGCTTCTGTCTGCTTCCGCTCTGAAGCCGGATGTTGTGCGTGGGCTGGATCTGATGATCGTGCGTGAGACGGTCGGTGGCATCTATTTCGGGGAACCTCGTGGGGTCGAAACCCTGCCGGATGGCACGAAGCGTGGTGTGAATACGGAAGTCTATACGACTGCCGAGATCGAACGTGTGGCCCGTGTGGCGTTTGACCTCGCCCGCTTGCGCAGTGGCCGTGTCTGTTCCGTGGAGAAGGGCAACGTCATGGAGAGCGGTCTGCTCTGGCGTGAGGTGGTTACGGACCTGCATAAGCGTGAGTACTCCGATGTGACGCTGACGCATATGCTGGCCGATAACTGTGCCATGCAGCTCGTGCGTGATCCTCGCCAGTTTGACGTGATGGTCACGGGTAACCTGTTTGGTGATCTGCTGTCTGACCTCGCTTCCATGCTGACCGGCTCTCTGGGGATGCTGCCATCCGCTACGCTGGGTACGCCGGAAGGAACGGACAAGCAGGCAGCCCTGTACGAGCCGATTCATGGCAGTGCGCCGGATATTGCCGGGAAGGGCATTGCCAACCCGCTGGCGCAGATTCTGTCTCTGGCCATGATGCTGCGTTATTCGCTGGATCGTGGTGAGGATTCCGAGCTGATTGAGCAGGCTGTTTCCAATGTTCTGGCTTCCGGGCTGCGGACGGCGGATATTGCCGCTGCCGGGGAAGCCCGTGTCAGCACGGCGGAGATGGGGGCTGCGGTCCTGAAGGAACTTCAGAAACTCGCCTGATCTCCGGGTGATCGTGTTATGAAATGCCATGCGCCCGCCTGTGTTTCACGGGCGGGTGTTTTTTTGAGATGTAAGAGGAACGGACATGTCACTCGCTGCTGAACGGATGGGGCGTATCCTGCCAAGCCAGACCATTGCCATCACGCAGAAGGCCAGAGCCCTGAAAGCGGAAGGGCGGGACATCATCAGCCTTTCTGCTGGTGAACCGGATTTCGATACGCCTGATTTCATCAAGAAGGCAGCGATTGAGGCCATCCAGCAGGGCGAGACAAAATATACCGATGTTGCTGGTACCCCGGCCCTCCGCAAGGCCGTTGCAGACCGGCTGAATGCCGATTTCAATCTGGATTACCGGGCAGAAGAAATCTGCATTTCCACAGGGGGCAAGCAGGTCATCTATAATGCGATGGTGGCCACGCTGAATGCGGGCGATGAGGTCATCATTCCTGCTCCGGCATGGGTCTCCTATCCTGACATCGTACAGCTGGCGGATGGCAGGCCGGTCATCGTACCGACCTCTCCAGAGACAGGGTTCCGCCTGACGGCTGAACAGCTGCGCAAGGCCATCACGTCCCGTACACGCTGGCTTGTGCTGAACTCCCCCTGCAACCCGACAGGCAGTGCCTATTCTCGTGAGGAGTTAAAGGCTTTGACGGATGTTCTGCTGGAGCATCCGCAGGTCTGGGTTCTGACAGACGATATTTACGCCAAACTGACCTATGAGGGGCGGGAAGCCTGCACGGTCGTGCAGGTGGAACCTCGCCTGCGGGACAGGACCCTGACGATGAATGGCGTCAGCAAGGCCTATGCCATGACAGGCTGGCGTATCGGGTTCGCGGCGGCCCCCGTGGCTCTGACGAAAGAACTCATCAAGTTGCAGGGGCAGAGCACCAGCAATGCCTGCTCCATCGCTCAGGCAGCGGCACTGGCGGCGGTGTCTGGCCCGCAGGACTTCATCGGGGAGATGGTGGAGGTCTATCAGAAACGGCGTGACCTCGTGGTGGATGCGCTTTCCGCTGTTCCGGGTCTGTCCTGCGCCCGACCGGAAGGGGCCTTCTATGTGTTCGTGTCTGTCCAGCAGCTTCTGGGTAAACGCACGGCAGGCGGGCATGTGCTGGAAAGTGACGAAGACTTCGTCAAGGCCATGCTGGAGGATGTCGGGGTTGCTGCCGTGCATGGCACGGCGTTCCTGCTGCCGGGTTATTTCCGTGTGTCCTACGCCACCAGTACGGAGCTTTTGGAAGAAGCCTGCCGCCGTATTGCCCGTTTCTGTGAAGGGCTGGTCTGATGTTCAAACCTGCGAAACGTCTGGCTACGCTGCCGACGCCCGCCACCATCGCCATGGCCGCCCGTGCCCGTGAGCTGAAAGCGCAGGGCAAGCCGGTTATTTCTCTGGCTCTGGGGCAGCCTGATTTTCCGTCTCCTGCGGCAGCTCTGGAAGGAGCCGTAGCGGAGGTGAAGGCTGGTCATACCGGCTATCCGCCTATTCCCGGCCAGAAACCTCTGCTGGAAGCCATTGCTGAAAAGTTCCGGCGGGATAACGGGCTGGATGTGTCGCTGGATCAGCTGATGGTCTGTAACGGGGGCAAGCAGGCCATTTTCAATGCCTTCATGGCGTCGGTGGATGCAGGGGATGAGGTGATTGTCCCAGCACCTTACTGGGTCAGCTACCCGCTTATTGCCCGCATGTTCGGTGGTGAACCGGTAGAGATTGCCTGCCGGGAGGAAGATGGTTTTCGCCCGCAGGCGGAGGCCATCCGGGCTGCCATCACGCCTCGGACCCGCTGGCTCGTGCTGAACTTCCCCAACAATCCGACCGGAGCCATTCTGGAACGGGCTGATCTGGAAGCGATCGCGGCTGTGTTGCGGGATAACCCGCATGTCATGGTGATGAGCGACGAGATTTATGAGCATCTGACATTTGATGGCAGGCATCACCTGTCTCTGCTGAATGTGGCTCCGGACCTCGCCGATCGTATCCTCATCATCAATGGCATGAGCAAGGCCTATGCCATGACAGGCTGGCGGGTCGGGTTCGCCTGTGGTCCCGTGCCGCTCATCAGGGCGATGATTAAGGTGCAGGGGAACACGACATCGGGCATCTGTACGCTGGCGCAGGGCGGTTCCGTGGCGGCTCTGAAAGAAGATATTGCTGGCGTGCAGGCCATGCGGGAGACCTACGAGCGGCGGCGTGCCCTCGTGGTTGGTGCGTTGCGCCAGATTGAAGGGCTGAGCTGTGCCATGCCGCAGGGGGCTTTCTATGCCTATCCCGGCCTGTCATCCCTGATTGGCAGGACATCAGCCGGTGGGCGTGTGTTGAGTGACGATGTGGTTTTTGCAGAGGCCCTTCTGGAGGAAGCGCATGTGGCGACCGTGCCGGGTTCAGCCTTTGGGTACGGGCCGCATCTGCGTCTGTCTTTTGCGGCGTCTGATGAAGAGCTGAAAGAAGCCTGCCAGCGGCTGGCACGTTTCGTGCAAGGCATCACGGACTGATGTGAAAGGCCATTCTATCCAACCTGGTAGAAATGGCCTTCCTGGTTCAGGGACGCTGGTACCATTCATTCAGTAGGGTGATGACGGATTGCGGGGCCATCTGGCGGGCTGAGCCAAGGGCGAGGGTGCCATCAGGATTCAGCAATCGACCTTGAGGGGTAAGAACAAGGACAGTCGGCACGGCCTTGATGGTTACACCGTACTGCTGGGCCAATTCCATGTTGGTGTCCAGATGCCCAACATTGACGGGTACGATCACGAAATGCTCGTCCAGCCACTGGCTGACAGACGGTACGGCAAAGATACCGGCAAGGATGCGACAATCTGGGCACCAGTTTCCCCCGAAATCGAGTAGGACATGGCGGTTTGTCTTGGCTGCGGTCAGGAAGGCTTCATGGACCTGTTTGTTAGCGAGTTCAGCCGGGGGATAGGGCTCACGGGCCGGGGTGATGGTGGTAACCTTGCGGATATCCGGTAGTGGTGCCTGTGCCTGTGCCTGTGCCTGTGCCTGTGCCTGTGCCTGTGCCTGTGCCTGTGCCTGTGCCTGTGCCAAGGTGGCAGGAAATAGAATGCTCATACAGGCAATGATCAGAGCAGATTGATAAAAACGCATAATGATGTCTCCTTAACGAAAAGAGATTGTGGAGAATTCGTTTCTATTGTTAGCGTAAAGGTAACAACGAGACGTTAAATAGAGCCATAGGGGACGGGCTGTTCTTGATAACTCACGATCTCCTGATTAGGGTGGGGCTGAGTATGATAAGGATGGTACGCTTGTGGTGAAACGGAAACGGCCAATTTTTTCTACCTCTCCGCGGAGGGAGGTTTCGGTCCTCTCAACATTGGGTAGGATGGTCGTTTTGCTCGGGCTGACGTGCTGTCTTCTGCTACTGGTCAGGTTCTATCAGCCGGCAACCCATCTCATGCAGCGTATTGTTGGGACCTCGCTTTGGCAGCAGCTTTATGGTCTCTTTCATGTCGAGACAGCGTTGGGGCGGGAGCAGCTGATTCTGATAGGAATTGTCCTATGCTGCTTCCTGCTGGCTCTGTTGATCCAGCTTGTGGGTTTGTGGATCGTAAACCGGATCCGTCGCCATTAGGAGCGTTTCTCGCCAGAGTGGGTGAAGGCCGCTGAAGCGACGCAGAGCCATGAGAGGATGAGCAGCGTTCCCCCAGTTGGTGCTAGCCGTGCTAGGAAGAGAATTCCGAAACCATGCAGCGTGACGGGAATGCTGAATAGGGCTGTTCCCAGTGCCAGACCAGTACAACCAACGGTAAGACGCAGTGGATGGAGCTGTCTGCTACCTAGTGTCAGGGCGCAGAGGGCAATGCCGTGCCAGAGTGCGATATCGGCGGCCATATGCATCATGCTTCTGCCATTGGGAATGGGGAAGGCAGCATCGGGTAGATGTGTGGCTGCAGCCTGACAAGCAACTGCCAGACTGGCATAAATGGCTCCCAGACTGAAAAGGATTTTCAGGAATGAGTGGGTTGGGGAAGAAATTGGCCTGTCATGGTGCAGCATATTTATTATAACCCGGCTGGATGAGGATTAAGGGCATTGTTTCAGGTGCCTGGGAATATGAGAAGAGGGATGCTGTATGAAATTTCGTCTTATGATCTGTGCGGCGCTTCTGTCTCTGGGGGGGTGTGGCCTTACGCCACCGCCACCGCCACCGATCCCTCCCCTACCAAAAGGGCCTTTGGCACCGCCGACGCTGTCTGTTGAAGATGTCGCGCTTTTGCAGAAGATCAGCTTGCGCTCCATTTACATGAAGACGGCGACTGATTTAGCAGCGATGCATAGTAAGGATGAACTCATCAAGGGTTTTGCCGCTCAGCAGGTCAAAGATTATGATGGGCTTCACACAGCGGCGCAGAAAGTAGCTGAGACGCATACGCTTACATTGGTAGGAACATTGCCTACGGTACAGCAGAACCGGCTGACTATGCTGGGAAAATCGTACGGACGGCCTTTCGACAGGGCTTTGCTGTATATTTTGACCCATTCCTTTACAAAGCAGGAGCGAGCAGCCCTCACACAGGCGAAGAAGAATGGGAGTACAGCGGATATGAAGAGTCTGGCGGGGATGGCACTGGACCTTTTGGACCGTAGCCAGCAGCAGGGACGTGGCTTGATGCGTCGATAAGTTTCATCGGTATGGGGTACGCAGGCAGCTTGTTAGGGCACGGTAATATTATAACATAATTTTGACGTTTTATTAGTGATGTGTTACAACCTTCAGTTATAGAGAGTAAAAGACCCAGTCTGATAGTTTCCACACAAATATCATAGCCTTTTCATCTTCCTGTCAGGAAAAGATCTGAAGGGTGTGGGCAGAAAACAGGGGTCTTTTGTTGTGTCGCATTATCAAGATTGACGAATTATAGACATGCAGAACGATTCGCCTTTAACAGAGAGTTCCCTTCGTAAGGCTTTGGAGCGTATGGGGGGCGGACAGGTGTCTGGTAATGTGGATGGGCCGCAGCCTCATGGACATGGCTTGAGCGGTCGATCTGCTTCCCGTGTCCGGCCAGCCCAGCAGATGACCCGGCGTCGTCGCCCTTCAGGGGATGATACAGTTGTTGTGGAACATCAGTCCCTTGGTCGTTCATCACAGAAGCGTGCCGCAAATCGTGTGTCTGTTACCTCCGAGGCAGGGCAGGAGCAGGAAAGACTAAAGCAAAGTTTGCTCCGGGAGAGACGTCGGGTCCATGATATGGAAACGGAGCTTATGGCTCTGAATGAGCGGATCCGTGCCGTGAATACCCAGATGACACATCTGCGCCTTCAGGTAGAAGAAGGGAAGAAGGCCATCCAACAGCGTGATGAGAGTATCTTGCGTCTTCGGGCAGAGCTGCATCAGGCCCGGGAGCAACAGGTGCGTCGTACTGCGGCACCTACCAAGGCAAAGGTTGTTTCTGTCGAGAGTGATGACGAAGGTCCGCAGCCTGTGCAATGGTGGACGGACTGATCGGCCCTGCTATGATGCCCGCACGTTTTACTGCCATATCTGGGCCATCTGGTAGTAGAAAATGGGGTTGCGGAGATGGTGGACAGAACTTGGTATGGAAGTGAGTGGCAGACGTCTCGCCCATTGAAGATTGTTCATGTCGGGGATTTTTTCTTCAGCTTGAAGAAGAAGGCACCGTGTCAATTCAGCGTGGGGGGGAAGCTCTCCAATGGCTTGATACGGAATGGCCATCATGTCATCGACTTTTCTTATAGAGATGTAGCTCGCTCTAGCGGCTGGTTTGGCAGCCGTAGAATGGGGCGGCGGCATCTCTTCCGTGCGCTGAAGGAGTTTTTGGCGTTCAGTGCGCCAGATATTCTCCTTTTGGGGCATGGTTACATGATACCCCCCTTCGTTATCGAAGAGATACGCCAGCAGCAGCCCGGTATGATGGTGGTACAGTGGAATATTGATGCCCTGTTTGTAGAGGCTAATGCCAGAGACTTTGCGGCACGGCATCGGGTTGTGGATGCTAGCTTCATTTCTACGGCTGGTCCGGTCGTGCGTCAGCTGATTGGTGATAAAGGGCATGTTGGTTATCTGCCCAACCCAGTCGATCGCAGTGTCGAGAGAGGGCAAGCCTTCGCTCTGTCCTACCCAGAGGCAGATATTTTTTATTCCTGTGGTAATCCTGCTCGGCTACGCACCATATGCGGGCGGGACTGGGATATGGACGTGTTTTGCGAGATGTTGGAAGAAAGGCTGCCGCCATCACTGCGTTTCGCTTATGCCGGTGTACGGGGGCAACCTTATGTCAGCGGGGCGGCCTATGCTCTCTTGTTGGAACAGACAGCTATGGGGCTGAATATCAGTCGCCGGGCCGATTATTATCTGTATAGTTCAGACCGTCTGGCTCAAATGGTCGGAAACGGGCAGCTAGTTTTTATGGAACGGCAGACAGGGTTCGACCGGATATTCTCCGATCAGGAGATGGCTTTCTTCAGTAGCCTGGATGAGCTGGTGGAGTTGATCGGCCAATATCACAAGGCACCAGAGTCTCGTAAGGATGTCGCTCGAGCGGGGTGGCAGCGTTATCATGCGCTCTTCAATGAGTGCGCCGTGGCCGATTACATTATCGGCCAGACATTAGGGCCCCTGCCAGAAGAGGCCCATGCGTGGCGTCATCTGACGAACCTTTAAAGGCAGGGTCGTTCCGTTTTTAGGAAGATAGAACGATCTTATAATCGGAGAACATGGCACTCCATCCTGCCAGTTCTTCGTCTCTGGAGCAGACATCCGGTGTTTTTGTGTTGGCGAAGATCATGCGCTTGTCAGCAGTACTGGCATCACCGAAATTGACGAACATGATTTTGAAATCCAACGCAGGATAGCGGGCAGCAATAGCGTCTGCCAGTGCTGTAAAGTTGGCACTGATGGTGTGGGCAGGGCGATGTTGCCCGGCATAGAAGAGATTATCGCGCCAGCTGCGGACGAAGAGGACACGCCGGGATGTGTGGCAGAGTGTGTCCATTTCCTGAATCATGCTGTGGAAGCGATGCTGTAGGGAAGAGAGCTGTGCGTGGAACATCTCTACGCTGGCATGTTCTCTGTCCGATTTTTCCAGACAGTTATGATAGGTAATCAGCGTGTCACGGCAGCGCAGGGCATTATGAAGCCCATAAAGGCAGTTTGTTGAAAGCAGTCCTGCGAAGTCATTCTGGAACAGAGAGACCAGTGTGTGGAATGGTGCCAAGAACTGATCGAAAAGGCCTGGGCCGGGGCGTCCAAAACTGTTTCCGATAGCCTGATTGACAAGCTCATCCCCTCCCAGAGAGATGATGCTATCGAATTGCTGCTCCTCTTCTTGTGGTGCAGGAGAGGGGCGGGATAGAGCTGTGGCGATTTCTTCACGGAACTCGAACATTTGTTCATCAGTCCGCCATGGATGACGATAAAGTGGATCATGGCGGATGGCCTCGTGAATGGCTTGATTCCGCATGGCCAGTTCATGATTGCCATGGCTATGGGAAGGGAGGGTATCCAACCCACCTCTCAGATAGAAGAGCTGGCCACGTTCCGGGCTGAGATGCTGGGCTAGTCCGCCATAGCCGGCACGGAGGAAACGCTGGGTGTGTTCGACATGCTCTTCACCGTATCGTTCAAAGCGAACATCTAAATACCCAACATAGGAGAGAGCCTTGGTATGATAGCCAATGCAGAACGCCTGATGCATAGGAGCGATATAGGGATCTTCGGGCGTGCCTTTGCCAGAGGAAATGTCGTTATCAATTTCTATGGTGATTTCTGGCATGAAATTGATATGACCATAGCGTTCAATGGCTTCAATCCAGGGGCGTTCCCAACCAAAGAAGGTGGGGAAGCAGTCATCTTCCAGAATGATGATCCAATCGCATTGTTTCTCCTCTTTCAGGTACCAGAGGATGCGGTTGCGATTCCATGAGATGCCTTTGTTTTTCCCGGTAACACAAGGGATATTCAGCTGTTTCAGCATATCCGGCGTGCCATCAGCAGACCCGTCATCAGCTACTACGAACTCAAATGGCGTGCGTGTGTAACGCTGGACGCTGGCGATGACCTCTTTGAGCGTGTCCTTGCGATTATAGGTAATGATACCGATACCCAGTTTCCCGGCCATGAAACGCCTCACCAGTCTGTCTATATTCAAGGAAAATATGTTACGGAATTACAGTTACGAAAAAGCTCTCATAACATCAGCGATTAGCCGCCGGAAATCTTCCGTATAAGGCCCATCCCAGCCTGTCCATGGTTTAGGAGAACCTGTGAAATGGACAGCAAAGGGGTTGCCTAAGCCTTCGTCATAGATTTTTTTCCACTCTGCTGGAAGGGCTTCACTGGCCTCAACGCAGCCCGGTCCCCAACAGACATTCCAGTTCTGATGGATAAAATGGACTTTGCCAAAGAAAATACGGTTGAGAATATCTTGATCGTTCATCCAGAAAAGCGTGTTGCAGAGTTGGCCACATTCTTCCGCCTGAGCAGGGCTGATTCGTGCAAGGTTGAAGACCAGAACACCATTTTGGAAATAATTGTTAGAGTCCAAGACCCCAAGCGCACCGCGGTGGTAGTCGACAAGCGGAGGGCCACCGGCAATAGCTTGCGGTAGACGGAAACCATTGCTTTGTGCTGGAATAAGGAGAAGGTCTCGTGTGGCTCCGATTTGGGCTGTAGCGGGGATGCTGTAATAAAGGAGGCTAGGACAAGCTCGGAGTAGTATATCGTCGCTTAAATACACGATACGCTGGAAATTTGCGAAGAGTGTTGGTACAGCAAGACGGTAGAAAGTTTTGCGATCTGTCGTTTCGACATGGGCTGGAGTGTATGTTTCCATCCATTTCGAAACGTCTACAAAATGGATTTGCGAAAGCCTGCCATCAAAAAGACGCCGACCTGCGGTTATGGTCTCCTCCGGCAAGCCTTCATGCAGCATGTAGAGGGCAAGTTTCACGCCCGGGAGAAGGTTGTTTAGCCCTGAAAGAATGGAAGCATAGGCGTTAGGAGCACTATGCTCCGACAGGGGAAGGGCAACCGGTATGAAGTCTGCGGGTGGTGGGAGAACGGTTTGCATAGACAGGCCAAGTTATTTAACAGAGTCCTACAGACTATAGGGGCATCCTGAGGGGTAGGCAACATTATGCCGGGAGTGCATAGGGTGACTGAGGTGGTTTTTCATTATCTGGAAACGGCGCATCAGGGCTGGCTTGCAGTCCAAAGGATAGGGGGGGGAGTTTGTCATCTCCGGTCCGATGAGATGACCCGTCGGGATGAGAATGGTATTCCCCTCTATTGTCCTTTATTGGCGATGACATTGCCAGATTATCCTGACTACATATTCCTTGTCATAGATTCCGGGGAAAAGGAGGCTCCTCTTCTTTGGATAAAGCATTTTTCCTATAGGGGAGCTATCCTTCCTTTCCGTCGTGTTGAAAGTACAAAACATAAGGGGCGTGTCGGGTTGCGAAACCTTTTTCGCCCCAGTCAGTGCTGCACAGCTCAACCATGGAACAGTCAAGGTGGTGTCAACGAGTTTCTCGGGGACTGTAACCAGATGTTCGACTGGGAGGAGTTCCAACTGCATGAGGTAGAAGCGACTGATAGGCTGCGGCGTCTGGGTGAGGAAATGACCGCTCATTTCAGGGTATTTCCGTCAGCCGATTATTTGGAACAGTTGATCGTTACATATGCTGGTAGTCATCTGACGTGGCTGCTGGATGCTATGGTTCCCGTGACATCTTGGTCCGTTGTTCGTGAGATAGGGCAGCGATTGTTGAGTCAGGATCCGCTTCGTGAGGCTTTTTTCCGTCAGTTAGGTGATAGCCCGTGGAGAGACGGTTGGCAGTATCTTTCTCGTTGGCTTGAGAATAGGGACAGCGACCCTGCGGCAGAGCGTGGCTGCCCATTGAGTGATGTCGTGTTGGCGTATGGTCAGGTAGATGCGTTGGCAGGGTTCGTTCAAGCGACGTTGCATACGGCCCGGGCCAGTGTGGAGCCACGCAAGCGTGTCTGCATGATGTCTACTATCCGGAATGAAGGAATCTACATTCTGGAGTGGATTGCCTATCATCGAAGCATAGGGGTCGAGCATTTCTTTATTTACAGTAACGACAATAATGATCGTTCTGAACTTATTTTGAAGGCCCTGCATGATGAAGGGATTGTTACCTTCATCGAGAATCATGTTCAGCCGGGTATGTCTGCCCAGATGAAGGCTTATGGGCATGGCCTGAATGTCTTGCCGAATATTCTGGATTATGAATGGTGCTTCATTCTTGATGGCGATGAATTTATTACTCTGTCACCATCATATCGGACAATTGGTGAGTATCTAGAACGCTTTTCTCTTTGGGAGAGTGATGCCATTGCTTTGAACTGGAAGTTCATAGCTTCTGAAGTCAATCAAGAAGGGTTGTCAGACCTTGTGAAGCCCTTGATACAGCGGAACCGTAATATTGTTTCGCGTGGCGGGATTGGCGAAGGTTGGCGGCTTGTAAAATCTGCTGTTCGCCCCGGGCGGGCCATTCAGTCCCGGCCGCATCATCCGGTCTGGGTACAGGCAGAGAAATTTACTTATAGGCTGTCTGATGGGGCTATTCATAACTACCGCAATCCGCCACCCGGTATTGGGGCAGACCCAGCCTTCGCTGATTATGATAGTTGTGCGGATATCTATATTTCGCATTATTATTATAAATCGATTATCGAGTGGGTTTGGAAATATGCCCGCAATAGCGGGTTAGACGGTGCCATGTCCTTTGGTGTGGAGCGTTATGCTGATTATTGGGCCAATTCCTTTATCTGCCAGTTGAATGATCCACATGATGGGGTGAATGAGAATATCCTGATTCGTCTTGATGGTTTTCTGGAAGAATTAGCGAATTTGCGGCGCATTGCAGCGGTGGTTCAGGCCGAAAATATTGTGCGTGAAACCTGGCAGGAGCGGCTTCTTGCTCTGCTAGATATGGTGGAGGAAGCTGATGTCGCTTCTCGTCTGAAAGAGGAGTGGCGTTATGTCCTTGACCCTCTGGTGGCGGAACGGCAAGGTCAGATTCCATTGCATGAGATATGATAAAGAAAAGGCCCTCCACATCAGGAGGGCCTTTTCTGCATGATCTACCAGATGGCGGATGATTTATTGCACATGCTCATGGAACTGGGCTGTGCGTAGGTGGCTGCGGTTATAATCCAGCTCGTCATGGTTCAGCTGTAGCCCGATTTCCATGGAGTAGGGGCTGATCTGTGGGTTGTTGCCCGTCGGCACGTCAATAAAACGCAGCGGCGTGTTGCTGTGACTGACGGAGACCGTCGGAGGCAGTTTGATCGTCTCGGTAAAGATTTTCTTATCTACAATGGCACCATCTTGAAGGATGGCGACAAAGTAGGGGATTGTCACTGTATTGTCGGTGGCAGCAGGGCCACGCTCCAGCTGAAGATTCAGGCTAACCCGGACACGGGTCATAGGACGTTTTTGTTCATCCTGCGGGCCATTACGACAGTCGCCCTGAACACCCAGAATATGGGCAGAGGTCAGGCGATGGGCGGCATCCAGCCCTTTTCCATCATAAGTGATACGGTCCGCTACCTGGCCTGGCACATCGAATTTGGGGCAGGCTGGAGCAAAGGTATTGGTGGTATCTGTATCTTCGCACCCACTGAGGAGGCCTGCCAGCATGAGAGAGCCGAGGCCCGCAGCGAGGCGGGAAAAGATGCGGGAAGAGGGGGAGAATGCAGGCATCGGACTCAGAAAACTCCACAAGAAAATGGTGCAGGACATTGCAGCAAACGGCAATACGGACGATATAAGGGCCCAAGGTGGTGGTGCAGGGTAGCCCATAATCTTGTATGGAGCATCACCGGACCATTCAATATCGTATCGTTCATCGCCTGCCTGGGGAAGATTATGTCAGAACAGACGACGCCTGTAACCTCCAACTCTGCCGTCCCCGGAGCAGATTCAGCGACGGGTAAGCCCCCGTTGAAGATTCTGCTGGCTGGGCCACGTGGTTTCTGTGCCGGGGTCGACCGTGCCATCCGAGTGGTTGAGGAGGCTCTGCGCCGTTATGGAGCTCCTGTCTATGTCCGTCACGAGATCGTGCATAACCGCACGGTCGTGGAAGGACTGGAAGCCAAAGGTGCCATTTTTGTCGAGGAGCTGGATGAAGTTCCGGAAGATGGCCATGTCGTGTTTTCGGCTCATGGTGTGCCTAAATCCGTTCCAGCGGAAGCGCAGCGGCGCAATCTGCTTTATCTGGATGCGACATGCCCGCTTGTATCTAAGGTTCACAGGGAAGCTGAGCGTCATTTCGCCGGTGGTGGCCCGGAGCAGCGTCATATTCTGATGATTGGTCATGCCGGTCATCCAGAAGTTGTCGGTACTATGGGACAGTTGCCGCCGGGTGCCGTGACGTTGATTAATGACGCAAAAGAAGCAGCCGAGGTTCAGCCTAAAGACGTGGATCGTCTGGCCTTCATTACGCAGACGACCCTGTCTGTGGATGACACGGCAGAGATTGTAGATATTCTACGTTCCCGTTTCCCCAATATTGTGGGGCCTCGCCGGGAAGACATTTGTTATGCCACGACGAACCGACAGATGGCGGTGAAGGAACTGGCGGCAGAATGTGATCTGGTCATCGTTATTGGCTCACCGAATTCTTCCAACTCACAGCGACTGCGTGAGGTGGCCGAGCGTTCCCTTGCAAAGCGGGCACTGCTGGTTCCGAAGGTCTCCGATATGGACTGGAATGAACTGGAAGGCGTGAGGACGCTGGGCATGAGTGCTGGTGCCTCTGCACCGGAAAGCCTCGTGCAGGAAATGATCGAACAGCTTTCCATCCGTTATGACGTTACCATCGAGGAGCGCATCGTGAAGGAGGAGAATATTAATTTCCGACTTCCTCATCCGCTCTCTGATGCGGTCTGATACCTTATGGCGGTTTATACGGAACTGCATGAGGAGGAGATGCGGAACTTTCTTTCTCTTTACGATGTGGGGGAGTTCCGGTCTTTTGCAGGAATTGCGGAAGGGATTGAGAACAGCAACTTCCTGGTGGAGACTACTCAGGGTCGTTTTATCCTGACATTGTTTGAAAAACGTATGAAACCAGCGGAACTCCCCTGGTTTCTAGGATTGATGGCCCATCTGGCTGAACAGGGTATTGCGTGCCCTCAGCCCATTGTGGCGAAGGATGGGGTGTCCTTGCGACAGTTGGCGGGGCGTCCGGCCATTTTGGTCAGTTTTCTGGAGGGTCGGTCTCTGGAAGCTGCGACGTCACAGGCCTGTGAACAGGTTGGGCGTGGTCTGGCCCGTTTGCATGAAGCAGGGCTGGGCTATAAGGCTGAAAGGGCCAATGCTCTGGCACCAGAAGGGTGGGTGGAGCTTTTCTCTCGTTGCACGGATGGCGGGGATACAGCGGTAGCAGTGCTGATTGCCGAGACCCGCACGGCACTTTCTTCCATCGTGGACGCATGGCCGGCAGCTGATGCTCTGCCACGTGGGCAGATTCATGCGGATCTGTTCATGGATAACGTCTTTTTCCGGGACGGTCAGTTCTCTGGCGTTATCGACTTCTATTTTGCCTGCACGGATTTTCTTGCATACGATTTGGCCATCTGCCTGAATGCATGGTGCTTTGAAGATGAACGCCATTACCGGCAGGACTGGGCGGAGGCTCTGTTGCGGGGCTATGAGCAGGTTCGTCCCTTGACGGCGGCAGAACACAAGATGCTGCCGGTTCTATGTCAGGGAGCGGCCATGCGTTTTCTGCTGACCCGTTTGTATGATTGGGTACATACGCCAGCGGGTGCCTTGGTGACTAAAAAAGATCCGTGGGCTTATCAGCGGCGACTTCATCATTTCCAGAAGGTGTCCGATGTCTGAAAGAGCGGATGAAGGGATGTCGCCTCCCACAACACAGGTGGAGATTTGGACGGACGGTGGCTGCAAGCCTAATCCGGGTCCCGGTGGGTGGGGGATTCTATTTCGCTGTCAGGGGCATGAGCGCACCATGAAAGGCGGAGAGGCGGAAACGACCAATAACCGCATGGAGCTTACAGCTGCTGCGGTTGCGCTGGAAACGCTTACACGCCCCTGTGTAGTTAATCTTTATACGGATAGTGAATATCTGCGGAACGGCATTACCCGTTGGCATACGGGGTGGGTGCGGCGCAACTGGCGTAATGCATCGGGGGACCCTGTGGCTAACATGGACCTGTGGCGTCGTATTCTGGAGGCGGCCAAACGTCATAAGGTGGATTGGCACTGGGTGAAAGGTCATTCTGGCCATGAGGAAAATGACCGTGTGGATCAGTTGGCAACCGAGGGGCGGGAAGAGCTGGAAGCTAGTCAGAAGGGTGAAGGCTAACATTCTGAACGTATTATAGAAGATTTTTTCGGATAAATGTGTTCGGGGGCTTTACCTGCCAGAAGAGATTGGGTAGATAGGCTCCAGCTGATCCCGAATAGCTCAGTTGGTAGAGCAAGCGACTGTTAATCGCTGGGTCGTAGGTTCGAGTCCTACTTCGGGAGCCAGCCTTTTTTGTAGGTCCGACCGTAAAGGTGCGGGCCTTTTTTGTATCTCTCTCATAAAAGATCAGTATGTTGTGATTCTGCCTGTTCATACCTTATCGTGTGGGGAGAACTGGCTGAATCATGAATGAAGGGTAAGAGCAGACCATGACAGGTGGCGTAGAGACACAGGGCTCACAGAGTATCAATTATGCTACGGTAACGTGGGATCAGCTGCACCGGGATGCTCGCCTTCTGGCTACGGAGCTGATGCGTAAATACCGGCCGTTCCGTGGTATTGTTGCTATTACAAGGGGCGGGTTGATTCCGGCGGCCATTTTGGGGCGGGAGTTGGGATGTCGCCTGATTGAGAGTGTGTCTGTTGCCAGTTATGCAGGAGAGGAGGGGACACAGCAGGAGCCCAAGCTGCTGAAATCTCCCGAAGCCGCTGGGGATGGAGAAGGCTTTCTGATTGTGGATGATCTGGTCGATTCTGGTGTTACGGCTCGTTATGTGCGGGACATGCTACCTAAGGCTGTGTTCGCCTGTCTGTATGCCAAACCGGATGGACGTCCTTTTACGGATCATTTTGTTACGGAAGTACCGCAGGATACGTGGGTTTTGTTTCCGTGGGATATGGCACCGCAGTTTGTTGCCCCTCTAAATCGCAGTCACAAAGCATAATTTTTTGAAAAAACACTTTTTTTAGGCAAGAAAGTCTCTTGCCTGTAAGAAGAAGTCCCTTTAAGAAGGGCTCACGTCGTCGGGGCGTGGCGCAGCCTGGTAGCGCGCCTGTTTTGGGTACAGGAGGCCCCCGGTTCGAGTCCGGGCGCCCCGACCACGTTGCACAGCAAGGCGAGAGCGCCCTTAGCTCAGCTGGATAGAGCAACAGCCTTCTAAGCTGTGGGTCGCTGGTTCGAATCCAGCAGGGCGCACCATACATTTCCGTATTCTTGACTGAGAAGAGTGTTCGGTTTTAAGAATATTGAAGTTTTTTGTAAGCTTTCTTCCTCTTATTTTCTACTAGAGTGATAGTATCATTCTTTTTTTTAGAGCAACATTAAAGATATGACACTTGGAATATGATGGGCGGATCTATTTTCTGTCTAAATATTTACTTTGATAGAAGTAAATATGTTAAGTGTTTTCTCTATTTCTTTGTTTGCAACTTAATCAATTAAATTTTATTATTGTTATCTTTAAATTTCCTTCCTGTAGAGGGATGTTTACATTCTTTCTATCCTGTTATAATGCGGTTCATACCCTGATTTAATGAGGTGTTACCATGAGCGAGAATCGTTTACAGCGTCTTTGGGTCATGGACTGGTTCGGTCATCTGATTGAGCAGCCTTCTGAAGATGGTCCTCTGATCCGTAGTTATTTTTCCCCGGGGGCCTATCCAGATACATTCGTACTGGCTTCCTGGCCGTTGAAGACACCAACCCGTGTTATGTTCCGTCATACATCGAGTGTTGCGCACAATCTGCCGGATGCCCAGTTTGTGGATGCAGGGGCGAGCCTTGTAGCTCTTGAAGATCAGGATTCCGGGACGTATTTCTCGATTAATCCTCGGAACCATGACACTCATTGGAACTCTCCAGCTGTGTATGATTGGGAGCGTTTCATTCTTCTGACCAAGGAAATGCTGGATGGTTTGGCTATCCTGCAGGATCATTCCTATGGTGAGGTAGAGATGAACGGACAGCCCGTTCCTACTCTTGCCTGGCCTTCCGTGGTCGAAAATGTCGGCAATTTTGCGTGGTTGGGTGAATTTGCATTCTCCATTACCCGTAATCTGGAAAACCTGGCTAAGATTGGCACGACGGCACCGGGTTCGTCTGTGGAAGTCAAGCTGGCCAGTCCGCATGGTGATGTTGCGGAACTTGTTATCGTTCGGTCAGAGAAAGAATTGTAAGATTTTTGTCCCATCCCTGTTCAGAGGGATGGGATTTTTTCTGCTGCATAGAACTGTTGTCTGCGCACCAATAGCTTTTAAGCGAAGAAGTTTTCAGGTGAACTGATGCTGTTTTTAGGGAATGGGTGATGCCCGAGGAAGTTTTACCTTACTCGTTTGATAAAGTCTGGTTCATGGACTGTTTTGGGCATGTTTTATGCTATACGCCCCATCGTAAAATATTGGCCCGGGTGCCGCTTCAAGGCTCTTTTGTCAGTGGGTTTGTGGCTAGCCCTTATCCGTTCCCGCAAAAATTCGTGCCGCAGTGGCGTAATATTTTCAATATGCTAGTAGAGATGTCCCCCTTGAGGATATGTCCGCAGGATAGGGGACTGGTGGCGTTGTGTAATGATGAGACGGGTGATTATCTCAGCATTAACCCATCAAACAACAAGACCACTTTTTCTGGCGGTGTAGCAGACTGGGAGTTATTTTGCCCCCTTCCTTATGATGTCTATAAAGGGCTTCTGGCTGTCACAGACCCCGGCATGAGTCATATTGTCTGTCATAACGACAATACGGAAATCTCCGGCCTACAGTTTATCCCCCCGGGAGAGAACAAGCCATTCGTTGCGTCTTTTGATAGGAAACGCATTGGCTTTTTAGAAAATATACCTACTTTTGCGAAGGTAGGTCGTATGAAAAAAGGTGAAATGGCGACCTTTTCTTTCCAAGGGTTTGTATCGGAAAAACAGTATAACATGCGCATTAAGCGTCTTAAAGATATAGAATTTTGAGGGCGGCATGTTCGTTTCTTGTTACAATACCTATCTAGCCATTATTGATCGTAAGATTGTTCAGAAATTCCTGTGCGAATATTATGAGGACGATGCTCCACCGGTGGCGACAGAGGATGACCTCATAGAGGCAGGGTTTGAGGCTCACCGTCAGGTTGTTACGCGTGTTGGTTTCTTCAAGAAGGGCAAAGGGTATCTTTCCGCATCTCCTGATCTTTCTGAGGCCTACTGCCCTCACATGGAGCGGTGTGAAACATTTCGCCTGATTGATCTTGAAATGTTGCCGCCCCGAGTGCCGGAGTTTCCTGAGCAGGAGCATATTGCTCATCAGATTCATCAGATAGGTATTTTCCCTAAAGAGCCGGGCGTATATCCAAAAGCTTTTATCGAAAATAGAAACAATATCGTTTCTCTTAACCAGAATTATACGTTCTATTTCTGGTCAGAGGGCGGGTACTATGACATAGAGACATTTATTAAAGAGAATTATGGTGATGAGTTTCTGAAATATTACCAGTCTATCAGTCCTGATTATCTGGCTGCTCGTGCTGATTTCTTTCGTTATCTGTGCTTATATGCTGTGGGCGGTGTATATCTCGATTTGAAAACTGTTATCTCCTATCCCCTTGATCTAGTTGTACAGCCAGACGACCGGTTCCTGCTTTCGTTCTGGTATCATGGGGCCCGTATGCATAGAGAGATTGAACATATCTCTTATGGTGAATATGAGCAGTATTACATAATATGCGCTGCGGGCCATCCTTTGATGCGCCGTATCATACAGCAGGTCATGTGCAGTATTGCTTTGTATAAGAAAGCCATTCATGGGGTAGGGGCTTACGGTATTCTGCGTGTTACAGGCCCCTTATTATATTCCATGGTGATTCACGAATATCGTGGGCGGTATGAGGATAAAGTAAGGCAGATTCATAGTTATTCGAACGGCATTGAATATACTATTTTCGAAGATACTGCAGCGCACCATGAGCCTGTGGGGAAAGAGACGCATTATAGTCGGCGAAGCTCTGCCATTATCAATGGTAGAATGTTGGATTAGAGGCTCATCAAGAGGGTAGGGTTAGCTTCTGCATGGGACATGTAAGGGCTTGGAGAAGAGAGGACATGCTTTCTATGAAGATGATTCAGCCCGTATATTGTGCTCTTAGGAACTTATGGATATTGGCAGCCGGTATTGTTCTGGCCGCGCTAGTGTCTGGGGCTATACCGACTGCTAAAGCGACGTCCTATCCTTTATCGTCTCAGGAGCGTCTTTTTGTAGAGGACCTCGAACATCGGACGTTTAATTGGTTCTGGGAGACAGCGAATCCTCGTAATGGGCTTGTGCCAGATCGTGCGCCTTTGCCGCATGGTGCTGCCAGCATAGCCAGTGTAGGCTTTGGTCTGACCGCTTATGGAATTGGTGTGGAGCGGGGGTATATCACACGGCAGCAGGCTGTAGAGCGCACCCTTCTTACATTGCGTTTTCTGGCGGCGTTACCGCAAGGTGATGCGGCCCGTGGTACGGCGGGCACTCATGGGTTTTTCTATCATTTTCTGGATCCCGAAACAGGGTTGCGTGTAGCGGATTGGTCGGAGCTTTCCAGCATAGACACGGCCTTGCTGATGGGCGGAGTATTGTTTGTTCAGTCTTATTATGATGGTCCGAGCCAGCAGGAGCGGGAGATACGAACGCTGGCAGATGGGCTTTATCGTCGGGTGGACTGGCGGTGGATGACCGGAGGTAAAAGCTCATGGCTGAGTATGGGGTGGATGCCACCGGATCATTTTCTGTCTTCGCAGTGGACAGGATATAATGAAGGGCTGATGCTCTATCTGCTGGCACTTGGTTCCCCGACACATGCTTTGCCCGCTGACACATGGGACCGCTGGACAGAGACACATAAGAGGCAGCAGGGCAATTTTTATGGGTATAACCTGCTTAATTTCGCTCCTTTATTTGGGCATCAGTATAGCGAATGCTGGGTAGATTTCCGTGGTATTCTGGATAAAGCGAGCCGCCAACGGGGCTACAACTATTTCCAGAATAGTCGAAAGGCAGCTTACTCACAGCGTGAATATGCCCGTCATAATCCGGGGCACTGGAAGGATTATAGTGCAGATATTTGGGGGCTGACGGCCTCGGATGGTCCGGGGGATGCTTATAGGAATGTTGATGGCCAGAGACGTCACTTCCTTGCCTATAGTGCCCGTGGGGCTGGTTGGGATTATGTACTTGATGACGGCACGATTGCTCCCACAGCGGTGGGTGGGTCCGTGGCTTTTGCCCCAGAAATTGCTTTGCCCGCACTTCAGGCTATGAAGGCCCGGTATGGAAGCAAGGTCTATAATCGGTATGGCTTTTTGGATGCTTTCAATCCCAGCTTTGTCGATGGAGACAGCTTCTGGGTTGATGGGCAGCAACTGGGGATTGATCAGGGCCCCATTCTGCTGATGATCGAAAATCTTCGCAGTGGTTTGGTCTGGAATGTCATGAAAAGGAATGCCTACCTTCAGAAGGGGCTGCATGTGGCGGGTTTCCAGAAACAATAACGGTTTCTGGGTGCGCAGAGGCGTTAAGCCCCTATATTTCCTCGGTAGAGGATGAGGTTTTCTTCGTGGAGGGAGGTGGGCAATGCCCCGATTCCTGCCGAGGCCTGTTGTAGGATATATGTCTCAAAGCCATCTCGTGCTGCATGGCGTGCCGTAGCAAGAACGCAGACATCCAACGCTACGCCGCATAGGAAAACTCGTTTGATGCCCAAGCCGCATAGTAGAGCGGTTAAACCGGTGTTGGTACCATGATCGTCATAAAAGGCAGAGTTTGAATCTGCCTCCAAGGCCGTTCCTTTGCGAATAATGTGGGTGATGTTTTGCTGATCCAACCCATCAACCAGAGCAGCACCGAATGAGCCTGCAAGGCAGTGTATGGGCCAAGATCCGCCTTGTTCTTTGAAGGAGCAATGCTGCGCAGGGTGCCAGTCTTGAGAGGCAATGACAGCACGGAAGCCGTATTGAGTGAGGTGGTTGATGGCTGGCAGACAAGCGGGACCGCCAGAGACGGGTAGAGCCCCGCCGGGCATGAAGTCGTTCTGCATATCAATGATGAGTAGAGCATCCCGCTTGGTGATTGTATCAGGGAGCAGGGGGCTATGAGAGGTCATGATGGGGGCAGACCTTATCCGTTTTTGCTGGTGGGCTTCATACGGGTTACCAGAAGCTGGTTGATGCGGAACAGCTCGACATCTACGACCTCAAATCGGAAACCGGCAATTTCAACACGGTCTGCCTTGCGGGCCATGCGGCGCAGCCGGTGCGTGATGAAGCCGGCAATCGTGTCAAATTCGGTATTGTCGTGGGAGAGGGGAATATCCAGTTCACGGATGACGTCCAGAATGGGAGCGGCACCATCAATCAGCCATGAATCATCATCACGGCGGACGATGGCCTGTTCTTCAAAAGGATTGGCCAGCCCGTCCATCAGGGCACCCATGATGTCCTTATAGGTGATTAGCCCGACAATCAGCCCATATTCATTGAAGATGAGTGCAAATCCGGCTCCGTGAGTGTCGAATTGGGCCAGAGTTTCCCAGAGATTCAGCGTATCGGGGAGAGAGAGAACATCCCGTCGCATGTTGAAGATTTGTTTGGGAGAGGCTTTCTGCGGATTGGTCAGTGTAGCCGGTTCGTCCACAACGGCGACCAGAACGTCTTCTGCACGGATGGAACCAACCACTTTATCCAGTGATCCATCACAGAATGGATAGCGGGAATAGGGGCGGACACGCACTTTGTCACGCTGGCTTTCCAGACTTTCATTAACATCCAGATAAACAATTTCATCCCGTGGTGTCATGGCAGAAGTTACAGAACGGTTCTGTAGGGCCATGACATTCTGAATCATCTGATGTTCCTGCTCCAGCAGAATACCGGAGGCCGTTCCTGCGGCGAGGATGGCCCGGAGATCCTCTGGCGTTACGGCCTCTACTGTGGCGGTGGCAGGAATACGCAGCAATTTCAGGATCAGATCGGCAATATGGGAAAAGACCCATACCGCAGGATAAAGTAGCTTCAGGATTAAGGCAGGGAACCAGCCTACGGCTAGGGCGATTTTATCGGGGGCATTCATTGCCGTGCGTTTGGGCAGAAGGTCGGCAAAAAGTACGAACAGCCCGGTTACGAGAATGAATGATGTAAAAGACCCAGCTTTTTCCGATAAAGGAGTGGATAGTCCCAGATAATGGAAGCCATCGGCGAAAGGTTCGCTCAGTAGGGCATCACCGACCACACCGCCCAGAATCCCGACGGCATTGAGGCAGATCTGGATGGCTGTCATCACCTGTCCGCTATTACGGCGGAGGCGGAGAAAGGCCCGGGCCCGTTTGTCACCCTCTTTGGCCAGAGCCCGCATCCGGGTTTCCCGTGCGGCAGCAAAAGAGATTTCCGAGAGGGAAATGAGAATGGAAACCCCAATCAGTATGACGGTAACTAACAAGCCAACGACTAGCATGATGAGGGAATGGTGACTGGGTGATGTGGTGGGCATATGCTCTCTCTATGGCCACCTTGCCAAGGTAGCTATTACTGGCGGCATGATAATGGAGTTGGTACAGGTTTCAATTGCTTTATGCGACCAGAACGAAATAATTTTGTCATGGCTGATAATGTTTCAGGAAGAGATATTTCCTAAAAAGTAAAGTCGATAGTGTAGAGTATCTTCTTGAAATTATTACAAAATATTTTATAGGATATGAAATTATGGTCTTATGGGGGGTGTGATGAGCTTATTTCCAATAGTTATTTCATTTGATAAAAAATATGTAATACCGTCTCTTGTCACAATAAAATCCATACTCGATAATTGTTCTGATATAAGCAAGGTAGAGTTCTTTGTACTTTATAAGTGCCTTGATACAACATTAATCCAGCTTGTGGAGCGTGTTGTTGCCTCTTTTGGAAGTATAATATCATTTATCGATTGTTCATCATTTTTAGAGAATAAGAATTTTTCCAATAATGAAAACCGGCCTCTAGAAACATATCTTCCTTTATTAATTCCTACAATTTTTAAAGACTTTAAAAAAATATTGAGCATTGATGTCGATATGCTGGTGAGAGATGATGTTCTGAAGATTATTAACGAACTCCCCTCTGATAAGAAGCTCGGTGGTGTTCGTTGTATGATACGTAATTTTAGAAAATATGAGGATTATGGAGACTTTAATAAGATAAGCAGAAACATGCTGGGCATAGGTAATCCGTTACGTTACATAAATAGTGGTATGGTTGTTTTTAATATGGAAGCGATTACACCATCAGATGCCACTTACTGTATCGATTGCATAAATAAGAAATGGCCATTTTATGATGAATCAATATTAAATCATGTTTTTAGGGAATCTCTTTATAATTTTTCACAAAAATGGAATTTTTATGCTGAATATATGAATGAAAATTACCTTTATTTTGAACCTGATATACAGGAGCAGGTGAAAGAAGCGCAGGAGAATGCGTCCATATTTCATTTCGTGGCGGATACCAAACCGTGGGATCACCCCGAACCTGAGACCACAAATAAATACCGGTTAGAATATCGGGCGTTAGTTGCCTTGGTAAAGGAAGAGATCAGGAATAGTTTACCTAAGGTAATTTGCGGCTTTATGTGGAGTAAAATTGATAGGGCATAATTGCCGTATTGCCCGCTCCGTCAGTGTGCTGCGGGGCGGGCAGGTCGGCAGTTAGCTCAGTGGTGACAGTCCAACATAGTCATATATTCCTTCATACGCTCCACTTTTTCTTCTGAGGAAAAGCCCCAGAAATGAATGAGGCCCAGACGTCTGTCATAGGTAGGGCCTTGATAAGCTGTGAACGATGTTAGAGCGTTGGAATTGACCCAGTTGGTTTTGATCGCGAGATAATTATAAGCCTCTTGATCGGCCCATCCGTTAAAGGCACGTCCAAATTTGAATACTAGACTTGTGATGACATGACGTATTTCGTCAATAAAACGCCGTATCGTGTCATTTTCTGTATTGGGGAACAGAATAGTCCCTCCGTTAATACCCGGGGTGAAGCGTCCGGAAATGCCATCCATTGAGAAGAGGGAGGAACCCACTGGGATGTGAGATTGTATTGGGTGAAATTCCTCAGCGGGTGAACATATCTTGCCACTTGAAAGACCACGGACCAGAAGTGGTACTAATGGCCTGTCTATGATGATATCCGGGTCTAGATAGAGAAGAGGTTGGTAGCCGGCAAATGTAGCCTTATTTGTTATTTCATATTTTGAGCAGACAAAGGAGAGAAAGTCCTTTGGATACAGGTTATGAATGATGAGGTTGTCGGTATATTCTTTTTCCCCTTCAAAAAGATTGTCTATATAAGCTTGATCTTTATCAGTCATGAGAATGATTGGTCCGGTGAAATTGCCCATTTTCCGGAGTGAGATGACACACATCTTACATTGCTGCATGATAGCTTCTTTATTGTAAGCAGTAATGTAGATGGCAGGATTGTATAAATAAAGTGTTTCCCTTTTCCATCCATCAAAGTAGAGGGTTACATTGTATTTATTCCAATATCTTAGGAGTTGGTAACGCATATCAATGTCAAAATCTCCAATTTTTATTTTGAAGGTATCAACAAATTGAAAGTCCTTTCCATCCATAATCATCTGTGTTTTTGGAATGACCCATTTATGATTTAATAGATGTGTCAGTGTCTCAATTTCTTTACGTGTCAGTAGTAGAAAACCTTCCCAAAAGGAGGCTTGTTCCCGAGAGAATGAAAGGGTTTTGGTGTCAAAACACAGGAACAGTCCGTCTTTATTTTGGAGGTTCCAGACCCGCATTTCGGAATTAAAGGTTATTTTGATATCGTCCGTGTAGTGGGAAGCAATCTCTTCACCTTGAGGGATAAAGGTCCAGTTTGTGGCGATGTCATCCTGCTTCAGCTCAAGAGCGAAGGCGTCATCGGGAAACTGGGCATCAAGGGGAGAGCAATAAAGTGTTTTGCTCTCTGGATTCTGTCGAACGACCTGGAAGTTCCACGTTAGAAAATATCTTTTTCTGTTCATTGCACGAGTCTCCATAAAAACGCTGACAATGTTTTAATATAAAATTAATTTTATAATCAAGTAGAGTGATAATCAAATGTTATATATGTTGAATATAGTCACTGAATGGTTATTTTTTTGATTCTCCGTTTAAAGAGGATTTCAGGAGTCTAATAATTTTGACTCTAAAATTTTATATGTAGACTCCATCTATCCTTTATGTGGTCATGTCTTGATTTGATGATGGTATCGCATCACTCTGTTTCGGGCAAATCTGCCATTTGGCGCCATCCAGCTTCATCAAGAGTGCGAATGTTTAGCTCATGAGCTTTTTTGGCCTTGGAACCAGCCTTTTCGCCCAGCACGACCAATGTTGTGCGGCGGGAAACGCTGTCCGTTACTTGTGCGCCCAGACGCTCGGCAATAGCCTTGGCTTCTGCCCGGGACATGGTGGTGAGGGACCCTGTAAACACCATGACCTGACCACTCAGAGGTGCAGAACCTTCCTCATCAGTAACAGGGCCGGTTTCTTCGTTGATGGTCAGGGAGGGCGTTAGTTCATCCAGAGCGGTTCGGTTGTGCGCCTCACCAAAGAAAGCCGCTACCTCCTCAGCAATGGCGGGGCCGATGCCCATGATGGCACTTAGGGCGGCCCGTTCTTCGCTATCTGGTTCAATGGCGGCAATCATGGCCTGATGCCATGCTGGGAAGCTTTGATAATGGCGGGCCAGCAATTGGGCATTGCGCTCCCCAATGCGGCGAATGCCAAGTGCGTAAATGAAGCGGGGGAGGCTGATGGTGCGGCGATCATCAATGGCGTGAAGCAGATTATCGACCGACTGTGGTCCCCAGCCTTCCAGCTTCTGAAGGCGTTCCCTGTGTTTGTGTAGGTGGAAAATGTCACCCGGTCGCTGGATAAACCCAAGCTCATAAAAGCTGCGGATGCTGCGATCCCCCAGCCCATCAATATCGAAGGCCTTACGGGAGACAAAATGAATAAGCCGCTCGACTGTCTGGGCCGGGCAGGTCAGGCCACCGGAACAGCGGCGCACAGCCTCATCGCCGATGCGTTCCGCATGGGCATGGCAGACGGGGCAGTGGTCAGGAAAATGGAACGGCTCGGCTCGGTCTGGCCTGTCCGCATCCACGACCCCCAGTACCTGCGGAATGACATCCCCGGCCCGCTGGATGCGGACAAGATCACCGGGGCGGACATCCAGACGGTGGATTTCATCCTCATTATGCAGTGTTGCTCGTGAGACGATGACCCCACCGACATTGATCGGTTCCAGATGCGCCACGGGGGTGAGGGCACCGGTCCTTCCCACCTGAATCTCAATGTCATTCAGTCGGGTGATGGCCTGTTCCGCCGGGAACTTCCAAGCAATGGCCCATCGAGGGGCACGGCCTACAAAGCCAAGGCGTGTCTGGAGGTCAATGGCGTCAATTTTGAAGACGATGCCGTCGATATCGTAATCAAGGTCGGGCCGTTCTTTGGCCAGATTCTCCACATAGGCGGGCACATCACTGGCATGGCTGATGGCCCGGGACAGCGGATTGACGGTAAAGCCCCATGTTTTCAGCTGGTCCAACCATTCCAGATGGGTGGTGACGGTCACGCCGGTGTTATAACCCAGCCCGTAGGCGAACAGCCCCAGAGGGCGGCGGGCCGTGACGGAGGCATCTAGCTGGCGGAGTGAGCCGGCAGCGGCGTTGCGTGGGTTGGCAAAGGGCTTTTCGCCCCGTTCCTCCTGCTGCTGGTTGAGAGTCAGAAACTCGGCCCGGCTCATGAAGATTTCGCCCCGGATTTCCAGAAGGTCCGGGTAGGGGGCAGGGAGTGTCTGGGGGATGGTGCTGATGGTCCGCACATTGGCGGTGACATCTTCGCCTATTGTGCCATCTCCTCTGGTTGTGGCGACTGTCAGCGTACCATTCTCATAGGTAAGGCTGATGGAAAGACCATCAATCTTCGGTTCTGCTACGAATTTTAACCCATCTGTTTGGGCGTCATCCAACCCGAGGAATCGCCCTATCCGGCTGATGAATTGGGCAAATTCATCCTCGTTGAATACATTATCCAGCGAAAGCATGGGGGCACGGTGCTTTACCTTGCCAAAGGCAGGATTAGGGGCTGCCCCCACCTGCGAGGAAACGCCGTCTTTTTTCTTCAGTTCCGGGTGACGTCTCTCCAGCATGACCAGTTCCAACCGGGCATTGTCATACTCGGCGTCGGAGACCTCCGGATTGTCCTGCCCATGATAAGCCTCATTCCAGCGGGCGATTTTTGCTTCCAGTTCGGCGTGACGCTGGGCGGGAGTGGGAGTACGGGTCATTCTGCTGTGGGTCCAAGAAGGCTATCCGCCGCCGCACGGGCAGCATCGGTTACGATATCGCCAGCGAGCATCCGGGCCAGCTCTTCACGGCGTTCTTCATCTGTTAGAGGTGTGGCACTGGTCTGTGTCTGATTATTGACGACCTGCTTGGCGATGCGAAGCTGATGGTTCCCATAGGCGGCGACCTGCGGGCTATGGGTGATGGCCAGCACCTGAACATCCTTTGCCACACGGTTTAGCCGCTCACCAATGGCGGAGGCGGTTGCTCCACCAACACCGGAATCCACTTCGTCAAAGACCAGCGTGGTGAGGGAGGAACGTCCTGCCAACACGACTTTGAGGGCCAGCATGAGGCGGGAAAGCTCCCCGCCAGAAGCTACCTTGCCAAGGGGGCCGGGTGGCTGGCCGGGATTGGCGGCGATGAGGAAGGCAACCTGCTCCATGCCGTGACGGTTCCACTGTTCGGCAGGTAGCGGGGAGAGTTCGACAATAAAGCGTGCTCGCTCCAGTTTGAGGGGTATCAGCTCCGCCATGACCCGCGCCTCGATCTGATGGGCTGCCTTGCTGCGGGCCGTACTCAGCTCTTGTGCGGCTTTTTCATAAGCAGCCCGGCTTTCACGGACCTGTTCTTCCAGTCGGGCGAGGGCCTCTGCGCTGGAATCGATGCTTGCAAGCCGCTGATTCAGTGTTTCCAGAAATGAGGGTAGTTCACTGACGCTGATTTTATGTTTGCGGGCTTCGGAACGCAGAGTGAAAAGCCGTTCTTCTGTTTCTTCCAGAAGGCGGACATCAACCGTAGTATCCACGGCTAGACGGGAGAGCAGGGTTTCGGCCTCGGCGAGATATTCTTCTGCTTTTTCCAAGGCGGTAAGGGCTTCCTGTGCCTGTTCCTGTTGGGCAGATGGTGTCTCTTGTTCTTCGCTTTGTGCCCTGTCTAGAGGGGAAGGAAGTAGCCGGGAGAGGGCACGGTTAGCCGAACGAAGTGCCGTGGCGGGTGTGGCCGTGCGGCGGTCTTTGGGTGTTAGTTCTGCAAGGGCAGCGGCGACAGCTTCGCCCCGACGTTCATCCTGCTGAAGCTTGACCCGTAGAGCAGCAAGCTCATCCTCTTCTCCCTCTTTGGGAGCGAGAGCGGAGAGGTCGTCTACGACCTGACGCAGCCAGTCTTCTTCCTTACTGGCATCTTCTACATCCTTGCGGGTTTTATTCAGGGTTCGCAGGCTGTTCTGCCATTCATCCCAACAATGGGCGACCTGCCGGCGGAGTTGTTGAGGCACACCGAACGCATCAAGAAGCGTTTGATGGGCACTCTGATTAGCCAGCCCCATTTGCTCATGTTGACCCTGTATTTCTACAAGAAGGGAGGCTACGTCTCGTAGGACGCTGATGCTGATGGGCTGGTCGCAGACATAGGCTCGAGACCGTCCTTCTTTCGGGACGATCCGGCGCAGAATGAGAGGTTTGCCTTCTTCGATAGAAGCAATCCCCTTGTCATGGAGCAGTTCATAAACTGGATGGTCCGAGGGTAGCTCGAAGGTAGCCGTTACGCTGCTCTGGGTGGCTCCAGCTCGGATGATCCGGTTGCTAGTTCGCTCTCCTAGAGCCAGACCGAGACTGTCCAACAGGATGGATTTCCCAGCCCCGGTCTCTCCTGTTAGGGCTGTCAGACCACCGTGAAAAGGGAGGTCTAGCTTTTCTATCAGTACAACATCACGAATGGAGAGATGTGTCAGCATAAATGCAGCCTCCAGAACCGGCAGAAACATCAATCCGTGTTTCTGTTATGGTTTGCAGAAAATGCGGTGCCCGATAGTCAGGAAGAAACTTGATCCGTGCAAGTGGCTGCACCGGCCGGACAAAGAGAAACGCTGTGAGGCCAGATGATTCTAGCCTCACATGCTACCTTTCAGAAAGAATTGCGACGCAAATACGGCAACAACCAACCGTTTTAGCGTGACGTCTTTCCATTATTTTTCTGGCTGGGGCCAGAGGCCGCCGTCGGCACAGGGGGAATCTCGACAGACGCCACAGGTGCAGACTGAGTTGCAGAAACAGGCTGTACGATGACGTTATCTGGAGAGGTTGGTGCGTTCTTCTGCACAGGCGGCGGTGCTACGGCATGGTGCTTTCTGGCACGCCGCTCTTCCTTCTGCTGGCTACGGGACGGCTTTGGTAGCTGTGGCGTAAGCTGATTGTGGTATTTCAGCTTTTCATAGGCGAGACGGTACCAGCGGCTGTCCGGCGAGTTGTAGCCGAGTACGGCGGCGGCCTGACGGGCTTCATCGGGCAGACCGAGGTCCAGATTGACCTCCACCAAGCGTTCCAGTGCTTCCGGAACATGGTTGGTCGTCTGGAAATCCTGAATGACCCGCTGGTAACGGCCATAAGCGGCCTGATAGTCTTTTTCCCGTTGATAGTAGCGGCCAACATACATCTCTTTACCGGCCAGATGGTCACGGCAGAGGTCAATTTTCAGCTGGGCATCACGAGCATAAGAGGTTTGGGGGAAGCGTGTTATGACTTCCTGTAGAGCATCCATAGCTTCCAGCGTGCCGAGCTGATCTCGGGAGACATCACCGATTTGCTCGTAATAGCAGAGACCACGCAGATAATAGGCGTAAGCTGCATCTGGGCTGGTGGGATGGAGCTGGAGATAGCGTTCCAGCTGCTGGACGGAAAGCGCATACTCACCTTGCAGGTAGTAGGCGTACCCTTCCATCAATTCGGCACTGCCCGTATAGCCGGAATAAGGGAAGTTCTGCTGGAGAAGCTCGAACTCGCTGCTGGCCAGCTTGTAATGCCCGCCATGCAGGGCATCAATCCCGTAATTATAAAGGGTCTCGGCATCCGCCGTACGTGGCAGTTTTGCCTGTATGTCGGCATCGGAACTGGAGCAGCCCGTAAGAAGGGCAAGCCCAAGTAGAGCTGGTGCGCCAAGGGCCGAAAGACTGGAACGGTATGAAACCATGTAGGATTTTAGGATGCTGCTGACCATGATTTTCTTATAGCATGGGAGTGTTCAGGGAAAAGGGGGTTCTTGCGTCCGGATATGATATTCTCAACCGGATGAAGGAATAACAGGCGGGCTGCCATCAGAGAAACGCCAGTTTTCGGGTGAGGCAAACAGGGCATGCAGAAGCTGATTATTCAGAGCATGGCCTGTTTTATGCCCTTCAAATCGGCCCGAAAGTTTGAAACCGGAGCAGTAAAGGTCACCGATAGCATCCAGCATTTTATGGCGGACACACTCATTATCAAAGCGTAGCCCATCGGGATTCAGGACACGGTCATGCTGAATGACCAGTGCATTTTCTAAGGTGCCCCCTAGAGCCAGCCCCTGCGCCTGAAGCATGGTAATGTCCTGGTGATTCACAAAGGTTCGGCAGGGCGCAATGTCACGTTCGAAACCCCGTCGGGATAGTGTCATTTGGAAAGATTGTTTCCCGATGGCTGGGGCAGGGAAATCAATAGTCAAGGAGAGGTCTAGCTCCTCAGGTCTGCCGGGCAACAAGCTGGCATGAGAGCCATTTCGACCCTCTGCATGAACGGGACGAAGAACCTCAATAGTTCGGCGTGGCACGTTTAGGTGGCTACGGCCAGCCGCTTCTATGAGGGAAAGGAATGTACGGGAACCGCCATCCAAAATGGGTAACTCCGGGCCGTCAAGTTGGATAAGCAGATTATCCACCTCACAGGCATGGAGAGCCGCCATGAGGTGTTCCATTGTAGCGACTGTCAGCCCCGGCGTGAGAGGGGAGGACGCTACTGTGGCCAGTGGACTGGAGATGATGCAGTCATATGTCAGGCGGAAGGCAGGAGAGTTCATCACGTCCAGTCGCTGGAACTGGATGCCCGTATCGGGTCCGGTTGGGACGAGATGGACCATAACGGGTTTACCACTATGTAGCCCCGTCCCTTGGCACTGGATGGTTTGGCCTAATGTGGCCTGCATGGGAAGAGGTGCCGGTGCTGGCCAATAGGATGAAGCGTTTATCATCAGGGTAGGTGTTCCGGCATGGGCGACCTTCCCCGATGAGGCAGGGCGCATCCCCGTAAGGGGAAAGGGTGGATAAAGCCTCCAGCCTATGGAAAGGGTGGAGGCCTGAAGTCAGAGCCAGTTATTTCGGACCACGGCGCAGATAGGTTGGAATGCTCAGCTCGTCATCCTCCGGTGGTGGTGTCAGACCATCACGCTGCGGTGGCTTCCGTTCACTAGCGGCAGGCGGCGTGTCGCGGCGTTCATGCTCTGGTGCAGGGCGGGAGCGGAAGAAACGGCTGAATAGTCCGCCTCCTGTTTGCCCAGCCTCTTCCCGTGGGCGGATTGGCTCGGGTGGAATACCGCTAGGGGAGTGATGTGGACCAAGATGGGGGTCATAATTGGGGATATGAGGGACGTTGCTTTCAGGTCCTGATTCGGACGGGTTGCCACCTTCCTGTACAGCTTCAGAGCCTTCAGATAACGCAGCCTCTCCAGCAGCTTCTACGGTAGATTCCGCTCCATGCTCTACGGCAGGCTCTCTTTCTGTGTTGGGGGTAATCTCTTCGATAGGAGTATGATGGGATGTTTCGGCAGGTTTTTCTTCGAAAGGCTCGTGGCGTTTTTGGCTATTCAAACCCGTAGCGATAACGGAAACCTGCACTCTGCCCTTCATGTTCTCGTTGACGACAAACCCACTGTTGATTTCTTCATCTTCACAGTTGGCTGTCTCACGGATGAGATTCATAATTTGGTTATAAGCCAGCAGGCTCATATCCGGGCCAAGTGTGACGTTAACGAGCAATGCCCGTGCCCCGGCAATGGAGGTTTCTTCCAGAAGCGGGTTGGAGATGGCGCGCTCGGCAGCGGTAATGGCCCAGTCCTCACCATCTTCCTCAGCCGAGGCCATACCAATGCCCATCATGGCCTTGCCCATACCGCTCATGACAGTACGGACATCAGCGAAGTCGAGATTCTGGTATCCGGCTTCTACCATCAGGTCGGTTACGCTACGGACGCCGCTATAGAGGACATCATCAGCCATGGCGAAGGCCTCCACAAGGGAGGTCGTTAGTGAGGCACTGCCAAAGAGGTTCTGGTTAGGGATAACCAGCAGTGTATCAACGTATTTCTCTAGCTCTGCAATGCCAGCAGCCGCTGCCCGACTGCGGCGTGCCCCCTCAAAGTCGAATGGCTTGGAGACAACACCAATGGTCAGGGCCCCGGCTTCATGAGCAATCCGTGCGACAACGGGGGCTGCCCCTGTACCGGTACCACCACCCATTCCAGCCGTGACAAAGACGAGATCTACACCCTCCAGATGCTGGCGGATTTCCTCTTCCACTTCCTCAGCTGATTGACGTCCGACTTCTGGTTTGGCGCCTGCGCCCAGTCCACGTGTCAGGGTCGGCCCAAGCTGGAGGCGTGTCTCTGCCTTGGAAAGAGCTAGCTGCTGCGCATCCGTATTGGCGGCAATGAAGGTGACGCCTCGCAGCTGGCCATCAATCATATTATTGACGGCATTGACCCCGCCGCCGCCAACCCCGATGACAGTGATGCGCGGGGGGCTGACAGCGCTAACACCAGGGGTCGTTGGGGTCAGGTTCAATGACATAATGGTCTTGCTCCGGCCGGGGTGAGATATAAAGGGGACTACAGATAATCTGTAGCAGATAAATCATGACAGCAGAGTAACATCTGGAACAGAAGATGTAATCTGAAATATCGAGGCTACAGTTCGTTTATGTCTTTCTTCGTAGGAAATTCGCAAAACGCCAGGCGACCCCTCGGGGGGCAGCTTCTGTCTCGGAGAAACAAAAACGGTCTTTTGCCCCGGCTGCCCAAGCGAGCAAGCCTGCTGCGGTTGAGAATCCTGCCCAGATAGAGGGATGGTCTGATTCTGGTAGCCCTCGTATGGTCGTAGGAGAGCGGACCTGAACGGAACGGTTGAGGATTTCCGCTGCTACGGCATCTATTCCATTAAGCAAAGCCCCGCCGCCTGTCAGGATGACACGCCCTTCCGCTGGGCGGCCCAGACCGGCCCCATCCAGCTCATAGCGGAGCATTTCCAGCGTTTCTTCAACACGAGGCGCAATGGCTCGGACGAGATCGGCTCGGGTAATCTGTCGGACAATATTACGGTGTGAGACCGGAAGGGCAATAGGGATGGACGTATCATCCGCCGAGGCATAGGCAACCCCATAGAGGGTTTTGAGTCGTTCAGCGGTTTCGAGCTGGATGGATAGAGATTGGGCGATGTCACGAGTGATGTGATGCCCGCCAACCCTGATATGTCGTGTATAGAGAACGCGCCCACGGGCGAAGACGGCGAGAGTGGTTGTTCCGGCTCCCAGATCGACAACGGTTACCCCTAAGTCCCGCTCATCATGATCCAGCACGGCAAGGCCAGAGGCGATGGGATTGGAGAGCAGGTTGATGGCTCGCAATTCTGCTTTGCGTAGGACAGAATCCAGCGTGTGGAGGGCACTTGTCTGGGCATCCACGACATGGAATTTTCCGACCAGCTTTTCGCAGCGTTGCCCGCAGGGGTTCAGAACAGTGAGGCTATCATCAATATTGAAGCCCAAAGGCATGGCCTGAACGATCCTGCGGTCAGGCTCGGCGGCATCATGACGGGCTTGTGCATAGAGGTGTAGAATGTCGTCTTTGGTCACTTCCCGCCCATTGGGAGCCATGAAGGCATCCATGTGGTAGCTGCGGGGATTGCCGCAGGCGAGATTGACCGTTACGTCCCGAATACGGCGGCTAATTTTGCGCTCCGCATCTCCTACCGTTGCCCGGATGACCCGCTCTAGCTGGATGGTATCTACGATAGCCCCGGAGTTTACGCCTTCAGACCGCCGCCAGCCCCAGCTTAGTACACGCAGGCCACCATTTTTCAGGCCCTGCCCAATTAGGCAGGTTGTTTTGGTGGAGCCTATGTCCAGAACGGCCTTCAGTCCCGGTGTCCAGACAAAGCCCTGCTGTTCTTCCGAAGGGAGAATGGGAAGAATGGCTCGCCCCTGTTGGGGGATGGTGGGGGCATGCCGGGAGTGAGAGACGGAGCGGGACATGGTGGATCAGTTTTCTGACGGCGGAGGTACAGGCGGGACTTCCTGATCGGCTCCCGGAGACGTAGCAGGGTGAATGACCATACGGTCGGGCAGACGCATGTCAATGGTTTTCAACGGGCGGTCCAACAGCTGATAATCATGTTGATACTCATGCAGGCGGGACAGAGCGGCGGCTTCAGCTCCTTCGGGCAGCATGAGGGTGGTGCCATTCTGCATAAGGATATTCCAACGTCGTTGCCCAATGCGTATGAGAGCCAGCGTATGGCTGTTGATGTCGGGAAACTGGTTTAGCAGGGTGATGATAGAATCGGCCTCCAGATTGGCCCCTGCACCAACAACAAGAGGCAGCTTACGGAATACGGAACTGTTATGGGCTGTTAGCTCCTGCCGGGATACAGTATCCCCCTTTTGGTTAATGAGAACGAAATGGCCTTCCATTTGCCAGATAGCGATGGGATTTTTTTCTTCCACCATGACATTGATGGTATCTGGTAGGTGGCGTTCGACTGTTGAATGTTCGATGAAGGGCAGGGCATTAATGCGCTGTCGTGCGTCTTCGACAGAAAAGCTGAAAAGCGAGCGATTCAGGCTCGTTCCCAGAGCTTCCATGATTTCACTCTCATCAGTTAGATGCCGTCCCGTGATGATGATGTGATGAATCCGCAACGGGTCCAATGTAGCCAGACTGGCGCGTAGATTGTCGGCCAGCCTGTGCCCTCCTTGGCTACTCCAGGCGAGCCAGCCGATGCCGACCAGCAGGAAGCAGACCATTCCCAGAATACTGAGCCGCCGGAAAAAGATTTTTTGCCTCTGCCAGAAGAGGGACATACTGGAGGGGCGGTCCCCGTAGGGATCGAGTGGCTCCTGCGGACGTTTTCTGAAGAAGGACACCATGGTGTGTCAGCGGTTTTCTGGCTGAGGCACGGGGTGGAGAGAGAGCGGCTGAGCTTTCCCCAAAGCATCCATCACCAGCCAGTGGCATAGCAGGGGATAGCTTACACCGCGGGCGGCAGCCTGTTCGGGCAGAAGAGATGTGGCGGTCATGCCCGGCTGGGTGTTGACCTCCAGAATGATGAGCTCGCCACTGTCGCCATCATAGCGGTAATCCGTCCGGCTGGCTCCTTTGCAGCCAAGGGCCTGATGAGCCTTACGGGCGAGGGTGAGGGCTCGTTCTGTAATGTCTGTAGGCAGGGGGGCGGGAATGATATGGCGGGACCCGTTGGCCTGATATTTGGCAGCGAAGTCGTAAAAGCCGCCGCCTTCCTGTGGGAGGATTTCCGTTACAGCGAGGGCATCATCCCCCAGAACGGCAACGGTTAGCTCACGGCCGGGAATGAAACGCTCAGCCAGAATTTGGGGGCCGAACGTCCATGAGTTGGCGATGGTGCGACGTGTCTCCGAATCATCCTCATGCAGGATATGAACCCCGACGGATGACCCTTCCGCCACGGGTTTCAGTACATAGGGGGCCGGTAATGGTGCCTGCTGTTTCAGCTCTTCTGGTGTGATGAGGCAGCCCTCTGCTACAGGCAGTCCGGCTGCCTGAAGAGCCATGCGGGTGCTAGCCTTGTTCATGGCAACGGCAGAAGCCAGAATGCCTGAATGAGTATAGGGCATACCCAGCCATTCCAGAACGCCCTGAATGGCACCGTCTTCGCCACCGGGACCATGAAGAGCATTAAAGACGGCATCCGGCGTGTAGGCCTTCAGGGATTTGATGGTGGCGGTGATGTCCGGCCCTGCATCAATGGCATGGACATGGTGTCCGGCTTCTTTCAGGGCGGCCATGACGGCCTTGCCGCTGGAGAGGCTGACACTGCGTTCGCTGGATGTTCCTCCCATCAGCACGGCGATGGAAAGAGGCGTGGAGGTGGGGAGAATGTTTGTGTCTGTCATGCCCAATATCTCATCGTCAGGAGGAAGAAGCGGAGGACAGGAGGCGGCCCAGCCGTTTGATTTCCCAATGGAGGGAGATGCCGCTTTTGTCCAGAACACGGGTACGGACCATCTCACCTAGTTCTTCCAACTCCGTGCTGGTGGCGTCACCGGTATTAAGCATGAAGTTGCAGTGCTTTTCGCTGATCTGCGCTCCCCCGTGTCGCAGCCCCCGGCAGCCGGCAGCGTCAATCAGTTCCCATGCCTTATGGCCTTCAGGATTACGGAAGGTGGAGCCACCCGTGCGGGCACGCAGGGGCTGGCTGGCCTCACGGCTAGCCCGCATCTCCTGCATTGTCTGCTGGATGGCGGTAGGGTCTTCCTCACCATGCGCCTTCAGGCGGGCACGCAGGACGATGCTGCCTTCGGGCAGGGAGCTGTGGCGGTATTGCATTTTCAGGGCCGAGGCGGGAAGACGCTGGAGGAAACCTTCATGGGTCAGAATGTCCACCCAATCAAGCAGGGAGGACATGTCGCCTCCATAGGCTCCTGCATTCATGCAGACAGCCCCGCCAATGGAGCCGGGAATGGTGGAGAGAAAAGCAAAGCCGGACATGCCAGCCTGTGCCGCCGTCTCGGCTACGCTGCTGTCCAGTGCAGCGGCTCCGGCGATCAGGCCATCGCCATTTGTCTCGATATTAGCGAAGCCTCCAGCGAGGCGGATGGTCAGGCCAGGCAGGCCACCATCACGGATGATGACGTTGGAGCAGGCACCAAGAACCGTCACGGGCATATCAGGCGGGCACTGACGCAGGGCCGAGGCAAGGTCTTCGGCATCCTGCGGGACGAACAGCCAGTCTGCGGCTCCGCCGCTGCGGAACCAGCTGCGGGCAGCCAGAGGTGCCTGCGCTTTCAGTCGCCCCCGTAGCTGTCGGAAAGGTGCATCAGCCGTCATGATGCCTCCCGTCTTAGGCTGGAAAGCTGTTCAGGAAGGGCCTGTGCCCACTGGGTGATGGAACCGGCCCCCAGACAGACGACATAGTCACCCGGTGCGGCCACATCTGCCACGAGGTCTGCCAGTTCGTCTGGAGAGGATAGAGGCAGGACATGACGGTGCCCACGGTCCCGCAACCCTTCGACAAGCTGGTCCCGTCCGACACCGTCGATCGGGCTTTCCCCGGCGGCATAGACGTCGGCCACGATGACGGTATCGGCATCATTCATGCAGGTGCAGAAATCATTGAACAGCGCATTGAGGCGTGAATAACGGTGCGGCTGGATGACGGCGATGACGTGCCCGGCCCCGGCCTGACGGGCGGCTTTTAGAACGGCGGCGATTTCGACAGGGTGATGGCCGTAATCGTCAATGATTTTTACGTCATTCCATGTGCCGGTCAGGGTGAAACGACGCTGGACACCACGGAATCCGCCAAGGGCATCGGCGATGACGTGATCGGGGATTTCCATTTCCTGTGCCACGGCGATGGCTGCTACGGCGTTGAGGACATTATGATGCCCGAACATGGGCAGATGGAACGGCCCGGCCAGACGTTGGCTGCTGGTGGTCCGGTCCGTGATGGTGACGTTGAAGGTGACGCCCTGGCTGTCCGTTCCGGTGATTTCGGCCCGGACATCGGCCTGCGGGCTGAAGCCATAGGTCACGACACGATGGTCGGAGAGCTGGGGAATCATTTGCTGCACACGGGGATGATCCACGCAGAGAACGGCGAACCCGTAGAAGGGAATGTTGGAGACGAATTGCCGGTATCCGGCCTCCATCGCCTCGTCGGACCCCCAGTGGTCCAGATGTTCGGGGTCCATGTTGGTGACGACGGCAATGATGGCGGGAAGACGGAGGAAGGAGCCATCGCTCTCATCGGCTTCCACGACCATCCAGTCGCCAGACCCCATGCGGGTATTCGTGCCATAGGCTTCAATGATGCCGCCATTGATGACGGTCGGGTCCAGTTTTGCCTGTTCCAGCACACAGGCCACGAGGCTGGTTGTGGTGGTCTTGCCATGTGTCCCCCCGATGGCAACGGCCCAACGCAGGCGCATCAGCTCTGCCAGCATCTCAGCCCGCCGGACAACGGGGATGAGCCGGGCGCGGGCAGCCACAACCTCCGGATTGTCCCGCTTTACGGCGGTGGAGACGACAACGACCCGTGCTTCCCCCAGATTGGCTTCGTCATGGCCGATATGCACATGAATGCCGGACTTCCGCAGGCGTTTCACATTGGCATTTTCGGCAATGTCGGACCCCTGAACCTTGTAGCCAAGCATATGCAGTACTTCGGCAATGCCGGACATACCGATGCCGCCAATGCCAACAAAGTGAATGAGGCCAAGATTAAGGGGTAATGCACGCATCAGGGGGAACTCCGGCAGGGGGTGGATAGAGGCAGATAATCAGGCTTTGATGGTCGTTTCAACCAGATCAGCCAATTTTTCGGCGGCCCGGCGTTGCTGAAGATTGCGGGCACCTTCTGCTGCTCGTTTCAGCTCATCAGGATTGGTGAAGAGGTGCGTCAGATGCTCGCATAGTGCAGGGGAGGAGAAGTCACGCTGACGGACCATCCAACCCCCACCGGCCCGCTCCATGGCCTGCGCATTGACCCCTTGTTCATCAGAGGCCGCAATGGGGAGTGGCACAAGGATGGATGGACGCCCTGCCATGGCCAGCTCTGCCACGGAGGAGCCACCGGCACGTCCGATGACGAGATGGGCTTTTTCTAGCTCAGCAGCCACGTCGTCAATGAAAGGCGTGACATTTGCTTTGATGCCGACCTGTTCATAAATGCCGGACAGGACAGGGACCATGTCCTTGTGGGCCTGCTGGGTCACATGGAGCCGGAAGCGGAAGGATGCTGGCAGATTGCAAAGGGCCTGAGGAACAACGGAGCTGAAAATCTCTGCCCCTAGTGAGCCTCCCCAGACAAGCAGATTGATTGGCTCATTACTGAACATATCCGGGGCGTTGTATTCTGTATCGGCCAGAGCCTCGATGGAGGGACGAACCGGCATGCCTGTCTGCATGACCTTCCGACCGGCCGGCAAGCGGGCCACCCGTGGGTAGGATGTGGCGATGGCATCACTAAAACGGGCCAGTAGGGCATTGGCTTGCCCAAGGATGGCATTGCCTTCGTGGATGATGAGAGCTGGGCGTTTGCCTATCATCAGGCGGCTACTCAGCAGGGGAGGAATGGATGGATACCCGCCGAACCCGACAACAGCAGCTGGCCGGTATCCGGCCACGATTTGGCGGCCGCCAAGGCAGCTCCATAGCAGGCGAGCTATACCTTTGAGCTTGTCGAGAGGCTTTTTCCCGGCCACGCCACTGCTTTTGAGAACGTAGCGGGGACTGTTTGCAAAGGTACCCAGCCCTGCCCGGGTGTTGCGGGCATCAGTTACGAGGATGGTTTGATGCCCCCGACGTTGAAGCTCTGCCCCCAGTGCTTCTGCGGGAAAGAAATGTCCGCCAGTACCTCCAGCGGCAATGAGAATTGTTGCATGTTTCATTAAATGTGATCCTTTGAGGATGACGTAGTGAGACGGGGGACTGTTTCGATTGGAGATGGGTCCGGTGTAAAGGGGCCTGCCTCTACACGATGGCGGGTCAATGCCAGAACCATACCAATGGTCAGGGCTACGGAGAGGGCCGAACTTCCCCCGTAGGAAATGAAAGGTAGCGTCATCCCTTTGGTGGGGATGAGATGCAGAGACGAACCCATATTCACGAAGGCTTGTAGGCCGAACCCGGTAATCAGTCCGCTTGCGGAGAGGATAATATAAGGCTTTTTTTCTTCCAGAAGGCGGTTGAGTGTAGAAAAGACTAGTATGGTAAACATGGCGATGATGAAGAGACACATCACGAAACCATACTCTTCACCCGCTACGGAGAAGACGAAATCAGCATGGGCATCGGGCAGCAGGTCTTTCACCCGGCCTTCACCCGGTCCTCGGCCTAGCAGACCTCCATTGCCGAAGGCCCGCATAGAGGTATCAATCTGGTAATGGTCCCCTACATCCGGGTGCAGAAAGCGTTGCACGCGGGAATGAACGTGGTCGAATACCAGATAGGCCACACCAAAGGCTCCCATTGCGGCTGAAACGAGCATTCCGAAAACGACGATGGGCAGGCCATCAATGAAAAGCTGTGTGATGAATACCATGCTGATGACGGACAGCATCCCGATATCCGGCTGGGCCTGAAGCAGGGCGGCAATGACGACATAAACCCCGCAGGCCACCAGCCGCCCCGGGAAACGCCAGCCATTGGAAAGCCTCAGAGTATGGCGCAGGCTCAGTAGCAGGCCTGTCACGACGGCAAAACAGGGCTTGAGAAATTCAGATGGCTGAACGGACATAAGAGGTAGGGCGATCCAGCGCCTGGCTCCCTTAATCTCCATACCGTGGACAAGGGTTAGAAATGTGGCTCCAAGGGCAACGATTCCCCCCATGACGGCAATGCGCCCGATCATGCGGGGGCTGAACCGTGATGTTATAACAACGACCGAACTGGCAAGGGCTAGAAAGACCACCTGCTTGAGGATGAACATATTCCGGGAGGCCCCGATGCGGTGCGCTACGGCAGGGCTGGCAGCTAGCATGAGGATGTAGCCCAGTGCGATCAGCACGCCGACACAGCTTAGGCTGACACGGTCGAGGCTACGCCACCATTGGGCTTTCTGGGAACTGTCGGTACGGTCGGCGAGGGCCATTATCAGGGTTCCTCCGCACAGAGACGGCGGGCCAATGTTGCAAAGCTGGTGCCTCGTTCCTCGAAATTGCGGAACTGGTCAAAACTGGCACAGGCCGGGGAGAGCAGGATAGGTAAAGCTTCCTGCGTCCGGGCGAAAGCCCATGCGGCACGGGTCGCCTCTTCCAGCGTTTTGCTGATTTCGAAGGGAACGCCATGCGCTGCCAACGTATTGGCCAGCAGCGGCGCATCCTGCCCGATGAGGAAGGCCCGGCGCACATGGCCGAAAAGCGGTGCAAGACTGGTGATGCCGCCTTCCTTGGCGGTGCCTCCGGCAATCCACAGGCTTTTGGGAAAGGCCCTCAGCGCATGGAAACTGGCCTCGGCGTTGGTGGCTTTACTATCATTGATGAAGCTGATTCCATCAGCCTGTGCTACGAGCTGGAGGCGGTGATCCAGCCCGGTGAAGCTTCTGATACCCGCAGCGATTTGCTCTTCAGAAAGGCCAAGGTGCCGGGCAATGACCCGGCAGGTCTCGATATTCTGGGCGTTATGCTGCCCCGGTAGGAAAGGGGCGTCTGCTTCAGGAACAGCCTGCGCGATGGTGAGTGTCTGTACGGTTACGCCTTGTCTATCCAGCCGCTGGCGCAGGGTATCCGCCCATGAGGCGTCTTCCCCCAGAATGGCAAGGTCGCCTGTGGTCATGTTGTCAAAAACATGTGCCTTGGCCTCTAGATAGCCCTGCATGGAACCATGCCGGTCCAGATGGTCTGGTGTTAGATTGAGAAGGGCGGCAGCGCAGGCATGGTAGTCCTTCAGCCGTTCCAGCATGTAGGACGACATTTCGATGACATAGACGCCATCATTCCCCAGGGCGGGCAGGGCGAGGGAAGCCGTACCAAAATTACCCCCGCAGCAAGCCGGAATGCCCGTCTGTGTGAGGATATGGGTCAGCAGGGCCGTGGTGGTGGATTTGCCGTTGGTCCCCGTAATGGAGACGAAGCGGGCATTTGAACCCGCTTTACGCACGACCTGCCAGAGCAGTTCTGCATCGGAAAGGATGGGGACATGCTGTTCCTGTGCCAGCAGGGCCGTGGGATGTGGTCTGGGCAGGTGATGGGGAATGCCCGGTGACAGGATCAGGGCCTTCATGCCTGTCAGGTCCGTAAGGGGAGCAAGTGTCAGGCGGGGATGGCTGGAGAGAGGGGCAGGCAGTTCAGGCTTATTGTCATCCCATGCCTGAACGGTTGCTCCCATACCCAGTAGGGCTTGCACAACAGCAGCCCCATTGCGGCCCAGACCGCAGACTGCGTAATGCTGACCAGCCAGCAGAGCAGCAGGCCATGGTGTGGGGGAAGAAGGTGAGGTTGTCATCAGCGCAGCTTCAGTGTGGCGAGACCACACAGCCCCAGAATGATGGCGATAATCCAGAAGCGGACGACAATCTTCGGTTCCTGCCAGCCTTTCTTTTCAAAATGGTGATGCAGCGGGGCCATGAGGAAGATGCGCTTCCCCGTTCGGCGGAACCAAAAGACCTGAATAATGACGGAAATCGTCTCCACCACAAACAGCCCGCCAACGAGGCAAAGGACCAGTTCATGCTTCACGGCGACAGCTACGGCACCGAGGGCACCGCCTAGGGCCAGAGACCCGGTATCTCCCATGAAGACTTCTGCTGGGGGAGCATTGAACCAGAGGAAGCCCAGCCCGGCCCCGATCAGGGCGGCACAGAAGATGCTGAGTTCCCCTGTGCCGGGGACGTGATGGAGCTGGAGGTAGTCCGCAAACACATGGTTGCCGACTAGATAGGCAATCAGAGCAAAGACGAGGGCGGCAATGATGGAGGGTACGGTCGCCAGTCCATCCAGCCCGTCCGTCAGGTTCACGGCATTGCCGAAGCCGGTGATCGTCACCATCGCAAAGAGCGGGAAGACATAGCCCAGATGCAGGACGAATGTCTTGGCAAAAGGAAAGGCCACAGCATTGCGTAGGTCGGGCGGCGTCAGGGCCTCCATGGCAATACCGGCGAGGCAGGAGATCAGGAACTCTCCGCCCAGTCGGACTTTCTTGGAGACGCCTTTGCTGTTGCCTTTCGCCAGCTTGAGATAGTCATCCGCAAAGCCGATGGCACCGAACCCCAATGTTGTCAGCAAGACAGCCCAGACGAATCCGTCATATAGATCAGCCCAGAGTAGGGTGGAGCAGGTTAGAGAGAAAAGGATGAGGCCGCCGCCCATGGTGGGGGTGCCTGCTTTTTCCAGTATGTGCCGTTCTGGCCCGAGGGCACGGATGGGCTGTCCCTGCCGCTGGATGCGCTTGAGTTGGGCAATGAACGGCTTACCGAGCAGCAGGGAGATTACCAGTGCTGTCAGGCAGGCGCATCCGGCCCGGAAGGTCATGTAATGCAGCAGATTGAGCAGGCCGCCGTGGGAGGAAGAAGGTGCAGCAAGAAGGTTGAAGAGCATCAGGCGGACTCTGGGGCGTGGGATGTTGCGGGTACAGGCTGCTCCAGCAGCGCAATGAGGGCACGCATGTTACTGCCCAGACTTCCCTTTACGAGCAGCACATCCCCATCTCGCAGGGCGGGTTGCAGTAGAGAGGCCAGCTGGGTCGAGGTTTCAGCATAGCCCCCCTGTAGGGAAGGAGGAAGGGCTTCGTAAAGGGATTTCATATGTGAACCGCAGCAGAATGTTAGAATGTCATGTTTTATTAACGGCTCAGCGAGGGCACGGTGTTCGGCATCGGCAAATTGGCCCAGTTCTCTGATGTCGCCCAGAGCAGCGAGATGGCGTCCGGCTGGCATGAGAGCCAGCGTTTCGATGGCGGCGCAGATGCTGGGGCCGGAGGCGTTGTAGCTCTCATCCAGCAGAGTGACATTACCGGGTAACAGGCGTTGCTGGCCCCGTCCGGCCTCGGGGAGGAAATGGCGCAGAGCATTGGCACCAGCTGCCGGGGGGAGACCCAGTGCGGCAATGACGCCCAGAGCCAGCGCCGCATTGCGGGCCAGATGGGGGCCGGGGGCAGTCAACTCCACATCGGTTTCACCCTGTGGTGTGAGTAGATGGAAACGACTGCCTTCTGCCGTGCAGGTGAGACCTGTCATTTGGCAGGTGGCCTGCTTGGTCGTGCCCACCTGCCAGAGGGATACGCCATTGGGCAGGGCGGCTTTCAAACAGGCAAGACCTTGCGAGCCTTCCGGGCATAGAGCGATGCCAGAGGCAGGCAGGGCGGCGAACAGGGCGGCCTTTTCTGTCGCAATGGCATCAATGCTGCCCATATGGCCCAGATGGGCGTTGCCAATGGTGGAGATGATGCCGATATCCGGGCGTATCTGGGCTGCCAGTGGGGCGATTTCACCGGGATGGTTCATGCCCACTTCACTGATGCAGAAGTCGGCTTCTTTCGGTAGGCGAGCGAGGGTCAGTGGGACTCCCCAATGGTTGTTGAAGGAAGCCACGGAGGCATGGACCTTTCCATAAGGCGCAAGGGCCGTAGCCAGCATGTTCTTGGTGGTTGTCTTTCCCACGCTTCCCGTAATGGCAATGACCTTGCCCTGAAACTGTGACCGTCTGTAACGTCCCAGAGCTTCCAGTGCCTGCATGGTGTCAGTGACTTTCAGCAGGCGGGGATCATCCGTCAGGCCAGCTTCAGCAATGGCGGATTTATCATGAGCCATCACGCAGCTGGCTCCGGCTTCCAGTGCCTGCTTCAGATAGCGGTGCCCATCTGAATTATGGCCGATCAGAGCGATGAAGAGATCGCCGGGCTGTAAGGTGCGTGTATCAATACAGACGCCATGCACCTGCACGTCACCGGAAAGCTCTCCCTGAGTGGCGTCACGGAGTTCTCTACTGGTCCAGAGGCTGGTGGGCATCAGGCAAGCTCCTTTGCAAGAGTAGCGGTGATGGTGCGGTCATCAAACGGGTGGGTCTCGCCCTTGATGATCTGGCCTGTCTCATGGCCTTTCCCGGCGATGAGCAGAACATCGCCTGCTTTCAGCCCTGCAAGAGCTGTACGGATGGCTTCTTTACGGTCGCCTATCTCTTTTGCCTGCGAGGCCGTGGCAAGAATTTCAGCCCGGATGGAAGCGGGTTCTTCGCTGCGGGGGTTGTCATCGGTGATGATGACCTCATCGGCGAGATGGGCGGCAATCTGCCCCATGAGCGGGCGTTTGCCCCTGTCACGGTCTCCACCAGCCCCGAAGACGACCACCAGCCTGCCACTGGCGTGAGGACGCAGGCTGAGCAGGACATGTTCCAGAGCATCCGGTGTGTGGGCGTAATCCACATAGGCGCAGGCCCCGTTGGGCAGATGGGCAACGGGTTCGCAGCGGCCCGGTACGCCTTTCAGATGCGGCAGCAGGGCGATGACCGGTTCAGCGTCTCTGCCATTATCCCAACAAAGAGCGGCTGCCAGCAGAGCATTTTCCGCCTGAAAGCGGCCCGGAAGCGGGAAATGCAGCGAAGGTAGGGCACGGCCATGAAGCTCCAACGTCAGGTCCATACCCTGCGGCGTGGGGGTGGCCTCAACAAGGCGGATGGTCTTTCCCGTTGCGCCGACCGTGCGGAGGTTCAGTTTCCGGCGTGCGGCAATTTCACAAAGGGCTTTGTAGCTTTCGGCATCCATGTCGCTATTGATGACGGCCCGCCCTCCTTCGGGCAGTAGCGTTTCAAAGAGATACAACTTGGCCTGCCGGTAGGCTTCCAGCGTGTGGTGATAGTCCAGATGGTCCCGTGTGAGGTTGGAGAATGCCGCTGCCGTAACCGCAACACCATCCAGCCGGTGCTGCTGAAGCCCATGAGATGAGGCCTCCAGCGCAACATGATTGACGCCATGAGCCTTGAGGGCAGCAAGCGTGTCCGCAAGGGTGACGGCATCTGGTGTTGTCAGGGATGGCAGAGGGGGAAGGTCCACATCACTGATAAGCCCCAGAGTGCCAAGACTGGCAGCTTTTTCATGGCGTAGCTGATGGAGCTGGCGGAGGAAATCTGCTGTGCTGCTTTTGCCATTTGTACCAGTAATGGCAGCGATATGGTCCGGTTGCGAGCCAGCCAGAAGGGCTGCCGAACGGGCCAGAAAACGGGCGGGGTCGGGTAGTGTGATGATGAGAGCCGTATGACCATTTTCTGTTTGTTCTGGCAGGTGGTGATGACCCGCCTCATCTGCCAGAACTATCACAGCAGCACCTTGGGCGATGGCCAGAGGGATGAAGTGACGTCCATCCTGCTTCGTGCCTTTCAGTGCCACGAAAATGCAGCCTGTTCCTGCTTTTCGACTATCGGCTGTGATGCTGGAGATTTCCGGATCCCGGATGAGGTCTCTGGTAAAATCATGGTGGCGGAGCAGGGAGGACAGTTTCATGGTGGAGGCCTTCACGATGGGGCAGTAATGGAATTGGGGTTCAGTGTGCGTGCGGGGCACCATGCTTGACCGCTAGACGGTTGACCGTAGCGGCTCCCGGGTCGTTCCCGGGGCCAAGTGGATGACGGACACCGGGTGGAACTGGTGGCGTTAGCGGTAGGGCAAGCTGGTCATCAATCTGTTGGGCTTTATCTGGCTCCAGCGGGAAAAGCCCCAGCATAGGGGCTGTGCGTGTCACGATGCGGGAGAATGTGGGGGCGGCAATCCAGCCGGCTGTCGTCCAGCCGTGCGTTTCTGCTGTGCCCTGTGGGGCATCCAGCATGACATAGAGGGCATATTTGGGGTCATTCATGGGGAACATGCCCGTAAAGGCTGTAATGTTGACATGTTTCAGATAGCCCCCATGCGCGCCGATTTTTTCTGCCGTTCCGGTCTTTCCGCCAACAAGATAGCCGGGGCTTTCGGCTTTCTTGCCGATGCCTTTGGTCACGACGAGGCGGAGAATACGGCGGAGCAGTTCGGAGTTCTTGGCGGAAATCAGGTGCGGCCCCTTTTGCTCCTCGGCCATGACGACATTATCATTGAGATGTTCATGAGCTAGTAGGGTGGGGGTGACGAGATAGCCACCATTGCCGGTGCAGGCTGTTCCTCGGACAATGGCTAGTGGAGATTCCGCCACACCATGACCGAAGCCGACCGTCATGACTGTGGTTTCGCCCCAGTTTTTAAGGGATGGCACCAGAGGTCGTCCCGCTTCGGGCAGCTCGACAGGCACACGGTCCAGAAAACCCATGTTTTTTAGCCAGTTATGCTGGCGTTCCCGCCCGACATCCAGTGCGATATGGGCCGAGGCCGGGTTGGAGGAATAGGCCATGACAGAAGGCAGAGCCAGCCACGGGGCGAAATGGTCTGTTTTGAGGTCGGATATTTTGAAGCGTCCAACATGGATGGGAATCGTGGAGAACTGGTCCCAAGGATGGGCTACGCCGAGTTCCAACGCCATGGCAGCCGTTTGAAGTTTGAAGGTAGAGCCTGGCTCATACATACCCGTTACGGCCCGGTTGAACCGGGCATCGTCTGAGGCATGGGCAAAGTTGTTGGCGTCGTAATCCGGGAGACTGACTATGGCCAGTATTTCCCCGGTATGGACATCCATTAGGATGGCCGAGGCACCAATCGCCCGAAAGCGTAGTTTTGCATCATTGAGTTCATCCCGGACGGCAGCCTGCACCCGGGCATCAATGGAGAGGCGCAGGGGCGTATGGTCTTCTAGAAGGCGTTGGTTAAAGAACTTTTCGACCCCGGCGATACCGTGATTGTCTATATCCACACTGCCGAGAATTTGAGCGGCAACATTCCCCAGTGGATAATGACGCTGTTCGCCATTTTCGAAATAGATGCCGGGAATCCCCAGATTATTGATAGCTAGCTCATCTGTCGGGGCGATATTGCGAGCGAGATAGACGAATTGCTTTTTCTGTTTTAGACGGCGGACAGTTTCTGCCATGTTGAGGTCAGGCAGAACCGTACGGAGTTTCTTGGCGACATCCTCGGGCTCGATGATCTCCATAGGATTAGCGTAAACCTGTACAACGGGTAGTGAGAGTGCCAATGGCTGCCCGTTGCGGTCCACAATGCTTGCACGTTTTATGTCAGGAAGTACGAAACCATTACCCGCCATGGCTTTGGGGTCGGGGTGGGGGATTTCTGGTATGGTGCTGCCAATCTGGTTTGGCAAAGGGGCCATAGGGGCCAGGATGGTCGCAAAAAGTGCTTTTAGGGCCACGCCACCATAAAGAAAGAGAAACCCCATACCGAGATAGACTAACCGGTTACGACTTTTCTCCAGCCAGCTCATGGGGTTTTGTCTGCGTTCGTTCCACCAGTTTCTGATACGGCCTAGCAGAGATGGCTTCCCCGATGGCCCGTGTTCCGGGTCCGGTTTGTTGGTCTTGTGGGACGGTCTGGATGCCATGGGGCGTAAGCTCGGCATAAAGAAGGAAGGAACGCAGGCGAGGGCTGCCGCAAGATCAGTCCGCTAGAGGGACGGGCGGGGGAAGCGGGGTTGGTTCGTCCGCAGGGGCCGAGGCTGTACGGATTCCACTCATATGGCTGCGTTTTGCGGTCTGGCGGGCAGGAACGTGCCAAGCCACATCTTCCGTTGACTCGTTGTGAAGATGGTCAGATACCGGGTGGAGCTTCCGATGATTAGGCATGGCCGTGGCATCCGCAGTACCATGAAGGTGATGCCGAGGCAGAGTACCACTATCCTGGGCACTGAGTAGTGCCAGACTCCGTTCCAACTGGCGATCTGCCTCTCCTGCATCATCCTTGCGGGCATGGAGGCGTGCGACTTTGCGCTCCGGGTGGTCGGCACTGGCTGTAGTCTCATGCAGAGAGTGAGCCGTGGCAGCCTGTACCATGGCAGCGGTAGCGGCCTGATGAGCCGGGGCTGTGAGGGCTGCCAGTTCCTTCTGGGCCTGCCCTTTACCCGGTGACATGGGAATGATGCGGCGATCAATGGCTGGAAGACGTTTCCGCAAGTCTGTCAACTGAACGAACTGCGTGGGGTCAACCTGACTCATGTCTGGCAGAACGCGCTGCGCCAGAGCGTTAAGGCGGTCTGGCTGGTTCAGCAAGGCCCATTGTGTGCGTAGAATCGCTGTCTGCTGCTGGATACGGCGTGTATCCTCAATGGTCTTTCTGATGTCCTGATTAAGCACGAGGGTTTCGTGTTTCTTCGTGTAGAGGAAGAGACCGGAACCAGCCGCCATGGCGGCACAGAGCAGGGTGACAAAACGGATCATGCGGAAGCTCCATGAACGGGAAGGCGTCGCAGGGCACGCAGGCGCGCGCTGCGGGAGCGGGGGTTAAGGTTCAATTCGTGATCGGTTGGCGTGCGGGGCCGTGTATGCAGGAGTTCAAAAGACGGAGCCTCTGTTTGCTCCAGAGAAAGAGGGGTGTGGCGGGAGGGGCCGGCTGTCCGGCCAGCCAGTCGGGCGAGGGCCCGTTTCGTCATGCGGTCTTCCAGCGAATGGAAGGTCACGATGCAGAAGATGCCGCCCGGAGCAAGAAGCTCTGGCGCAGCATTGAGTGTCCGCTCCAGCTCTCCGAGTTCGTCATTCACGGCGATGCGGAGGGCCTGAAAACTACGGGTGGCTGGGTCGAAATTGGGCCGTTCTTTTGGGACAGCCTTACGGATGATTTCAGCGAGCTGTCCTGTGGTTTGTATGGGACCACTCTGGCGGGCATCAACAATAGCCCGGGCAACACGGCGGGAGCGGCGTTCTTCCCCATAGTGATAGAGGATATCGGCCAGCACGCTCTCTTTTTCACCATTGACGATGTCAGCCGCACTCTGGCCATCAATGCTCATGCGCATATCCAACGGACCATCATGGCGGAAGGAGAAGCCACGCTCCTCTTGGTCCAGCTGAAAAGAAGAAACGCCGAGGTCCAATACGATACCATTGAACGGGCCGACATGGCCGACCAGTTCCTTCATGGCACTGAATGTACCCTGATGGAGGTGCAGTCGCCCCCCGGAGGCTGCCACCAGTGGCTGCCCCCGTTTGATAGCATCTGGGTCACGATCAATGGCATGGACTGTGCAGTCGGCAGCACGAAGTAGGGCACGGCTATAGCCGCCACCGCCGAATGTACCGTCTAGATACACACCGCCATCCTGTGGGTTCAGGCTCTCCAGCACTTCTGGCAGCATGACCGGGAAATGACCTTCCTGCCGCATTTCTTCTGCAATCTGGTAGGCGTGGGTCATAGTGCGGTTCTTTCTTTGGTCTCGGCATGTTTACGGTGGCCGAGTTCCCGTGTGCGGCTGCGGGCCTGCTTGCGGCGTTCTTCTGCGAGGAGGGGGTTCCATATTTGGAAGACACGGCCCAGCCCCATGAAGCTGACGTCACCCTCCAGCCCGGCATGGTCTTTTAGTGCTTTGGGGAGGCTGACTCGGCCTTCTTTGTCGCAATCCAACGGATAGGCATCAGCGTAGAGGCTGGTGGCCAGATCATCGTGGTCTGCGGAGAAAGGGTCATACTCATCCAACGCACCAGAGAATGCGAAGAAGGCAGAGGCGGACCAGCCTTCAAGACAGTCATGGAGGTGGGATGGCCTGATAATCATCAGGGCCTCTCCCGGACGTGCTTGCTCACGCAGAACATTACGGAAAGGGGAGGGTATGGAAATGCGCCCCTTGGCATCGACACGACTGGCATGGGTTCCGAGAAACATGGACATGGTTTGAAACGTTTCCCCCTCCCTGCCTGTCATGGGTGGACACACTCCTGCACCTTTATGGTGGGAACTTATGGGGTATCATGGGATTTCATGGGACGTCAAAGTTTTATTATGGAAAATGACGTCTGAGCGTTGTTTTATTGTGAAGTACTCCAGATGGGTTCGTTTGCTCCTCTATTTATTAATAGAATATTTCTCTATATTATGTATTGTAAAAATGGTCTTACTTATAAAGTAAGTATGGGAATCCTGTAAGCATAGGCATGAGATACTACTAGTATAGCCTTGCTAACAAGCTGTAATGAAGGCTTCCAGCGAGGAGTCATGATCATTTTATTCTATGGAAAGGCTTGGCAAGTAAAAGGGCCAGATGGTCTGTAAGCCGGGTTCTGTCCTGCCTCACTGTAATGAGGCGGGGCGATCATTCCTCTGGGATGAGTCTTGCGACACACCTCACGCAACCAACCCGAATGACAGGGCAGGACCCCTCAGCCATGTCTGGCTTGTCATTCCTATTCGGTCTTGCTCCCGGTGGGGTTTACCATGACCGCCGCTGTTGCCAGCCGCGCGGTGCGCTCTTACCGCACCGTTTCACCCTTATCCGCATTATCTCCCATGAAGGGAGAAAACAGGCGGACGGTATTGTTTCTGTGGCACTGTCCCTAGGGTCGCCCCCGCCGGCCGTTAGCCGGCACCGTTTTCCTGTGGAGCCCGGACTTTCCTCCCTGTTCCGTAAGGAACACAGCGATCGCCCGACCATCTGGCTGGGGGTGCTTATGCCTGCCTGCCGGGGGCGGGTCAAGCGGCAGGCAGGAGGAGTGACATCTAAATCAGGGAGTAAGGAGATGATACATGTCGGGGGAACCTGCATCTGTCATGATGCTTTGGCCCGCACGATCTACCCGGACATGAAAGAGAAGTTCTGCCGAAGGTTTATCACCGGGGCAGCCATTCCCATGCCGTCCCAAGACGTCAATCGTGGGTGTGTTCACGCTACTGTCGCCGTTAACAACCATGACGAGGCAGCGTCTGGGGAGAGGGGTCAGCTCCTTGCGGGTGATGATGGTCCGCAGATGTTCCACAAGGGCGGTATTGTCGAACCAGCTCAGCTTGCTGAAAGTAAACTGGTCATAAAGGCTGTCCAGCATCCCCGTTCGGACGACGAAGAACATGAGCAGAAAGGCCGGGACCAGAACGACAAGCCGCCGGATGATATGCTGCTTTAGGGAGCGGGGTTGTTTCGGGCGGCGGCGGCCGAGGCGGGGAGGGGTGGTTGGTTCAGTCATGATGAGGTCTGCCCCATGAATATGATGAAGAATGCAGAGGCTGGATAGGCAAAACCGCCCTGCCGGGAAGGCAGGACGGTTTTTGAAGCCATATGGCGAAGCGGGTCAGAGCGTGATCCGGGTCAGGATCAGTCTGCCATGTCCTCATGCCAGGAATCGCCCGTTGTGGCGATGAAGCGGCGTGCTTCCTCCGGCCCGTAGGACCCTGCGGCGTAATGAGCCATCGGAACCTTGTTGGCGGCCCATGTCTTCAATGTCGGCTCGACCCATGCCCATGCGGCTTCTACCTCATCACGGCGGATGAAGAGGGCCGGATAGCCACGGACGGCATCCAGCATGAGACGTTCGTAGGAATCCGGGATGAGGGAGCCATCAGCCGGAGCGAATTTGCCCGACATAGTGCCGTGCTGAAGGTCGAACCCGGCAGCGGAAGGATTCTTAATGTTCAGGGCCAACCCAAACCCTTCATCCGGCTGGAGGCGGATCACCAGACGGTCGGACGCAGCAGATTTACCGAACAGGGAGGAAGCGGACTTTTTGAAAGTCACGATGACTTCACTCACCTTCTTTGTCGAACGCTTGGCCGTACGGATGTAGAACGGCACATCCTTCCAGCGTGGCGTGTCAATATAGGCTCGCATGACGGCATAGGTCTCGGTGTGGCTGTCTTCGCCCAGCTCTTCCAGATAACCCGGAACCGGCTTGCCCTTCATTTCGCCTTTGACGTACTGGGCACGGACCGTCTCGCTAGCCACCTTGTCTTCCGGGATGGGGCGCAGGGCCTTCAGGACATTCACCTTGGCATCACGGACGGAATCTGCTTCGAGATCAGCCGGTGGTTCCATGGCGCAGAGGCTGAGAACCTGAAGCAGATGGTTCTGGATCATATCACGCAGGGCACCGGATGTGTCGTAATAGGCGGCACGGCCTTCCACGCCCACGGTCTCGGCAGCGGTGATCTGGATGCTCTGGATATGTTCAGCAGACCAGACAGCGTTGAAGATCGGGTTAGCAAAGCGCAGGGCGATGATGTCCTGCACGGTTTCCTTGCCCAGATAATGGTCGATGCGGAAAATCTGGTTTTCTTCAAAGAAGCGGCTCACACCATCATTGATGGCCTTGGCGGAAGCACTATCCGTTCCGATTGGCTTTTCCAGCACGACACGGGACTGCGGGGTGATGAAGCCGAAGCGGTGGAGGTTCTCGCTGATGGCTTCAAAAAGCTGCGGTGCCGTGGAGTAGTAGAAAACACGGATGCGGTCAGCGGGAGACTGGTCCAGAACAGCCTTCAGCTCATCCCAGTTATGGTCGCTCTTTGTGCCGTCCAGCGTGACATAATGAACCTTCTTGAGGAAGCGTTCGATCAGCTCGGCGTCTTTATGCTGTTCTGGCAGGAAGGTTTCCAGAGCTTCACGGGCCCGGGTAATGTACTCATCACGGGACAGGGAAGACCGGGCGGTCCCGATGATGCGGGCTTCCTCCGGAACATGCCCGATACGGAGCTGATTATAGAGGGCCGGGAGAAGTTTGCGCATCGTCAGATCGCCCGTGGCGCCGAAGATGACGTAGTCAAACGGTGCGGTCTGCTGAGAGTGGGCCATGATAAGGCGTACCTTTCCTATCTGGAAACTCTGGTGAGACAATAAGGTCTGTCTCTGGTCTTGTTTCTGCCCTTCTTTTAGAGCCTGTCTCATGTCCCATTCAAGCCATAACCGGAGGAATGGGGGGATGTGGCAGATGGAAAAATAGCCTTTCAGCTTCGAGGAAAGGCGCAGTAAGTAGCGGGGTGATAGAGGGAAGAGCGGGAAGGTAGAGTGTCGGGCGGTTTGAAACCATGTATTCACATTTGCGTTTTTCCCGTTTTACGGCTTTTCTTATGCCCCAATGGGCCGTCTTCCGCTCATGGGGCGGGTTCAGGAACGTGCCTTTGCGCTGGCATGGTATTGACCACGACTATGAGGGGGCGATAAGCCGCCCTGATAACCCGGTGTCTGAGCAGAGTGAGGAGTAGGTGTATGGGTATGGGAAGTGGTGACGAAGGCGCTGTAACGGGCGGGATTGCTGTAGACCGTCTGCGGTCTATCATTGACCGTGTTGAACGTCTGGAAGAAGAGCGTAAGGCACTTGGTTCTGATATTCGTGATGTGTTTCAGGAAGCGAAATCAGCCGGTTTTGATGTCAAGGTTGTCAAACAGCTACTTAAGCTGCGTAAGCAGGAGCCTGCCGAGGTAGAGGAGCAGGAAACGCTGCTGGACATCTACCGCCGTGCGCTGGGCATGTAAGCGAACCGGTTTTCTGGTTTGTTACCAAGAGAAGCCTTTTCCTGCTGGTTCATGAAGCCTGCAGGAAAAGGCTTTCTTTTTGTCAGGCGGGCAATTCCAGATGGGTTTTACAAGCCTGTTGGAGAACGCTGATGAAGTGATGGATCAGCGGTGGTTGTTCGCCCATCCTTATTCCGATGGCGAGGGTGGCATGAGGGGCTGGACGGGCGATTTTGTGGAAGGTGACACCGCCCGTATGAAGCTGATGGAGAGACTGGGGAACGATAGAGACGCCCAGCCCAGCGGCGACCAGAGGGATGGTACCGGCAATCTGGGGAGCCTGCTGGCCAAGGGAGGGGGTGATGCCGGCATCTCTATAGGCTGCCAGAATGGCATCAAAGAACCCCGGCCCTAGCTCACGGGGAAAGATGATGAGTGGTTCTGCGGCTAGTCTGCTGAGATGTATTTCTGGCAGGTCTGTGAAGGGATGGCCTTTGGGCAGGGCGATCAGTGTGGGTTCGTCCAGTAGAGGGATAACCCGTACATTGGCTTGATCCGGGACGGGCGGACGCAGGATAGTGATATCCATGCGGTAGGAAAGCAGAGCTTCGCAGAGAGCGGGTGTATTACTTTCTTCCAGCGAGAGGGTCACGCCCGGTGAAATGTTGCTGAATTGCCGTATGGCAAAGGGAATGCTGGGTAGGAGGGGCACCGCTCCGGCTAGTCCGATGCGGAGATGCCCTTTCTTGCCTTGGGCCAACCCGTGAGCATCTTCAATGAACTGACGGCGGAGATCGAGGATCAGCCGTGCATGGGGCAGAAGGGTGAGGCCTGCTTCTGTCAGGCTCACCCCACGGGGTTGGCGGCGAAAGAGTGATACGCCTAGCGAGCTTTCCAAACGGCGTATCTGCTGGCTGAGGGGAGGTTGCTCCATGCCAAGTCTTTCAGCGGCTTTTGTGATGTTGCCGGTCTCGGCGATGGTGACGAAATAGCGGAAGTGACGGATATCCATAAGCCATATATAAAATATATGGGGTTAATGAGAACTATATATTTGTAGGAGTTCATATCCTGTCTTACAGAAGGGAGCATTCACAACGCAGGGGGCAATATGACTCGACCTTCAGGTGTAAAGCCAAACCGTCTCTTCCAGACATCCACAATGGCTGCTTTGCTGGATGCCGTTTATGACGGGGAGATGACGCTGGGCGAGCTGGTTCAGCATGGTGATTTCGGTCTGGGGACGTTTGATGCTCTGGATGGCGAAATGATCGTGACGGAAGGCGAGGTTCGTCAGTTCCGCTCCGAAGGGATTGCTTCCGGTACCACGGCGGACATGAAGACCCCCTTCGCTTGTGTGACCTATTTTGAGCCGGAAAAGACGGTCACGATTGATAAGCCCATGGGCAAAGAAGAGTTCGAAGGACTCGTCAATGAGCTGATCGACAATCCTAATCTGTTCGGGGCTGTGCGCTTTACGGGCGAGTTCGAGAAGGTCGATACCCGTACGGTGTTTTGCCAGCATAAGCCTTATCCGGGGATGCTAGAGGTTGTTGCCAAGCAGCCGACATTCCGTATGGGCGAGATCAGCGGTGTGATGCTGGGTTTCCGCACGCCTCCCTACATGCAGGGGATTAATGTGGCTGGCTATCACCTTCATGTCCTTAGCGATGACCGCAAGCATGGTGGTCACGTGACCGATTACCGTGTGAAGTCTGGCAAGCTGGAAGTTGCCCGCATCGCCGATCTGGAGATTTCCCTCCCGAAGACAGAAGAATTCGCCAAGGCTGATCTTCAGCCTGCTGGTCTGCATGAGGCCATTCGTACGGCAGAAGGCGGCTGAGTGTTCCGTCTTTAGGTTGAGACACGACTACACAGGCCCGTCTGGTGTTCAGGGCGGGCGTGATTAGGAAAAGCATCATGACACAGAAAAAATCTCACAAAGCAGCACAGACAGCCGCCGATCTGATCGTCCGCAATCTTGAAGCTCATGGCGTTGATCATATCGTTGGTATCCCCGGCGCAAAGATCGACCGCCTTTTTGAGGCACTGGAAGATTCCCCAATCCGTACGATTGTTGCCCGGCATGAGCAGAACGCTGTCTTCATGGCTGGTGGTATTGGCCGTATTACGGGTAAGGCCGGTGTGGCTATCGCAACATCCGGTCCGGGTGTTTCCAACCTGACAACCGGCCTGGCCACTGCAACGTCTGAAGGCGATCCGGTGCTGACGATCGGTGGTGCTGTCGGGCGTGCTGATCTGCTGAAGCTGACCCATCAGAGTATGGATACGGTCAGCATGCTGCGTCCGGTGACGAAATATAGCGCAGAGATTGGTGCCCCGGCTGCTACATCAGAGGTCATCGCCAATGCGTTCCGTGCTGCTGAAAGCCCCCGTCAGGGTGGTGTTTTTGTCAGCGTGCCGATGGATGTGCTGAATGCTGAAATCACCGAAGATTATCCGGTGATGGGCAATCGTAATGCCGTGAAGCCGGGTCCGGCTCCAGAAGACGTCATTAAGGACGCTGCTGCTGCGCTGAAGAAGGCCAAGAAGCCGGTTGTTCTGCTGGGTATGAAGGCCAGTAAGCCGGAAAATGCGGATGCCATCCGTGAGTTTGTGAAGAAGACAAATCTGCCGGTTGTGGGCACGTATCAGGCGGCTGGTGCTGTTTCCAAGGACCTGGTGTCCCGCTTCGGTGGGCGTGTTGGTCTGTTCCATAACCAGTATGGTGATTATCTGCTGGATGAAGCTGATCTGGTTGTTGCTATTGGTTATAACCCGATTGAATATGATCCGTGCCTCTGGAACCGGAAGGCTGCCCGTCCGATCATTAATATTGATGTCGTTCCGGCCCAGTTGGATAATGCCTTCAATCCTGAGATTGAGCTGATCGGCTCCATTGCCTTGACCGTACAGCATCTGACCCGTGAGACCGGGTCTCTGACATCCGGTGCTGCGCTGGATAAGATTTTGGAAGTTTATCGTGCCTCCCAGAAGACTGCTTTTGCTAAGGCAAAAAGCACCCAGCAGGGGATGCTCCATCCGCTTGAGGTCATCAAGGTGATGGAAGACGTCGTAGCTCAGGACATCACAATTTGTCTGGATATGGGGTCGTTCCATATCTGGCACGCCCGCTTCCTTGAGGTGTTCCGTGCCCGTCAGATGCTGATTAGTAACGGTCAGCAGACAATGGGTGTGGCTCTGCCGTGGGCTATGTCCGCTAGCATCGTGAACCCTGCTCAAAAGGTTATTTCCGTTTCTGGTGACGGCAGCTTCATGATGTCCTCCATGGACCTGGAAACAGCCGTTCGCCTGAAGAGCAATCTGATCCACATCATCTGGGTGGACCAGCACTTCAACATGGTCCGTATTCAGGAAGAGAAGAAATACGGGCGTGATGCTGCTGTGGCCTTTGGTCCGATCGACTTTGCTGCTTTTGCCCGTTCTTTCGGTGCCAAGGGTATCAATGTCAACAGCGTGGATGGTCTGAAGGCCGCTCTGCGTGAGGGCATGGAGACACAGGGGCCGGTCGTGATTGCCGTGCCGGTTGACTATGCCGATAACCCAGCTCTGATGAACCCGCTGCCAGAACTTTCCAAGTAAGCTGGTTCAGTCATCGTTTGATGAAGTAGAGCTTCAAAGAAAAGAGGGCGTCACAGGACGCCCTCTTTTTATATTTCTTTTGCATAGTTGAGAGTAATTATCATTTATATTTACATGCCATTCTAATGGTACTAACAATTTGGAACTAAGTAAAATTAGTCACGTTTTGTTTTATTGATGTGACGTGGGTATTTTCATAAAATGTTTCCATTATGAAAATAGGTTTATTTATTCCCTGCTACATAGATGCTTTCTATCCCCAGACGGGTATTGCAACGCTGGAGTTGCTGGAAAAGCTGGGGCAGGAGGCTGAGTATCCCATGGACCAGACCTGTTGCGGTCAGCCCATGGCGAATTCTGGATGCAACCGTGATGCCAAAGAGACGGAAGCTCTCTTCATCCGCAACTTCTCGAAATATGATGTGATCGTGTCTCCGTCAGGGAGCTGCGTCCATCATATCCGGGACAATTTTGATGCGATCGAGCAGACGGATGATGTCCGGCATGTGCGGCAGAACACGTATGAGCTTGTCGAGTTCATCCATGATGTCCTGAAGGTGCGTGAATTCCCGTGGGCGGAATTTCCTCACAAGGTCGGGCTGCATAACAGCTGTGCGACGCTCCGTTCCCTGCGGACAGCCAGCATGTCCGAGCTGGGCGAACCGTTTTTCTCCAAACCTAAAACCCTTCTTTCTGCCGTGAAGGGTATTTCTTTTGCTGCACCAAGACGCCCGGATGAGTGCTGCGGCTTTGGTGGCACCTATTCCGTGACGGAAGAAGCCGTGTCTGCCCGTATGGGGCTGGACAAGGTGACGGACCATCATGATGCAGGTGCGGAATATATCGTTTCCGCTGATACATCCTGCATGATGCACCAGCAGGGCTGTGCCGAGCGGAATGGCGTGCCCATCCGCTTCATCCATATTGCGGAAATCCTGAACGGAGCGAGGGCATGAGCAATAAACCTGTCCCTCATGCCAGATTGGCGGCGGAGTTTCTGAAAGATGAGCCGCACCGTCATTTCCATGATGAACGTCTGTGGGACATGCGCCAGAAGCGTGACGAGCAGATGCACATCATGCCGGAATGGCAGGAACTGCGGGAGCAGGCATCCCGGCTGAAGGAGCATACGCTGGCCCATCTGCCCCAGTATCTGGAGCAGTTCGAGGAAAATGCCCGTCGTAACGGTATTCATGTTCACTGGGCACGGGATGGTGCGGAACATAACCGCATCGTGGAAAAAATCCTCAGCGATCACGGTCATTCATCCATCATCAAGAGCAAGTCGATGATTACGGATGAATGCGAAATGCGGGAATATCTGGAGCCGAAAGGCATCAGTGTGACCGAGACGGACCTTGGAGAGCGCATCCAGCAGCTGGATAATCAGCTGCCAAGTCATGTGGTCGTGCCAGCGGTCCAGAAGCTGACTTCGGATGTAGCGAAGACCTTCGCCAAATATTACAACACCGACCCGAATATTGATGACCCGCACGCTCTGGCAGAAGCACAGCGCAATGCGGCACGCCCTGTTCTTCTAAGTGGGGATACAGGCATGACGGGTGGCAATTTTCTCGTGGCAGAGACGGGCAGTTTTGTCGTCTGCACCAATGAGGGCAATGCGGACCTCAGTGCCAATCTGCCAAACCTGCATATTGCCACGCTGGGGATTGAACGTCTGGTGCCCCGCATGGCGGACCTTGGCGTGTTCATCCGGCTTCTGTCCCGCAGTGCGCTTGGTTCACCGATCACCCAGTACACGACCCATTTCCGTAAGCCGAAGAAGGGCGGGGAAATGCATGTCATCCTCGTGGATAATGGCCGGTCTGAACGTCTGGGGATGGATGATTTCTGGACTTCGCTGAAATGTATCCGCTGCGGTGCCTGCATGAATACCTGCCCGGTCTATCGTCGTTCTGGTGGGCAGTCTTACGGCTCTGTCTATTCCGGGCCGATCGGGGCGATCATTGATCCGACCTTCAATGCGAAGAAGTTCAGCACCCTGCCATTTGCCTCCACGATGAATGGAAGCTGCACTAATGTCTGCCCGGTGAAGATCGATATTCACGACCAGCTCTATAAATGGCGGCGTGTGCTGGCAGAGCGTCATGAAATTCCGTTCGTCAAACGGGAGATCATGAAGATGGCGGGACGGCTTCTGGCCCAGCCGACCATGTACCGTCTGGCTATCAGCGGCACGGAAGTGGCCCTGAAAACCATGCCTCGTTTCGTGCTGTACAATTATCTGAATCCGTGGGGCAAGCATCGTGAACTGCCTCACCCGGTGAAGGAGACATTCCATAGCTGGTACAAGAAGAACCGTCTGAATAAGGCCGAGGCGCAGCATGAGGAGACGCAGGCATGAGCGAAGAGACGATGAGTGCCCGTGATGTTATCATGCAGCGTCTGAAGGCAAAGAAATCTCCGCAGGAAGGAGCTTATCCTCTGCCGCCTGTTGTGACGCTGGGCGATCAGGATGCCAGTCCGGAACGGTTTGAAGCCAGTCTGGCCCTGATGGGCGGCAAGATGCTGCCTTTGCAGGATGGTGAGGGGATTGAGCAGGCCATCAGGCGGGTTTTCCCGGAGCTGCGTAATCTCTGCACGGCCGTGCCTGAAGTGAAAGGCACGCTACGGATTGAAGAGCTGGAAACGCATGAGCAGGCCGACACGGTTGATGTCATGGTCGTGCGGGCTGCGTTTGGCGTGGCGGAAACCGGTGGCATTTTTCTGAGCGAAGTGGAACTGAAAGACCATCTGGCCGATGTGCATCTGGCGCAGCATCTTGTCGTTCTGCTCTCGAAAGATGAACTGGTGGGCAACATGCATAACGCCTATCAGGAGCGTTCAGAGTTCCGGACGGCAGGCTATGGCGTGCTGATGAGCGGCCCTTCGGCCACGGCGGATATTCAGGGTGTCCTGATCCGTGGGGCGCAGGGTGTGAGGAGCCTTTCCGTCATCTGGGCCTGATGGAGTTTGGTAACAACGTATAAAAAGGGCCGTGCGATGCCATGTCGCACGGCCCTTTTTGCGTGAATTACAAGGCGTTGTTGCGAGCAGCCGTCACACGGTCCTGAAGGTAGCGTAGTAGTTCCGGCAGGCCGTCCCGGCTGACGCCTGAAAGCAGATGCACTTCTGAACCGGAGGCGGCTTCCAGAGCGACTTTGCGTTCTTCTATTTCTTCAGGTAGCAGGGCATCGCACTTGTTCAGGACAAGGACTTCCGGCTTGGCTGCCAGCCCTTCATCATAGGCTTTTAGCTCTTTGCGGATGAGCTTCCAGTTCTGTACGAAGTTTTCATCCGTACCGTCCACAAGATGCACCAGAGCGGCACAGCGTTCCACATGGCCGAGGAAGCGGTCACCCAGACCGGTTCCTTCGCTGGCCCCTTCAATGAGACCGGGAATGTCGGCAATGACGAATTCTTCCACGGCATTGAGGCGCACGACACCAAGCTGTGGGTGCAGGGTGGTGAAGGGGTAGTCCGCAATTTTGGGGCGGGCACGGGAGGCCACGGAGAGCAGGGTGGATTTGCCCGCATTGGGCAGCCCGACAAGCCCGACATCGGCAATCAGTTTCAGGCGGAGCCAGACCCAGCGTTCTTCACCGGGGAAACCTTTGTCAGCACGGCGGGGGGCACGGTTGGTGCTGCTTTTGTAATGTGCATTGCCCAGACCGCCATCACCGCCCTCGCAGAGCAGGACAACCTTGTTTTCTTCATCAAGGTCTGCCAGCAGCGTTTCACGGTCTTCATCGAAAATCTGTGTGCCGATGGGCACGTCAATGATGACATCATCAGCTCCGGCTCCGGTCTTGTTGGAGCCAGCACCGTTGCCGCCCTTGCGGGCACGGAAATGCTGCGTGTAGCGGAAATCGATCAGCGTGTTGAGGCTGGGGACAGCCCGGAAATAGATATGGCCACCCCGGCCACCATCACCGCCATCCGGGCCACCGAACTCGATGTATTTTTCCCGGCGGAAGGCGACAACGCCATCTCCTCCATCACCGGAGCGGACATAGATTTTAGCCTGATCAAGAAACTTCATGGGAGCCGCCACAATAAAGGGGGAGGGAGATGGGAAGAAAAAAGGCCGGCACCATGATGGAGCCGACCCTTCTTCATGCTCTGTGCCTGTAAGGCAGGCAGAGTGCGTTATTCGGCAGCTTCTGCCAGTGCAACGGAAACATGCACCTTGCCACCAGCACGACGCTGGAAGCGCACACGACCATCGACCAGAGAGAAGAGGGTATGGTCACGGCCCATACCGACGTTCTCACCAGGATGCACCTTCGTGCCACGCTGACGGATGATGATGTTACCGGCGATGACGCTCTGGCCACCAAACTTCTTCACACCAAGACGGCGGCCGGCGCTATCGCGTCCGTTACGGCTGGAACCACCTGCTTTTTTTTGTGCCATGACTGTGTCTCCTTAGGAACGGGCGAAATTACGCAGCGTTGATTGCGGTAATGCGCAGAACGGTGACCGGCTGACGATGGCCGTTCTTGCGACGGCTGTTCTGGCGGCGGCGTTTCTTGAAGATGATGACGGTCGGCAGACGGTCCTGTGCGACGACCTCGGCGGTCACGCTTGCGCCCTCAACCAGCGGTGCGCCGATCTTTGTGCTGCCTTCGCCACCAACCATCAGAACGTCGGAGAAGGTGACTGTGCTGCCAGCTTCGGCATCCAGCTTCTCAACCTTCAGGATGGCGTCCTTGGCAACGCGATACTGTTTCCCGCCCGTGCGGATGACTGCAAACATGCAAAACTCTCTTTATGTTACCGAAGCCTATGGCCCTTACTTTCACCATTTTAGGCAAAGGGGGGGACCTGCTCGCTTTTTGTCATTGGTTCAGACAGCTTTCGACATGGAGTAGAAAGCCGTAGGAACAGAGGGGTTCCTTACTGCTTTTCCTGAGGATCGTCAATAAAAAAGCAGGCATTATGGTGTACTGGCGGGGTAAGGAGGCGTGCGGCCTCTTGCCAATCTGGTAAAATCTCGTCATAAGAGGCGGCATTCGCTGGTGATGGGGAGTTGCTTTTTTTCTCATCCCAAGCCCCGGAGAGGTGCCAGAGTGGTCGATTGGGGCGGTCTCGAAAACCGTTGAGCGTGCAAGCGTTCCGAGGGTTCGAATCCCTCTCTCTCCGCCAGAAGAATACTCCCTCATGATAATGTGACTGTCCCTTTTGAGAAGGCTTTCTTGGGCAATATTTGCCGGGTTGGTTAGTGTCTTTTCTCACACTCCGTTTCGTTTAATAATTCGTAAAGTTCGGGCTGTATTTGCCTTGTCTAGCTCCGTGGATACAGTCATTACGGTAGGGGCGGGCGTTTTAGGGGGGGGGCATTATGCAGATACCAGCATTGATAATCTGCGCAATTATCATCGTTCTTGTGGCATTTTTGGCATGGGGGCTGGGCTATTTACAGGCCATGAGACGGGCGGGGCGGAAGAGTGCTGATCTTGAGATGGAAGTGCAGCAGCTGGAGGCTGAGCTTCAGCGGGTTAGCAGTCAGAATGATTTTTCTCGGGAAGAACTTGCCGCTCTTAAGAGCAAATTTCATGAGATAGAGCTGTCAGATAATACAGCCCGTACGCAGCTTCTTAATGCACATGACAGAGTAAAACGGCTTGATGAGGCACTGGCAGAACGGGCGGAGCAGCTGGCAGAGGCACGGCAGGCTCTGGATGCTGTGAGGGAACAGCAGCATAGTGCGGAACGGAAGCTGGATTCTGTTCAGGCAGAAAACAGGGTGTTGAAAGAGCATCTGACTGAAAGCCGGGCAACAGTGACGGAGCTGGGGGAGCAGCGTGATGCGCTCATCCAGAAATATACGGCTCTGCAAAATGATCATGTAGAAATCAGAACAACGCTGGAGCGTAAGGAAGAGCATTTCAAGGAGCAGATGCAGCAGCTGGGTGAAGCTCGGCAGGTCTTGGGGAAGGAATTCGAAAATCTGGCGAACAGGATATTCGAGGAAAAAGGGAAGACCTTTGCCGATGCCAGTCAGGTCAATATTACTGCCATGCTGAAACCCTTCCGGGAGCAGATTGAGGGTTTCCAGAAGCGGGTTAATGAGGTGCATGATGCTTCGTTGCAGGGGAATAGTACCCTGAACGCTGAGATTAGGAAGGTTCTGGAAGTTGGTCTTAAGATGAGCAAGGAGGCCAATAATCTGACCTCTGCGCTGAAAGGGGATTCACAGCAGCGTGGGGCCTGGGGGGAAGCGCAGCTGCGGCGTACCTTGGAAATGAGCGGGTTGGTTGAGGACGCTCATTATGAAGTGCAGAGTTCCTTTAAGGACATGGAGGGCAGGCAGAAGCAGACCGACTATTTGATTAAACTGCCCGATGGCAAGCATATCATCATTGATAGTAAGGTTTCGCTGAATGCTTATGACCGGGCGATTGGCGCAGAGAGCCCGGCAGAATATCAACTTGCCATGAATGAGCATGTAAAGGCTGTCCGCAGGCACATAGATGATCTGGCCTCCAAGGACTACACCAACCTGATTGGCATCAGCAGTCCCAGTTTCGTTCTCATGTTCATGCCGATTGAGCCGGCCTATATTGATGCGCTCAAGATGAGCAAGGACTTGTTCGAATACGGGTACAGAAAAAGCATTGTGCTGGTCTCGCACACAACATTGATTCCCATTCTGCGGACAGTCTCCAACCTCTGGATGATCGAACGAAGCAACGCAGAGGCGCGAGATATTAGTGAAAAGGCAGGGGACGTTTATAATTCAGTCTGCCTTGTTGCTGAGCGGCTCAGTAAGCTGGGAGGTACGCTCAATACGGCGAGCAACCATTATAATAGTGCCATCAAAGCATTGGCTGGTAAGCAGGGCCTTTATGGAAGGGTGGACCGCTTCAAGCAGCTTTCAGCCAAGGTTAGCAAGAGCCTGCCTTCGTTGGAGACGAATCACATAGATTTCGAGGTGGAACGTCTGGGCTTGATTGTCGAACCCATTGCGGAACAAGTGGAAGCTCCTGAGGAATAAGGGGCGTTTATCCTCCCAAAATCATCAGTACAAAATGGGTTGGTTCTGTTCCGGTGTTAGAGAACCAGTGTTCCATATCCACAAGGACGGTAGCTGTATCGCCTGCCTGAAGGTTCAGGGTCTTTCGGGCTGTGTGGATTTCGAGATTACCTTGCAGGATATGGAACACTTCCTGACTACGGGACTCATGGGCTGCAAAACGTCGGGAGGTCATGCCCGGCGGCACGATATATTTTAGCAGCTCAATATTGGGATTGGGACGGGCTAGGGCGATCCGTTCAATCCCTGTTTCTTTATCGACAAAACGCAGGTTCTCTCCAGAACGGATGATTTCTGTCGGATCATGCTGGAGGAGTTCCATCAATTCGCATCCCAGCCCCTGAGCAATGCTGAGCGCATTATGCAGGGTAGGGCTGTGGTGCCCCCGTTCGACCCGGGAGAGAACAGCCGTTGAAATGCCCGTCTGTTCCGAAAGCTGGTCCAGCGTTACCCCCAGACGATTACGGCGTAGGCGGATGGCACTCCCAAAGGTGGCATCATGTTTCTGTGGTGTTTTGTCCAATTGACTCATCTCCAGTAATTTTCATATTAGAAAATAAGTTTTCTTATATGAAAGACTCGATATCCGATGACCGTTTTCCTCAGCGTCTTTCCTCTTCTGCTGACCATTCTGGCTTTGGGGTTCAGAATGAAGGCACTTCATGCGGCTCTGTTGGGTGTTGGGGCAACGGTCATAGCCATTCTGGTGGCGTTTCCTTTATCGGTGCTTCAGATAGAGGCAGCAACCTTGCGTTGGGGGCCTATTCTAGCGGAAGTGTTGGCCATCATTGCCGGTGGTTTGCTGCTGTCCAATGTGCTTCAGCATAATAGGGGACAAGCGTCTCTGGCAAAGTGGATTGAGGAGCGGTCGGGCAATAATATCGGTACGATCCTGCTGATTGTTCACGGCATAACGCCTTTCGCTGAATCCGTAACAGGGTTTGGCATTGGCATCACCATTGCCATTCCTTTGCTGGCACATTTGGGGCTACCCACTGCACGGGTGGCGATAATTGGCTTGATGGGACTATGTGCCGTCCCGTGGGGGTCGATGGGGCCGGGGACGCTGATTGCCGCCACGATGGCGGATGTGTCTTTCTATAAACTCGGTGTTGTCTCTGCGGTTATCAGTTGCGTTCCTTTTATCGTGACGGGCATGGCTGCTGCCTTGTTGGGCGGTTCGACCGAGCATCGCAGAAGAGATGTGTTTTACGGTTTTCTGTCGGGTTTGTGTCTGACGCTACTGATAACGGTGATGAATCTGGTTGTTGGCACGGCCCCGGCTGGTGCATTGGCGGCACTCATCATGATTGTCTTTTATCTGATGCTGGGCAGGAAAAGGCGGATGCCTCATTTGAACAGAGAAGGGCGTAATGCCGTCTGCAGCTATGCTGTTCTGCTGTCCGGTGTTCTGGTGACGGGCTGGATTGTGGGTCTGTTGAAACTGCCTGCTGGCTGGCATTATCTGGCCTCTCCGGCTGTCTGGTTGTTTGTGGCCTCTATTTTTGCGGCAAAGGGATGGCCTCAGAGACCGCCCTTACAGAAAGCATGGAGCGCATGGGTACAGAGTGCCTCTGTGACGGGATTGTTCCTCATCATTGGTATTCTGATGGCCATCTCGGGTATGGCAGAATGTCTTGCCAGAACTCTGGCGCAGGCTGGCCCTGTTTATGCTGTGATGGCACCTCTGGTTGCGGGGTTGGGGGGCTTTGTTACGGGGTCCAACAGCGGGGCCAATGCCATGTTTGCGGCCACTCAGGCCGACATTGCTCGGTCATTGCATTTTAATGTGCTGTGGTTTGTCGGAATTCATAATGTGGCTGCCGCTTTTCTGCTGATGGCCTCTCCCAGCAAGATAGAAATGGCCTTGCAGCTCCTTCCCGAAGTTGCAGGCGGGGAAAGGCATTGGGTGCAGAAGACAGCCCTTTATGTCTCCGTGTTCGTGATAGTGGCTTTGATGTTGTTATCCTGCTTCCTTCTGTAACGGTCTCTTCTTGCAGATTTATTCGGTTGGGAGGTTACGATGCCAGCGGATTAGTGTCTGCTTCTGTTCGCCTAGACCATCAATGCCGAGGCGTATTTCATCACCTTCCTGCAACCATAGTGGCGGGGTGTGTCCCATTCCGACACCGGGGGGTGTGCCGGTAGCAATGATGTCACCTGGCAGGAGCGTCATGTAACGGCTGAGATAGGCGATGATTTCACGTACAGAAAAGATCATGGTGGCTGTCGAACCATCCTGACGCCGGACACCATTTACATCGAGCCAGAGATGTAAATTTTGCGGATCGGTGATTTCATCTGCTGTTACGAGGAAGGGACCGACAGGCCCAAAATTGTCGCATCCTTTCCCTTTGTCCCACTGTGATGACTGCATCTGAAAGCTACGTTCTGAAACATCATTGATAATGCAGTAACCGGCGACGTGTTTCAGAGCATCGGCCTCTGTGACATGACGTGCCGTACTGCCGATGACAACACCCAGTTCGACTTCCCAGTCCATCTTGGAGGCATGGGGCGGGATGGGAATGGCATCATAAGCACCGCAGAGTGCCGAAGGTGCTTTCAGGAACACGATGGGTTCCTGTGGGATAGGAAGCCCTGCTTCTTTTGCGTGGTCGCTATAGTTCAGTCCGATGCAGACACATTTGGAAACGTGGCTGACAGGAATTCCGAAGCGGGGAGAACCGTTGATGGCTGGTAGGGAGGACACATCAATATCGGCCAGCTCGCTCAGAGATTGGGGGGACAGACATTCCGGTGTCAGGTCATTCCAGAGGCTGGATAGATCACGCACTGTTCCGTCTTTGTCGATCAATCCGGGTTTTTCGTGGCCATTCAGGCGATAGCGGCAGAGTTTTGTCATGATATTTATGTCCTAAATTTCTTCGACTGTAATGCGGGAAACACCAATACGCAAAGAGGGGAGTGTACTCATCGGATTAAGATCCTCTTTGGTAATAAGGAACATTAAGGGCGTATTGTTCTGGGGGTATTCTGCCTTGTTATGGTGCCAACATAGCGTTATCAAACAGGTCTGAAGGCTGTTGGGCATGTCAGGGTTTCGAGATATTCAACTGTTTTTACAACGGACATTTTGAGTAAGGTTTGGGCATGAATAAAGAAATTAAGATATGTTATATCATCACAAGTATGGAAGGCGGTGGGGCTGGTTTTTCCATGCCTCAGATTATTGAGTCTCTGAAAAGCAATAATTTCAATGTCACGGTTGTATCGTGTCAGTCGCGAGATATGGGGACAGCACACCTTTTAGAAAAACATTCAATTCCTTACGTCATTCTAGGGGGAAAGAAGAGGAGCCTTTTTAAGGAACTGTTCGATTTCGTAAAATTTGCTTCCAACATGAAAGCTGATGTTATTTTGACATCTTTAAGTCGTGCTTCGATTATTGGTCAGTTGGCGGGGAAGATATTGGGAATCCCCGTTGTTAGCTGGAAGAATAGTGCAGACTTGAAATGGAGTTCGTGGTTAGGAAAAGCCATACCTAAGGTGTGGATAGCGGATTCCACATCTGTGTGTGACTTTTTATCCGCTAAAATGAATATATCGCCCTCCAAGATATGTAATTGGCCGCCCTTCGTGGCAAAAGATTTGTATCCTATGCCCCATAGATGGGATGCAAAGCGGCCGTTGCATATTGGGAGTACGGGCCGGTTGCATGAAGTAAAAAATTATGACTTGTTGATAGAAGGCTTGGCTCATTTCCGAGAGAACAATCCTCAGTATAGGGATATGGTAAGGCTCTCTATTGCAGGTGATGGTCCTTTAAAGAGCGAGCTTGCGTCTCTGGTAGAGCGACATGATCTGCATGATGTTGTCAGCTTAGGCGAGTTTGTTGAGGATATTCCGTCTTTCTTAGGTGAGCTTGATGTGTATGTGCAGCCTTCCCGATTTGAAGGTTTCTGCATAGCAGCGCATGAAGCCATGAATGCGGGTCTACTGATGCTTGTAACCCCTGTTGGGGAGTTGCCTTATAGTGTGAAGAACGGAGAGCAGGGTTTTATATTAGAGGGTGACATCCCTCAGAGTATTTCTGCGGCTTTAAGTAAGATATTTAAGAATCCTAACTTGGTATATGATTGTGGAAAAAGGTCGAGAGACTACATAATGAAAGAGTATGGTGAATCAATTTATGAAAAAAGGGGGCATGTTGTGTCCGAAAAAATCAAAGAACTTTTATAAGGTCGATTTGTTTATTGCGCTCTTTTGTACTTCGTCCTCAGTTTAGGGTTGCAGGTGAGGACGTTGACCCGACGGCCTGTGAAATCAAGGGATTACGCTTGCTCCAGCAGCATGTCGATTGAGTCTGTGTCGGGGGATGTTTTGGCAGGTTCTTCACCACGGAAGGGCTTGCTGGCATCCAGAAAGTTTTCATTTGTCCGCAAAGTATGTTCGATCACCACGAGATGGGTCAGGGCACGGGTGATTTCCAGTCGGATGATGGCTTCATGGTCTTGTGTGTCCAACTCACGCAGACGGCGGATGGCCGCTCGGGTGATACGAGCGGCTCGGCCGTGGCGGCGTGAGGCATGTTCGATGTAGTGAAGCACCAACATGATGGGGCGGCGGGCACTTTCGGGCAGGTACTCACGGTTGAGCAGACCACGGAGACGGATGATGTTCAGCCCTAGTGTCAGGGTGGCCAGTGTGCCTTGTATTCCGGCTTCCACACGTGGCGTCATGGTGGTGACATGGCTCAGAAGACGGGAGAAACGGTCTGTACTATGGCCAATCCATGCGCTGATTTGTGGGTTGCTGTGTAGGCTGGCAAGGTTGCGCAGTTCCCGCAATGTAGCACGGCGTAACCGGAAAGCTTCGGCCTTACGGTTGAAAGGTAGGATGCTGCGGAAAACTAGGACGGCCGCCACGCCAGCAAGCATGATGGCAAGGTTGGTGTTGTAGAATTTTTCTTCATCAATGACATGATGATTCTGGATGCCTAGCATGAGCGGCATCAGCAGGTTAAAGGCTGAGGCGGCTGGTGCCGTAGCTGGATTAGCTCGGGCAAGCCCACCAACCATCATCACAACGGAGAGGATGAGGATGAGCGGCTCATAAGTCGTGACCATGGGGATGAAGATGAAACAGAGAACCCAAGCGACACACCATCCTACGGCCAACCCTTTGAGGAACTTGATTGTGCCCAGTACGGGATTTTCCTTCGTGGCGAACAGTCCGCAAATCAGTGCTGTGATACTGATGAGTGTATTACCGTTGGACCATGCCGTAACTTCGTAAATGAAAGAGGTGACGAGAATAGTTAGGGCTGCACGGAAGCCGTTATTAAAAGCAAGCCGTCCATCCCGATGTGTGTGACGTTGGAACTGGAAGTGATCGCCACGTACGCTGTGAGTGCTGGCGTGATATTCTGTAATGGCTTCTTCTAGGTCACCAATTAGGTCCCCAAGGGATGAAAAGAGGATACGCTCATCTAGTGCTGAATGGGTAATGATGGTGGTTTTATCTTCCAGCCTTGTTTCTTGACCGGGCGTGGAGATGACCTTTTGTCGATGAGGTGTTGCGTAGCGGCGGCAAATGTCCCGGAGATGCTGGAGTTCGGCAAGTAGTTCCGAGATTTCTTCTTCCTTGGGAAGGCGAGTGGAAAAATCTTGGAGAAAATGTCGGAAGGCTCTGGCTACAGTATCAAAGTCACGGTGATTGGAGGAAAGCAGTTCCAATCGTGTAGCCATACCAAAACTACGGGAAAGTAGGGCAGAGACGGCTGCCAAGGCGGCTCGGGCATGGTCGCCCTCATGGCCATGCGCCCCCATTTCCAGTTCAGCAAATTCAATCTGGTCGTTGATGGAAAGGATGGTTCCGAACAGTTTGCGGGCCTCTGTTAAGGCATTGGCATCACGTTGCAGAATGTGGCCTAGCGTGTCCGCTACCAGAGTAAGAGCGGTTTCCAGTTTTTGGCGTATTTTCAGATGAGCCAGACGGTCCTGATTGAAAGCAAAGAGCAGGCCGATAAAGGCTTCACACAACACGCCGAGAATGATGTAGCTGGCACGGGAGACAGCAAACATGAAGATGCTGCCTGTGTTGGGAATTACGTCCATGCAGATAATAGCGCACGTGTAACCGGACAGAACCAGCGCATATGAACGGAAATTACTGACAAAGGTCGCTAATCCGCTACAGAGGCCAATCCATAAGGCAATGAGTGGCAAGAACAGCCATGGGGCTTGTGGATATATGCCAACAAATATTAGGGCCGCCACACCACCAGTCAGTGTCCCGATGATACGCCAGCGGGCCTTGGAAAGACTTTCCCCTCGGGATAGCTGCGCAACAGACCATACCGTCATAGGGGCCCAAATCGGGCTATCTAATTCCAGCCACAGAGCAATCCCCAGAGACAGGCAAGCTGCAATGGTCGTGCGCAGGGCAAACAGGAATCCATCCAGAGAAGGAGTGAATATCCAGTAGAAAAAGGACGGGGTTCTGAAGTTCAGAAAACGGGTAATCATTGCGCATCCAGTGGCTTCCGGGAAGGGAGATTACTGCCCTTTACGCAGAGATGCGAGGGGTAACACTTATAATTGAACAAAAATATCGCAATGCTTTCAAAGACCATGTTTTTTCATGGCCATGGAATATTTTGCTTTTTTGTTTAAAGGAAAAATAGTAAAACTTTTCTGAAAATCCTACTGAAGACTTGTAGCTGTGAAGGTTATTCAATGACAGACAATACCCCGGCCGGGGGAAACCAGGCATCCCCGAATGAAGAGCGTAGAAAACTGCTTGAGTTGACAACTGATATTGTCGTTGCCAAGCTTGCCGGCTCTGATGTTGCTGTAGATAGCTTGCCGGGACTGATCCGTCAGGTCTATGAGGCCCTTGCAGGGCAGGGGAGTGAACGCCAGACTGCCGCAGAACAGAACAAGCAGCAGCCTGCTGTTCCTGTGCGTAAGTCGGTCTATCCTGATTACATCATCTGCCTGGAAGATGGTAAGAAGCTCAAGATGCTGAAGCGTCATCTGAAGAGCACATACGACATGACGCCAGACCAGTATCGGGAGAAATGGGGTCTACCTTCGGATTATCCCATGGTGGCACCGGCTTATGCCGCACGTCGTTCCGAATTGGCTAGAACAATTGGGCTTGGTCGCAATATTGGTGTTTCCGCAGAGAATAAACGGGATAATGAAAAGAAAAAGTAAAACCTTTTATTAACAGCAGGTGTGGAAAAGCTGGGTTAATGCCCGGCTTTTTCCATAATTGGGTGTTTTTTCTTGACGTTTCTGGTTTCCTCTTGTCACTCTTATACGGGTAATCAGTGACGGAGAGTACAAATGACACGCTCGGAATTTGTCGCTTTACTGGCCTCCCGTTTGGAAGGTATTTCCAAAGACAAGGTCGATCAGGCTGTAGATGGGGTCTTTTCCCGCATTGCTGCCGGTCTGGCAGCGGGTAATAGGGCGGAATTGCGCGGAATAGGTAGCTTTGGAACACGCCAACACACTGCCCATCAGGGAAGAAACCCAAGGACGGGACAGTCTGTGGCCGTAGAAGCGAAACGCGTTCCTTTTTTCCGCGCTGGGAAGGACCTACGGGAACGGGTTAATCAGCTGAAGAAATGAACGGCTCTGCACTATGTGACGGAACATCTTTCCCTGTGCGTGCCGTATTGAGTTCCTCCAGCAGGAAGTCCCGGAATACGGAAATACGTTTGGAGCTTCTCAGCTCCTCAGGATAGACGAAGAAGGCTTCTGCCAGTGGGCCGTGTACGTCCGGTAGAATACGGACAAGATTGGGGTGGGCAGAGGCCGTGTAGAACGGCAAGGTACCAATACCGTTACCCTGTGCAATGGCCAGACCAACCGCGGCAATGTTGTTGACGGCTAGGCGGACCTTGGGCTGAAGGATGATTTTATCCTTCACAAGCCGCTCAATCAGCCAGTTTACATGCGGAAGGGGAAGGTGCCAGCCAGCGAAGCCGATCAGGTTATGGTCAGCAAGGTCCTTTAATGTTTTGGGCGTGCCGTGTTCTTCCAGATATTCCCGGCTGGCATAGATGGGCATATGAAAGCTGGCCAGATGACGCTGGATCAGGTCAGGCTGGGTCGGAGGATGCAGGCGGATGGCGACATCAGCCTCGCGCATGCTCAAATCGAGGTCAGAATCTTCAAGTAGAAGCGTAACTTCAACATGGGGGTGCCGTTCCATGAAATGGTGCAGGCGAGGGGTCAGCCATGAGAGGCCGAAGCCTGATGTTGTCGTGACCTTGATCTTTCCAGCGGCTTTCTCCCGGTTTTCACTCAGAAAGGCTTGCGTCAGGGCTAACTTGGAGAAGACCTCTCGGGCCGTGCGGTGAAGTACCTCACCTTGTTCGGTCAGGATCAGGCCACGGGCATGGCGGTGGAAGAGGGGGACGCCTAACACTTCCTCTAGAGCAGAAATCTGCCGAGATACGGCTGACTGGCTTAGATTAAGACGGTCGCCCGCATGAGTGAAGGAGCCTGCTTCGGCCACGGTGTGAAAAATACGGAGTTTATCCCAGTCCATTTTCTGATTCCCGTATGCTCCATCGCAATAATCATGGCCAGCTCTGCTCATAACGCCCCGCATCGTAACCTTAACCGTATGTCTAATTCGTGAAAAATTCCCGAAAAGAAACGATCGGTCAAGAGTAGAATGGAGGCAAAGTTGGTTACCGCTCTATTAAATGTAGGACATTCGATAAAGGCCAAATCTTGTCCATTTTATCTTATAGCCGTTCAATCTTCAGGGAGAGCCTGCTGTTCAGCGAAGGGGAGAAAGGAAATATCTCCTGAAATATCTCCTATCTCCCCATTGTTACGGCATCAGTTATTGTATTTTTTTTCGGCAAGGTAACGTTCAGCTTCCAGAGCCGCCATGCAGCCTGTACCCGCTGCTGTGACAGCCTGACGATAGACCTTATCCTGAATATCACCAGCAGCGAAGATACCGGGAATGGAGGTTGTGGCTGTTCCCGGCTGAGTTGTAATGTATCCTTCCTCATCACAGAGGACTTCATCTCGGAAAGGGCCTGTGCTGGGGCTGTGTCCAATGGCCACGAACACGCCATCTACAGAGAGACGCTCCGTGTTGGCACTATTCTGAGTGTCGGTGAGTTCAAGGGCCGTTACAACAGCTGGGGAGCCCTCGCCAATGATTTCACGGACAGCCCGGTTCCAATGGACCTTGATTTTGGGGTTGTCCTGTAGGCGTTTTTGAAGGATGCGTTCAGCTTTCAGACTGTCACGCCGGTGGATGAGATGCACGGTGGAGGCGTGATGGGTTAGATATAGAGCTTCTTCTACGGCTGTATTACCACCCCCTATGACGGCAACTTCCTTGCCACGGTAGAAAAAGCCGTCACATGTTGCGCAGGCCGACACGCCTGCTCCCTGATATTTCTTTTCAGAATCGAGACCGAGCCATTTGGCTTGTGCCCCCGTAGCGATGACGACTGTACGGGCACGGAACTGATCGCCTGAATCACCCTTCAGGTGGAAATAGCCATCTGCATCGGGGCCCTGTTTGAGGGAGGCTTCTGTAATGAGATCGTAGAGGAGTTTTGTGCCGACATGTTCGGCCTGTTCTCTCATCTGTTCCATCAGCCATGGGCCTTGGACAGGTTGTGCAAAGCCGGGGAAGTTTTCGATCTCATCAGTGATGGTTAACTGGCCACCTGGCTGCATTCCGGTAACTAGAATGGGGTTCATGCCGGCTCGTGCCGCATAGATGGCCGCTGTATAACCTGCCGGGCCGGCCCCAACGATCAGCATGTCGGTGTGATGTGTCTCTGCCATTGAATGCTCCATGATTAAAGGGATGTGGACCCGGCTTATGGGAAAAGGAATAGTTTCCAAGGTGGAGTGATATTATGGTCGCCGCCGGCTCGGGGGTAATAGATATAGTATATGAAAGATTTCGACAAAAATGATTATACAGGAGGAAACGAAATAATATTTCGTTTTCCTGTGGGAAGAGTTTTCACATAAGAAAGATCAGTCTATACAGGCAGGCGCAGAGGCCCTCTGCGGGCGTGCCTTGTCCCTTTCCGGCCGCAGGGAGGTCGCATGAGCAGAGTTGCTGGAAATCATATGAGCATTGCAGACCTTGATGATATTGACCGCAGCATTCTGGCTGAGCTTCAGCAGGATGGCCGTATTACTAATGTGGAACTGGCCCGGCGGGTCGGAATTTCTGCGCCGCCCTGTCTGCGCCGTGTAAGACGGCTGGAAGAGATGGGGCTTATTCAGGGTTATCATGCAACATTGGCCCCGGCGATGCTGGGTTGGTCCATCAGTTTTTTCGTTTTGGTCGGGTTGGATAGCCAGAAAGGGGCGGTCTTGGCGGAGTTTGAAGCTCTTGTCGCAGAATGGCCGGAAACACGGGAATGTCATATGATCCGGGGCGGTGAGGATTTCTTACTTCGTCTCATGGCTCGGGATGCTGAGCATCAGAATCGTCTGACACGGGACCTGATCGAGGTGACGCATGTCGTTCGTGTGCAGACATTTCAGGTTATCCGGACGAGCTGTGAGAGGGCTGGTGTTCCCCTTTAAGGGCAGAGCATGATGAGGTCCGGCAGTTTCAGGCATTGGAAACCGCATTACATATTGCTCTGTGTTGCTGGACTGTTGCTCATGATGAGATTTATCATGGCTGCAAAGATGCCGTTGGTGCCCGATGAGGCCTATTACTGGCTTTGGTCACGGCATGTGCAGGGGGGCTATTTGGATCATCCCTTCATGGTGGCCGTGTGGATTCGGCTGGGGACGGCTCTGTGGGGAGATACGCCGTTTGGCGTCCGCTTCTGTGGTCTAGTGGGATTTGTGCTGGCCAATATATGGCTGTTTCTGTCTACAAAGCGTTTTTTCCCCCTTCATGAGGGGGCGGGGCTTCGGGCGATTCTGTTGCTGAATGTAACGCTGATGGCCTCTATAGGGCTTGTTCCTGCCACGCCAGATAGCCCTTTGTTCGTGTTTCTCTGTCTGGCTCTGTGGGCTTTATCTGGGGCTTTATATTCACGAAGTGGATATGCTGCCTGTGGATGGTGGGTTTTATGCGGAATCAGCCTCGGCTTGGCGGCTGATTCCAAATATACGGCCTTGCTGTGGGGCATTGGTCTGGCAGGATTTGTGCTGTTCGGTAGGCGTGGTTTGTGGCGTACGGTAGGGCCTTGGTTGGGAGGCTGCTGCGCTACGTTGACGGTGCTGCCAACTCTTATCTGGAACGATCATCATGGCTGGGCTGGGCTGCTCAAGCAGGGTGGACGGGCGTCTCAATGGCACCCGGAGCGGGCAGGGCAGTTTCTGGGAGAGCTTGTTGCGGGACAGTTGGCTCTTCTTACACCTTGGGTCGCTGTCTTATGTGTTGCGGGATTATGGCGGGCCCGTCGCGAAAAGCCTGTTCTGCTATGGCTCTCTATCCCCGCTATTGTGTTGTTTCTGGTGAACGTAACGGGTGAGCGCATCCAGCCTAATTGGGTCTGGATACTCTATCCTGTCTTGATTCTTGCCGGTGCTGCTTATGGGCGGCGGGTCAGGGGAGCGGTAATGACGGGGGGGCTCTGTACAGCATTGGTCTATGTTCAGTGTTTGACGGGAGGCTTGCCGTTGTCATCGCATCTGAACGTCGTAGCAAGATTAGGGGCAGGCTGGGACGGTCTGGCGAAGGCTTTGGCGGAAGAAGCTGGTAAAGCTGGTGCGACCTATCTGGTTACTGATGATTACGCACTGGCCGCCATTCTGGCCTTTCAGAAACCGGTAGGCCTTATAGTGGTCGGAAGGGATTCTCGCTGGGGCTATCTGGATGGCTTGCCCCAGAAGACGGTCGGAACGGCTCTATATCTGAAGGACGAACATTACGGGCCAGCGGCGGCAGGAGTAGGGACTTTGTGGCGAATGGATAGAGGTCGCCCCGTGAGGCTTTATTCGCTGGAAGTAAGGCACAATCTTTCCGGCTGGGTTGTTCAGTAACGCCAGAGACAGGAAAAGTAGCGGATATGAAAAAAGCCATCCGACATGGATGGCTTTCTCATTCGTAAAGTACGAACAGGCTAAACTTAGAAGCCTTCGCGCTCCAGACGCTTACGCTCCATTTTGCGAGCGCGGCGTACAGCCTCAGCAACCTCACGAGCGCGACGCTCGGACGGCTTTTCAAAGTGGCGACGGAGCTTCATCTCACGGAAGACGCCTTCGCGCTGCATTTTCTTCTTGAGGGCTTTCAGAGCCTGGTCAACATTATTATCACGAACGAGAACCTGCACGGTGTCGTCATCTCCTTTGGGGTTCTGATCCTTCCCGAGCGGTGTCTGTAGCATCACCCATTGAAGGACGCGGATCCGATTACAGTGTGAAGTGGCCTATCATAATCCAAAACATGAGACAATAGTTTCTGAAGATGGAAAAATTGAAGGGCTGCTTTATCTGTGGATTATTTCGTATGTTTGATGGCTCCTCATGGCTGGGAAGCGTATGCTGCATGTGGATGAGCGTGTGAAAAACGGCAGGAGGCAAGGTGGTGGCACAGAATGACACACGGACCGTGGTTGATGCGCATCTGTATCTGAGGGAATATTCCATCAGACAGTCTTTTGAAGGATTCCTCTCTCTGTGGCGTTCTTTATCTGTTGCTTGTGAGAGTGGATTGGAAGCTCATGGTTTAGGGCCTGCCCATCATCGGATCATGTTTCTTTTGGGCAGTCATGAAGGGCTTCTGCCTAGCGAGCTATGCAGGCGTCTTGGCATTACCAAGCAGTCATTGGGGCGGGCACTAGGTGAGTTGAAAGAGAAGAGGCTGGTCGAGCAACGGCAAGATGGAGCAGACCGGCGAAAGCGGCCTATTTTCTTGACAGATAAAGGAAGAGAACTTGAAGCGGACCTTTTCACGGCTATCCGCATGGTGTTGACACAAACCTATCGGCAGGTTGATGGGGGTGCCGTTGATGGCTTTCGTCGTGTGCTGCGTGCTGCTGAACAGGTCAGTCAATCATCCGAAGGGATGTAGGAGAGGGAGAGTCCCTTTACGCTGAACAAGGAACTTTCCCTCTTAGTTTCTGTTATTTTATCTGAAGATTTAGGGCATTGAGTTGCCAACGCCACCGTTGCCGGTTCCCTGACCACTCATTGGGCCGGCACCCATGCCGCCATTTCCTAGCCCGCCGAACGTGCTGCCCATGCTGCTCATTGGGTTATAGCGACCCACATTACCCAACAGTTCCTGAATGACGGAAATATGCGTTCCGGGTGTTGGGGTGGCCCCGCTTGCCATAGAGACGCGGATGGCATCGTGCTTGTTCAGCACATTCATTTTGCGAAGAACGCCTGCATCATCGAAGTTCAGTACCAGAATCTGCTGCTTGTCCACGACCGGGTGCGCCAGCGGGACGAGATCCTTCGTCATGGAGATGTAGATCCATGTGTTGTCATTGAAGGTCGCATGTGCCGTTGGAGACCCCAGAATGCTCAGAGCGTCATTCTGGGTACTGGAATTGAGGACAAGCTGGTCATAATCCAGTTTTTCAATCAGGGCCCCACGTGGGATAGGGGGCGGACTGATGGCTTCACAACTGCTGAGCATGAGGACGCCCCCGGCCAGCAGGCCCGTCCAGCAACGGCGATGCGCTGCCATGAAACGTGTCAGGCGGAGAAAACGGGAGCTCTTGTCCGGGGTGGCGGCAGTAGAAAAGCTGGTCATGAAGGGCAAACTGTCCTGATGATATGCGGGCAAGCCATACGTGTTCTTTCCGGTGCCTCAGAGAGGGCGGCATGTCAATCTTTTTCGTGGAGTTGTCAGCTGTCTGCCCCTCAGTCAGCACAGTTTTGTCTTGACTTCATGGCCTCGCCTCCCTCTGAAAGAGGCACATCGTAAGACTTACTGGGAGGTCATCATGTCATCTGGGGGTAAAATAGACGCTGGAACACAGCCTGAAGCAAAGAGTACGTCGGAATTCTCGCATCGTATTCCTCTGGCAAAGACGGGTCGTCCCCTTAGGGAGTATGTAGAAGCCAATGCCGAGGAAAGAGAAGGTCTGCGGAAGCGTTTTGGTCTGCTGTCCCTAGATCGGCTTTCCTGCACCTTTGACCTCAAGCGGGGGGCGGACAATATCGTGTTGGCCGAAGGTCACATTCAGGCGCAGTTGGAGCAGGCTTGCATCATTACGGGTGAGCCGGTCGAAGAAGTGATTGATGAGCCTTTTAGCCTGCGTTTCGTTCCGGCTTCCGACATGCCTGATGATGAGGATATCGATATTGAGGCCCTGCTTCAGGAGGATGCTGATGATATTCCTTATGATGGCCGCATGATTGATTTGGGCGAGGCGGCCGCTGAACAGCTGGCTTTGTGTCTTACTCCCTATCCTCGCCGGGCAGGGGCGGGGTTGGAGACGTTTGTAGAGGTTACGCCGTCTGATGATGAGCTGGACGAACGCCGTGATACTGCTCGTGACAATCCGTTTGACGTGCTGAAAAAATTACGGAAAGAACGGTAAGGGAGTGGTAATTTCTTCGGCCTTCTGTTAAAGGCGGGAGGCAAGGAGCAATGTCGTAGTGGCATTGATGGCTTGCAGAGAGTTACTCTCTCTGCTAGAGCCCCACGCCTGAGCACCGTGGCTTATGGCGGTGGTGAACACCTAGTGAGATTTCTCTGGCTTGAGGCCGCGCCGTGCGGTAGCAGAAGCCGGATACGCAACCCAGTGAGAGGCAGAAACCCATGGCCGTCCCCAAGAGAAAGACTACGCCGTCCCGTCGTGGCATGCGTCGCAGCCATCAGGCTCTTCGTATTGAAGCACATGCTGAATGTGCAAACTGCGGCGAAATGAAACGCCCGCATCATGTATGCAGCCATTGCGGCCACTATGATGGTCGTGAGGTTGTCAGTGCAGAGGGTCGCGCTCTGAAGACAGCCGTCCGCGCCTGATAGCCTATATCCTTCATTGGATAGAGCCCCGGGCTTTTAGTCCGGGGTTGCATTTTGTGTGTCCTGCGCAAGCAGGAAAACAAGGATTTTCTGGGGGCTGCACTCATGACGGAGGCGTCTGGCGTTAGAGCTGAGGGTGGAGTCGAAAAACAGACTGCACATTCTCCAGCTCCTTTTACCCTGGCCGTTGATGCCATGGGGGGAGATAACGCCCCCGGGATCGTTCTCGCTGGACTGGAGATGGCGGCTATCCGTCATTCAGATATCCGGATTCTTCTCATCGGTGATGAGAAGGTATTGAACGCATCGCTTGCGAATTATCCCAAACTTTCAGCTCTCTGCACTGTGCGACATGCGCCGGAGAGTATCCCTATGGAGATGAAGCCTACTGCGGCTCTCCGCGTTCGGGGATCATCCATGCGGATCGCTATGGAAGCAGTGGCTTCTGGTGAGGCACGGGGCGTTGTTTCTGCTGGGAATAGCGGTGCCATGCTTGCGCTGGCGAAGATTATCGTCAAGGCCATTCCCGGCATTTCACGCCCAGCTATGGCGGCGGTCCAGCCGTCCGCCCGTGGCGATGTCGTTATGCTCGACCTCGGTGCGAATATCGTTTGTGATGCCCGTAATTTGGTTGAGTTCGCTATCATGGGCGAGGCCTTTGCACAGGCTGCTTTGTCCCTCAAGGCACCTAGCATCGGTCTGCTTAATGTCGGTTCGGAAGAGCTAAAGGGTGATGAGCGTCTGAAACAGGCCGCCGAACGGTTGCGGGACAGTGTTCTGTCTGATCGTTTCTATGGCTTTGTGGAAGGGCACGATATCACCGCAGGCGTGACCGATGTTGTCGTGACGGATGGCTTCACGGGCAATGTGGCGCTGAAAACAGGCGAGGGGGCGTTGAAGCTAGCGTTTGGGTTGCTCAGAAGCGTGTTTATGAGCAACTGGCTGACCAAGCTTGGCTATCTTCTGGTCCGTCCCGGCCTGCGCCGGATGAAGGAATGGATTGACCCCAGCCGTTATAATGGTGCTGTTTTTGTGGGGCTGAATGGTATCGTTGTGAAGTCACATGGCGGAGCTGATGCGGAAGGTTTCGCCTCTGCTGTGGATGTCGCCATAGACGCTGTAGAGAATCGTCTGAATGACAAAATCCGCCACCGTCTGGACCAGCTAGGTATGCTGGGGCAGTCTGGAGAGAATAAAGAGCAGGAGTGACGTCTTCATATGGCGCAGGATAAACAGTCCCAGGATAAGGGAACGGGTGCCCGTCTGATAGGTGTCGGTAGTGCTCTTCCGCGGCGTGCTTTCAGTAATGATGAGCTGGCTGCCGAGTTCAATCTTGATACATCGGATGAGTGGATACGGACCAGAACTGGAATCCAGCAGCGTCATATCGTCTCAGGGGATGAGACGGCTGTTTCACTTGCACATATGGCGGCTCAGAGGGCATTGGATCACGCAGGTCGAACTGCTGAGGATGTTGATGCCATTATTGTGGCGACATCAACGCCAGATCAGGTTTTTCCGTCCGTTGCTGTGCGTGTTCAGGCGGCCCTGGGTATGGAGCAGGGTTTTGGCTTTGATGTCAGCGCAGCTTGCTCCGGTTTTGTTTATGCTCTGACGGTTGGCGATTCCATGATTCGCTCTGGTCAGGCCAAGCGTATCATGGTGATCGGCGTAGAGGTGTTCTCCCGTCTGCTGGATTGGGAAGATCGCTCCACCTGCGTTCTGTTTGGTGATGGTGCCGGTGCTGTTCTGTTGGAGGCAGGTGCTGGTGAGGGTGAAGGCATTCTGTCCACTCACCTTCATGCAGATGGGCGGCTTGGTGATCTCCTTTATGTTGATGGAGCTGTCGGGTGTGCATCTGGCAAGGTGGCTCTGAAGATGCATGGGCGGGAGGTATTCCGTCATGCTGTCGTCAATCTTGCTGCTGCTGTTGATGAAGCTCTGGAGACCAATGGCCTCAAGGGGACGGACATTCAGTGGATGGTGCCTCACCAGGCGAATCTGAGAATCATTGACGGTATGGCCAAAAAGCTCTCTCTGCCCTCGGAGAGGGTCGTGGTGACGGTGGATCGTCATGCCAACACATCTGCTGCGTCCATTCCTTTGGCACTGGATGAAGCGGTTCGGGATGGGCGGATCAAGCAGGGTGATCTCGTCCTGATGGAGGCTCTGGGTGGTGGTCTTACTTGGGGTTCGGCACTCATAAGAATGTAAGACTGCCCTGTTTCGGATGAAATAGTGATGAGGTCCCCTGATTTATATGCAGGGGATTTCGTTTTTTCAGTGTGCTAATTAGATAGCTCGTGATACGTTTTCTCATTATGGAGACAATTGCACGCGCTGATCTGATAGAGCTCCTTCAGGAGGAGCATGGCTTTTCCCGGCAACAGGCCACCCTGTTTCTGGAGGAGATGTTTGAGCTGTTCGTCCAGACGCTCGAACAGGGCAAGTCGTTGAAAATCAGCGGCTTTGGGACGTTTTCTGTGAGGGACAAAGCACCTCGTCTGGGAAGAAATCCTCTCACGGGAGAGGAGGCTGTCATCTCGGCGCGGCGTGTGCCGTTCTTCCGTCCGTCCCGTTTGTTACGGGAAAGCGTTAACGGTAGATCGGCAACGCAACAGGGTGCCTCTCGATGACGTCCACTGATTCGTATCAGCATGGTGGTTTGAGGACGGCAGCCAGTGTTGCCGAGGAGCTGGGCCTCCCTCTGTATCGTCTGCGTTCATGGGAAAGTCTCTATCCCGTTTTTAAAACAGAACAGCGTGCGGACGGGCAGAGCTATTATGACGAACAGGCCGTCATGATCGTGCGGAACATCGCCCGGCTGCTCTATCAGGATGGTGCCCGGAGCCATGAGGTCGTCCCACAGTTGAAGCGTGAGGGAATTATCGGTGATGATTCCGTATCGCCATCTCACGGAAGTGAGGGAGCGACCAGTAAGGATGTGGCACCGCCGTCTGACCGGCTGAAGGAACTTCAGCAGGAAAATAGGACACTCAATGAGCGTCTTGAAGAATTTGGCCGCATTGCTCTGTCTCTCAAGACATTGGAAGATGAGAATGCCTCTTTGAAAGAGGCACTCCAGCAGGCTCATGAAACTCCGCCTCAGAAGGAAGATGAGAAGGTTTATCTGGCGGAGCTTGAGGAGCAACATCTTCTTTTGCAGGAAGCTGTTGAACGCTTAACGGCAGAAAAAGAGGCGCATCAGCAGGTAGAGCGTGATGAAGCGCAGGCTCTTCGTGAAGAGCTGAAGGCTGTGCAGGCCAGTGTCCAGCGTCTTGAATCTGAGAATGAGGCTTTGCGTGCTGCTGGGCAGAAGCAGCGTGAGGTAGAGCGTGATGAAGCGCAGGCCCTTCGTGAAGAACTGAAGGCTGTGCAGGCTAGTGCCCAGCGTCTTGAATCTGAGAATGAGGCTTTGCGTGCTGCTGGGCAGAAGCAGCGTGAGGTGGAGGCTGCTCGGAGCCGTACACTGGAAGAGCGCAATCATGAATTGCAGAGAACGATTGAGCAGCTGAAGTCCGAAGCAAAAGAGCATCAGAGAGAGGCGGAGTCTCGCAAGGAGCGATTGACCCAGCTTGAAGGGTTGAGGGTAAAGCTGGCGGACATGCAGGCTGAGCATGGACGTCTTCAGGAGCTGACCAGTGAGCTGGAGGAGGTTCGGACAGAGGCAGAACGTTGCCATGCGCTTGAAACCGAGAATGAAACATTGCGTGCTGCTAGTGCAAAACAGAGTGAAGCCGCACAAGCTGAGTATCAGGAGCTTGAAAAAGAAACACTTAGCCTGAGAGAGACGGTCGAACGTCTGACGGCTGAGATAGAAAAGCAGTTGCAGAGTGCAGAGGTGAAGCAGGGTGAGTTTGATGCGCTGCATAAGCGTTTTGCAACATTACAGGCGGAACATGAGCAGCTTCATTCGTCGCAGAAGGAAGACTCCTTTCAGCATAAGCAGCTTTCTAACCAGCTGGAGACCTTGAGCGCAGAGCGGCAGGAACTTGTACGGAAGTTGGAACAATCCGTCCTCATCATGCAATCTCTTGAGGATGAAAATGTTCGTCTCAAGCGTTCTTTGAAAGAAGGCGAAGAAAAGAGGGCTGCTCAGGCTGTCATCGTTAAAAAGGTGGAACATCTTGAGACGGAGAATGACGGTCTGAGGCGTGAGCAGGCCAGTTTTGCTGAAGAACGTGAGCGTCATGTTGAATCTCTGGAGCGGATCCGTGCTTTGGAAGGGGAGGGCGTTGTCCTTCAGCAGAGACTGGCAGCGCAGGAGATGGATCGCCGTCTTCAGGCGAAGCGGAAAAGCGATCTGGATGAGCTGTTGCGTGACCTTCTTGGCGAACTAGCCGAGATGAAAAAGACCTTACTCTCTGAAAAATGTTAAAAAAAAGCCTCGGACCATTGCAAGAATAATCCGAGGCTGCTAGAGCTTCCTCACCGCAGGACGACGGGCAGTAGCGCAGTCTGGTAGCGCATCAGTCTGGGGGACTGGGGGTCGTGGGTTCGAATCCCGCCTGCCCGACCATCTCCTGCGGTTTCACTCCTTCACAACATGTGTTGTACGCTGGGCAGAGACCTTATTACTGGTCCACAATGTCCATAGCAGATGCAGTCCTGCCATGATGGCCGGGCCAATGAACAGCCCCATTAGCTGCCATGTTTCTGCACCCCCCAGAATACCCATCAAAACCCAGAGGAACGGTACCTTCGTGCTGCCCCCGATCAGGACAGGGCGGATGAAGTGATCTGCTACGAAAAGCACGATTGCGCCGATCAGCCATACGATGGCGGCAGCTAACATGCTGCCCTTGAAGGCAATCAGCAGGCAAACCCCTGTTACGGCAATCCAGCCCAGTAGTGGCACCATGGCGGCAATGGCTGTTGCCAGACCGAAGATGAGCGGCTGCGGCGCACCGGCGATGATATAGCACACACCCATGATGGCCCCTTCACCAAGGCCAACCAGAACCAGTCCGGACACGGTACCGTGAATAGAGGCAACGATCTGTCGTGCAAGGCTTTCACCTTGAGACCCGAAAAGACGCTGCGACCCGATCATGCACTTGCGGATAATGCTGTCGCCATCTTTCAGCAGGAAGAAAAGCGTCAGCATGGAGAAGCCGAACAGGATGCCACGGTGCAGGATTTCGGACCCGAATTGCTTACCCACGGCAACGCTATGGCCGACATTTAAGGAATGGAAGAGTTCATTCAGCGTATCCGGGTTGCTGAGATGTTCTGTCCAGAGAGCTTTGGCTTGCCCGGAGGCTACAGGTAGACGGTCCAGCCAAGCCGGTGTGGGAAGACCCTGATGGCGGATTGAATCAAGCCACAGAAAGGCGGAGTGGACTTCATCAGCTGTTTTGATGCTGATGAAAGACACCGGCACCAGAAAGACCAACGCCAGCACGCCAGTAAAGAGGGCTGGAAGCCAGATTGTGCGGCCGAAGCGTTGTGTTGACCGTCTGTAAAGCGGCCAGAGGGCGATAGCAAAGATGCCGCCCCATAGCAGGGCGGGTAACATGCTTCTGAGTGTCCAGAGCGCAGCCAGCACGAAGAACAGCGCAAGAAAACCGCGGGCGCGTTTCTGTAGGGTTTTGGACGGTGGGGTAAGCCTGAGCTGTGGAGGCTTTTTGTCGGAAGGAGTGGTCATAGTGAGTGGTGTCTCGGTCAGCTTGCCAGAATAAAGAAGGATGTCCCATTACTGTGGGGCGGTCTGGAAAGGGCGGTCATTGGGCTTCACCCATGCAAAATCTCCGCCAGAATTGGGCCATCCTGCTTATCGAACATCCCAAGTCTCAGGAAAAGGTCTAGAAGGACAAGATTGACGTTAAATTTGAAATCATCTGTATCCCGCACCTTTTGAAACACGTCTTCGATTGGCATGAGATGGAAAGATTCTACTTCGCCATCGTTGATATGGGGAATGAAATCTTCGGGAAGGAAGAGATCGTAACAGTAAAGTCGGTCACGACGCAGCCCCTCTGGGCGGGACATCGCATAACGAAGCGTACTGGCATGATAAGCCTTACGGGAGAGGTCAGCAGGAATGGCCGCTTCCTCTTCGGCTTCTTTAATGACTGTTTCTTCTGGTGTGAGGCCACTGCTCATGCCTCCTGCTACCAAATGATCCAACTTTCCGGGGTCCAGTCGTTTATGAGGGCTGCGGCGGGCGACCCAGAGATGCAGGCCTGTATCCTTCCGGACAAGGCCGTTCATATGGACTCCAGAGGCCTCCACGCCGAAGACCGGGATCAAACCACGGTCAATCTGTCCGATAATCTGCCCTTCAGGAGAGCGGACATCAAACCATTCATTGAACGGCACATAGCGTTCTTGTTGTGCCAGAATGTTGCTGATCTGCCGTAGGTTCTGGCCACTTGATAAGATGAGGTGATCGTTATGCACAGCCAGTAGGTCAGAGCAGGCAGGGTCGGCCATCCAGCTTAGGCAGGTGGGATCTACTAGCCCGATGGTTTTGCCGTCGTGCAGCAGAGGAAGGCGACCTGCCGGAAGGGTGACATTGCGGCACCGTTTGATGTGGCGGAGGAAGGGAGAGGCAGCGGAGGACAGCATGAGGTCTCTCAAATACTCATTTATGATGTGAGGGGGAGGGGCGATGGCGTAAGAGGTGGCCTGCTCCAGCTTCATTGTTCAGTGGGTAGATGCTGGCAGAAAGGACGGGAGGGTGTAAAGTTCTTCCAGTGACAGCCACGGTCGCAGCAGTGGAATATCTATCAGGTTTTTATGGCATCAACAAAAAATAGACGTCTCTCTTTGCGGACCTTTTGGCAACAGGTTCGTCCTTCCTCATTGAAAGGCTGGTCACTGCGGTTCTGCTGTGCTTGTATTCTGTTGATTTTGGAAAGCGTTACATCCGTTGCCACGCCCTGGCTGTTCAGCGGCATGGTGGGTAGGCTTTCAGGGCATGAGGCCACTCTAGCGGCCATTATGGCCTTGTTGGCAAGTTATACGGTTTTACGAATGTTGGGGGCCGTGGCAGGGCCGGTGCGTAGCCTTCTCATGGTTCCGATAAGAACAGTTCTGAGAGAGCGGATCAGCTTACGAGGGCTGGAGCATATCCATCAGCTGAGTGCCCGTTTTCATCAAAAGCGTCAGACTGGAGCTTTGACCCGTACCATCGATAGAGGTGCTGATGCGGCCAGTACGATCGTGGATATGGCTTTCTCTAATGTCATGCCGAACCTTCTGGGGTTGGGTCTGACATTCTTGGTGGTACTGCATGTTTTTAATGGCTGGTATCTGGTGCTGCTCTGCGGCACGCTGCTTCTTTATGCGGGTATATCATTTCTTTTTACTCGCTGGCGGATGCAGGCCCGCAGGGAGCGTAATCAGGCAAATAGCCATGCACATCGTCATCTTGTCGACAGTCTGTTGAATGCCGATATCGTCCGGACTTTTGGTAATGCCACTTATGAAAGCCAACGGCAGGAAAAGATATGGAAGTCATTGAATGCAGCTGAAGCACGGTTGCAGAGGCTTATTGGAAGTTCTCAGGCTGTTCGTAATATTCTGATTTCTCTGGCAACAGCCTCGTTACTGGGGATGGCCATACTGGATATTGAAGCTCATCGACTCGGTGTTGCACAATTTGTGCTGATGGGCACGTATCTTCGGAGTGTTTATGCCTCAGTTGGGGCTTTGAATTATGTTGGTGCGGGTTGGCGTAATGCCCGTGTTGATATGGAAGCCTATTTGGAACTCATGGCTCTGGAGCCAGAGATACAGTCACCGCAAGAGCCTGTGCCATTACCCATAGGGCACCCTAGGGGCGTTACGTTGGAGATGCGGCATGTTGCTTTTGGTTATGAGCCGGAAAGGTTGATCCTGCGGGATGTCAGCTTTCGGTTGAAGGCTGGAAGGATGCTTGCCGTGGTGGGGCGTAGCGGGTCTGGTAAATCGACGTTAGCGAAGCTCATCAGCCGTCTGTATGACCCTCTGGAAGGAGTGGTCCTGATGGAAGATGTGCCCCTTACGGACTTGTCACTTGAAGTCTTACGGGCGCAGATTGGTGTGGTGGCGCAGGATACGTCACTCTTTAATGACACGATTGCCGAAAATATCGCCTATGGACGGGTAGGGGCTGGAATAGCTGATATTCGTCAGGCCGCTGAAGCAGCGCAGTTGGGGCCACTTATTGAAAGATTGCCGGATGGGTTCGATACGCTGGTTGGAGAGCGGGGCGTGCGTCTCTCAGGTGGAGAGAGACAGAGAATGGCCATTGCTCGTGTTCTTCTGCGTAGCCCCCGCCTGCTTGTGTTAGATGAGGCAACCAGCGCATTGGATACCAGAACGGAAGACGCCATACAGAAGGAACTTATGACGCTGTCATCCGGGCGGACAACGGTTGTGATTGCCCACCGCCTTTCTACAATCCAGCGTGCTGACCATATTCTGGTCATGGAGGCTGGGCAGGTGGTGGAGGAGGGAACTCATCACGATCTTCTGGAAAAAGGCGGTATTTACGCAGGAATGTGGAGATTGCAGGCGAGAGGGGGTTCCGTTACAGGTCATTCAGTTGTAGAGGGGTAGCGGGCTGCTTCTGTCGGTATGAAAGGCAGGAAAGACTTGACGTATCAGCGTCTATACGTCATAAGCCCGCCTTATTTACGGAACACGCTAAGCTGTTTTTGCGGCTCTGCGTATCACAGTATCGAGGAAGTTCTATGTCTCGCCGTTGCCATGTCACGGGCAAAGGGGTGCTGACGGGCAATAACGTCAGCCACGCCAATAACAAATCCCGTCGCCGTTTCCTCCCGAACCTTCAGGAAGCCACGCTCCTTTCCGATATCCTTGAGGCTCCGGTGCGTATGCGCCTGTCTGCCAAGGGTATCCGTACGGTTGAGCATAATGGCGGGCTTGATTCCTTCCTGCTGGGCACACCGAACCGGAAACTGACGCCAGAGGCTCTTGTTATCAAGCGTCGCATCCTGCGTGTTCAGGAGCGTAAGGCTGCCCAGCCGGCTGCCTAATCAGGCGGCTTGAGGCCCGCCCTTACTCATAGGGCGGGCGGCTGTTCCGGGGTGACTCTGCCGGCACAGTCCATTTTCTGGTATTCATACAGGGTTTGATGAGGGTGCCCCGGCTTAGGCGGTGGCACCTTTCCTTGCATTTTGGAGGTTTCCCGTGACCGACGACAGCGTTCAGGGCGCGAAGTCCGCTCTCTCAAAGATTCGCAACATCGGTATTACCGCTCATATTGACGCCGGTAAGACGACGACAACAGAGCGCATGCTCTATTACACCGGTATGTCCCACCGTATCGGTGAAGTGCATGACGGGAACACCACGACCGACTACATGGAACAGGAGCGTGAGCGCGGTATCACCATTACCTCCGCTGCTGTGACCTGTGAGTGGAACGGCCACCGCATCAACATCATCGACACACCTGGCCATATCGACTTCAACATCGAGGTGAACCGTTCCCTCCGTGTGCTCGATGGCGCCATCTTCGTGATTGAAGGTGTGGCCGGTGTGCAGCCGCAGTCCGAGACCAATTGGCGTCTGGCTGACCGCTACAACGTGCCCCGTATCATCTTCATCAACAAGCTGGACCGTACCGGTGCCGACTTTGATTACGCCTTCAGCACCCTGAAGGAGAAGCTGGACATCGTGGCCATTCCGCTTCAGCTGCCGATTGGTTCTGAAGAAAACATGGTTGGTGTTGTTGACCTGGTGGAAATGCGCGCCATCGTCTGGGAAGGCGGTGAGCTGGGTGCTAAGTTCCACTACGAAGAAATTCCGGCCGACATGAAGGAACGTGCTGAAGAAGCACGTCAGAACCTGCTTGATACGGCTCTGAGCGTTGATACCGCCGCTATGGAAGAGTATTTCGACAAGGGCGAAGTCGATATTGCTACTCTGAAGCGTTGCATCAAGAAGGGCACCATTGCTGGTGAGTTCCGCCCTGTCCTGTGCGGTACGGCCTTCAAGAACAAGGGTGTGCAGCCGCTGCTGGATGCCGTGATCGACTACCTCCCGGCTCCGGACGAGGTTGAGGGCATCCGTATTGCTCCGCCGGAAGACAAGGAAGTTGACGAGAGCTTCCTGCCGATCATCCCGGTTGACCCGGAAGGCAAGTTTGCTGGTCTGGCCTTTAAGATCATCTCCGACAAGTACGGTACACTGACCTTCGTTCGTGTCTATCGTGGCGTGCTGAACACGGGTGATACCGTGCTGAACACCACCAAGGGTACGAAGGAACGCGTTGGCCGCATGTTCCAGATGCACGCTGACAAGCGTCAGGAAGTGAAGTCTGTCGGTGCTGGTGACATTGCTGCCTTCGTTGGTCTGAAAGACACCGTGACGGGTGACACGCTGGCTGATGCTGCTGATCCGGTGGTTCTGGAGCGTATGCAGTTCCCGGTTCCGGTGATCGACATCTCTGTCGAGCCGAAGACCAAGGATGCCGTCGAGAAGATGACGCTGGCTCTCCAGAAGCTGACGGCTGAGGACCCGTCCCTGCATCTGCGGACAGATCAGGAAACAGGTCAGACCATCCTTTCCGGTATGGGCGAGCTGCATCTGGACATCATCGTGGACCGTCTGCGCCGTGAATATGGCGTTGATGCCAACATCGGTGCCCCGCAGGTTGCTTACCGTGAGACGATCACTCAGTCCCACACCGAGACCTACACCCACAAGAAGCAGTCCGGTGGTTCTGGTCAGTTCGCTGAGGTGAAGATCACCTTCGAGCCGCTGACAGAGAAGGGTGCCGAAGAGATTCTCTTCGAGAACAAGATCGTCGGTGGTGCCGTGCCGAAGGAATATATCCCGGCTGTCGAAAAGGGCGTGCGTATGCAGTCCACGACGGGTGTGCTGGCTGGCTTCGACACAGTGGGCTTCAAGTTCACTCTGGAAGACGGTAAGTACCACGACGTTGACTCCTCCGCTCTGGCCTTCGAAATCGCCGCTAAGGCTTGCTTCCGTGAAGGTATGAAAAAGGCCGGTCCGGTCATTCTGGAGCCGATCATGGATGTGGAAATCACCACACCGAACGATCACGTTGGTGACGTGGTGGGTGACTTGAACCGTCGTCGTGGTATCATCCAGAATCAGGAAACGTCCGGTTCTACCGTTCTGATCCGCTCTCAGGTGCCGCTGAAGGAAATGTTCGGTTACATTTCCCATCTGCGTTCTGCCACGAAGGGCCGTGCGTCTTTCACCATGCAGTTCCATCACTATGAGCCGGTGCCGCGGAACGTGCAGGATGAGATCATCGCAGAGCGTTCCTAATACGCCCTGTAGCGATCATTCGTTTAGGAAAGCCCTCCGTCAGTTCGCTGGCGGAGGGTTTTCTTTTACGTCTGCTTGACAGAATAGGGCATGATGGTGTCTTGTTAACGGACGGTGATGGATTGCCACCGGGCCACACAGGCCGAACCGCCACCCGGGTAATCGGGAAAGGCTGATGATTCCTGCCAATAATGCCCTCCCATAGCGTATATGGAGGGGCTGGTGAGGGAGTCTGCCATGTTGTCTTTAAAAGAATTTACGTTCTTTCTGCTGCGGCTTGTACGCTGGTTGGTGCTGCTGGTGCCTCTGGCTGTGGTTGTGGGCAGTTCCTGTGCCCTGTTCCTCTGGATGCTGGAATGGGTGACGCATTATCGTTTTGCTCATCCTGCCATTTTGTATGGCCTGCCTTTTGCCGGTGTGGCTGTGGCTCTGTCCTACTACTGGTGGGGTGGCCGTGCTAGCGGCGGCAACAACCTGATTATTGATGAAATCCATAAGCCATCAGAGGGGGTGCCCTTGCGTATGGCACCGCTGGTTTTCATCGGTACGGTCGTCAGTCATCTTTTTGGGGCTTCTGTAGGGCGTGAGGGAACCGCCGTACAGATGGGTGGGAGCCTTGCCAGCAGTTTTGCGACATGGTTCCGGCTGGATAGGCGCAATACGAGCATCCTGCTGACGGCGGGTGTGGCGTCGGGTCTGGGGGCTGTGTATGGCACGCCCATTACGGGAGCTGTCTTCGGTCTGGAAGTTCTGACCCTTGGTACGCTGGATTATTCAGCCCTGCTGCCTGTAGCGGTGACGTCCATCATTGCGGACTGGACATGCCATCAGTGGGGGATTCACCACGCTGTTTATCCTGTTACCTTCAAGGGGCTTGCAGCACCGGGGCAGGTGCCATTTCATGTCGATGCACTGCTGTGGGTAAAGGTTGCCATTGCGGCTGTGGCCTTCGGTTTTGCCAGCCGTGCCTTTGCCGAGGGTGTTTACAGGCTCAGCCCGGTCATCAAAAAAATCTGTTCGACACCTTGGTTGCAGCCTGCCATTGGTGGTGTGGTGACCATTTTGCTGGTCTGGCTGCTGGGGACACGGGATTATCTGGGGCTGGGTGTCATGGCTCCAGAAGCAGGAGGGGCCTCCATCGTCAACTTCTTTAGTACGGCCCATTATGACTGGAGCTGGCTGTTGAAGCTGGTCTTCACTGTCATTGCCCTTGCCACAGGGTATAAAGGGGGTGAAGTCACGCCACTGTTCTTTGTTGGGGCAGGGCTGGGGAACGCTCTTGCGCCTGTATTGGGTGTGCCCAGCGATCTGCTGGCCGGTGTGGGCATGGTGGCCGTGTTTGGTGGTGCCGTGAATACGCCGCTGGCCTGTACGGTTATGGGGGTGGAGCTCTTTGGCGGGGCAAACATCGTCTATTATGCGACGGGCTGTTTCATTGCCTATCTCTGTTCTGGCCATACGGGCATCTATCTGTCCCAGAAGGTCGGCGTACCCAAGATATGGCGGCCTGATTTCGTGCCGGGGATAGCTCTTCGTCACACGAGGGAAGGTATCTGGAAAGAAGAGCCAAAGGTGTGAGGACATGAATAGCAAAGACTGTGTGACGGCGATCATCCGTTTTCCGGCATCCCATCATGAGCAGGCGAAAGACCTTTTCAGGAAGATCGTGCAGAGGTCACGGCAGGATGAAGGCTGTCTCCGTTTTGTGGCGTATGAGGATAAAGAGACCGAGGGTGTCTTCACGTTGAATGAGGAATGGGCTGATGAGGCCAGCCTTCAGGCGCATCTGGCGTCGGAGCATGTGCAGGCCAGTTTCAGGGCCATTGAGGCTCTTGGTGGCACGATTGAAAATATCTGGTGTCGGGAACTCTGAAAGATCAGCCGTCTGATATGAGAAAGGCCTCTTCCTGAATGGGAAGAGGCCTTTTCTGAAACCGGGTACTGAGGGCTGTATCAGCCGAAGCAGTGATTGGCGTGCATGATGGCCACACCGACTTCCCGGAGGAGATCAAAAGCGTCCCGGAGTGGCTGGAAGATTTCCTGATGCTCACGAGCGAAGCCCTGCGCTACACCGGCACCGCCTGGTTCGCCGAAGTCAAGGTCGGCAATGCTGGGCGTTGTGATGGGGAAAAGATCATCCAGCAAACGCAGTGCCCGTGGGACATCAAGGCAGAGGATGAGTGTCGTGATGGCTTCCCGTGTCAGCGTGCCACGAGGGCCGAAATAGGGGATATGCGTTCCCAGTGTCCAAATGCGGTCCATCAGGGCAAAGCGGATGACATGCAGTAGCTTCTCATCGACATCCATGCGGGGGGCTTCTGGCCATGCAGAGCGCAGGGCGATGTCCTCCCTCTGGATGCGGCGGAAGAGAGCCGGGACGCTCTTCCAGAATTCCAGCTCTTCCAGATCACGGGCGATACTGAGGAAATGCACTCGCTCATCAGCACTGTCGCAGTCTGCTGCACGGTTCAGCCATGTGCCAGGGTCCAGCTGGTGAATAGTCGCCCGCAGAACATCAAGGTCTGAATGTTTCAGGGCCTGAGAGGCAAAATCCATGAGCTGGCGGAAGCGGGGCGAGCTGTGGCGTAGTTGCTCGAACTGTTCCGTATGGCGGCGGGCAGCACCACCAAGGCCGTGCAGGACATTGGCCCACCAGCCCAGCTGCTGGAGGATGGCATTATTGGGAATGGCCCGGATTTGGCTCGGATGGGTGATGCGTGTCACCCGGGCCGTATCGGACTGGCGTGCAGAGGGGCGGGAGCCGGTTTTGTCCACCAATGCAGGGCCGAAGGCACTCAGCAGGGCGGTATAACCGGGGTCATTAACCAAATCTCCCATTTTCAACGCAATGGTAGAGAAGAAGTCCATAGCGAAATCGGGCTTGCTGAAAAGCGGATCGTTCAGTGCCTCTGCCTCAATGGGTTCGCCTTGTGCCGCTACGAATTCAGCTAGTGTCGCAATAGTAGAGGCAGCAAGTCTCTCCGTTCCAAAGGAGAGGTAGCCATCCCCGCCCTGAAAAGCGGTTTCGACCCGGCTTGTAATCCCCGCTTTACGTAGGGCCTGCCGTGTGTTGGCAGGGGAGAAATATTCCAGACGTTCTTTCAGGCTGAAAGGATGGGCACCACGGCCGATGCTCTCACCATGCGTGTCGAACATGGTCAGGGCGATGTCGTCGAGACCATGCTCTTTCATCAGCTCCAAAGTACGCAGCCGCAGACGTTCGACCATGGGGCCGGCAGCCAGCTGTCCGACATAACGCCCGGAATCCGAGTAACCGAATTGGAGGGACAGACGCCCATTGGCCCGGAGATAGGCCCGCCAATGTGGAGAGCGGAAGGCTTCCTCCAGAATCTCTGCACCGTTCTCTAGTGCTGTTTCCGTTTCGAAGAGCGGGGAAATCTCGATCTGGTCATCACGGATGCCAAAGAGACGGGCCAGCCAGAGCGTGGCAAGCAGTGTATAGCCACTTTCCGTTTCGGCAATCAGGAAGCGGATGGGAGATCCGGAATCAACATGTTTGAGGATCTGCGCCATCGTCATCATCAGGCGTGATGCGGCACTGGGTTCTACCAGTAGGGCACCAAAGTCGATGGCCAGTGGCTTCAGGTTATCCATAGCGGCATCAATGTGGGAGAGCAGTGCCCGACGGTGGAATGGCAGTGTCGGGTCGTCTGTCAGGCCCAGCCGTGTGCGGGCCACGTTGTAAATCTGTGCCGCATTGAGGCGGGTATGGATATGGGACAGCCCCAGCCCGTGATTGAGGAACCCCGTGCGGATGACGTCCAGCTGCTGGGCTGTGGTTTCATCTAGGTTTGCCGCCTCCTCTCGGAACAGGGGAAGCAGCTCTTCGGCATTGAGCAGGGCCGTTTCCCGCAGATCAATGAGAATATGGGAGAAACGGGCAATGTCTTCCGGTTGCATGGTCTGACCGGGGACAGAACGGGGGCAGGCATCACGCTGTTGCTGCGTGGCGTGCAGGGCGGATTCAACCCGTCTGCCAAGGGTAGAATCTTGCAGGTCAATCCGTTCCAGCCCTTCAAGCAGGCGTTCCAGCTGAGCAATCTTGAGGCCCAAACGGATGCGGATTGTGTCCCACCAGCCAATGTCATTGCGGCCATCGGTATCGAATCCGACCCAGCTGGCCAGACGGACAGGGGCCGGGGTCAGTTCTTCGGCATCGGGCCAGCGACGGCGTGCAGCCTGAAAGATTTCTGCTGAGAGCTGGTCCAGCGCATCACGCCCACGGGTGATGGCAGCAAGGGCTAATGCTTGTTCCTCATCCAGGGTTGGCGGTGCCGCACGGCGGTGAGTCGGCAGGGAGGGAACTGGGCAGGCAGGGTCTTCTGCGCGGCGAGCAAGAAGCTCATAAACATTATTGGCCAGAGCAAAAGTCGGATGAGCTGTGAAGACGGCGGCAAAGCCGGTTACGGAGAGGTCTGCCGGTGTCCGGGCTTGTGCGACCAGCTGCTCGGCTACTTTACGTAGGCGAGGTTCTGGCGGGCAGATGGTACCGTTATGCTCCAGCCCGATATAACGGCGCAGAGCATCAGCCCGGGTCATGAAATTGCGATCCCGTAACAGACGGACAGCCTGGCCGACTGTTTCCAGGCCTTTTTCCGTCCCCGTTTTTTCCGCAATAGAAATAATCAGGCTGGAAAGCTCATGTGGCGTGCGTTTTAGCACTGTGGCACAGGATTCAATCAGTTCAGCAGGCGATGCGTCAGTTGGGGAGGCGCAATCAGGCATGGGGAACAGTCTCGCTTGTCTTGATCTTATATCAGCCGGGAAGAGCATAGCATCATTACCAGCACGGTCGTTCCTGTATAGGCTTAATTATGCTAATGCGCCAAGTGTTGTTAACTAAGTGGTTTATGTCTGTTCTGTCGGATTTCCTCCGCAGGATGGTTGTTGCGGGGGCTGTAGCCGCCCCCTGCCAGTGTGTGAGGAGGTCAGTCTAGCGTCATGTCCGTCCCGGTGCGGAAAAATAGGGTCTCTCTCTGGGCGGGTCTGCTGTTGGTGGGGACGTCCGTACTGGCTGTCGTCAGTCGGTTGAGCATTTGGCAGAAGTTGTTCGGCCCTTCACTCTGGCTTGAAATGTTACGGGCAGGAAGTCAGGCCGGTGTGGTAGGGGGCATGGCCGACTGGTTTGCTGTTACGGCCTTATTTCGGCATCCGTTAGGGTTGCCCATTCCGCATACGGCCATCCTGCCACAGCGCAAGGCGCAGCTGGGTGAAGCACTCGGGCGTTTCATGGTGGAGCATTTCCTGACAGAAGATGAAATGCTGCGTCTATTGGATCAGGCCAATGTTCCAGTCGTTTTAGCAAATCTCCTGAAAAAGGAGGAGACAGAGCGGCGTGTGCTGGAACATCTGCGTGGATTAGCCCCTGCCATATTGGAGCGTATTGGCGATGGGAGGGGCGGTTCTTTTTTGGTCACTCTGTTTCCGACCCTGATGAAAAGGGATGACGTGACGGCCCTTGTTATCCGTGGTTTGCGGGCCATGGTGGATGGGGATCTTCATCAAGAGGTCTTTTCTTTCTTTCTGGCGCAGTTCAAAGAATTGGTCAGCCAGAAGGAAGATGACCTGCACCGCTTTGTGGAGAAGCGGGTGCGGGAACAGGGCGGACGTTTGATTGGCTGGGCTATTGGTGCATCAGTAGCCACGCAGGTCTTAACCGCACTGAAGGCCGAGTTAAGCCGTGTGGACCCGATGGATTCTGACATTCGGCATGGCTTTACCCGCTGGGTGCGGAGGAAGCTTCAGGAACTGGATGAAGACCCACAGAATGCCCATCAGCTCATGGATGGCATTGCGTCCTTTTTTGCACATGACAGTGTGAAAGAGTGGAGCGGCGGCCTGTGGCGGCGGCTCTGCTTGATGGTGGAAGAGGACAGCCAGAAAGATGACGGGCTGAGCATGCAAGCACTGTCAACAGCCTATCAGCAGTTGGTAGACATGCTTTCGCAGCGGGGAGAGCTGGCTATTCAGTTGGATCAGGCACTGCGTCAGGCCATTATGCAGGCCCTTCCACAGATGCAGCAAAATGTGGCGGGGATGATCGCCCGTGTTGTCGGACGCTGGGATGCGGAAAGTCTGTCCACTCGGCTGGAGGCGGGTATTGGGAAGGACCTGGCTTATATCAGGGTTAATGGCACCGTAGTCGGTTTTGTGATAGGTGCCATCTTAGAAGGGCTACTTGCCTATTTTGTGCCATAAGCGGTATTCTTTAATAGAAAATAAAAGAACGCTCCTGCTGTAACCGGACATAAAGCTTGACCCTAAGAAAAATATGGGTCACTTCCTTGAATGGGGACCGGTAGGGTCTTAAATTAAGAATCATTGATACAGGCTGTAGGTTTTTTCATTGTGCTGAGACTGTCCAAACTGGCTGACTATGCGACTGTTGTTCTTGTGCGTCTGGGTGTACGTGGCGATCTGGCCACGGCGGCGTCTCTGGCGCAGGAAACGGGGGTTCCCGAACCAACAGTTGCCAAGCTGCTGAAGGGGCTGGCAGCCGGTGGGCTGGTCGTGTCCTATCGTGGCGCACGGGGCGGGTACCGTCTAGCTGAAGAGCTGAAGGACATCTCCGTGGCACGGGTGATTACCGTAGTGGATGGCCCTATATGTGTGACGGCCTGCTGTGATGGCAAGGAATGTGCACATGGGGAGACCTGCGGCCTGTCCGGGCAGTGGGATATGGTCAATGGAGCGGTCCGTCAGGCCCTTGAGACCATCACTCTGGCAGATATGGCCAACCCCGATCTGAAATTTGATCCGTCCTCTGCCACCTCGGCGGAAGCGACAATGCATAGGTCTGAGAAACAGGGAGGATGTCATGCCGGCTGTGTCGGAAACCCGTGAAGCCGTTGAGAAACTGGCCAAGTCCAATTACGAATGGGGTTTTGAGACGAATGTGGAGATGGACCTCGCCCCGAAAGGGCTGAATGAGGACATCGTCCGGCTGATTTCCGCACGTAAGAAAGAGCCTCAGTGGATGCTGGAATGGCGGCTGAAGGCTTTCCGTGCATGGCAGGAAATGAGTGAGCCGGACTGGGCGAAGATCAAACATCCGCCGATTGATTATCAGGATGCTCATTACTTCGCTCAGCCCAAGAAGAAGCCTGGTCCGAAAAGCCTTGATGAAGTCGATCCCGAGCTGCTGAAGACCTACGAGAAGCTTGGTATTCCGCTTCATGAGCAGGAGATGCTGGCTGGTGTGGAAGGCGCAGGCCAGAAGACGCCTGTGGCTGTTGATGCCGTGTTTGACAGTGTGTCCGTGGCAACGACCTTCCGCAAGACGCTGGCCGAAGCGGGCGTGATTTTCTGCCCGATCTCCGAGGCCATCATTGAGCATCCGGAGCTGGTGAAGAAATATCTGGGGACGGTCGTCCCTGTAGGGGACAATTTCTTCTCGGCCCTGAATTCGGCTGTCTTTACCGATGGTTCCTTCGTTTACGTGCCCAAAGGGGTGCGCTGCCCGATGGAGCTGTCCACCTATTTCCGTATCAATGCCCGTAATACCGGGCAGTTTGAGCGGACGCTGATCATTGCTGAGGATCAGGCTACCGTATCCTATCTGGAGGGATGCACGGCTCCGCAGCGTGACGAGAACCAGCTTCATGCTGCCGTGGTTGAGCTGGTGGCGATGGAAGATGCCTTCATCAAATATTCCACGGTGCAGAACTGGTATCCGGGTGATGAAAATGGTAAGGGCGGCATCTATAACTTCGTGACCAAGCGGGGCATCTGCAAAGGTGACCGTGCCCGCATCTCATGGACACAGGTTGAAACCGGCTCTGCCATCACATGGAAGTATCCGTCCTGCATTCTGGCAGGGAAAGGTTCAGTCGGTGAGTTCTATTCCGTTGCCGTGACAAATGGGCATCAGCAGGCCGACACGGGCACGAAGATGATCCATCTTGCCCCGGATACACGGTCCACCATCGTGGCCAAGACCATCTCTGCCGGGAAGTCGGACAGTACCTATCGCGGTCTGGTCCGTATGCAGCCCAAGGCCCGTAATGGCCGCAACTTTACGCAGTGTGACAGTCTGCTGATCGGCGATCAGTGCGGTGCCCATACGGTTCCCTATATCGAGAGCCGCAACATGAGTGCCCGTGTCGAGCATGAGGCGACAACATCCAAGATTTCCGAGGACCAGCTCTTCTATTGCCGGTCCCGTGGTTTTTCAGAAGAGGAAGCCGTTGGCCTGATCGTGAACGGTTTCTGCCGGGAGGTTCTCAAGGAACTCCCGATGGAATTTGCTGTGGAAGCACAGAAGCTGCTTCAGATCAGTCTGGAAGGGAGCGTGGGTTAAGCTATGAGTGATTTTCTGAAGATTGAAGGGCTGAAAGCCCAGATCGATGCTGACGGAACCCCCAAGGAAATTCTGAAGGGTCTGGACCTGACGATCCCCAAGGGAGAGGTTCATGCCATCATGGGGCCGAACGGGTCCGGCAAGTCCACGCTGTCTTACGTTCTGGCAGGACGTGAGGATTATGAAGTGACGGGTGGGTCTGCTCACTTCAAAGGACAGGACCTGCTGGAGCTGGAGCCGGAAGAGCGTGCCGCACTGGGCGTGTTTCTGGCCTTCCAGTCCCCTGTGGAGCTGCCGGGCGTCAATAATGCCAATTTTCTGCGGACAGCCGTAAATGCCGTCCGCAAGGCCCGTGGTGAGGAAGAGCTGGATGCCGTGTCCTTCCTCAAGCTGGCACGGGAGGAAACGGCCCGTCTTTCCATGTCCGGTGAGATGCTCAAGCGTGCCGTGAATGTCGGCTTCTCCGGTGGTGAGAAGAAGCGCAACGAAGTGCTTCAGATGCGCCTGCTCAAGCCTTCACTCGCCATTCTGGATGAGACGGACAGTGGGCTGGATATTGATGCGCTGCGCATCGTGGCGGATGGCGTCAATTCCCTGCGTGGGCCGGACTTCTCCTCTCTGGTGATTACCCATCATCAGCGTCTTCTGGAATATATCGTGCCGGATCGTGTGCATGTCATGGCACATGGCCGCATCATCCATAGTGGCGGGCCGGAAGTGGCTACCCTGCTGGAAAAACAGGGCTACAAACAGTTTCTTGAGGCAGCAGCGTGAGTGAGAACAGTGCAGCAGCCTGGCAGGCCCTGACAGGCCGTGCCGGGGAGCGTGCAGCCCTGCTGGGGACGGGAGGGCTGCCGACGAGGCGGGTTGAGGCATGGCATTACACGCCGCTTCAGTCCCTGAATGGTGTTGCGTGGCAGGCTGCACCGGCCCTTGATGATGCTGCCGTGAAGCAGCGTGTGGACGGGCTGGCCCTGCCGAAGCATGATGGTCTGCTGATCTTTGCCAATGGGCGGTTCTGCAAATCTCTGTCCCATCTGCCAGCCTGCATGGATGTGCAGGAATATGGTGATGGTTCTGCCGTACAGCCGCTTCTGGCTGGGCGTTTCTCTGCGGGGCTGAATGCGGCCCTGCGCCAGCCGGGGGCACGGCTGCATGTTCCGGCCGGGAAAGATGCCGGTCTGATCGTCATGGTCAGTCTGACAGAAGGGAATGGCGTTTCCACCCATCTTCATCACAGTGTCACGCTGGATGAAGGGGCACGTCTGACCCTGCTGGATATCCAGCTTGGCGAGGGGCAGTATCTGACGAACCCGCAGATGGATGTTCATTGTGCGGATAATGCCCATCTCAGCCATGTCACGCAGCAGGCGGAAAGCCGTGAGGCTGCCCGTCTGGGGATCATCGGTGCCTGCATTGGTGAACGTGGCAATTATGACAGCTTTACCCTCAATCAGGGTGGTGTGCTGGCCCGTCAGGAAGTGGTCAGTCAGCTTTCAGGCCCGTTCAGCAACACGAATGTCAATGCCATCCAGCTTGTCGATGGCAGTCGGCTGAATGATCTGTCTTCCATGATCCATCATGCCTCGCCGGACTGCACATCCCGCCAGACAGTGCGGACGGTGCTGTCCGAAAACGGGCAGGGTGTGTTTCAGGGCAAGATTCTGGTGGATCAGATCGCTCAGAAGACCGACGGTTACCAGATGAATCAGGCTCTGCTCCTGTCCGAAAAGGCGCAGATGAACAGCAAGCCGGAGCTTGAGATTTACGCTGATGACGTCAAGTGCAGCCACGGGGCAACCGTTGGTGCGCTGGATGAGGATCAGCTTTTCTATCTCCGTTCCCGTGGTGTTCTGGAAGAGCAGGCCCGTGACATGCTGGTTCAGGCCTTCCTGCTGGAAACGGTGGAGCTGGTCGAGCATGAGAACCTGCGTGACTATCTGCTGAAGGCATTGCCCGGCCATGTCTGATAATGTTCGTGCCCGCTTCCCCATTCTTTCCGAAACGGTTCATGGTCGCCCGCTGGTCTTTCTGGACAGTGCGGCGTCTGCCCAGAAGCCGGATTGTGTCATAGAGGCGATGGGTGAAGCGGCACGGCATTGTTACGCCAACATTCATCGTGGTCTGTATGACATGAGTGAACGGACCACGCAGGCCTATGAGGCCGTGCGGGATGATGTGGCCCGTTTCCTGAATGCGGCAGACCGGCGGGAGATCGTCTTTACCAAGAACAGTACGGAGGGTCTCAATCTTCTGGCCCATTCACTGGGGAACCAGCTGAAACCTGGTCAGGCCGTGCTGATTTCTGCGCTGGAGCATCACGCCAATATTGTGCCGTGGCTCATGCTGCGGGACCGTCTGGGCATTGAGCTGCGTGTTGCGCCGATCAATGCGGATGGTGATATTGATCTTGCGGCTTACGAGGAACTGCTCAGCGATGGCCGGGTCGCTCTGGTCTCGGTCACGCATATGTCCAACGTGCTGGGGACCATCACGCCTGTAACGAAGCTGGCAGAGCTTGCGCACCGTCATGAGGCGAAGATCATCGTTGATGGTTCGCAGTCCATCGTTCATCGCAAGGTGGATGTACAGGCTCTGGGGGCTGATTTTTTCGTCTTTACCGGTCATAAGCTTTACGGTCCGACGGGGGTTGGCATTCTCTGGGGGAAGCTGCCTCTGCTGGAAGAGATGCCGCCTTTCCTTGGTGGGGGGGACATGATTCAGTCCGTCTCGTTCGAGAAAGCGACATGGGCTGAGGCTCCGCATAAGTTTGAAGCCGGTACGCCGGCCATTCTGGAGGTTCTGGGCTTGGGTGCGGCCATCCGCTTCGTGGAAAGTCTGGGGGCGGAAGCGATCGAGGCGCATGAGCGTGATCTGGCTGCTTATGCCCAGACAGTGCTTGAGAAGGTGGATGGAGTGCGCATCATGGGCAATCCGGTAGAGCGGGGCGGTGTGTTCTCGCTTGAGGTGGATGGTGCCCATCCTCATGATCTTGCCGTTCTGCTGGATCAGCAGGGGATTGCCATCCGTGCAGGACAGCATTGTGCGGAACCGCTGATGCAGGAGCTTGGAGTGCAGGCCACTGCCCGGGCCAGTTTTGCCATTTATACGACACGTGACGAGATAGACGCTCTGGCCCACGGCATTGAGCGTGCGCGTGCCTTACTTGTGTGAGGACATCATGACAGATGCAGACGACCTGAAGATCAGAGATGAGGCGGTGTCTTCCGCTGTGGAAGAGACCGTTCCCGCTGGGCCGTCTGTTCCGACACGGGAGCAGGCTTACGAGGGGCAGGAGGAACTTGTTCCGCCGCCTGTGGATGCTCCCCCTCAGCAGGAGGACGTTATTGCCGCCATCGAGACCGTCTTTGACCCGGAAATTCCGGTCAATGTTTACGAACTCGGGCTGATTTACGCCATCGACCTGCATGATGACGGGCGGGTGGATATCGAAATGTCCCTTACGGCACCGAACTGCCCCAGTGCGCAGGAGCTGCCTCAGATGGTGCGTTATGCCGTGCTGTCTGTCCCGACCGTGCGGGAAGTGACCGTCAAGGTGGTGTGGGACCCGCCGTGGGACATGAGCCGGATGAGCGACAATGCCCGTCTGGCCCTGAACATGTTCTGATCGCAAACGCTGGAAACTGGAACCGGGAGGGTAACCCTCATGACAGATACTGCCCCCAAACGCAGCCTGCCGCCCCTGATGACCATGACGGACCGTGCCGCTGCCCGCCTCAAGGCTCTGTATGAAGGAGCTGAACAGGGAAAATTCCTGCGTATCAGTGTGGGCAAGCGTGGCTGTTCTGGCATGTCCTACGAAATGAATTTCGTTCCGGAAATCCAGAAGGGGGATGAGCGGATCGAGGATCACGGTCTGACCCTGCTGGTGGACAGCAAGGCCACGCTGTTCCTGATCGGGACGGTCATGGATTATGAGGTGAAGGAGCTGGAATCAGGCTTTACCTTCACCAACCCCAACGAAAAAGGCCGATGCGGCTGCGGAGAGAGCTTTCACGTCTGATCGTGAACGCCGTTCAGTGAGGATGAAGCGGAAGGGAAATTATCCCTTCCGCTTTTTTTCGGCTTTGCGGATGCGTTTTGGGTCTCTGGAAAGAACCAGCACGGTCTCGACATCCGTGGACCAGAGGAACTGGTCGATCACGGTCCATGACAGCACGGCAAAACCGGCCTGCTTCATGGCAGGAAGTTCTTTTTCCAGCGCAGTCGGGTTGCAGCTTACATAGATCATATCCTGCACTTTGGAGCGCAGAATGGAGGCGAGCTGCTTGCCGGTACCGGCATAAGGCGGGTCCAGCACGATGACACGGGCCTGATTCAGTTCAGGTGGCAGGAGCGGCTGGCGGTTCAGGTCCCGCTCGAACCCCTCGGCACGGCTACCATGTGTGGCGGCACGCAGGGCAGCAATGGCGGCTTTGTCGCCTTCATAGGCTTGCACGAATCCATGCTGTGCCAGTGGGAATGTTAGTGTTCCACAACCAGCATAAAGCTCAATGATTCGATCTTTCCGGTTCAGCGGTGGCAGACCGGCGAGAACAGCATCACGGATAGCTTGTTCACCCTCCCGACTGGCCTGGAGAAAACTGGCCGGAGGAGGCGAGACCCGCACTTCCGCAAAATGGTGAAAAACCGGTCCGGTCTGAGCGGCTGTTTCCATCACTTTACCGGGGGCTGGACGCCATGTGATGCGGGGAATGTGATGCTCCCGTGCAAAAACAGCCAATTTTTCCCTGTCAGACCCGCTTAGAGGAGCGGGTGTTTCCAAGGTGAGGTCCGGTCCACTCTCCAGCAGATTGATGGCGAGATTCCCACGGCTCGTTAGCGCACCGAGAGAGGACAGACACTGGCGGAGGGCAGGGAGAAGGGCCAATAGTTCCGGGCGGATGAGGGGACATTCTGTCATATCCACCGGATCACCACCTCGCTGATGTAACCCTAGAACCATCCCACCCGGTACACGCTGCAAAGCCACATCCAACCGCTGGCGGCTATGGGGAGGTGTCTGATACAGGGTAGGGGTCGGTAGATCGGTAAAGCCGCTCTTGCTCAGGGTACGCTGGACCTGCTCTTTTTTCCACTCTAACAGGGCTGTCTGGTCCATATGCTGGAGGGCACAGCCCCCGCAACGGTCAGCAAGGGAGCAGGGAGGTGTTACCCGTTCGGCGGCAGAGCTTTCTCGCTCCAGAAGCTCTACCTGCCCATTATGGAAGCGCAGATGCAACTGCTCACCCGGCAACGTACCGGGGATGTACCAGACCTGCCCATTGTAGCGCACCATCCCATCTCCCGAGCGGCCAAGCTGCTCGACAGTGGCATGAGCCTGCGTGGAACCTTCCATCATGATTCGGATGGATCACGTGGTTCCGGCAGAAAGCTGACCTTCATGAAGGCCGGAACATTCTCGCCAAAGCCATCCTGAATACCGTTCTTTTCTGGTACAGGTGGCAGCAGTTCGGCCCGGCCGGAGCGTTGTTTATGGTCATGCTTGCGGGCCTCAGGCAGTGGATCACGTTCCGGCTGCTTCTTGCGGGCAGGACGCTCCTCTGCCTTCGCTTCAGCTGCCTTTTTGTTCCCGTTACCCCGTGGCCGATCTTTGCCCTCAGCCTTAGTGGAAGCTGGAGGAACTTCTTCCTCTCCACGCCATTCAAGATGCCGGAATCCTTTTACCGTCAGCGGTTCAATGCTCTTGCCCGTCAGGGTTTCGACCGCTTCAAGCAGTTTCTGTTCATCCGGTGTGGCCAGACTATAGGCCTTGCCTTCCTTACCGGCACGGCCTGTGCGACCGATACGGTGGACATAATCTTCCGCATTGAAGGGAAGATCATAGTTGAAGACATGGGAAAGACCGCCAATGTCGATGCCACGGGCAGCCACATCGGAGCAGACCAGAATCTGGATATCTTCTGTGCGGAAGCGTTCCAGCGTTTCAAAACGCAGGTCCTGCGTCAGATCGCCATGTAGATGACCGACCGAGAATTTCTGCCGTGTCAGATAGCGTTCCAGCATATCCACATCACGCTTGCGGTTGCAGAAAATGATGGCATTTCGCACGTCATCCTGCCGGAGAAGAGCGCAGAGAGCCCGGTTCTTGTCCCTCTTTTCGACGACCAGCAGACCTTCCGTGATGGTGCTGTTGACGGAAGACTGACGGGCGACGGTGATTTCCTTCGGGTTGTTCAGGAAGTCATCAGCTAGTCGGCGAATCTCTGGTGCCATTGTGGCGGAGAAGAAGAGAGTCTGACGCCGCTTGGGCAACAGGCCCACAATGCGCTCAATGTCGGGAATGAAGCCCATATCCAGCATACGGTCTGCTTCATCAATGACAAGCAGATCGGTCTGCGTCATCAGCAGGCCGCCCCGTTCGAACATATCAAGCAGACGCCCCGGCGTGGCGATGAGAACATCGACACCACGGTTTAGTAGTTCCCGCTGTTCGTTCATCTTGCCGCCGCCGATCAGCAGGGCATGGGTGAGGCGGAGATGGGCACCATACTGCTTGAAGTTCTCTGCCACCTGAAGGGCCAGCTCACGGGTCGGCTCCAGAATGAGCGAGCGGGGCATCCGGGCACGGGCACGGGACTTTGAAAGTTTTTCAAGCATCGGCAGAGTGAAGGAAGCCGTTTTTCCGGTCCCTGTCTGCGCTACGCCCAGCACATCACGCCCTGCCAGAATTTCCGGAACCGCCTGTGCCTGAATGGGCGTGGGGTGCGTGTAGCCCATTTCTGTAACAGCCTTGAGGATTGGTTCTGAAAGACCAAGCTCATTGAAGCGGATACGCTCCTCCGCTTCAGTGCTTTCAGGCTCATCAGCGGTCGTTTCTTCCTGCACTGGAGCTTCCGCCGTTTCTGGTTCGGCTTTCTTTGCAGTTCTCCGGCGACGCTGTGCTGGTTTGGCAGGAGCGGCGGCTGCCTCATCCTTAGTGGGTGAGGAGGTATCCGCTGTGGTTTCGGCTGGCTCTTCGGCTACTTTTTTCTGACGGGTCGTGCGACGACGGACAGGTTTTGGCTCTTCTGCCGGAAACTCGTGGTTTTCTAACTCATCGGCAACGGGAGCAGCCTCTTCCGCTGTAGCTTTCTTGCGGCGTGTCCGTGTTGCTGCCGGCTTGGCCTTTGTTGCGCTGGCTGTTGCGGTTTCTGCTTCCGCTCCTGCAGCTTTGGCGGCGGTGCGGGTGGATGTTGCACGCTTGCGTTTGGGAGCCGCTTTTGTAGGCTCGGCTGCCGGGGTGGCGTCCGCTGCTGTGGCTTCTTCTGTTTCCGTGACCGTCTTTTTGCGGCGTGTCCGTTTCACAGGTTTTTCCGCTGGAGCAGAAGTAGCCGTTTCCTCATGGGAGGCTGTCTCTTCTGGTGCAGATTTTACGGTACCACGTCTTGTTGTGCGTTTGGGTTTCTCAGCGGTCTCTGTAGCTTCGAGACTATCTGCCGTTTCGTTCGTTTTTACGGCTGTTGGAGTCGTAGTTTTTTTGCGGGTAGTCGCCGCTGTGCTGCGGCGTCGTGGTGCTGCCTTGCGGGCAGTGGTGGTGGTGTCATCCTGTACGGTATCGTCCGCTGGCTGCTCCGTCCCGGTTTCTGTCCCGGTGCGGGGTGTCTTCGTGCGGGTAGAGGACGTTTTCCGCACGCGGCTGGTGCTGCTGCGGGTCTTGGACGGACCAGAGGATGGTTTACTGCTCAAATGACTCTCGGAATATCTCGGTTACGGGACCAGGCTGCCCGGCACCCTGTCGGGCAGACGAATGCTGAACGGGGAGGAGGGGTGCCAACCTCCCCAGATTCGTTAATATCCGTTATCGTCAAATGCCGTTTTTGGCAAGGTAATTAGGCTGTCAGTGCATGGTGAAGGAGGCAGGAAATCAGGCTCCGCCACCAAGAGCCCCAGCGATGATGGCGATGATGCCTGTTAGTGCCATCAGGGCTGCCCGCTTGTGCAAGGAGCTGAAAAGCTGTGGCTGGGGGCGGATAGCACGGCGGGCAGCCCGCAGCGGGCCAAACAGCATGCTCAGGAAAATGGCAGTCATGACCACTCCGCAAAGTGCCATGAGATGGAACGGCCAAGGTAGGTAGGCACCCGCATGGATGATGAGGGCGATTCCAGTCAGGACTGCTACAGGCACCACATGACAGAGTGCTTTGAGGAAGCGGCCATAGGTCTGGAGCATGACCGTGCTGGCCTGCTGTGCTTCTAGCAGGCGGACGGTGCGGCGTGACTGGAGGCAGAAAACCGCTCCACCAACCCAGTAAGTGATGCAGAGGAGATGAAGGGCGAGGATGAGCCCCCAGAGAATGGAACTGGTCATAGTCAATCCATGAAGTGTAACTGAGTGATCGGTCATGTCTTATAGAGGGAAGATTCCGTTATGTCCTGCTTTCCATCTCAGAGAGCATCGTCGCAGATTCTTCTGACTCCCGAAAATACGCAGCGGATGGACCGTGTCATGGCTCCGATTTTGCCAATGGTCATGGAGAGAGCGGGCATGATGGCGGCACGGACTATCTGCCAGCATGTTCGGCCCTGCCGGGTTCTGGTGGCCTGTGGTCCGGGCAATAATGGGGGAGATGGCTATGTGCTGGCTCGTTATCTGGCAGAACGTGGCTGGCCTGTTTCTGTGGCAGCGTTGCAGCCGCCGGGGGATGATACCCTTGCCGGGATGATGGCGCAGCGTTGGTCGGGACCAATGGTGGCTTTTACGGTTGAAGAGGCTGAACGGGCTGATTTGGTGATAGATGCTGTTTTCGGCGCAGGGATGAATCGTCCTTTATCAGAAACGGTTGAACAGTTCTTTGCGGCGGCACGACAGATTATCGCTATTGATGTTCCATCGGGTCTGGATGGTGCCACAGGGGCCTGCAAAGGGCGGGTTGCCCCCTGTCTGATGACGGTTGCCTTAATCCGCAAAAGACCGGGTCACTTGCTGGAGCCGGGGCGTTCTCTTTGTGGTGAGGTGATTTGTGTTGATCTGGCCATTCCCTCAGCTGTGATGGCGGAGGTAGAGGAGACAAGGTTATGGGAGAATGGTCCGACTTTGTGGAACCTCCCGGCGCAGAAAGCGGATGACCACAAGTACAAGCGGGGCGTTGTGAGCCTTTGTGGTGGTGCGGCGATGCATGGTGCGGCTCTGTTTGCTTTTGAGGCTGCCCGTCATGTTGGTGCTGGGCTGGTACGGCTGACAGTGCCTGATGACTCTGCTTTGCTGTATCGACTCGCATCGCCAGCAGCTATTGTTGATACACTCCCGCTAGAAGAGGCATTGGAGGATGAACGACGGCACGTTTGGGTCTGTGGTCCGGGATTGCTGAGCGAGGAGGTGGAACGAACATTGCCGCTTCTCCAGTGTGCCAACCGGCGGATTGTGGCGGATGCGGGGGCACTGTCATGGGCCGCCGGCCGCCCCGAATTATTGCAGGGTGTGTCTGTTATTACGCCACATATGGGCGAGTTTTTACGTCTTTTTGGACCATGTGAGGAAAGCCGTCTTGAGGCAGTGCGGCAGGCCTCCAAACGTCTTGGTGCTGTAATTGTGCTGAAAGGGGCTGATACGCTCATAGCGGCACCAGATGGCCGGGTGTCGATTAACGTACATGCAACGCCTGCTCTTGCTGTGGCAGGAGCAGGGGATGTGCTTAGCGGGCTTGTGGGTGCTTTTCTTGCGGCGGGACTGCCAGCATGGGAGGCCGCTGCGGCTGCTGTGTGGATTCATGGTGAGGCGGGGCGGCGTGCCGCTGCAAAAAAAGGCGGTTGGATTGTGCCGGAGGATCTTTTTGGAGAGCTGGGAGCTGCACGTCATGCGGCATCCGAAGCACGGGAAGGGAGGGTATTTTAGTAGAAATGATATATTTGCAACGACAGACCCTTGCCGATGGCAATCTCATGCGCTAAATCCGCAGACCAGTGAAGGGTCTGTGCCTACCAAAGCAGGAGGTACAGATATCTGGAGAGCTGACCGTATTGGATTATGCGGGCGTGGTGAAATTGGTAGACACGCCAGATTTAGGTTCTGGTGGCGCAAGCTGTGGGGGTTCAAGTCCCTCCGCCCGCACCAAGGCAGTCTCCTCCTGAATAGAACAATGTTGATGATCCCCTTATCATAGAGAAGGAAGAGCGGTTTCATGCAGGTTACGCCCACACTGACAGAGGGCCTGAAGCGGTCCTTTACCGTAGTTATTCCCGCTGCTGACCTGCAGGGCCGTTGTGATGCCCGTCTGGCTGAGGTGGGGAAGGATGTGAAGCTTCCGGGTTTCCGTCCGGGCAAGGTACCGGCTTCTGTCGTTAAGCAGCGTTTCGGTGAATCCGTTCAGGCGGAAGTGACCGAGAAGCTGATTCAGGAGAGCGTGAAGTCCCTGCTCGAAGAGCGTGACATCCGTCCTGCCATGCAGCCAAAGGTTGATCTGGTTTCTGCTGGTACGGATGGTAAGGACCTTGAGTTCACGCTGGAAATGGAAGTGCTGCCGGAAATCCCGACACCGGATATGTCTGGCACAAAGCTGACCCGCTACAGTGCCAAGGTGGCAGATGATGTCGTGGAGAAGGCCCTTTCCGAGGTCGCTCAGCGCAATCGCAAGTTCGAAACGGTTGAGGAAGACCGTCCGGCTGCCAAGGGCGATGTTCTGAACGTGAACTTCGTCGGTAAAAAGGACGGTACGCCGTTCGATGGCGGTACGGCTGATGATGTCAATGTTGAGATCGGCGGTGCTGGTTTCATCCCCGGCTTTGCCGAGCAGATGGAAGGCATGAAGGCGGGTGAAGAGCGTACGATCACCGTGACCTTCCCGGAGAACTACCAGGCTAAAGAACTGGCTGGCCAGGAAGTGACGTTTGACATCAAGGTCAATGCGCTCAAGAAGCCCGTTAACCCGGCTATTGATGACGAATTCGCCAAGTCCCTAGGACTGGAGAGCGTCGAGCAGATGCGCAAGCTGATTACCGAGCAGGCAGAATCAGAATACCGCCAGCTTTCCCGTATGCGCATTAAGCGGGACCTGCTGGATGTTCTGGCCGAGAAGGTCGACTTTGAAGCTCCGCAGAGCATGGTTGAGGCTGAGTTCAACCAGATCTGGAGCCGCATTGAGGCAGAGCGTAAGAATGGCAGCCTTGATGAGAAGGATGCTGCCAAGGATGAAGAAACCCTGCGTGCCGATTATCGCAAGATTGCCGAACGTCGGGTGAAGCTGGGTCTGCTGTTGGCCGAGATTGGTCGCAAGCAGGACATTCAGATTTCTCAGGAAGAGCTGCTTTCCGCTATGCAGCAGGAAGCACGCCGCTACCCTGGGCAGGAACAGGCTGTGTTCGAGTTCTTCACAAAGAACCCGCAAGCCATCGATAGCCTGCGTGGTCCGATCCTTGAAGACAAGGTTGTAGATTACCTGATTGAGCTGGCCGAAGTGACAGACAAGGAAGTGACAGCTGAGGAACTGGCAGATATGCCGGATGCTGACTGATTGCCGCATTTGAAAGAAGAAGGGGCAGCAGCCGCTGCCCCTTTTTTTTGCTCTTGGCAGGAAGATTCCTCTGACATAAGTCCATTCCACACAGAGACAGGGGCTCAGGGGGTGTGCTAGGCTAGGGGGAGTTGTAAAGGAAAATACCTATGGGCATTGAAGACCGTAATCCTCTGGACGTGTTCAATAATACTCTTGTTCCTATGGTGGTGGAGCAGACCTCAAGGGGTGAGCGCTCTTTCGATATTTATTCCCGGCTTCTACAGGAGCGTATCATTTTCCTGACAGGCCCGGTGTATGATCAGGTTTCTTCACTGATTTGTGCACAGCTGCTTTACCTGGAGAGTGTTAACCCAACTAAGGAAATTTCCTTTTATATCAACAGTCCGGGTGGTGTTGTGTCGGCTGGTCTGGCCATGTATGACACCATGCAGTATATCCGCTCGCCGGTCAGTACGGTTTGTATTGGTCAGGCAGCGTCCATGGGGTCGCTGCTGCTGGCTGCTGGTGAGGCCGGACGACGCTTCTGTCTGCCAAATGCCCGTGTCATGGTTCACCAGCCTTCCGGCGGGGCACAGGGGCAGGCTTCGGATATTGAGATTCAGGCTCGTGAAATCCTTCAGATCCGTCGCCGTCTGAACGAGATTTATCGTGAGCATACAGGGCGTCCGCTGGAAGAAATTGAAGAAGCGCTGGAGCGTGACCGTTATCTCTCCGCTACGGAGGCCAAGGAATTTGGGTTGGTCGATGAGGTTGTGACACGACACCCTGCGGAGAAGAAGGCCTGATCTGATTATCACAGGGTATTCAGGGGTCTGAACATACCCGTTTCCCATACGGGTTTGAGGAGCTGTAATGAGCGGAAAAGATAGCGATTCCAAGAATACGCTTTATTGTTCATTCTGTGGAAAGTCCCAGCATGAGGTTAAAAAACTCATCGCCGGACCGACCGTGTTCATCTGTAATGAATGTGTCGAGCTATGCACCGATATCATCCGTGAGGAGCGTAGTGCAGGCCCTGTAACCAGTGGTGAAGGGGTCCCGACCCCACGTGAGATCTGCCAGATTCTGAATGATTATGTTATCGGCCAGAGTGAAGCCAAGAAGGTACTCTCGGTAGCCGTACATAACCATTACAAGCGGCTGGAGCAGGCCGAAAAGGCCGGAGATGTTGAGATTGGCAAGGCCAATATCATGTTGATCGGCCCGACCGGTACAGGGAAGACTCTTCTGGCCCAGACGCTCGCTCGCATTCTTGATGTGCCTTTTACCATGGCAGACGCCACAACGCTGACAGAAGCTGGGTATGTGGGTGAGGATGTTGAGAATATCATCCTCAAGTTGCTTCAGGCCTGTGATTATAATGTCGAGCGTGCTCAGCGTGGCATCGTCTATATCGACGAAATCGACAAGATTTCTCGTAAGGCAGAGAATCCATCCATCACTCGTGATGTATCGGGTGAGGGTGTGCAGCAGGCCTTGCTGAAGCTGATGGAAGGGACCGTGGCGTCCGTTCCGCCGCAGGGTGGGCGTAAGCATCCGCAGCAGGAGTTTGTACAGGTTGACACAACCAACATGCTCTTTATCTGTGGTGGTGCGTTTGCTGGGTTGGACAAAGTCATTAGTGCCCGGGGTAAAGGGAGCGGGATCGGTTTTGGAGCCGATGTGCGTTCTGAAGATGATCGCAAACTGGGGGATATTCTTAAGGATATCGAACCAGAAGACCTTATGAAATATGGTCTGATTCCAGAGTTTATTGGTCGCTTGCCCGTCATTGCGACATTGAACGACCTTGATGAAGCCGCTCTGGTCCAGATTCTAACAGAGCCGAAAAATGCTCTCATTAAGCAGTATCAGCGTCTCTTCCAGATGGAAGGGGTGACGTTGGAGTTTGAAGAAGACGCCATCAAGGGGATCGCTGCTCGTGCTATCGAGCGTCAGACAGGTGCCCGTGGTCTGCGTTCCATCATGGAGAAAATCCTGATGGAAACAATGTTCGACCTTCCCGGCAGAAAGAATGTTGAGAAGGTCGTTGTCAATCGCGATGTCGCAGAAGGCAAGGCTGAACCGGTATATGTTTACGGGCAGCAGGCTGACGAAAAGAAAATGGCGGACTGACAGGAAAAAGTACTGGCAGAGTCATGTTTCTGCCGGTCCTTTGCTATGGCGGGGTATTGTCCCTTATGCCTTGATACCCCACATAGAGACATTAATTGAAAGAGCCCATGCCGTGCCATTTCTGTAGGGCGGCGTGGGTTTGATCGTCCGCTATGGAGATCCTGAAGCATGAGTGACGAAAAGAAACCGAAAACAGGTCGCCGCAAAACTGCCGACACGAAGACCTCTGGCAGTGAAAATGCAGGGCGTACACGGCGTGCGACCTCTAGTGCAGCTAAAAGCGCATCAAGCAAGGCTGCAACACCACGCAAAAAGGTAGCTGCAAGCAAAGCGCAGCCAGAAAAGGCAGTTGCTGAGAAGAAAGTGACTCGTAAAGAGCAGCCTGTCATGCCGGTGCTGCCTTTGCGGAATATTGTCGTTTTTCCCCATATGATTGTCCCGCTCTTTGTGGGGCGTGAGAAGTCGATCCATGCGCTGGATCAGATGCCAGAGAATGCTCGTGAGATCATTCTTGTCTCTCAGAAAGATGTGGGTAAAGACGAGCCGACCGTTGACGATGTGTTCCGTGTTGGGACGGTTGCCAGTGTTCTTCAGCTGCTGAAATTGCCCGATGGTACCGTAAAAGTGCTGGTGGAGGGGCTGCGTCGTGTCCGTCTTATTGGGTTGAAGGAACAGGACGGGTATTTTCAGAGTTCCGTAGAGGACCTTCCCGATGAGCTGGGTGCTCGTGATGGTGAGCGTGAGGCACTGGCCCGCTCTGCCGTAAAACGCTTTGAAGATTATGCTCGGCTGAACAAGAAGGTTGCACCGGAGGTTCTGGCCTCTGTTAGCCATTTGGAAGACCCTTCTCGTCTGGCAGATACGATTGCCAGCCATCTTAATCTGCGGATTCCGGAACGGCAGGAATTGTTGGAGACGCTCTCTGTTGAGGAGCGGCTGGAGCGCATTTTCGCTGGTATGGAGGCGGAAATTGACGTGCTTCAGGTGGAGAAGCGCATTCGCAACCGTGTGAAGAAGCAGATGGAGAAAACCCAGCGGGAATATTATCTGAATGAGCAGATGAAGGCCATTCAGAAGGAGCTGGGCGAGGGTGAGGATGGCCGTGACGAACTCGGCGAGATCGAAGAAAAGATCGAAACGCAGGGGCTGAGTCAGGAAGCCAAGGAAAAAGCCCGTGGCGAGTTGAAGAAGCTGCGGAACATGAGTCCCATGTCTGCCGAAGGCACGGTTGTACGCAGCTATCTGGATTGGCTGGTTGCTCTGCCGTGGAAGAAGCAGTCTAGACTGACCAAGTCGCTTCAGAAGGCTGAGGATGTTCTGGAAGCCGATCATTACGGGTTAGAGAAGATCAAGGAGCGTATTCTGGAGTATCTGGCTGTCCAGAGTCGTGCCAAGAAGCTGAAGGGTCCGATTCTCTGTCTGGTTGGCCCTCCGGGTGTTGGTAAGACTTCTCTGGCACGGTCTATCGCCAGAGCTACGGGGCGGAAATATGTTCGCATGTCCCTTGGTGGCATGAAGGACGAGTCTGAAATCCGTGGTCACCGGCGGACCTATATCGGTGCTATGCCCGGTAAGATTATTCAGGGCGTTAAGAAGGCCGGTGTGAATAATCCGCTTTTCCTGTTGGATGAGGTGGACAAGCTTGGCTCTGACTGGCGGGGGGATCCATCTTCGGCTCTGCTGGAGGTGCTGGATCCCGAGCAGAACAATACGTTCGGGGATCATTATCTCGAAGTAGAGTATGATCTTTCGAACATTATGTTCATTGCTACGGCCAACTCTCTTGATATGCCGCAGCCGTTGTTGGACCGTATGGAGATCATTCGCCTGTCTGGCTATACGGAGCAGGAAAAGCTTGAGATTGCCAAAAGGCACCTTCTTGCCAAACAGGCAAAGGAGCATAATCTGCGCCCCGATGAGTGGCATGTGACAGATGAGGCCCTCTTGGCCCTTATCCGGTCCTACACACGGGAAGCCGGGGTGCGTAATCTGGAGCGGATGATTGCCCGTCTGGCTCGCAAGGCCGTGCGTGAGATTCTGTCTGGCAAGGTGAAAAAGATCGAGGTGACGCCAGAGACGCTGGAGATTTATGCTGGTGTGCCACGCTATCGTCATAGCGAAGCGGATCAGGAAGATCAGGTCGGCATCGTGACAGGTCTGGCATGGACGCAGGTTGGCGGTGAGATACTGACCATCGAGAGTCTGACCATGCCGGGTAAGGGGGCCATCCGTCATACCGGTAAGCTTGGTGACGTGATGAAGGAGAGTGTCTCTGCGGCTTTCTCCTACGTGAAGTCCCGTGCTGAGACATTCGGGATCGACCCGACTGTGCTGGAGAAAACGGATATCCACGTGCATCTGCCGGAAGGTGCGGTGCCCAAGGATGGTCCTTCTGCTGGTTCAGCCCTGACAACGTCTCTGGTCAGCGTGCTGACACGGATTCCAGTCCGGCATGATGTTGCCATGACAGGGGAAGTGACCCTACGTGGCCGTGTGCTGGAGATTGGCGGGCTGAAAGAGAAGTTGTTGGCGGCTTTGCGGGCAGGCATCAAAACGGTTCTGATTCCAGAGACGAACGTCAAAGACCTTGCCGAGATTCCGGAGAATGTGAAGGAAGGGTTGGAGATCATCCCTGTCCGACACATGGATGAGGTGCTGAATATTGCTCTGACAGAACCGCCTAAGGCTCTGGCGGCAGGCCAGATAGCCGGCAGAAGCGGCAAGAAAGTGAACGGGGAGGGAATTTCTCGCTCAATTCGTCACTAAGTGAGGGTATTCTTGCCCTCCGACTGTTGACGCGGCTGAAAACCGCTTCATAGTGCAGATGTAAATTGCAATATGTGATTCTGGCCCCTTTTCGGGGCCGTCTCACCAACCATTGGAAAGGCTTAACATGGAGAAACCTCTGAACAAGCAGGAACTCATTGCTTCCGTTGCCGAGGCCGCTGATCTTCCCAAGGCGAAGGCTGGTGATGTCGTGGATGCCGTGTTCGGCACCATTGAGAAGACCCTTGCTAAGGGGCAGGAAGTTCGCCTGGTAGGTTTCGGTAGCTTCGTGACAGCTACCCGCAAGGCCGCCAAGGGTCGCAATCCGCGCACTGGTGAAGAGATTGATATTCCGGCTTCTACATCCGTGCGCTTTAAGCCGGGTAAGGGCCTGAAGGATGCCGTCAGCAAGTAAGGCTGGCATCGTGGGAACGGGGGAAGATAATTTTTTGAAAAAAAATGATATTTCCCCGTTGCGCTCCGAAGTGCTTTTGCATATAACTCGGGGCGGGCAATTAGCTCAGCGGTAGAGCGTCTCGTTTACACCGAGAGGGTCGGCGGTTCGATCCCGTCATTGCCCACCACCCTATATTTAAGTTTTCTATGACCTGGCGTTTCGAACAATATGAAACGCTGGCATCCACTTCCGATCTCTGTCGGGAACGGGCTGAAGCCGGCGAAAAAGACAAGCTGGCTGTAATAGCAGAGCGACAGAGTGCTGCCCGCGGGAGCCGAGGGCGTAATTGGGATAGTGGCGAAGGAAATCTCGCTTTTTCCTTCCTTTTTCATTTTTCCGAACATCAGAAACTGCGAGCTGTTCTGCCATATTTGGTAGGTCTAGCCTTTTATGATGGGCTGGTTACTGCTGCGGCTCTGCCAGAGAAGACTCCTTCTGCATTAAGACTGAAATGGCCGAATGATTTGCTGCTATTCGGTCGGAAGATGGCTGGTATCTTGATTGAGACCGGGTCTCTGTTGAATGAAGGGCAGGAAGCTACCAGTTGGGCTGTGATTGGCATGGGGGCCAATCTACAGCAGGCACCGGTTATTGAAGGGCGGGAACTAGCGGCTCTGGCCGAATATTGCCTGCCGCCGGAAGCTTCAATCTGTGCTCGAGCCATCGTGCAGGCCTTTGATGACTGGATGGAACGCTGGCAGCATGAGGGGCATAGCGTGATATGGGATGGCTGGATGCAGCGTGCGCACCCTCTGGGCACTCGACTGATCCTTCGAAGGCATGGTAGGGAAGAGGCAGGACGATTTGCCGGCCTTGATGCACAGGGACATCTTTTGCTTGCACTGGACGGTGGTACTGTAACCTCAGTTGTGACGGGTGATGTGATCTGTGAGTAAGGGAGGGGATGTGCTGCTCGTCGTTGATGCTGGCAATACGAATGTGGTTTTTGCCATTCATGATGGCGAGTCATGGGTAGGACGCTGGCGCATCTCGACAGATGACCGTAGAACGGCAGATGAATATGCTGTTTGGCTACTGAGTCTGATGGAACGTGCAGGACTGAGCCCGGATTGTATAACGCAGGCTATTATTGGGACGGTCGTTCCGGCTGCGTTGTATGATCTGCGGCGTTTATGCCGTTGTTGGCTGCATGTAGAGCCTCTCGTGGCCAATGATGAGTTGGATTGGCAAATGGATGTGCTGGTGGACACCCCGGCGGAGTTGGGGGCGGACCGTTTGCTGAATGGTCTTGCGGCTCGTCAGCTCTACGGTGGCGGCCCGCTGGTGGTTGTGGATTTTGGAACGGCGACAACCTTTGATGTTGTCGATGCTCAGGGCCGCTATTGCGGTGGAGCGATTGCACCGGGGGTCAACCTCTCGATGGATGCCTTGCATCAAGCGGCGGCACGGTTGCCTCGTGTCAGTGTTGGCCGACCGGTGGAAGCAATAGGCCGCAGCACGAGTGTTGCGATGCGATCAGGCCTCTTCTGGGGCTATGTGGGTCTGGTCGAAGGAATTGTTCACCGCATTGCTGGTGAAATGCAGGAGAGCCCCAGAGTTGTGGCGACGGGCGGTCTGGCCCCGCTCTTCTCTGAGGGGACGACGTTATTTGATGAAGTGGCACCTGACTTGACACTGGAAGGGCTACGCCTTCTGGCCGGGCAGAATAGGGATCGCTTCATTACCGATTTTTCCGGGCAACAGGCCCATACCGCCTTCGGGCACCCTGATAACGCTTGAACAGGATATGATGCGTTTATGACAGAAAAGAAGAGTGATTTTGCCTACCTTCCTTTAGGAGGGACGGGCGAGATCGGCATGAATTTTAATCTGTACCGACTGCGTGAGGAAGGTCAGGAACACTGGCTGGCGATTGACTGCGGTATTGGTTTCTCTGGTAACGATACACCAGAAGCTGACGTGCTGATGTCCGACCCGACCTTCATCGCCGAGCGGAGAGACAATTTGCATGGGCTGGTCATCACCCACGCTCATGAGGACCATGTGGGGGCTGTAGCCCATCTCTGGCGTCAGATCCGTTGTCCCGTCTATGCCACGCCTTTCACGGCAGCCGTGCTGCGTCGCAAGCTAACCGAGGCTGGCTTGCAGAATCAGGTTGTCATCCACATCGTCATGCCGGGTTCCCGCTTTGATGTTGGTCCGTTTGATCTTCAGTTCATTCCGGTGACACACTCCATTGTGGAAGGGCAGGCCATTGCCATCCGCACGCCTCATGGCATTGTCGTCCATACCGGGGACTGGAAGCTGGACCCGACCCCGCTGGTTGGTCCCGTGACGGATGAAGATGCTTTCCGTGCGCTGGGCGATGAGGGCGTACTGGCCATGGTGGGTGACAGCACAAACGTCATGAAGGAAGGGCGGTCCCAGTCCGAGGCGGATGTCCGTGTCGGTCTGACGGAAATGATTGCAAAGCTGGAAGGGCGTGTGGCCGTCACCTGTTTTGCTAGTAACGTGGCCCGTGTGGAAAGCATCGCCAAGGCCGGTCTGGCCTCCGGTCGTGAGATCATGGTGGTGGGGCGTTCCCTGCGTAACCTTGAATCCGCTGCCCGTGAATGCGGCTATTTCGCTGATCTGCCACCGTTCCTGACGGAATATGACATCAAGGATGTTCCGGATGAGAATCTGCTGATGATCATTACGGGCAGTCAGGGTGAGGCCCGCTCAGCCCTGTCCCGCATTGCCTGTGATACCCATTCCACCATTTCACTGGGTGAGGGGGATACGGTCATTTACAGCTCCCGTGTCATTCCGGGGAATGAGCAGGCCGTCATGACCGTGCAGGATAATCTGACCCGTCGTGGAGTGACCGTTCTGACAGACAGGGACGGCATGGTGCATACATCCGGCCATGCGACTGGTGGTGATATCCGTCATCTCTACAGTCTGGTCCGCCCCCGTTACAGCATCCCCACGCATGGGGAATGGCGTCACCTGACAGCGCATGGGGCACTGGCCCGTGAATGTGGTGCCGAGGCCGTGCTGCTTGAAGATGGTGATATCCTCAATCTGGGGCCGGGACCGGTCGAGGTGGTCGATACGGCTCCGACAGGTCTGCTGGCTCTGGATGGCGACCGTCTTCTGCCCATGACGGGTGGCGTGCTGGCAGCCCGCCGTCGTATGCTGTTCAACGGTATGGTGCTTGCCAGTTTCGCCGTGGATGATGAAGGCTATGTCATCGGGGAGCCACGCATCAGTGCGCCGGGTCTTTTGGAGCGTGACGACCCGGAGAGTGCCCGCATCCGTGAAGAATTTGCCTATGCCATTGATGAGATTCCTGATGAGTTCCGTCAGGATGATCAGGCCTTCCGTGATGCGGCACGCACGGCCCTGCGTCGGGCACTGGGCCGGAAACTGCGGAAGCGTCCGCTGGTTGATGTCCACCTTTTGCGCGTCTGAGGAAACAGGAATATGCGGTTAAGTCAGGCGTTTCAGCCTACCCTGAAGGAAGTTCCCGCCGAGGCACAGATCGCCTCTCATCGTCTGATGCTGCGGGCTGGTCTCGTGCGGCAGTCTTCGTCGGGCATCTATACATGGCTGCCCGCAGGGCTGCGTGTTCTGCGGAATATCGCCAATATCGTGCGGCAGGAGCAGGACCGGATTGGCGGGCAGGAAATCCTGATGCCAACCGTCCAGTCTGCCGAGCTGTGGCGGCGTTCTGGCCGTTACGATGCTTATGGTCCGGAGATGCTGCGCATCAAGGACAGACAGGATCGTGAGCTGCTTTACGGCCCGACCAATGAGGAAATGGTGACGGACCTGTTCGGTGGCACGGTGAAATCATACCGTGAACTGCCGAAGATGCTGTACCACATCCAGTGGAAGTTCCGGGATGAGATCCGCCCCCGTTTCGGTGTGATGCGTGGTCGTGAATTCTACATGAAGGATGGTTACAGCTTCGACCTCTCCTATGAGGAGGCGGTGAGCAGCTATTACCGCATCATGCTGTCCTATCTGAAGATTTTCCGCCGTCTGGGCGTGCAGGCTGTGCCGATGGCGGCTGATACGGGGCCGATTGGTGGCGAGCTGAGCCATGAATTCCTCGTCCTTGCGCCGACGGGGGAGAGCGAGGTCTTCTATGATGCTGGCTGGGATGAGATTGACTGGGACAATATCGGTCTCGACCCGCAGAAGGAGGAAGACCTCCAGAAGCTGCGTGAGATCGTGAAGACGACCTATTCAGCCACGGACGAAAAGCATGATCTTTCTGCATGGGAGAGCGTGCCGGAAGATCGCCGCCGTGGTGGCCGTGGGATTGAAGTGGGCCACATCTTCTATTTCGGTACGAAATATACCGAATCCATGGGTGTGGAAGTGAGTGGTGCCGATGGTGCGCCCCTGCATCCACATATGGGGTCTTATGGCATTGGCGTGTCCCGTCTTGTCGGGGCCATCATTGAGGCCTCTCACGACGAAGCCGGGATCATCTGGCCGGAGGAAGTCGCTCCCTACCGGGCGGCTCTGCTCAATCTTCGTCCCGGTGATGAGCTGTGTGACCAGCTCTGTGAGTTCATCTATGGTCGTGACCCGGAAGGGCTGCTCTATGACGACCGTTCCGACCGTGCAGGTGTGAAGTTCAATGATGCCGACCTGATGGGCCATCCGTGGCAGATCATTGTTGGTCCCCGTGGGGCCAAGGCAGGCATGGTGGAGCTGAAACACCGTGCTACGGGCGAGCGGAGTGAACTGCCGCTGGATGAAGCTCTGGCAAAGCTGGGGCTTGCCTGATCATGTTCGGACGGTTTGAGCGGACAGTCGCCCTGCGTTATCTGCGGGCCCGCAAGGGAGAACGCTTTGCCTCCGTCATTGCGCTTTTCTCTCTTGTCGGGATCGCTCTGGGGGTGGCGACGCTCATCATCGTCATGGCCGTGATGAACGGCTTCAAGGCCGATCTGATGGGCCGGATTCTTGGCCTGCATGGGGACCTGAATGTCTATGCCTATGGGCAGGTCATTCGGGATTACAAGGATGATGCCGCCCTGATCCGCAGGGTTCCCGGTGTAACGCAGGTTCTGCCCATGACGCAGGGCACGGTCCTTGCCGAAGCGGGTCGTTATTCCACGGGTGCCATGCTGGAAGGGCTGGCGCAGGATGATCTGCGGAACTGGAAGGCCCTCAGTAATGGAATCATGGAAGGAAGTCTGGATGACTTCCGGGGTGATTCTGCCGTGGCGGTGGGAGTTACGCTGGCCGAACGGGCTGGCCTGCATGTCGGGTCCCCGCTGACCATCCTGTCCCCTAACGGACAGGCCACGCCATTTGGCACGATGCCACGGGTGCGGAAGCTGCATGTGGCCCTGATCTTCGATGCCAATTGGAATGACTATAACAGCAACATTATTCTCATGCCGCTGGCAGCGTCCCAGAAATTCCTGATGATGGGGGATGGCGTGTCCCTGATGCAGGTAAGCACGTCCGACCCGCTGAATGTCAGACCCGTCAGCCGCCAGATTACGGAAGCCCTGAATGATCCCCGCCTTCAGGTGCTGGACTGGACGCAGAGTGCCAATGGTTTTCTGGATGCCGTGACGGTGGAGCAGAACGTGATGTTCCTCATCCTCACGCTCATCATTCTCGTGGCGGCCTTCAACGTGATTTCCTCGCTCATCATGATGGTGAAGGACAAGACACGGGATATTGCCGTGTTGCGGACTTTTGGGGCCAGTCGGGGTAGCGTGATGCGTATTTTCCTCATGTGCGGGGCGTCCGTTGGTGTTGTGGGAACGGTCGTGGGAACAGGGCTGGGTATCTGCTTTGCCCTGAATATCGAACGCATCCGTCATGTTCTGGAATCCCTGACGGGGACAGACCTGTTCAATCCGGAAGTCTATTTCCTGGCTCGCCTTCCGGCCCGTCTGGTCTGGTCGCAGGTCGTGGAAGTCGCAGTGCTGTCGCTGGCCCTGTCTTTGCTGGCGACACTGTATCCTTCATGGCGTGCAGCAAAGACGGACCCGGTGGAGGCTTTGCGGCATGAGTGAAAAAGAACAGAACACGGTCCTGTTACTTGAGGCACTGGGGCGGTCCTTTCATTCCGGTGATGAAAAGCTGCACATTCTGCGTGGGGCTGATTTTACCTTGGCGAGCGGCGAGCTGGTGGCTCTGGTTGCACCGAGCGGTACGGGCAAGTCCACCCTGCTGCATCTTGCCGGTCTTCTGGAGCGGCCTGACAGTGGTGAGGTCTTCATCAGGGGGCAGGCGACTTCCAAAATGGGCGAGGCGGGCCGGACAGCTCTGCGGCGGGATGAGATCGGTTTCGTGTATCAGTTCCATCACCTGCTGCGGGAATTCACGGCTGTGGAGAATGTCATGCTTCCCCAGCTGGCAGCAGGCGTGAAACCGGTCGAGGCCCGGAAGCGGGCGGAAGACCTGCTGGTCCGTTTTGGGCTGTCCCATCGGCTGGAGGCTCTGCCGGGGCGCATGTCTGGCGGGGAGCAGCAGCGGACGGCCATTGCCCGTGCACTGGCGAACCGGCCCAGCCTGCTTCTGGCTGATGAACCAACAGGTAATCTGGATACGAAGACGGCCGATCTCGTTTTCGCTGAGCTGATGCGTGTCGTGAGGGAAGAAGGCGTGGCGGCTTTGATCGCTACCCATAATGAGGCTCTCGCCGCAGCGATGGACCGTACTGTTACGTTAGATGAAGGGCGCATCGTTCCTTTTCAGGGATAGGGGCGTTTTCTATTCCGCAGTGGCGTGAGGGCATGGTAACTATGAGCCATGTCCTATGCCAGCTTTGTCCATCTCCGTAATCATTCTGCCTATTCCCTCAGTCAGGGGGCCATTCGTGTTTCCGAGCTTGTAGAGCTGGCGAAAAAGAATGCCATGCCTGCCGTGGCTCTGACGGATAGCGGCAACATGTTCGGTGGGCTGGAATTTTCCCAGAGCTGCCGTAAGGCTGGCGTGCAGCCCATCATCGGGTGTCAGCTGGCACTGCCATCAGCTTCGGGCAGGCCTGGTGTTCCGGCGGAGCCGCTGGTCGTTCTGGCCCGGACGGAAGAGGGGCTGGAGAATCTTCAGTATCTTTCCACGCAGGGCTTTCTGAATGGGGATTCGGCGGACCCGTCCATGCCGCTGGATGTGCTGTGCAGCCGGGCCGGGGGGCTGTTCCTGCTGACAGGTGGCAATAGGGGGCCGATCAACAAGTTATTGCTGGGTGAACAGACAGCCGCAGCAAAAGAAATGCTCCAACGCTTCAAGGAAGCGTTCGGGGGCTATGTAGCGGTTGAGATCAATCGGCTGGATGAAGCTGGAGAAGAGATCACCGAGCCGCAGCTGATCGCTCTGGCAGATGAGCTGGACCTGCCGCTTGTGGCGACTAATGAATGTTTCTTTCCCAAGCCGGAACTGCATGAGGCACATGATGCGTTGCTCTGCATTGCGCAGGGCCGTACCATGGCGGAAGAAGATCGTTGGCGTGTTTCCCGTCAGGCGTGGTTCAAGACGCCGGAGGCCATGCGGGAGCTGTTCCACGATCTGCCGGAAGCCTGCGACAATACGCTGGTGATTGCCCGTCACTGTGCCGTGGCGGTGAATACCCGCAAGCCACTTCTGCCGGTCTGTCCGAAGGTCCGTGAAGGCAGCACGGAAGAAGAAACCCTGCGGGCGATGGCACGGGAAGGGCTGGAGAAACGTCTGGCCGTTATGAAGGACGGTGAATCCCATCGTGCGGAGTATGCGGAACGGCTTGAGACCGAGCTGGACATCATCGCCGGTATGGGCTTCCCCGGTTACTTCCTTATCGTGGCGGACTTCATTCAGTGGGCCAAGGCGCATGACATTCCGGTCGGGCCGGGGCGTGGGTCCGGGGCCGGGTCGCTGGTGGCCTATGCGCTGACCATCACGGATATTGACCCCATTCCGTTCGGGCTGCTTTTCGAGCGGTTCCTGAATCCGGAACGTGTGTCCATGCCGGACTTTGATATCGATTTCTGTCAGGACCGGCGGGATGAGGTCATCCGCTATGTGCGGAATGAGTACGGTCACGAGCGTGTGGCGCAGATCATTACCTTTGGGAAGCTCCAGGCCAAGGCGGCAGTGCGGGATGTGGGGCGTGTGCTGGGTCTGCCTTATGGCATGGTCAATCGTGTTGCAGAGCTGATCCCGAATAATCCCGCCAAGCCGACACCACTGGCGCAGGCCATTGAGGAAGAACCCCGCCTTCAGGAGATGCGGGATACGGATGAGATGATCCGCCGTCTTCTGGAAATCGCCCTCCAGCTGGAAGGGTTGTATCGTCACGCCTCGACTCATGCGGCGGGTGTGGTGATTGGTGACCGTGACCTCGTGGAGCTTGTGCCGCTCTACCGCGATCCTCGAAGTGAGATGCTGGTCACCCAGTACAACATGAAGTTTGTGGAGCAGGCGGGGCTGGTCAAGTTCGACTTTCTGGGACTGACGACTCTGACCATTCTCAAGCGGGGGGTCGATTTCCTGCGGGAGCTGGGGGTGGAGGTGGACCTCTCCCATATTCCGCTGGATGATAAGAAAACTTTCGAGATGATGGCCCGTGGCGACACGGCGGGCGTGTTCCAGTTCGAAGGGGCGGGCATGCGGGACATGCTCAAGCAGATGGCCGCCAGCCGTCTGGAAGACCTGATCGCCGGTGTGTCGCTTTATCGCCCCGGTCCGATGGAAAACATTCCGGAATATTGCCGTCGCAAGCATGGGGCACCGTGGGAACCACCCCACGAGGAAATCCGCCCGATTCTGGAAGAGACCTACGGCATCATGGTCTATCAGGAACAGGTGATGCAGATTGCCCAGAAGATGGCCGGTTACAGCCTTGGTGGTGCTGACCTGCTGCGGCGTGCCATGGGCAAGAAGATTGCCTCGGAGATGGAAAAGCAGCGGGCCATCTTCTGTGAGGGAGCCACGAAGCGGGGCATTACGGCGGAGAAGGCCGAAGAGGTCTTCGACCTCATGGCCAAATTTGCCAATTACGGGTTCAACAAATCCCATGCGGCGGCCTATGCGTTTGTCTCCTATCAGACAGCCTGGATGAAGGCGAACCATCCGGTGGCCTTCCTTGCAGGCTGTATGTCTCTGGCACGGGAAAAGACGGAAAAACTGGCGGCTCTCTGTCAGGAAGCCAGACGGATGGGGATTCCTGTCTTACCGGTGGATATCAATAAATCTCAGGCCGATTTCTCCATTGAAAAAATGGAGGATGGGACGTTGGGCATCCGCTACGCTTTGGCAGCCGTCAAGCGTGTTGGGTTCGTGGCGATGGAAGGTCTGGTGCGGGACCGGGGAGAAAAACCGTTCTGTGACCTGACTGATTTTGCAGAAAGGTGCGATTCCCGGCACATCAACAAGATACAGATGGAGAGTCTGGCCAAGGCAGGGGCCTTTGATGGTCTGGAAGCGGACCGTCACACGGTTTTTGCCAGTGCGGAAATCATTCTGCGTCGGGCGCAGTCCCGGGCGCAGGAAAAAGAGGTCGGGCAGGCAGGGTTGTTCGGTGGTGGGGTGGATAGTGCCCTGCGGGAGGTTCTGCGACTGAAGAAGGTCCGTCCGTGGCCAGATTTTGAACGGCTGTCTCATGAGGCCGGGGTGATTGGCTTCCATATGAGTGCCCATCCGCTGGATGCCTATAAGCAGGTGTTGCGCCGTTTGGGGATTACCCCAGCCCTCCAACTGGAAGGTAAAGCGCATGAAGGCACAATGCGTGTTTCCATTGCCGGCTGCGTGGTGGACAAGAAGGAACGCCCCACCAAAACAGGGAAGAAGATGGCATGGGTCACGCTGACGGATGCTACCGGCGGCTGTGAAGTCACGCTATTTTCGGAAACATTGCAGAATTGCCGGGACCTGCTTGTGGCGGGGCAGGCTGTTCTTGTGCAGGCGGAGCTGAAGCTGGATGGCGATGCTTTGCGCATTACGGCCAATAGCGTGCAGGATTTGGAAACAGCTGCCGCCAATGAGCAAGGGGAGTTACGCATCTGGATTGATGATGAGGTCGCTTTGCCCCCCCTTCATGACATGCTGAATGACGTAAAAGGCGGGCGGGGGCGTGTTGTGCTGCTGCCGACACTTGAGGAGACACAGGCTATCGAGATCAGGTTGCCGGGCTTCTACCGTGTCACGCCCCGTCTGGCTGAGCAGATGCACACGCTGGAGGGAATCAAAAAGTTGGAACAGGTCTGAAAAAGAAACGTCCCGCTGGAGAAGCGGGACGTTTTCACATCAGAATGGAACTGGGATATCAATATTATTAACTTTGATAGTGCCGTTATTCACGATGATGTGCCAGCCTACATGATTGTTGGGTTCACTCGTACTCATGAAACGGGCAATGAGTAGGGCCGCTTTAATCTTGGCTGGTGCGACCTGATTGACCTGAGAAATCATCTTGCCAATCCGACCAATGGAGAGATGGAGATTGGCTTGGAGGTTCTTGGTACCCTCGCCAGCAACAACGGTCCCTGACCCTTTCACATCACTGCCATTGATGGCGGTCTGAAGATTGTTAATGGTCAGATGGTAGGGTGGTTTGGATGCGGGAACGAAGCTGACATCGCCAGAGAGGGCGGGAGGCAGCAAAATTGCATCAGCTGAGTGAAGACCTGCCGCATCGAACACCACATGAATGGTCGGTGTCGTGCTGAGAACATTGACATGCGCCGAGCTGGCCGTGGAGATACGGTCTGGCCGAATCATGGTGATGCCGGTCCAGTGCAGTTCTGGCAGGGTATTTTTTACTTCCTCTACTTCTGGCAGAGGCTGGGAAGAGCAGACATCTGTCATGCCCCGGTGGTAGGCCGTTAGAGCGGCATAGGCGACGGCGGCATTGAGGCGTGTCAGGGCAGCCGCATCCATTTTCTGCTTGTGATCAACCGCTGTGGTTGAGGCCACCGAGATGCGGTGCTGCGTGCCTGTCAGTTCGGCCTTCATCCCTTTGATGGTAACGCCATGACCAGTCTTGATGACCTGCCCGGGAGAGTAGGTAAAGCACTCTGCCGAAAGATGCGGCAATGTGTCGGCTGAGGCGGGGCGCAGAAGAGCGGGGCTGTTCAGTGCCAGAAGGAAGAGGCCAGCCGTACTGGCCAACATACGGAGAAAACGGACAGGACGATGTAGCATGATGCCTCGGAGAGTGACGGAGTCTGAACGTTCTGGCAATGGGGGAGGGGAAAATTATCCCCTCCGTCCTTTTCGGGTAGTAGGTGGCGCAAATAAGGCGGTAAGCTGAGCCACCATGGTGTCTCCGAGGTCTTCGGCGGAGCTGATGGTCACGCTGTTGGCGTAATAGCGTGTGACATCGTGTCCGATACCGATGGCCAGAAGCTCTCCAGACTGGTCATTTTCCAATTGATGGATGACACGGTGCAAGTGGAGGTCCAGATATTCCGGCCCATTGGCGGAGGAGGTGCTGTCATCTACCGGTGCCCCATCGGAAATCACCATGAGAATACGGCGATGTTCCGGGCGGTGTTTCAGGCGTTTCCATGCCCAGAGAAGGGCTTCACCATCAATGTTCTCTTTCAGTAGCCCTTCACGCAGCATGAGGCCGATATTGCGCCGGGCACGCCGCCATGGCGTATCTGCCGATTTGTAAATGATATGGCGGAGGTCATTCAGCCGGCCCGGTTCTTTCGGGCGGCCATCTTCGCTCCATTTTACCCGGCTCTGGCCACCTTTCCACGCCCGTGTTGTGAACCCCAGAACCTCGACCTTGATGCCGCAGCGTTCCAACGTGCGGGCTAGAATATCCCCGCAGATGGCAGCTGTCGTGATAGGACGGCCCCGCATAGAGCCTGAATTGTCGATCAGCAATGTTACGGTCGTATCACGGAAATTGGCATCGCCTTCCTGCTTGTAGGAGAGGGGCAGGGAGGGATTGCTGATGATACGGGGCAGGCGGGCGGCATCAAGAATTCCGTCTTCCTGATCAAAATGCCAACGTCGCTGCTGCTGGGCCAGAAGTTTGCGTTGCAGGCGATGGGCCAGACGGGAAACAAAGCCCTGCGTCTGCTGGAGCTGCTCATCCAGCTTTTCCCGTAGCAGGTCCAGTTCGGTAGGGTCGCAGAGGTCATGAGCATGGACCTCTTCGTCAAATTCCTGCGTGTAGGCCCGATAGCCCCCCAGACCTTTGACAGGACATTCCCTTTCCTCTTCAGGCTGGGCAGAGGGGCCGGCGGGCTGCTCGTAGCCGGTCTCGCCTTCTGTCAGGATTGCTTCCATTTCATCAGAGGATGAACCATCCGGACTGGCGGAATCGTCCGAATCATCACTCAGGGCTGCTTGAGCTTCGTCCGCTGTGCTGTCTTCTTCTTCCTGTCCCTGCGGGTCTGGAGCGGACGATTCACCTTCCGTGTTTTCTTCCTGACTCTGCCCATGGGACTTTGAAGGCTCTGGCTCGTCCTCCACATCTCCGGTCTCTTTTGTGGTGAAGACCTTCACAAAATGCTGGGATGCCTGATTGAAAAGCGTCTGGTCATTCTGCACGTCAGCCAGTCTGGCCAGAGCCTCACGAGCCTTTGGGCTGAGGGACTGACGCCACTGCTCTAGTGCGGGGCCGGTCATGCTTTCTGGTAGCTTCCGACCAGAGAGAGTTTCTCGTGTCAGAAGTTCCAGTGCGAGGGGAACGGGCATGTCGTCCCGCTCAATCATTTTCGCACTATTGAGGGCATGGAGCCGCCGCCCTAGATAATCTTCCAGATTGGCCTGCACACCGGCCATATGGCGGGCACCATAGACCTCACAGCGGGCCTGCTCCATGCCGTCTGTGATGGTCTGGGTCTGGGCATCAGGAATGGTGATGCGTTTCTCAGGGTCGTGATGGCGTTGGCGCAGGGCCACGGCATCAGTGGCCCCTCGGATATAGGTCTTATCTTCAGGAGTGAGAGCCGCACGCTCCAGAGAGGCCAGAGCGGGCGTCATAGGGACATCCTGATGACCACTCAGGGCGCGCTGCGTAGCAAATATCGCCTTGCGGAAGAGTTCGTGCGGATCGGACATGAGGTTCAACCCAGCGGCGAAGCGTTGAAGCAACGCTGATAATATTCAGCCACGATGCTGCGTTCGGCTTCATCGCATTTATTGAGGAAGCTCAGACGGAAGGCAAAAGGCACATCCTTGAAGATGCTGATATTTTCGGCCCATGAGAGAACTGTCCGGGGAGAGATGACGGTAGAGATGTCCCCATTCATGAAGCCCGCACGGCTCAGGTCTGCCAGCTCCACCATCTGGCCGATGAGCGTATCATCCAGAGCATCGCCCATCTTGGCCTTGATGATGCGGATTTCTTGCTCCTTGGGCAGATAGTTCAGGGAAGTGACGATGTTCCAGCGGTCCATCTGGCCCTGATTGATCTGCTGTGTGCCATGATATAGCCCGGTCGTATCGCCCAGCCCGACCGTATTGGCCGTAGCGAAGAGGCGGAAAGACGGATGCGGCTGGATGACACGGTTTTGGTCCAGAAGAGTCAGTGCGCCATCGGTTTCCAGCACACGCTGGATGACGAACATGACATCAGGGCGTCCGGCGTCATATTCATCAAAAATCAGGCTGCATGGGTTCTGAAGACACCACGGCAGCAGCCCTTCACGGAACTCCGTGACTTGCTTGCCGTCTTCCAGCGTGATGGCATCCTTACCGATGAGGTCGATACGGGAGATGTGGCTATCCAGATTGATGCGGACGCACGGCCAGTTCAGTCGTGCGGCGATCTGGTCGATATGGGAGGATTTCCCGGTACCATGAAAGCCCTGCACCAGCACACGGCGATTATACATGAACCCGGCGAGGATGGCACGAGTCGTATCCCGGTCAAACTGGTAGGCTGGGTCGATGTCAGGGACATGATCGGTCTTCTGCGACCAGACAGGCACTTCAAGGTCCAAATCAAGCCCGAACAGCTCCCGGGCGGATTTCAGACTGTCGGGTGTCTGGGGGAGTGTCTCGGAGAGGGACTGTGCGGAAGGAAGAGCCATGACATGATTCCTGTCATTAGTGAGATGGTATGGACGTTCAGAAAACTGTCTGTCCTATTAAGGACCGGGCAGGTACGATTACATAATCACCCGGTCATGAAAAGAGACGGCAAGGGCAGGGCAGCTATCCAGCATGGGCGGTCTCCTGCTCTACGTTGTGGGTGAAGTGTTCCCGCAATGTCGCATAGGCCGTACCGATGACCTTGAACCGTTCTTCAGCCCGGGGGTCATCCTGATTGGCGTCTGGATGGTAACGGCGGGCGAGGACACGGTAGCGGGTTTTGACAATCTCCAATGTGGTTGGCCATTCGAGATCAAGCTGTGCCAGCGGTTCACGTAGGGTGGCGGGGGCATGTTGTCTCGTTTCGGTCCCCCGAGAAGGGCGTGCTTTATGTCCCCTCAGAATATCCAGCGGGTCATGCAGGTCATCCAGTGTAAAAGAAGCCCGTGCGGAATCGTGTCCCGGTGTGCCCATCTTCCATGAAGGGCGTTGCCATGACGTATCAGCCCGTAGGTGGCGTTCAATCTGGCCTGGCGTCATGCCACGGTAATAATCCCAGTTGGCGTTGTACTGGCGGACATGTTCCAAGCAGAACCAGTAATAGCTACGCAGATTATCCCGCCCACGGGGGGCACGGTAGCCTGCTGGCTTGTCGCAACCCGGGTGGTCACAGCATTGCTGAGGGGCGTCTGGGTCCGGTGCAAAAGCTTTATGTCTGGATGGTTTGCATTGCATAATGGACGATATGGGGGGAGGTCTGGCATGGATGCAAGCATCCTTTCTCTCAGAGGAGAAAGATTCCTGTTATGAACATGACAGACAGAGCCTGTAACTCCGTGAACAAGCGTGGAAGAGAACCAATGAAAAGAGGCGACCGCATGAAGGCGGTGCTGGAGGAGGCCTTACATCCCTCCGTGCTGGAAATTCGGGATGATAGTGCCCGCCACCGTCATCATGCTGCCATGCGGACCCAAGCTCAGCAGAGCCGGGGGCCAGAGCAGGTAGGAGAGACTCATTATCACCTGCATATCGTCAGCAGCCGGTTTGACGGGATGAAGACGCTGGCCCGGCACAGGCTTGTGCATGACCTCTTGGCTGAGGAATTCAGAACAGGACTTCATGCCCTCTCTTTGTCTCTGAAAGGGGAGAATCAACCATGAAGAGGCGTATGATTACGGGTAGCCTGATGCTCTGGGCTGGCGTGGTGGCTGGCCCGCTGGTGGCTCTTGGTCTGACAGGATGCGCCACATCTGGTTACGATCACCTTGTTACGAATGACCAGCATGACATCCATCGGGTGGAAAATTATCTCAACGGGCTGACCTCGTTGCAGGCCTCATTTGTGCAGGCTGGCCCAGCCCAGCAGCAGGGTGATGGACATTTCACCTATGCGCCGGGGCGGTTTGAGATGGTGTATGAAGTGCCTCATGCCCTGCGAGCCGTGGCCCGTGATGGTCATTTTGTTCTGCGCAACGCCGATAATGGTGCCGTGACACATCTGTCCCTCAAGAGAAATCCGCTGGGGCTGCTACTCCGTCATCCGGTCAGCTTTGATGGAGAGGTTCAGGTTACAAACGTCTCCCGTGGTGCTGAATCGCTTCAGATTTCCGTTGCGGAGGCCAGCAACCCGTCTCAAGGCTTGCTGACCCTCCAGTTTGCCGACGTGCATGGCAAATTGACGCTTGTGGGCATACAGGGTGTTGATGCCCGTCATCACCATTTTGGTCTTTCCCTGTTTGATGTGCAGGAGAATCAGCCTGTTTCTGAAAGCAGTTTTATTCTGCCGGAATAGCGGCAGGATGGACTACTGGGCCGAATAGAGCTGTCCAGTTTTTCAGCAGGGCAGCATCGGCGTCTTCCATGCGTAGGGACGGATTGAAGCGTTGCAGGCTGGTCACGCCATAATCACGGATGCCGCAGGGAATGATTCCTTCAAAATCGCTGAGCGATGGTGAGACGTTTAGTGAGATGCCGTGCCAGCTGACCCAGCGTGTGACACGGATTCCTAAAGCGGCGATTTTGGCTTCCAGTCCGCTTTGAGCATCAAAGCACCAGACGCCAATCCGCCCTTCCCGTGTGAAGGCTTCAATATTCATGTCCTGAAGGCTCATGATGAGCCAGCGTTCCAGAATCTGGACGAATGCCCTGATGTCCCGAGGGGGGAGAGGGCCGTGTTGGCGTGTTAGATCCAGCATGACATAGGCGAGACGCTGACCCGGGCCGTGATAGGTCCATTGGCCGCCCCGTCCGGCTTCAAAGGTCGGATAGTTGTGAGGATTGATGAGATCTTCAGCTTTGGCCGAGGTGCCGGCAGTATAGAGGGGGGGGTGTTCTGTCAGCCAGATACGTTGAGGAGCCTGCTGATGGTGGATGGCCTCGACCTGTTGCCGCATGAAGGTGAGGGCCTTCGGGTAGGGGCAGAGTTTTTTATCCACCTGCCAAATAATTTCTTTATAAAACTGTGTCATGGCCATTGCCCTCTCTGTTTTGATGGGCTATAGGCCATTTCACCGAAGCGGTCACGCCTCAGATGAGGAAAAGGGACTGCTTGTCACGGAGCGGCCGTGGCGGAATGGTAGACGCGCAAGCTTGAGGTGCTTGTGGGGGAAACCCCGTGGAAGTTCGAGTCTTCTCGGCCGCACCATACTCTCCTTAGACTGTAGAGAGATGGTTGAGTAGCGTGGTTTAAGACCGTGTTACGTCATTTTCATAAAAAACTGCTTGTTGGCATCGGAATAGCCTCTGTATCGAAGATGTGCTTTGGGTTACATCTTACCTCGTAGCCCGCTTTCCCTAAGAGGAAGCCTAGTGCGTTGGTATATCGTGAATTGAAGAGAGAGCTCAGATGATCAAGCCATTGAAAAAAGCTGTTTTGCCGGTCGCAGGCTTGGGGACACGGTTCCTCCCGGCAACAAAGGCGATGCCGAAGGAAATGCTGCCCGTTGTGGACAAGCCCCTGATTCAGTACGCCATTGATGAGGCGCGCGCTGCTGGCATTGAGGAGTTCTGTCTGGTTACGGCTCGTGGCAAGGACAATCTGATTGATTATTTCGATATTGCCTATGAGCTTGAAAGCACGCTGAAAGAGCGGAAGAAGACATCTGCCATCAAAGCACTGGAAAGCAGCAGTGTGGAGGCTGGTTCGCTGGTGGCTGTGCGTCAGCAGAATCCTCTGGGCCTTGGCCACGCCATCTGGTGTGCCCGCAACTTCATTGGGAATGATCCGTTCGCCATTCTTTTGCCAGATGACATTGTTCAGGGCGGTCGCAGCTGTGTGGCTCAGCTGGCTGATGTTTATCATCAGACAGGGGGGAATGTCGTTGCTGTGGACGAGGTTCCCAATGAATGGACAGACCGTTACGGTATTCTGAAGATTGGTGAGGATGATGGGCGCAAGGTAGAGGTCAAGGGGCTTGTTGAGAAGCCCGCTCCAGCGGATGCTCCTTCCAACCTCGCTATTATTGGCCGGTATGTTCTGACAGCCGATGTCCTCAAGCCCCTATCTGCTCTGAAAACTGGCGTCGGTGGTGAGGTCCAGCTGACGGATGCCATGGCCGAAATGATTGGCAAGGTACCGTTCCATGGCCTGCGCTACGAGGGCACACGTTTCGACTGCGGCAGCAAGCTGGGCTTCCTTGAGGCACAGGTTGCTCTGGCACTTCAGCGTGAAGACCTGGAAGATGACGTGCGTGCTTTCCTGAAGAAATATGTCTGAGAGGATATGACATCATGACAGGATTCAAGCATCATTTCGAACCGACAAGCCTGCGTGAATATGACATCCGTGGCATTGTCGGCAAAACCCTTCACCCTGAGGATGCTTATGCGCTGGGGCGTGTTTTTGCGAGCATGATCCGCCGTGACGGGGGAAGCGTGGTGACAGTCGGGTACGATGGTCGCCTCTCTTCGCCGGAGCTGGAAAAAGCCCTCGTTCAGGGGGCCGTTGATTCCGGCGTGACAGTCCGCCGTGTCGGGCGTGGGCCGACACCTATGCTGTACTATGCGGCTGTTACAGGGAAGTCCGATGGTGCCATCATGGTCACAGGCAGCCACAATCCGCCCGACCATAACGGCTTCAAGATGATGCTGAAAGGTAAGCCGTTCTTTGGTGAGCAGATTCGTGAGGTTGGCCGTCTGGCAGCCGCAGGTGATGTTGTTCCCAAGGCAGAAGGAAAAGTCGAGACGATCGATCCTTCCGAGGCTTACATTGAGCGTCTGCTTCAGGACTATGACGGCAAAAAAGCACTCAAGGTCGTATGGGATAATGGCAACTCTGCTGCGGGTGAGGTGTTGACACGTCTGGTCAAGAAGTTGCCCGGCGAGCATACGGTGCTGTATCCCGAGATTGATGGAACCTTCCCGAATCATCATCCGGACCCGACTGTTGAGGGCAATCTTCAGGATCTGATTAAAACGGTTCGGGAGAAGAAAGCGGATGTCGGCGTGGCCTTTGATGGTGATGCGGACCGTGTCGGCATCGTGGATGGTAAAGGTGAGATTCTCTGGGGGGATCAGATTCTGGTCCTGCTGGCCCGTGATGTGCTGAAGAGCCATCCGGGTGCCACCATCATTGCGGATGTCAAAGCCAGTCAGGTTCTGTTTGATGAGGTCGGTAAAGCTGGTGGTGAGCCGCTGATGTGGCGGACTGGCCACTCTCTTATCAAGAGCAAGATGGCAGAGACATCTTCTCCTCTAGCAGGTGAGATGTCCGGGCATATCTTCTTTGCTGATAAATGGTACGGCTTTGATGATGCTCTGTATGGGGCAATCCGGATTCTGGGCATCGTAGCCCGTCTGCCCGGTACGCTGGCAGATATGCGTGAGGCCCTGCCGCAGATGGTCAATACGCCAGAGCTGCGTTTCCCCTGCGAGGATACACGCAAGTTCGATGTCATTAAGGAAGTGGCAGAACGGCTGAAGAAAGAGGGGGCTGATGTCTCCTCTGTTGACGGTGTGCGTGTGAACACGCCTGATGGCTGGTGGCTGCTTCGTGCCTCCAATACGCAGGCGGTTCTTGTCGGGCGTATTGAGGCTCAGTCTCACGAGGGGCTGGCTCGCCTGAAAAAGGCTTTCGTCAGTCAGCTGGAGGCTTCAGGGCTCCAGGCACCTGACTTTGAGGCTGCGGCCGCTGGGCACTAATAGCGATATGGTTGAGCCACCTTCGTTCAGGGCTGGGGGCTGTGCCTCCAGTTAGGGAGGAGTGGTGTTCTGAAATATGGACTGGCTCAACAAAGGTAAACAGCTGGGGCGGAATGTGCTGGATTGGCTCGTTCCGCCCAGTTGTGTTTCGTGTGGGACAGAAATAGCTGCCAGCGGTGGCGTTCTGTGTGGGGACTGTTTTGCAGGACTCCGTTTTATTCACGCCCCCTTTTGTGATGCCTGCGCTATTCCCATCACGCAGGAAGAAATGGCCGAACGGGGGGCACTCTGTGCAGAATGTGAAATCCGCCCGCCAGCATGGCATAGAGGGCGGGCGGCGTTTTTGTATGAAAGGCAGGCACGCACCCTTCTTATGGGGCTGAAATATGGAGGGCGGACCGAACGTGCCGCTGCTTTAGCCTCTTTCATGTCTCAGGCAGGTGATGATCTGCTGGTATCTGATGGGAGAGTATTGATACCTGTCCCTGTGCATCGTGGGCGGCTATGGCAGAGAGGCTATAATCAGGCGGCACTGATAGCCAATCATCTTGCTCGTAGAAGGGGGCTGACTTGTTACCCCGATGCCTTGCATCGTCAGTTCAGGACAGCGGCTCTTGCGGGGCGTTCGCGTCATGGACGCTATCAACAGATGGCTGGTGCCATTACGGTGAGGCCTCGTTACCGGGATTTACTGCGTGGTCGTTCGGTTGTGGTGGTTGATGATATTCTGACAACCGGAGCCACGGCAGAAGCTTGTGCAAAAGCATTACTTGAGCATGAATGCATTTCGGTAGATATTCTTGTAGCAGCTCGGGTGACATTGACGTGACATCCGGCCTTTTGGATTAGAAAGGACTGTTATTATGTCGAAAGTTGAAATCTACACGCAGCCGGGTTGCCCGTATTGTGTTCGGGCTATCAGCCTGCTTCAGGCCAAGAATGTCCCTTTTGAGGAAATCCATGCCCCTCGTGGCTCTGCAGAGCGGGAAACGGCACGGGAGCGTTCAGGTGGGGGAACAACGGTACCTCAGATTTTCATTGATGGGAAATCCATAGGAGGGTGCAGTGAGCTTGTGCAGCTGGAGCAGGACGGACAGCTTGATGCGCTTCTTGGCCGCCATTAAGACGCTCTCCATTCCCTTCCTTATCCTTGCCGGTGGTGTCATGGCGGCTTCTCAGGGGCAGGCCCGGGCATCATCTGGTCTGGAAGGGACGTGGTTGGTGGAAGAGAAGGACGGGATTTTCAGTATTGCTCCCTGTCCATCGGATGCGGACCGTCTTTGTGGCTGGTTGGTCGGTATGGACTATACGGACGCCGAACCAGAGAAGGACATCTGGGGTCGTTCGGAATGTGGGCTTGAAATCATCAGTGACATGAAACGTCATAAGAACGGGCAGTGGCATGGAACGATTCTGGACCCAAGGACTGGCCGCACTTATCAGGCCATTATGTGGTCCGGGAAGGGAGATACTCTGAAGCTGCGTGGGTATGTTGGTCTTAGCCTATTTGGAGAGACACAGACATGGAGCCGTATCGCAAATCCGGTCATCGGTACGCAGTGTCGCATGAAGATAAAGTGATTGGCATCTATGTCATTTTGCTTCCAGACTGCGAATAACTCTTATGGAGGACGGTGTTTTTTGGTAGCGTCATTCCGTTCTTCCCGTAAGGGTGAGGTTGAAGGAGGATAACTACACTATGTCGCAGAATCTTTCCCGGCGTCAGTTTGCTCTGGGACTTGCCGGATTGGGGGCTGCTACGGCCCTGTCGCCTCTGCGAGCAGCTCAGGCCCAGAAAGGACCGCTGCCCCGTATTCTGTGCTTTGTTGGTGGCTATACGCAGCATGCTCCTCCGGGTGGAGCAGGCAATGGCAAGGGGATTTCCGTCTTTGAGATGGATCGTGACACTGGGTTTCTGACACCGGTCACCACGTTCATGGACATTCCCAGCCCTTCATTCATTACGCTGAGCCGTAACCGGAAGTTCCTTTACGCCCTTAGCGAAATTGATGACTTTGATAAGACTGGCAGTGGCTCTGTGACAGCGTTCTCCGTTGATACACGCAACGGAACACTGGCCAAGATTAACACGGTCAGTTCTGGTGGGGCTGTGCCGGCTCACCTTAGTGTCCACCCATCTGGTAAGTACCTGCTGGTCGCTAACTATGTGGGCGGCAGTGTGGCTGTTCTGCCTATTCATGCGGATGGTTCTCTGGGTAAGGCAACGGATGTGGTCCATAATAGCGGACCGAAACAGCCGGAGCGTGCCGCCGATAATCCTGAAGGTAACTTCGCTATTTCCGACCATTCTGGTGCCCATCCGCACATGGTTGCGACCGATCCGAGTGGCAAGTTCGTGCTGGTGGATGATGCCGGTTTGGATCGCGTTTATGTTTGGACGCTTGATCTGGCAACAGGTAAGCTCATTCCGGCCAAGACGCCGTTCTATGACATGGAGCCGGGTTCTGCACCGCGTCACTTCGTGTTCGATCATTCAGGCCGTGTGCTGTACAATCTTTGTGAGCAGAACTCCAAGGTTGTGGTGTCTAAGTTCGATCCGCAGACAGGTGCCATCACACAGATTCAGTCTGTCAGCACTGTGACATCCCATTTCCGTGGCTCTACATTGGCCGCTGAAATCCTACTCGCTGAGAGTGGGCGGTTTGTGTATGTTTCCAACCGTCTGGGTGACTCTCTGGCCGTCTTCTCTGTCGGTATGGATGGCACGCTGACATTGGAAGATGAGGTCTGGATGCATGCCGACTATGGTCGTGCCATGATGTTCGATCCGAGCGGGACCTTCCTGTTCTGTGCTAACCAGCGTTCTGACTCTGTCACGGCATTCCGTGTGGATCGTGAGACAGGCAAGCCGGTCTTTACCAACCACTTTACGGCTGTTGGTAGCCCGACGACCTTTGCTTTCATGGTGGCTGATTCCTGATCCGTATCAGTCCCAGAGGTTGATGAGAATGAAGAAAGGCACCCGTTTGTGGTGCCTTTCTTTTTGGTCAGTCTTTCCGGAAGAGGGCGATGTAATTGATGCTGGTATCGTGGCTCTCCCGCCAGTGTGGCGGGCGATAGGAGAGGCCTTTTAGGTCCAGCAGCCGGAGGCCCGCTTGTCGGGCCATGCTGTCCAGCTCTTCCGGGCGGATGAATTTTTTCCAGTCATGGGTGCCAACGGGGAGGAGGCGCAGCACATATTCTGCTCCCAGCTTGGCCATCAGGAAAGAACGCAGGCTGCGGTCCATGGTGGAGACGGCAACATAGCCGCCTTGTTTGGTCAGGCCCGCCAGTAGGGAAAGAAAGACCTGCGGGTCTCTTACATGCTCGATGACCTCTAGTGCCGAGACCACATCAAATTGCCGGCCCTCATCAAGAAGGGTTTCCGCATTGCCGCATAGATAACGTAATGGGGCCGCCTGAGGCGGGAGAGGATGCAGGGTCTTGTGTGCTTTAGCGGCCTGTATGCCATCTTCGCTGGCATCAACACCGAGAGTATCAAACCCCAGAGACGCAAAACGCTCACTTGCCAGCCCAGCCCCGCAGCCGATGTCCAGTAGGGTTGGCAGCTCGGACTGCTGAAACAGTGAAGGGGGAAGATGTTGAACAATCCAAGAGGTTCGCAGGGGGTTCATGGCATGGAGCGGTGCCATGGGCCCCTTTGGATTCCACCAGTCTTTTGCAAGCGCACTGAATTGATTGATTTCATCATCGATAACAGATGATGTTTCTTTTGGCGGCTCGCTGGATGGTGAAGGTGATGAAACAGGCATTCTGACGCTCCTCCCGGCTTTCATGGTGCTTTTCTGCCATGTTGTGGCTAGACGTGAAAGGGCAGGAGAGCTATGTGGAACGGATATTTATGTAATGATAGCCTTATTCTTGGAGCTTTCTGCCCGATGTCTATGCACGACTGTTCGGATGATGCAGCACGATCTGCTGATGGTGCTTTCTCAGGTCGGTCGGCCCCCCGTACGGTCGTGATGAAATTTGGCGGGACCTCCGTCAAGGACCTTGAACGTATTCGCATTGTGGCGGAGAAGGTTCGGAAGGAAAGAGCCAAGGGGCAGCGCATAGCGGTGGTTGTTTCCGCTATGTCTGGCGTGACCAACCAGATGGTAGATTATTGTCGTGAGCTGAATGCACAGGCAGACCCGGCAGAATATGATGCGGTCGTGGCTTCAGGTGAGCAGGTGACCAGTGGTCTGCTTGCCATTGCGCTGGGCGCAATAGGTGTGCCGGCTCGTTCATTCCAGGGATGGCAGATTCCCTTGTTGACCGATGAGATGCACGGCTGCGCTGCTATTGAGGATGTGGATGGAACGGCCCTGCGCCATTGTCTGGATCAGGGCATCGTGCCAGTGATTGCAGGCTTTCAGGGCGTAGATGCCAAGGGACGCATCGCCACATTGGGGCGGGGTGGTTCCGATACGTCGGCTGTGGCATTGGCTGCTGCCATAAAAGCTGACCAGTGCGATATTTATACGGATGTAGATGGCATCTATACGACCGACCCGCGCATTGTGAAGCAGGCGCGTCGTCTTGAGCAGATTACTTATGAAGAAATGCTGGAGCTGGCTTCTGTCGGTGCCAAGGTTCTTCAGACCCGCAGCGTGGGGCTGGCCATGCGGGAAAAGGTGCATGTGCGTGTTCTATCCTCTTTCGTGGAGACGGATGAGAACAGCGGAACCATTGTAGTGGATGAGGACGAAAGCGTGGAAAAGAAGCTGGTGACCGGTATTGCGTATTCTATGGATGATGCGAAGATCACCATCCGGCAGGTGCCTGATGAGCCGGGCATTGCAGCAAGAATATTCGAGCCTCTCTCCGCTGCGGGACTGAATGTGGACATGATTGTCCAGAGCATCGGTGCAGATCGTAGCACGAACATGACCTTTACTGTCAGTAAGGGCGATGAAGACCGGGCCTGCCAGATTTTGGAAGAAATGCGCCCCGAGATTGGTTATGGGGACCTGAACACCTCCAAGAATGTTGCGAAGATAAGCGTGGTCGGTGTGGGTATGCGCTCCAATACAGGGGTAGCGACCACCATGTTCCGGACACTTGCGGAAAAAGGGATCAACCTTCAGGTGATTTCTACGAGCGAGATTAAGATTTCTGTTTTGATTGATGCAGAATATATGGAGCTGGCCATGCGGGCACTACATACGGCTTACGGGCTGGATGCGTCCGAGGGAGCGCAGGCATGAGTGAGGCAATGAACGCACGTAAAACGCTGGATCAGCTTTGGAAACCGGGATGTGATTTTCTGGGTAGCCGTTACGCTCTTCTTGGCGGTGCCATGTCATGGGTGAGCGAACGTAATCTGGTTTCGGCTATTTCCAATGCGGGCGGTTTTGGTGTGATTGCCTGTGGGGCGATGGAGCCGGAACGTCTTGAGGAAGAGATTGTCGCCACTCAGGCACTTACGGATAAGCCCTTCGGCGTCAACCTCATCACCATGCACCCGAAGTTGGATGCGCTCGTGGATGTCTGCCTTGCTCATAAGGTGACGCATGTTGTGCTGGCCGGTGGCGTACCGACTGGTGCTACTATCCGCCGGGTGCGTGATGGTGGGGCACGGGTCATGGGGTTTGCGCCTGCATTAGCTCTAGGCAAACGTCTTGTGAAGCTGGGGATTGAGGCTCTGGTTATCGAAGGTTCCGAGGCTGGTGGGCATGTTGGGCCGGTATCCCTGAACGTTCTGGCGCAGGAGATTCTTCCCAATATCACGGAGGTTCCCGTTTTCGTGGCGGGTGGCCTTGGTCGTGGTGATGCTGTCCTGTCCTATCTTGAGCAGGGTGCTGCTGGTGGGCAGTTCGGAACGGTCTTTGCGGCTTCCAAGGAAAGTATTGCTCATGAGCGTTTCAAGGAGGCCTTCCGCCGGGGGAATGCTCGTGATGCCGTGATGTCCGTACAGCTGGATGAGCGTTTCCCGGTCATCCCGGTGCGTGGCCTTTCCAACGCTGCGACGCGTCACTTCATGACCCATCAGGCTGATGTGATTGAGCGTTTCCGGAAGGGAGAGCTCGAGCGTGAAGCGGCCCAGCTGGAAATCGAACATTTCTGGGCCGGAGCCCTACGGCGTGCTGTTATTGAAGGCGACGTGGAGAACGGTTCCATGATGGCCGGTCAGTCTGTCGGGATGGTCAAGGAAATCCGGCCAGTGGCGGATATTATCAATACTCTGGTGGAGCAGGCCGTGGAAGCTCTTCAGAAGCGTGAGCGGCGTATTCATGCGGAGCCTGCGCAGTAATGCCTTCGAACTGAAGGTCTGGTCAGATAAGGAAGAGGGGTGACGTGATGGACGATAAAACGAGGCAGGATATGGCCGGTCAGTCATCTGCCACTCTTGGGGGCCGCTTGATGGCTCGGCGTAAAGAGCTGGGCTGGAAGTTGGAGGACGTTGAAGCCTATCTGAAGGTAAGGCTTGCAACGCTTCAGGCTATCGAGAGCGGTCGTTATTCCGAACTGCCAGACAGTGTTTATGCTCTTGGATTTATCAAGAGCTACGCCCATCTCCTGGGGATAGAGAGCGAGGAGCTTATACAGCAGGCTAAGCGTGAGTTGTCCACTCTTACGCCAAAGCGTCAGACCGTTCATCTGACTCTTCCTGGTCCGCAGGAAGGGCGTTCAGCAGGGCTTTGGGTGTTGCTGGGTATTGGGTTGATTGTGATCGCCGGGGGCTATGCGGGGTGGTATCATTTCTCCTCCCACGGGCAGCTTGCTTCATCCGTTTTGCCGTCCCATCTGGCCGATAATGCCGAGCCTCCGCCCGCTGCGGTCGCACCAGCGGCCCCTCAGCAGGCTACTCCCCAAGCTCCGGCCAATCAGCTTGTAACGGCACAGACAGGAACACCGTCTGCCCCTGTTGAAACGCAGGAAGGAACCGCTAAGCCTGATGATGGTCTGAAAGATACCCCTGACCTGCCACCAGCACCGGAAGTCGTTTCTCCGTCAGCTACGGCGATGCCTTCTACTGTTGATGCCGCAGGAAATGAGGTCTCTCATAGCGTGAGTGACCATCCGGCTGATGTTCCTGCTGGAGCAGCTGCTCCTGCTGTGCAATCCGTACCAGAGGTTCCTAAGCCTTCAGTTTCGCAGCCTGCCCCGGTACAGGCGGCCTCGAATCAGGATGCAGGTGATCGGGTCGAGCTTTTGGCTCGTGAAGATAGCTGGGTGCAGATTACTGATGCTTCCGGAAAATCTTTGTTGGCTCGGGTCCTGAAGAAGGGAGAGAGCTGGCAGGGAAATGTTGGGGAAACATATCGCATCACCAGTGGTAATGCCGGGGGTGTTGTTTTTCAGGCCGGGAATGTTGTAAGCGCTCCCCTAGGGCTGCGTGGCAGGGTTGTTCGCAATGTGACGGTCGATGCGGCATCTGTGGAGCAGGGGCATTACGGATATGGCTCTTTGGCCACCGGAGTGACCGCAGCACCGGAAGCGGCAGATAAACGCAGCCAGTAAAGTTCTGTGACCGTTCATGGAGGCGGTCACGTTAATCATGGGTCAGTCCAGTCAGGACCCGGAGAGGTTATTGATGAGCAGTTTACGTCCCTATCAGCATATTGAACGCCGTAAATCACGGAAGATCTATGTTGGTAATGTTGCCGTTGGTGGCGATGCACCTGTTTCGGTGCAGACCATGACCAACACGCTGACAACGGATATTGAAGGAACGATTGCTCAGATCCGCAAGGCCGAAATGGCTGGCGTTGATATCGTCCGTGTATCCTGTCCTGATGAAGGCAGCACCAAGGCACTGAAAACTATCGTAGAGGAAGTTAATGCGCCGATCGTGGCGGATATTCACTTTCACTATAAGCGGGCTATTGAGGCTGCGGCAGCCGGTGCGGCTTGCCTGCGTATCAATCCGGGCAATATCGGCAGTGCTGACCGTGTGCGTGAGGTCGTCAAGGCTGCTCGTGACCACGGCTGTTCCATTCGTATCGGTGTGAATGCCGGGTCGCTGGAACGTCACCTGTTGGAGAAGTATGGCGAGCCGAAGCCGGAAGCTCTTGTGGAGAGCGCACTGGAACACGCAAAGATTCTTGAGGATCATGACTTTCATGAATTCAAAATCAGCGTGAAGGCTTCCGATGTTTTCATGGCGGTGGAAGCCTATAAACAGCTGGCCGCTTGCTGTGACCATCCGCTGCATATCGGTATTACAGAAGCAGGCTCCAAGCGGGCGGGGACAGTGAAGTCCGCTCTTGGCCTTGGTAACCTCCTCTGGGCCGGCGTGGGTGATACGATGCGTGTCTCTCTTTCTGCCCCTCCGGAGGAAGAGGTGCTGGTGGGTTGGGATATCCTCAAGTCTCTTGGCCTGCGGCACCGTGGTGTGAAGATCATTTCCTGCCCATCTTGTGCCCGTCAGGGATTCAATGTGGTGGATACGGTGCAGACGCTGGAAGATCGCCTCCAGCATATCAAGACACCGTTGACGCTCTCCATCATTGGCTGTGTGGTCAATGGTCCGGGTGAAGCACTGATGACCGATATTGGCGTGACAGGTGGTGGCTCTGGTCGGCACATGGTTTATGCAGCCGGTAAGCAGGACCACACTATGCCTGCTGAGAATATGATTGAGCATATCGTGGAGCTGGTGGAAGCGCGTGTGGCAGCCATTGAGGCAGGAACCGCCGAGAAGGCAGCGCACTGATGGCACGCTTCCAGTCGCCACGGGGTACGAAAGACCTTTTGGGCGAGGATATGCGCCGCCATCAGAAGGTCACGGGTACGGGAAAGACGATTTTCCATCGCTATGGCTTCAGCCAGTGGGCAACGCCTATTTTTGAGGACACGCATGTCTTTGCCCGGTCTTTGGGGGAAAGTTCAGACGTTGTCTCGAAGGAAATGTACACCTTTGAGGACCGTGGCGGGGAGAGCTTGACTCTCCGCCCGGAAGGGACGGCAGGCGTGGCCCGTGCGCTGGTCTCCAATTCCTTGACGCAGGCTCTGCCACAGAAGATTTTCTACACTGGTCCGATGTTTCGGTATGAACGACCACAGAAGGGGCGTTTCCGTCAGTTTCATCAGATCGGTGCGGAGCTGATCGGTGCGGAAAGTCCCTTCCGTGATGCTGAGATCATCGCTATGGCCCGAGACTTTCTCGTAGAGCTTGGTCTAGGGGATGACCTGCGGCTTGAGCTGAACACGCTGGGCGATAAGGCGAGCCGCATGGCATGGCGTGAGGCTCTGGTGGCCTATTTTCGCCAGCATGAGGATCGTCTCTCCGAAGACAGCCGCTCACGGCTGGAACTCAACCCTTTGAGGATTCTGGACAGCAAGGCAGAGCAGGACAGGGCACTTCTGGCTGATGCTCCGGCTTTTGATGATTACCTCAATGACGAATCCCGTACCTTCTGGAATGAGCTGAAAGCGGCTCTGGAGGCGTTCGGTGTTGCGTTTGTGGAAAATCCTCGGATCGTTCGTGGGCTGGATTATTACAGTCATACCGTGTTCGAGTTTGTCACGGACAAGCTGGGTTCGCAGGGTACTGTTCTGGCCGGTGGCCGGTATGAGGGGCTTGTTGAAGAAATGGGCGGTCCCGCCGTGCCCTGTATTGGGTGGGCTGCCGGGGTTGAACGGCTTGCCGCATTGATTGAGGCCCCAGAAGCTGAAGTCAGCGATGTGGCTATTCTGCCTATGGGGGATGCGGCTCTGCTCAAGGCAGCGTCTGTCTCTCGTGCCCTGCGGGATAGTGGCCTTTCCGTTTCGATCGAGACACGGGGAAACATGAAGAAGCGCATGGACCGCATCGTGCAGTCTGGTGCGTCTCATGCTCTCTTCCTTGGGGATGATGATCTGGCACGGGATGTCGTGCAGCTGCGTCATCTGGCCTCACGGGAGCAGGAAGAAGTGCCTGTGGCGGATATCGTTTCTGTTCTGGAGCGTGCCCGAGCCTCATGAGTGCGGCTATGGAGCATAAATTGGAGCAGATCATTGCCCGCTTTGAAGAAATGCAGGCAATGATGGCTTCCGGGGAGGCGAGCGGAGAGGAGTTCGTTCGTCTTTCCCGGGATTATGCCGCCATGGAAAAACCCGTGGAGGCTATTCGGGCTTGGCAGGCAGCGCAGAAGCGTCAGAAAGAGGCGCAGGCTCTGATGCAGGACCCGGAGATGCGGGAATTGGCTCGGATGGAGCTGGACGAGGTCGAAGCTGACATGCCAGCTCTGGAGCAGGCGATGCAGCTGGCACTTCTGCCTCGGGATGATGCTGATGAGCGTAGTGCCATTCTGGAGGTTCGTCCCGCTGCCGGTGGAGATGAGGCAGCCCTTTTCGCTGCGGAACTCTTTGAAGCCTATCGCCGCTTTGCCGAGGCTAATGGATGGCGTTTTGAGGTCATGTCCCTGACGGAAAGCGATCTTTCCGGCATTCGGGAGGGTATGGCCACTATTACCGGACGGGGGGTGTTTGCCCGTTTCAAATATGAGTCCGGTGTGCATCGTGTCCAGCGTGTTCCCGCCACGGAAAATCAAGGGCGGATTCATACCTCCACGGTAACAGTGGCTGTCTTGCCGGAAGCTGAAGAGGTTGACGTGCAGGTGAATGAAGAAGACCTGCGGATTGATGTCTTCCGGGCCTCTGGTGCGGGGGGACAGCATGTGAATAAGACGGAAAGTGCTGTCCGCATCACACATCTGCCAACGGGTGTCGTCGTGGCTATGCAGGAAGAAAAAAGCCAGCATCGCAACAAGGCGAAAGCCATGCAGATTCTACGTGCCCGTCTTTATGAGGCAGAGCGTCAAAAGGTACACGATAACCGGGCAGCAGACAGAAAGTCGCAGGTTGGCACGGGGGACCGTTCCGAGCGAATACGGACTTATAATTTCCCTCAGGGCCGAGTGACCGATCATCGCATTAATCTGACGCTCTATAAGATAGATCAAGTTATGGGTGGTGAGTTCGACGAGATCGTCAATGCCCTGACTCATCATGAGCAGATGGCCTTGCTGGCAGAGGAAATTGGCAGCCCTTGAGGGGATAGGTCTATTCCGCCATCTCTTAGCTGGTGGAAGATAGGCAGCGAGATGATGCACCATTGCGATGGTCAGAGGCGGACAGATCAGTTTCATCCATCAGGAAGAAGTCTTTGAAGTTCTCGCTGCCGACAGCCTCAAAATAATGGCCGTCCGGATTGTGGAGAACACCTTCTCCGCTAACATCCCGTGTTTCAGCATGGCCATCATGCATGACGGTTACAGTACCACAGAGTGTATAGGGAATATCAACACGGCCCAAAGGTAAGGGAATTGTGGCTGTATCATCGGCATGGGCTAGATCAAGACGGAATGTTGCTGCCAGATGGCCGTTGAGATAGAGCCGGGTGGATTCTGATACTTCATCAGGGGCGCGGCCATCATGGACGGTAAAACTTCCTCCCGTTGGTCCATCTGGCATGGGATTTATGGTTTCACTTTTTGCAGCGGGAATCAGCAGGGTGCTGAGACCGAGAAGAAAGAGCAGAGAATGCAGGAAACGGGATGTGGTCATGTCTGGTCTTCTTGGAATGAGAAAGCGGTCGATCAGGGATAGCGTCTATGCGTAAAATAAATCTTTTGAAACAGGCTGGGGAAAGACTTTTTCAGGCTGGGATAGAAGATGCAGCCTCCGAGGCTCGTTTGCTGCTGTGCTGGGCCTGTGGCTGGACCCGGATGGAGCTGATGCAGCGTGATGAAATTCCGAGTAACGCTGCGGAAAAATTTCAGGCTGCCATTCAGCGACGCAGCCAACGGGAGCCGGTTGCCTTCATCATCGGGGAGCAGGGCTTCTGGACGTTGGATCTACATGTATCGCCGGAAACCCTCATTCCCCGAGGGGATAGTGAGACATTGCTAGAGGCACTGCTGGACCATAGGCAGGACCGGCAGGCTGTTCGCTCTGTTTTGGACCTCGGCACTGGAACGGGATGCCTGTTACTGGCCGCATTGAGCGAGTATCCGCAGGCATGGGGATTGGGGGTGGATATTGCACCCGCTGCTGCGGCTCTGGCACGACGGAATGCACGCCGTAACGGTCTCTCAGACCGGGCAGCCTTTATAGCGGGGGATTGGAATGCTGCGGTGAGGGGACGGTTTGATGTCGTTCTCTCTAACCCGCCTTATATTGAACATGCAGATATGGCCCGTCTGATGCCGGATGTAGCGGCCTATGAACCACATCGTGCTTTGGATGGTGGGGCTGATGGGCTGACGGCTTATCGGACACTGTGCAGAAGCCTGCCTCATCTGCTTTCAGAAGATGGCTGTGCTGTGTTGGAATTGGGTATAGGGCAGGCACAGGCGGTTAGTGAGCTGGCAGAAGCAGAAGGCCTAACGGTGCTGGAATGTCGGAAGGATCTAGGCGGTGTGGAGCGTGCCTTGGTTCTTGCCTTTTCTAAGGAAAGCAGTTGGCTTATGGGCTGATGCCTGATAGATTGCTAGAGGAAAATACAGAGGATAGGCAGCATTACAGTGATGGCTGTCAGCAAACGGTGCAGAGTCGTTTCCTCTGAGAGTGGTGTTTCTTCGAACAATATGGGAAGAAACGGCAGATTGGCCGCTGAGAGTGCCATTGTGACAAGATTGCGGGTTTGAAAATATGAAGCGAATGAGGAACCGTCATCATCGTTCAGGCGGCGGTGGAGGAGCATCCCGTGGCAATAACGGTCAGATTCCGCTGAACCGGAACCATGTCTTTGAGAGCAACGGGCCTGATCTGCGCATTCGTGGTACTGCCCAGCAGCTGTTTGAAAAATATCTCCAGCTTGGCCGTGATGCGACCGGCACTGGCGACCGTGTGCAAGCAGAGGCTTATTTTCAGCATGCCGAACATTATTTCCGTGTGCTTAATGCCATGAATCAGGCTGCTCAGGCTGCCCAGCAGGAGCGTGCCGAGCGGCAGCGTAATTACGAGCAGGCACGGCAGGAACGCCGGGAACGGCAGGAGCAGGATGAAGAGGAAGCTCCAGCCCCCACAAGTGAGCGTCGTACACCGGAACGGCGTCGGCGGGTTGAGAAACGTGAAGAAGAGGTTGAACAGGACGACGAGGACTAATGTTGTTCCTGCTAGCAGGCAGGCTATCAGGAAAGCAGGCTGGTCTATACTGGCCTGCTTTTTTTGTGTCTGTTCTTCGTCATATGGAATTGAACATGACACGCACCATCTAACGACGGTTGATGTTTCATATTATTTTTTTAGGGGAGGGTATGAGGAAAGATGGTAGCGGCGGACGGATTTGAACCGCCGACCAAGGGATTATGATTCCCCTGCTCTACCACTGAGCTACGCCGCCATCATGTCCTCTAGAAGGCATCTGCCTTCCGATGAGGGTGCTTTTATGGCAGGCGAGGGCGGAAGTCAACAGGGGGAGGGGAATATCTTCATGTTTTTTTGTTCTTTTCTATTCACTTCCTGTGGTGGGGCTGTCATTTTCCACTGATGGCGTGTTGAACCTTCAGTCAGAGGCCGTTTCCTTTTGTCCCAGCATTTTACAAATATTCTCTTTGCATTCAGCAATGCGCTTTCCTGGCTACCGCCTGCGCTTGTGTCAGTTCTGATGCTCGTTATCGTTGGTCTGACAGCGTTCTATGCGGGGCATGGGGCTAGTGCGCTGATTCTACGCATCCCCGGTACACGCAGTGGGGCTATGATCCGTAATACCGTCAGTGCGTTACGGCGGCCCATGCAGATTATGGTCACATTGCTGACCCTTTTGGCGGCCTTACCAGCAGCAACAGGCTTTTCGTACGAGGAGGAGCAGAATCTTCGGCTGTTCTTTTTCTTCCTGCTGATTCTGGTTTTCGGTTTTTCACTCATCAGCATGTTTCGTCTGCTGTCAGAGGCTTACCTGAACCGTTTGGCTCGGCTTGATTATGCTGATGACATCATGGCCCGTGCCCATCAGACGCAGATTAAGGTTCTGCGGCGATTGGGGGAAATCCTGATCGGCCTGATAACGGTTGCCTCAGCCCTGATGCTGTTTCCATCGGTCAAACAATATGGTGTTTCGCTCTTTGCCTCTGCGGGGGCGGCCTCGCTGATTGTTGGTCTGTCGGCCCGTGGGTTGCTTACAAATCTGATTGCCGGTGTGCAGATTGCTATTACCCAGCCTATCCGTATGGAGGATTTGGTTGTCATTAATGGTGATTGGTGCTGGGTGGAAGAAATTACGGCAACTTATGTCGTGCTGCGTGTCTGGGACTGGCGGCGGCATATCGTGCCTATTTCCTACTTTCTGGAAAACCGGTTTGAAAACTGGACACATAATTCCGCCGCCATAACGGGCGTTGTATTCTTGTGGCTCGATTATGATGCCCCAATGGATGAAATCCGCGACATGCTGCGGGAGATCGTGCGGAATTGCCCGCTTTGGGATGGCAAGGTGTTTGATGCTCAGGTATCGGACTGTACCGATCAGGCCATGTCCGTCCGTGTTATTGCCAGTGCCCGCAATGCTATGCAGAGTTGGGACTTGCGCTGCGATATTCGAGAGAAGGCCATAGCCTGTATTCGGGAGAAATTTCCTCAGGCTCTACCGCGGCGGCGTGTGGCCTTTGTCTCACCAGAGACAGGGGCAAGGCTGGATATAACCGACCCTGATACGCTGCTCTCTCCACCGGTTCATCGTCCTCCGCCGGGCAGTTACATGGGGCCGGGGAGTAGCCGCACAGAGAGGGGATGAGCGGTAGTCATCTCTATTAAAGATGAAGTGTAGGCCCGTCAGTGTTGTTTTCCATTAGAACTGACGGGCCTGTTTTTTTTGCTACTTTGCTGATGCCGATGGATTGGCCATGCGAGAGTTGTGATAGCCGTAGAAGCGGTAGGTCAACGCCCCGATCAGGAAGTATGTCACCAGCAAGATGATAGGTACAGGATTACCACCCAGCAGGGCGTGAATCATGTTGAAGAGTAGCGGCAGAATCATAATCAGGCAGAAAATGATTCCTAGAACAGGCGTAACGCCAATCCAGAAGCCTCGGATGCGGATTCCTCCCAGCGGCACACTGAAGGGACGCCGGGTGTCAGCGGCGTAATTCCGCTGCCAGATGACGGTAAAGCAGACCATAGCAAAGGCCAGAGCGGTGCCCAGTGAGACGAGATCACTAATGATGTCGATGGGGAGGGTAGCCGTCATCAGGGCAATGATAGCTCCCATGATGAATGTGCCCCGGGCAGGCGTGCGATAGCGTTTGTGAATCTTGCTGAAGACAGCCGGAATGAGGCCATCCCGCCCGGTGGTCAGAAGAATGCGGGACTGCCCGTACATCAGGCCCAGCAGAACAGAGGATAGACCAATGGTAGCCCCTCCATTGACGAGCAGGGCCAGCCACGGCTTGCCCATGGCCTCCGTAGCAACGGCAAGTGGATCAGCTACGTTCAGTTTATTGTAGGGAACAATCCCTAACAGGACGGCCGCCACGGCAACGTAAATTAATGTGCAGATGAGCAGGCTGCCGATAATGCCGATTGGGATGTCACGGGTCGGATTGCGAGCCTCTGAGGATGCCGTAGAGACGGCTTCAAACCCACCATAGGCAAAGAAAATGATGGAGGCTGCACGGAAGATACCTGCCACACCGAAGTGGAAATGCGCCTGAGCTGGTGGGATGAAAGGATGCCAGTTTGCCGGTGTGATATAGCTGACGCCAATGATTAGAAACAGGAAGAGAACACCAATTTTCAGGGCCACCACAAGCGAGTTGAAACGGGCTGATTCTTCCACGCCACGGGCCAGAAGGGCCGTAACGAGCAAAACAGAGATGAAGCCGATCAGGTCCAGTCGGAAGCCTGCTGTTAGAGCTGTTCCTTCAGAGCCGGGGACAGGCTGAAGGCTTGTCTGGGTCAGCCAAATGGGCAGATGTATGTTGAAGATGCCCAGAAGGGAATTCATGTAGCCCGAAAGGCCAGCGGCCACGGCAGTACAGGAAATGCCATATTCCAGCAGCATCAGCCAGCTTACATGCCAAGCGGCCCGTTCTCCCATGGAGATATAGGCGTAGGAATAGGAAGAGCCGGAAACCGGAAATGTGGAGGCCAACTCCCCATAACAGAAAGCTGTGAAGAGACACGCCGCCGCTGCAACCAGAAATGAAAGAAGCACAGCGGGACCGGCATATTCGGCAGCGGCTGTTCCGGTCATGACATAGACCCCCGCACCGACAGTCGTCCCAACCCCCATAAGTAGTAGCTGTGTGGCTGTCAGACTTCTCTTGAGCGTGACGGAGTCATTCTCTGCCGTGATCTGATGCATGGTCTTGCGTCGTGGATCACGACGCCGTCTGGTAGAGGGGGAGGAATGTTTACGCATAAAAGAGGTAGATCATCCAGAAAATGGAAACAGTCGGCGATATAGAAGGCTTTGTAGCGTATCCGACAACGTATGACCTGAAAAAACAGCCATAACGTAGCCGGAGTACGGCTCAAGAAGGTGGCTGCTTCATGGTGGAGTTATGCCGCCCATAGAATAGGTAGGTTGCAAAACCTAACCCTGTATAGAGAATGAAAAACACCAGTGGGATGATATTTCCGTGCAGTGTGACGTGCAGCATGTTCAGCCCCAACGGCACCAACATGCAAAGGCAGAAGAAAATCCCAAGCATGGGCGTAATCCCCAGCCAGACACCTCGGATGCGGATACCACCAAGTGGTACCTGAAAAGGGCGTGATGCGTCTGGTGCCTTGTTGCGCTGCCAGATGACGGTAAAGCAGACAATGGCAAAAGCCAGTGTTGTTCCGATGCAGAGCAGGTCTCCCAGAAGGGCAATCGGCATGGTTGCACTCATCAGCCCCATGATAAGGCCAAGAATCAGCGTGGCCAGCCAGGGCGTCCTGAAGCGTGGATGCACGACACTGAAGATGCGGGGCAGGAGTCCATCATGACTGATGGCATGGACCATGCGGGAAATAGCATAAAGAAGGCCGATAAGTACGGAGAAGAGCCCAACTGTCGCACCGGCATTGATGAAGAAAGCAAGCCATGGCTTATGGATCAGCCCCGTAGCAACGGCCAGCGGATCGGCTACATCCAGCATCTGGTAAGGAGCAATCCCCAGCAGAACAGCCGCTACGATGACATAAACCAACGTACAGATGACGAGACTGCCGATGATGCCGATGGGCACATCTCTTGTCGGATTGCGTGCTTCCGCTGCTGCTGTGGATACAGTCTCAAACCCGCCATAAGCAAAGAAGATGATTGAGGCTGCTCGGAAAATACCTGCCACCCCGAAATGGAAGTTACCTTGTGAGGGTGGGATGAAAGGATGCCAGTTAGCGGGATGGAGATAGAACACCCCAACCCCGACAAAGAGTGCCAGAACACCGATTTTTATGCTGACAAAAGCTGTATTGAACCGGGCTGCTGCATCAATACCACGGGTAAGGACCAGACTGATGAAGAGCATGACAACCAGCCCGACCAGATTGATGCTCGGATGGAAGACAAGTAATCCGCTGCTTGAGCGGGGCATGGATTGGAAGGTGGTCTGCGTAATGACATCTGGCAGATGGATGCCAAATCCCCCGAGCAATGAGGTCAGATAACCGGAGAAACCCGCTGCTACGGCTGTTCCGGCAACACCATATTCCAGCAGGAGAAGCCAGCCGGTAACCCATGCCATTTTTTCCCCCATGGAGAGATAAGCATAGGCATAAGCCGACCCAGAGACAGGAAAGGTGGAGGCTAGCTCACCATAACAGAATGCCGTGAACAGACAGGCTGCCGCTGCAATTAGGAAGGAGAGAAGAACGGAAGGGCCTGCATATTCTGCGGCTGCTGTCCCCGTGATGACATACACACCCGCCCCGATGGCCGTTCCTACCCCCATGAGTAGAAGTTGCGTAGCACCGAGGCTGCGTTTGAAATTGTGCTGCTCCCCAGCGGACTGAATCTGGGAGAGAGTTTTGCGGCGTGCCTTGTTCATGGCGTTTCTAGCTGGGGCATGGGGTCACGATTCCTGCATAACGGGCCTGAAACGGTATGATACCGGAATGTTTTCTTTCATGGCGGTTCAGGGGGGATTTGTAAATTATGCTGATAGTGGTTTTCTGTCTTTAGAGGTGGAAATGAAGAAGACAGGCACTGCCGATACCCGCCAGGAAGCAGTAAATGCCAAAGCCTGTCAGGGTGTTTCTGTTATCATCATGGAAGAAACGTAACAGGAGACGAGAGCAGATAAAGGCGGTTACCCCGGCGACGACAGCCCCAAGGAGGGATTGATTAATCATGGTATTGGAAAGATGAACGTGACGGAGTTGCCACGCTTCTTTTACCGTTGCGGCCAGAATGATGGGTTGCGCCATGAGTAGGGAGAAACGTGTGGCTGTCAGGTGGTCCAGCCCCCGCATCAGCCCGCCATTGATGGTAGCACCGGAGCGTGAAAGCCCGGGAAGGAGGGCCAGACACTGCCAGAGGCCGATAATGAAGGCGTCTTTCCAGCTGAGTTCCTGTGTCTGGTAGGTGGTTTGCTGGTCATGTCGAAGGGCCCGACGACGCATGATTTCGGTCAGGATCAGCAACAGCCCGTTGAGGGCCAGAAAACCTGCCACCATGAAAGGATTGGCAAAGACAAGCCGCAGATGATGTTCAAACAGCCCGCCTATGATGACAGCCGGTATGGTGGCGATAACGAGCAGACTGCACAGATGGATTGCCTTACTGCGTGTTCTGGCAGTTCTACGAGGGGAGAAGAGGCCAAGCAGGATGGCCCGCCAGTCTGACCAGAAGACATTGGCCAGAGCGACCAGTGTCCCTACATGCAGCATGGTCAGGAAGGGGAGAAAGGTCGGGCTATGTTCATCCAGCGACCAGTGCAGAATCCCGGGAAGAAGAACCGCATGACCAAGGCTGCTGACAGGGAAAGGTTCCGTAATACCCTGAACCACGGCAAGAATAAGGGCCTGTAAATATGTCATGCGGAACCACAGTCTGTCTTGAGGTGAAGGAGCTGGCGGAAAAGGGTGGGCTTATGCTGGTGAGAAAGCTTTACATATGTTATCAGTAACATTCTGTTGCTTTTCATGAAATCATCGTATCCGGTCGGCAGCTTAGCAGAGAAGGGCGTGAATTTCGAGGTGTCTATGTGGGCGATCCTTAAAGGACGTGGCGGAGCATTTGTTGCCAGTAGCTGTGTTCTTCTGGCCGCCGGTGGATTCGTTGCCTATGGGTTGGGTTTGCTGGAAGGGCCGGACCGGCACATGACAGGCTATCATGCCATTTTTAGCTCTGCGAATGGCCTGAATGATGGGGCTGATGTTGACCTCGGTGGCGTGACGGTAGGGCGTGTACGTTCTATCACGCTGAATTCAGAAACTGCCGTTGTAGATGTATTGTTTGCCGTGCAGGATGATTTGAAGCTGCCAGAGGATACAGCTGTCGCCATTGCTGCCCCAACTATCGGCGGGGATAATGCCCTCCAGTTGCTTCCGGGTAAGGCAGGGCGATCGCTGGCCGCTGGTGCGACCATTCTGGATGCCCATCCTCTGCTTTCGCTGGAGCAGCAAATCAGTAATTATATTTTCGGTGCAGGCAAGTTGTAACGGGCCTGTCCCGCCGCGCCGCCGGGCGGTGCTTGCGGCGGGGTGTGTGGGTCAGTCGTTTGTCGGGTAGGAAGCCAGAAGCCGCCGCTGCTTGAGCCATGAGCGAAGCATCCCGAGGATACCGGAGCTTTTCCAGCCTTCTTTTTTCTTGGCAGCTCCAATGAGGAATGTCTGCCGGTAATGGTAGAACTGGGTCCGGTAGGCGTCGAGCAGCGTTGTGCGCCGATCCCAGATATGGATGGCCTCCGAGCCGACACCATTGATTTCGATGATCTGGAAATCTTCCCCACGTTTCAGTGCGTCCGGGGACGCCATTTTGAGGTCGATCCGCCCGAAATGGAAGTCGGGAATATCCAGCATGATGGCGTTGATGCGCTCTGTTAGGGCTGGTGTGATGTCAGGCCGTCCGTCCCGGAAGATAGAGCCTTTACAGTGATTCCCTGCAAAAACCAGCGATAATGTCTCTCCAGCAGGGAGAATCTCATTCTCACGCCCATTGATTCGGGGCAGGTAAAGCTGTGGTACCTGGCTCATACGGGGATCGGTCATGACAAGTTCCTTCAATGTGGAACGGCCATTACCGATCAGAATAGGGGCTTCCTTATAGGTCAGGGATGTAATGTGACCTGTCTGTTCATCAGGGTGGCGGATATAGAAAATACCGGCTTCCATCGGATAGGTGATGAGCTGCTGTACCATCAGGGCGATACCCTCTGGGAAAAGGGGCAGCACATCATGAAGCATATCCAGCGATGAGATCAGACGGACCCCTGTACCATTACAACCAATATCAGGCTTGAGTACGAACGGGAAATCAAGGTCCATCTCCTTCATGGCTGCCTGTACGTCCTGTACGGCATTAGGGCCATTATGGATGATCCGGTACGGGGCAATGGCCTTCTGAGCTGTTGGTCCGGCCATATTTAGGATGGAGCTTTTGCTTTCTCCGCAGAGCCCCCCTGTTTCAATACGGGGGTTGGCGGCTGTAGAGATACTGAGATCACCGTGACGTAATCCCATCAGGATCCAGTAGATGACGATGGGGGTATAGAAAATGCTGTCGGGCCAGAACTCAAAGAGAGACAGCGTCTTATGATGGGCCGAAGGTGCTGTCATGAATTACGTATTCCTGCGCTGTAGGTGGCTGATGAAACGACCCATCACGAAGATACACAGGATGAAGCCGATAATCCCCGCCCAGCGCCAGCCACCCTGATGCGCTAGAAGCCACCCGCCAATATGCAGGGCGAGTAGAAAGAGCAGGCTCGTCCAGACCAGAGTTGCCCCGATGGCTGTCAGGGCGAAGGCTAGAAAGGGCGCACGAAAGAAACCGCAGGCTGTATAGAGCGGCAGGCGGCTACCCGGAACAAAGCGGGAAATAGCTACAACCCCTATGATGTTGCGGGAGAACCATTTCTGGGTCTGTTCCTCGCTGGGAAGGGTGAGAAAACGACGTAGAAACGTCCATCGGCTGCCCGCCAACCCAAGGGCGTAGAGGCCCATATCACCCAAGGCCACCCCAGCATAAAGGCTACCTAGTGCCAGAGGGATAGAAAGCTGGTCTCCTTTGGAGGCAATCGCTGCCAGAACGGTTGCAACATCTTCGAGGATAAATGTACCAAGGATGACAGAGAAGGCTTTCAGCCAAGCAGGCTGAGACGCCATGATAGCACTTATACGGATCACAAATACACGGTCCTGGCTGTGGTTGGGTGGGAATGTGCCATGAAATGGCCCTGTCTGCAATCGGCGACACCGGATATACAGGATGCTCCTTGTTGCGATGGAGGGAGAGCGGTCATGACGGAAAATAAAATGATGAAGAGACGCAATTTTCTGGCTACCGCCGCAGGCGGGGTGGCGATGACCGGTCTGCCGGACCTTGCTTGGGCTGGCAGTCGTGCTACGGCTCGGCAATCTTCTGCCGGTTACGCGGCGTTTTTGAGCGGTCTGCGGCAGCAGGCATTAACGGCAGGTGTACCGTCATCCATCGTGGAGCAGTCTCTAGCTCTGGCGCAGGTACCTAATCAGGACGTTCTGAGGTTGGACCGGCACCAGCCGGAATTTACCCTTACATGGGCACAGTACCGGGCCCGTGTCATTTCTTCTGCCCGAGAGACTAAAGGTCAGCAGTCTTATCAGAGGGTGAGGGGCACGCTTTCGCCTCTAGGGCAGCGGTTTGGGTGTGATGATAATGCCATCATGGGCATATGGGGGTTGGAATCCGGCTTCGGAGAACATCAGGGGCGGTTCAACGTCATAGACGCATTGGCGACCTTGGCCTTTGATGGTCGACGAGCTGCTTTTTTCCGGAGCGAGCTGATCAAAGCCATGCAGATTCTGGCACGGGGGGCCATCAGCCCGGCCAATATGCTGGGCAGTTACGCCGGGGCCATGGGGCAGCCTCAGTTCATGCCGAGTGCTTATCTACGTTTTGCCGCAGATGGTGACGGTGATGGTAAATGTAACATCTGGAGTTCCGAGGCGGACGTTTTTGCGTCCATTGCCAATTATCTGGGACGGTCAGGCTGGCAGCGTGGGGAGCCGTGGGGTGAGGAGGTGACGGTCCCTCTGGGTAGTAATGGCAAATTCATGTCTATTGCTGCGCCAAGCTCCAAACATGCTCCGGTTCGTCCTATCAGTACATGGCAGGCTTTAGGTGTCAGGCCTGTCCAGTCTTCCGGTTTTCAGGCACCGCAGGCATCGGGTAGTCTCATCCAGCCAGACGGACCCGGTGGACAGGCCTTCCTTGTTTATCATAATTTCCGTGTCATACGGGCTTATAACCCTTCCGACTATTATGCATTGGCGGTCGGGATTCTGGGCGATAGGATAGCTCGGTAATCATAATAGTCGGCGTTAAACGTCGGGATGCCTGATGCCGGGTATCGCAGTTTTTTCATAAGGTTCCGTTCTTGTGGGGCGGGGCGTGCAGTGCGGGGATTGACGTGCAGACAAGACGTTCTCTCATGGGGGGGGCTGCCGGTTTTTCGGCATTGTCCCTGCTGGCATCATCACGGGTCGGGCGGGCGGCCGGACTGCACAGGCAGACGCGCGTCAGCCCGGCAGAGCATGCAAAGCCAACCAGTTCCGCAGTCGATTCGGTGGTTGGTGATGCTGTAACCCCAATGGGCCCCATGCCGACTTCTGCCCGCTGGGCCTATATTCTGGACAGCACGACCGGGACTGTGTTGCTCAGCCGTAATGCAGAAGAGCGGATGCCCCCGTCATCTTTGACCAAGATGATGACAGCCTATGTTGTCTTTGCCTTTCTGGCATCTGGCCGTATTCGGCTGGAGCAGGAATTTCCTGTCAGTTCTAAGGCATGGAAGATGGAAGGCTCCCGCATGTTTGTCCCGCTGGGCAGTTCTGTCAGCGTGGAAAATCTGATTCGTGGGATGCTCATCCAGTCTGGTAATGATGCCTGCGTGGTATTGGCCGAAGGTATTGCCGGGTCTGAGGAACGTTTCGTTGCCTTGATGAATGAGGCTGCTCATCGCATCGGTCTGCATAATTCTCACTTCATGAATGTGACCGGCCTGCCTGCCGAAGGGCACTATATGTGTGCTTTGGACGTGGCCATGTTGGCGCAGCATATTATCCGGGACTTCCCGCATTATTACGGCTTCTTTGGAGAGAAGGAATTCACCTTCAACCATATCCGTCAGGGAAACCGGAATGTGCTGGTGGATAAGGGGCTGGCTGATGGATTAAAGACCGGTCATACCGATGCCGGTGGTTTTGGTCTGTGTGCCAGTTCCGAGCGGAATGGCAACCGTATTATTGTTGTCATCAATGGGACGTCCTCCACGAATGAACGTGCCCATGAAGGCGAACGGTTGATGAGTTGGGCTTTTTCCAGCTTTGAGACGGTTCAGCTTCTGCATAAGGGGCAGGTTGTGGAGCCGAATGCCGCCGTGTGGAATGGTGAACATCGGAGTGTCAGTCTGGCAGTTGCAAATGATGTAAGTCTGACCATTCCCATTGGTTGGTCTTCTAAAGTGCAGATTAGTGTAGATTATCCGTCGCCTATTCCGGCACCGGTGGTAGCTGGGCAGAAATCTGGCCATGTTTCTGTTGGCCTGCCGGGGCAGCCACGGGTTTATGCGCCACTTTATACGGTATCGCCGGTTGCAGAACTCGGATTTGTAGGGCGGCTCATGGCACGGTTTGGCCATGCCCCGCAATAAGCATAACGGGGTGTTCATTACGCTGGAGGGAGGAGAAGGCGGCGGCAAGACTACACAAGTCGCCCGCCTTTCCGAACGGCTGAAAGATGCTGGTTTCTCGGTGTATCAGACGAGGGAGCCGGGGGGGACGCCAGCGGCTGAGGCTCTGCGGAACTTTCTGCTTTTTGGGGAAGAGAATTTCTGCTGGCAGGCTGAAATCATGCTTCATATGGCTGCCAGAGCCGATCACCTGAGCAGAGCAATCCGTCCCGCTCTGGCAGAAGGGAAGATTGTCATTTGTGATCGTTTCCATGATTCCACATGGGCCTATCAGGGTTATGGAATCGGGGAAGGCCGCGTTGAGGTTCTGAACTATATCAGTACGCTGCGTCAGCTTGTCGGGGGTGAGCCGGATGTGACATTTTGGCTGGACCTACCTTGCGACTTGGCCCATCAGCGCATGGCTCAACGGGGTGGAAAGTTGGATCGGTATGAGGGACAGCATAGGCAGTTCCATGAACGTGTAAGGGCTGGATTTCAGGGTATGGCTGAGAAGGACCCGGCCCGCATCATACGGGTTGATGCCAGCCAGTCTGTAGAGGATGTGCAGGACTGTCTGTATGACCTTGTGCAGCAGCATCTTGCAGGTAGGGCTGCGTGAACGGGAACCTCCCGGAACCCCGTCTGGCCTCTCATGTCTATGGGCATCAGGCGGCGATAAGGCAGTTTGAAGAGTCTCTTTCTTCTGGGCGTCTGCATCATGCATGGCTGATTTCTGGTCCGTCCGGTGTGGGCAAAGCGACGCTGGCTTTTCATCTGGCACGAAAATTACTGGGAGGCAGCGACCTCAATAGTCCGGCTGGGCGGCGTATTTCTGCCGGCACACATGGTGATTTGCTGACAATCACCCGTAAATTGGACCCACGAAAAGGGCAGTTGAAAGGCGAGATTACAGTTTCCGATGTGCAGCCTGTTCAGAGCTTTCTACATCACACGGCTACGGAAGGTGGTTGGCGGGTTGTAATTGTGGATGGATTGGAAACCCTGAACCGTTCCGCAGCCAATGCCTTGTTAAAGATTCTTGAGGAGCCACCGCCTAAAGCAGTCCTGTTGCTGACGAGTTCAGCACCGGGTGGGTTGTTGCCAACATTGCGGAGCCGTTGCCGTTCACTAGCTTTATCCGGGTTGAAGGATGAGGAGATGAAGGCCGTTCTGCCAGAATTGTCCGATGACCTCTTGCGTCGGGCTCATGGTTCTCCGGGCCGTGCGCTGTTTCTGGCGCAGGATAGGGATGGCGTCTGTGCGGGGCTTGTGGCCAGGGCCATGGCAGGGGAGGAGCTGGATCATGAAAATTGGATGATCATTAATCAGCTCGCTCGTGAAGCAGACGGTTTTGCGCTATTATGCGATCTGCTGGGCGAAGCACTGGCTGATCAGGCACGGGATGCCGCTTTTGCAGGGGATTTGGCCCGGGCTGCCATCATGGCGGAGCGCACGGTCCAGCTGGGGCAGATCAGGGTGCAGAGTGAACGCTTCAACCTTGACAAGGCGGAGGCTATCCGGGAAGCCCTTGCACTGGCCCGGTAGGCCTGAATATGTATTTTGGAAAAACTTGGACGACAGGACAGAGTATGACACGGCGTTTCACCATCACGACCCCTATTTTCTATGTGAATGGTGCGCCGCATATCGGCCACGCCTACACGTCCATCGCTTGCGATGTGATTGCTCGTTTCCACCGGTTGGATGGTAATGACGTATTGTTCGTCAGCGGGACGGATGAACATGGCCAGAAGGTGGAGCAGAGCGCAAAAGCGCAGAACATGCCCCCACAGGAGTTTGCCGACCGAATCTCCCAGAGCTTCCGTCAGATGCAGAAGGACATGGCCGTTCAGACGGATGAGTTCATCCGCACAACGGAAGCCCGCCATAAGAAGGCTGCCCAGACCCTTTGGGAAAAGGTTGCTGAAAGCGGCCATATCTATCTTGATGCCTATGAGGGCTGGTACTCCACACGTGATGAGATGTTTGTCGGTGAGGATGAAATCACCACACATCCGGATGGCAGCCGGACAGCCCCTTCCGGTGCGCCGCTGGAATGGGTGCGGGAGCCTTCCTACTTCTTCCGTCTTTCCGAGTTTCAGGACCGGCTTCTGAAGCTGTATGAGGAAAATCCCGACTTCATTGGCCCTCATGGTCCGAAGCGGGAAATCATCAGCTTTGTGAAGCAGGGGCTGCGGGATCTTTCCATCAGCCGGACCAGTTTTCGTTGGGGCGTGGAAGTACCGGGCGACCCGGACCATGTCATGTATGTCTGGTTCGATGCGCTGGCAAATTACCTGACAGCCGTTGGCTATCCTGACATGAAAGACCCTCGACATGTTCATTGGCCTGCTGACGTGCATGTTGTGGGTAAGGAAATTATCCGCTTTCATTGCATTTACTGGCCTGCCTTCCTGATGGCTGCTGGTCTGCCTCTGCCGAAGCGGGTTTTTGCTCACGGTTGGTGGACAGTCGAAGGCGAGAAGATGAGCAAGTCACTCGGCAATGTGCTGGACCCCAAGGCACTGGCCGATGAGTTCGGGTTGGATCAGCTGCGCTTCTTCCTGATGCGGGAAGTGCCCTTCGGTGGTGATTCCAATTTCAGCCGCCGTTCGCTCATCACCCGCATGAATGTCGAGTTGGCTAATGACCTAGGCAATCTTGCCCAGCGGACGCTCAGTCAGGTGGCCCGCAATCTGGAAGGCGTCCTGCCGGAACGTGGTACGCTGACCGAAGATGATGAGAAGATTCTGGCTCAGGCAACATTGCTGCCTGATCTGACCCGTAATCATATCGAACGGCTGGCTATCAGCGATGCGCTGGAAGATATTTGGAAACTCATCCGGGAAGCGAATGCCTATATCGACCGTCAGGCTCCGTGGGTTCTGAAGAAAGAAAACCCGGCCCGTATGGCCGATGTTCTGCGTGTTCTGGTAGATGTTATCCGCGCTGTGGCCACGTTGCTCCAGCCTTACATGCCGGATACGATGGCGAAGATGCTGGATCAGCTGGGTGTGGAAGAGGGTGAGCGTCATCTCGCGGCTCTGGAAACGCCGCTGCCCGGTGGTCGTACCCTGCCTAAGCCGCAGGGCCTGTTCCCTCGCTTCGTAGAGGAAGAAAAACAGGCATGAGAGGGCTGATCGACACACATTGCCATCTGGACAGGCTGGAAGACCTGCCCGCTGGGCTGGATTTTGCCCGGCAGGCTGGTCTGGCCGGGATGATCACCATTGGCACACGTTGGTCAGAACGAGCCAGGCAGAAGGCTTTGACGGAGCATGATAGCCCAGAGCTTCGTATCTGGTGTGCGTTGGGTACGCATCCTGATCACGCTCATGAAGAAACTCTACCCAGCCTTGATGACATGCTGGCAGAGCTTGAATCTCCTTGTGTGGCCGCTATCGGTGAATCGGGTCTTGATTATTTTCATGGCACGGATGACGTGAAACCGGCTCAGCATGTGTCTTTTCGCCGTCATATTGAGGCCGCCCGTGTGACTGGCCTGCCATTGGTCATCCATACGAGGCAGGCTGATGATGACACTATCGCCATTCTGCGGGATGAGCATGAAAAGGGGGCCTTTCCTTTTCTGATCCATTGTTTCGCTTCTGGTCCCAAGCTGGCTGAGGCTGCGTTGGAATTGGGGGGGTATCTGAGTTTTTCTGGGCTTCTGACCTTCAAGAAATGTGAGGAAATCCGGGACGTGGCCCGTCATGCGCCGGAAGATCGTATTCTGGTGGAAACGGACAGTCCGTTTCTGGCTCCCGTACCTAAAAGGGGAAAGCCGAACACGCCGGGTTACGTCGTTCACACGGCGGCTCGTCTGGCTGAGGAACGTGGCCTGACGGAAGAGCGTCTGGTGGAGGTCACACAGGCCAATACACGGCGTCTTTTCGCAAGAGTGACTGTATGAAAATCACGATTCTCGGTTGTGGAGGCTCTGCCGGTGTCCCCATGATCGGGGGGCAGGAAGGGGCAGAGACGGGCATCTGGGGGGTATGTGATCCCACAGAGCGGCGCAATCACCGTTTGCGTTCTTCCATCGTGATTGAACATGAAGGGTTCCGTCTTCTGGTGGATAGTGGGCCAGACCTGCGACAGCAAATGTTAGCGAATGGACTGACCCATATTGATGCCGTGTTTTATACGCATGCGCATAGCGACCATATCGCTGGGCTTGATGAGCTGAGGGCGGTTAATCGTGTGATTGGCCGTCCGCTTTCACTTCTGGCCAGTGCGGATGTGTTGGCGGAATTGCGGCAGCGTTTCGACTATGCTTTCCGCCCGTGGGAAGGGGGGACTTTTTATCGACCTTCCTTTGATGTGCAGGAAGTTCCGAGTTACGGGTCACTAAAGATTGGCCCTTTGGAAGGGCATGTTTTCCCGCAGAAGCACGGCTGGACTACGAGCCTCGGCTTACGCTTGGGGCCGTTTGCTTATTGCACGGACGTGGAGAGCTTCCCCAAAGAATCAGAGGCTATTCTTCAGAAGGTGCCTCTTTGGGTTGTGGGGTGTTTCCAGCGTGAGGCACACCCATCTCATGGCTGGCTTGGGCGTGTGATGGAATGGCGGGAACGCCTTCAGCCAGAGCGTACAATTCTGACCCACATGGGGCCGGACATGGACTATGCTTCACTCTGCGAAGACCTGCCCGTAGATGTCCGGCCCGCATGGGATGGCATGACTCTGACGGCCTAGAAGAGAACTGCTTCTAGGCGACGCTCTGCCAGATTTGCGCCTGCTCTGCCGGCCTTACATGAATGCACAATAGTCCTTGGACCCAGTTCGGGATAGGTGGGAGAGTCAAAAGGGCTGTTCTTGTTTGATTGTCCTGCTGAGTAGAAGAAAGAGACGGAGGGATTGGCAGGGACCATTCCTGCGCCCCTATAAAGAGGGTCAGTTCTTTGATGGATTGATCACACAGGCCCGGAGCTGTCATATCCAAGTAAACATGCGGCGTTTCAGGAGGCAGGAAAAAATTGAACCACCCTCCATTCTGACGCTGGCAGGGAACGGATTCACCAGAGGGTACGGTGAGGCGCAATTCAGTTCTGACGGCTGAACGCATCCAGTAATGAGTGTTTTTGCCAGTCTGCACATCTCCGTGATGAGATGGATCTTGCAGAATGGTATCTGTCGACGGTGCCATCATGCCATTTTAATTCCAACAATATGGATCATCGGTGTCAGTCTAGGGAGAGATTCTGTAGAAAACATGAATGGCGGAAATTATTTTGACTGTTATCGGAAAATTTTATGGCTGAATATTCAGCCTCATGATGCGAATTCATACAAAAAAAGGTGGAAGCGTTGATGACACGCTCCCACCTTTTTTAATAACACGGATGGAAAGGGGATCTTACTCTGGCGGATAAATCTGCGGATAGGTCACTTTTTCAGAGGGGCCGGGTGGCTTGGGACTGCCAGGCCGCCCACAGGCACTTAGCCCCAGCAGAAAAACACCCCCCATGAGAAGCATCATGGCTCTCGTCATGATAGATGATTGCAGAAAACGCATTCTTATTTCTCCGTTGCGGGGCGGCGGTCGAGACGTTCCAGCCATGCTTTAGCCTGAGCCTGAACATTGGCCGGGGCCGTACCGCCGTGGCTGGTGCGGGAGGCAAGGGAGGATTCCACGGTCAGAACATCATAGAGGGACTCATTGATGCCGGATTCCACAGCCTGCATTTCCTCAAGGGACAGGTCGGCCAGATCGCAGCCTTTCTGCTCTGCCAGACTGACCAGACGCCCCGTGACATGATGGGCCGTGCGGAAGGGCAGGCGGAGTTCCCGTACCAGCCAGTCGGCAAGGTCCGTAGCGGTGGAGAAACCAGCTCCGGCCAGTTCCCGCATCCGTTCTTTATTGGGCTTGAGGTCCCGGATCATGCCTTCCATGGCAGCCAGAGAGAGGGTGATGGCTGTTGTGGCGTCAAAGACAGGTTCTTTGTCTTCTTGCGTGTCTTTTGCGTAGGCCAGCGGCAGCCCCTTCATGACGGTCAGAAGCCCGATGAGGTCACCGGTGATGCGGCCAACCTTGGCACGGACCAGCTCGGCGGCATCCGGGTTGCGTTTCTGCGGCATGATGGAGGAGCCGGTGGTAAAGGCATCGGACAGATGCACGAAATTGAAGGCCGCAGAGGCCCATTGCACGATCTCTTCGGACAGGCGGGAAAGATGCATGGCCTCCATGGAGAGGACAGACAGATATTCCAGCGCAAAATCACGGTCAGACACGGCGTCCAGTGAGTTTGCAGTCGGGCGGTCGAAGCCGAGGGCCTGTGCTGTCATGTCCCGGTCGATGGGGAAGGACGTGCCAGCAAGGGCAGCGGAGCCTAGCGGGCACTCATTCATCCGGCGGCGGGCATCACGCAGGCGGGAGGCATCCCGGGCCAGCATTTCCACATAGGCCAGCAGATGGTGCCCGAAGGTGACAGGCTGCGCCACCTGAAGATGGGTAAAGCCCGGCATGGGGGTGTCATGATATTCCAGCGCACGGCGGGCGAGGGTCCGCATCAGAGCCTCGGTCTGCTCCACGATGCCATCAATGGAATCACGCACCCAGAGGCGGAAATCAGTGGCGATCTGGTCATTGCGGGAACGGGCCGTGTGTAGGCGTTTCCCAGCCTCACCAATCCGCTCGGACAGGCGGGATTCGATATTCATGTGAATATCTTCCAGTGCCGGGGAGAAGGCAAAGCGGCCTTCTTCAATTTCCTTGGCAATATCTGCCAGACCCTGCTGGATTTCAGCTTCTTCCTGTTCTGTCAGCAGGCCAACCTTGCGGAGCATGGCGGCATGAGCGAGGGAGCCTCGGATGTCCTGCCGCCAGAGAATCTGGTCGAACCCGATGGAAGCGTTGATCTCTTCCATGATGGCTGCCGGACCGCTGGCAAAACGCCCACCCCACTGGGGGTTGGCGGCTTCAGCCTTGGCTGGCTGGTTTGCAGGGGAGGCGTTGCTGGTATTATTGTGTGTCATGAGGACCGATATGATCAGAAACTGGAAAAAGATTCGTATGTGCGCCGTTCTGGCGGGCTGGCTAAGTGTAGCGGCTGTAGGGCTGTGGCACAATTCTGCACAGGCAGAGGCTTTGCAGAGTCTTCAAGAGCTGGAACCAGAACCGGCTTTGTCCGCTCCTGCCATGCTACCGGTAACAGGCGTAGGGGGAACGAAGGCGACTCTGCCCCTGCGGGCAGGCAAGCCGTACATGCTGCATCTCTGGGCCACATGGTGCATACCCTGTCGGGAAGAGTTGCCCAAGTTGGTAGCATTTCTGGATAAAAATCCTGATCTACCGATTATTCCTGTGGCACTGGATAGCGGTTCGCCTGAGAAAGTGCAGGCAGCATTACCTCGCCTCCATGCTGAAGGTCTTTCGGTCTGGACAGCGGACCATCAGAATGTGGAGCCGTTTCTGAAAAGTCTTAAGGAACCGGGGTTGCCCATGACATTGCTGATTGATGCGCAGGGACAGGTGCGTGCCATTTCCGATGGTGGTGTGGATTGGCAAGAGGCAGGTGCAGCCAGCATGGTCCGGTCTCTTCTTCATCAGGTTGAATAAGGGAATGGTACGATGAGTCCGCAGACTGAGACAGACCTTCTTTTGAACGAAGATGAGACTCGTCCCTATCATGTGCATCCAGCGGTAACGGATAGTCCCTTTGTTATGATTAGTGACCATGCTGGCCGTATGGTGCCAGAGAGGCTGGGTGATCTGGGTCTGCCCCGGGATGAATGGGACCGGCATATTGCCTATGATATTGGCATCCGGGGTGTCGGCAGACATCTCCAGCAGGCTCTTGGCTGCCTGCTTGTGGAGCAGGTCTATTCCCGTCTTGTGATTGACTGTAACAGGGCCGCAGGGCACCCGACCTCCATACCACCCGTGAGCGACGGTGCGCCGGTGCAGGGTAATCAGGGCCTTTCAGCCGCAGAAAGGAAGCGGCGGGAGGACGCCATCCTCCATGCCTATCATGATGAGATAGAACGCCATCTGAGCCGGAGAAATCTGGATGAAACCCTGTTCGTCTCTTTACACAGTTTTACACCTGCCATGCAGAATGGAGAAGCACGCCCCTGGCATATTGGCCTTCTGCACGATCATGACCCTCATTCAGCCCGGTTGATGCGGGAATTGCTGGAGGATGAGGGGGATCTCTGTGTGGGGGATAACCAGCCTTATGTCCTGAATGTTCATAATGAATATAGCGTGCCGTATCATGCTGGGCGGCGCAATTTGCCGGCTCTTGAGATTGAGATAAGGCAGGACCTCATCAGTGATGAAGCAGGGCAACGTCTCTGGGCGGAGCGTCTGGCCCGTCTGCTGCCCCGCCTCTGGGAAAGACGGAAGGACATGGCGTGACGATAGATGGAAAAACTAAGCTGGCGGGTGTGATTGGCTGGCCGGTTGAACATTCCCGCTCTCCCATGCTGCATAATCACTGGTGTCGGGTGCATCAGGTCAATGGGGCTTATGTCCCTTTGCCGGTCAAGCCGGGACAGCTGGAAATGGCCCTGAGAGGGCTGGCAGCGGCAGGTTTTCGGGGTGTGAATGTCACGATTCCACATAAGGAAGAGGCCTTCCGTCTTTGTGACGAATTGACGGAGACAGCCCGTCGGGCTGGGGCGGCCAATACGCTGCGTTTTGCAGAAGGGCGGCTCATTGGTGACTGCACGGATGGAACCGGCTTCTGCGATAATCTTCAGGCGCATGGCGTGACGCTGAAGGGGTGTGCTCTCATTCTTGGTGCGGGGGGAGCGGCTCGGGCCGTAGCCGCTGCGTTGCAGGATCGTGGCTGCGAGGTCTTTATTTCTAACCGTACGGCAGAACGGGCCGAGGCTCTAGTGCAGGCATTGGGGGCTGGGACCGTTCTGGACTGGGCAGAGTGGTCGGACCGGCTGGGAGAGATGAGCCTGCTTGTCAATGCAACATCGCTGGGCATGGGAGGTCGTGGAGATATGGACTGGCCTGCCCTGTTGCAAGCAGGGAAGCCTGAGCTGAGCGTGGCGGACATCGTCTATACGCCACGGCAGACACCTCTTTTGAAGGCCGCACAGCAGCGTGGATTCCGTACCGTGGACGGGCTGGGGATGCTGATCTGTCAGGCTCGGGCCGGGTTTCAGGAATGGTTTGGTGTGTTGCCAGAGGCTGATGAAGCCAGTTTTGACCTTTTGGCGCAGGACCTCGTCCGGCATGGTCTTTCCTGACATGGTGATGATCGGGGCCTGTTTGTGAAGGTTCTGGGGCTGACGGGTGGTATGGCGGCGGGAAAGAGTACGGTGGCGTCTCTGTTCCGTAAGGCTGGTGTGCCCGTTTTCGATGCGGATGCCTGCGTGCGGCAGCTTCAGGCCCCTCATGGGCGGGCTATCCCGGCTGTGCAGAGGGCTTTTCCCAGCATCGTGCATGGTGGTGTGTTGGACAGAGCGGCTCTGCGCCGTCTGATAGCGGTTGATTCAACAGTTCTGCCCCGGCTGGAGGCCATCATTCATCCGATGGTCCGGCAGGCAAGACGAGCTTTCTTGAGACGCTGCCGGTCCCGTCAGATACCATTCTGCGTTCTGGATATTCCCCTTCTGTGGGAGACGGGGGCGGACCGGGACTGTACGCTTGTTATGGTGGCGATGGCACCGCTGTCTGTCCGTCTGTCCCGCATCAGGCAGCGTTACAGGAAGGGAGGGCGGATGAGCGAGGCGGATGCGAAGGCTCTTCTGGCCCGGCAGATGTCGGACCGGGAAAGGCGACGTCGGGCGGATATCGTGATAAAAACGGGTCTCTCCCGTGCCCATGCGGCCCGTCAGGTGCGTGCCCTTCTGGCTTCTCTGCTGCGTGAAAGACAATGACATGACCCGCTCCATTCTCTTTGATACCGAAACCACAGGACTGGACCCAGATACTGGGGATAGGGTGATTGAGATTGCCGCTTTGGAGCTGGTGAATGACCTGCGGACGGGAAATTATTTCCATGTGCTGGTGAATCCCGAACGGGATATTCCTCCAGAGGCTACAAAGGTACACGGTTTCACGCTGGCAGACCTTGAGGGGAAACCTCTTTTTGCTGACATCGCCGATGAGTTTCTGGCCTTCATCGGTGATGGGAAAATGATCGCTCATAATGCGCCGTTCGACTTTAAATTCATCAATGCAGAGTTGAAGCGGGCCGGGCGGGAACCACTCGATTATGAGAGCCGTGCCATTGATACCGTCATCATGGCCCGGAAGAAATTTCCCGGCATGCCTGCCAATCTGGATGCCCTCTGCCGCCGTTTCGGGATCGACCTTTCCGAACGAGGCACCCACAACGCTTTGTTGGATTGCCGTCTTTTGGCCGATGTGTATGTGGAGCTGATTGGTGGGCGGCAGCGTGGCCTTGGGCTGGGTAGCGATCGGCAGCAGGCATCTGCCTCCGGGGGGGCAAGGAAACGTAAGGCCGTGACAGGTCGTAAGGCACGGCCCATGCCGCCACCAGATGATGCCACTCTGGCCCGTCATGCCGAATTTCTGAAAAGTCTGTCCGATCCGATCTGGTTGAAGGAGTGAAGCGGGTCCTCTTCATCACGGCGCATCGTCTCGGAGATGCCGTGATTGCCTTGGGGGCACTGGCTGGGATGATGGAACGTTACCCACAGGCCCGGTTCACCATCGCCTGCGGTCCGGCTGTGCAGGACCTGTTCCGCTATATGCTACGATGTGAACGCATCATCGTGGTGGAGAAAAAATCTCATAACCGGCACTGGTTGGCTTTATGGCGGCAGGTTGTGCGGCATCGCTGGGAGGCGGTGGTTGATCTACGGTCATCACCTCTGGCTTATGCGGTCTGGAGCCGTTCCCGGCATGTTGTCAGAGGAGGCAGGCAGGCGGGATTGAAGCTGGAGCAGCAGGCCCGCTCTCTGGGGTTCGAACAGCCCTGCCGCCCGCATGTCTGGCTGGGGCGGGAGGAGCAGGAGGAAGCTGCCCGGCTTCTGCCCGGTGATGTTCGCTGGGTGGCTCTGGCCCCGACAGCGGGAACAGAAACGAAACTCTGGCCAGCTACGGCTTTTGCGGCTCTTGCTGAGCGGCTGAAGACGCATGGGCTGCGCCCGGTCTTGTTCTATGGGCCGGGTGAACGTGAAGACAGATTGGCCGCTCCCGCACGGGCGGCCATGCCGGATGCTCTGGATATGGGGGGAAGGTACACGCTAGCGCAGGTAGCGGCTCTGCTGGCTCGATGCTCCCTGTTTGTGGGGAGTGATTCGGGGCTGATGCATCTATCTGCGGCATTGGATGTGCCAACATTGGGGCTGTTCGGCCCCAGCCATGCGACACAATATGCTCCTTCAGGTCGCTGGGCTGAGGCGATTGAGGCTCCCGGCCCGCCGGGAGAGGGGGATATGACCTGTCTGCGTGTCGAAGACGTCCATCAAGCAGTCATGGGCCTTTATGAACGTTCCAGAGAGCGGTAAGAACCATTTACCACTGTGATGAAACGATGGCAGATTTTTCAGGGAGGCATCATGCATTTTGATCTCATAATCCGTAACGGACGTTGCATATTTCCGTGGGGGGAAGCGCAGGCCGATATTGGTATCCGGGACCAGCGGATTGCCTCCTTGTCTGTCTCTGCTCATGATGAGGCAGAGCGTGTCATTGACGCTACCGGGCTGCATGTTCTGCCCGGTCTGATCGATTCTCACGTACATTTGCGTGATCCCGGAAAGCCGGAGGCGGAAACGCTGGAGACTGGCACCCGTGCGGCGGCTTTGGGGGGTATTACGGCTGTTTTCGACATGCCGAACACCAACCCGACCATCACGGACAAGAAGATGTTGGACTGGAAGCGTCAGCATATCGTCGATACAGCGAATATTGATGTCGCCATGTATATTGGCGCAACTCGTGAAAATACGCCGCTTTTGGCTGAGTTCGAGCAGGAAGAAGGCGTGTGCGGCGTCAAGGTGTTTGCTGGTTCCTCTACCGGTGACCTCATGATCGAGGATGATGAGGGGATTGAGGCTGTTCTGCGCTCCGGTCATCGTCGTGTATCCTTCCATTCGGAAGATGAATACCGTCTGCGGGAGCGGCGGAAGCTGTTTGAGCCGGGGCAGCCTTACCATTGCCACGCAGAATGGCGTGATGCGGAATGTGCTATTCGGGGGACACAACGTATTCTGGCTCTGTCCCGCAAGACGGGACGTCCCATCAACATTCTGCATGTCTCGACGGAAGAAGAGTTCATTCTCCTGGGCGAAAACCGGCGTCATGCCACGGTAGAGGTTCTGGTCAATCACCTGACCAATGAAGGGCCGGAATGTTACGAACGTCTAGGGGGCAAGGCTGTGATGAATCCCCCGCTGCGGAATGAACGCCGCCATTTTGAAGCAGGTTGGGCCGCTCTGCGTGATGGGCGTGTCGATGTTGTATCATCCGACCATGCGCCTCATCCTAAGGATGCCAAGGAACTGCCGTGGCTGGAATGTCCGTCCGGTCTAACGGGTGTGCAGACGATCGTTCCGTTGATGCTGGATCACGTCAATGCAGGGCGTTTGAGCCTGACACGTCTGGTGGATGTGATGGCCGCTGGTCCTGCCCGTGTTTATGGGCTGCCCAATAAGGGGCGTCTGGCTGTTGGGTTTGATGCCGATATCACCCTTGTGGATATGAAGAAGCAGCAGACCATCACGAATGACTGGATTGCCTCTCCAGCAGGCTGGACACCGTATGATGGAAGGACCGTTACAGGTTGGCCTGTGGGGACTATCGTCCGGGGGCAGGTCGTGATGCAGGATGATGAAATCGTTACCCGCAATGTGGGGCGGCCTATCAGCTTTCAGCCCTGAAGATGAGCGGAGGCTCTCCTGAGTGGGAGAGCCTTTTCTTTTAACGGAGGCTGCGTCCTTCTAGGCAGCCATGCATCAGGTAGTGGGCTAATGGACCTGCTTCATAGTGCACTACATCTGGATGCCGGGCCAGATAGGCCGCACTGTTCCAGATATGAAGCCCTCCGCCACGGGGGCGGATCATGGTTAGGCCTTCCCGGAAGTAGATCTGCACTTCGTCTTGATAGAGATTTTCATACTCATCTTGGGAACGGAGCAGCATGTATCCAAGATGACTACCCGGGCAGTGCGGTCTGGCGAGATAGTCGAGTATTTTTTGTTTGTCGAACACATCGTCAGGGTTTGCCATTTCAGGCATCAGTTTTGCACGGGAGAGGTCAATCATCTCCTGATAAGGTCGGTGATGGCTGTGGAGATAGACGAAACGTGTTGTTTTCACCTCTGTGGTGTGCGCCAGAGCAGGGGCATGGTGGCCGTTATCAATCATGGTGTCGTAATAGGCGGGTACGAATCCCTTATGAAAATGGCGGTTGGGCGCATACCAGCCTTCGTGTTCATGCCCGGGTAAATTGAACAGGCTCAGCTCAATGCGGAAAGGGTAATCAAAAGGCTTGAGGCGTACGAACTCGGCGAAAATGTCCTCTTTTTTCGATGAGAGGCCTTCTTCTGTGAAGACGCAGAGCAGCTCGTCACAATCCACCGGTAGGGCGAAATCGTAGTTCATATCGTGGTTGAGGGAGCGAATGACGTTGGTGAAGTGGCCTCCCTTGTTCTGAAAGTCGAAAGCTGTGACGAGGTCTCGGCGGACATGGGCACCACACCGTTCTGCTTCATCCAGTAAGGCCAGACTATAGGGGTCTTCTGATCCATTATCGAAGATGAGTAGATTTTCCATGCCAAAAAGGGCGGCATAGTACGTCAACCACCGTGCCAAGCGCGGCCCTTCGTTTTTTTGCATCATCATGACCTTGATGATGGGAAGGTGGCTCAAAGCGGTAATTTTTGCCAAGGAGGATGTTTGCTGCCCGTCCGTCATGCTATAGGGGTGTCAGAATTATCGTGATTGGTCCAGCAAGGATATGGCGTGTCAGACGATTTGATTAAGGAAGTGGAAGAAGAGCAGCGTTTGTTGCGGCTTCGTTCCATCGCCCTCCGTGTGGGTGGCGTGCTTGTGCTTCTTCTGGTTCTGGCGGGTATTGCCGGTGGCATATGGGGATGGCAGCAGCACCGACTGCATACGGCGCAGGCTGCAGCTTCGGATCGTTATTTCGAGGCTATGCAGATTCTTGGCGACCTGAATAGTCCGCCTTCTGCCGCTAGTGACGCGCGCCAGAAGGCCGAGGGCATCTTCTCGGATTTGGCTCAGTCAGCACCGCAGGGCGTGCGGAGCTATGCCGCCATGTATCTCGCTGAACTGAAGGAGCAGGACCACGATCATCAGGCTGCTCTGACTTTATGGCAGAAGGTTGCTGATGATGGGACCTCTGATGCGTCCCTGCGGATGATGGCGCAATATCGTGTTCTGAATGCCCGGATGGCGACAGCTCCGAGGGATGAGCTGCGGCGTGGCTATCAGGCTCTTGTGCAGACAGGGGGTAGCTGGGCTCCGCTGGCTAAGGAAGGGTTGGCCGTGTTGGACCTGCGGGAAGATGCCAAGCCGGAAGAACGTGCAGAGGCACGACGCCTTCTTTTGGAGGTTCAGGCGTCACCGGATAGTACGGATGATCTACGGCAGCGGGCCGGGATATTGTTGCAGACTTTGGGAGAGGCCGGATGAACCATCGTTTTTCTTCATTGTTGGGGGATGGGGCTGCAAAGGCCTCCCGTCGGTCTCTTCTTAAAGGTGCTTGTTCCTTTGCCGCCATGACAGGGCTGGCGGGGTGCGGTGCTTTTTCGGATGATCCTAAAAAAACCGTCCTGCCGGGGCGGCGGATTGATGTGCTGTCAACTGGGGCAGGTCTCGCCGTGGACCCCCGTGATAAAACCCCCATCACGTTGCCTGCTGTGCAGCCTGTCACAGCGTGGGAGCAGGAGGGGCGTGTAGCCTCGCATGAGGCCGTTAATGCAGCATGGAATGGAACGCGCCTGCTTTGGAGCGAATCAGTCGGGTCCGGCGTTAACCGGGTGGGTTGGCTTTCCATGGTGGCCTTTGTCCCCAACCGTAAAGGGGCTTTGCAGTCTCCGCCTGTCATTGGCAACGGACGCATGTTCACGGTTGATGCTCAGGGCGTTATCCGGGCGTGGAGTTGGCCGGAACGCCAACAGCTTTGGCGTCTTCAGCCGGCCCGCAAGACACGTTCCACCAATATTGGCGGTGGCATCGCTCTGGTGGGCGGGACGCTTTATGTTGTCGATGGTGTGGCACAGGCACTCGCTCTCGATGCCGCAACAGGGCGGCAGAAATGGGCCGTGGATATCGGTACGCCAGGCCGTTCTGCACCGACCATCGTTGATGGGCTGATGGTTTTCACGACCATTGATGCCCGCCTATATGCTCTGGATGCCGCAACCGGTCAGCAGCGTTGGACCTATCAGGCGACCGATGTCAGTACAACGATGTTTGGTGCGGGGGCTCCTGCCATCGTCAATGACATCGTGGTTGCGGGCTTTGGCAGTGGTGATCTGGTGGCACTGCGTGCAGCCTCGGGTGAGGTTGTCTGGAGTGATAGTCTTGGTGGCGGTAACGGGCTGGGTGCCATGCTAGACTTTGCCTGCGTGCGTGGTGGTCCGGTAGTCGTTGGTGGTACGGCTTATGCTGTTTCCCTCTCCCGTGTGTTGGTGGCGATCGACATGCGTTCTGGGCGTCGCCTGTGGGAGCGTGAGGTCAGTGGTCAGTCGCCGCTCTGTGTCTGCGGGGAATGGCTGTATCTCATTTCTCTGGACCAGCAGCTGGCCTGTCTGGACCGTGTGACGGGTCAGGTACGTTGGGTTAAGCAGCTGGCACGGTATAGAAAACCGGAGCAGGAGAAGGGCCCCATCCAGTGGATTGGCCCCATCATGCTGAATAACAAGCTGGTCTGTCTCTCCAGCATGGACCGTGGCGGTATGGTGATCGTCAATGCCCAGACGGGGCAGGAAGAAGGAAAGATAGAGACGCCATCATCTTGTCAGGTACAGCCGATTGTCTGTGACGGTCAGCTGCTCGTCCTGAGCGAGGATGGTGTCTTGCGCGCTTATGGTTAACGCTGCTCAGACGGGTAGATTGCCCGTTGTCGTGATTGCGGGGCGTCCCAATGTAGGGAAGTCCACTATTTTCAATAGGCTTGTCGGACGACGGCAGGCCATCGTGTCGGATGAACCCGGTGTCACGAGGGACCGTAAAGACGGTGTGGCCCTGCTGCGTGGCCGCCGTGTGCGCCTTGTGGATACGGCGGGTCTGGAAGAGGCTGCGCCGGAGACATTGTTTGGCCGTATGCGCGCGTCGTCAGAGCAGGGCATTGCTCAGGCTGATCTGGTGGTCTTTTGTGTGGATGCACGGGCAGGCATAACACCGGCAGATGCGCATTTTGCCAACTGGTTGCGTCGTCAGGATCGGCCCGTTCTTTTGGTAGCCAATAAGGCGGAGGGGCGTGCCGGGGCCGAGGCCGCTATGGAGGCTTATTCTCTGGGACTGGGGACCCCCCTTGCCATGTCGGCTGAGCATGGCGAGGGCTTGGCCGACTTGATGAGTGAGATCGTCAGTCTGTTGCCAGATGAGGAGACACTGGCCGAGAAGGATGGCGAAAAGCCATTGCGCATTGCCATTATCGGCCGACCAAATGCCGGGAAGTCCACGCTTCTGAATAGCCTTCTGGGTGAGGAGCGGATGATTACCGGTCCAGAAGCAGGCCTGACACGGGATGCTGTCAGTGTCATGCTGGAAGATGAGGCCGGGCCAATCGAGATTGTCGATACGGCTGGAATGCGCAAACGTGCCCGTGTTCAGGAAGGGCTGGAGCGTGTTTCCGTTTCTGCTTCCATTGAGGCCATGAAGATGGCTGAAGTGGTTGTGCTGGTACTGGATGCGGCTCGTGGTGTGGATGAGCAGGACCTCCAGATTGCCCGTCTGATTGAGCGGGAAGGGCGGGCCTGCGTTCTGGCTCTTAATAAATGGGATGCTGTCAAAGAGCGTCAGGCGACCCGTAAGGCGATTTCTGACCGGATTGAGATTTCTCTGGCTCAGATGCGTGGCATTGAGGTCGTGACATTCTCGGCTCTGACTGGCGAGGGGCTGCATCGTTTTCTGCCAGCGGTCCGGCGGGCTAGCGAGGTTTGGAACGCACGTGTGGGCACAAGCGATCTGAATCGCTGGTTTGAGGAAGCTATAGAGCGTCATCAGCCTCCGTTGGTTGATGGGCGTCGGTTGAAACTGCGCTATATGACGCAGGCCAAGAGTCGTCCACCGACTTTTGTTCTGTTTGGAACAAGGGCGGAACAGCTGCCCGATAGCTACAAGAGATACCTCATAAATGGGTTGCGGGAGACCTTCCATCTACCTGGTACACCGATCCGGTTGTTGCTGCGGGGAAGCAGGAACCCATTTGTGAAGCAAGACGAACGTTAATGGATTGAAATTGGAATAATAAAGTCCATAATCTCCCGCCAGTCCCGTGCCGGAAGGGGCTTTTAGAGATCATGGATAAGGAGTCATCATGGTAGGAGTAACGCCGGCTGCCAGAAGTGAGGGTGGGGCTTTTTCGTCGCAGAAGGCGACAGGGCGTGCCACTGTTCTGGGGATTCTTGCAGCTCTTTCAGGGCTGATGTTTGGGCTGGATACAGGTGTTGTCGCCGGTGCCTTGCCTTTTATTGCGGGTGATTTCCATGCCAGTGCTGCCATGCAGGGCTGGATCGTTTCTTCTATGATGGCTGGTGCCGCTTTCGGGGCCATGTTTGCTGGGCGCATTTCCGTTTCATTCGGGCGTCCGGGAGCTATGCTGGGGGCCGGAATCCTGTTCCTAGTAGGCACGTTCTTTTGTGCCTTCGCTCCGGGCGTGGCTCTGCTTATTGTTGGCCGTGTGCTGCTGGGGCTGGCCGTGGGTGTCGCTGCTTTTGCGGCTCCTCTGTATATTTCCGAAATCACGGTGGAATCAGCCCGTGGTGCTATGATTTCCTTTTATCAGCTGATGGTATCTCTCGGGATCTTTCTGGCCTTTGTGTCGGACAGTTTCCTGTCTTCGGGAGGACATTGGCGGTGGATGCTCGGGATCATGGCTGTTCCGGCTGTGCTGTTCCTGATTGTGGTGCTGATTCTTCCGCATAGTCCCCGCTGGCTGATGATGCGTGGCGACAAGGAACGTGCCCGTAAGGTTCTGCGGATTCTGCGTTCTGATGAGGAAGTGGCAGAGGCAGAGCTTGCTGATATTCATGACCGTCTCTCCAGAAGTAGTGATGCCGGATACGGTCTGTTCCGCAGTAACCCTAATTTCAGGCGGTCTGTGTTTCTAGGTATTGTTCTTCAGATCATGCAGCAGCTGAGCGGAATCAATGCACTGCTCTATTATGCGCCGCGTGTGTTCGAGGCAGCCCATTTTGGGACCAATGCTGCCGTATGGGCCACGACACTTGTTGGGCTGACAAACATGGTCTTTACGGGCGTGGCTATTCGCTATGCTGACAGGTGGGGGCGTCGTCCGCTGTTGCTGACGAGCTGTATCATTGTCGGGGTCTCGCTTCTTGGTGTTGGTGCCGTGCTGGCTCTTGGTGGCGACAGTCTGGTAGCGGCCATTCTGCTGTGCGCTCTGATCCTGCTCTTTGTTGCTGGCTTTGCCATTGGTGAGGGGCCGCTTGTCTGGGCACTATGTTCAGAAGTTCAGCCGACACGTGGGCGTGATTTTGGTATTGGCTGCTCTACGGTGACCAACTGGGTGGCCAACTGGGTTGTATCCAGCATATTCCCATTGATGATGTTGGCTATGGGAGCGTCTTGGACCTTCATTCTGTTTGCGGCATTTAACGGTCTGTTCGTACTCATTACTCTTGGGTTCGTCCCGGAGACGAAGGGTGCTTCGCTGGAGCGGATTGAGGCAAATCTTTTTGCAGGGGTGCCCCTGCGTAAACTGGGAGAACCAGAGAATAATGGGCAGTAAGATGGCGGATCCTAGCCTTGAGGGAGAATACGACCCAGAACGGCATGCAGGCCTATATGGAATGCAGCGTTTCAAGGCGATGTCGTCTGTCATTTTGGCATTGATGCTCTCAATCCTGGATTATTCTGTTGCGAATGTAGCTCTGCCCACAATCGCAACAGATCTCCATTCTTCTGCATCACAGGCGATTTGGGTTATCAATGCCTACCAGTTGGCCAATCTGGCCTGCCTCCTGCCTCTGGCTGCTATCGGAGCCCGGGTTGGGTTCGGGCGGATGAGCCAGCTGGGAATTATTCTGTTCCTTATTGCGTCCGTGGCCTGTGCCGTGTCGCAGAATATGCTGGAGCTGACATTGGCCCGTGCCCTGCAAGGTGTTGGCAGCTCCTGCATCATGAGTGTGAATATTGCGCTTGTCCGCTTTATCTACCCGCATAAGCTCATAGGTAAGGGGATTGCCCTTAATGGGCTGTTTATCGGGCTGGGTGTGGCACTGGGGCCGACTATTGGTTCCTTCATCTTGTCAGTGGCATCTTGGCCATGGATTTTCTGGATCAACCTGCCATTGGGTGGGATTGCCATTCTGCTGGCCAGCAAAGCACTGCCCAAAACACCACGGAGTGAAGTGAAGATCGATGTCTTTGGTTCAGTTCTTACGGTGGCATCTTTTGCCCTACTGGGGATTGGGCTGGACAGCTTCATGCATGGTGATCTGGGCTGGGGAGCCGGACTGACGGGATGGAGTCTCGTTAGCTGGTGGCTTCTTCTGCGTTGGCAGAAGAAAAGGCCAGAGCCTATCGTGCCGCTGGATCTGCTGAAGCGTGTGCCGTTCTTGCTGGCGTGTCTGATTAGTTTCTGTGGTTTTGTGGCTTCGAACCTTTATATCGTTGCCATGCCCTTCACGCTGACGGTTGCATTTCATAAAAATCCCGCAACAGTCGGGTTGCTGATTGCGCCGTGGGCTGTTGGTGTCGCCGTCATGTCCTTCACCGTTGGCAAGATTGCTGATCGGTTCCCGGCGGCTCTACTATCATCCATCGGGTTGATGGTGACGGGGCTCGGCTTTGTTCTTCTTTGTATTCTACCGTTGGATGCTGATAACACAGCAATTGCTTGGCGGACCCTTGTGGCGGGTATGGGCTTTGGTTTCTTCCAGCCCCCGAACAACCGGGCCATCATGGTGACAGCCCCTCCCGGCCGGGAAGGTGGGGCAAGCGGGATGCTCTCCGTTGCCCGTCTGTCTGGTCAGACGACAGGTGCTTTGTTGGTGGCTGGGTTGTTCACCCTGTTCCCCCATCCGGCCTTTATCTGCCTTGGGGCTGCTGCTGCTGTGGCCTTCTGTGGTGCAGCTCTGAGCGCAGGCCGGACACTCTTCAAGCCTCGCTCTACTAAAGCAGCATAATATAACGTTCTTATAGAAGAGCCCTTTAAGAGGGCTTTTCTATGGCTGAGTGGAGGCGGCTTTAGGCACCTTAATCTTAGAATCGAAGAACGGGGATCGTTCCCAGAATAAAGGCGGCTGCCAGAGCAAGCCCCACTATGACATTTTGTCGAAAGAAATGTAGGCAAAGTGGCGCATTATGTGGGGAAAGGCGGACTGTCTGACGGGCTAGGAGGAAAGAAGCCAGCAGGAAAGGGGGCCAGAAGAGGGAGAGTTGATCGGCGGCCTTTATAGCTGCGAGAGCAAAGAGAAGTAAGGCTCCCCCATAGCAGCTGCCTATGAAGAGGCGGGCATGTTTCAGCATGCGTCGAGACGTGGATTTTACACCTATGCGGGCATCATCTTCCATGTCCTGAAAGCCGTAGATGGTATCAAATCCAAGCTGCCAGATAATGACACCGCCGTAGAGAAGAAGTCCCGGTAGGTCTAGAGCATTCTGGCTGGCTGCATAGCCCATAGGGGCTCCAAACCCGAACGTAAATCCCATGACAAGTTGGGGCCACCATGTCAGCCTTTTTGCGGCTGGGTAGAGGGCAACGAGAACCATAGCCAGAGGGGCAAGAGCCCAGCAGATTGGCGGCAGAGCCAGTAGAACGGCCAGCCCTCCAAGAAGCAGAAGTGCCAACAGCCCTAGCCCCTGTTTCAGGCTGAGTGCCCCGCTGGCAAGGGGACGTCCCGCCGTGCGGGCAACCTGAGCATCAATTTTGCGATCCCAGATGTCGTTAATGACACATCCTGCCGACCGCATAAGAAGTGACCCAATGGCAAATAGGGCCGTGTAGAACAGTCTTTGCTTCAGAGGCGGACCATTGGGAGCCAGAAAAATGCCGAATACACCGGGGAGCAGCAATAGCCATGTTCCTACAGGGCGGTCCAGCCGGGCAAGAAGAGCATAGGAGTGCCACGGCTCTGGTAGGCGACCGATAAGGCCGTTGCTACGGATGTCGGTATGAGGGTGTTTTTGAGACATGGATGAGTGATTGGACAGAAATGGGAAGAGGTCAATATTTTATCGCACACGCTGGAAAGTGAGCGGGGAAAGCGGTATGCCCGAAGCATGAGCCGTACCGATCCACGCCTGTTTATCGCTGATGATTCATCTCTCTGGAAGGAAGGGGAGCTGTTGCCTCTGTCTGCTGGTCAGGCCCATTATCTGGGCAAGGTCATGCGTCTTCAGCCGGGGGATGGCGTTGTATTGTTCAATGGACGGGATGGGGAATGGCAGGCTGTCATGGAAGGCCTGCAAAAGAAACAGGCCACAGTACGCCTGTTATCCTGCCTGCGCCCCCAACAGGACACAGAGGGGGTAGAGCTGCTTTTTGCGCCGCTCAAGAGGGACGCCACCGAGTTGCTCATTCGTATGGGCACAGAGCTTGGTGTGACCCGTTTCCGCCCGGTCCTGACAGCCCGGACGAATACGCATCGTTTGAATTATGAACGGTTGAGCCTGATTGCGCAGGAAGCGGCAGAGCAGTGTGAGAGGTTGGATGTTCCAGACCTTATGCCGCTGGAGCCTTTGGCCGCTGTCCTGGCTCGCTGGCCTGCCCGACGGAAGATGGCGGTGGCGTTGGAGCGTCAGGGAAAGGGCGGACCTCCTAGAGGCTGTGATGCCCTGTTGATTGGTCCGGAAGGGGGCTTTGCTGAGGAAGAGGTGCTGCGGCTATCTCGGCACGAGGCTGTGCAGTCTTTTTCTCTCGGACCAAGGATTTTGCGGGCGGATACGGCAGCTTGTGCGGCCTTGGCTCAAATCAGTGCTGTTGACAGGCAAGCGTGAATAATCGGTAAACGCTTGAATATGAGCCGGTTCTCTTGAATGAAAGTAAATTTGCCCCCTAGTATAGGGGCATCTGGCTTACGGACAGTCTGAACGTCCTGCGGCATATCGTGGTGAATTTTAGCCGGTAAGGTTTTGTACATGTCCAATCCAGGTGAGAGCAATACAACACTGATTGAGAACAAGGCGCAGCTTGTTGAGGTGCTGGCACGCGGCTGCAAGCCGCAGGAAGAATGGCGCATCGGCACGGAACATGAGAAATTTGGTTTTCGCCTCCCAGAGCGTGCAAGAGGAGAACTGAAGCCCTTTGCCCCACCCGCTTATGAGCCGGAGGGTATTGGTGCTTTGCTTGCAACATTGGAAGGGCCGGACTGGCAGGCCATCCGTGATGACGGGCATCTGATTGGCCTGAAAGGCGCAGGTTCGCATAAGGGGCGGTCCATCTCTCTGGAGCCAGCTGGGCAGTTCGAGCTTTCCGGGGCACCGGTTAAGACCCTTCAGGAAACTGAGCAGGAAATGATTGCTCATTTTCAGCAGATTACGGGGCCAGCACAGGAGCTTGGTCTAGGGTTTGCTCCACTTGGTTTCCAGCCACTTTGGCCTCGTGAGGCCATGCCGTGGATGCCCAAGAGCCGCTATGCCATCATGCGTCGTTATATGCCTACAGTGGGGCGTCGTGGGCTGGATATGATGACACGCACCTGCACCGTGCAGGTGAATCTGGATTTCTCCAGTGAGGCAGATATGGCCCGTAAAATGCGGGTCTCTCTTGCGCTTCAGCCTCTCATCACGGCTCTGATGGCCAATTCGCCCTTTGCTGATGGTAAGCCGACGGGGCGTCTTTCTAACCGTGCTTATATCTGGCTGGATACAGATAATCAGCGTAGCGGTCAGCCGACATTCTTCTTTGAGGAAGGGTTCGGATTTGAGCGTTATGTGGATTGGGCACTGGATGTTCCGATGTATTTCGTCAATCGGGATGGACGAAATATTGATGCAGCGGGATGCTCGTTCCGTAAATGGCTGGATGGCGTCGAACAGGAGCCACTAGCAGGGCTGCGGCCAACAGTTGGTGATTTTGAAGATCATCTGACGACCCTGTTCCCGGATGTCCGGCTCAAGCAGTTCCTTGAGATGCGTGGTGCGGATGCTGGTCGTCCGGACATGATGGTCGCTCAGTCTGCATTCTGGGTTGGCTTGTTATATGACCCCGATGTGTTGGCCGAGGTGGAACGGGTGGTGAAGGAACAGCCTTGGCTGACCTATCAGTCTCTGGCGGAACTGGTGGTTGAGCAGGCCATGGATGCGCCATTCCCCGGGGGGCTTCGTGCGCTGGCAAAGCGGATTCTGGAACTGGCCGAGCAAGGGCTTCAGAAGCGTGGTTATGGGGAAGAATATTACCTTGCCCGGTTCTATGAGATTGCTGATGGGGCCAAGACACAGGCAGAGCAGTGGCTAGAGCGTTATCATGGGGTCTGGCAGGGCGATGTTCGGCATATTTTCCGGGAAGCGGATATTTCTCTGTAAGGAGAAGAAGTAGATGATCGTACGGCGTATTGTCATGGCTTGGGGGGTGGCTTTTGCTCTTGGGGGAGCCGCTTTACCAGTGCGTCAGGCTGTAGCTGGTGTCAGTCTGACATCATCTCAGCAAGGATGGGTGCATAAGATCGAGGCCAGCCTTGCCGCCACAAAGACCTTTCAGGCCCGCTTTGAGCAGGTGACCGAACAGGACGGAACATCCACCGGGGCGGTTCTTCTGGAGCGGCCGGGAAAGATGCGGTTCTCGTATGATCCACCCAGCCCGCTTCTGCTTGTCGCCAATGATGGAAAGGTCGTGTTTCAAGACCACAGTATTGGCCAGGTTACCACGATTCCTTTAGACCATACGCCCCTTGGCCTTCTTTTGCGGCCTGATCCCCGTTTTTCAGGAGATGTCTCCATTCTGGGTTATGAGCAGCAGAATGATGAGATACAGATTCGGGTAACTAAGACAGAAAATCCAGGCGAAGGTGAGATGACATTATTTTTTGCCACTCATCCGCTCAGCCTGAAGGGTTGGACTGTGCTGGATGCACAGGGACACAGAACAGTGGTTCATTTCTCTGGTGCGCAGACTGGCGTCAGCATTCCACCCTCAAGCTTTGTTCTACCGAAGGATGAGGATTAGTTGCCCTTCTTCTGTTTGGCCAGCTCAAGTGCCCGATTATAGACGGTACGCTTGGGCAGGTTGACAATTCCTGCCACGAGAGCAGCGGCGTCTTTGACGGAATGAGTCTTCAGGGCATCCAGTAAGGTCTGGTCGAGTTCCTGAGCCCCGGTATCTTCTGCGGCCGGTGGGCCGAGGAGCAGGGTGATTTCTCCCCGAGGAGCGGTTTCCTCAAAATGGGCGATGAGGTCTGCGAGGCTGCCTCGAATCATTTCTTCAAAATGTTTTGTCAGCTCACGGCCCACAGCGGCGGGACGGTCGGCACCGAACACCTGCTGCTGGGTTTTTAGCGTCTCCAGAAGCCGATGAGGTGATTCATACCAGACGAGTGTGGCGGCAAGACCGGCCTGCTCGGCAGCACGCAGGGCTGCAAAACTGTGCCGACGGGCTTCGCCCCGCGGTGGGAATCCCAGAAACATGAAGGGAATGGGTGGCAGACCGGAGAGTGTTAGGGCCGTGATGGCGGCGTTGGCACCTGGTAGGGATGTGATGGCGATATCGGCTTCCTGTGCCGCCCGGACGAGACGATAACCGGGGTCCGAAACGATGGGCGTCCCTGCATCCGATACCAGAGCTAGACATTGCCCCTGAAGGAGGCGTTCTATGAGGGCCGGGGTACGGTCCTGTTCATTATGGTCATGTAAGGGGAAAAGCTGATTGCTTATGCCATAATGCCGTAACAGCTTTGTGGTAACGCGTGTGTCTTCGCATAGGATGGCATCAGCCCTTTTTAAGGCATCAAGGGCACGCTGGCTGATATCGGCAAGGTTACCGACAGGCGTTGCCACCAGCATGAGCTGCCCGGTAGAAGAAGAGAATGATCCGTGATCGGGGGAAGTATATGGTTTCTCAGACATCGTTATCCTCAATGAGCCGCTCTGGCCCTTATAGCCGTGATGGGCAGGGGCACGGCAAGAGAGGAAACAGCCGGGCCGCTGTGGCTGTTGGTATTTTCATGTTTTTGGGGGCCTGCTCCGGAGAAAATGGCCCTGAAAGGGTGACAACCCCGGTAGCGGCTGTACCAGTCTCAGTGGAAAAACCGGCCCGTATTGGCTTGATTGTTCCGCTGAGTGGTCCTCACGCAGCTATTGGCCAGCGTATGCGGGATGCTGCCCGACTGGCAGTACCGGAAAATCAGACTCCTCCGATGGATGTGTTTGATAGCGCTCAGCCGGAAGGTCCGGCTCATGCGGCGCAGCAGGCTTTAGCCGCTGGTGACAAGATTGTGCTGGGGCCACTTACGGCAGGGGATACACAGGCCGTGGCATCTGTTCTGCAGCCGGCCAATGTGCCAGAGCTTGCCTTTACTAGTGATGTGGCACAGGCCAAACCGGGCGTCTGGGTTATGGGGCTAACGCCAGAACAGCAGGTGCGCCGTCTTGTTGATGCGGCCCGACTGGATGGGCGGAAACGCTTTGCGGCTTTTCTGCCAGATACGGCCCTGGGTCATTCCATGGGAGAGGGGCTGACGCTCGTTTGTCAGGAAGCGGGTCTTGAGACACCGCAGATTGTGTTCCATAGCAGTGATATTAACGATATTACGCAGAAAATGGCACAGCTGAGCCATCGTCCGTCAATTGACGGGACAAGTTCTGCGCAGGCATCTCAGGCAGCGGAGAGCGGCCCTTCGGCTGTTGATCCGTTGAATGATGGTGATGAAATTGAATCATCCTCAGCCAAGCCAGAGCATACGGATCGGCCAACCGGTACGGTGACCTCCGAAGTCAGCCCTTCGCCTTTTGATGCCCTGTTGCTGGGTGATACGGGGCTTGATTTGGCGCGTGTGATTGATGCGCTGAAGAATAATCAGCTTCTCGTCCCGCAGGTGCGTATTCTTGGCCCCATGCTTTGGCGTTCTTTTGATGCCAAGTTAGGAGATTTGCGGGGTGCTTGGTATGTGGCGTTTGATGAGAAGCAGCGCAGTGGCTATGTGCAGAGTTATCAGAATGCCTATCAACAGAAACCGTCCCCGGTCGCTGATTTTGCTTACGATGCAGCCGCTCTTGCTGGTGCTTTAATTCGCCAGAATAAATTGAATGTAGCGACATTAACTCAGCGTGAAGGGTATCTTGGGGTGAATGGCCTTTTCCATTTACGCCCGGATGGCCGGATGACTCGTGCCTTAGGTATCTATCAGATCGCCCCGGGTGGGGGGAGCCAATTGATTGTTCCAGCATCTCGTGATCTGGCATCAGCATCCGGTCTGCCCGCTGGGGCTGGCGCGCCGAGGCAGCAGGGTACGGTGCCATCGAGAGTGACGCCAGCACAGGCCAAAGCTGTGCAGACGTCTCCGGCAGCAGCTCCCGATATTGCTGTTTGGTCTCCATCCCGTCAGGCGACGGTTGGAAGTAGGGCTCCATCAACTCCCTGATGGAGGGTGAAATATTGGAGTGAGCTAAAAGAAAACCCCGCTCGAAGAGATGGCGGGGTTTTTTCTTTAGCAGGCGGCTGTCTCGGTTTGGTGCAAGGGAAGGACAGGCCGGATGGTATGTAGGGCTTCAGAAAGATTCCGATACCGCCCGAGTTCATTGTCCCGTAAGCAGTCCGTCAGGATCCATTCAGGGCCGCTCAGGCTGATGATGTAGGCAGGATCAGCATTTTCCCGCACCCAGACAACCACCAGACTGGCATCGCCTGTTCGCTGTTCCGGTGCGGCCTCGATGGAGGCATCAAGAATGCCCATTCTTTCGCTAGCGGCGAGCCATTTGGCAAGATAGTGGCGATGATGAGGGAGGAGTTTCTGGCGGAATGGGACAACAATACCGGCGGCATGATCCCGGGTGTTGGAGGAGGGGGCCGTGGCGTGCTCTGCCACGCAAAACGCTTTCTGAGCCATGTCAGCATCTCCTTCATGGGAACAGGGGAATCCCTGTCGCATTACCATCAGAACAACCCACGAGTGCCGAAGCGCGCTATCTGAAAAAGTGAACAGGAAGGCTTGGCTGCTATGATCTTGTTCTCATTTTGCAATCCTACCATGTTTTAGATGCATGGCTAGAAGAAAAATTTACTTTTTCTTATTCTGGTAATAGGACTTCTCCCATCTCCTATGCAGCCAGAGCCAGTTTTCCGGGCGTTTTATGATCCATTGCTCGAGTTCATCATTCAGGCATTGGGTCAAATGACGAATCATTTCATGCCGAGAGAGGGATGGTTTGATGAGAGTCTGGGGATCAAGAGAGGAGGTGACTTCCAGTATCAGACGGGCCGGTCCCTCTCGCCAGACATGGCCTGTAATGATTAAAGCGTTGAATCGAAGTGCCAGAGTTGCAGCGGCTGGAGCGGTCATGGTGGGATGGCCGAAGAAAGAGACTTCGATTCCATCGTTCATTTTCTGGTCGCCCAGAACCCCGAGATATCCGCCTTTGGCAAGATGACGGACGGCTTCCCGTGCGCCTTGTTTCCCCTTAGGGAAGAATGAAATTGGCACACCGGCAATGCGACGTCGGAGCTGACAGATGAGTTGATCTACTAAGGGGTTATTGGGAGCCCGATAGAAAGGTGAGAATCCCATCCCATAACGGGCAACGATCAGGGGCATGAGTTCCCAGTTACCGAGATGGCCTGAAAAGAAAATGACGGGTCGCTCGCTTCGGTGAGCTTGATGCAGCAGATGGTCGTTCAAGACACGCCAACCGGGACCGCTTTCTGAGTTTGTAGGAAGGGTCGGCAGGTGTGGCAGCTCAGCCAGTGTGGAGCCGATATTTTCCCAGCAGTTTTGGATGATTTTCCAGCGGCTTTGTTTTCCCAGCGTTGGGAAAGCTCGTTGCAGATTAAGGTCTGCAATGTGGGATGAGGGGAGAAGCGGGCCAATATGACGGGCAATGAAGCCCCCCAGACGGGAGGAGAAGCTAGCGGGTAATTTCCCGGCAGACCAGAGAATTCCCTTGAGGCCCCATGCTTCCAGATGATGCTGCATGTGCCTTTTTGGTCTGTTTGGCAGAGAGACGTCAAGGCAGAGCGATCAGTGTGTGGATATACGAATCGTTTTGCAGCTTATTCTGCGGGCAGAATAAGAGAGTCGTACATTCGAAAATATTACACATGTAAATTTTATCGTATGAATATATCTTATATGCTTACCCTATTGAATATGAGTAAAACAAAAGATAGTTTCATATAAAATTTGATATTTTAAATTACATATCAATCTATATTTTAATAATTATCATTATCAATCAATTTTTACCTCATCATCTCAAGTATGTATTATATAAATTTTAACAATACGATGAAATATCTAAGATTATTCATCCCATATTTGTGGAGTATTCATTGTGCGTATCTGGGATAAAAATGAAATTCAGGACTGTTTAGCGAGTTCATGGGAGAGAGTATCTTATGATGAATTTAGTAAGGTATTCATGGAGAGAGAACGTATTTTCCCGTGTACATTGGGCGTGGCTGGATTTAACAATAATCAAATTCGATTTGGATTTATTTCGGACGATATTGACTCAGTTAAAGCGGGAGAGAACCTTGCGGCAATGTTGCAAAGTTATCTTCCCTATGCCCGTAAGTTTGGAAAAAATACCTCCCTTGTTGTCTTTTTTAATGAAGAGCGTGAGTTAGGCATTGAAAATTATGAAAGGATATTTTGGGATCTTCTTAAAAGAATATCGTTTTTTGATGTAAAAGCATGGCCCGAAAATGTTCCAAAAACTCCAGATGATCACTTGTGGGAGTTCTCATTTGCTGGGGAACCTGTTTTTGTTGTGTGTAATACGCCCTCTCATAGGGTCAGGCGTAGCAGATACTCTAAGAATTTTATGATTACATTCCAACCTCGCTGGGTATTCGAGGGCATTATAGGAGAAGGGGCACCGAATTCTGAGAAAATTAAGCGTGAAATCAGAAGAAAACTGGTTTTATTCGATGGAGTATTACCTTCTCCTGACCTTGGTGCTTATGGGGATAAATCTAACTTTGAATGGAAGCAGTATTTTCTTAAGGAAAATAATGATCCAAGATCTGAAAAATGTCCTTTCACTTATAAAGGTAGGAATAATCTTGTAGAGGTTATTTCAACAGATCTGACAGTGTTGGATGATGTTGTTTCTCAGCTTTTGCCTCCTACTGGTTCGGTTGAAGTACAGTATGATTCGCCATTCAGAGTACATGAACAACACCATCATAATGTGGATGAGACTCTTCACATTATTTGTGGCGAAATTACATTCTATTATGGTGAACATAACGTTACCTGTAGAGCAGGAGATAGGCTTCTTTTACCTGCAATGACGCTTCATAAATCACGGGCGGGAGATCATGGTTGCTTGTATGTAATAGCCACCAGAATTATTAGGCCAGAAATCGGCGGGTAAGGGCAGAATGCACGATAATCGAATTGGTGTCGTTGTAGCGACTGCCTTGTCTGTGACAATAGTTGTTGGCGCAGGCCTGTTAACCCTTCCTGGTCTTAGTTTTAGTCTAGCGGGGAAGGAGGGATATGTGCCATGGCTAATAGTTGCTGTGTTGATGCTGCCATTGCTTTATGTCTTTTCATATTTTGCAGCGCATAACCCAAGCGCAGGTGGCGTGACAGGGTATATCAGGTCTTCATTAGGTCAGAGATTTGCTTCTATGGCCGAGATGATTGTTCTGGGGACGTTTACACTTGGTATCCCTGCTATTTCTTTCATAGGGGCAGAGTATTTAAAACAGGCCGTCCCTGGTATCGCTGTCGTACCGGGTGCATTTTTCATTATGTGTCTGGCCTACGGTGCAGGTGTTATTGGGCTGAGAATTTCCGGAGCCATACAGACGGCTATTGCTGCTTGTATCATTCTAGGGCTATCGGCTGTCGCAGTTGTTTACCTTTTTGAAGTGGATTGGCAGAGCGTTCCGAGCGGTATCCCTAGTAACGGGATACCTTATAAGGGGATTGCATCAGCCATTCCCATCGTTCTTTTTGCCTTTACTGGTTGGGAAATGACGGCCTTTTTGGCCGAGGACATGAAGAACCCCAAAAGGGATATGCCTAGATCCATTTGGATCAGTTTTGCTATCGTTGTGGCTGTATATATATTCATTGCGTGGACAGTTGCGTATTTCGGAGAGAATACTGCAAGTTGGAAATTAACTCCGTTTATTGAGTTGGCACATCTCAGTTTTGGAGAATATGGCGGTGTGCTGGTTGGTGTTCTTGCTGCCTTCATAAGCATAGCCAATGTTGTGGCGGCCTTCATGTCGGCTTCTCGTGCTATTTATTCTGCCGGTCGCGACGGTTTTCTTCCAAATTTTATTGGAAGAACAAATGCAGATCATAAACCACTAGTGGCTATGACCGTAACATGGCTTCTATTTTCCATGATAATTTTTATAACGTATGAACTGGGTGTTGGTGAAAAGATGCTGCTTCAGCTGGCCGGGCAGAATTTTTTTGTTCTCTATCTATTGTGTTCATTCGGGTTTGTCAGGGTGAATTATAGAAATCCCCATCGCCTTATTGTCGGTGTGGTGGCTATAATCAGCGTTCTTATGATGCTGTTACTTTTTAATATGTATGGGGTGATTTATTGCTCCTGTCTTGCCGGGGTAGGGCTGCTTCTTTCCAGAAAGGTTCCTGATCGAGGCAAAGTGACGGGACAAGAAAAGTGATGCCCTTCTGGCAGGGCGTTACATCTGGATTTAGAGTTCCTAGTTCGCCAGAAAATGGTCAATAAGTTCATCAGCGATAGCAGGGTTGGTCCAGCGAGGTTCCACGTCGAGGCTGATGACGAAATTTTGGAAAAGAGAGGGGAGCTTAACGTAGTCCTTCTCGGTCGTTACCAGGATGGTATCCGGCGCATGTGCCAGCTGGGCTAGCTGCTGTAGTTCACGATCTGAATAAATGTGATGATCAGGGAACGTGAGTGTCCGAAGTAGGGTGAGGCCGGCATCCTGAAGGGTGGAAAAGAATTTTTGTGGGCGGCCAATCCCAGCAAAGGCGATAATCTGAAATCCCCGTAGTTTATGGATGCCCGTGCTGGGGGAGAGTATCCCTTTCAGGACAGGGAGAGACTGGGGAATTTGGTTGGCAATGTGTTGGCGGTCTTCGCCGAAAATCACCATTGCTTGTAGCCGTGGCAGAATGTCGGAGAGGGACTCCCGTAATGGTCCGGCGGGAAGCAGTCGTTGGTTGCCCAGCCCAGCCGGGCCATCCACAATCAGTATGGACATATCCTTATGGAGAGAAGGGTCCTGCAACCCGTCATCCATTACCAGACAGTCCGCTCCCGCAGCGATGGCCTGTAGGGCACTCGCCTGCCGGTCTGGCCCTCTCCATGTGGGAGCCAGGCGGGCAAGCAATATGGTTTCATCTCCGACGTCAATGGCATTGTCTAGCTCGGGATTAATCAGCCCCGTTTTTCCGGAGCGTCCACCATAACCACGCGTGATGGCATGAGGGGTGCGACCTCTCCGCATTAGCTGTTGGAGCAGATGCAGGACCATGGGCGTCTTGCCAGTCCCTCCCACGGTGATGTTGCCGCAGCAGAGAACGGGGACCGGTAGTTTGAGCGAGGGTTGGTGCTGCCGTCGCCGTGTCAGGAATCCCGTTACTTTGCTGAAGGGCAGCAGGAGGTTGGATAGCGTGGTCGGGGCAGGGTTCTGCCAGAAGGAGGGGGCCATCAGTCTCATCAAAATGCCTTATTAGGCAAAACTGTGTCCTTAATAAGGCGAACTGCACATAAGCATGCTTGATTCCTTTTGGGGGGGCGTGGAATGGATAGGTGCTGGACCGTTAGCCAGTGTGCGAGGGCATCTGTATCTTTGATGCGGTGAAGTGAGGTTGCATAGCGGCTACAAAGGTCGGTCCAGTTCTGCATATAGGGACCGATAGCTGTAGGGCGTTGGAAATGAAGGGATTCCAAGGGATTATGCCCTCCGCCAGGGGGGATGAGGGAGTTGCCGATAAAGACACGGTCGGCCAGTTGAAAGAAAAGACCAACCTCTCCTAGTGTATCCACAATCCATAAATCATCCTGTGGGTGAGGGAACTGTTTTTTAGAACGACACGGGGCCTGATGGTGTTGTGCTAGTTCTTGCCCTCGTTCAGGATGACGAGGAATAATGATGGTAAGCAGGTCAGGCTGTTTTTGTTGGGCTTTTCGTGTTGCTTCTACGATGATCTCTTCCTCGCCCGGGTGTGTTGAGGCCGCCACAAAAATGGGTCGCTGCCCGAACTGCCTGCGAAGGATAGAGGCTTCGGTTTCATCAAAGGGCAGAGGCGGTGTGTCCTCTTTCAGGTCGGCCGGGGGAAGTAGTGATTTGATACCGAATCGGGCAAAGGCCTGCTGATCTTCCGGACTTCGGGGTATGATCCAGCGGCAGGGTCTCATAAGATACCGCAGTAGAGGGGCCGCCCATCGCCAACGTGCAGCAGATTGCAGTGAAAGTCGCCCATTGAGCAGCATGACGGGAAGTTGTCTTTTTTGGCACAGACAAAGAAGGCCCGGCCAGAGTTCACTTTCCGTGAGAACCAGCCCGACAGGCTGCCAATAGGTTATGAAACGTTCAAGAAGATGTGGTGCATCATAAGGGATGAGTTGATGGATTAGCCGTCCTGTATGAGTGGCTGGATGAGCTGCCACCGTTTTCCCTCCGGTCAGGGTGGCAGTCGTCATGAGGATAGTGAGATCTGGGCAGTCTGTCAGAAGCTGGTTGGCGACAGGTAGAACGCAGCGGCTTTCTCCTACGCTTGCAGCATGTATCCAGAGGAGAGGGCGGGCATGGGACGGTCTTGCCGCTCCCGGTTTTGCGAAGCGTTCAGGAAGGCGCGTGCCATCCTCTTTGCCCTGATTCAGCCTTGTGAGTGCATGGCGGCGGAGCCACGGCATGGCCATATGGCCGATTAGGGACCATAGCTGGAGGAAGGGATCGGACGGAGAGATTGAAGTCGGACAACAGCGCATTGAACGTCTCACACGGCGCAGGTGGTGCATTTTCGCATCATCTTCTCTTTACAATATAGGAGAGAGGATAAAAAATTTTCCCTCATGACAGGAGGGCCTTGCCGAAGTGGCCATCCTTGTGCGACGAGATGACCCACTTATCTTATAGACGTAGGATTATCCTCAAGGGAGCTGACCATGTCAGAAACGGAAGCGCACACGCAGCAGGAAACGGCCAAGGGCAGGCTTATGGCCGGTAAGCGCGGCGTTGTCATGGGGGTGGCGAATAAGAATTCCATCGCCTGGGCTATTGCTAAAGCTTGTGCCGATCAGGGGGCGGAGATCGCCTTTACATATCAGGGTGAGGCCCTGGGCAAACGTGTTCGCCCATTGGCGGAGAGTGTTGGCTCTTCCATGGTGTTGCCTTGCGATGTGAGCGATGATGCTGCCATCAATGCCACGTTTGATGAGGTTGAGAAGGCGTGGGGCAAGATTGACTTTGTCGTGCATGCTATTGGCTGGGCCGATAAGCAGTATCTGCGTGGGCGTTATGTAGATACGCCTCGTGAGGCTTTCTTGCAGGCATTGGATATTTCCTGCTTTTCTTTCACTGCCGTGGCTCGCCGGGCTTCGGCCATGATGAATGCTGGTGGCTCCCTGCTGACCCTGACCTATCTGGGGGCTGAACGTGTCATGCCCCATTATAACGTGATGGGCGTGGCCAAGGCAGCGTTGGAGGCTTCCGTTCGCTACATGGCGGTTGATCTGGGGCGTGATGATATCCGTGTGAATGGTATTTCGGCCGGTCCGATTATGACATTGGCAGCTAACGGCATTGGTGACTTCCGTTACATTCTGCGCTGGAATCAGGTCAATGCTCCGATGGAACGGAACGTGTCCCTGAAGGATGTTGGCGGGTCTGGCCTGTATCTGTTGTCTGACCTTTCAAGCGGTGTGACAGGTGAGGTTCACCACGTTGATTGTGGGTACAACATCATCGGTATGAAGAACCCGGATGCTCCCGATATGAGCCTCTCATCAGGGGAGTAAGAATCAATGTCTGAAAACAGTTTTGGGCACCTTCTGCGTGTTACAACATGGGGGGAAAGTCATGGCCCAGCCATAGGCTGTGTCATTGATGGCTGTCCCCCACGCCTGAAACTGTCGGAGGACGACATCCAGCCTTGGCTGGATAAAAGGCGGCCGGGGCAGTCCCGCTATACGACACAGCGTCGTGAGCCGGATCAGGTTCGGATTTTGTCGGGTGTCTTCGAGGGGCAGACGACAGGGACGCCTATTTCTCTGATGATTGAGAATACGGATCAACGCTCCCGTGACTATGGGGAGATTGCTCAACAGTATCGCCCCGGTCATGCGGATATTGCCTATGATCTGAAGTATGGCATCCGTGATTATCGTGGTGGTGGCCGGTCTTCCGCTCGGGAAACGGCCATGCGTGTTGCAGCGGGAGCTGTGGCTCGGGTCATCCTGCGAGAATTGATAGGACCGCAGCTGCTCATTCGTGGGGCCCTTACGGGCATCGGTGGACAGTCTGTGGATCGGGACCGTTGGGACTGGGCAGAGGTGGAGCGGAATCCGTTCTTCTCACCAGATGCTGAAATTGTTTCGTCATGGAGCGAACAGCTGGAGGCGGTGCGGAAGTCCGGCTCATCCATCGGTGCAACACTGGAAGTCGTGGCAGAGGGCGTGCCTGCCGGTCTGGGGGCCCCTGTCTATGGCAAGCTGGATGCCGAGTTGGCTGGTGGCCTGATGGGCATCAATGGTGTGAAAGCCGTTGAGATTGGTGATGGTATGGGTGTTGCTTCCTTGCATGGGGAAGAGAACGCTGATCCTATCCGTCCTTCGGGTAATCCGATGGAACCTGTCTTTCTGAGCAACCATGCTGGGGGGATTCTGGGGGGTATTTCCACAGGACAACCCATTGTGGCGCGGATGGCTATCAAGCCGACCAGCTCTATTCTTCTGCCTGTTCCAAGCATCACACGGGATGGTGAAGCCGTAGAGGTTCAGACCAAAGGGCGACATGACCCCTGCATCGGTATCCGAGCCGTGCCGGTAGCTGAGGCCATGATGGCCTGTATTTTAGCGGACCAGCTTCTGCGTAATCATGCTCAGTGCGGATGGCTTTGAGAATCATTGTTATTCAGCCGGAAGGCTAATCGACAGTAACAATATATAGTGCCTCTCTCCCGTGGGTATGCCCTATATGTGGCGATGAGGCACACTTCCTCACGAAAAACAAGCCTTGAAATAAGTCCTCCATCCGTGGGAGATGAGAGGACTAATTTAAGCTAAAAATGACGCCGAAATGAGGGGCTCGATTCATGACCATGCATGATGCGCAGACGTTCGCTCACCCAGCGGGTGTGCCTGAAGAACCTGAGCTCTTCCCTAATGTCGTTCAGCTGCCGGGGCGTCCTCCAGTACGGACATCACCGGAGCGTGATGAACGTCTGACGGATTTTGGTCGTGCCACTCTGGATGACCGTTACCTGTTGGAAGGTGAGACATATCAGGGGCTATTTGCCCGTGTGGCGTCTCACTATGGGGCTGATGAGGGCCATGCGCAGCGGATTTATGAGTATATGTCCCGGCATTGGTTCATGCCCGCAACGCCGGTTCTTTCAAACGGTGGGACGAGTCGTGGCTTGCCGATTTCCTGTTTTCTCAATGAGTCGGAAGACAGTCTGGAAGGCATTGTCGGCCTTTGGAATGAGAATGTCTGGTTGGCCGCCAAAGGGGGCGGCATTGGCTCTTATTGGGGAAATCTGCGGTCCATTGGTGAGAATATTGGCCGCAATGGTAAGACATCCGGTGTGATTCCCTTCATCCGGGTGATGGACAGCCTGACGTTGGCCATCAGTCAGGGCAGTTTGCGGCGTGGGTCTGCGGCGGTTTATCTGCCAATCTGGCATCCCGAGATTGAAGAATTCATCGAGATGCGCCGCCCCACGGGTGGTGACCCGAACCGTAAGGCACTCAACCTGCATCACGGTGTTCTGCTGACAGATGATTTCATGCGGGCCGTGGCAGGTGATGAGGAATGGCCGCTAATTTCCCCCAAGGATCACAGCGTCATCCGTAAGGTATCCGCCCGTGCCTTGTGGATCCGTCTGTTGACGGCACGTATGGAGCAGGGTGAACCCTATATTGTGTTCTCGGATACGGTGAATCGGGCCCGTCCGGAACATCACCGTCTGGCAGGGCTGGAGGTGAAAACCTCCAATCTGTGCGCAGAAATTACCCTGCCGACCGGGATTGACCATCATGGTAAGACCCGTACGGCGGTCTGCTGTCTTTCCTCCCTGAATCTGGAATATTGGGATGAATGGAAGGATGATCCGCAGTTCATCAAGGACGTAATGCTGTTCCTTGATAACGTGTTGCAGGACTTCATCGATAATGCACCCGATGATATGGCCCATGCCCGTTATGCTGCCATGCGGGAGCGATCAGTCGGGTTGGGTGTGATGGGCTTCCATTCGTTCCTCCAGTCCAAGATGGTGCCGTTTGGTAGTGTCATGGCCAAGGTGTGGAACAAGAAGTTCTTTGAGCATATCGCAAAGCAGACAGCTGAAGCCTCCCGTGAGCTGGCAAAGACACGTGGTCCGTGCCCGGATGCCGAGGAATATGGTTTTCAGGAGCGTTTTTCCAACAAGATGGCGGTTGCCCCAACGGCATCCATCTCCATCATTGCGGGTAATGCCAGCCCAGGGATCGACCCCATCAGTGCCAATGTGTTTCTTCAGAAAACACTGTCTGGTTCCTTTACGGTGCGGAACCGTCATCTGGCCAAGCTGCTTCAGAAATATGGACGGGATACAGATGATGTCTGGTCGTCCATCACGCTGACTAAGGGGTCCGTGCAGCATTTGGACTTCCTGACACAGGATGAGAAGGATGTCTTTAAGACTGCTTTCGAGATTGATCAGCGTTGGGTGATTGAACATGCCGCCGATCGTGCCCCGTTCATCTGTCAGTCGCAGTCGGTCAATCTGTTCTTGCCGGCTGACGTGCATAAGCGGGACCTTGTGCGCATCCATTATGAGGCGTGGAAGAAGGGCGTTAAATCGCTCTATTATTGTCGCTCCCTTTCCATCCAGCGGGCTGATACGGTCTCCAACATAGCTGTGAAGCGTGATATTATGGAGGGAGATGATGATCATCTCCCGCAGGCCACGCCACGCCATGCGGAGAGTGGTGCTGGGAGTTATGAGGAATGTCTCTCCTGTCAATAAGGCAGGAAGCAGAATGGGCGGGGCTCTCTGGCCCCGGTGCCCGTTGAAGAGGAATGATGCAGTCCCGTAGCCTGTGGGACGCCCGGATAGGGGACGGGCACGAGGCTGGGTTCAGAATAAAAAGGTTTTGTGAGATGACAGAAGGCACCCCATTGCCGCCAGCCCCTGAAGCGGCTGAACAGGCCAATCTTCTGGTTGAAAATCCGGTTTATAAGCCATTCCGTTACCCGTGGGCCTATGATGCATGGCTCACTCAGCAGCGTCTGCACTGGTTGCCTGAAGAGGTACCGCTGGCTGAGGATGTGAAGGACTGGCACCGCAAGCTGTCTGACGCTGAACAGAACCTTGTCACGCAGATCTTCCGCTTCTTCACGCAGGCTGACGTGGAGGTGAATTCTGCCTACATGAAATATTACAGTCAGGTCTTCAAACCGACTGAAGTCCTGATGATGCTCTCCTGCTTCTCGAATATCGAGACGATCCATATTGCAGCTTATTCGCACCTGCTAGATACGATCGGTATGCCGGAAACGGAATATTCCGCCTTCCTGAAATATAAGGAGATGAAGGACAAGTATGATTTCATGCAGTCCTTCAACATCAACAGCAAGCGGGAAATCGCCAAGACCATGGCGGCGTTTGGGGCCTTCATGGAAGGGCTTCAGCTGTTTGCCTCTTTTGCGATTCTGCTGAACTTCCCACGCTTCAACAAATTGAAGGGGATGGGGCAGATCGTTTCATGGTCCGTGCGTGATGAAACGCTGCATTGTCTTTCTATGATTCGGCTGTTCCGTACCTTCATCCGGGAAAATCCGGAGATTTGGACGGAAGAATTCCGGGCCGAGCTGGTGGAAATCTGCCGTCAGACGGTGTCCCATGAAGATGCGTTCATCGAGCTGGCCTTTGAGATGGGACCGGTGGAAGGCCTCTCCGCGGAGGAAGTGGAGCGGTATATCCGCTTCATCGCAGATCGCCGCCTGATTCAGCTGGGGCTGGACCCGATTTACGGCATTGAGGAAAATCCGCTGCCATGGGTGGATGACATGCTTAATGCTGTTGAGCATACTAATTTCTTTGAGAATCGTGCGACGGAATATTCCCGTGCATCCACTCAGGGAACATGGGAAGATGCCTTCGAAAGCGGTGTGTTTTCCTGAAAGAAAAAGCGAAGAAATTACCCGTCCTCTGAGTGGTTTATGCTGGGGCTGTCTTGACCGTACTCGGTTTGCTGCTCATATGGACGGAAGTATTTTCTAAAGGGGAAAGGTCGCCTCCCACTTGATAGTCCGCTCTGAAAAGAATGTGGACTAAGGCAGGGAGGCGGTCGCCCGAGACTGTCCGTTCTGTATGTTGGAATGGGTAGAACTGGAGTTGTGCGTTTTGGTTTCTTCCTCATCAGAGCCCTACGTTGTATCTGGCGGTGAGGCTGTGGGTAGAGAGGTCAAAGGGGAAGATGCCCTGAAGGCCCTTTCAGCCTACCTTGCCGATGATATGACAGCCTGTAATCAGGCTATCATCGACAGGATGCAGAGCTCTGTGCCGCTTATTCCCCAGCTTGGTGCGCATCTTGTTGCGGCCGGGGGGAAGCGGCTGCGTCCTCTGCTCACGCTCGCTTCGGCCCGTCTTTGCGGATATGGGGAGAAGGAGGGAGAAACACGTCATGTCGGTCTGGCGGCCTGTGTGGAGTTTATCCATACAGCAACGTTGCTGCATGATGATGTGGTAGATGAAAGCACTCTGCGGCGGGGGATGGCCTCTGCCAATGCGCTTTTTGGTAATAAAGCGTCCGTGCTTGTGGGTGACTTCCTCTTTGCACGTTCTTTTCAGCTGATGACGGCGGATGGCTCGCTTGAGGTTATGGCAATTCTGTCGGCAGCTTCCGCAACGATTGCGGAAGGCGAAGTCCTTCAGATGTCCACTCAGAATGATCTTTCCACGCCTATAGAGCGTTATTTGGAGGTCATTCATGGCAAGACGGCTGCCCTGTTTGCAGCGGCCTGTCGGGTTGGTGCCGTGGTGGCGGGGCGTGACCGCAAGGCCGAGTTGGCGTTGGAGCAGTATGGCACCAATCTTGGCATGGCCTTTCAACTTGTGGACGATGCGCTGGATTATGCGGCGGATCAGCAGGTGCTGGGTAAAACGGTCGGGGATGATTTCCGTGAAGGGAAAATCACACTTCCGGTGCTGGCAGCTTATGAGCAAGGCACAGAGGAGGAACGTCAGTTCTGGAAGCGTGTGATCGAAGATAATGAGCAGACCGAGGCAGATTTGCCCCATGCTCTGGAGATCATCGCCCGGAGAGACGCTATCCGTATAACGATTGAGAAAGCCCGTGAATATGCCGGGCAAGCCGTGGAAGCTCTGTCGTGCTTCCCGGAAAGTGGGTTGAAAAATCTGCTGCGTGAGACGGTGCTTTATACGGTTGAGCGGGCCCGTTAAGAAAATATCTCCCAGCCATTGGTGAAGCCCAGCCAAGCTATATGGCTGGCGAGGTCTTGGCCGTTCTGCGGAGGGGCTGTCAGGAAGAAGCGGTCGGGTAGTGCTGCCAGACCGGATGGCGGAGGGGCTTCTGTTGTATCGCCCAATCGCCGGAGGGCCTGTTGTGCAACGGCTGGGGCGGGGTCCAACCACATGATGCCGGTCGGACCGAGCCGCTGGAAGTAAGGCAGCAGAAAAGTGTAGTGCGTGCAGCCTAGCCCGACAGTGTCGATGTCGCTTCCACCGGGCTGCTGGAAAAGATATGTCAGTTCCTGCTGAACTTCGGCAGGTTCAAGCTGTTCCCCCCGAAAAGCCCGCTCTGCCATGTTGGCCAGATGACGGGAGCCGTGAATGAGCAAACGGCAGTCAGCAGCGAAATCTTCGTGTAGTTGTTTCAGATAAGGGCGGCGTGCCGTGGCACTGGTGGCCAGTAGGCCGATAGTTCGACTGATGGATACCCGCCCAGCCCAGCGGATGGGAGGAACGCAACCTACAATAGGGAGTGTCAGGCGTTCCCGTAATATGGGGAGAGCCAGAGTGCTGGCCGTGTTGCAGGCAATGATAATGAGAGCCGGTTTTAGGGTATCGGCTGCTTTGCAAATCAGTCCAGCAATGCGGTCCCGCAAAAGGTCATCTGGCTGTTCGCCATAGGGGAATAAGGCCGTATCGGCGAGATAGTCTATCGTTAGGGATGGGGCCAGACTCCGCAAGGCCTGAACAACACCCAGCCCCCCAATACCGGAATCAAATACCAGAATACGGGGAGAGGAGGGTGTTGGCATGGTCATGCCTCTGACTATGATGGAGAAAAGCGGAACCAGTGAAGGAGGTGAAAGATTGTTGTCTTTCACCTCCCTCTGGAGAGCGTGGCGGGAATGGATCAGCCCCGCTTGAAGGCGAGTGCTTCTTCTGCACTACCAACGCCACCATGAGCTTTGGACCAGCTGCATGGGTCTTCAAGGAAGCGGCGAACCTCTGCGCTATCCTCAGCGGAGAAATACTGGCCATCGGCGCAAGCTTCCAGCACGTCCCACCATGTGCAGAGAGCGTGTAGGCTGATGCCCATTTCCTGAAGGGTTTTCTGCGCCCCGGGGAAGACGCCATAGAAAAAGACCACAAATGTATGATCCACAATGGCACCAGCCTCACGCAGGGCGTTGGCGAAGCGGATCTTGGAGGCACCATCCGTTGTCAGGTCTTCTACCAGCAGGGTACGCATACCTTCCGGCACATCACCTTCAATCTGCGCATTACGACCGAAACCTTTGGGCTTTTTGCGGACATAGGCCATCGGTGTCATCAGACGGTCGGCGATCCATGCGGAGAAGGGAATACCTGCGGTCTCACCACCTACAACAGCATCAATGCTCTCATAGCCGATGTGACGGCCGATTTTCTCAACAGCCAGTTCCATCAGTTTCTTACGGGCACGGGGAAAGAAAATGATTTTGCGGCAGTCGATATAGACCGGGGACTTCCAGCCAGAGGTCAGTGTGTAAGGCTCGCTGGGGCGGAAGTTGATGGCTTTGATTTCCAGAAGAATGCGCGCCGTTGTCAGCGCAGCATCACGGTCCCACTGTGTGGGGCGGATGCCCAGATTTGATGCTGTGCCAGATGCAGGCATTATTCTCTCCGTAATCTCGAAAAATGGTTCCTTTGAAGACATCTACCCGTTAGAAGGGGAGAGGGGTAGGGCAAAGATGCCTTTTTTGCCTATTCTCTTATTGATGACGCTTTATTCTGTCATAGGCAGGAGCGATGAGGAGGCCTTGCCTTTCCCGATGAAGGTTTTTCCTTAGGGGAACAGGGTATTGTAGGGGTTATGGATATGAAAGTTGCAACCGGTCATATCGGTCGTAAATGCGAACGCGCCGTAATCACAGCTTATCAGGAGCTGCATGATATGGGGCAGAGCGAGATGAGCATTTTTGCTGCTTGCACCACCCTATATCGGATACATCATCCAGAATCGTCTTTGCCGGAAGCACGGCTTCTGGTCTCGGAGTGGATAGATCATCACATCGTTCGGCGTTCTGCCGCTCCGACGCGTGGTTGTAATTGCCCGCCAACCAATCCACGCTGAAAACACGGCATGGTCTGACGCAGTTTCGGGCTGGATAAATATTGATGAAGCGGAGTACCGATTGGGTCTCCGCTTTTTTGTTTCTGCTATTCTACCGAACGTTCTTAGGTCTTCTGGCTGTCTGGAAAATCAGACAGCCAGAAGGAAAGGTCATTTTGCATCCTGTTCTGGCAGGGTATAGACGACCAGCTGATCGGAGACAGGCGTCCCCATGAGGTGATGTCCTCCCGCCATGATGGCGACATACTGCCGACCATTGACAGCATAGGTCATAACATTGGCCTGTCCTCCGCCGGGCAGCACATCAGTCCAGAGTGTTTTGCCTGTTTTCAGGTCAATGGCATGAATCTGATTGTCACTTGAAGCCCCGATGAAGGCGAGTCCACCAGCCGTCATGACAGATCCGCCATTGTTCGGTGTCCCGATTGTGAGCGGCAGGCCCGTCGGTATGCCCCACGGTCCATTAGCGCGAGCCGAACCAAAAGGACGCTGCCAGAGAACTTTATGGGCTTTCAGGTCAATGGCGGTGACCATGCCATAGGGCGGGGCGTTGCACATCACCCTCGTGAATTCATTCCAGAAGGGCCCAACCAGAGTCCCGTAGGGCGTTTCGGCCTGTGCTGCATTACCGGCTGTCATGCCGTGGCGTGGTACGTATTGGGGAACATCTACTGGAATAAGACGTAGCTGGTCTGCTGTTTCCCGGGTTACAAGCTGGTTATACATGGGAACATTGTTCCAATTTGCCAGCATGATGCCTGTCTGCGGATTGTAGGAGATACTGCCCCAGTCACTGCCACCATTATAGCCCGGTGCTTCAATCCACGGGTGGCTGAGGGAGGGCGGCGTGAACTCGCCAACATAATGGGCACGCCGGAACTTGATGCGGCAGGCTAGCTGATCCAGTGGCGACATGCCCCACATGTCGGCTTCTGTCAGATTCGGGAAGCCAAGACGTGGTACATTAACCGACCATGGCTGCGTTGGTGTCCGCTGGTCATCCTTTACGCCACCTTCGGTTGGAGCGGGTTTTTCCACGACCGGGAAATCTGGCAGTGGCTTACCTGTCCGGCGGTCGAGAATGAAGGTTTGTCCCCGTTTTGTGGGCATGATGAGAGCAGGAATAAC
>JAFNMF010000001.1:604007-606695 GCA_026537415.1 Acetobacteraceae bacterium B3987 | reverse complement strand
GATATCATAGTCCCAGACGTCCTTATGAACGGTCTGGAAGACCCAGCGTGGCTCACCCGTGCGGACATCCAGCGCAACTACAGCGGAGGAGACTTTGTTTTCAGCATCGCTGCGCATGGCACTGTAATAGTCAGCCGATGAATTGCCCATAGGGACATAAACCAACCCCAGAGCATTATCACCCGTCATGGCTGTCCAGGAATTGGGCGTACCGCGGCTGTAATAATGGTCCTTGTCCGGCTGGTGATGATCGTTCGGATTATTGACATCCCATGCCCAGAGGAACTTGCCGCTTTCGGCATCGTAACCTCGGATGACACCAGATGGTGCCCAGCGGCGTTGGCCGTCCAGCACCTCATGATTGACGACAATCACACCATTGATGATGGGAACCGGGCTTGTCACCCCGACAAAACGGGGAACGGACCAGCCCATGCCTTGCATGAGATTGACCTGCCCACCATGACCAAAGCCTTCGCAGAGTTTGCCGTCATCAGCGTTAACGGCAATCAGGCGGTTATCCAGAGTGCCTTCAATGATGCGGTGATGGCAGGGCTGCCCCTCTGGCACCGTGGATGCGGTATAGTAAGTGACGGACTTGCAGGCAGATGTGAAGGGGATGGCATTGTAACTCTCGTGAGAGTGGAAACGCCATTTCTCCTGGCCTGTTGTAGCGTCAATGCGCATCATGTCGTTTGTGGCGGAGCAGAGATACAGAGAGTCCCCGACCTTGATCGGTGTGGTCTCTGGTGCCAGCCGGTTGAGGTTACCCTTAGGAACCAGAACGCCTGTGTGATAGACGAAGGCCCGTTGCAGTTTCCCGACATTTTCTGGGGTGATCTGCTTTAATGGGGAATAGCGGGTTGCTTGGTCATCACGCCCGTAAGCCGGCCAGTCCTCTGGTGTGGGATTAGCACTTTCTTGCGGAACGGCCTGCGGTAATTGATCGATGGGAAGTTCATCAATATCCGGCAGGTTGGCCGCATTAACACCTGTTGCCTGTGGCGTTTCGGGTGAGGGTGGGTGGTAAATGCTGGAGGCTACTTCCTCTGGGGGAATGGCTCTGTGAGTAGTGCTAGGAGAGGCATCCTGCGCCCGTGTTGCTGAGCATGACGCACCGAGAATGGTACCGCCCAGAAGGATACCGAGAAGATAAGCCTGATTACGCATTGTGGTGTTCCTTCTGGTTACGGAGAAGGTGGGGCACGCAAGCAGCGACAGCGACGGCCAGCAGAGTGGGACCGAAGAGGCGAGGTAGCCACCCCCAGAAGTGGAAGCCAACCTCATAGATGGTCCAGGGAATGGTCAGTGCCCAAGCGAGTAGGTAACTCCATGCTCCTATGGGGTTCAGGCGGAAGAGATAGAACCCGGAGATGCAGAGCAGGACCCCGCACGGGGTGTAATACCAAGACCCGCCCAGAAGAATGAGCCATGAGCCAAAAATGACAAAATAAAGACCGAAGAGTAGAATTAACAGCGCAAGCACCCAGATAATTACATCTATGGCACTCGGTTTTTTCTTCGGAGAGGAGAAAAAAGACACAGTTCTGTTCCAAGTAAAATAAAAAACACACTGTGAATATGGAGGATAAATAGAGAAATATAAAAACAGATAAAGGATATAATTTTATGTATTTTATAGGGAAATTGGATTAATTTTCTAAAAATACTGACCACATAATTTATTTATGTGGCCAGTAAAAGAGTTTATTATTTATTATCAGCTTCTGGCAGTGCATAGACTACCAAAGCATCAGAAACAGGGCTGCGCATGAAGTGATGCCCCCCTGCCATGATGGCGACGTACTGCCGGCCATTGACGGCATAGGTCATGGCATTGGCCTGTCCCCCGCCGGGTAGAACGTCTGTCCAGAGCGTCTTACCCGTCTTGAGATCAATGGCGTGTATCTGGTTGTCAGTCGAGGCTCCAATGAATGCCACACCCCCAGCCGTCATCACGGGACCACCATTGTTCGGTGTGCCGATTGTTAGCGGTAGGCCTGTTGCGATGCCCCACGGGCCATTAGCACGGGCTGAGCCAAATGGCTTCTGCCACAGGATTTTGTGTGCTTTGAGGTCAATGGCCGTAATCATCCCATAGGGAGGCTCATTGCACATCATCTGAGTAAAGCTGTTCCAGTACGGAGTAACAACAATACCATATGGTGTTTGTGCCTGCGCCCCATTGCCTTCGGCACCACCTGCACCGGGATTGTATTGCGGTGAGTCGATGGGGATCAGACCCATCTTGTCGGCTTTCTTGCGGCTCACCAGCTGGTCATACATAGGCAGGCTGCTCCAGTTGGCGAGCATGATGCCTGTCTGCGGATTGTAGGAGATACTGCCCCAGTCGTTACCACCATTATAGCCGGGATATTCAAGCCACGGCTGCTTGATGGTAGGCGGCGTGAACTCGCCAACATAATGGGCACGCCGGAACTTGATGCGGCAAGCCAGCTGATCCAGTGGGGAGATACCCCATGTGGCAGCTTCCGTCAGTGGCGGGAAGCCGAGACGAGGCACGCCAACAGACCAAGGCTGTGTCGGAGCCCGCGGGTCGCCTTTTACAAAGCCCGGGCTAGGAGCGGGTTTTTCCACGACCGGGAAATCTGGCAGCGGCTTACCTGTCCGGCGGTCGAGAATGAAGGTTTGTCCCCGTTTTGTGGGCATGATGAGAGCAGGAATAAT
>JAFNMF010000001.1:609-603987 GCA_026537415.1 Acetobacteraceae bacterium B3987 | reverse complement strand
GATATCATAGTCCCAGACGTCCTTATGAACGGTCTGGAAGACCCAGCGTGGCTCACCCGTGCGGACATCCAGCGCAACTACGGCAGAGGAGACTTTGTTTTCAGCATCGCTGCGCATGGCACTGTAATAGTCAGCAGCAGAGTTACCTGTAGGGACATATACCAGCCCCAGAGCATTATCACCCGTCATGGCAGCCCAGGAATTGGGTGTGCCTCGGCTGTAATAATGGTCCTTGTCCGGCTGGTGGTGGTTATCTGGATTATTGACATCCCACGCCCAGAGGAACTTGCCGCTTTCGGCATCGTAACCCCGGATGACACCGGATGGTGCCCAACGACGTTGACCGTCCAGAACCTCATGATTGACGACAATCACGCCATTGATGATGGGTGGTGCCGTTGTCATGGCAACAAAGCCGGGGACGGACCAGCCCATGCCTTGCATGAGATTGACCTGCCCACCATGACCAAAGCTTTCGCAGAGCTTACCATCATCAGCATCAACGGCAATCAGTCGATTATCCAATGTCGATTCGATGATGCGGTTGTGGCAGGGTTGTCCCTCCGCAGCGGTGGATGAGGTGTAGTAGGTGACGGCCTTACACGCTGCGGTGTAGGGGATGGCGTCATAGCTTTCATGGGCATGGAAGTGCCACTTTTCCTGACCCGTAGCTGCATCGACACGCATCATGTCGTTTGTGGCAGAACAGAGATAGAGAGAATCCCCAACCTTAATCGGTGTGGTTTCCGCCGCCCATTTATTGGGTTTGCCTTTTGGGGGGAGGCTGCCAGTATGATAGATAAAGGCCCGCTGCAACTTCCCGACATTCTCTGGTGTGATTTGTGTCAGGGGAGAGAAGCGTGTTGCTTGGTCATCACGTCCATAAGCGGGCCAGTCCTCTGGTTTGGGATTGGCACTTTCTTGCGGAACAGCCTGCGGAAGCTGATCAATCGGAAGTTCGTCAATGTCCGGTAGATTGGCCGGATTGACGCTAGGCGGCTGTGGCGTTCCAGGAGCTGGGTCATGGAAAATACTGGACGCCGTCTGCTCCGTGGTAGGGTTCTCATTATCCGGGCCGGGGGTTTCGACAGAAGGTGGAATCTGTGCCCGGGCTGTTTGGAAAGGGAGTGCGGCTCCCAGCACGGTACCCGCCAGAAGAACGCCGAGGAGATAAGCCTGATTACGCATTGTGGTGTTCCCTCTGGTTACGGAGAAGGTGGGGCACGCAAGCAGCGACAGCGATGGCTAGTAGAGTGGGACCGAAGAGACGAGGCAGCCACCCCCAGAAGTGGAAGCCAACCTCATAGATGGTCCAGGGAATAGTCAGTGCCCAAGCGAGCAGGTAGCTCCATGCGCCTACAGGGCTTTGGCGAAAGAGATAGACACCGGAAATGCAAAGCAGGACCCCGCATGGGGTGTAATACCAAGACCCACCCAGAATAATGAGCCATGAGCCAAAGATGACGAAGTAGAGACCAAAAAGAAGAATCAATAGAGCTAGAGCGTAGATGACTAGACTCACAACTCCCAGCTTTGGTCTGGAATATGATGGTGACACGGCACTATCTCCAGTATAGCAGAAACCATACCGTAACTATGGAGCCATTTCTGGGAGATAGAAAAATAGATAAATAAACTTAGTTCATGTCTTTTTTATAGGAAAAATAGATTAACCTATTTCTCCTTCATCTCGGAAGAAGAGGATTTTTGACGCCTTTTCAAGGCAATAGCCTTATGGTTGGCAACAACTTCTCCGACAAGGAAGGTAAAAAACTTTTTCGTGAAGTTTTCATCCAGTCCTGCATCATTAGCCAGAGTACGCAGGCGGGCAAGTTGTTCTTTTTCACGGGTTGGGTCACAAGCAGGTAGCTGGAAAGACGCTTTGAGGGCTCCTACATCGGCTGTGCAGCGAAAACGCTCTGCCAGCATATAAATAAGGGCCGCATCAAGATTGTCGATCCGCTGACGGAGGGCTGTCAGCTGCTGTGTTGCCTCAAGGTGTGTGTCACGCTCAGAAGTCATTGAGATCAATCCATGCAAGATGGCCGCCTTTGCCGGCACCGAGATCCATAAAGATAGCTTTACCTCCTAATCGACCAGTACGATGGAGGGGGCGGCCATCTAAAGACCGTCTGTCATGGCCGACATAGACAGTTGTGCCTTCGGGGATGCGGTTAATCCAGCTCAGTCGCCTTTCCGGGTAGCCGTCAGGCTGGAGGCGGCTGGTGGTTTCCCCAAAGAGTGCCCGGGAAAGGGGGGCGGACATGTCGGCAAGCCCCGTCTGTGGTGGTGGGCCGGAGAGCATGGCCGTATGGAACCCACCGTGAACGAAAAGCAGGTTGCCTAATCGCTGCCAGGCTGGGGCCTGGGCGATGGCCTGGTAGGAACGGCTGGCGAGGTCCTCGGCTGTGGAGGCCTGAATCTGCTTCAGGGTTGTTTCCAGCGGGAGATCACGGCGCAGCCGTCGCCCTTCCAGCGCACGGCCCAGCTTACGGTCGTGATTGCCGAGAACGAACATGCCTCTGCGGGTTTCTAGCAGATCCAACATGGTCTCCAGCACACCAGCACTGTCTGGCCCATGATCGACCAGATCACCAAGCTGAATAACGAAGCGTTTTGTGGCTATGGCATGGCGGAAAGCATTGAGATCACCGTGCACGTCTCCCACAATGCGAAGACCATGCTCACGAATGCGGGATAAGACCGATTCGTCAAGCAGTGGTTCTGAAAAGATAGGTCGATCGTTCACGGTTTTGGAAACTCAGCCTCCAGTTGCCTTAAAGGGCACTAATTCTCCGATGATAATGACAGAAGGTCAACCACTTACCATACGGATGCTTTCATCCAGATTGACAGAAAGCAGACGGCTTACGCCTCGTTCTTGCATGGTGATCCCATAAAGGCGGTCCATATGGGCCATGGTCAGCTGATGATGAGTGATGACTAGAAAGCGTGTGCCTGTTTCTTGGGTGATATCCCGGATCAGGGTGCAGAAGCGTTCTACGTTCGCATCATCAAGGGGGGCATCCACCTCATCCAGTACGCAGATCGGTGCAGGAGTACACTGGAATGCGGCAAAAATGAGCGAAAGGGCCGTTAGAGCCTGCTCTCCACCGGAGAGAAGGGAGAGGGTAGACAGCTTTTTACCGGGGGGCTGGGCGAAGATTTCCAGTCCGGCTTCCAGAGGGTCGTCACTACCGACCATCTGGAGATGCGCTTTACCGCCGCCGAACATACGGGTGAAGAGTTTTTGGAAATGTTCGTTGATGTCCGCAAAAACTGCCATGAGGCGTTGCCGCCCTTCACGGTTGATCGCCCCAACACCGCCACGTAGGCGTGCGATGGCACTGGCGAGGTCTTGATGCTCTTTAGCGATTCGTTCGGACTCTTTCTGAGCCGTTTGAAACTCTTCCTCGGCACAAAGATTGACGGGACCCAATTCATCACGCTGTCTCGTGGCACGTTTCAGAGCTTGCCGCAGGGCTTGTTCGGCCTCGGCTGAAACAGTCTCTGGGGCTTCAGGATTTTCCGGCAGGGGGGCATCATGGCGGAGAAGTGCCAGTGCTTCTTCGGCCTGCTCAACCCGTTCCCCAAGACGGATGGTATCCTCACGGTAGCGACTGCCTCCCTCTTTGTGGTGGTCCAGAAGGGCCTGCTGTTCCTGTAGAGTGGCCGCAGTCTGGGCCAGACGGGTAGTGAGTGCCTGCTCTGTTTCTTCCAGCGTTTTGAGCGTTTCCATATCCTGTTGGAGCTGCTCTCTATGATGGATGAGGGTGCTGTCTTCTGCTTCTTCTGGCGCAGTGGCCATCAGGGCAGCATGACGGTCCATCAGGTCCGTGATGAGGGTTTGTAGTTGGGTATGGCGTTCGGCCTGTTTCTGGCTGTCAGCCTGAAGATGGTCATGTCGCTCCTTCAGTAGGGACAGTTCCTGCATCAGAGCGTTATGGTCTGTCTGATGGCGTTGGAGGCTATCCTTTGTTTTGGCCAGTTCACCGTCCATCTGGTCAAGCTGTGCTTTTAGGGAGGCAATGTCCGGGAGTTTGCTCTGACCTTCCTGACAGTTTTCTTCATCGGTCAGACGTCTTTCCAGAGTCGCTTGCAAGGCTTTACGCTGTTGGGAGAGGCTTTCCTGTCTGGCCTGAAGGCCGGCCAGTTGGCGGCTCTGCTCTTGCAGGGCCTGTTCCTGTAGCGTTGCGTCCCTACGGGCGGCTTCGGCTTTCTGACTAGCGTCCGTAGCGGTTTGTCTGGCCTGCTGGAGGGTGCTTTGTGCTTTTTCCATATCCAGCTGAAGGGCAGGAAGGTCAATCTGCGCCCGTGCGTCCAGAATGTCTTGTTTCTGTCCGGTTAGTTCTTTGATGTCCTGCTCAAGGCGGGCAATGGTCTGCGTCAGCTCTTCCAGTCGCTCCTTGAGGGCATTGTTCCTGAATAGAGCCTGTTGCTGCTCAGATTCGGCTTTCTGTTGCTGGGAACGGGCGATTTCACAGGAGTGACGGGCTGTTTGTGCTTCTGCCCGGACTGCCTGTAGCGCAGCGGCGGCATCAGAAACAGACTTGTCCGACAGGGAGAGGGCTGCCAAGTCTGTCTGGGCTGTTTCAAGCTGCGTTTTTATACGGTCCTGTTGTGTCGTATGGTTGGAAACCTCCTTCTGGAGAAGGGCGATCTGCTCCTGTTGGAAAGTATGGCGTTGGGTTAAACCGTCCAGAAGGTTTTTTTGCCGGGCCTGAGTATCACGTTCTTCCTGACAGGACTGGCGTTGCTCTGCCAGTGTCTGTTCCAGTTTCTCACGTTGTTGCTGCAGGGTTTGGGTGATGTCCTTCTGAGCATCATGGTTTCGGGTGAGTGTCTTGATGGCAGCTTCGGTCTTCTTAAGACGCTGTGCCTGTTGAAGACGCACCATCTCAGCCGTAGGCGTATTGGGCTGGCGGATGAAGCCATCCCAACGCCATAGAGCGCCTTCTCTGGTAACCAGTGACTGCCCGGGCTGAAGATGAACCTGAAGGGTGGGGCCGTCTTCAGATGTCTCCAGAAGGAAAATGGACTGGAAAGCCCGTTTTAGAGGGGCTGGTGTTTCTATCAGTGAGGCGAGGCTTGGTAGGGCAGCCAGTGTTTTGTTCGCTGATGCCTCTTCCGTAAGGGACGGGAGGGAACGCCATTGCCGTGGTGTATCAGCCAGCATATCGCCTTTGGGAGGGAGAGATGCTTCCAGCCCGTCCGTTAGGGCACTGGCGACAGCCTTGGTCAGGTCTTCCGGGATGTCCAGCTGGTCCAGTATGGGGTGAGGGATGGTCAGGAGGCTGCTTTGCAGGCTGCGCTGAAGTCCCTCATATTCTCCTTTGTGGCGGAGTAGGTCCGTTTCGATTTCTTGCAGAGCCTGACGTGCGTCTTCTTCCTGCTTTAGAAGATGTTCATGCTGTTCTTCGGCTTGCTCTATGGCTTCGAGCCGTGAGGTAATTTGCGCTTCCAGAGCGTTGAGGCTGGCTTGGGCGGCTTTGAGTTCTTTGGAGTCAATGGCTGTAGCTTGAGCATCCTTCAGGCTGGTCTGTGCGGCAGTATAGCGTTCCTGCTGTTCTTTCAGCTGCTCCGTCAGGCGGGAAATGTCCTGCTGGAGAAAGTCGTGGCGTTGTTGGCATTTTTCCAGTGCCGCCTGTTCTTTGAGCCAGAGCTGTTCTGCTTTTTCCCGTTTCTGGATCAGGTCTTTCTCGGCATGAGAGGTCTGTTCTGCCTTTTCCCGTGTAGTCTGGCAGGCTAACGCAAGCTGTTTCTTGGCGGCTTCATCGAGCAGATTGTTTCTGAGGTCCTGACTCTGTGACTGGCTTGCTTTTAGGCGGTCCTGCTGTCTGGCAATGGCCTGTGTCAGTTCTTTTTCACGCTGTTGCAGCTGCTGAAGCCGTGCCTGTGCTTCCTGTAAATCACGCTGCGTACGTTCGCTGATGAGCCGCTGTTCCTGAAACTGTGTCTCTGCTTCTTTGGCTGTGCGTTCGCAGGCTGTAGCCTTTTCCAGACTGTCCGCTACCTGTTGGCGTTGCTGATCGGCGATCGTGTTCCGTGTGCAGTCCTGCTCAATGGTTTGTAGTTCGGCGGTCAGACGTTCAAGGTTGGCCCGGTCGTCAGTAATTTGCCGAACAAGTTCCTGCTGGCGGCTCTGGAGCCGCTCATGCTGGAGAGTTCCATCCTGATAACGGGAAGAAAGTGACGTATGTTCAGCCCGTTGGGCTGCTTCTTTTTGTTTCAGCTCGTCGAGTTGCTGTTCCAGTTCAGGCACTTTGGCGGCTGTTGCTTGCTGATGTGTGGCAAGCTGCTCTAGGGCTTTTTGTGCCGTGGCCTGTTGCTCTTCCAGTTGGGTAAGTTCGGCCTTTTGGCGGGCGAGGTCGTCTTCTAACTGCGTCCGTTGGCGGGCGTGGTCTTCCGAAGCTTTCTGCCTGTGTTGAAGAGCAGATTCCGTGACACCGACATGGATGCGGATTTGTTCCAGCTTGCGGCGGAGGGTTGTCAGCTCCTCGTCTTCCTGCTGACGCTTTTCCAGCTGGGTGTTGACATGCTTTTGTGCCGCCTGAAAAGCCTTCTCGCTTTTGGCGAGGGCATCCTGAGCTTTTTCCAACGCTGCACGGCGGCTTTTGACCAGTTCTTCGGCTCTGGCGTGCTGGAGAATAAGTAAGGCTCGTTCATGCTGACGGATGGTTTCTGAAGCCTGCCGGTAGCGTTGGGCCTGTTCGGATTGGGTGGAAAGATTATTGAGTTGCTGGTCGAGCGTCTGACGATGTTCCTCGGCTCGCTCCAGATTGCCTTCAGCCTGTCGGAGTTTTAGTTCAGCATCTCGACGACGAACATGCAGCCCGGTGATTCCGGCGGCTTCCTCCAATAGGAGGCGGCGTTCTTCTGGCTTTGCCGCAATGAGCTGACTGACACGGTTTTGGCTAATGATGGAGGAACTGCGTGCCCCGGAGGAAAGGTCCGCAAAGATGGTCTGCACATCTTTGGCACGCATGACACGGTTATTGATGCGGTAGGTACTGCCTGCACCACGTTCTGCCTGCCGGGAGACCTCCAGCTCTTCAGATTGCTGGAAAGGCGGCGGGGCGAGACCGGCTGCTGCTGCAAGATGCAGGGTGACACGGGCCAGATTACGGGCAGGGCGGCTGCCTGTTCCGGCGAAGATGAGGTCGTCACTCTCGCCACCACGCAAGGCACGGGCCGAGCTTTCCCCCATCGTCCAGCGCAGGGCCTCGACAATATTGGATTTGCCACACCCGTTAGGGCCGACAATGCCGGTCAAGCCGGGGAGGATATCCAGATGGACCTCATCAGCGAAGCTTTTGAAGCCAACAATATCGAGGCGGGTCGTGAGCGCCTTATGCTGTGTCATTGAACCCCGTATGGACTGTAACGATGGAGGAGTTAGGTGTGGTGATTAGGCCTTACTGACGAGTTCGGCGAATTTTTCTATAGTTTCGGGGTCTTGAGCGAAGGGTGTGTTATTGAAACGGAAATAGGGTGTACCCTTAATGTCGTAGGTCTGCCCGTCCTGCTGCGTTAGCTGGTACAGCTCCTGCCCGAAGGTCATGTCCTTGCTGATTTTGTCAAACTCATCGGGAGCAATGCCGGCGAGAGCGGCTTCTTGCTTGAGGTGAGCAACTGGGTCCCCACCGGAGAAGGCCCATTGCATCTGACGGGAGAAGAGGGAGCTTATGAAGGGTAGATAACGTTCTTCCGGTAGAGAACGTGCGACCATGGCGGCAATCATGGCGACCTGATCCAGCGGGAAGTCATGGAACTGGTAGCGGATTTTCCCGGTGTCAATGAACTGTTCTTTGACCTTGGGGAAGACATCTGTCGCAAAATGGGCGCAGTGGGTGCAGGTTAGGGAGAACCATTCCTGAACCAGCACAGGAGCCTTCGCATCGCCGATGATACGGGGGGAGAGGCGAGGGTCCTTCGGTGCGGGGGTGGTAGCCTGTGCCAGAGCAGAACGTGGTGCAATGAGGCTACCGGCTGTCAGACCAGTTGCCAGCAGGGCCGGGCCACTGGCTAGGAAATGACGGCGTGAAAGTGAGTGGCGAGCGGTCATGACGGCTCCTTTCTTCTGGAGGGGATACGATACGGGGTCAGTTAACGAATTACCCTGCCATGAACGGCAAGAGGGGCTGCATGGTCAAGAGGATGGATCGGAAGGGGGTGTTTGTCCTTCGTCCGTTTCCGGTTGGCGTCGAAGATGAGCAGGCACACGCATCCGTAAGGTCAGTATGTGCCGGGCATCGGAATCAATGACCCGGAACTCCAGTCCGCTGGGATGGACTAGAACTTCATCACGGGCTGGCACATGCTCAGCTAGATGAAAGACAAGGCCACCAACGGTCTCGATTTCTGCCTCTCGCTCTTCTCGTGTCAGGACGGGGCCGAGGCGTTCTTCTAGCTCTTTGACTGGTAGACGGGCATCAAGGTCGATCGTGCCGTCGGGGCGGTTGAACCATGGGGCCGTGACTGGCTCATCATGTTCATCCGATATGTCGCCAACAATGGTTTCGATGAGGTCTTCAATAGTGACGAGGCCGTCAATACTACCATATTCGTCAATGACGAGTGCCATATGGGTACGACGTTGACGCATTTGGAGTTGAAGGTCCAGCACCGGGATGCTGGGAGCAACGAGCAGAGGCTGACGGAGCAGAGAGCGTAGGTTGAAAGGCTCTTCCGTACCGATATGGGCGACAAGGTCCTTGACGTGGATCATCCCTATGATGTCGTCCAACTCCTTATGATAGACAGGCATACGGGAGTGATTTTCCTCTCGCATCAGCCCCAGTGCCTCATCAAAGGAGAGGTCATCCGGCATGGCGATGATGTCGGCACGGGGGACCATGACATCATCCGCCGTAATGGTGCGCAGGCGCAGCACGTTCATGATGAGTGCCCGCTCCTGCCTGTCCAGCTCGGGAGCGTCAGGATTTGTCTTCCCCAGACTGGCGGCTTCCCGGACGAGGTCAGCAATATGCTGCCTTATGGTCTTTGTGCGTGCCTTGCGGTGGAAAAGTTTCATCGGGTGCAGAACGTTCCTGTTTGCGGACGGGTGAAGGAGAATGCGGTGATGCCGGATGGCTCAGCTGCTTGGATGGATGCGTGGCTTCCAAGGGTCACCGAAGCCCATCCGTCGAAGAATAAAGGTTTCCAGCCCTTCCATCTGCCGTGCTTCACCCGGATGATGGTGATCATATCCGGCCAGATGGAGGAGGCCATGCACGGCCAGATGGACCGTATGCGCTCGGAGGGGCTTGCGGGCCTGTGTGGCTTCCCGGCGCATGGTCTCATAGGCGAGGATGATGTCCCCGCCCAGCATGGGGGCCGGTGGCTCAAATGTCAGGACATTGGTTGGTTTATTCTTGCCCCGGAACTGGGCATTGAGCTGCCTGATATGGCGGTCATCTGCAAAGATGAATGAAGGGCCCGGTCTGCCTTCGGGGAAGATGTTCCCATGACGCTGTGCCATGCGACAGGCCTGTTGGACAAGTCGCTCGACATTGCCCAATGCTGCCCGCCAGCGTGGATCGGAGATCAGGACCTCAGCGTGGGGAGCGGTAGGGCGTTTCATCATGCGTCCGGTAAGAGTGGTAGGGATCGGGTGCTGTATCGGCACTCTGTCGATCGTAAGCTTCGACGATGCGGGCGACAAGAGGGTGACGGACAACGTCAGCCGCCGTGAGCGGGCAGACAGCAATGCCTTTGACGCCTTCCAGAGTAGCTACGGCATCCCGCAGGCCGGATGTTACCCCACGGGGCAGGTCAATCTGACTGAGATCGCCCGTAATGGCCATGCGTGTGCCGGATCCCATGCGGGTCAGGAACATTTTCATCTGGGCCGGGGTAGTGTTCTGGGCTTCATCAAGGATGACATAAGCATGAGCCAGTGTCCGTCCTCTCATGAAAGCCAGTGGGGCTACTTCGATTTCTCCACTGGCCATGCGACGTGAGACCTGATCGCCGGGCATCATGTCATGGAGGGCATCATAGAGAGGGCGTAGATAGGGGTCGATTTTCTCTCTCATGTCGCCGGGCAGAAAGCCTAGCCGTTCCCCGGCCTCAACAGCGGGGCGGGAGAGGATGATGCGGTCCACTTGTCCTGCCTGAAACATAGCTACAGCCTGTGCCACGGCCAGATAGGTTTTACCTGTTCCCGCCGGGCCAAGCCCGAAAACAAGCTCCTTTCGGGCTAGTGCGCTCATATAGGCACTTTGCCCGGGAGAGCGGGGAGCGATAACCCCACGCTTGGTCTGGATTTGCGGAAGATTATCCAGTGAGGAAGCATCCATAGGTGACGCTGTTTCTTCTGTGCGACGTGCGAGACGGCGGTGGGACGGCAGGGCTGTTAGCCTTATGACGCCATCAACCTGATCGCCATCCAGCATTACGCCTTTGCCGGCCTGCTGGTAGAGAGCATGGAGGACAGCCTGTGCCCGGTTGACGGCTTCCGTCTCTCCAGAAATGGCCACACGATTGCCCCGGCAGACCAACCTTGCCCCTGTTCCCTGTTCCAGACGGATAAGGTGACGGTCATGATCGCCGAGGACTTTCTGCAGACGCTGATTATCCTCAAAGCGTAGCGTTGTCGTGCGATGTCCTTCCTGACCGGAAGAGAAGGGGGCTGATGCAGAACGGCTCAAATGGCTGTGCCTTCCTGTTCATGGAGGTGACCACCAAGGGAATTGGTGAAGGGAGCTGTAATGCGGACCTTGACGATTTGCCCGATCAGGGATGGGTCACCTTCAAAATGGACAGGCTGGAGATAGGGAGACCGTCCATTAAGCTGCCCCGGCTTACGCCCGAGCCCGATGACTAGAATATCCTGAACCGTTCCGACAAGGGATGCATTGAATGCGTCCTGCTGTTCTCGCAGAAGAGCCTGAAGGGCTGCAAGCCGTTTTTCTTTTACATCCTCGGCAACCTGAAAAGGCTGCCCGGCTGCGGGAGTACCGGGACGTTGGGAGTATTTGAAGCTGTAAGCACTGGCGAATCGTACATCTCGTACCAGCTGCATGGTGGCTTCAAAATCTTCGTCTGTTTCACCGGGATGGCCGACAATGAAGTCGGATGTCAGGGCGATGTCTGGGCGGGCTTGTCGCAGACGCCGGATGATCTCCCGGTATTCGTCAGCTGTATGGCCCCGGTTCATGGCCTTCAGCACTTTGTCCGACCCACTTTGCACAGGCAGATGCAGGTACGGCATGAAAATGGGATTATCCCGGTGGGCATCAATCAGGGCCTGTTCCATGTCCCGTGGGTGGGATGTGATGTAGCGCAGGCGTTTGAGGGACGGAATCTTCTCATGCAGGAGAGCTGCCAGTTCCGGTAGGGACGCCGTGCCGCCGTTCCAGCCACCATGAAAGGCGTTCACGTTCTGCCCCAGCAGAGTGATTTCTTTGACGCCACTGGCAACAAGCCGTTCAGCCTCGGCTAGAATGGACTCTACCGGGCGGCTTGTTTCAGCACCTCGTGTGTAGGGGACCACACAGAAGGAGCAGAATTTGTCACACCCTTCCTGAATGGTGAGAAAGGCCGTCAGGTTGCCTTCATTTTGTGGCGCAGCTTCTTCCGGGAGCAAGTCGAACTTAGATTCAACAGGGAAATCCGTGTCAATCACGCTGCCACCGGCACGGGCAATGCGGGCGACCATTTCAGGGAGACGGTGATAGGTCTGCGGGCCAAGGACGAGGTCTACATAGGGGGCACGGGCTAGAAGTTCCTTGCCTTCTGCCTGTGCCACACAGCCCGCCACGGCTATGAGGGTTTCTTTACCTTCCAGCTTCCGGGCTTCACGGATTTGGCGAAGCCGTCCCAGTTCAGAGAAGACCTTTTCAGCAGCCCGTTCACGGATGTGGCAGGTATTGAGAATGATCATGTCTGCATTGTCCGGCAGATCCACCGGGCTGTACCCAAGTGGCCGCAGAACATCCGCCATACGGGCACTATCATAGACATTCATCTGACATCCCCATGTGATGATGTGCAGGCCTCGTGATGGGGAAGTGGAAAGCTGTTCTGGCATGATGGTCGCTATCTGTCCGTGAATCGGCGGGCTTATGAAGGGGAGAGGCAGGTCATGAGTGGGCAGTATCCTGCGGCCGGTTCTGCCGTAGTTCCTCGCTGCCTCGTTCAATGGCGGTCCGTGCAGCATTGGAAAGTGCCTTACGGGACGGGTAGTCCTCCGGTTTGATGGGGGGATGGAACATGACTGTAGCCCGCATGGAACGCCACTTACCAAGGCCCATCAGATGGGGACCGAAATCCATGTCTCCAAACCATGAAAAGACGAAAGAGCGTCTGTGCCGTCCAACAGGCAGGCCCTCTAGCCGGTCATAGGCTACCGTGACGGGCTGGATGATGCAGGATGGGTGATCATCTTTTGTTGGGTCACCGGGGCGGCGAACGGGCTTTGCAATGGCAAAGAGTGATGACATGAAGGGAAGAAGGCCATTGCCTTTGGAGGTTGTGCCCTCCGGGAAAAAGGCGATGTCATACCCTTTGCGGAGCTGGTTGATGACGTTCTCGACATCCTGACCAGCTTCCTGCCGGTTGCGGTTGATGTAGATGGTCCGTCCTAGAAAGGTCAGATAGCCGATGACCGGCCAGTGGCGGACTTCCTGCTTGGCGATGAAGAAGGCCGGAAGAACCTTGCCCAGTACCAGCACGTCCAGCCATGAGCTATGATTGGCAACATAGATGACCCGCCGTCCATCTTCACGGGGGGTAAGGGAACCGGCCCGCTCTCCGAGTGTGCGGACCTCCATGTTGAGTATGCGGCAGGCCACGCTCCAGAAAAAGAGCGGGAAACGTCGGAACATTTTGCCCGGCATGAGCAGGCATGAGCCTTGCCCGACACATCCGGCCGCTGCCCAGCCCAACAGGGCTCCAGCCCGCAAACGGGCACGTATGCGGTCCATGAATGTATCCTGTAAGGCACGGCTTTCTTCTGCGAAGAGGCGGTCTGGGTCGAAGACCGGCCGTTGGCTGTTTCGTTTTTTGGTTGAATGAGGCTCTGCAACAGACATAGTCGTTTAGATAGGCATTTTATGGAGGAGAGACAATCTTTATCAGCAGGATAGGATGATCTTCCTGCCAAGGGAGCGGAGAATGACTTTAAATGACAGAACAGAAACTTTTTTAAGATAGAACTGTCTGCCATAAGGGCCCGGATGGTCAATGTTCTGAGAACAGCATGCTGGAACTGGCCGAACCAGCGGGAAAAATGGCGAGTAATCGTTTGACAGGCAAGATGGGGAAACAGGCGGAGCGTGTTATAACGCTGCTGCTATGCGTAGGAATATTGGGATGGGAGACCATGCCGGTATGGGGTGAGGATAATATGCCTGTCGTGCATGAGCTTGTACGGCACCCCTTACCTTATACCACGGTGGTCGAGCCGACTGCGGATAAGGATGTTAACGCTGGCATGTCAGCGGCGTCCCAGTTGGTGAGTCTTCAGGCTACCAGACATATTGGTCCATATGCGCTTGCTGGTCGCATACGGGAAGATTACGGACGGCTACAGGGAGCGTTGCGATCCCGTGGTTATTACGGCGGGCATGTGACGGTTACGGTAGAATCTGAAGGTAAGACCATTGATGGTCATGCTCCGGATCTTGCCGGTTTTCTGGCGTCGGTACGTCCGGGTGTGACAGTGACCATTCATCTTGGTGCTGTGCTAGGTGAGCAGTTCACCGTCGGTCAGATTATCACGGTTGAGGATGATGAAGGGGGCGGCCAGGAGACAGCTGGCCACGTTGATGGAGAGAAGCGGAAGGATGATGCTCCGGCTGTCCGCAAGGTTTTGACCCTGTCGAAGGGGGAACGCGATAGTCTGGGGATGGAGAGTGGTGCGCCTGCCGTTGCGGCGGATGTACTGGCTATGCAAGGCCGGTTACTGAACTACCTTCAGGAAGAAGGGTATGGCTTGTCCAGTGTTCAGGCACCTCAGGCTATTCTTCATCTGGAGCGTAAGCAGATTGATGTGCAGATCAGGATGAAGCGGGGGCCGAAACTGGTCATCGGTCCTATGGCCCTTACTGGCCTGAAGCGGGTCAAGCCTGATTATATTCGACGACGTATGTTGCTCAGGGAAGGACAGCTTTACCAGCCTTCTGCTTTGGAGCAGGCACGGCTTGATCTGGGCAGTACGGGGCTGTTTGCCTCGGTCGTGCAGAAGAACGGTGATAAGGTGCTGCCGCTGCCAGAACAGACAGTGCCACTCAAAGGAAAGAAAGCGGATAAAAAGAAAATGGCAGGGCAGACACTTCCTGCCGGGGTTGAAGGGGCCTTGCCGATTGATTTTGACTTCACGGAGGGCAAACGGCATCGCCTGACCGGTGATGTCGGCTATTCAACTGATCTGGGCGGCCGTGCCGGTGTTTCATGGCTGCATAGAAATCTGCTGGGGCGGGGCGAGCAGTTGCGTGTTGTGGCCATGGCCACAGGGCTGGGAGGAACGGCGCAGCAGGGGCTTGGTTATGATGGCTACGTGGATTTCATGAAGCCGGATTTTTTACAGCGTAGCCAGTCGTTGGACCTGCGTGTCGAGGCGATCCGTCAGCTTCTCTATTCCTACCGGCAGACGGCCTTTCTGGTTCAGGGGAGCGTTGCGCGCCCGCTATGGAAAGATTTTTCTGGAAGTGCCGGCGTTACGCTGGAGCAGGAACATATTCGTCAGTTTGGTGTAAGGGCAGATTATTTCATCGCTTCTTTGCCGATTAAGCTGGATTATGATGGCACTCATCGTTCCAATCCGATTGAACCGGCAACGCATGGTGTTCGTATGTCGCTAGGTGTGACGCCTTCTCTTTCCATGGAGCATAAGACATCCTTCTTCATTCCCATGAATATGCAGGCTTCCACTTATTTTGATCTGACCCATCTGGGCCTGACGAAACCCGGGAACAGTATCATCGCCGTGCGTGTCATGGTGGGGTCAATTCAGGGGGCGAGCACTTGGAATCTGCCGCCGGATCAACGTCTGTACGCTGGTGGTCCGGGGTCTATCCGTGGCTTCCGTTATCAGGGTGTCGGGCCACAATACGGAACGACCAAATATGCCATTGGTGGCACGAGTATGGATGCCGGGACAGTGGAGTTCCGGCAACGTCTGCCAAAGAATTTTGGATTGGCAGCTTTTGCGGATGCTGGTCAGGTCAGTGGCAATTCCATGCCTGGGCACGGGAAACTGCGTGTCGGCTGTGGTGGTGGCCTCCGCTATTTCACGCCAATCGGTCCGGTCCGTGTGGATGTGGCCGTGCCCATCAACAGGCCGCCTCGTGGGGATAAATGGGAGCTTTATTTAGGGCTGGGGGAGACTTTTTGATGCTGACATTGCGACGCAGGCTTCTCCGCTATGGCCTCATTTTTCTGGCGGTGTTGGTCCTGCTGGTGGCGTTGCTGTTGGTGGGTATCAATCTTCCCCAGACCAAGCGATTTGTAGAACAGAAGCTGCCTGAGTGGTCGGGGGGCATGGTTCAGGTAGAGGGGATGAGAGGGATTCTCCCCTGGCATCTGGCACTTTCCCATGTGGTTTTGCGAGACCCTCAGGGCATATGGTTGGAAGGGCGTGATGCCGACCTGCGCCTTGGTCTGCTGGCCTTGCTGCATAAGCAGGTTCATGTGCGTCATCTTTCGGCAGGATTGCTTGCCTATGACCGTAATCCCGCTTTTCCGCCATCCTCGAAGCCTCAGGAAACATCTTCAACCGGGTTGCCAAGCTGGGGGGTACGGGTTGATCGTCTGGAACTGTCTCTTCTGACGGTAGGGCAGACCGTGTTCGGGCAGGCGGCCCGTCTGAAGATTGAGGGGAAGGCCCATCTAGCTAGTCTCAGTAACTTGACGCACGTGCCGTCTTTCAAAGCGATGCCTGCGGCTCGGCTTTGGGTGAAGGCGGAGCGGTTGGATAATCCAGCCCATCTTCTAATCGATTTGAATATCCAGAGGCATAGAGGGAAGCTTCAGTTACATTATGATGAGGAGGCACATGGTTTTGCTGCTTCACCGGGAGGGCTGACCGTACTGGATCCTCTGTCGGTCGATCTTTCTCTGGATGGTCCGTACAAGGCATTGGCAATAAAGCTTGATGCCCAAGCAGCCACCCATCAGGAAAGTCCTTTGACGATCATGGTGAAGGGCAGTCTGGATTGTGTGCATCTGAAAGATGATCTGACACTTGCTGTCCATGCGCCCCCCATGACGCTTCGGCCTGATGTGGGGTGGGAAAAGCTGGATATGACGGCGGCTCTCCACGGGGCAATGTTGGACCCCCAGGGCACCATGCAGCTTGATGGCGTGAATCTGATGGCGGCGGGAGCTGGCGCAGGGCATGTGCATGTTCAGTTTGATGGACAGGCAGGCGGGGTGCAGGCTCTTCTTGCTCGTGATGCAGTAGCTTTTGGGAAGGCCCGTGCGGGTCGGGATGGGGCCGGTAAGCTGTCCCTGTCCGCTCGTCTTGATGGTGTCAGAATACCGGGAAAGGCACCGACCATTTTGGCTGATGCGCCGCTGGTTCTTGATGCCACAATACAGCCCTACCAGCCTGACAGGCCTTATCAGATACGCTTGGAGCATGATGCGATACGGTTGGCTGTGGCAGGGAACGTGGCATCCACATTGGCCGGACATATGCAGCTGGATGTGGAGAAACTACCGGACCTTGCTGCTCTGATTGGCCAGAAGGTGGCTGGTTCAGCTCATGTTGATGGGAATTTCAGTGTTCCCTTGCAGGCGCAGGGCGATATGACGGCCGCTCTGGAAGGGCGTTTCGGCCTGAAGGAAGGCCCGGCTCAGGCTGTGGCGTTGATTGGGGATCAAGGCACGCTGCATGTTCAGGCGAAGAGGGACGGAACAGGTCTATTTCAGCTGGAGCAGGCCTCTCTTGGAGGGCGTACCTTTCGGCTGGAGGGTAAAGGCCAGCTGGACCCGAAGCAGGTTTTGTCTGCCTCTCTCACATTAGCTCTGTCTGATTTGGAAGCTCTGCACACAGCCTTGCGCGGTAAGGCCACGTTGGAGGCCAGTGTGAGAGGTCCGATGACGGACCTTGCCATGCAGGCACATCTGGGGGGTATGCTGGGGGTTGTGCATCCCAGTGTCTCGTTGCCTGTTGCACCGTTGGATTTGCGGCTGGATGTGGCCCATCTTCCATCTCAGCCTCAAGGGACGGTGCAGATGAGTGGTATGCTCGATCGCTCTCCGCTGAAGCTGCATATGACTTTTGCTCGCAATGTTGATGGAGGGATGGCGGCAGCTATCGATGCTCTGGAATGGAAGGAGCTTCAGGGTAAGGCGAATGTGGCTTTACCCGCCGGGCGGCGTATCCCCCGGGGGGATGTGGAGCTGCGGATTTCCCGACTGGATGGGTTCAGTCGTCTTCTGGGGCGGCCCATGGCGGGTCATCTTCAGTTGGCGATGCACACTTTGCCGGGAACACAGACAGCATCCATGTTAGCGGATCAGCCTGACCGTCTGACACTGGCACTTGATGGTCAGTTCCATATGGGCGGCTATGCTGTGAATATGCTGAAGTTGAAAGGTGAGATTCAGCACCTCCAGCAGGATCCGGCGGCAGATCTTGCACTTCAGCTTTCCGGCTTGCGGGCCAATGCTATTACGGGTGATTTGAAGCTGCGTGTGAAAGGCCCCCAGACAGCGTTAGGCGTGCAGGCTGATGGTGCATTTGAGCATGTCATGGAGGCACCAGCCCGCTTTGCCCTTCTAGCGCAGGCCAATCTACCAGCGCAGAGTGTGAAGCTGGAAAAACTGTCTGCTGGCGTGAAAGGAGATACGCTTCGTCTCTTGTCGCCTGTCACCATGACATATGGGCCGACACTTGCCGTTGAAAAACTATCACTAGAGCTGCGGCCCCCTCATGGGGAGGCAGGGCGTGTGGTTTTGAATGGGACTCTCAAGCCCGATCTGATGCTTGATGCCCGGCTTGAGCATATTACACCGGCTTTGGCAGAACCGTTTGTTCCGTCACTCCATGCCAAAGGTGAGTTTAATGCCTCAGCGAAATTGAAGGGCAGTATGACGGCCCCTATGGGGCGTATTACCCTTGATGGGACGAATCTGGGCCTCATGAGTGAGCCAACGGCGGCTCTCCCGGCTGGGCGGTTGCATGTGCAGGTAGAGTTGAATGGAAAGCAGGCCCAACTGCGAACGGAGCTGAGGGCTGGAGAGCCTATGGCTTTTTTGGTGACAGGCAAGGTGCCGCTTTCTCCAACAGGGACGCTGGACCTTTCTGCAAAAGGACGGCTGATGCTTTCGGTCGCCAATGCTTTTCTTGGCACAGCCGGTATGGGGGTTGGAGGTCAGTTAAGTCTTGATCTCGGCATAAAGGGGCCTATGCAGCAGCCAATGGTGAACGGGACGGTACAGCTGCATAATGGCGTATTCGATCATTATGCGCAGGGTGTGCATCTTCAGGCTATTGATGCGGTGCTGATGGCCCGTGGTGACAATCTGGTTCTGGATCATGTTACCGCCCGGGCGGGGCGGGGGACGTTGGGTATGACCGGGCAGGTAGGTATCCTGCGTCCGGGATTGCCGGTTGATCTCCAGTTTCTCATGGATAAAGCCCAGCCAATACAGAGTGATATGCTGACGGAAGAGATTAATAGCCATCTTCATATTCATGGGCAGGCCACGACCCGAATTGATGTTGAGGGTGACATCACGGTGCCAGAGGCCTCCATTACTCTGCCGGATTCCATGCCTGCTTCGGTGCCTCAGTTGGAGGTCATTACATTGGAAGAGGCGAAGAAAGTGCCGCGACCAGAGCCTAAGTTGGTTGTGGGGTTGAATATTGATTTCACATCTCCGGGACGATTGTTCGTGAGAGGACACGGCTTGTTTGCTGAGATGCAAGGGAAGTTGCACATAGGGGGTATCAGTACGGCACCGCTTTTGACGGGTGGTATTAATTTGAAGCGGGGTAATTTCAATTTGGCTGGAATCAACCTCAATTTCACATATGGGCAGGTTGGTTTTAATGGTGGTGGCGTGGCACATCGGCTTGACCCGACCATTGATTTCCGGGCGGATCGCAATGCTAATGGCACTTTGGCGAGCCTGTTGGTCCGGGGATATGCCAGCGATCCGAAGATCGACTTTGTTTCTAATCCGAGCCGTCCTCGTGATGAAGTGCTGTCCATTTTGCTTTTTGGAACGGATAGAAACTCTCTTTCTTCAACGCAGTTAGCGTCTCTTGGGTTGGCTATTGTGCAGATTGGCGGAGGCTCCGCTTTCGATCCGATGGGCAAGGTCCGTAGCACGTTAGGATTGGACCATTTGGCCATTGGTGGCGGTAACAGCGTAGGGCAGGGTGCCGCCAGTGTCGAAGCTGGGAAATATGTGATGAAGGGTGTTTATGTCGGTGCCAAGGAGGGGCTGTCTGGGAAAGGTGCGCAGGCTCAGGTAAAGGTTGATCTGACAAAACGACTACAGCTTAATACTACTGTAGGAACAGGCGGGCAGGTAACAGGATTTACAACCCCTGAGAATGACCCGGGTTCCAGTGTTGGGTTGTCCTATGGGATAGATTATTAATATTTGGTCTTGTAGACAAAAGCGCAGACGTATCGTGCCGTCTGCTATAGAGGAAGGATCTGTCATGCGTTTTCCATTACGGGCCGCTTTAGCGGTTATTATTTTTTCTTGTGCGGTCCCCGTAGCGGCTTCTGCACAGATCGTGACAGATGCTTCCCAGATTCAGCCGGGGTATTACAAGGTTGAGCCTTTGCATACACAGGTTAGTTTTTCGGTGCTGCATTTTGGCTTTTCCGTATTTGAAGGGCTTTTTTCTGGGGCGTCTGGTGTGCTGAGGTTGGACCCTAGTCAGCCAGAATCCTCTAGCCTGTCCGTCTCTGTTCCGGTTGCATCTGTGCTGACAACAAACAGTAAGCTGATGGAAGAGTTGAAAGGTGGTCAGTGGTTGGCGGCAGACCAGTTTCCGAAGGCTGAGTTCGTTTCTGTCAGTGTCAAGCAGACAGGACCGAATGATGCGCTTGTATCAGGTAATTTGACCCTGCATGGCATGACCCATCCCGAGACGCTGCGTGTCCATTTTGTTGGGGCGGGGGTCAATATGCTCGACAAGAAATATACAGTTGGGTTTGACGCAACGACAGTTATCAGGCGCAGTGACTTCGGTATTAAAATGTTTGTGCCATATATTAGTGATGATGTAGAGCTGCGGATTGCTGGTGTTTTTGAGAAGCAGGATGGTGCTACTCCAGCTGTCCCGAGCAATAGGTAATCGATAATTTCGGTAACACTTGTCACATAGAATTATAGAGGGCGGCGGGGAATATTTCCCGCCGCCTTTTTTATTCAATCAGTGCTCTCTATATTCTTAGCCTTACGAAGACCAGTTGTGTTCAAAATCACCATAAAGGGTTAAGCCACCGTCGACGTAAAGGGTCTGGCCCGTGATGTAACTGCTCTCCTCAGAGGCTAGAAAGCCCATAGCATCGGCAATCTCGCTGCTTTCCCCGGGACGCTTCATGGGGATATGGCTGGCGACAGCTTCATACTGTTTCGGATCATTCACCCAAGAATCATTGATCGGCGTGACAATGGCACCGGGTGCCACCGTGTTGAACCGGATTCCACGGGAGGCATATTCCAGAGCCAGCGTACGAACGATATTGTCTACTGCCCCCTTAGAGGCTGAATAGCCCAGGTAATGTGGCTTAGGGATAAGCTGATGGACGGAGGAATTGACAACCACCCGGCCCTTTACACCAGCTTTCAGCCAGTAGCGCAGGGCTGCACGGCAACAGAGCATGACGCCCGTTACATTGACAGCCATGACGCCCTCAAAGTCTGCGAGCGTGATATCTTCGGAGGGGGACGGAATCTGATAACCTGCATTGCAGATCAATATATCCAGCCCGCCCATGCTCTCGATACTTTTCTGGAAGATTTTGTCGATGGCGTCTTCCTGCGAAACATCACCGGCAACGATGACATGGTCGCCACCAGAAACTTTGGGCAGAGTTTCCAGAACCGTCCGCAGTTTTTCTTCCTTGCGTCCGTTGATGGCAACCTGCGCACCATGCTGAGCAAAATATTGCGCAGCAGCCTCGCCGATCCCCTGGGAAGCTCCAGTAATCAGGACCTTTTGACCTTCAAAACGCTTTGATGACGTTGTGGACATAACCTCTACCTTTCCCGTCAGGGTTCTGGAGGAAGCACTCCCTCCCAGAGAGATAGGTCTAAGGGAGGGGGTGGTAGATCAGGCGTTTTTCATGGTCTGGGTTAGATCTTCCAGAACCGTGGCCGGATCTTTGTTTTCAAGCACAGCCAGCTCGGCGACAAAACGTTCCTGAGCGGCTTCAAAAAGTTTACGTTCGGAAAAGCTACCGTCAAGGCTATCGACATTGCGGCGCAGATCACGCAGGACCTCGGCAATCTGAACTAGATCACCAGAGTTGATTTTTTCCTGATACGCCACGGCACGGCGGGCCCACATGCCACGGCTGACATGCGGCTTGCCTTTGATAACCGACATGGCCTTGTCCACAATCTCGCGCGTGGCGATTTTGCGCAGGCCGGATTTACGGGCCTTGGCCAGCGGGATGCGGAGTGTCATCTGGTTGCCGGGGAAGGAAATCTGGATCATTTCGATCTTTGTATCAGCGATTTCTTCTTCGCCGATCCGGTCAACACGGCCCACCCCATGGGCGGCATAAACGATGGCGTCACCCTCACGGAAAGGATTCTTTTCCTGTTCTGGGTCTTTCTGACGGGCAGTGTGCTCGGCGGCGGCGCGGGCCATCTCGTCAGTAACACCACCCTTATGGGACATTCTGAAGCTGTTGTTCATGGGCGGGAGGATAGCAGAAAAACAGGAATATGTCTTGCATTACCTAAAAGCTATCCCCCCATAACTGCATATTTAGGGAAGCTGTCCAAAGCGGGGCTTTGGCAGGGGATGACATTCCTGCCCTAACGGTTGGAGGAGGTCCCGCTCGATAGTGCGACTCATCGTCAACATTGGCAGAGAATGAGGGCTAACTTTGAAAGGCTCTTGAAGATTCTGCCCGCTGCGGTCCAACATCTGAAAGAGAACACCGATGATGCTGGAGCCCAAAGGTGTGATCCAGCCCAGAGTCTGCACGGCAGATAAGGGCAGCAGAATGCAGAAGAGATGTGTGATGACCTTCGGCAGGAGCGAATATTGCACAGGTAGAGGCGTATTGCGGATACGTTCTAGCCCACCCTGTGCGTTAGCAAGGTCGGAGAGGATACGGTCCACTGTTCCGTGAACAGCCCCGTCAACATGCCGTTCCTCGACCAGTCTGTGGACTTCCTGACCGATTCTGTAGAGCAGAGCATTGGCTGGATTGCCGCAGGAAAAGACGAATCTGTGTGTTTCTTCATCCAGCAGGGTCTGAATGGCGGCATCGGGTTCATTGCCGCTCAGTGATGACTTCAGAATGTACGGATAAGCTGCCATAGCGCGGACAAGGCTGGGCTGTCCGCCGAGGAGCGATTCCACCTCCCGCGCGAAGGAGCGGCAGTTGTTGGTGATGGAACCCCACAACGTGCGCCCTTCCCACCAGCGGGCATAGGCAGCATTGTTACGAATCCCTAGAAATATGGCGAGTGCTGACCCCATGAGAGAAAAGGGTAGGGCGGGTTGTTCCATCCATTCTTGATGGAATATCTGGAACAGTATGACCACCACACAGTCCCACCCTGTCAGGATGATCAGAGGGGGAAGAATTTCCCGAAACAGTATGGAAAGGCCATAACGGCGTTTGATGATCAAGGTGGCAGATTCCTCACATGGAGAGTGGTGAATATGTCAGGGCTTGAAGCCCGCTCATTCTGTGGCACAATTCGGGCCAAAGAAACAGCGACAGATAGGATTATAAAAAAATGGACGTTCGCGCCGCAATTGCTCTTGAAGCAGGAAAGCCACTGGTTGTTGATACGGTTCAGCTGGAAGGCCCTCGTGATGGCGAGGTGCTGGTGGAAATCATGGCTACAGGGCTGTGTCACACGGATAAATATACACTTTCTGGTAATGATCCAGAAGGTCTTTTCCCCTCCATTCTGGGCCATGAAGGGGCCGGGATTGTTCGTGAGGTTGGTGCTGGGGTGAAGCATCTCAAGCCGGGCGATCATGTCATTCCCCTTTACACACCGGAATGTCGTGAATGTCCGTCCTGCCTTTCCCGTAAGACCAATCTGTGTACGTCTATTCGTGGGACGCAGGGTAAGGGCCTGATGCCAGATGGAACGACACGTTTCTCTTATCGGGGGAAGCCGGTTCACCATTATATGGGTTGTTCCACATTCGCCAATTTTACGGTCATGCCGGAAATTGCACTGGCTAAAATCCGCTCTGATGCGCCGTTCGATAAGGTCTGTTACATCGGTTGCGGTGTGACGACTGGTATTGGTGCCGTGTTGTTCACCGCCAAGGTGGAAGCTGGGTCTACCGTGGCCGTGTTCGGTCTGGGTGGTATCGGACTGAATGTCATTCAGGGTGCGAAGATGGTCGGGGCTAACCGGATCATTGGTATCGACCTCAACCCAGAGCGTGAGGCTATTGCCCGTAAGTTCGGTATGACGGATTTCGTTAACCCTAAGGATTTGGGCGAAAATGGTGATCTGGTCGGTCATCTTATCGAGATGACGGGCGGTGGTGCTGATTATACCTTCGAGTGTGTTGGTAATGTTGGTCTGATGCGTCAGGCTCTGGAGAGCGCACATCGTGGTTGGGGTGTTTCTTGCGTGATCGGCGTTGCCGGTGCTGGGCAAGAGATCAGCACACGTCCCTTCCAGCTTGTGACGGGTCGTCGCTGGATCGGCTCAGCCTTTGGTGGTGCCCGTGGTCGTACGGATGTTCCGAAGATTGTTGACTGGTACATGGAAGGGCGCATCAATATTGATGATCTCATTACCCATGAGATGAAGTTGGATGATATCAATAAGGGCTTCGAGATGATGGAGCGCGGTGAGGGCATCCGTAACGTCGTGAATTATACGCTATGACCGGTAGTCCCTTTACGCTGATTGAACGTCATGCCTGTTGTGGAGGGGAAGTCCGCTTCCTCTCCCATCAGTCACGGGAACTTGGGCTGCCAGCCCGAGTTAACTTGTTCCTTCCGCAGCAGGCACTCGCTGGTACTCGGGTTCCGGTCATTCATGTTCTGGCGGGACTGACCTGCACGCAGGACACGTTCCTCATCAAGAGCAATGCCATTCGTTATGCGGCGGAATATGGTCTTGCTTTGGTGGCACCGGATACGTCCCCACGGGGAGCCGATGTGGCCGGTGAGGATGATGCGTATGATCTGGGCACAGGCGCAGGGTATTACGTGGACGCTACATCCGACCCATGGGCGGCGCATTACCGCATGGGGTCCTATGTCCGTAACGAACTACCAGCTCTGATAGAGGAACATTTCCCCATCAAGGCCGGGCATCGTGGGATCATGGGGCACTCTATGGGTGGAATGGGTGCGCTGTCCGTTGCGCTGGGTGATGCTGAAGCATGGAAGACCGTTTCGGCTTTTGCGCCGATTTCATCACCATCTCGGGCGGATTGGGGCCGTAAGGTGACAGCCAGCTATTTCGGAGGGCATGAGGCGGAATGGGTGCAGTATGACCCTTGTCTGCTGCTGGATGCTGGTAGAACCCACCCGGGAGCCCTGTTGGTGGATCAGGGATTGAATGATGAGTTTCTGGATAACCTGCAACCGGGCCGTTTGGAACAAGCTGCCAAGGCTGCGGGTCAGTCTCTGAATCTGCGCCGTCATGAAGGGTACGATCATTCTTATTGGTTTGTTCAGAGCTTCATCCAGGATCATCTTAGGCATCATGCTGAAGGTCTTCTCTGACCATACCTCATGAGGAGTAGGTGAAGCCCTTCCTGTCCTTCATGTGGCAGGAAGGGCTTTTTTTTGTTGGGTAATTTCGGTGTTCAGGAAGAGGAGGTCGTTCCGTACAGGCGTGCAGGATCAATGTCCGGGGCGGTCGAGTCCGTAAGGCCAGTGGGGGTCAGGGCTTGATAGAAGCAGCTGCGGCGGCCTGTATGGCAGGCAACTCCCTTCTGTTGGACAGTTAGCAGAAGACAATCAGCGTCACAGTCCAGAGAAGCAGCAAGAAGGTGCTGTTCCTGCCCGGAGCTTTCCCCTTTGCGCCAGAGTTTTCCCCGGCTGCGGGAGTAATAACAGACTCGGCCTGTAGAGAGCGTTTCGGACAGGGCCTCTCGATTCATCCATGCAAGCATGAGGACCTGTCCTTCTTCATCCTGCGCAATGGCACTAATGAGTCCCTGTTCATTGAAGGAGACCCGGTCTAGCAGATTTGTCAGGGTAGGTTCGGTAATAGGCTTCCACAACATGTTAAGTGTCCTGTTCTTCTGATGGCTCCGGGTCTCTGGGTAGCCAGTCAGGCCAGTTTAGCGTGATGGTCTGGTTGTTTAGCTGTAGCGCAGTAGCGTTCCATGCTCGCCGGTGGAGCAGAGCTAATCCATATTGCCCATCGTGTGATCTGATGTCACCGACATCTTGTTCACCTAGTGTTATGGTGCCTTCAGCAGGCAGGGTTTTTCCGTTGGCTGCGCTGATAGGCAGGATGCGTCTTTTGATGAGTCCTCGATAATGGGTCCGGGCAGTGACCTCCTGCCCTAGGTAGCAGCCTTTGGTCCATGAGACGCCATGGAGGTGATCCATGTTGGCCTCCAGGACCAGTGTCTGGCCGGGAATGATGTCCTCATCTCCCGGGACCCCGATGCGTAAACGCCGGGCAAGTAGTGATTCGGTTTCAGCGTGGCGGGTGTCTTCATCATACGGCTGGGAGGTGGGAACGATGGCTCGCCATCCTAGTGCAGGATGCCGAGGGTCTGGCGCATGGATGAGCGCATTCTCTGGCCGTGGGCTATCTGGAGGGCCTGTCAGGATGGTGGCGTCTTGTCGCTCCATCTGCACGTCGGCTCTTAATCTGAAACGGCGCAGGGTTTTCAGGAAAGAGTCGGCCTGATCGTCCGGGAGGTCCAGAAGGAGGGTGTTTTCGGTTTTCCAGAGGAAAAAGAGCGTTTGTATGCGTCCTTGTGCATTGAGCATGGCCGCCCAAGTGGTTTCCCCTATGGAAAGAGCCTGTACATCATTGGTTATAAGGCCGTTTAGAAAGCTGTTTCTGTCATTTCCTGTGAATGAAATGACAGCACGGCGTGAAAGATGGTTGCGCTTCATCAGTGTCCGCATGATAGTGGTGGCTACAGAAGAGGGACATTCGCCCTATTCCAGCATGGCATACAAGGTATCATTTCGGGATACCGGATGACCAAGGGGGATTCTAGAGCCTTGCCGACAGATGAGATCATTGACCCTGCCATTGATACCACGGGACGGCGTTGGCAGCTTTTCCAGTTCATAGGGCCAATTTTGGGCGTGATTCTGGTTATCGTGACCATTGGTGCCGTCACGCTATATACCTATCGGACCATGCGGGAGGGGGCGATTACCCTCTCACGAAATCTTCTTAAAAGTCAGCAGCGTTACATCACCGAGGAGGTTAGCCATTACCTCTCCCCGGCAACGGGGATTTCCTTCATGGCGAGTGGGATGCTCACCAGTACGGATATGCAGGCAAATGCTAATGCCTTCATGACGCTGGGGCGTTCCGTCTTGCGGGACATCCCCCATGTGGATAGCTTCTATATGGCAGACGACCAGGGACATTTCTGGATGTCTGCCCGACGGGATGGACAATATGAGGAGACAACGCTTCAGGAGGAAGATGGAGCTCCATATTACCGGCATAGGCTGACCGACCGTGATGGTCGTTTTATTTCCACAGATAGGTTGTCGGCTGAAGGATACGACCCTCGGTTGCGCCCTTGGTATAAGGGGGCACTTCATTTTGAGAACCGTACGCCAGATCGACGTCTGTTCTGGACAGACCCTTACCCTTATCTTTCGACACATCAGTTCATTGTCACAGCGTCTCTGGCGTTCAGGACGCTGGATGGACGGCATGTTGTATTTGCCATCAGCATCTCGCTGAATCAGCTGACGCAGTTCGTCAATAGCCTCAAGGTGGGTAAAAGCGGGCAGGCTGTGATTGTGGACCTAAGCGGTCATGTGATCGCCGGTCATAACATGATGGATGTTGGTAAGCCTGGGTTTGATGCATCAAATGTGCATCTGGACCCTAAAACGCAGCCCGTTTTCGTTAGAGCACTTAATGTATTCCGTGTCATGGGGGATGGGACGGGCATGGTGCAGGCTAGAGGGCAGAATTACGTCACTATTGCTTCGGCCATGCCTCTGGCCAAGCGGTCGTGGGTGTTGCTGCTTAATGCGCCTGAAAGTGACTTTGCCAGTTTTACGCACGCCGTGCAGAAGCAGGCTGTTTATTTCTCCATTGTGATTGTCGGGCTGGCATTGGTTCTTGCCTCGGGGCTGATCTATCAGGGCAGGCGGGTTGAAAGGCTCCAGAACGCTTTGACTGTCCTTGATGATAAGAAGAAGGAGGATAATGTCGTTCTTCTCAAGATCACCAATACTGAGGGACTGCTTAACCCGGAGCAGGAGCAGCCTTATTTCTGTGAGGCTTTGGCTGAACGTGCGGTAGCTCGTCGTGCCAGTATTTGGCGTCTGCTGGCAGACGGGGACAGGCTGCTATGTGAGGACATGTTTGATCGGGGCAGGGATGCCCACGGGTCTGGCATGGAACTCACCAGAAGTGGCTATCCTGGTGTGTTTGAGTGCCTTGAAAGTGGACATGCTGTAGACCTGCCGGATGCAGAGGAGGACCAGCGTTTTCAGAGTCTCCAACGTGTGGTCATGCGGATGATTGGGGCTAAGCACCTGTTCTTCATGCCGATTGTGGAAGAACATCGTCCAGTGGGGGCCATCATGCTGGAGGACCCTTATCAGCTAGATGAAGCGGATCGGGTCATAGCGTTGCTTGCGTCTGTTCTGGCTGTTCGCTTTGGGCATGTGCAGGAAGAGGAAAATAAGACAGCGGAGCTTCAGGGTGGCACTGTTGCTACAGCCAGCTCTACGGGTCGATCGGCCAGACCTTCGATGCGTATTGTTGAGGGCTTTCTCATCCATCCGGAAGAGGATAGTGACAGGACACCTCCTCTCCCGGGTCTGTACCCGACAGTACCGATTATGGTGTTGGAATTTTCCGAGTCTTATTCTTCCAACCGTGATACGGCACAGGCCATGCTGGAACTGGTTGCAGAGCTTGGCGGGAAAATTGAGGGTATCGCTAGAGAGCGTGGCTTGTTTTCTGCTCAGGTGGCGGGGAACCGTTTCATCTTTTTAGGAAGCTGCTCTCAGAGTATTGATGCGGAGGGAGCTGTTCACCTAGCCGAGGCGGCCATCGGTATTCGTGAAGCCTGTCTGACGGTTATTGCCCATATGAATACGCAGCTCATGTTTCGCATTGGTATTGATGTTGGTCCTGTCCTTGTTGCTTATTTTGGGGAGAGGCGTGATATCTTCAACCTGTGGGGAGAAGGGCTGACTATGGCTGAAGCTCTAGCTCACAATGCACCTGATGGTGGTCAGATTCAGGTTTCGGAACGGGCCTATCAGACCTTGCAGGGTATCTTCCTCTTCCGGCTGAGGGGGGAGTTCTTCCTTCCCAATAATGGTATTTCCAATAGCTATATTCTGGCAGGCCGGAGTGAAAGTACGGCGGTAGAGGGAGCATGAATTTCTCCGAACGCTTTGCTGTCATCAATAGTGGTCTGGCGATGCTGGGCCGCTTCGCACGCTCTCAGCCACGCTTCTTTCTCATCATGATTGGGGCGGCATGGGGTGTTGTGTATGAAACGCTTTGTCCTAGCTCATGGCGTCGGACGGTCATTATCGAGTTTCGGCGCAACCTGCGGCAGCTGGTGGGTAGTGGGTTCTTCAGTGTGGTGGTGGTAGCCGTCATCACGGGGTTGGGGTTGGTCTCACAGGCTGTTTACTGGTTGGGTTTTGCAGGCATGGCCCAGATGACCGGTAGCCTTCTTTCCAGTGTTCTGCTGCGGGAAATCGCTCCTATTTTGGTAGGTGTCATCCTACTGGGGCGTTCTGGTATGTTGATGCTGACGGAAATGGGCACTCTGACAACTAGCGGAAGGCTTAATACTCTGAATGGTATGGGGATTGATCCGTTTCTGGTCTTCGTCGTGCCACGTACTATCGCCACGACCGTCAGTGGGATTACGCTGGGGACCATTTTTAGCGTCATTGCTCTGGGTATGGGGTATGTGGCTTGTTGGATGAAAGGGATCGTCACATCCTCGATTTGGTCGTTCATCTTTGATGTAATCAACAGTATGGAACCGGGGGATTATGTCGGGATTCCCCTGAAATTTCTCCTTAGCGGGGCAAGTGTCGGCTTGTGCTGCTGTCTGTCTGGTATGGATGTGACAGCCGAAGATAATCTTACAACATTTATGCCACGGGGCTTCTCACGTGGCATCATGTCCATTCTGGTTATCAATGTGCTGATTGATATCATTCTGGGGAGCCTCTGATGGTGGAGAAAGCGACCCTTTCAGAAGGGGATTATGGCTTCGTTTTGAAGCTGGATGATGCCGTGCCGTCTTCCGATTCCACGGGGCTACCTTCGGTAAAGTACAATCTGTGCCTTGAGCCCGGTGAATGTGTGTTCGTGGAGTGTCGTGATAGTTTCCGGGCAGCTCAGTTTACGGATTTTTGTGTTGGTCTTTTGCCAGTCAAGTTGGATCCGGGTACAGGTAAAGGACAAGGAACGGTCAGCTGTATGGGGCTGAACTGGGCAGAGCTTGATGAAAAACGGGCGCAGGCTTTACGGGGTCGGATTGGCCGCATAACGGATGATAGCGGCTGGATTGACCTCTATGAGATGCATATGAACATTCTTTGGCCAAGCCTGCATCATAGTCGTACGTCCTACGATAAGCTTGTGATGGAGGCTGTGCATCTAGCCGAGTCATTTGGCCTGCCTGGCCTACCTACTCAGCTGCCGGAAAAACTCTCTCCGTTGGATAGGAAACGTTCAGAGTATGTGAGAACGTTCATGAACAGACCCTCCTTGCTTCTGTTGGAAAATCCGATCAGTCTTGGTGGGCCGGTAGAGCTGTACAATGCCTTCCTGACAGAATTGACAGCGGCACGGGAGCGGGGCTGTGCCGTTGTATGGATCGGTTCGGAACGTTCTGCCTGGGCTGGTTATGCCAGACCGGGGATGCAGCGTTTTCGCCTCGGTAGTAATGGTCTCGTAAAGTGAGAGATATGTGATGCGTCCTTTACGTTTACGTCGGCGTTCCGGTCTGGCGGCTCCTTTGTTCAGGAGCTCTTTTGTGGATGAGTGGGTAGGACTGCTTGTTCTGCTGGCTCTCGTCATTCTCACTGCTGTTCTGGTCGAGGCCGGGTTTCTCAAGCAATGGCTGACACCGGCAGGGCGTCTTCATTTTGTCTTGCCAGAAAGTGGTGTGGCCGGTCTGGCCGTTAATAATGATATTGAGGTTATGGGGGTTCGTGTTGGAGAGATCCGGCGGCTGGACCTGAATGAATCAGGACGTATGTACGCAGAGGGGACCATTGAACCTCATTTTGAACGCTATATCCGTAGTGACAGCATAGCAACTATCAAACGTCGTCTTGTCGTGGCAGGGGCAGGCTATATTGAAATCACCCGCGGGCAGGGGGAGCCGCTGAACTGGGATTATGCTGTGCTGAATACCAGAGTAGAGCCGAACCCGGCGGATATGATTGTTCAGACATTGCTCGACCTGCGGGCTAGACTTCTCCCAGCCATGGATAATGTGGAAGAAATCACGAAGCAGGCCAAAGACATCATGGTGGACCTCCATGCGGGCAAGGGGACAGCGGGTGCCTTGCTGACGAAGGAGGAAACAGCCGAGCGTGTTAACACGATTTTGGCCTCGTTGAATAAAGCTATCGAGAGTGTACAGCCGTTGGAGCGGCAGTTGCAGGTCACGTTGAACGAAGCTAATGGCGTGATGCGGAATGTGCATCATTTGACTGACGGATTGAAAGATTCTGGACCGGAGGTAAAGCGCAGTATCCGCAATGTGGCGGATGCCACCGAGCAGCTCCCTGCCGTTCTAGCGGAAGCCGAGGCTACGGCGGACAGTTTGCGTAAGCTGAGTGACCAGTTGCGGGGACTATGGTTGTTGGGCGGTAGTGGCGGGAAGAAACACCGGCCTAACCGTAGGCTCTCGGCCCATGAGGTGCGGCCATGAAGTTCCGTCAAATCATCATGCCTCTGTCGCTGTTTGCCGGGCTTCTTGGGGGATGTTCCAGTGGCCCCGGCGAGTGGGAAGACCAGCGTTATGCTGTCAGGATGGAAGCCGCTGATAGTGTGTTTAATCTTGGTTATATCCGGCAGGCTCAGCAGCATTATGCTGAAGCTCTGGATCGGGCTTTCTTGACGGATGATTCCCAAGGAATTCATGATGCCGGTTTCAATCTGGCCACCAGCGATCTGCGCTTGAAGGATTATAAGGCCAGTCTAGTCACGCTCAGAAGGGTATCCGATGCCCTAACGGTAAGGGGATGGACTGAAGTACAGCAGGCTGATTTGCACCTTGTGCGTGCTTCTGTTTTCGATGGTCAGGGCCAGTGGCAGGATGCTGCGGCTGAAGCACGGTTGGCCAGAAACAGTCTGGATGAGAGGATCCGTTTCAGAGCCTATGCGCTGGGCGGGCTTGCGTCCGCCGCAATGTCTGATCGGGCTGGTCTGGACGAGGCGATTACCTATCTTACTTCCAGCAAGGATAAAAAAGATCAGACGGACCTTAAAGAGCTTCTCATCTGGCGCATGATCATGAACCAGAACTGGCAGTTAGCTGCTGATGGTGCCGAATCATTGGTCAAGGCGCAAAGGGAAGAGACGGATTATGAGGCTATGCGCCGGGCGTTACGTCTAGAGGTCAGAGCCTTGCAGGGAATGGGGCAAGAGCAAGCTGCTGAGAATGTCATGAGGCGGCTCAGGGATAGTGATCGAGAACAGGCGAAACAGTAAGAATAGCCTTTATTTTTTGACCTGGAAAAAACGCTCCAGAACAGTTGGTTCTGGAGCGTCTCTGTTACGGCGTGGCAAAAAGGTCAGGCCGTTGCTGTGTTTTGCATCATGGGGCTCATGCCCAGCATGGAGAGCAGTTCCGTATCTCTGTTCTGCGCCGGGTTGGGGGTCGTGAGCAGTTTTTCACCCCAGAAAATGGAATTCGCCCCCGCAAGGAAGCAAAGCGCATGTGTTGATTCAGACATGTTCTCACGCCCTGCGGCGAGGCGGACATGGCTAGCAGGCATCATGATGCGGGCTGTAGCGATAACTCGAGCAAAGGTGATCGGGTCCACAGCCTCTTCATCAGCCAGCGGTGTGCCTTCCACACGGACGAGAAGATTGATGGGTACACTTTCCGGATGAGTCGGCAGGTTGGCTAAAGTCGTCAGCAAACCGGCACGATCCTGTGTGTCTTCACCCATACCAATGATCCCGCCACAGCAGACCTTGATGCCAGCATCCCGCACGTTGGCCAGAGTATCCAGACGTTCCTGATAGGTGCGTGTCGTGATGATTTTGCCGTAGAAATCTTCCGACGTATCCAGATTATGGTTGTAATAATCCAGTCCAGCTTCCTTGAGGCGGGCAGACTGGCTGGGCGTCAGCATTCCGATGGTCAGGCATGTTTCCAGCCCGAGAGCCTTGACCTCTTCAACCATGCGGCAGACAGCATCCAAATCACGATCTTTCGGGGCACGCCATGCCGCTCCCATGCAGAATCGTCCAGCACCGGCTTCTTTGGAGCGTTTTGCATCAGCGACAACACGTTCCAGCGGCATGAGCTTCTCGGCGGCCATGCGTTTGTCATGATGGGCGCTCTGCGGACAGTAGGAGCAATCTTCTGGGCAGCCACCACTTTTGATGGAAAGCAGGGTCGAAATCTGGACCTTTGTAGGGTCAAAAAATTGCCGGTGTGCCAGCTGCGCCCGGAAGATTAGCTCCGGGAAGGGCAGAGCAAGCAGGGCTTCTGCTTCTTCGCGTGTCCAGTCGTGCCGGAGTGTGGCCGTCTGAGGCGAGGGGCAGGTCTGTTCAGTCATCTAGCTTTTGTCTCCAGAGTTGGCCGCCTACACCTACCCAAAAGATGGACGCTATGCCATCTGAAAAGTATGGTAAATGCATGAAGTGTTAATGCCATCACGGGAAATGAGGGTGTCTTTATGAAACATTGGCAGATTGATCAAATGGACTGGGCTGCTTTTGATGCGACGAAAGTGAACCCTGATATTCTGGCCCTTGTAAAGGCAGCCTCCGTGGTGGAGCGAAATGCGAGGGATTACACCTGCTATCTTCAGAATGTCTTTCATGATGATTCTGGCTTTCGGGATGCTGCACAGAATTGGGCAGAAGAGGAGGTTCAGCACGGCGATGCGCTTGGTAAATGGGCTATGCTGGCAGACCCGGGTTGGGATTACGCCGAAGCCTTCGAGTGTTACCGGGCAGCCTATAAAATAGATACGGATGTTTCCTCATCCATTCGGGGCTCTCGGACAGGGGAGCTGATTGCCCGCTGTATGGTGGAGACCGGCACGTCTTCTTTTTATACGGCTTTGGCGGATGCCACAGAGGAACCCGTTCTGAAAGCCGTCTGTAAGCAGATTGCAGCGGATGAGTACCGGCATTTCAAATTGTTCTATGACAACATGCACCGCTATCTGGAACGGGAGAAACTAGGTCGTTGGTTCCGTCTGCGTATTGCGCTGAGCCGTGTGATGGAAAGCGAAGATGACGAACTTGCCACGGCTTTCTACATCACTAATTCTGAGAAGTTTCAGTCATACGACCATAAAAGTTGTATTGCCGCTTATATGGCTCGTGCCCTGTCCTTCTATCAGCAGAGGCATCTCGACCGTGTTACGGCTATGATCCTGAAGACATCAGGTCTGACGCCTCATTCCCGTATGCAGCAGTGGCTGGCGAAGGGGATGCATAGTCTGATTTCTTGGAAGCAGAAATCATTTGCTCGTCAGCTTCAACAGGCCTGAACTGGTCTGCACGTTCCTTTTTTCAGTCTGGATGTTTTCATGAATTTTCTATCGTTCCGTGCCGCATTGAAACAGTGCAGCGTTCTCATGGCGTTAGGGGTAGGGCTCGCTATGGGTGGAGAAAGTATCGGACATGCACAAGCCCAGACGGTACAGCCCTATAAGAATGGCTGGGGGTTCGACCAAGCCGGTATGGATCCGGCAACGCCACCGGGAAAAGATTTCTTCACCTATGCGAATGGTCGATATATCAGGCAGTTGAAAATTCCTGATGATATGAGCAGTTACGGGCCGTTCCATATTCTTGCAGAGTTAACCCAAGCGAGACAGAAAGCCCTTTTGGAAGACTTGCTGCCTTATGCTGAGGTAGGGAATGAAAAGGGACAGCTGGCAACATATTATAGCAGTTTTCTGGATCAGGCTGCCGTTGATGCCAAGGGGGGCACCCCGCTGGAGACAGAACTGGAGCAGATACGGCATCTGGACGATAGGGCATCTCTGGCCCGTCTATTTGGGCTTGCTGCCAGTTCTTTGATGTATAGTCCCTTCGCCCTAGATATCGAACAGAACCAGCAGGATCCGACCCATTACATGCTGATGCTGGATCAGGGCATGAGTATCGGGATCAGTGGTGGTCTTGGGCTGCCGGATATTAGCTATTACAGCAATCCGGCTCTTGCCCCGCAGAAGAATGCCTATCGTGGCTATGTCGCCAAGATGCTGGCCTTGTTGGATTGGCCCGATCCTGAAAATGAGGCTTCAGCTATTGTAGCTCTGGAGACGGCCCTAGCAAAAGTGGAAACCCCCCGTGACCAGACACGGGACCCGATAAAGATGTTCAATCCAATGAAGGTGAAGGAGCTTGTTGCTCTGGCACCGGATGTGGACTGGGTGACGTATCTACGGACGATGGGTCTGCCAGAGGTGGGGCTAATGGAACGGGTTGTGGATGTCCGGGAGCCGAACTCCATCGCCGCTATGGCACGGATCATCGCTGCTGCCGATAAGGGAACGGTCAAGGCGTGGTTGGCATTTCATCTGGCTGATAATGCCGCTCCCTATCTGTCACATGAATTTTCGGATACCTCATTTGACTTTAATGGCCGGGTTTTGACAGGCATGGCCGCTCAGCCTGTCCGCTGGAAACGGGCCATTCGTGCCACAAACACGGCTATGGGCTGGGCACTGGGGCGCTTTTATGTGCAGCGTTATTTCCCGCCAGAGGCTAAAGAGCGGATCACCGGGCTAGTTCAGGAACTGAAAAAAGCTTTCCGTGAGCGTCTGGAGCATAATGACTGGATGGATGAGCCCACCCGCCAGGCTGCCCTTGTCAAGTTGGATCATTTTGCCATGCAGGTTGGTTACCCCCGCAAATGGTGGGATTATTCAGCCTTGGAAATTCGCCCGGGTGATGTCTATGGCAATGCGGTTCGCAGCACCGCCTTTAACTGGCATCACCGGTTGGATCAGCTAGATCGTCCCGTGGATCGGGATGAATGGGATATGACGCCCCAGACCGTGAATGCCTATAACGACCCGGTAAAGAATGAAATCGTCTTTCCTGCGGCTATTCTTCAGCCACCTTTCTTCGACCCGAAGGGGGATATGGCTGTCAATTATGGTGGAATTGGTGGTGTTATCGGGCATGAGATGAGTCATGGCTTTGACGATCAGGGGCGTCATTATGATGAGCATGGCCGTCTGCATGATTGGTGGAGCAATGCCTCGTCTCAGGCCTTTGAGGCAAGAGCGAAAAGGCTCGGTGCCCAGTATGATGCGGAGGAAGTGTTTCCCGGACTGCATGTGAATGGCAAGATGACCATGGGGGAAAATATTGCTGATCTTGGTGGTCTGAATCTGGCTCTACAGGCTTATCACGATAGTCTGCATGGCAAGGCAGATGCCCCCTTGCATGGTTGGACAGGAGACCAGCGGGTGTTTTTGGGTTGGGCGCAGGTCTGGCGTGAGAAAGACAGACCGGATGCTCTGAAGCGTCAGGTACTGTCTAATGAACATGCCCCAGCAGCTAGTCGGGTGAATATGCCCGTCCATAATATCGACCTCTGGTATCAGGTCTTTGGTGTGAAGGCAGGGGACAAGCTGTATCTGCCGCCAGAGCAGCGGGTCAAAATTTGGTAAAGGGGAAGGAAATACCCCCAGAGTAAGCCTGCTCCCACTGATGGAAAAATGGGGGCAGGGCTTCACAAAGTGTCGGGCTGTGGCTATCCCGGGTCTGTTTTCTCATCATGCGAGGCTGTCTCATGTCATATCTCACGATTGGTCATCTTTACACGGCGTTGCATGCCGCTTGTGCTAGCGGCGTGGCCCGTGTCATCGAGGCGAATGGTGAGGAGGTTGCTTATGCTGATCTGAGCCGTGATGAACGCCTTCCGGCTCTGGATGATGGAGAGGTCGATATTCTGGTTTCTGCATGGTTTCCGCAGGATGAAGTCATTCTCTCTCATGGGCATGAGATCATTGGCAGTCTTTATCACCCTGAATTGCAGTTCTCCGCACTGAAAAGCGCCGGAAAGGGTACGGGCTGGAGTGCTGAGGACTTTACGTCTCTTCTGACAACAGCGAATGCCCTTCCGTTTGTGGAAAAGATGCTTGAGCAGCGTCCAGACCTTAAGACACTTCCGCTGGATATTGTGACAACCGAGGAAGTTTTTTCACGGTTGAAGCAGGCGGAGGAAGCTGGAAGTTGCCCTCTGGTTGCGGTGTGGCAGCCTCACGCTGTCTTTCATGCTGATATGTTGGAGAGCCTGCCAGATGGAGACCTGCTTGCCGGAGAGGTGCAGACGGCCAGACTGGTGCTGCGGAAAGGGCTCCGTGATGAGGTGGATGAAGACCTGCTTGATGAGCTTTCCATCATGATGCTGAGCAACAAGGTCATGAGTGCCCTTGATTATGCAGTCAGTATTGATGGGATGAGCCCGGGAGAGGCAGCAGAATCATGGCAGCGCGGACGTCTGATTCCTCGCTGAAACTGTTTCAGTATCAACGTTGATAAACTGTAAGTTGGAGGTGTCTGCATGGCTCGTCATGCATTTGTGTTTCCCGGTCAGGGCAGCCAGTCTGTCGGGATGGGGCTGGAGTTGTATAAGGCTTTCCCTGTCTCCCGTGCTGTGTTCGAAGAGGTGGATGAGGCACTCAAGGTCAAGCTTTCTCGCCTGATTTTTGAGGGTGATCCTGCCGAGCTGACGGCAACAGAAAATACTCAGCCCGCCCTTTTTGCCGTATCCATGGCGACCGTGCGTGCGCTGGAGCATGAGGGAGGCTTTGCTCTGAAGGATAAGGCCTCGCTTCTGGCTGGGCACTCGCTCGGTGAGTATGCCGCTCTGACAGCAGCGGGCGTGATGGGTATTGCCGAGGGAGCCCGTCTTTTGCGGTTGCGTGGGCAGGCGATGCAGCGTGCCGTTCCAGCCGGTCAGGGGGGTATGGTCGCTCTTCTTGGCGTGGAGCCTGATGTGGCGCAGGAAATCTGTGTTGAATGTGCGCAGGGTGAGGTTCTGGAAGTCGCCAATGATAATGGTGGTGGGCAGATCGTCATTTCCGGGCATATGGATGCCGTGGACCGTGCCATGGCTGCCGCTAAGGCCAGAGGTATCCGTCGTGTGGTGAAGCTGCCTGTATCGGCACCTTTCCATTCTTCCTTGATGGCACCCGCTGCGGAGGAGATGCAGGAGGCTCTAGCCAATGCAGAACTTCAGCCGGCCGATATTCCTGTTATTGCCAATGTAACAGCAGAGAGCGTATCTCAGCCGGATGAAATTCGGGATTTGTTGGTCAAACAGATTACAGGGCGTGTGCGTTGGCGGGAGACAGTCCTTTCCATGCCGGGCAAGGACATCACGTGCCAGCATGAGCTAGGAGCCGGGAAGGTGTTGACCGGTCTGGCTCGTCGCATCGTGCCGGATCTGGGAGCTGACCATGCCGGGACCCCGGCAGAAATCGAAACAATGCTGAAGAGCCTGTAAGGGAGTAGTCCTGATGTTTTCTCTTTCTGGTAAACTGGCCCTAATAACCGGGGCTTCCGGTGGTATTGGTGCCGCTATCGCCCGTCAACTGCATGAGCGCGGTGCGACTGTTGTACTGAGTGGGACACGGGAAGGTGCCCTGCAGGATGTGGCTGCGGTTCTGGGTGGTGAACGTGTGCATATTGTTCCGGCTAATCTGTCGGACGATGCACAGGCCGATGCGCTGGTTAGCCGTGCGGAAGAGGTAGCTGGTCAGCCTTTGGATATTCTCGTCAATAACGCTGGTCTGACACGGGATACGCTGGCCGTGCGGATGAAGGATGATGACTGGGCGCAGGTCCTCAAGGTTGATCTGGAAAGCCCGTTCCGTCTGGCTCGTGCGGCCCTAAAGGGTATGCAGCGGCGGCGTAGTGGGCGCATCATCTCTATTTCGTCCATCGTGGGAACGACGGGTAACCCGGGGCAGGCTAACTATGCTGCCGCTAAAGCCGGTATTGTAGGGATGAGTAAATCTCTCGCTCAGGAAGTAGGTCGTCGTGGTGTGACGGTCAATGTCGTGGCACCGGGGTTTGTGGAAACTGCCATGACGGATGTTCTGCCAGAGGCTGTGCGGGAGAAGCTGTTGGGGAATATCCCGCTTGGTCGCATGGGACGTCCAGAAGATGTAGCCGCTGCCGTGGTTTATCTGGCTTCGGATGAGGCCGCATGGGTGACGGGCACCACGCTTCATGTTAATGGTGGGATGGCCATGGTCTGAAAAAGTTGGCGTTTGCAGGAAAACATGCTAAGCGCGGCCTGCTTGGCCTGACCAAGGATCAGAGTATGGCTTCATTGCCGGGCATTTCGATGTCCAGAAGCTGAAAAGCAGGCAGGTTTTTTCTTAGAAACACCCGGGAAGGGTAGCAAGGATTTAAGGCAGATGAGCAACGAAATCGCTGATAAGGTGAAGAAGATCGTCGTCGAGCATTTGGGCGTCGAAGAGAGTCAGGTGCAGCCGGAGGCTTCCTTCATCGACGACCTGGGCGCTGACAGCCTGGACACTGTCGAGCTGGTTATGGCTTTCGAGGAAGCATTTTCCGTTGAGATTCCGGAAGATGCTGCTGAGAAGATTGCTACCGTGAATGATGCTATTGAGTACATCACCAAGCAGAAAGCTGCCTAATTTCTGGTATAGGAATTGGACGATGGGGCGGGCTGGTCGAGGTATTGGACCGCTCCCATCCTAAGAGAGCGAAGCGGAATAGACCCGTTTCGCTTTATGCGTATTTATGAATTGTGAGGTAAGGCGGCAATGAGCGGCTCTGGAACGGACAGAAAACGTGTGGTCGTTACGGGAATAGGCGTAGTAAGCCCGTTGGCTGTTGGTGCAGAACTGACATGGGCGCGCCTTATTAACTCGCAATCTGGTATCGGTCCGATTACGCAGTTTGATGCTTCTGGCCTTCCGGCCCGGATTGCAGGTGAGGTTCCTGCTGGTCCGACTGAAGAAGGGGGATTAACCCTTTCCGACTGGGTGCCTGTGAAAGAACAGAAGAAGATGGATCGTTTTATCCATCTTGGTCTGGCAGCGGGTATTCAGGCTGTGGAAGATTCAGGGTGGAAGCCGGAATCAGAAGAAGATCGTTGCGCTACTGGGGTCATGATTGGTTCCGGTATTGGCGGTCTGAAAACAATTTACGATAATTCCTTGGCTGTGGCTGCTGGTAAAGCCCGTCGCCTTTCCCCGTTTTTTATTCCATCTTCGCTAATCAATCTTACAGCGGGCCATCTGTCCATCCGTTACGGCTTCAAAGGGCCAAATCATGCGGTGGTGACGGCTTGTGCTTCCGGTACGCATGCAATTGGTGATGCTTCCCGTCTGATTCAGCATGGTGATGCCAAGGTCATGATTGCTGGCGGTGCAGAATCTGCTATTTGCGAGCTTGGAATTGCCGGCTTCTGTTCAGCCCGTGCCCTTTCAACAGGTTTCAACGAAGAACCGACGACAGCTTCCCGTCCTTGGGACGAGCGGCGTGACGGGTTTGTCATGGGTGAGGGTGCCGGTGTGGTTGTGCTGGAAGAGTACGAACATGCAAAGCGTCGTGGGGCCAAGATTTACGGTGAGATTGGTGGTTATGGCCTGTCTGGCGATGCCTACCACATCACGGCTCCGGCTGAGAATCATGAAGGGGCCTATCGTGCCATGCAGGCTGCCTTGAAGGATGCTCGGGTCGCCCCTGCCGATATTGGTTATGTTAATGCTCATGGTACATCTACCATGGCTGATGATCTGGAGCTTGGTGCTGTAGAACGTTTGTTCGGTGACGCCGCTGCTGGGACGAGCATGTCTTCCACAAAGTCAGCCATTGGCCACTTGCTTGGTGCCGCTGGTGCCGTGGAGGCTATTTTCTGCCTTCAGGCTATGCGTGATGGTATTCTGCCGCCGACGCTTAATCTGGATGAACCATCCAAGGAGAGTGTCATGGACCGCATCCCTCATAAGGCGAAAGAGAAGCAGGTGGATATCGCTCTTTCCAACAGTTTCGGTTTTGGTGGGACCAATGCCAGCCTTATCCTGAAACGGTTCAAGGACTGATGTGATCGTTTGATGCAGATTTTTGTTAGCTTGAGGTAAGACTATGGCACAGGAACCTGCATCAGAACATGAAGAGGCCAACTCTCCGTCAGGGGACTCTATCCCTGGTGGAGAGAAAGAGGGCGGGGGAAAGAAACGTTTTCGTCTTTTGACAAAAGGACGGATTTTCACCTTGCTTCTGGTTGCTGCTGGTGGAACTGCCTTTGCGGGATATGGCCATTATACGGATCCGGGGCCGTTACAGGCTGAACGAGTGGTCGTCATCCCTAAAGGCGGGATAGATCGGGTCATTACCGCACTTCAGGATAATGGCGTTCTGGCGCGGGGGGCGGTATCGTCCCTGTTTTTCAAGATTGCCATGTATGTTACCCGCTCGCAGGGAAGTATTCATGCGGCGGAGCTGAAATTTCCAGAACAAGTCTCTATGGCACATAGTCTGGACATTCTTCGTCACGGCCGTCCAGTTACTCATAGCCTGACTATTGCAGAGGGCCTTACGGCTAAGCGGATTAAAGTGCTTCTGATGCAGGCTCCGGCATTGCAGGGGGAAATTTCCAGCATTGCAGAGGGGCAGGCGGCACCGCAGACATTTTTTTATGTTTGGGGAATGGAGCGGCAGACACTTTTGCAACATATGACGAGCTTGATGGTGAAGACGCTTCAAGATGTTTGGGTGGGGCGCGATCAGGTTGCCTTGCAGGGTGTTATTAACTCGCCAGAAGAGTTGTTAATTCTCGCTTCTCTCATTGAAAGAGAAACCTCTGTTGCGGAGGAGCGTCCGCAGATCGCTCGAGTTTTTCTGAATCGCCTGAAACAGGGCATGAGGCTTCAGACAGACCCAACGGTGATTTACGCTTTGAGTGATGGAGAAGGAACCTTGCCTCGTCCTTTGACCCATGACGACTTACAGTTTGATAGCCCCTATAATAGTTATCTTCACTCAGGCCTTCCACCTGGGCCGATTTGCTCGCCTGGACGTGAATCTTTGGAAGCAGCAGCCCATCCGGTTACGGGAGATGCTCTATACTTTGTGGCGACAGGACATGGCGGGCACGCTTTTGCCCGAACACTAACTGAACAAACCACCCATGTGCGCGCTTATCGCCGGATAAAAAAAGGCATCGCTCCGTAATTGGAGCTCGACTTACATAGCATAGTAAGTGATTAGAGAAGGGCATCATTCAGGATGGAATGATGCCCTTCTTTTCATGTTACTGGTTGAAAGCTTTCATCACGACACGACGCAGCGGGTCGGCAGCCTTGTTGTTGACCTGCATACGGACGACAATATCTTCTGGACCAACCACTTGGTGATAGTAAGCACGGTTTGCTTCACTGTCCGGCTTCAGCTTGCTGCTGCCAAGAGAGACGCCAGCGAAGACTCCTTTTGTCTTTTGCATGGCATAGACCTCTTTCGGGGTGTTCTGTGTGCTGCTGCTATCATTGCCGAAGGCGGCATCAGCACTGGCGTCAAAGCTGAACTCATGGTCCATCAGGTTCAGCAGAGCCTTCTGGGACGTGATGAAGAAGAACAGCTGGCTATGCTGATAACCTGCCTGAATGCCAAAAGAACCAGCACTCAGATGATAGAACGCCGGGTCAGACCAAGAATTGTTGGCACCACGAGCCAGCAGAACACATCGACCGCCACTGCCTCCAAAAACAAGGGACATCTTTGTAACATTAGGGCAGATCACAACAGCCTTTGTTTCGTGAAGGATGCGGGTTGTGTTGTCTGTGACCTTGGAATCCAAAAGGGCGGATTGTACAGCAAAAGTGGCTTTGTTTACGAGAGCCTGCTGTTTGGAAGCGTTGGCTTCTGCATCATGTGCATAGGCACTCATGGCGAGGAGACCAGCACCGGCTACGACGGAAACTGTCCGTGATATATGAGAGAATGATTTGGACATTGGGGACCTCTTATAGGCTGAAAACATGCGCACGCAGAGATTATAAATTTAATCAAGCGTGACGCCTAGTATATCGGAAAGAGTAGGAGCGACCATAGGGGCTCCGGCCAAAATGGTCGTACGTTGTGTAAGGCCTCCCATTTTCAAGAAGGGTGATACACATGCCCCAGCTTCTTCCAAAAGGACCAGAGCTGCAGCAACATCCCATAGGAAAATGACATATTCGTGATAACCGTCGGACCGCCCACAGGCAACATCGGCTAATGCCAAAGCTCCAGAACCCAGTGAACGGGGCATGATTCCTTTAAGGAGGAGCTTTTGCATTTTTTCGGGGTACCAACCTTCTGGAACATAAGGTGACCAGCCGAGTTCTACCATGGCTTCCTTTATGTTTTCGGTGGTGGATGCTTTGATGGGACGTCCATTGAGGAAAGCCCCTTTGCCCTTCCTGGCTGTGAAGGTTTCTCCAATGGCAGGGGCTTCTATAATCCCTGCAACGGGGATGTCCCGGTGCATAAGGCCAAGTGAGATACACCAGCGGTTACGTCCTCTGGCATAATTGGATGTTCCATCAATGGGATCGATGACCCATCGAAAAAGTCCCGTTGAAGTACCGCCATGCTCTTCCCCCAAAAAGGCGTCCTCTGGAAAAAGGGCGGCCATACGGGTGGTGACGAACTGTTCTACTGCTTTATCTGCTTCTGTGACATAATCTTGATGCCCCTTGAGGTCAGCTACAGGCTTGCCGGGTTCAGGTTGCATTTTTAGGGCTAAGGCTGCGGCTTCCTTGATAAGACTACAGGCTGCATGAAAGCGAATGTCGATGGCAGTATCAATGTCGTATGAGATGGACATTTATCAATCCTTAAGTTGTGGTCGGAGAGGGGTATCTGCTCAGGAAATTATAGAAAGATGATCTGGATGTCAGCTATAGGCGGGGAAAAGCGAGCTCTTCCACTGGAGAAGATGCCCCTGTATGCTACGCAATGATTTTATGAACATGTATCCGTAGGATGATAAGAGATGAAGCTGTTTAAAATGGATTACTGGCGTTCAGCTATTTTGCATGCGCCTTTTGAGCAGATCGTCCGGCAGAATAGTCTGGATGACATCGATATGACCTTCCTGCCATCCTGCGGAAAAGAGGGGTTTCTCGCAGATCCTTTTGGTTTGTGGCACGAGGGACGCCTGCATGTTTTTGCGGAATATTTTGATTACGTTCAAGGGAAGGGCGTTATTGAAGTGTTCATCTACGATGAACGTTTCGTTTTGCAGGAACGACGCTGCGTATTGAGCGAGGAATGGCACCTTTCTTACCCCTATGTATTTCAGCATGAGGGGGTCTTTTACATGCTGCCTGAGGCCTACAAGTCAGGACGTCTGACCCTCTATAAGGCTACTTCTTTTCCTTATGAGTGGGAGCGTGTTCCTACGTTTGATTTCCCCATTGGGGCTATTGATGCGACGCCTCTCCATCATGCTGGGCGTTGGTGGCTATTCTGGACACCACCTGCTCCAAAACAGGCCCGGCAGAGCACCTTGCATATTGCGTTGGCAGAAGAATTGACAGGCCCGTGGTGTGATATGGGCCATTTTTTGATTGATCGTAGCGGGGCTCGTCCGGGGGGGACACCTTTTATAGAAGATGATGAGGTTGTCTTACCTGTGCAGGATTGTTCGGAGACCTATGGCGGTGGCATACGCCTGCTTCGGATTAGCGGCTTTAAAAAAGGGCGGCCTTCGATATGCGGTGGCGATTCTATTCCTTTGCATATTCCAGAAATTAAGGATTATCCGGATGGTATGCATACGCTGTCCGCTGCGGGTGATGTTACTTTAGTTGACTTCAAGAAGATACGACGTGGTTTGGGGCCTGTTCTTTTCAATCTCAAGAAGCAGGTCTTGAAATAAGAGAGAGCACATTTTCCCCATGCTGCCTGTGAATTGGCGGCATGGGGTATTTCAATTTTGACTAAGAAGCTGTTCCACGAGAATGGCATCCGCAGGCTTATCGACATCTACGGCGGCCTTACCGTCAGAAAGAGGGATGAGTCGTATCCGGGCACCTGTGAGGGTATGGATACGTTGTTCAAGCCGTTTGGAGCTGAGCGTATGGGTAAGAGCGCGCAGGATGATGGGTAACCCCAATATCATAGCCATGCGGAGGGGCTTTTTCCGGTAACGCTGAAGACGCTGCCAAAGTGTGACGACTGTTTTGGATTGAGGAGATGCCATCCAGAAAAGATTACAGCCCGAGAACTGCATATCGGAAAGGCGGATATAAGTTCGTTTTGTCCGGGGTACATCCTGTAGAATGGTACTTTTCAGGGCGATACCTGCAGTCAAGTCGACATCTGCATTCCGGCTTTTAGTAATGAATTCCCTAACCCATTCAGGACACAGTAGGGCGTGATCTGCTGTGGTAACGAGGCAGGGGGTGTTGATGACGTCGAGTGCTTGAGCAACACTTTCGCTCGGGGAGGGAGCGGCCTGTAGGAGAGTGACGCGATCTTTCAAATGTGCCAGTAGACTAGGTCGCTCGATACTGACCCATATCCGCTCAATTTCGGGAATTTGTTCCAGCGTATGGAGAACACGTTCGATCATGGGAATGTTTTGGATGGGCAGAAGTGCCTTGTGCGACACATTGCCCATTTGCGCCAGCGGGTCACGTTCTCCATCCCGTGACCCGGCGAGAATTAGTACTGAAATACTCATGCGCTCTTGGAAAGCTCTTCGTTCTTTGGCGCACGGGCAGGATCGGGCCGATCCCGGGGCGGGGCACCTGTCCGGCGCATGACCCATGGATAACGTTCTGCCTCTTCTATTGTATATCCTAGATTGAAGACATACGGGCTACGGGGACGTTCTTTGGCGGATCGGTAGAAGGTACCCATCAGCCGATCCGGCAGATAGTTGGTAATGCCGTAATTGCCATCTTCATCATGAAAGTGATGAAGAACGTGAAGCTGCTTGATGTATACAACCCACTGCCAGCGAGGCTTATAGGCTAGATGCTGGATACAGTGAAAAAACTCATAAATGCAGGTCATAACCAGAGCTGTGGAGAGGGCGGAAAAAGCACCACCCCAGCCACCGATCAGCCAACCGATCGGCATAGTAATGACCATCATGGTCGGAACCGTATTCAAAGGTGACCCGAATAACACTTCCAGAAGATGCGGGTCCTGATGATGATCAAAATGAATACGCTTCCACATGGAGGCTGTGATTGGATTCCGATAAAACCAGCGTCCATGCAGAATGTAACGATGAATGATGTACCAAGCTGTCGGATATACGGCGATGATGACAGGAATAGGGATGATAACTCCCCACCAGCTATGATGCAGGTAAAGGCTGAGTACGGCCGTACCGATGATCAGGGCAAAATAAAGTAGAATCGTCGGGTAAGTAAGGTAAGCCGCCCATAACTGTGAGAGATTCATCTTTCCCAAGTCATAACTCCTGCCTTTTTGCATGAGAGCTGTGCCTTGGAAAAATTGTTTGAACGTACTCATTTTTCCTCCATCCGCAGTATCCATGTCAGACCAAACAGGGCTGCCACGATCTGGCCTGAACTTATAGCGATTAATATGGGAAGGGAACCTGAATTTCCCAGAGCTGAAATCATACCTTGGAGGATGACTACTCCCAGACCAGCCGCCATGACGTATACCGGCAGCGGGTTCCGCAATCCCGCACGGGGCGGAATATAGGTGATGGGTAGAGTGATAAGAAGCATCACGGCCATCTGTACCGGCAGCATGAGTATGGCATACAGTGCCATCAGATAATTTGATCTAGGTAAATTATAAGGGACTTTCCCAGAGAAAATTTCCCAGAACTGGTGTGGCGTATAATGGACGCCTTGCATCGTCATGTTAATGATTTCTTGTGGGGTGGCGTTCAGAACGGGCGGGGCGGACTCATTGTTGAGCTGCGCCTGTGTCTGTTCTTTGAAAATGACGAGTTCTCTAGCTACCCCATGATTAACCCATTGGCCGTCTTCATAAGTTAGATTCTCGTAGAACTGACTTCCAACTAGGTTCCCGGTTTCTGGTTGCCGGCGGTACAAAATGACTTTCGAGAGAGACCGTCCGCCATGGCTGATGACGTCGGCCCGGATGATGTCCTGTCCGAAGCGGAACCATAGACTATGCAGGTCCTCTGTCGCATTGGCTTGGGTTGCGGCTTCATTCCACCAGCGGGTGAGTTCCTGCTCGCAGGGAGGGATAACCCATAGCTGCATTACCATGCACACCAAGCTGAGCATGAGCGGAACGGGCAGAAGGTACCGAAACATGTTGAGAGTGGAAAGGCCGGCGGCTCTTAATATAGCGATTTCGCTGGAGAGAGCCATCTGCAGGAGGGTAAACAGACCGCCAATCATGACAGATAGGGGCATGATTTCCACAATGAGTGTTGGCAGATGCAAGCCTATATATTTGAAAAGTCCGTTAATACCGAGATGGCGGTCAAGAATGGTAGAAGCGTCATCCAGTAGGGCCAGAATCTCAAGAAGAGCTGTTAGAACACCGCAGCATAGCAGAATTTTGGTGAGAAGCGGCTTGAGGAAGACCTTCAGCAAGGTTGGTTGTGCTAGTGGAGATCTCATGAGGAGCTCCTGCTTAGTGACGTTGGTTTTCTGTGCCGCCAAGAAACCTGTGAACGTGCGAGTAGGGCGATCGTGCAGCCACAACAGAAGAGGAATTCAGGTGCCCAGATTGTCAGCCAAACAGATGCCTTTCCATCGGCTGCCATACTGTGCCCGAATAGGAGTATTTCATTGAAGCCAACAAGAATGATGGCAAGCACGATTTGTCCGATCACTGATTTTCGTCTTTTTCGGCCAATGGCAAAAGCAATAGCCAGTAAAGGAATGAACATGACGCTGATGGCCCGCGCCAGACGGAAATCCATTTCCGAACGAAGTACGGTATAAGAGATGCGTGGATCTCCATAGCGAAGGGACTTCAATAGTTCGGGGGTAGTCATTTCTCGTTCATCATCCCCTCGGGAACGGAAGGGCTGCCGGTTTTTACTGCGCTCAATGACACGGGCAATATGCTCAAAATGGGTAATGGTGGCATGGTCATCAGCTATGTTTGTTTTGTTCAAATGGACGACTTGCCCATCCCAAAGGTCAAGCTGCGTTGCCTGGTCCCGCTCGGAAAGGGTTAGCAATCCTCTGGGAGCTGTAATCAGCTCAATTTTGCCATTATCTTTTAGATTGCGGATGAAAATGTTCTTCAAGCGGGAGCCGCCATGGTCAACATGATCCGCTGTCAGAACTGTGGTGGAAGATGTTGCAGCAAACATGCCGGACTGGAGGTGCGGTGCCCAGCCTGTATGTTTGGCAAAATAGAACCCTTCTCGGTAATCATAGCGAGCGATTGGTTGGATATAGCCGTAAAGAAGTAGGCTGAGAATGGCCAGAATGGCACCAACCTTGATGTAAGGCTGGCTGATGCGTAGCAGGGAGATATGGGCGGCACATAGTACGTCAATCTCATTGTGATCGCTCATTCGATTGACGGTCATGAAGATCGCAATGCAGAGTGCCGCTGGGAGGGCAAGCCCCATATAGTGCGGCAGGAGATCACTGAGAAGCGTAATCAGGGTTGCAACGGAACTACCGCTGCTCGCTAGATGGTTGAATAGTGTCAGCAGTCGTTCCAGTAGCAAGGCAACCAGCATGGTTCCTAGTGCAATCGTGAAAGGAGGGATCATCTGCCGGAGTAGATAACGGTCCAGCGTTGGCAGATTACTTCGTATTAGCATGCTGTCTGTCTTACAGAGGTGGTGGATAGCCATTCCATACGGGAGAAGAGATGGCCTTTATGGTCCCTGCGCATGAGCTTAATCTGCCAGCCTTCAGGGTGAGGGATGAACGTAAGGTGATTCCAAGATGCTTTGCGCTTGGAGTGCTGACTGTCCATGCCAGCGGCACTGACCCCTAATAGGGGGATATCTGTCCCTTCAACAGTGGTCAGAGTGGCATCATGGGAATGCCCATGAAGAACAAGTTCTGCCCCATGGGTCTTTAAGATATTGGATAAGGCTGGCGTATTGATGAGGGACTTTCTGTAGGGTAGCAGCTTTTTGCGGGGGGGGTGATGAAGCATGACAACCCGGCAGTATCCTTCTTTCCCCAATTTCGCAAGGAGTTCTGCCAGTTTCTGACGTTGTTTTCTGTCGATACGGCCGTAGGCCGTAAAGGGTGGCGTTGGCAAAGCCGAGTTTAGACCGATAACGGCGACCTTTCCGAAAAAACGGACAGACGGAAATGAACTGTCAGCCCATTTTTCCCACTGGGCTAGACTATCCTCGTAAGAAATCGGGGCCATGAAGTCATGATTCCCCGGTACGATTACAGGTGTAAGAGGAAGGGTTGATAGCCAGATAGCGGCTTGCCGGTACTCTTCCTTTGTACCGAAATTCGTAATGTCTCCGCTTATCAGCAGTCCGGAAAGCTCTTTATGGGATGCGATGTTCTCAAGAAGTTCGGCTGTGATAGATGGCCGTAGAACATGACGCCTCTTACTAAGCCAGAGAATACGACTGAGTAGGCGTTTGTTCAGAAAAGCAGACCATGCGATGGTGGGGGGAGGCAGATGTGGGTCTGACATATGGGCTAGACAGACAGAAGAGTCACGCCGGTAGGACGAAGTGGCGGACGGGTCGGAAAGCATTATGGCACCATATCCATGACGGGAACGATTTATCAGGAGGGTAACTCCCTGCTGGCCCCCTTAGCATAGCCATGTTAAAGGAGTTCGGCCAGCTTGAGAAATAGTCTGGCCTCTTTATGTTTCTGGGCGGATGTGTGGTGGATAGATGCAGATATTGAAGAACATTGTACAACCAGCCCTGATACATAACCCTAATAGCCGTAAAAATTCTCAGGACAAAGGGCATTTCCTGCGTATGGCACGGCAGAAGATGGGGGATTATTGTGTTTCGTCCCTGAATGACAGTCATCTTCCAGCTCATCTGACTGAACTGAAGAGCAAGGGCGTGGACTTGATTGTCATCAGTGGTGGAGATGGTACAGTCAGTGCCTGTCTGACGGCAATCGCAGCTATCTATCACGATTGCCCTTTACCGGCCGTAGCCGTTCTGCCTTCAGGTAATACTAACCTCATAGCGGGGGATGTCGGATTTGGCCTGTATGGTGATGCAGCGATTGATCGTCTGTTGCGTCCCGAAGGGCTGAAAAGCTGTGTCCGTGCGCCAATCAGACTGTCATGGCCGGATGAGGAAAGACCTTCAGTATTGGGCATGTTTGGTGGGTGTACCGGTTATGCTAGAGCGGTGCGCATTGCCCATTCACCGAATGTTTTGAAATTTGCCCCTCATGATCTGGCGGTTTTTTTCACGCTTTTCAGCAGCATGGCGAGTCTTCTTTTTCGACGTAGTCGTCATTCATGGATGAGGGGGGACAAGTTATCCTGGTCGGCACAGGGAGAGGGTCTGCCCAGAGAAAGCAGAGAGGGGCGTAGTTTTCTTTTCATGGTGACTGCGTTGGAAAAACTGTCCCACGGTATTTGGCCATTCTGGAATACAGGTGTTGGCGGAAGTGGGTTTCATTTCCTTGATGCTCAGGCTTTTCCGAAGGCTCTGCCGAAAGCTTGTTTTAATCTTTTGAGGGGACGAGCTCCGGAGTGGCTGCGGACTCATGAGGATTATGTGAGTGCGACCGTGCAGGAGATGCACCTTGAGACGGATAGTGACTTTGTTCTGGATGGTGAGGTTTTCCCGGCACCTGCCAGCGGACGGCTGAAATTGGAAGAGGGGCCGGCTTTCCGGTTTGTGCATGTCTGACGTTATCAGGGAAACACTCATCAGTGAGCTGACAACAACCGTTCCTGAAGCAGTTACCCAGTTTGCAGATTCCATTGCTAATGGGCTGGATAGACAACCTCTGGGCGTTCTGTTTTATGGTTCGGTTCTTCGTGATGTAGACCCTGATGGGATACTTGATTTCTATGTTATTACTGACCGGCCAGAAAGTCTGGGTGGGAGTGCCTTAGCTCGTCTAGCGAACCGTCTGCTCCCCCCCAATGTCTATTATATGGAGCATAAGGTAGAGGGGGGGACGACATTACGGGCCAAAGTAGCTTTTTTGTCCCTTCAGCAATTTCTGAAGCGGAGTACGCTTTTTACGCTGGATACGACTATATGGGCCCGTTTTTGTCAGCCTGTTCGTATGGTCTGGGTGAGGAACGAAGGAGGTGCTGATAGTCTTTTGCAGGCGATCAGTCAATGTGTGATTACAGCTTCTTGTTGGGCTGCGCTTTTGGGGCCCGAGGAAGGCGAGGCAGCACAATATTGGCATAATTTGTTTGCCCATACCTATGCCGCAGAGTTGCGTGTGGAAAAGAAAGGGCGCAGCTATAACCTTCTGGCTGGGAAGGAAGAGCGTTATGAGGCTGTCCTAAAAGCAGCTTGGCGCAGGGCTTCCCTGAGCTATCGTAGTGAAGGAGGGCTGTTATACCCCCAACTGACCGCATCTGCTCGGGACAAGGCTGCAAGAAACTGGGACAAAGTAAACGCTTTTGGAAAGCCTCTGAATGTAGCCCGTCTTATCAAGGCGGCTTTTACGTTCAGGGATGGGGTGGCGTATCTTTTATGGAAGATACAGCGTCACACGGGTAAGACCATTTATGTATCGGCTTTTGAGAAGGAACATCCGCTTCTCACCCTTCCGCTTTTTTTATGGCGGGCCCGACATGTACGGTCTAGGAAAGCAAAAAACTGACCTAGATAGCTGGGCAATAGGAAATCCTCCGGAATATTATGAAAAATAATCTTCCAGAGGATTTTAGTCTGTCTGGAACGTGTCAGACAAGTTTCAGTTCTTTGGCAATGGTGCCGAATGTTTCTACTGCCCGATCAATCTCGGTAGCGGAGTGGGCTGCCATGACAGAACAGCGCAGCAGCGGTCTGTTGTCGGGGGTTGCCGGAGGCAGAGAAAGATTGACGTAAACGCCAGCATCCAGAAGGGCATTCCAGAAGGTAATAGCCTGCGGAATATCTTCCAGAGTGACGGCGATGACGGGAGAAATGAAGTTACTCGTATTCAGCCCGACTGACTTGAAGCCCTGATGCAGACGGGCCGCATTTTCCTGAAGCTTCTGGCGCAGGTCTGGGCGAGTTTCAATTTCCTCCAGAGCTGCCAAAGTTGCCGCAATGATTTCAGGCGGCAGAGAAGCCGTGAACATATAAGGCCGTGAGCAGAGGCGCATGAGATCAATCTCATCATGATCTGTTACGCAATAGCCTCCAACGGTCCCAAGTGATTTGGAGAAGGTACCGACAATGAAGTCGATATCATCTTCACAACCCTGCATTTCTGCAACGCCACGGCCGTGATCGCCCAGCACACCAAAGGAATGGGCCTCATCCACCATGAGGGGGATATTGTGCCGTTTTTTGACATCTACAAATTCCTTGAGAGGGGCAATATTCCCTGTCATGGAGTAAATGCCTTCAGCGATGATCAGGCGAGCCCCAGTCGTCTTGTCTGTTCTGGCAACACGTTTCTCCAGATCAGCCGGATCATTGTGACGGAAACGGATAACCTGCGCACCAGAGAGACGGGCTCCATCATAAATGGAAGCATGACTGTCGGCATCAAGGAAGAGAATATCATCCTTGTTCACAAGGGCTGAAATCGTTCCCAGATTGGCCTGGTAACCCGTAGAAAAAACCATGGCATGTTTTTTTCTAAAGACAGTAGCCAAAGCTTTTTCTAGCTTTTGGTGCAGACCGAACGTACCGTTAGCGATGCGGGACCCTGTCGTGCCGACACCCATCGTCTTTGCTGTATGGATGGCGGCATCTCGTGCGGCCGCAGACTGGCTGAGGCCAAGATAATTATTGGTCCCGAAGAGAAGCGTTTCACGTCCTTCAATAATACCAATTGTGGCTGAAAGTGGACGCTCTATCACAACGCCGAAAGGGTTTCTCGGGCTTGCAGCCATTAGGGAGTCGTAGTTTCCCTTCAGGGCAGCGTATTTGTCAAAAATACCGGCACTCATGCCTGTTCTGCCTTGATGGTATGCAGGCAGGACGCCAGATCTTTAATGGTACGGATGTCTGCCAATTTATCGAGGGGGACGGAGACATCAAGCGTATCTTCAATCTCCATCACAAAGTTCATGACAGCAAGGCTGTCGAAGGCCAGGTCCTCAACAATCCGGCTATTTTCGGAAATATCGCGTGGCACTTTTGGGTTCTCCAGCAGCTTCTGGAGAATCATGTGAGAGATATCAGCAACACTGTCTGTCATGTCTTGTCCCTTTGCGACCAAGCGAAGAGGGAAGACCCACATGATCTTCCCTGAATGAGGAATGGCCCTTTAGCTCTTAGGTAAAATCCCCGTTAAGATACATGGCCCTAGCACGGGCCCGGGTCAGTTTCCCAGAGGAGGTTTGAGGCAGAGACCGTGGCGGCACCAGAACCACGTCTACATCAATACCATGTAGACGGCGGAAGAGAGCAACCAATTCTTCTTTAAGCTTGTTACGAGGTTCTTCGTCTGTGTAACGGCACTGAACCAGAGCCACGACACGCTCTCCCTGATTGTCATCAACGGAAAAAACCGCAACGTCACGAGAACGAAGAGAGGCAACCTCATGCTCGGCAGCCCATTCTAGATCTTGCGGCCAGATATTCCGAGCGTTGATGATGATGAGGTCCTTGGCCCGTCCGGTAATGACGATCTGGTTATCCAGCATGTAGCCAATGTCGCCGGTATTCAGCCAGCCATCAGCGGAGAAGGCGTTGGCTGTTTCTTTTGGACGTCTGAAATACCCCTTCATGAGGCTAGGGCCACGGACATAGACGGTGCCGACCTGACGTTCTTTCAGTACGTTTCCAGCCCCGTCCCGAACCTCAATTTGATGCTCTGGAAGGCAGACGCCACATAGAACGAAGTCACGGGCTGTTTCCGTGTTTTTTTCAGCTGGCTGAGCATAATCCTCTCGTTCCATGACGGAGAGATCGACCGTATCGGTACGTAGCCCGGTATTGAGAGGTGCGAAGCTGATGGCCAGTGTGGTTTCAGCCATGCCATAGCTGGCAACAAAGGCTTTTTGATCGAAGCCTCGCTTGGCGAAGGTCTCTGCAAAATTATGGATGATATGTGGGCGGATCATGTCGCCACCGATACCGGCAACGCGCCATGAAGACAGGTCGATATCCTCTCGTGCACCACGGCGGGCGCAGAGTTCATAGCCGAAAGAAGGGCTATAGGACATGGTTGCCTTGTTTCGGGCGATTAGCTCCAGCCAGATGTGGGGACGACGTGCAAATTCCCGTGTAGGGAGGAGATCAACAGAAAGCTGACAGGTCATTGGCGTCAGGAAGAACCCGACTAGCCCCATATCGTGATAGAGAGGCAGCCACGAAACGCAGCGATCGTCACGTTCATCAGAGCTGGGATAGACCTGAAGACCATATTGGGCGATGGCATGAGCATTGGCCATGCCAGCTTTCTGCGTCACACTGATCCCCATAGGGAAGCGTGTACTGCCAGAAGAGAACTGAAGATAGGAGAGGGCATCTTCCTTGATTTCTGGAAGAGGGATGTCCTTTTCCTCGTGGGCCATCAGTTCAGCAGGGGAACCACCGAACAGAAGCGGGAAATCGGCAATGATATCAGCTGTCCATCCACCAATGACTTCCGGAACGATAACGGCCCGAGCATCGGCACTGGTAATCATGCCACGCAGCGTATTGATGTAACCCTCTTTACCGCCGAAGGCGACTGGCAGAGGTAGCGGCGCAGGGACGAGGCCAGCGTATTGGCAACCAAAGAAAATCCGGGCGAAATCGCCATCACTTTCCGCAACAATGGCGACCCTATCACCCGGCTGGAGACCTAGCCCGAGAAGACGGCGGGCTGTGGCATGTGCCTGCTGTCGCAGTTTGCTGTAGGGCAAGACTTCCAGCAGGGTTCCCCGTCCAGAATAGATATTGAAGCCACTGGCTCCCTGCGCTGCGTAATCAAGAGCAGCAGGAAAGCTGGGGAAATCTCCATAACGACGCTCTATGCCAGAGCGACTGGGAGTAATGGAGAGAGTGGGATTGGGTTTCTGATTGGCCTCGGTCAAACCTGGACTAGCTCCGTTTGGACCATCGGACTGAACATCCTGAGGCCCCTGCGAAATCAAAAAAACTTAACCCCTGTTCATAGGGTAAAGGCCGCTTCGCATAGGCAAAGCAGCATTGCTGTGCCCTGTCTCTAATACAGAATACCCCTTTGCCTCAAGCATATGTCATGATTTTCGCGGACAAAATTGTAGACATTGGGAAAATGGTTTCGTGTGTTGCCGTAAAAACATAGAGAAAACGCCGGAAAACTGGGAAAAAATGGTAAGTGATTTTATCATTAAATAATAATTTCCAAGGAGGGTATTTCCTGTAAGATCGGCCTTCCTGATCTTAGGGCGGCATAAAGATGAGAGGTGAGAGAAGATGCATTCCTGCAAGCAGACAAGTGCCCGCTTGATGGTAGACCTTGCCGCCATCAGGAAAAATCATACTCGGCTGGCAGAGCGTGTGGGGGGAGCAGAATGCGCTGCTGTCGTGAAGGCAGATGCTTACGGTTTGGGGGTAAGGGAGATTGCATCCTGTCTTTCTGAAAAAGTTCAGACATTCTTTGTAGCGCAGCCGGAAGAAGGATGTCAGCTCCGTAGATTGCTGCCAGAGAAAAGGATTTTTGTACTGCATGGCTTTTCTCCAGGGCGACCAGAAACGATGGTAGATCATAGTTTGGTGCCGGTACTAAACAGTCTGGAGCAGGTCCGGCAGTGGCGTGCCTTCTGCCAGCAGGTGGGAACGGAACATCCGGCAGCTTTACAGTTTGATACGGGGATGTCCCGTTTCGGGATTTCGGAAGATGATCTGCGTGATGAGGTGGTGAGGGGATTAAAGCCTGTCCTGGTTATGAGTCATTTGGCCTGTGCAGATCAGCCTGATGATCCCGCCAATAAAGAGCAGTGTCAGCGTTTTCTGGCCATGAGTGCTGCCTTTCCCGGCGTACCACGGTCATTGGCGGCATCGTCGGGTATTTTCCTCGGTTCAGACTATCATTTTGAGATGGTTAGGCCAGGTATTGCACTTTATGGCCTTCCCCCGCATGAAGGGGATAGGTCGCTGTTTCCAGCAATAGGTCTTGAAGCGCAGATATTGCAGATACGGACTCTCAAGGTAGGAGAACGTATCGGGTATGGTCTGACTTATCGTGCCGAACAGCCCATGCGTGTAGCAACTGTCGGTATTGGCTATGCTGACGGTATTTTCCGTTCTTTTGCTCGGAATGGTGCCCTTTGGAAGGGTGATATACGCCTGCCTGTGCTTGGGCGGATTTCTATGGACAGCCTTTCTGTTGATGTCACACACTTGCCAGATGATGCTACGAGGGAAGGGGAATGGCTGACCCTCATCGGGCCGCAGCAGGATATAACCAAGGTGGCCGATCATGTTGGTACGATTGGTTATGAAGTGTTGACATCCCTTGGTTATCGGTTTGACCGTTTTTATAATGGTTAGCACGAGGCGATGCTTGTCATCTCTTTGAGGGATATAGCTTTCTGGCTTGACGAAGTGGAGCAGGTCCGATACGCAAGAGGGATGTTCCGGGGGGTGTCCTGTCTTTAGGCAGGGCTGAGACGGCGGATGCCGAACCCTTTGAACCTGATCCGGGTCATGCCGGCGAAGGAACGGGAAAATGTAGATGGAGGGCGTGGGTGTCCTCTGTCTGAACTCCTTATAAATCGTCATTCATCCCCGGATCTTTTCTCACGTTTATCATGTGGAGAGAAGATCAATGCAGGATTTCACCGTCACCACAGGCCCTTTCTGTGGTTCCCGCAAAATCTACAGTAATCCGCCGGAAAGAGCGGATATTCAGGTTCCATTCAGGGAGGTCATGCTCGCTGATGAGATTCAGCCTGTGCAGCGTCTGTATGATACATCCGGCCCTTATACTGATTCCGATGCCAATACGATGTTAGAGGCAGGCCTACCTAAAGTAAGGGAGCGTTGGCTGGAAGGTCGGAAACTTGCCCGCCATCAGAGGCAGGACGAGTTATTTGAATCTGATGTGCCTTTTTGTCCAGCACCGCACACGGTCAGACAGGGGAGGGAAGGGCAGTACGTTACTCAGCTGGATTATGCCCGTGCCGGGATCGTGACTGAAGAAATGATCTATGCAGCATGGCGGGAGAATCTGGGACGTGAGCGTCATCAGGCGGTAAAACCAGTAGGGACAGAAGCCTCACAACGTGGCCAGCGTGTAGGCGCACCTATGCCGGACTATGTTACGCCTGAGTATGTCCGTGATGAGATCGCAGCTGGTCGGGCCATATTGCCTGCCAGTATCAATCATCCAGAGCTTGAGCCTATGGTGATTGGGCGCAATTTTCTGGTGAAGATTAATGCCAATATCGGCAATTCAGCCGTTACGCCCGGCGTGGCGGCAGAGGTCGAGAAAATGATCTGGGCGACTCGCTGGGGCGCAGATACGGTCATGGACCTTTCAACTGGCAAGCATATTCGGCAGGTTCGTTCATGGATTCTGCGGAACGCTCCTGTGCCAATTGGAACTGTACCCATGTATGAGGCACTGGAACGTGTCGGGAATGACCCGCTTGCCCTGAATTGGGAAGTGTTTCGTGATGTGTTGATCCATCAGGCTGAACAGGGGGTGGATTATTTCACCATTCATGCCGGTGTGAGGTTGTCCCATATTCCTTTGACAGCCAAGCGTGTAACGGGGATTGTCAGTCGTGGTGGATCCATTATTGCCCGTTGGTGTTTGAATGGGCATCGTGAGAGTTTTCTTTACGAACATTTCGATGAAATCTGTGAAATTTGTCATCGCTACGACATTGCTCTTTCCCTTGGGGATGGTCTGCGTCCAGGTAGTATTGCCGATGCCAATGATGAGGCACAGTTTGCGGAACTGAAAACACTGGGAGAACTGACCCAGATTGCTTGGAAACATGGTTGTCAGGTCATGATTGAGGGACCCGGTCATGTACCGATGAATCTGATTCATGAGAATATGGAAAAACAGAAGGAATTCTGTGCAGAGGCTCCGTTCTATACGCTTGGTCCGCTTACAACAGATATTGCACCGGGGTATGACCATATAACATCCGCCATTGGGGCTGCCATGATTGGGTGGTTTGGCACGGCAATGCTCTGTTATGTCACGCCCAAGGAACATCTCGGCCTGCCAAACCGGGATGATGTTAAGACCGGGGTGATTACTTACAAACTGGCCGCTCATGTGGCAGATTTGGCCAAGGGACATCCGGCGGCTCAGCAGCATGATGATGCACTCTCTCGTGCTCGTTTTGCTTTCCGTTGGGAAGATCAATTCAATCTGGCACTAGATTCTGAGACAGCACGGTCCTTCCACGATGAAACAATGCCTCGGGAGGCTCATAAAGCAGCTCATTTCTGCTCTATGTGTGGTCCGAAATTCTGTTCCATGAAGATTTCACAGGATATCCGGGAGGAAACTGCTCGTCTGGAAGGTATGGCGCAGAAAACCAAAGAGTTTCGGAATCAGGGGGGAGAGCTTTATGTCGGGACAGTCTGAATCTCTCCTTTCAGTTGGCATAATCGGATCTGGTATAGCTGGTTTAGTCACTGCTCTTACATTGAAGGAAAAAGGATATTCTGTTCATCTTTATGAAAAGACGAAACAGTTAGGTGAGGGTACCTGTTCCTGGTTTGCAGGTGGCATGATTGCTCCATGGTGTGAACGTGATGGCGCAGATGATGTCATACGAGATCGTGGAATAGAGGCCTTGAACTGGTGGCAGAAGCATTATGACGGCCTTGTAAAGGCTGGCAGTCTTGTTCTTTCAGCTGCACGAGATCGAAGCGAAATCATCCATTTTGGTCGCTGTACACAAGAATATGAAACCTTGGATGAAACCGGGCTGGACAGGCTGGAACCCGATCTAAGCGGGCGTTGCCGGGAAGGACTATTTTATCCCCAGGAAGCACATATCGATCCCCGTTTGGCTCTTCCAGCCCTAGAAGAAGGTTTAAAAGCTGTAGGAGGGGTGGTCAGCCGCGGTGTTGAGGTTCAGGCAGAGGATTTGAAGGAAGATATCATTGTGGACTGTCGTGGCCTTACAGCACGGGTAGATTTGCCTAGATTGCGAGGCGTACGAGGCGAGATGATTCGTATTCAAACGCAGGATATCCATTTCAGACGGCCTATTCGGCTGCTTCATCCTCGACAACCTGTTTATGTAGTTCCACGAGGTGAGGGCATCCTGATGGTTGGTGCAACAAGTATTGAAACCGACTGTCAGGCCCCTGTTACAGTACGATCTGTCTACGATCTACTGGAAGCTGCTCAACGGCTTCATCCGGCTTTAGGAGAAGCTAGTATTATTGAGGCTAGTGTCGGTGTACGGCCTGCTTTTCCAGATAATATTCCCGATATTGAGCAACATGGCCGGGTTATTTACGTTAATGGACTATATCGGCATGGTTTTCTTCTTTCACCATGGTGCGCTCGTAAGGTTGTAGAGCAAGTGCAAGCACAAGAAAGGGCCATGGCATGAGCATGATTCAAGTCAATGGGAAAGCTCATGCTTTGGTGGCGTCTTTCAGCACCCTTCTAGAAGAACTTGGACTCGAAAAGGCGGTTGTTGCCACAGCACTCAACGGGGATTTTATTCCCGCCGGGCAACGGGACCAGATCATACTCAAAGCGGGGGATCAGATTGAAATTCTAGCCCCAATGCAAGGAGGGTGAGGCCATGCCCTTAAAACTCTATGGATGTGATATTTCTTCACGTCTTCTCCTTGGTACGGCTCGTTATCCTTCTCCAGCTATGCTCGAAAATGCCATTCAGGCAGCGCAAGCAGAGATTGTGACAGTCTCTTTACGGCGAGAAAGTTTAGGTTTGCAGAGTGACCAGAAGGTAGGACAGGCTTTTTGGTTGCTTATCCAGCAAAGTGGGGCACGGGTATTGCCCAATACGGCCGGCTGCCATTCAGTTCGTGAAGCGGTGAAGACGGCTTACATGGCCCGTGAAATCATGGGAACGGACTGGATCAAACTGGAAGTAATCGCCGATGATATGGCTCTGAACCCGGATATTTTCGGTTTGGTTGAGGCTGCCCGTATTCTGAATGAGGATGGTTTCAAAGTGTTTCCATACACAACGACAGATCTAGGTGTCGGGGAACGTCTTATGCAGGTGGGTTGTAACGTGCTCATGCCGTGGGCCGCACCCATAGGGAGCGGGCAGGGGCTTTCTGACCGCAACGCCTTGAAAGCCTACCGGCGGCACTTTGAATCTGTTCCACTCATCATTGATGCTGGCATTGGTCGTCCATCTCAGGCAGCTGAGGCGATGGAGTTGGGGTACGATGCTATACTTCTGAATTCTGCAGTAGCCAGAGCCGGCAATCCTATTCTGATGGCACAGGCCTTTGGGCAGGCTGTAAAGGCAGGGCGGTCCGCTTACCTGGCTGGCCCTATTGAGCCTTATGAGGGGGCTATGCCTTCTAGTCCCATGGTTGGGCGGGCTTGTCTATTATGAGCCTACTCCCTGATGAACTTTACCCGATTGCTAGTACTGCTGTTGAAGTTGCTTTGGCTGTGCAGGCTGGCGTACATTTTATTCAATTGCGTAATAAAAGCGAAGATCAGGAATATCTACGATCAGAGATCCGTGCCTCCTTGCGAAGCTGTACTGCCTTTGGGGCGGTATTGGTAGTGAATGACCATTGGGAACTCGCTCTAGAGGAAGGGGTTCCTTATATTCACCTTGGTCAAGAGGATATGGAAACAGCGGATATTGCCCGTATTCATCAGGCGGGTGTGAAGCTGGGGATCAGTACCCACGATCATACGGAACTGACACAAGCTCGTGCCGTGCAGCCGGCCTATATTGCATTAGGGCCTATCTGGGAAACAACGTTGAAAGTAATGCCGTGGCGTCCACAGGGAGTAAACCGTGTGAAGCTATGGGCCAATTTGATTGAACCCATTCCTCTTGTGGCGATTGGCGGCATTACGGCAGAACGGGCCTCAGCGTGTCGTTTAGCCGGGGCCGCAGCAATAGCAGCTGTCAGTGACATTTTTCGCACTGATGATCCAGTGGCTCGGATTCATCATTGGCGCAAATGTCTGCAAGAAGGGGGCTCGTGATGACCCGTTATGGTAGTCAGATGGTCCTGCCGGAAATTGGTGAGACGGGGCAGATTAGACTAGGGCGGGCGCGGCTTCTGGTAGTTGGGGCAGGGGGGCTTGGTTCGACGCTCCTCCCTATGCTGGTTGGAGCCGGTGTTGGGCATATCCATATTATGGATGATGATGTGGTTGAAGAAGCCAATCTTCATAGACAGCCACTCTATGGCATGAAGGATATAGGCCACAATAAAGCCGTCGTGGCGGTGTCCCGTTTGAACGACCTGAATCCTAATGTTTCTCTTACGGCCCATCCGATTGGCGCGCAAGCTGACACGGCAGCGTCAGTTATGGAAGAATTATGCAAGGTAGGCAGGGAGAGGGACTATCTGGCTGTACTGGATGCGGCTGATAATTTTGCCACCACTTATATGCTGAGTGACCTTTGCCAGCATATGAACTGTCCTCTCGTTAGTGCATCCGCCATGCATTGGATGGGATATGCTGGGATTTTCTGTGCCGGAGTACCGAGTTATCGGGCTGTTTTCCCCGATATGAGCCAGAATGTGCAGGATTGTCGGACAGCAGGTGTCTTGGGGCCTGTTGTCGGATTGATAGGGATGCTGCAGGCCCAGTTATGTTTGTCACATATTCTAGGGGCAGTACCATCTCCAGCCGGACAGTTGTATCGCTGGGATGCGAAAGCACTGCGGATGAGTTCGTTTTCTTTTTGCAATGTTAGAGAACCTAATCAGGCTTGGCCTTTTCTGTCGTTTAGGCAGTTACGGGATGATGATGTCGTCATAGATGTTCGTTCTCCCGGAGAACAGCCGTCTATCTCACACAGGAACCTTCATTCCCTGCCATTGGATCACCTGACCAGACTAAAGAAAGTGGATGTGCCCAAAACTAAGAGGGTAGTTCTTTTCTGTCAGAGTGGCCTTCGGGCCGCCCGGGCCGCAGCTCTATTGCATCAACAAGGATATAATCGCTTGGCTCTTTTGGCTGTCAGACACCAGTAGGAGAGGGGGCAGATACATGACGGAGCGTAGTCCCACTGTTCTTGCCATAGCCGGGACAGACCCGACAGGCAGTGCGGGCATTATGGTGGATGTAAAAACTATCTCTGCCCTTGGCGGATATGCGCTGACTGCGGTTACAGCTGTCATTGCTCAAAATAGCCAACGGGTATCAGAACGACTGCCGGTATCAGCTGAGATGATTGCCGCTCAGTTGGAAGCTGTTCGAGAGGCAATGCCGATTGATGCAATCAAAATTGGGCTGTTACCTTCAGGGGAAAGTGTGCAGGCTGTATCTGCTTTTTTGGCACAAATGAAGCAGTCAGTTCCCATTGTGCTAGACCCCGTTTTACAGGCTAGTACGCTGCAAAACCTCGCGGATGGTTCTGTCTCTTGCATGATGAAAGAGCAGATTTTCCCGTATGTTCGTCTGGTGACGCCCAATCTATCCGAAGCGGCTCAGTTGTTAAAGAATGTCGTGGCCCGGACACGGGATGAAATGGTTTGGCAGGCACAGGCCTTACAAAAGCTGGGAATAACCAATGTCTTGCTAAAGGGAGGTCATCTTTCTGTTGAAAATGTGAGTTCTGATTTATTGTTAACTGAGGATGGTACTGTACGCTGGTATGAAGCTGAGCGGATTGTCACATCGCATGGTCGAGGGACAGGCTGTACGCTAGCGTCAGCTTTAGCATTTTTTTTGATAGATCGTGCGATGCAGGATGCTGTTGAGTTGGCGAAGAGCTATGTGACCCGGACCTTGAGGACAGCTGACAGATTGCAGCTTGTTGCAGAACGTGGCCCGTTGAATCATTTCAATCATCTGATGAGATAGACAGTTTGGCATCTATAAGTTGGCATAATATATATTATACGACTTACATGTGAGCCGGTAATACTCCCATATAGATGGTTGTAATGCTATAAAGCCTCCATGATTGACGATCCGGCCGACATCCTGTCCAACAGCAACAATGAGTCCTCTTCCGACATACTAGGCCATCCAAAAGGCTTGTGGGTTTTGTTCTGGACGGAAGGCTGGCTTTCCTTTGCTCAATACGGAATGCTCTCCATATTGGTGCTGTATCTAAAGGACATCCTGCAGCACCCTGAACGGGCTCAGAAAATTATTGGGCTACCCTCCCTACTGGCCATCAATCACAGTCTCTACGCTCCCACAGGATTGGATGCTACGGCAGGTAGCCTTTCAGGTCTTATTATGGCTGTCATTTTTGCAGTTCCCTTCATTGGAAGTTTCATAACGGATCGTGGTCTTGGCCGGACACGTTCTGCCGTCATAGGTATCAGTCTCCTGACAATCAGTTTCAGCCTCATGGCAGCGGAAACCTGTTTTGTTCTAGCGTTGTGGATCTTTTTGGCTGGGGTCGGCTTTTCAGGCAGCCTGAAGGCGCAGGTCGGAGCATTATACGACCTCGAAGATCGCCGCCGTTCCGATGCTTACCAGCTTTACAGCCAGAGCATACAGATCATGGCTATCATCTCTCCTCTACTCTGCGCTTTTCTAGGAACAATCGCCTGGCGTTGGGCTTTTATAGCAACAGCTTGCGGCATGATAATGGGGCTGGCTGGATATCTTATGGGACGAGCCTCTCTTCCAGCAGAAGCAGCCTTTCCAACTGCAACGAAGACAGTCCAGGAAAAGGGGTGTTCCAGAGTAGAAAAACAACGCATCCTCTTTCTATTATGGCTTGTTGGGCTATTTGCGCTCGGTGTTCTGTCCAATCAGGAAATCATGGATGGTTATCTTCTTTGGGGTGAGGAGCATTACAAGTTAACGGTACTCGGTATTACATGCCCTGTCAGTACGCTGGTATCACTAGATAGCGTAATAAGCATGATTACAGGATTTCTGGTACTATGGTTCTGGCGTTGGTATGATCACCGATATGGTACAGTCCATGATATGACCAAAATCATCATTGGTAGTGCCATTGCAATAATGGGTCCCCTCTTCCTTATTGCAGGAGAATATGTGCAACCACTTCCCCATCAGATAAGCCTATGGTGGGGTGTAGCTTTTCATACCATCAATGATATTGGCTGTGGGATGACTTTCCCTATTGGAATGGCACTTTTCTCCCGCTATGCGCCAGAACGGCATAATACCACGCTGGTTTCTTGCTTTACGCTTCATATTTTCTTGGGGAATCTGATGGTTGGTAAGTTGGCTGGGATGTTACATCAGATTCCCGATATTATTTTCTGGTCTCTTCATTCAGGAGCAGCACTACTTTCCACTGTTGGACTAATAGCGTCCAGCCGGATCGGTAGCCGTTTATTTGCTAGGGCATCGTCCTAGCCCACCCCTATTCATCTTGAAAATCAGCGTTTTTCCACGATAGGTGAAATAATAAATCCAGCCTCATGAGCGGGAGAAATGGTGTTTCCATCTCTGCTAACAGCTACACTGGCTCCAAGAGAGCCTTTTAGCCTCATATCATGCCGCTTCATAATTTGACGCTTTACAATAGGAAAACGCTGGAGGAGTCTATCGAAATCGGCTCTCGGAATGGCAAGCATATGAGAAAATTGCAGAGACCGAACGGTATTATGGGCTCTTTGTCCCTGAATGTGACTATTAGCCCCGATGAGGTCCCCTGCCCCTAACATGACTTCCTGTGTTTCTGAGCTGGTAGATGATTCAACAAGACCAGCAACCTGCGCATAAATGGTACGGATGCGTTCGCCCTTACGGATTAAGATTTCACCCGGTGAAAGGAAGCAGATGAACACCCGTCCAGCTAAATCGTGAAGGGCTGCATCCGGTACACCATTAAAGGCCGGGAACGATCTTAGCCGCTGTTCGATACCACTGCGGAGATTAAAACGCAGCGGGGTATCCAGCCGATTTCTCTGCCGCTCGATGGATTGATGAAGTTCACGGTGAAGTTCCTGCGAGATGAGATTATCTTTTGCGAGCGTAGCGTATTCCTCATCCTCTAGACGCAACGCAATTTGACGCAGAAGACGGCCCTCTAGTGCTTCGGAATAACCGGAATAATGAAGACGTAGCGTTGCCAGCGCATCATCCAGAAGTTTGCGCTGTCTGCCCAGTACTTCAGACACGATCTCTGTAATACGGAGCCCCAGAGTGGGCTCCATACGTTCCCGGACAAAACGGATTAAAGATGTAGAGACCAGATGGGAAATAATCAGTGTCTCAAAACGCTCCATCATACAAATGGTTAGAGGTCGATCTATGTGGAAACGCCTATGCAGCATCTGAGCCAAACGAAGACGCCATGAAGGCTGGAGGCTTTTACGGCGTGTTTTGACATAGCCGTACCGCCCTTCCAGCTGGGTTGCATCAACAATGGCCTCAGTCGCCCGCAATAATGTCTCAATCACCCTACGGCTGGACATCCCTTGGACACGGAAAAGGTCCAGCAACAAAGAGCGTTCCTGATTGGCAATGGTCAGCAATGCCATATTGACGCGGTCTTTATCAGTTAGGGCAGTTTCAAAGTTATTGCTGGCTTTTTCTTTTTCAGCGCGCTGTTCAAGTCGGCTGATGACGCCCGCCCGTGTACGAGCCCCAAAGCTGAGTTCATCCGACACATGTGCCACACGTTGGGCCACATGGCTCAGCCCGATACCAATGATCTGATTCCGCAAGGCCTCATCCACGGGAGACAATCTATCCAGCTTCAGGAATAGAACGAGAGAGCGTAGGGTCGTGCCATTGACAAGAAGTGTCGTCAGCACAAATCCTGTCGCTACGATCCCGACAAAATGAGTGATAGAATCATTAATATGGGGGTTTTCATTTACTGCTAACGCCAGTGCCAGCGTAATAGCCCCTCGTAGTCCCCCCCACGCCATAGTTGTTTTAAAGCGTAAAGGCACAGGAGGGGATAGTCTGGTAATAATCAAGAGAGGCAGAAGACCGAAAATGACCGCCGCTCTGGCTGCCAATCCGGCCAAACTGGCAATAAGGATCAGGAATAGATCCCATTTTGTCATGCCGATCATCATGCGAGGAACAAGCATGGCGGCTAACATGAAGACAAGCGTACTGGCCCAGAACTCGATCTGTTCCCACAGTTCTCGAAGGAAACGCCACGTTTGCGGACGGAACGTAGATGGGCCAAATGCAGAAATAGTCAGGCCGGCAGAGGCTGTGGCAACGACACCAGAAAAACCTAGAATGTCATCACAAAGGATGTAAACCCCATAGGGCAGTACAAGAGAAAGTGTAATTTCGGCGGCAGGGAATCCGCTTATGGCGGTAATCATGATCAAGGCCAATCGTGCTACGGCAACACCAATGATGACGGCCCCGGCAAAATTTGTCAGGAAGTCGATACAAGCTTCACTAAAGCTGATCTGATGATGTGCTGTAATGGCTGAGACGAGAATAGTGAAGATGGCAATGGCTGCTGCATCATTCAGCAAGGCCTCCCCTTCAACCAGACGGCTAAGGCGGGCAGCCGCACCAATTTCTCGGAAGATACTGGCCACAGCGGAAGGGTCTGTCGTGGCAACGATGGCACCAAGCAACAGGCAGGCAATAAGGCTCTGTTGTGCAAAGGGATATAAGGCAAAACCAATCGTTGCGGTAGAGACTATGACAGCCACAATGGCCAGCAGCAGAACCGTAGCAATTTCGTGAGTTAGACTACGGACATTGATCCCCATTGCTCCCTGAAAAACCAGAAGAGGCAGAAAAATAAGCAGGAAGCCTTCACTGCTTATAGGAAAGGACAGCAAGGCTCCCGCAGGTCCTTCCAGTAGGTCCAGTCCCATGGAATTATTAACAAGGGATGATGCCGCCCCTAGCCCTATTCCTAAAACGGCAATGATAACCGTTTCTGGCAGATTGATCTTTTTGGCCAGAGGCGGAATAAAGCTGATGAGAAAAAGGAGGAAAACAAGGGTCAGAAGAACAGCAGCCAGCCCTATTTCCATCTGATATCCCCTTTCTCACCCTCTGATTTGCTGGTCGAAGAGTAAGCGCAAAACCCCAGTCAGGCAAGCCTTACAGGGGTTCATTACCTGTTTTCCATCTTTGGGAGAGGGTTAACAGCAAGCGGCTTTTACTCAACAGTAACAGACTTGGCCAGATTACGGGGCTGATCCACATCCGTGCCCTTCAGAAGAGCAACTTCATACGCTAGAATTTGTACTGGAATAGTGTAAAGGATGGGGGCAGCAAACGCACTGACATCTGGCAGAATGACAATATGCTCAGCGATGCCTCTTAGCCGCTCAGCTCCTTTTGCATCTGTGAAGACAAGAATACACCCGCCACGGGCACGAGCTTCCTGAAGGTTGGAGAGCGTCTTGTCGAATAGGATGGTGGAAGGAGCAATGGCCACCACAGGCACACTTGGGTCAATCAAGCTGATGGGACCGTGCTTCAATTCCCCAGCAGCATAAGCCTCAGCATGGATGTAGCTGATTTCTTTGAGTTTTAGTGCACCTTCCTGTGCTACAGGCATGCAGATGCCACGCCCTAGATACAGAACATCGCGAGCTTGAGCGATGACCCGGGCCATAGTGCGTATTTGATCGAAGAGACCAAGCACCTCCATGGCATGGGAGGGAAGATCAAGCAGATTGTCTGTTAGCGCTCGTTCTTTCTGTTCATCAAGCAGCCCACGCTTGCGGGCGAAATCAATGGTCAGAGCCGCAAGAACAGAGAGCTGGGCTGTGAAGGCCTTAGTGGAGGCAACAGATATTTCTGGTCCGGCTACCATACCCAGAACAAGATCACTCTCTCGCCCCATGGTGGAATGTTCCACATTCAGGATTGAGACAATACTCTGCCCGGTTGTTTTAAGCTCCCTCAGAACACCGAGCGTATCGGCTGTTTCACCGGACTGCGATATCAGCAGGGCAAGCCCTTTATCTGGCTGTGGTGGGTTGCGGTAGCGTAACTCGGAGGCGACATCAATATCTACGGGCAGTCGAGCAAGCTCTTCGAGCCAGTAACGTCCAACCATACCGGCATAAAAAGCCGAACCGCAGGCCGTAATGGTAGCACGGGAAAGTGTGGCGACATCAAACGGCATATCAGGCAATGCAACACGACGCGTTACCGGGTCTATGATCCGCTGAAGAGTCTGGCCAATAGCGACAGGATGTTCATGAAGCTCCTTCTCCATGAAATGTCGATATCCGTCCTTGCCAATCTGTCCTGTCGTCAGGGAGGCCGTTTGAACAGGACGTTCGACGACCCTGCCCTGCCCGTCTAGAATTTCAACATGATCCCTCGTCAGGACACACCAGTCTCCGTCTTCAAGGTAGGTTATCTGGTTGGACAGTGGTGCCAAAGCCAAACTGTCCGATCCAAGAAACATCTCGCCCTCACCATATCCGATGGCCAGAGGGGCACCGTGGCGGGCACCAATGAGAAGGTTGTCATGTCCTTCAAAGATCATGCCAATGGCATAAGCTCCCTGAAGCTGACGGATTGTCGCAAAGGCTGCCTCTTTGGGGGACATGCCCTGCTGGATGTGTTCATCCAAGAGATGGGCAACCGCTTCTGAATCAGTCTCGGTTTTGAAGGTACGGCCCTTGGCTTCTAAAGCCTTCTTTAGGTCTGCAAAATTCTCAATAATGCCATTATGGACGATGGCTACCTGACCAACTTTATGGGGATGGGCATTATTAGTGGTTGGAGCCCCATGGGTAGCCCAACGAGTATGGCCAATACCCGTTGTACCTGAAAGGGGCGTATCCTCTAAAGCTTTCTGCAGATTGTCCAGCTTTCCCGCAGCTCGACAGCACGCAAGGAGGCCATGTTCTACGGTTGCGATGCCGGAGGAATCGTAGCCACGATATTCCAAGCGGCGGAGCCCTTCAAAGATGATCGGAGTAGCAGGACGGTGTCCAACGACGCCACAAATACCACACATCAGCCCTGTTCCTTCTTTTTCTGGAGTGCCTGCTGAAGGGCTCTCCCCTTGTCTTCTTTATTTTCCTGTCGTGCTCGCCCAAATGCAAGAGCTCCAGACGGTACAACTTGCGTGATGACGCTGCCGGCAGCAGTCATGGCGTCATCTTCAATGCGGATTGGTGCGACCATGATACTGTTAGAACCGATGAAGCAGCGATCCCCAATAGTGGTTTTATGTTTGAAGACACCATCGTAATTACAGGTAATACTACCGGCCCCAATGTTACTTGCCGCACCGATTTGTGCATCACCTAGATACGTCAGATGATTTGCTTTGCTGCCAACTCCCAATTCGGTGTTTTTTAGCTCCACGAAATTGCCAACGTGACTATTCTCATGACAGATAGTACCGGGGCGTAGTCGAGCATAAGGGCCAATTATGGCTCCGTTTTTCACAACACAGCCTTCCAAATGGGAAAAGGCACGAATTACGCATCCTTCTTCCAGAGTGACCCCCGGTCCGATGAACACATGTGGTTCAATCACGACGTCATTGGCGATGGTTGTATCAGGGTCAAGAAAGATACTTGATGGATCAACAAGAGTTGCCCCCTGTTCCAATGCCTGTTTTCTTAACCGTTGTTGAAGGCGGTTTTCTGCCCCTGCTAATTCTGCACGGGAATTAATGCCTGCAAGTTCTGCCTCGGTGCCTTCTACGCAACTGACCTGTCCTTGTTGGGCTGCTAGAGCAACAATATCTGTCAGATAATATTCGTTTTGGGCATTCTCGGGGGTAATACGGCCCAGCCAGTCTTTTAGCCGGGAAACATCTGCACACATCATGCCTGCATTACAAAGTGTGATATTTTTTTCCGCATCGGAAGCGTCTTTGTATTCAACAATACGCTCCACTTCGCCATTTGTCCCCGTTACAACTCTACCATAATGGCCGGGTACAGTAGGTCTCATGCCAAGAAGTGACAGAATATGTCCCCCTTTATGGGCATCAAGCAATTGCTGCATTGTATTGACTGTTAGTAAGGGATTATCCGCATAAAGAATGACAGCCCGACCCTCATCCAATACATCAACGCCTGTCTTGGCAGCATGGCCCGTTCCCAGACGTTCATATTGTATGACTGTCTCGTGAGGAGCAACTTGCTTGGCCAAGTCATCCATACCTGGCCCAATAACGACTACGATGCGATCTACAACTTGCCTGGCCGTTTCGATCAGATGCCAGATCATGGGACGATTCCCCAGGCGTTGCATGGCCTTGGGAAGCCGGGACTTCATGCGTGTTCCCATACCGGCAGCCAAAATAATGGCAGTGGTGGTAGAACTCATAGGTCAGGCCTCCTTGGGTACCGTGACAGACTTAGCGTGCGGGAAAACTTAATGCGTCTGGGCGTGCACCACAGTCGAAATCTTTGGTGCTGACTGTAGGACGACGAGGATTTGCCCCATTTTGTAATGAGCAAACTCGACACGGGCTGGAATAAATCCGCCCTGTTGATCATGAACGAACCAGATTGCCCCTTTATGTGGTGATGACTGAGCCGCTTTAAAACGTGAACCAAGGGAAAAACCACCAATCTGACGCCCTGTGAACTCGCATTTCAGTGCGTCATTTTTGAAATAAGACCCGTGATCTTGTGGAATGGTTGTTTGGCTGGGGCCATGTACTTCTAGATAGGACAGACGGACACCATCAAAGACAGGCCTGCTGAGCGTACAGTCCTGCTTCAAAGAGATGCGGTGTGTCAGTTCCACAAGGAAGCTGAGCATATCAACGGATTGCTTCAACTCCGCTTGAGGCAATGGTTCTCGCTGTTTTTCAACTGGCAGAAGAACGGTCACATGAGGGCCAGTCAGATCGAATTCAATATGTGTTGTTTCCTCCTCACCATGAGCAAACCCGCTATTACTGAAGGAAACTGGTGCTACATCATCCCCATTGAAATGCCCTTGAGCGCTACTCATCAGGTTGAGAGTTAGAAACCAACTGGCGAGACCAACAGTATAGAGATGCGTTTCCACACCGTATCCCCAAGGCTGCAAAACATAATCTGCATCAGCACTAAGGGCATGATAGCCATGAACGAAAACACCGTATCGAAGATGTATGTTTTGTGCCGTAGGTGTTGCCACTCCTGCGGTCTTTTGTTGTGCCATTAATGAAGAAGATGGCCCAGCCGGACCTGCGGAGGCCCCTGTAATTCCAAGAAGACAGGCAGAGGCCATCGTCAGGCCAGTGATGAAGCGACGGATAGAAGGCATATCAGACGTCAAGATTGGCCACTTTCAGTGCATTATCTACGATAAACTCACGGCGAGGCTCCACCACATCCCCCATGAGGGTTGAGAAAACCTGTCCAGCCTCATCCACATCACCAATCTGAACCTGAAGAAGAGTGCGGCTGGCGGGGTCTAGCGTGGTATGCCAGAGCTGTTCATCATTCATTTCTCCCAGCCCCTTGAAGCGGTTGATGGCCAGGCCACGACGTCCCTGCGCTAATATCTGTTCCATCATCATACCTGGACCAGAAAATTCGAAATCTCTTTGATCAAGCCGCAAAGTTACAGGCTTACTGAAGAAATTGGCCAACCACTGGGATTGTCCCTGGAGGCGGCGTGCTTCGCTAGAACGAAGAAGCGTTGCCTCGAATGTGTAACGCTCCCCGACACCACGGAGGAAACGACGGCAGGTAACCCCCTGCCCATCGGCTTCCGCATTCCAGCCCCGTTCATTTTCGGGAGAAACGGCGTCAAGACGAGCGACGAAACCATCGAGGACTTGCTCCCGGATTGTAGCATCCGGATTGATGAGGCCACTGATGGTAGCTTGTTCTACGATCCAGAGCGGGACACGCATTGAAAGTGCCCGCATGTCCTGCGCAATCCGACTGAAACGGTCGACCACCTCACGAAGGGCCGTGCCTTCTAGAACTTTTCCATCATGACAGGTCAAGGCTGCATTATTCAGGGCTTTGTCCAGCAGATAGCCATCCAATGCTGGCTCATCTTTGAGGTAACGCTCCTCTTGCCCGCGTTTAGCCCGGAAAAGTGGTGGCTGTGCGATGTAGAGATGACCATTCTCGATAAGCTGGGGCATCTGACGGAAGAAGAAGGTCAGTAGTAGAGTCCGAATATGGGAGCCATCCACATCGGCGTCGGTCATAATAACGATTTTGTGGTAGCGGAGCTTGTCGATATTGAAGCCCCCCTGCTCAGCAGGGCCATGACCGATGCCTGTGCCGAGAGCCGTAATCAGTGTACCGATTTCAGCAGAGCCAAGCATGCGGTCGAACCGGGCTCGTTCGATATTGAGAATTTTACCGCGTAAGGGAAGAATGGCCTGAAAACGACGGTCCCGGCCTTGCTTGGCTGTTCCACCAGCAGAATCACCCTCCACAATGAACAGCTCGGCACCTGCTGGGTTGCGCTCCTGACAGTCTGCCAATTTTCCCGGCAAAGACGATACATCCAGCACGCCTTTGCGGCGTGTTAGTTCCCGGGCACGGCGGGCCGCTTCCCGAGCACTGGCTGCATCGGCAATTTTAGCAATGATGACACGAGCTTCTTTGGGATGTGTCTCAAACCAGTGCCCAATCATGTCAGCGGCAATGGTATGCACGACGGGCTGAACTTCGGAAGAAACCAGCTTATCTTTTGTCTGGGAAGAAAATTTGGGGTCAGGCACCTTGACGGACAAAACCGCAGAGAGCCCTTCCCGCATATCTTCACCGGTAAGATTGCTGGTCTCTTTTTTGTTGCCCAGCATGGAAGCATATTTCCCGACAGCACGTGTCAGGGCCTGCCGGAAGCCAGCTAGATGGGTGCCGCCATCACGCTGAGGAATATTATTGGTGAAGCACAGCATAGTTTCGTGGAAGCTGTCATTCCAGCAAAGCGCAAATTCCACTTTAATGCCGGAACTCTCATCCTGAAGCTCACCAGTAATGGGCGGATCAATGAGAGGCGTCTTGGAACTGTTAAGCCATTGAACGAAAGCCGTTAGCCCGCCTTCATAATGGAAAACAACCTCTCGTGGTTCGCTATGACGCTCATCACGGAGAATGATTTTCATACCGGAGTTTAGAAAGGCCAGTTCACGGACACGGCGTTCCAATATACTGAATTCAAACTCAGTTTTGGAAAAGGTTTCTGCACTGGGTTTGAAGGTAACTTCTGTTCCGTTTTCTTCGGTTGAGTCGCCAACAATCTCCAGCGGGGCCACCCGTTCCCCATGCCGGAAATGAATGGCATGCTCTTTCCCCTGCCGCCAGATACGGACATCCATAGTTTCGGACAGCGCATTAACAACCGCAGCCCCCACGCCATGCAGACCACCAGAGACCTTATAGGAGTTCTGATTGAACTTACCACCAGCGTGTAGCTTGGTAAGAACAACCTCCGCAGCACTAATCCCTTCTTCCTCATGCAGGTCAGTTGGGATGCCGCGTCCATTATCCCGAACAGTGACGGAGCCATCTCCATTCAGGGTGAGAATGCAATAGGTAGCAAAACCAGCTTGTACCTCATCAACGGCATTATCAATGATCTCGAAGACCATATGATGCAGTCCAGAGCCATCATCCGTATCACCGATATACATGCCGGGTCGTTTGCGAACTGCATCCAACCCTCGCAGGACGGAGATGGAAGAGGCACCATATTCCTCATGATCGGAAGACTGGATTTCCGGCTGGTTATGGGATTCTGACATGCCTGCGCATTACTCCGGTTAGCTGAGAGCTTTGATGAACGAATATACTGTCAGAACCCTTTCCTGACCAGTGCTGTCCCTCGTCTTATCCTGAATAACCGTACGAAAAGTGCCGTAGTTATACCGGATGGAGAGCTCCATCATGAACGTGAAAGAAAGCAGCAACTTTTTTGATGGGGGTAAAAGGTTCAGCTTCGGTCCCAGTCAGGATGGTGGTTGTTTTCAAAGAGGAAAGACTTTCCATTAGAATGATACGCCGGCGTTCATCAAGATGGGTCAGAGGCTCATCCAGCAATATGACGGGGGCGTGTCCCCATACTCTGTTAATGGCGTAGGCATGAGACAGAATGATGCTGAGGAGCATGATTTTTTTCTGCCCACTGCTCGACTGAGACGCTTCACGGCCTGTTATAACATCCCTTAGGCTCATGTCTGCCTTATGCGCTCCGATGGAAGTGCTTTTTCTTACCCGGTCTTGCCCTCGGGATTGTTGCAGGGCGTGTCGCAGTTTGTCTTCAACCTCCAATGCTGGACGGGTTTTCAGAGCGGTAGCAATGGGGCAATGCAGGTCTAACAGGGTGTGAGGAAAGGCCTCATTGCCAAAAGGTGTTTCGGTCAATGTTTCGACAAGATGTAGGCGAGCTGCTGTTGCCGCAACGGCATGGCGACTTATGGATTCCTCCAACGAGGTTAGCCAGGCAGTTTCATGGGGTTGTTCCAGTAGGACACGATTTCGGCTCATAACGGAACGTTCATGGGCCATGAGCTGTTGGGTATGATCAGGAAGAAGTGCTACGGTTAGTCGGTCCAAAAAACGCCTTCGGCTGGAGGCCCCGTCAAGAAAAAGACGCTCCATTTGTGGCGTCAGCCAAACACAGGAATATAGGTGGGCAATTTCTGAGAGGGTTCGTGTCCGTTCGCCATCAAGAAGGAAGATACGCCGCCCTCTCCCTTCAGCTAGACCGGTAGATAATTGGAACTGCTGCCCGTCTCTATCCAAATGGGCGGCAACGCCCCAATGGGTTGTTCCGTAACGGGGTAGCGCATGGGCAGGTGACCCTAAAAGACCTCGACCCGGAGCAAGCAGGGACATAGCCTCCAAAAAATTGGTTTTGCCGCTGCCATTTTCCCCCGTCAGGACGGACAGAGCTGTTGATGGTTCCCAGACGCAACGTCTGTAATTACGAAAATCCGTTAATGTCAGACGTTGCAGGTTCAAGGAGACCGTTCAGACCCGGATGGGCATAAGGACGTATAGGGCCGTTGGTTGACTGGTATCACGGATCAGCGTTGGAGATGAACTGTCCGCAAAGGCAAACTCAGCCTCAACATCAATCTGATCTGTAATGTCTGTCAGGTAACGAGCCTGGAAGCCAATTTCCATATCATCACCGCCGTAGGTAACGCTGTTTTCATCCAGCTCTTCCTGGGCAATCCCCTGATCCGGGCTGGTCGCTGAAAGGGTCAGATGATTCTTGGTGATAGTCAGTTTAACAGGGCGAGAACGTTCCTGACTGATGGCGGCTACACGCCCCACAGCCGCGGCAAGGTCCTGCTTGGTAACACGCAGGAGGCGCGAATTGGACTGAGGAATGACACGGGTATATTCCGGGAAGGTGCCATCCACCAGTTTGGAGGTCAAAAGGATAGAACCGATACGGAACTGAATACGTGTCTCGGATAGAGCTACCTCCACGGAAGCTCCGTCATTATCTAGCAGTTTACGAACTTCAGTCACCGTTTTGCGCGGAACGATGATGCCCGGCATTTCTTTAACGCCAAAAGGCGCAGGAACATCAACCTTAGCCAGCCGGTGCCCATCTGTGGCAACGGCACGGAGATAGTTTTTCTTACCTTCCAGTACAATATGAAGGTAGATGCCGTTCAGGTAATAACGCGTCTCTTCGTTGGACATAGCAAAGCGGGTGCGGTCAATCAGTCCGCGCAAATCCCCGCCTTGAATGGTAAAATGATGAGGCAGATCCCCAGCAACCATAGCTGGGAAATCATCCACAGGAAGGACATTCAGGCTTGTTTCATACCGTCCAGCTTTTAACTGGAGAGGATTTTCTGCATCTGTCTGCGTAAACTCAATCAATGCACCATCAGTGAGTTTACGAACAATCTCAAAAAGAACAGCGGCCGGAACGGTGACAGAGCCTGCCTGCGTGGCCTCTGAAGGAATTTCCTCAACAACGGCAATTTCCATGTCTGTTGCTGTAAGGCGCAGAACCTCGCCGTCATGTTCCATCAACACATTGGCGAGAATGGGGATGGTGTTCCGTTTTTCAGCTACACCCTGAATGTGAGACAATGCACGCAGGAGTGGCGCGCGATCAACCGTGAACTTCATGACAACCCCAAAGCCTTATCGGGAAGAGTAATGTGTCTCTCTAGCAAAATAAGAACGTGTTTGAAAAGCCACCATCAGCTTTCCAGCATATGGCGGAGTAGCTCGACACTTTCGGCGAGACCTGGATCCTGTTCCATAAGCTCTGAAATACGGTTTACGGCATGCATGACAGTTGTATGGTCCCGGTTGCCGAATTTACGGCCGATTTCTGGTAGGCTGCGGCTTGTGAGCTGTTTGGCCAAATACATGGCAATCTGTCGCGGACGGGCAACAGCCCGTGCCCGCCGGGCGGAGGACATATCGGTCAGACGGATGTTGAAATGCTCAGCTACTTTCCGTTGAATCTCATCAATCGTCACACGGCGTTCATGAGCCTTAAGCATGTCCTTTAGGACATCCTGCGTCGATTCCAAAGTCACCGGTCGTCCGACGAGATCGGCATGTGCGATGAGGCGATTCAGGGCACCTTCCAACTCTCGCACATTAGTAGTGATTTTATGAGCCAGATATTCCAGAACCTTGGGTGGAACCGGTGTGCCTGAAGCTTTTGCCTTAGCTTCCAGAATGGAAATACGTAGCTCAAATGTTGTAGCGTGAATGTCCGCCACCATACCGCAGCCCAGCCGTGTGCGGAGTCTATCTTCCAGACCGGAAAGATCAGAGGGGCTCTTGTCGGCACTAACGATGATCTGTCGCCCTGCATCTACCAGTGCATTGAATGTATGGAAAAATTCTTCCTGCGTGCTGTTCTTTCCAATCAAAAATTGGAGATCATCAATCATGAGCACATCGACTGACCGGAGCTGCTCTTTGAACTCCATCTGTGATTTAGACTGCATGGAAGCAATAAAACGGTACATGAATTTCTCGGCGGACATGTAGGCCACCGAAATATTTCCCCGCTCAATCAGTTTAAGGCCAATAGCGTGCATAAGATGCGTTTTGCCGAGCCCTACCCCGCCATACAGAAAGAGCGGATTAAAGCCGGGGCTTGCTGGATGATCTGCCACACGCCCAGCACAGGCATAGGCAAATTCGTTAGGCTTACCGACAACAAAATTATCAAACGTAAAACGCCGGTCTAGCGGGACGGCCAGATCATTCCGAACTTCGCTTACTGAGGTGGGTGTAGCTACAGCCGCCTCTTCACGCTCTAAAGCAGCGGCATCCTCACTGGCTATTGTGCTGATGGAAGAACTGTCACTGCTAACCTGTGGCAAATCATCTATAGCTGCTGCGCGTTGCGCTTTTTTGTCGATACGGAGCTCAACATGTTGGACGGCCGGATTTTCCTCACGCCACAAAGATTGAAGACGTTGGCCATATTGCGCACGAACCCAATCTCTTAGGAACCGTTCTGGTAGATAAAGCGTGATTTCATCATCCTCTAGTGCTCCTAGAGTGATACGCTGAATCCACATCCGGTACTCCACATCACCGACCTCACTTTTCAGACGGTCACAGATGCGTAGCCAAGACATCTTAAGAGCGGAACTATCAGAAGAGGCCACAGCAGCGTCCTGGGACTGAGCTTTTTCCACTTCTGACCTCCGTATTTCGTAGTCTGGCAAGCCTCCGGCTAGGGTAGAACCCGCCAGAAGGGGTAATCAAGTGTTTTTGCCAATGTGGTGGATATCTCGTCACATTACCTTAACCTTCATAGAAGGAAAAGTCTGTTCAGGATGTGATCCACCTTCATTTTTGTGAATGGCAAAAAAAGAACGCGCCCACATGGGCGCGCCCAAAGCCGTTTCATCAGAGATGATGAAACGGGCCGTTCTGCTTAGATTGGCTAATCAGGCAGCAGTGGCAAGGGATTTAATGCGAGCAGACAGGCGAGACAGCTTGCGGCTGACCGTGTTGCGGGAAATCACACCCTTGCCAGCTGCACGCTGCATCTCAGGCTGAGCGGCACGCAGTGCCTCAGCTGCAGCCGCCTTATCACCGGACAGAATAGCCTTCTCAACATTCTTGATGAAGGTACGCATACGGGACAGACGAGAAGCATTGCGCAGACGGCGGCGCTCGTTCTGACGGATGCGTTTACGGGCAGATGCGTTATTTGCCATGGGCTTCAGGTTTCCTGCGGATAGTTCGCTAAAAAATAATGTCTGCCCCTCTACCCCTCCGCTAGCGTTACGTCAAGCATTGTCTTCATGTCCTGCAACAATAACAGATCACTTATGCGGATTTTTCTGACAGTGTGGACAGAAAAATGTGGAACGGTTGCTTTGTGTCATACGCTGTATAAGGACAATACGTCCTTTTGTTAGGCAAGTTGAGCAGGATTCCCCCTCTCTACCATATACAAGATGTAAGTTTTGAAATGCACCGGGCTGGCCATCCGTATGAACATAATCTCGTAATGTAGACCCCCCTGCTGCAATGGCAGCCTGAAGTATTTCTATAATGAAACTATGAAGACGTTTTACCTCTCTCGCATTCAGACTGTTTGCTGCTCTCTGAGGATGGATCCGTGCTTTGAACAGAGCCTCACATACATAAATGTTCCCCAATCCGACAATGCGACGTTGGTCCAACAGGGCGTTTTTGATGGGCATGCGGGTTGTGGCGAGGGCTTTAGTAAGTGTTTGTGTCGTAAATTGGCTGGAGAGGGGCTCCATGCCTAGATGCGCCAGCTGTGGTTGTTGGTTCTCTTGCGTCGTTCGGAAAAGACAGACCATGCCAAATCGTCTGGGATCAACCAGAGCAATACGGTTCTTGTCCTTCGTCCAAAGGACAAGATGTTCGTGTTTACGGGGCGGGAGGTTCTCTCCCGCCGGATTGATGAATAGCCTGCCGGACATGCCCAAATGTATGAGGATGGTCCAGCCATGTTGGAAATCAATGAGGATATATTTGGCACGTCGCCGCAGCCTAGTGACTGGCTGATGCAGGGGAATGGTAGACAGTCCCTGTGGGAAAGGTAACCGCAGGTCAGGCCGGTTGACCTCTATGGAGGATAGGGTCTGACCTTCCAGTGCTGGTTTCATGCTTTGGAGGATGGTCTCAACTTCCGGGAGTTCTGGCATAAATATCCGCAATGAGATAACGATGACGTATGACTGAGAACCATTCTTCCCATACCTCCTCTTCTTCGTCAGCTGATTTTGAGGCTGATACGATCGATTTTGGCTATCGTGATGTGCCACGGGGCGAGAAAAAACCGTTGGTCCGGCAGGTTTTCGAAAGTGTTGCCGGTAAATACGACATCATGAACGATGCTATGTCCCTGGGTATTCATAGGGTCTGGAAGCGTATTTTCGTGACCATGCTGTCCCCGCAGCCGGGGCATAAATTGCTCGATCTAGCTGGTGGGACAGGCGACATTACGTTTGGGTGGCTGCGCCGTGGTGGTGGTCATGCCGTGCTTTCGGACATTAATGAGGCCATGCTGGAGGTTGGCCGGAAGCGTGCCATCAAGATGGGGCTAATCGGGAAGATGGATGTCTGTGTTGCCGATGCCGAGGCTCTACCCTTCCCTAATGCCTCCATGGATCGGGTTTCCATGGCGTTTGGGTTGCGTAATTGTACGGATAAGGATGCCGTCTTGCGGGAGGTACGCCGCGTCCTGAAGCCGGGCGGGCGTTTTCTCTGTCTTGAGTTTTCCAAAGTGGATGTCGCAGCCCTGTCCGCTATCTATGATATGTGGTCGTTTCAGGTCCTGCCCCGCATGGGCCAGATGATTGCCGGTGATGCGGAAAGCTATCAGTATCTGGCTGAAAGCATCCGCATGTTCCCTGATCAGGAAACGCTGGCCGGAATGATGCGGGCTGCTGGAATGGAGCGTGTGTCTTATCAGAATCTCTCTGGAGGAATTGTGGCCATTCATTCCGGCTGGCGGCTTTAATTCATGCCCCGTATCATTCTCATTTTGGGAGGAGGTATTGCCGCCTATAAAGTACTAGACATTGCCAGAGAGCTGCGGCGTGAGGGAATGGAGGTCATCCCCGTCATGACGGAGGCGGCACGACAGTTCGTGACGCCACTTTCACTGGAAGTATTATGCGGCAATCCCGTTCATGGTGAACTTTTTCGCCCTGGACAGGAGAGTGAGATCGGACATATAGCCCTCGCCCGTTCGGCTGATCTAATATTGGTCTGTCCGGCCACGGCCAACCTTATGTCCCGTATGGCGCATGGGATGGCTGATGATTTGGCAACAACCCTTCTTCTGGCTACAGAGGCCCCTATCCTTCTAGCTCCAGCCATGAATCCGCATATGTGGTCTCATCCGGCTACGCAGGCAAATCTCTCTCTGTTGGAGCAACGAGGGGTACGTTGTGTCGGCCCATCGCATGGAAATGTGGCCTGCGGCGAAACTGGTACGGGGCGGTTGGCAGAATCGGATAAGATTCTGGCAGCGGTCAGATCATCTCTGGCAAAAGCGACCGATTTGGCTGGCCGTAAGGTCATCGTTACGGCTGGTCCGACTGTCGAGCCGCTTGACCCGGTGCGATTTATTTCCAACTACTCATCCGGTCTTCAAGGATATGCCATTGCGGGTGCCCTTGCAGCGAGAGGTGCGGATGTCCGGCTTGTAAGTGGTCCGGTCTCCCTGCCCACTCCGCCATCCGTGCGGCGCATTGATGTGCGGACAGCAGAGGAAATGAAAGCAGCATGCCTTGAACAGCTTCCGGTTGATGCGGTTATCTGTGTGGCAGCGGTCAGCGATTGGCGACCAGAGAGCGTAAGTGACCGGAAAATGAAGAAATCGGTTGATGGTCCTCCAACTCTGATTCTTCGTGAGAATCCGGATATTCTGGCGACATTATCTCATATAGAGACACGCCCTGCCCTTGTTGTTGGTTTCGCAGCGGAGACGGATGATCTTCAGAATCATGCGGAACAGAAACGCCACCGCAAGGGGTGTAACTGGCTTCTCGCCAATGATGTGAGCAAGCATCATTTTGGGGGGCATCGGAATCAGGTTCTGTTCCTGACAGAAACAGGCACGGAAGAATGGCCTGAAATGGACAAATCTGCTTTAGCTGAGCGTCTTGCCGAGCAGATAGTGGCCTTTTTTCAGAAACAGGGTTAACAGTCACCCATTCTTGTTTGTGGGGTTGCCAAGCCATGTCGAATGTTATGAATGTCCGTGTTCTCCGTTTGCCGCATTCCGAAGGACTGGACCTGCCCGCTTATGGCACGGCCGGTGCGGCGGGAGTGGATTTTCAGGCTGCCGTAGAGGTGCCTTTGTCCCTCAAGCCGGGGGAACGGATTCTGGTGCCGACCGGGCTGTGTATTGCCCTTCCCGAAGGCTATGAACTCCAGATACGTCCTCGTTCGGGGCTGGCACTGAAGCATGGCATTATGGTTCCCAATAGCCCCGGCACCATTGATGAGGATTATCGTGGAGAAATCCGCATTATTCTCATCAATGCAGGAACAGAGGATTTTGTCATTGAGCGTGGCATGAGGATTGCTCAAGGTGTTCTGGCACCCGTAGTGAGAATGCAGTGGCAGGAATGTAGTAGCCTTGATACAACCGACCGTGGGCATGGTGGCTTCGGCAGCACTGGTCACTGACGGTTTTCCTGTACCCGGAGGCGGATATTTAAAGGGCCTGTCATGAATATTTATTTACCCATGAGCCAATCATGAGGAGAGATACTTGGCCCTTTGCGCATCTTTCCAGCCTTGGGGAAAGATGCAGACATTGGTTGCTGGTGTATAGGGGCAGTGGGCTGTCTTGCTGTGTTTTAATTACTGGGGCCCTGTACGGCCTTTTTCGAGACTGTGGCCTTATATCCTTTCCGATCTTCCCATCCCCGTGGGAAGACATGTTCTGGACATTGGGTAAGAGTGTAGCTGCACTGCTGCTGGCAGTAGTGGGGCATGGTGTTCTTCTGTCTTTGGCAGCCTGTTCGCCCGTGTTGCGGAGAATTATGGCCAGGATAACAGCCATTCTGGCAGAAATACCGTCTCTCTGTCTTTTAGGATTGTTCTGCGCCGTTTTGACGCCCTTCTGGAGTGTCCTGATAGTAGCGTTCTTCAGTTTGTTGGTGAGAAGCGTTCACGCTACTCTGAAGGCGGAAAGCGGTATCCCGTCCAGTTTTCTGAAAACTGCAAGAGCTTTGAGGCTAGGACGCTGGCAATCATTTTGGCGGCTTCATCTCCCCTTTGCTTTTCCCGAGCTGGTGAGGGCTGTGCTGCGGGACCTTCCCGATTTCTGGTTGTGTATTTTGGGGGGTGAGCTGGTGATGGCTTTGTTTCTTCCTCCAGTTCATGGACTGGGAGGTGCCCTTCTCTCCTCTTTGATGGCTGGTGGCGGTGGGGAATTGTCTTCTTGTGTTGTATTGATCCTCATGTTGCTTCCTATTTTTCTGGTCCAACATGGCCTCATCGGCCCTTTGAGGGGGTATGGGCGTCATTATGCAGTCTGTGATCAGATGCAGAAAAGCGGGCCGGAAGAACGGTCTTTCTCTTGGAAAAAACGCTGTCTGTTTGGAGCTGTCGGGACTGCTTTGACACTATTCTTGTCATGCGGCTTTTGGGGTGTACCGGGCCCTCTGGGGACGTTGGTTGTGGCCGTCTGTCTGATCGGTGGGATTTGGGGCTGGGTTGGTGGATTGCTGCTAGGGCTGCCTGCAACAATACAGAAGCGGATCCGGAAATGCTGTTTGATCGTGGCTCTTTTCCCTGTCTTTATAGTCTGGCTAGGTTTGTCCCTTCCTGTTCCCTTGGTGGTTGTACCTACTTTGGCCGTCATGGGACTTGTCGGCTGGGCCTTCTTACGAGAATCTGATGCCGCTGGGCATCAGTTTATCGTTATGGGGTATCACCTTCGCCTGCCTATGTGGTCTCTCTGGAAAGAAGTCCGCATCCCCCTGCTCTGTCCAGCATTGATGCAGGCTGCCATCGTGGCACTGCCTTTTTTCTGGGACAATGTCTATCTGGCAGCTTTGTTAGAGAGAAAAACGCTTCATCTTCGTATTCTTCAGGCGCATGCTTATGGAGCACAGGGTGTGCTGTTGTGTTTGATGACGTTACTAGCCGTTTCTGTTCGGTGGGGCCTTTGTATCCCGCTACAGGAGCGCATGGCGCACCGTTATAGGATCTAGCTCATGAGTGCTATCTTACGTTTGGATGACTGCGCACAATTCGCACATAAAGCCCGCAATCAAGATGTTCCTATTGTCGAACAGGTCAATATGGAAGTCCGTGAGGGTGAGATTCTGGGATTGGTCGGGCGTTCCGGTTCGGGCAAGTCCAGCCTTTTGAAAATCATGGCAGGGCTGGAAGCACCCAGAAAAGGGAAAGTGTTCTGGAGAGAAGGTCGTGCTACAGCCCAGTCGCTGGAGGCAGTGTCCATCATTCTACAGGATGATGTTCTTTTCCCGTGGCTGACAGTTCGGGAAAATGTTCTGCTTGCGCTGGAGGCCAAACGCCAACCACGAGAAGAACGTGAAAAGATCGCCGATGCTATCATCGAGGTTCTCGATATGGATGGCTATGAAGGTGCCTATCCGAGAGAGCTTTCCGACGCTCTGGCAGAACGGGCTTCTCTGATTCGTGCTTTGGCCCGACAACCCGAAATTTTGCTACTTGATGAGCCATTCCTCAATATCGATCATCTGAGTGCAGAAAATCTACGAACTGACCTGATCGAGCTATGGCAGGAGCATCGACTGGGGCCACTCAAGGCTATGGTGCTGGCGACACACGCTATCGAAGAAGCTGTGTTGATGTGCGACAGAATCCTGCTTTTTTCATCCGGTCCGGGGCGCATCACACATGAGATTGTTGTGCCCTTCCCGCATCCCAGAAACCGTCAGGATGACGATTTCCGGCATTTTGTGGACCAGATATATACCTTGATGACCCTTCGGGCCCCAAGTGTTTCAGAAGCTGATCTCGCCGTGCCGGAAGAAGGTGATGTTCAGGATGAAAGCGATTCTTTTATCGTGTTACCTGATATTTCCATCGAACTTTTGGTCGGTCTTATGGAATCTCTGGAGCACGCTCCCCTCTCTGGGCGAGCGGATTTGCCGGAACTGGCTAACCAGCTTCAAATGACACTGGATGATCTCTTCCCTCTTGGAGAGACCCTGCAGCTGCTTGATTTTGCAGAGTTAGAAGATGGCGACATCATGCTTACCAATACGGGCCGTACGTTCGTAGAAGGCGATGCGGATGCACGCCGGGACATTATGCGGACGGCTCTGCTTCATTCTGTCCCTCTACTGAAGCTGATCCGTGGGACGCTTGATGAGCGGAGCAATCACGCCATGGATGCCGACATCTTCCGACGTAAACTTGAAGATACCATGTCAACCACCTATGCCCGGCAGACGCTCAATACAGCTATTTCGTGGGCACGTTATGCCAATCTGTTCGGGTATGATGAAGAAACGGATCGTGTTCTGTTGGAGTATGATGAATGAAGGAGCCAGTCAGCTCCTTCATGTCTTGAAGGATCGATGGTGACGTTTATTTCAGGCGGTCACGATAGAGCTTCCGGGCCTTTGCCACTTTAGGGGCGACAACCGCTGCACAATAAGCCGTTTCCGGGTTGCGGGCGAAGTAGTCATGATGGCTCTCTTCCGCTTCCCAGAAATGGGCAGGTCCTTCAATAGATGTGACGAGCGGTGCTTCCCAGACATTCTGCCCTGTGATCTCATCCCGAATGGTCCGGGCGATAGCCTGTTGAGCATCATCACCAAAAATGACGGAACGGTACTGGGTTCCAATATCATTGCCCTGTCGGTTTAGCTGAGTTGGATCATGGGTTGTAAAGAAGACTCGTAGGATATCTTCCAGATTGATCTCAGTGGGATCGAATACAACCTGAACCACTTCGGCGTGGCCTGTTTTCCCTGTGCAGACGGCCTTATAATCGGGATGTTCAGTATGACCACCCGCATAACCGGGCTTGGCCGAAATGATCCCCCGGAGGCCATTGAAGATGGCTTCAACACACCAGAAGCAACCGCCTCCGAGAATGATGGATGATGTCCGTGTCATGGTTGATCCTGTTCATGTACAGTCACGAAAGCCCTGCATATGGCCTTCAGAGGGCCGTCCGGCTAGAGGCTGACGAGCATCCTTTCCATATCTTTCAATTTTTCTGTTTTATATTGCCGTTTCTTACTGTAAGACGCCAGAAAACGTTTCTTTCCGGAAGAGGTTCTTCAGATGCCTGCCTATCGCTCTCATACAAGCACCCGTGGCCGCAACATGGCAGGGGCCCGTGCGCTCTGGAGGGCGACAGGCATGGGCGATGACGACTTCAACAAGCCTATCATCGCCATTGCTAATTCATATACCCAATTTGTACCCGGGCATGTTCATCTTAAGGATATGGGATCTCTTGTTGCCTCTGCTGTGGAAGAAGCTGGCGGCGTTGCTAGAGAATTCAACACGATTGCTGTGGATGATGGCATCGCCATGGGGCATGGAGGGATGCTGTATTCTCTGCCATCCCGGGAGCTAATTGCTGATTCCGTGGAATACATGGTCAATGCCCATTGCGCTGATGCTTTGGTTTGCATCAGCAATTGTGACAAAATCACGCCGGGCATGCTTATGGCTTCTTTGCGGCTGAACATTCCCACGGTTTTTGTATCTGGTGGACCGATGGAAGCCGGCAAAGCAGATATGGATGGGATTGAACGGGCTGTTGACCTTGTGACATCCATGGTGGCAGCAGCTGATGATCGTGTCAGCGATGACGTATCAGAGCGTGTAGAGCGTTCTGCCTGCCCGACCTGTGGTTCCTGCTCGGGTATGTTTACGGCAAATTCTATGAATTGTCTGACGGAGGCTCTTGGTCTTTCTCTGCCGGGTAATGGTTCACTTCTGGCAACGCATGCCAAACGGAAAGAACTTTTCCTGAATGCGGGCCGCTTGAGCGTAGAACTGGCAAAACGGTGGTATGAGCAGGATGATGCGACCGCTCTGCCCCGAGGTATTGCCACTAAGGCCGCTTTTGCGAACGCCATGACGCTGGATATTGCCATGGGGGGCTCTACCAATACTGTGCTGCATCTGCTTGCCGCTGCTCGGGAGGCCGAGGTCGATTTCACGATGAGTGATATTGATGCCCTCTCCCGGAAGGTCCCTCATCTCTGCAAGGTTTCGCCTTCTGTTGCTAATGTGCATATGGAGGATGTTCATCGTGCTGGTGGTATTCCAGCCATCCTTGGGGAATTGGACCGTGCTGGCTTGATTGATACGAGCGCATCGACCGTTCACTCCCCTACTCTGGCAGAATCTCTGAAACGCTGGGATATCATCCAGAATCGTGGTGAAGCGGAGGAACTGTTCCGGGCGGCCCCCGGTGGGGTACGGACTGTTAAGGCCTTCTCCCAGAATAGCCTATATAAGGAACTGGACAGAGATCGGAACACTGGTGTTCTGCGGGACCGGGAACATGCATTTTCGCAGGATGGGGGACTTGCTGTTCTCTATGGCAATTTGGCGTTGGATGGAGCCATCGTCAAAACAGCAGGTGTGGCAGAGCATATCTTGAAGTTCAAAGGCCGTGCCCGGGTTTTTGATAGTCAGGATGCTGCGGTGAACGCCATTTTGGGCAAAGAGATCGTTCCGGGTGATGTTGTGGTCATCCGGTATGAAGGGCCTAAAGGTGGCCCCGGGATGCAGGAAATGCTCTACCCGACCAGCTATCTCAAATCCATGGGGCTGGGAGAGTCTTGCGCCCTAATCACGGATGGACGGTTCTCTGGGGGGAGTTCAGGCCTTTCAGTGGGGCACATTTCGCCGGAAGCTGCTGAAGGCGGTTTGATCGGTCTGGTGGAAGAAGGTGATGTCATCATCATTGATATTCCCGAAAGGCTTTTGCATCTGGATGTGACGGAAGAAGAGCTGGAAGCACGTCGTGCTGCCATGCATGCAAAAGGTTCTGCGGGTTGGCAGCCACAGCGTGAGCGTATCGTCTCAACGGCTCTGAAGGCTTATGCAGCCATGACAACCAGTGCAGCACACGGAGCTGTGCGTGATCTTTCCCAGATCATTGTGAAGAAGCGTTGAAGGAAGATTGAAGCTTCCAATAAAAAAGCCTGCCCTAAAGAAGGCAGGCTTTTTTTATGCTGAATAGTTTCGCTATGTCAGCTGATGCGGCTAAGAGCTGTTTTCTGCTTGGCAAGTTCCTGTTGGAATGTATCCAGCCGGTCACGGTTTTCCTGCACGACCTCAGGTTTGGCACGGGCAACGAAATTCTCATTACCAAGTTTCTTCTCAACCTTACCAATTTCCCCTTCCAGACGCAGGATTTCCTTCTGGAGACGGGCTTTTTCGGCGTCAAGGTCGATCACCCCTTCCAGTGGCAGGAAAATGGTAGCCTCATCCAGAATCAACTGAGCAGCCATTTTAGGCGGCTCACCTGTCAGCGGCGAAACATCGGAGGCACGGGCCATTTGGTCGATGGCCGCCTGCCACTTCCGGGCACGCTCGATCGTCTGGTTAGAAGCATCACGCAGTAGCAGTGGTGCTTTCTGTGATGGTGGGACATTCATTTCCGCACGGACTGTCCGAACATCACTAATCAGACGGATGACCCAGTTAATTTCATCGGCGGCACCTTCAGCACCAGAAATCCGGGGAACCTCAGGCCAGCTATCGATCCCGAAGGGGCCAGAATAGCCTAGCTTTTGCCAGAGCGTGTTGGTCACAAACGGAATGACGGGATGCATCATGCGTAGAATAATGCCTAACACATGCGCTCCAGCGGCCTTCAGCTCATCCGCCTCAGCTCCTCCTGCACGGAAGGTCGGTTTAGAGAATTCTACGAACCAGTCACAGAAAATGTTCCAGACGAAATTATAGCAGCACCGTGTGTACTCATCGAAACGAGATGCCTCTAGCGCAGCATCTGCTTGCGCTACGGCCTTACGGGCTTCTTCCAGAATCCAGCGTGCCAAAGTGGACTGGACGTTAGAGGGATCAAAGTCCGGCTGTGGCTTTACACCATTCATTTGAAGGAAACGGGAGGCATTCCAAAGCTTCGTAATGAAAGCTCGATGTTCCTCTACACGATTACGCCCCAGCTTGATGTCCCGTCCCAGTCCAGCTCCAGCAGCAATGGCAAGGCGGGTAGCATCAGCACCATACTCAGCAATTAAGTCTAACGGGTCGATGCCATTTCCCCGCGACTTGGACATCTTCTGTCCCTTTTCGTCCCGGACAAGCCCATGGATCAGGATCTTGCGAAAAGGCACCTTCCCCATGAAATGAAGTCCCATCATCATCATCCGGGATACCCAGAAGAAAATGATGTCAAAACCGGTGACCAGAGTGCTGGTCGGATAATAGAATTCCAGTGCCTCTGTCTTGTCCGGCCAGCCCAATGTCGTGAACGGCCAGAGAGCCGAGCTGAACCATGTGTCCAGCACATCCTCATCCTGCGTCAGAGTGACGGAGGGGCCAGCCTGTTTCTGGGCATCTTCTATCGTTTCTGCGACGTAGGTCTTTCCATCGGAACCATACCAGGCCGGTATCTGATGCCCCCACCAGAGTTGACGGCTGATGCACCATGGCTGGAGGTCCCTCATCCAGGCAAAGAAGGTATTTTCCCATTGCCGGGGTTCGAAGACCATGTCGCCTGATGTGACGGCATCCACAGCGGGTTGGGCTAACTTGGGGGCGTCGCAATACCATTGTAGCGTCAGACGGGGTTCAACAATGGCACCGCCACGTTCTGCGGTAGGCACCTGAAGAATATGTGGCTCGACTTTTTCCAGCCAGCCCATTTCTTCCAGACGCTCAATGATTTTTTTGCGGGCTTCATCACGATGCACCCCTTCCAGAGAGCGCACAAACTCCGTATCGCTGACACCATCATGCTCAGCCAGCTCGGAGCGGATCTCATCCAGCCAAATGCAGGCACTTTCATCTAGAATGGTTGGTGCTGGTAGATCATGGCGTTTTCCGACCTCAAAATCGTTGAAGTCGTGAGCCGGGGTGATTTTGACAGCCCCTGTTCCTTTTTCTGGGTCTGAATGTTCATCCGCCACGATGGGAATGCGTCGTCCTGTCAAAGGCAAGATGACGGTCTGGCCGATCATGCTGGCATATCGCTCGTCTTCCGGATTGACGGCAACAGCGACGTCACCCAGCATGGTTTCAGGTCGGGTTGTGGCGATCGTGATGGTCTTACCGTTTTCCAAAGGGTAACGGATATGCCACATTGAACCCTTGGTTTCTTTGTTCTCCACCTCAAGGTCTGAGATGGCAGAACGGAACACCGGATCCCAGTTAACTAGGCGGCGGTCCCGATAGATCAGCCCCTCTTTATGAAGTTGGACAAACACCTTACGGACAGCACGGGATAGCCCCTCATCCATAGTGAAGCGTTCACGTGTCCAATCAGCAGAGGCCCCGAGACGGCGTAGCTGCTTGATGATCGTGCCACCATATTCATTTTTCCATTCCCAGACACGATCAATGAAGCCGGGGCGGCCAAGCTCCTTACGGTTGATGCCCTCTTTGTCCAAAGCCCGTTCCACAACCATTTGTGTGGCGATGCCGGCATGATCTGTTCCAGGCTGCCAAAGGACGTTAGCCCCCTTCTCTCTCTGCCAACGAATCAGGATATCCTGGAGAGTGAAGGTCAGAGCGTGCCCGAGATGTAATGTCCCTGTGACGTTCGGCGGTGGGAACATGATGGAATAAGGCGCGCCGCCTTTCTCGGGATTTGCTTCGAATGTTCCGGCCTCTTCCCAAGCAGCATAAAGTGTCTTTTCGTAGTCGGCGGGAGTGAAGGCTTTTTCCAGAGTGGAGGGGGCCAAAGAAGTGCTTGCGTTCTGTTCGGACATGGTTTCCCGGATATTGATCTATCGTGTTAGGTGGTGCTGTTCATATCACCGGCGTGAAAACTTGCCGATAGGCAGGGACGAAAAACTCATCTGCCCTTTACCGGCCAGGCTGGTCCGTCTGATAGTCTCCAACACCCCAGAGGCGGTTCTTGACGGCACGATAATAGGCTTTTTCATCATAGAGTGGGACGTTCAGCTTCAGGTCTATGGCAGTCAAGTGACCCATAGCACGGGCGATGTCGTAAGACGACGTGACCAGAGACGTTACACTCTGGATAAGAGCCCGTTGGGATTGTAACAATGTTTCCTGCTGCTGGAGAACTGAAAGTGTTGTAGCAGTCCCAACTAGAGCCTGTCGCTCCACTCCGGCAAGAGCCGCCGCATTGGAAGAGACGGCAATCTGATGGCTGCGGAGTGTTTCTTTGATCGACATATATAGCTGCCAGCTTTCAGATGTCTGTTCTAAGGCAGTTCTACGCTGAACATCCACCTCATTGCGGGCTGCAACCGCTGTCTGACGGGCCTGACGGACCGCAGCATACTCGCTTCCTCCCTGGTAAAGAGGCACCTGAAGATTGAGTGTTGCATATTTGTTATCTTGCAGTGAGTTATCTTGCCCCTGATCCTTTGAACGCTGATAAGCAATCCCGGCGGAAATCTTCGGCAGGATGGCCGACATCTGGACAGAAATATTGTCCTTCTGCTGAGCTTCATTAAAAAGTGCGGCAATAACATTAGGATTATTGCGCATGGCCTCCGCTACAGCTTCTTGTTCCGTACGAACCGGCAGGGCTAGAGGCTGAGGGGGTACAAGATTTGGCGGAGCTGGCACTCCCACAGCTTGAAGGTAACTGGCTTGCGCAGCTTGCACGGCACCTTCTGTCTGGTGAAGGTCAGCTGTTGCTGTTGCAAGAGCACCCTGCGCCTGCGCTACGTCTGTCCGGCTCAGTTCTCCAAGACGAAACCGTCTATTTGCTGCATCTAGCTGTTCTCTCAGGGCACGTTCGTTATTGATACTAACCTGTAGGAGCTGCAGATTAGCAACTAGCCGGACATAAGCATTCATGGCACTGTACAGCACCTCTTGCTCTGTCTCGATTAGCCGTGCTCTTTGGGCAAATATCTGGTTTTTGGCCATGTGGACACTCGCAACGGTTCTACCCCCCTGATAGATAGGCTGCGTTAACGAGACCGTCGTATTATAGCCGCCACTATTATAACGCTGAACATTGGGAATTCTAATTGTGCGACCGTTAATAGTGGTCTGCTGCGTATAGCTGCTGGACCCTTTGTAATAGGTTAAAGCACCGCTAGCGGTAATGTTGGGCCGCCATCCCGCTTCTGCTGCGGACATCTGTTCATCCACAGCTCGCAGCTGCGCTCTGGCTTCTCTTAATTGTGGATTGGTCAAATAAGCCAGAGAAAGTGCTTCTTTAAGAGTATGCGGTATGAATTCCGGATTGCCATTAGGATTTGTAACGGCAGTTTGGGCAAAACCATTTTGGTACAGTAGCCCTGCACCGACACACAGGCTCATCCCCGTCTGCATTGATTTCCGGATTTTTGAAAAAAAATGGGACGCGCGTTTCATGTTTGTGGATCTGCCGATCTGACTGTCTGTTTCTAAAAAGTTGCCAAAGGGGACTATAAGGGAGAACCTCACTGAAAATAAGAGAAAAATGACACATATCATTTTCCCCTATTGACCTGTGAGTAATAACCTTTATTAAGGGGGCACACCTGAGGTCTGGTGGCAGAATGGCTATGCATCGGACTGCAAATCCGCGTATGTGGGTTCGATTCCCGCCCAGACCTCCAGTGTGCTTCTCCTTACATTTTTATATGTCTTCTATACCTTGAGAAACTGCCATTCTCAGGGTGTCAGCCGTCCTGTTTCTCTCAGTGTATCCCAACATTTTGGGGGTAACGGCTGTGTCGTTTTTATTCCCTATTATCACCACGAAAGAGGCCACTCATCCGCTGTGTTGATGAGTGGCCTCTTTTATTGTCGGATCAACCTATGGCTGATTCTGCGCGTGCCGCCTTGCTAGCATACGCAGCAGCAGCACCGTACAGACCCGGTTGCGGATGGGTGATGATCTTCACCGGCATTTCACTCATCATAGTTTCAAAGCGACCTTTGGCGATGAAACGCTCGGAGAAACCGGAGTGTGGCAGGATATGGGCCAAACGCTGACCCAAGCCACCAGCCACAACAACACCATGCGCCCCGTGAGCAAGAGCAAGGTCTCCAGCCACAGCACCAAGACTTAGGAAGAAGCGTTCTAGAGCAGCAGCGGCCAGAGTGTCAGTCCCTTCCATCGCCGTGGTCCAAAGGGCACGGTTGTCTTTAATGGTAATGGGGCGATCCTGAAGCTCTGCAATAACCTCATACAGGTTTGTCAGGCCGGGGCCAGAAACGATTCGTTCAACCGAAACACGGCGGAAACGGTCCCGCAGAGCCCGTAAGATATGGTCTTCAACAGCATCTAGTGGAGAGAAGTCCATATGTCCTCCCTCCGTTTCGATCACATGATAGCCGTTCTCACCTCGTAAGAGAGTCGCAACCCCCAGCCCTGTTCCCGGGCCCAGAATGGTGATGGTTCCTTTAGTAGGAAGATCAACATCCGGTCCACACAGATGATTCATGTATTCTGGGCCAACCTGAGCCACAGCATGACCGATCGCTCCAAAATCATTCACCAGAGCAAAGTCATCCAGTTTCAAACGGCTGCCAAGCTGGGCAGGCTGGATGATCCATGGATTGTTGGTCATCTTCAGGATTTCACCGCTAATCGGACAGGCTACAGCAATGCCTGCCTCCCGCGGGATAGGCCTCCCTAATGAGCGACCAAATGCTTCCCACGCTAACGCAAGGGAAGCATGTTCTGCACATTTCAGCGTTGTCGCCTCTCCGAGAGAGACTACATGGCCATCCTTGATCTTGGCGATGGCAAAGCGAGCGTGAGTTCCGCCGATATCAACGGCAACAATTTCCTTCATACGTCTATTCCTTCAGTACGCAGAGAGATGTGTTGCCCCTTTTCCCACGCCGCTACCATGTCTGCAAGCACCCAGCCAGAAGGTCCTTCGTGATCAGCCTTTAGTCGTATTTTCATTTTCAGGATGCTGCATGACATCCAAACGTCGCAGAATACGATGTGCGATTGGTCGTGGTAGGACCATTTCCAAAAGGCGAGTGAGCTGAAACACCCAAGGGAATACTAGCACCCCCTTGCCCTGATTGATGCAGCGGGCAATCTTGCGGGCTGCTTTATCTACCGGCACAAGGAAGGCTTGCTCACCATCCAGACGCTGGCTCATAGGGGTATCCACAAAACCTGGAGCAATCAGACAGACACGGACGTTATAAGGCGTCATGGCAGCCTGAAGAGCGGTGCTAAACCGACCGATCCCCGCCTTGGAGCCGCTATAGACCGTTGCCAGAGGTAGATCATGGAAGGATGCCACAGACCCCATCAGGGCAATGCGCCCATGCCGACGAGCGGCCATGCGATTGGCCATTTCGGTAGCCATGGCAACCGGTGTGGCAAAATTGACCATGGACATTCTGAGGGCTGTTTCTGCTGATTCGGCCAGAGCATTATGAGGCCGGATATCCGCCATACCTGCCGAAAGGATCAGAATATCAATAGACAGAGCATCATCTGCTTCGGCTAGAGCTTTTAGGGCGTCGTCAGCCTTTGTCAGATCAATGCTGAGCGTGTCTACACTGGCTCCTTTCGTACGTGCTACGAACGCCGTTTTTTCCAGCCGTTCTTCACTCCGTCCCCATAGTGTCAGATGCACACCGGGACGGGCATAATATTCCGCAAGAGCCGCCCCAATGCCGCTGGAAGCACCAGTTATGAGGATGTGATGCCGAGGCATCGTTGAGTTTTTTTCTGGTCTGGACATGAAGCCCCTTTCATTTTTGCCCTCTAGCGGGAAGGCTCGTGTACGAGTATAGCCATTGCTATGCAATGTGAAGCGCCAAACTCTCAGTCTGCCAAGGTCGATGTTCGTCCCGTGACCACACGGGGAGATTTACGTCGTTTTATCACACTTCCACGCCATATCTATAAAGGAATGGAGGGCTTCGTCCCTCCATTGGACATGGAGCAGAGACATTTGCTCAGTCCCAAAGAGTCACCGGTTTTCCGCCATGCGGAGATACAGTATTTCCTAGCTTGGCATGGAAATCGTCCCGTTGGACGAATCGCTGCTATCGTCGATCATAAGGCAATTGAGCATTGGCAGGAAGTTATCGGGCAGTTTGGTGCGCTTGATGCTATTCCTAAAATGGAGGTCGTTTCAGCCCTTCTACAGGCTGTTGAAGAATGGCTTAAAAAACGGCAGATTTCCAAGGTGCGCGGACCTGTCACGCTGAGCGGAAATGCGGAGACTGGTACCATGGTTGAAGGGCAACGCTCTGCCCCCATGATCGCCATTCCGTGGCACCCTAAAGGTTTGGATGCTCTCATTCGCCAGTGCGGATATGAAAAGGCTCAGGACCTACTGAGCTACCGGCTGGAACTGGATGGCAGCATGGAAGAGCGTTTCCGAGTTCCTGGCAATATGAGACTCGGCGAAGGACGGCTCAGCACGATAACCACCCGTAACCTCTCCAAAAAAGAGATCACTGCTCAGGGAGAAGTGCTGCGGAAGCTGTATAATGACGCATGGTCGCATAAATATAATTTTGTACCCATGCAGGATTACGAGATGACGGCGATGATTGAGCAGATCAAGCCGCTTCTGCGCCCCGAACATTATGTTCAGATCGACCAGAATGGTGAGCCTGTCGCCATGGCGATGGTTCTTCCCAATCTTTACGATATTGCGGGGGATTTGGGTGGTGCGCCCTCACCGCTTGGTTGGGTACGCCTCGGGTATCGACTGGCGACACATCGGTTCCATTCTGCTCGTGTTATTCTGCTTGGTGTTTCCAGCAAAATGCGCGGAACGATGCTCGGATCGCTTCTTCCCTCTCTGGCCATCGTAGAACTGATGCGCCGGGGGAATACGTTACCCTACAAATGGGTTGAATTGGGATGGGTTCTGGAAAGCGATGTTGGCATGAGGAATCTAGCCGAATCTCTTGTCCCACATCCCCACAAGACGCATCGTCTTTACGAAAAGACCCTTCTTGCCTGAATTTGCTCGAAAAGAAGGGTAGCCTTACCTGACCACTTTATAATAAGAGGTCAGACTTGGTCATTAAAAGTGCTGCCAGCCTGTCCGTGAGAAACTGATGGTCTGTTGCTGCTTATCCAGCATGGTTACGCCCTGCCCTTCCGTCACAGTTCCCACTTTGGTGAGTGGGACATTATGCTCTCTACAATGGACCTGTAAAGCGTCTTCCTGAGTGGGCGGGCATGTCATGAGCAACTCATAATCATCGCCTCCAAGAAGAATCATCTCCCGATGTGTGGCCATGTGAGCCATCACTTCAGACGTGAAAGGCAGTTTTTCTTCAAAGAGTGTGATGGCGACACCGGACTCTTCGGCAATATGTCCGCAATCCTGCACTAGACCATCTGATATATCCATAGCTGCACTGACTATGCCATAGAGGGACAGGCCAACACGGGGTGTTGGTATGCGGTATGCCTCTACAAGAGAAGCCTCGCCACCATCCAGTTTTCCTAGACGGACCTGCAATCCCAGTGCAGCCCGGCCAAGGCTACCAGTTACCCAGACACCATCTCCCGGCTGGGCACCGTCACGCCGTAGAACTTCACCCTGACGGACAGAACCGAGAATAGTGACATTCAACATTAAAGGCGATGGGCTGCCGGTTGTATCGCCTCCTAGTAAGGAGATGTCATACTGTTTTTGATCCGCCGCCAGACCAGAGGCGAACTTTGTAAACCAGTTTTCATCATAATGCCGACCAGCCGGGACACTAACATTTAGCATATAATGCCGTGGGCGAGCCCCCATAGCTGCGAGATCAGAGAGGTTGCAGCGCAGCAACTTCCGAGCCACGGTGTCCGCCGGATCATCCGGGAGGAAATGCAGCCCCTCAACCATGGTATCGCTGGAAAGGACAAGCTCCTCTCCCGCTGGGAGGGCCATTGTTGCCCCATCATTACGAAGTTCCATAGCACCCCGACCAGCAAGTGGCCGGAAATGCTGGGCAATGAAATCAAACTCTCCCACTGAGTGCCGCCTTATCGTGCGTTCTGCTCTCCGCCCTGCTGGCGAGCGAACCTGTCTAGGATACCATTAACCATCTTCGGAGCATCACCGCTAAAGAAACCGTGGGCAACGTCTAGATATTCATTGATGGCGATCTGGGCAGGTAGACCTGCCATCATCTCGCCAATGGCGGTCCGTAACAGGGCACGTAAAACCGGATCAAGCCGGTCCATTGGCCAGCTTTCCGGCAGTAGGCTCACCAATGTGCTGTCAATCACATCCTGTTTCAGAACAGCATTACGGACAATCTCTTCCAACAGATTCAGGTCGGCATCAGGGATATGCCCATCTTCGAAGCTGGCTGTGGGAGCGATATGCCGGTGCCTGATAAACTCCATGATGACACTTTCAGGATTGGCCCCGGTTTGTTCACACTGATACAGGGCCTGAGTTGCCGCCATGCGGGCAATGGTCCGACTGCGTTTACGGGGTATAGCGGATGACGGTTCAGTCATGGGGTCTCCTGAGAGGGGGGATTGGAAGGCTTTTCCATGTTCATATCAACAAGGATTTTGGAGAATGCCTCAATCTCCCGAAAATCTTTATAAACACTGGCAAAACGGACATAAGCCACGCCATCGATGTCACGTAGTGCATCCATGACGAGTTCTCCAATCCTGTAGGATGGGATTTCCTGTTCACCAGATGATTCCAGCTGTCGGACAAGCCCGTTCAATAAACGTTCCTGCCTCACATCATCGACTGGCCGTTTCCGCAAGGCGATGCGAATGGATCGGGCCAGCTTATCACGATCGAATGGAATACGCCGACCGTCTGTCTTGATGACGGTCAATTCACGCAGCTGTACACGCTCGATGGTGGTAAAACGCTGGGTACAGGCACAGCAAACACGGCGGCGACGGATAGCAGTACCATCCTCTGCCGAGCGGCTATCCTTCACCTGCGTTTCCTGATTTCCACAAAAAGGGCAGTACATGGCATAATCCGAAAAGCAACCAGAGCAGGGTCTTCCTTGACCCAGCATGGCGTGCAGTCTATCGGAAATGACAGCACTGAGGAATATGAAAGGGCTTTTTTCTTTATGGTTGCCCGGTATTTTCCTCAATCTGAAAGCGGGAGCAGGAATAATGGATAGGATGATACGTAATACCCTGACAGTGGCTGCTTTTTTGGTCAGTCAGGGTATGGGATATGCCATCGCAGCAGATACTGATGCAGCGCCTCCGCCAGTTTCGATCAAGAGCATCACCATTAGTGATGCAGCCCTGCACACGCGCTATAAAGAAGCTCCTTTCCTTTTCGGCACATTCTCGCTGACAAATCATGGTGTAACGGACATGCTGCTTCGTGGCATTACCTCCCCGGGCTGCAATTCTGTTACATCAAACCGGAGTAGTCAGGTAGCGATTCAGTCTCCCCAGCAGACTTATGATATCTTTCAGCGTATGGCCATTCCTCATGAAGGAACGCTCGTCTTCCCCATAAGTGGCTATCACCTGATTTGTCATGGGGTGAAAGTGCCTTACCAGCCTGGCAACAAACTGGATTTCACGTTCCATTTTCAGGATGTTGGAGATGTAACGGCCTCTTTCACCATGCAACCCATCGTGGAAGAGAAACATGTCGGCCCCTGAAGGCTCAAGCCCTCAGGGGGTTTCCTGAAGGATAGCCAAAACGGCATCACCGTAACGGTCAATTTTGCTCTGTCCCACGCCTCGTATTTCGCCTAGCTCTTGCCTACTGGCAGGGCGGACCCGGACGATCTCCCGCAATGTAGCATCACGGAAAATAATGTAAGGTGGGATTTCCTGCTGGTAGGCTTCTTCTCGCCGCCACATTTTCAGTGCCAGAAAATGACGATGTTCTTCATCTGAGAGTTCTTCAGAGGGATCCCCTTGAGCAGCACCTCCCATGTTGGCTAGATGCCGCAATGTTGCATCTTCTCTCAGACTGATAGCAACATCGCCTCGCAGAATAGGGCGAGCTGTTCCTCGTTTCAGCCCCAGCCCGCCATGATCTCCCACCATGCCAATGGCACCACGGGCTATGAGCTGCCGAATAACCATACGCCACCAGACATCCGTCCTATCTTTACCGATGCCAAAGACTGAAAGATGCTGAAGGGCGTGACGTTCCACCGCTTCAGTCATTTTCCCCTTAAGAACGGCAATAAGCTGCACAGCCCCAAATCGCTCCCCTGTCCGGTAGATAGTGGAAAGAACCTTTTGTGCGGCTTCAGTTGCATCGAAAGTGGAAGGAGGATGCAAACAGTTATCACAATGCCCGCACGGTTCATGCAGAGCCTCCCCAAAACAGGCCAGAACGGCCTGTGTCCGGCAGCCTGTTGTTTCTGTCAGGGAAATCATGCTTTCCAGCCGCCCCTGCATAGCCCGTTTCTCACTCTCAGGGACCTGTGCTTCTTCAAGCCAATAACGGGCTCTGGCAACACCTTCCCCGCTATAAAGTAGGAGCGTATGTGAAGGTTCACCATCACGCCCAGCACGGCCTATTTGCTGGTAATATCCCTCTGGTGAGGTGGGCATATCCAGATGAATGACAGTACGGACGTCGGGGCGGTCTATTCCCATACCAAAGGCAATGGTGGCCGCTACAACCATCGGTTCGCCAGAGCGAAACCTTAGCAGAACATTTTTCTTGTCTGCAGGGGACATGCCAGCATGGAATGGGAAAGCCGTATAGCCCTTTTCACGAAGTTGTCGTGCCAGTGATTCTGTTTTCTTTCTGCTGCCACAATAGACAATGGCTGCCCCCTGCCCCATGTGACGGCTCAAAGCATCCAGAACTTGCCGTGTTTCGGATAATTTCGGTTGTGCCTGAAGGAACAAATTGTTCCTGTGAAAACTCCCCATGAGAATGCGAGCGTGCGGCATGTCCAGTGCAGAGAGTATGTCACTCCGTGTACGTGGGTCTGCCGTAGCCGTTAGAGCAATGCGGGGAACATTGGGAAACAGCTCTTTTAGATTCGCCAGTTCCCTATATTCTGGTCGGAAATCATGCCCCCAAGCGGAGACGCAATGCGCCTCATCAATAGCAATGAGTGAGAGGTTGCACCGCTTCAGCAAGTTGAGGCTGTAGGGCGTTAATAGCCGTTCTGGCGAAATGTAAAGAAGATCGAGTTGATCGCAGAGCAGATCTTCCCTGACGGTTTGTTGATCTTGATACTCCATTTCGGAATGGAGTGCTGCTGCTCTCACTCCCAGCTGCCTTAACCCGGCAACCTGATCTTCCATCAAGGCGATCAGAGGGGAAATGACAAGCCCCACCCCTTTACGGCAGAGGGCGGGTACTTGATAGCACAAGCTTTTCCCGCCCCCTGTAGGCATGAGGATGAGGACATCCTCATGATTCATAACAGCTTGAACTGCACTTTCCTGAAGCCCCCGAAAAGCTTCAAAGCCAAAAACACGGTGAAGGACTTCTTCAGGAGATTCGCCAACGTGACGGGGGAAATGGTCGATCGGGTTGCCTATTCCTTCGTAAAGCTCCCCGTCACGTTGATCATGCTGCTGGATCAATGGTCGCCCAGATGAACCGTGACACGACGGAATGCAACGCGTGAATTTTCAACATCTGTTGGCACAAAGGTTTCCTTGTGGATATCCTCACGCTTGATGCCATCTTGCACCAGTACATCAATCACGGCATCAGCTCGGGCATCAGCCACTCTCTTCAGCACATCCGCATCGCCGGTTTTTCCAGCAGACCCAGCAACGGTAATATGTGAGATATGACGCTTATGTGCTGCATCAACAGCACTGGCGATGATAGCCTCCCCTGTGGGGGTAAGTGTTACAGATTCTGTATCAAAGAAGATGACATAATCATTCCGTGGTGGGTGCGACACGCAGCCAGCCAGAAGTCCAGCTACCATGAGGGAGGTTGCCCCCACGGGAACAAGACGGCGCATGAAAGTAGAAACCTTCTTCATGGGAGTCCCTTTTCTCATCAACGATAACAATCTCATCTTTAACTGCCCGTGCTTTACCCTATGGTCAATATAGCCCAGCTATCAATGACAGCAAAAATGTACTGTCCTCTCAGAGAGAGTGGGAAATTAGAGTCCCATTCTGAATCGTCCAGAGGTGATCAAGCTGCTCCACCCCCGTAAGGCGATGAGTAATCAGCAGGATAGTGCGGGAGCGGTCCAGCTGATTAAGTGTCGCTAGAAAGGCACGTTCTGTCTCAAGATCAAGCCCGGTGCCGGGTTCATCAAGGATCAGGACTGGAGCATTGGAGAGCAGGACGCGGGCTAGAGCAATACGACGCCCCTGCCCTCCAGATATGCGAGACCCGTTCTCACCAATCCAGCTATCCAGCCCATCGGGTAAGGAACGCACAAATTCGGCAATCTGGGCCTGCTCAAGAGCCGCCCATATGGTTTCTTCGGAGATACCATCCCGCCCCAGCAAAAGGTTGGAGCGGATTGTATCATCAAAAAGATGACTGGCCTGTGAGAGCCATGCCACTTTGTTCCGCAGGGATTCAGTTTGGATGGAGGCGATATCTTGTCCTCCCAGAGTGATGCTTCCCTCCTGAGGGGCCACGACTTTGAGCAGTAGAGCTGCAAGGCTGGACTTCCCCGCACCAGAAGGTCCGATCAGTGCTGCTCTTTCCCCTTCTCTGATTCTGAAATTGACATCTTTCAAAATCATTTTATCCGGAGCCCAGCCGAAGGTGATGTTTCGCCCTTCAATTTCATGCCCGCTGGGCGCAAGCTCCGTTCCTTCTGTCGGCACCCCGGCAGGAATGGCTGTGGCCTCCACCACACGCTCCGCCGCATGGCGAATACGCCCAAACAGCAAGCCAGCTCTTGGCAGGTCCACAATATTATCAAGGGCCGTCATGACCACGAACAGAATGGTAATGCCCATGACTGCCTGTTCCTTCGGGAAGAAGAAACCGGCACATCCAGCTAAAGCAAGCACGACACCCAAACGGGTCAGCAATAGAGACAGTGCATGAACGTGCGCCATAGCACGTCCTTGTCGACGCTGCGTTTCGTAGAAAGCATTTTCAGCGGCGAGAAAACGCTCAGTAGCTGCATGTTCCTGCCCGAAAATTCGCAGTTCACGCATACCGCCTACGAGATCAAGGGCCTGATTGTTCATTTCGGCCTGTGTTCTCTGGAGTTCTGGCCCCCAGCGATAGGAAATTTTTGCCATGAGGGCAGGTAAGGCAAAAGCAACCAGACAGAAAATGATTCCTATGCTGAGTGCCAGCAGGATGCTTCCTTTCAGGCAAACCCAGAGGATGATGCATAGGCTGAAAAGGGAGGTTGCCAGAGGAACCAGAATACGCAGGTACAGGCTATCCAGACTCTGCACATCAGCAACCAGACGAGATAGCAGGTCACCAGAACGGCGGAAGCCCAGTCCAGCTGCGGCTCCCTTGGCAAGGCTTCTATAGAACCAGAGGCGAATATCAGCCAAAACCCGGAAGGTGGCATCATGCGTTGCTAGACGCTCCAAATAGCGCAGGATAATGCGGGATGCACCGGCAAATCTAAGGATGCCGAATGCAACAACTCCACCAACGGCAATCAACCCAAGGCGGGAACCTGTCTGCCCCATGAGGAGAAAAACGGCACAGACAGAGAGTTCAGCCAGAAGCAGCCCTACAAGTAGACGGCCTCCACGAGCTTTCCATATATTCCATAATGGCTGCAACTGTTTCATTACAGTATCTCCTGTTCCGTGACCCGTCCTTTTTCGATAGAGAGATGCACGGTCTCGCCGATATCGTGGAACTGGGAAGAATGAGTGGAGATCAGAGCTGTGCGCCCCTTTAGAAGGCGCCGGAGAGAAACAAGTATTTCCTGTTCTGTAGCAGGGTCGAGATGAGCTGTTGGTTCATCCATGATGAGTAGAGGCGCATCTTTCAGGAAAGCTCTGGCAATAGTGATACGCTGTGCCTGTCCCCCAGAAAGGCCATAGCCCCCCTCACCCAATTTTGTTTCTAGCCCATCAGGCAGAATAGCTAGATAATCCTTGACGGCAGAAGCTTCCAGAGCTTCTTGAAGTTGTGCTTCCGAAGCCCCTGGTGCTGCAAACATGATGTTCTCACGGAGAGTTCCAGCGAAAATAATTGGCTTCTGACCAATCCAACTGATCTGACGTGTCACGTCGGACGGCTGCAACGTCTGGAGATCCGCACCACCGAGAAGGATACTCCCTTCAAGTGGACGAATGAATCCTAAAAGCATTTCTATGAGCGTTGATTTCCCGGCACCGGATGGACCGGTCAGAAGGGCAACATCGCCAGCTTTGAGATGGAAGGAAATATTATCCAATGCTAACGGGTGATCTTCTACCCACTGGTAGGAAACATTTCGTACATCCAGTTCAATGCCCTTATCCGTTCGCTCCGGAATCAGGCTGGTAGCGGCTTCCTTCACCGTTACTTCAGGCAGAAGCGGCAGTTTCTGGACGGCTTCACCGCTATTAGTGATCTGCGCTCTGTCTTGATAGGCCGCAGAAAGAGCCCTGAAGGGTGCAAAAGCTTCTGGTACCATAAGGACAGCAAACAGAATGCTGGTTGTCTGCGGGATAGAGCCGCCATGCAATAGGCCGTGGCGTTGATCGATCACGATCCAGACCAATGCGACAATCATGGCAATATCGGTGGAAGCTGACGTCAAAAACGCTATACGCAGCACTTTCATGGTTCGCTGACGTAGCTCATTGGCGGCGTGACCGAGGTTCTGGGCATCTTTTTCCGTATTGCCTGAAAGTACGATGGTGGCGATGCCACGGATACGATCAAGGAAACGGACCTGAAGACGGTTAAGTGCTAAAAGCTGACGGCGTGAAGCAATAGCCGTAGCAATGCCAAACACAGCCTGAAAAACTGGGAGAAAAAGACAGCATCCTCCCAGAATGAAACCGGCACGGTGATTCTGCCAGAAGACAACCAACACAACGGACCATTGGGCTACTACCCAGAGGGCTGAAGCGGGCAACCAGCGGGCAAAATATCCTTCCAGTGCCTCGATACGATCTGTCAGGAGAGAAGCTAGTGCTGCACTATGCTGGTGACGCAATAGCGCAGGCCCCTGTGTAAAGAAGCGGGCGAGCAGTTCACGCCGCAGGCGTTTACGAGCCTTCTCGCCACTGGAAATAGCCAGCTGCTCCTGCACATAGCCCAGAATGACACGGAGAACAGAAGCAAGAACGAAGAGGACCAGCCAACGAGGGGGGACTCCCTGCCCGCCTGCCAGCAGTTCCGCCAGAATGGAAGCAAGGCTCCATACCAGAACCATTCCGGCAAGGACGTTGCACATCCCTGTCAGAGCCATCATCATAGTAGCTGAGCGATTGGCGCTATTCTGCTGCCGTACCCAGCTTTTTAGCATCTTCTTGTCTGCCTTCATGCGGGGATATATACAGGCGAAGACAGAGAAATAGAAACAGACAGTGTAAAAGTTTTCTATCGGAAAAATCTTTCTTACATCTCTTTACCTGTTTCGTATTGCAAATCTGTTCAGTTTTCCGCACATCAGGCACATGTCTGCACCAATTCTCAATTTACAGAACATTTCATACACACTGGGCGGTCGTCCCCTATTGGATGGTGCCACACTCTCCGTACAACCGGGTGAGCGGCTCTGTCTTGTCGGGCGTAATGGCTCTGGCAAGTCCACTCTGCTCCGTATTGCAGCGGGAGAACTGGAGGCTGATAGCGGGGAGCGTTTTCTACAGCCCGGCCTGAAAGTGCATTACCTGCCTCAGGAACCTGATCTGTCCGTTTGGGACACAGTTTTTAATTACGTCACGGCTGATCTAGACGAAACGACACATTACCGAGCCCGTGCCATGCTGAGCGAGCTGGGCATGAGTGGCAATGAAAAATGTGCCAGCCTCTCCGGGGGCGAAGCACGTCGGAGTGCCCTGGCTCGTGCCTTAGCGACTGAACCAGACCTCCTCCTACTGGATGAGCCAACCAACCATCTGGACCTCCCCTGCATTGCTTGGCTAGAGCGGGAACTTCTGGCTTCAGGGGCTGGAATGATCATTATCAGCCATGACCGTCGCTTTCTGGAAACCTTATGCAAGGCCGTCATTTGGCTGGATCAGGGGTCAACGCAGAGACTCGATGCCAGCTTTGCCCATTTCGAATCATGGCGGGATGAGCAGATAGAACTTGCCGAACGGGCGGCACATAAGTTGGACCGGCAGATTGCCCGTGAAGAAGACTGGATGCGGTATGGCGTTACGGCTCGGCGGAAACGGAATGTACGGCGTGTTGCCGAATTGGCAGCCCTAAGAGCAGAGCGACGTGATGTAGCCTCTCGTCAGAGGGGCACTCTGAAGCTGGAAGCCAGTGAAGCAGAAAATACCAGCAAGATTGTCATGGCTGCCGAAGCCATTAGTTGGGCCTATCCCGAACGTCCCCTCATCTCTGATTTAACACTCAAGGTTACCAAGGGGGACCGGCTGGGCATTTGCGGTGCTAATGGCGCAGGGAAAACAACCCTCTTACGTCTTCTTATAGGCGATATGGAGCCACAGACGGGAGAGATTAAACGCAGCCCATCCATTCAGATGGTCACACTAGACCAGCAGCGCAGTGCTCTTGATGGAAATCAGAGTGTCGCCAACTTTCTGACGGACGGGCATGGTGAGATGGTGCAGGTTGGCACAGAGAAACGTCATGTTATCGGCTACATGAAGGACTTTCTCTTTCGACCGGAACAGGCACGCACACCAGTCAGCCACCTGTCAGGGGGTGAGCGTGGGCGGTTGGCTCTGGCGGCAGCTCTTGCTCGTCCTTCCAATCTGCTGGTGCTGGATGAGCCAACAAACGATCTGGACCTTGAAACGCTGGACCTACTGCAAGATATGTTGGGTGACTACGCTGGCACAGTACTGCTTGTCAGCCATGACCGTGATTTTCTGGATAGATTGGCAACCTCTACTTTGGTGGCAGAAGGTAATGGTCGCTGGATTGAGTATGCTGGTGGCTATTCGGACATGCTGGCACAACGCCGGGGACAGCTACCTGCGGAGAGGCAGCAGAAAGATACAACCTCATCCCCAGACGCAAAAAGCTCACCTCCCTCTCGTCCCGAGAAGAGCGTAGTCAAGTTGAGCTACAAGGAACAGCGGGAATTGGACCAGCTACCGGAAAAGCTCGAGAAACTCGAGAAAGATGCGACGCTTTGCCGGAAAGCTCTGGCCGACCCAGAACTTTATACCCGGGACCCTGTCCGCTTCGAGAAGATTACGGCCGCTCTGGCAGAGACCGAACAGAAGTTAAGTCTTGCTGAGGAACGTTGGGTTGAGCTGGAAAGTAAACGAGAAGAGCTTGGAGGCTGACTTCGACAGTGCTGCTTCAGCCTGACAGCTCGGGTCGGGCTGAAGCAATGATGTATCTTACAGGCGATTGATTAGCCGTTCTTTTGCTTTGGTGAATTCATCTTCTGTGAGCATCCCTTGATCCCTCATCCGAGCAAGCTGTGCGAGCGTTTCAGCGGGAGATGCAGTCGTGTAGGCAGAGCCGTTAAAAGACTGCGTCTGATCATGTGCCTGATAGGGGCCCCAACCCTGCCCATTCTGAAAAGCAATCAACTTTTCCTTTGGCCAGAGCGACCAGATAAGCAGACCAATCCAGAAAAAACCGGTCCATCCCGCAAACACGTTCAAGGCGATGAGCAGCCACTTTTGCGGGTGTTGCCGCATGATAGCGATGATGCTGGGCAAGAAATACAGTGCCAGCATGGAAAGTACGAGAATAACAAAAATCAACAGGCTAAGGTACGGATTGATCGCATTAAGCTGCTGAGTATAGTCGGTCACATCCATGAGAATTGTTTCTCCATAATACAAGCAAGCATGAGGCAGTGACCCGGTCAGTCAATCAAGCCCGCACGCCGGATCAGACCCTGGGCAGCCTGTATCTCTTCTCCAACTCTCAGTGCGGCGTCAAGAGCTCTTAGCCCAGCTCTACCATCCACCACCACGGGAGTCCCATCTAAACAAGATGCAACAAAAGCATCATGTTCGGCAGCAAGGTTGTCGTGTTCTTTCCAATGAAGGCTCTGCCGTTTAAAACCATTACTGCTCGGTAAAGGGATGCCCTCATCACGGTTTATGAAGGTCAGTTTTCGGCTCATAAAATCTGCCGAAAGATAGCCCTCTTGTGCGAAGAGGCGCATTTTTCGTTCGGTCTTGAAAGAAATACGACTGGCCGTAATGGAAGCAACGCAACCATTTTCAAAGCGGACACGGGCATTAGCGATGTCTTCATGAGTGCTGGAAACAGCAGCCCCCATGGCATCAATGTGCAGGATGGGGCTATCCACAAGGGACAGAATGAAATCAAGATCATGAATCATTAAATCCAGCACGACAGACACATCCGTTCCTCGCTCTTTATAAGGGGCAATTCTGGTAGCCTCGATATAAAGAGGATGTTTTATGCGGGTACTGATAGCCTGATGCTCGGCGGAATAGCGCAATAAATGTCCAACCTGAAGAATGCAGCCTTGTTCCTCGGCATAACGGACCAACGCCTCCCCCTCCGTCTTTGTGGAAGCAAGAGGCTTCTCAACCATCACATGTCGTCCAGCTTCTAGGGCTTGTCGTGCTAGACGGTAATGCGTCTCAGCGGGAGAGGCGATGAGAACAGCATCACATTGTTTCAGCAGCTCTTCATAATCTCTAAAAACGACTGTTCCTGTTTCCTGAGCGACTGTCCGAGCCCGTTCATGATCAGGGTCATACAGCCCGACCAGATATTCTCGTTTGTGTCGGGCAGCCTGAAGAGCATGGAAGCGGCCAAAATGGCCTGCGCCTGCAATGGCAACATTAAGGGGCCGTTTCTCTATCATACGAGAGATCATAGCACCCGGTGATGGTTGCGCAAGACGCCATACAGCCATGCATAATGGTTGCAATAAAAGGCCGGAACGGGCATGGTCGCACCCTATCTGCGAGATTAGTTCTGGCCTCTTCATTTTCACGCTTTTGAGGTTCTCTGACCCCCTATGTTGTATTACAGTCGCCTCAGGATGTTAGGCGTGGTGGGCATCTGCCTAATCAGTGCCCTCCTCTGTCTTCCCAACTTTATGAAATCCCCCTCATCATCTTTGCCCTGGCATCAGGTGCATCTTGGGCTTGATCTGCGAGGTGGCTCCTATCTCCTGTTGCAGCTGGATACGAAAACACTCCAGCATGACCGGCTTCAGTCGTTAGAAGGTGAAGTCCGCCAGGGGCTACTTGCTGCTCACCTTGGGTATCGTAACATTGAGCGTAATGACGCTACGGCTTCCGTGCTGGTTACGCCTCGATCAGACAGTGAGAAAGATGCTGATCGGAAAGTATTGGAAGGGCTGACACCATCAATCCCCGGTGAACTCGCTGTTAGCGAGAAAAATGGTCGGTTTGCTATCAGCCTGACACCAGAGTCTATCCGCAGCCGTGCCCGAGAAGCTGTCTCACGCTCTATTGAGATTGTGCGTCGTCGTATCGATAGTACTGGGGCGATTGATCCGAGCATCGCTCGTGAAGGTGAAGACCGCATCGTACTGGAACTCCCCGGGATCAGCGATCCTCAGCGCATCAAGACATTACTTGGTACGACTGCCCGCATGACCTTCCACCTCGTTTCTCCGGATCCAACCCACGCTGGACCCGGTACAACCATGCTGCCTCTGCCTGAAGGGCGGGGAGAAATGGCTGTGGAAGATCGGATTGACGTTGACGGTGCTAACCTGACAGATGCAGCCGCCACGATGAATGAAGGGCAGTGGGTTGTTGAACTGAAGTTCGACAATAAGGGGGCTGATGATTTCGCTCGCATTACGACGCAGAATGTCGGTAAGCCATTTGCCATCGTGCTGGATGGTCGCATCCTAACAAGCCCTGTTATCAATGGCCCCATCACGGCCGGTCAGGGGATTATCACGGGTAGCTTTACGGCCCGGTCAGCTTCTGATCTGGCATTGCTACTGCGCGCTGGTGCGCTCCCCGCCCCGCTTACCGTTGTAGAGCAGCGGAGCATTGGACCAAGCCTAGGTGCGGCATCTATCCATGCAGGTATTATCAGCCTTGTTGTCGGCTTTGTGCTGGTCGTGCTGTTTATGTTGCTCTTCTATGGCCGGTTTGGTCTGTATGCAGATATTGCGCTTTTTGCCAACCTTGTCATGATTCTGGCTATTTTATCGCTGTTTGAAGCAACACTGACATTGCCAGGTATGGCGGGTATTCTGCTGACCCTTGGTATGGCCGTGGATGCTAACATTCTCATCAATGAACGCATCCGGGAAGAAGTCCAGAATGGCCGTAAACCTCTTCAGGCTCTACAGGCTGGTTTCCAGCGGGCAACGAGTACGATTATCGACAGTAACGCTACAGCGTTTCTTGCGCATGTCATGCTCTTTGTCTTCGGTACAGGGGCCGTCCGAAACTTTGCCCTGACCATCACCATCGGTATTGTCACCACGCTGTTCACGACACTGGTACTTTCTCGCATGTTGATTGTCCGTTGGTATGCCCATAAACGTCCACAGGAACTGCCGGTCTGATAACCATGTTTTCTCGCCCCCTTCTCCGTTTCGTACGTGATGACCGACAAATCCACTTCATGCGTGGCCGTCATGCTGGTTTGATCGTTTCTGCACTCCTTTCCATCGCCTCGGTGGTGCTATTTTTTGCACCCGGCCTGAATCTTGGGTTGGATTTTCGTGGTGGCGTCATTGTAGAGACCCACTCCCCAACTGCGGAAGACCCGGCACACATGAGAGCCATCCTTAAAGCTGGCCAGATTAACGCCGCCTCCGTGCAGTCTTTCGGGTCACCTCAAGATGTCCGCATCGCCATCAACCTTCCTCGTGGAGGGGAGGATGAACATGTCACTCAGAAGCTGGTCGATCATGTCCGAGCTGTCATTGTGCAGGCTATTCCCGGTGTTCAGATTCAGCGTGCCGATGCAGTGGGTGGTTCCGTCTCTTCCGAGCTGTTCCGGGATGGCGTTCTGGCACTTCTATTCAGCCTTGGGATGATTCTCATCTATATCTGGTTCCGATTTGAGCGAGAGTTTGCCCTGAGTGCCGTCATCACACTTGTGCTAGACCTAACAAAAACCATTGGTTTTCTGATCGTCACACGCTTTGAATTCGACCTCGTTATGGTGGCAGCTCTCCTCACCATCCTTGGATACTCCACAAACGACAAAGTGGTTGTCTATGATCGTGTCCGTGAAAATCTCCGCAAGTATCGGACGATGCCTCTGCGGGAGCTTTTGGACCTGTCCATTAATGAGACTCTCAACCGGACATTGGGAACATCCATGACGGTCTTCCTCGCCGCTCTGCCTCTGGCACTGTTTGGCGGCAGCACATTGACCGGTTTTGCCACGGTCATGTTGTTCGGTATCGTGGTGGGGACCTCATCATCCATCTTCATTGCAGCTCCGCTTCTGCTTTTGATGGGGCAGAAACGGCTACGACGGGAAGGCTGATAGGAAGTTTTCTAATAGTCAGATGAAAAAAAAGGGGGCGTCAGGCCCCCTTTCCCATGCTGTCTTTATCCGACAAACTCTTACTTCACGATGAGGTCAAGATAGCGGGTCAATATTTGCTCCGCTCTAAAATCTGACCGGATCGTTTGGGAGTCCAGATTATGAAGCACTGCTTTACGAGTTGTTTCATCCATCTGGATCAGTGCTGGCATATCCTTCTGGTGCAGCTCACCAAGAAGAAACGCTCCACGAGCCATGCCATTAATGATGAAATACGAATAGAGATGCGCATTGGGAGACAGAGGCACACCAAAAGCGGCACTTTCTGCCCTCGCAGGGCTGGCAGAAAGCACTCCCACTAAAACGAGGGTAGCTACACCCCCTCGCCCCAATGCTTTGGTAAAGAAAGAGCAGATCATTTTTCAGATGAACGTGCAGCCAGAATATCGCGAATCTCTGTCAACAACACTTCTTCCTTAGAAGGTGCTGGCGGAGATGCGGGCTGGGCTTCTTCTTTGCGATAAAGCTTACTAAGGAGGCGCATCATCCAGAAGATGAAGAAGGCAATAATTAGGAACTGGATGACAGCGTTAAGGAACAAACCAACATTGATGGTCACCGCTCCCACTTTCTGGGCTTCTGCCAGCGTATCCTTGACCGGTCCCTTCAACGTAATGAAGATATTACTGAAATCTACTCCTCCAGTCAGAAGCCCTAGAATCGGGGTTAGGATGTCTTTGACGGCACTGTTGACGATGGAGCTGAATGCAGCACCAACAATCACACCGATCGCCAAGTCCACAACATTGCCACGCATGATAAACTTCTGGAAATCAGCCACCCAGCCAGGTGTTTTGATAGGGCTCATATAGCCTTTCCCTAAAAATTTGGAGAAACAGGTGCTGTTGGCAGATGCTCTGCCGCCTATGATACAGCACCCTACCTTGCCGCAGCATACAGCTCATTATGGCAAAACTGTATGAGGTTTTGTAGGAATCGCCCTATCGGTAAAAAGAATGACACTCAACCTTTATTTTATAGGCTAAATCCTTTATGGAAGGCTCCGTCTGCTCCGGTCGGTATCGGAGCTTCTTTTATGAGGTTCAGGAAATATTATGAAATCCGGCATCCACCCCGATTACCACGAAATCACGGTCGTGATGGCTGATGGCAGCGAGTACAAGACACGCTCCTGCTACGGCGAACCTGGCGCTAAGCTGCGTCTGGACGTTGACCCCAAAACCCATCCGGCCTGGACTGGCGTTCAGCGTATTCTGGATACAGGGGGGCAGGTTGCCAAGTTCAACAAACGCTTCTCCGGTATCGGTAATATCAAAAAGTAAAATCTGTCTACTCTGTGGGAAACCCGAAGTAGAGTCCCTCCCTCTCCTTAGTCGGGGAGCGGAGGGTTTTTTTAAAGCCTTCAATTTTACGATATTCATTCTTGACCTCTCATACTCTCTAGCGCATTTTGGCGGCAATGTCGTGCATTGCGCAGGCACCGCCCCTTATCAGGGTGGCGGGTGATTCTTTTTCAGAGTGGCCCGGGCCCTGCCAGATGCCGGACCATATTATCGCTCTGCAAAGGACTGCGTTGACATGACCCTGCCGCTAATGCCGAAAGCGACCGCCGTCTGGCTTATTGAGAAGACTGGCCTTACCTTTGATCAAATTGCCACTTTTTGCGGAATGCATCCGCTGGAGATTCAGGCCATTGCCGATGGTGAAGTTGGCGGCGGGATCAACGGTTATGATCCCATAAAGAATAACCAGCTGACCGAAGCTGAGATTAAGCGTTGTGAAGCCAATCCTTCCGCTCGTCTCAAACTGATCGCTACTCCCAATCCCGTGGCTCGTCGTGCCAAAGGTGCGCGCTATACTCCTGTTGCTAAGCGACATGACCGCCCCGATGCGATTGCTTTTGTCTTGCGTCAGTTCCCTCAGTTGAATGACACGCAGATCGTCCGCCTTCTGGGGACCACGAAAGACACGATTGCTAAAATCCGTAACCGTGAGCACTGGAACAGCCCCAACATCAAACCTCGTGATCCGGTCATCCTTGGTCTCTGCACCCAGACAGATTTGAATGCTGCTGTACAAGCGGCAAATGATCGTCTTGTCCGTGAAGGTAAGCCGCTTGAGACTCTTCACGAAGAGATTGATCCGAACAGCCTTTTTTCATCTCATGATGAAACAGGTTCCAGCATCTAGGAAGCGGGAGACCAAACACGATGAATGTCTCGCCGACGCCGATAGTGGGTGTGATTATGGGCAGCCAATCTGATTGGGAAACCATGAAACATGGCTGCCAGCAATTGGAAGCTTTGGGTATTCCCTATGAGGCCCGCATTGTCTCTGCACATCGCACCCCGGATCGTCTTGCTGATTATGCTAAAACTGCCCGTGAGCGTGGTTTGAAGGTTATTATTGCAGGGGCTGGTGGGGCGGCACATCTCCCGGGGATGTGTGCTGCATGGACTACCCTGCCCGTTTTCGGAGTGCCCGTGGAAAGCCGGACGCTCAAGGGGCAGGATAGTCTGCTTTCTATCGTGCAGATGCCCGCTGGCATACCTGTTGGAACACTAGCCATTGGGAAAGCTGGCTCCATCAATGCGGCTCTACTGGCGGCATCTGTTCTGTCTCTTTCCGATGACGGACTTGCCGGACGATTGAAGAATTTCAGGACCGAACAGACACGTTCTGTTGCAGAGGCACCTGTTGGATGAAGACTGAAGCATTACAGCCCGGTGCCTGCATCGGTATTGTTGGCGGGGGACAACTAGGGCGCATGTCTGCTGTTGCGGCGGCAAGGCTGGGCTATCAGGTCCATATTCTATCCAACAATGAGCCTAGTCCTGCAGCAGAAACATCTGCTCGTTTGACAATTGGCTCTTATGATGATCCTGCCTGTCTGGAAGAATTTGCTCGTTCCTGTGATGTCATCACGTTTGAGTTTGAAAATATTAGTGCAGAGGGATTGAACCATCTCGCTCGTTTCTGCCCGGTTCATCCATCGGGACGTATTCTGCAAATCAGTCAGGATCGCATTGTAGAAAAGACAACGCTTGGTTCTTTCGGATTGCCCGTAGCTCCGTGGCGAGAGGTTGCTTCTCCAGATGAGTTGCGTGCCCTGTCGTCATTTGGGTTTCCCTGCATTCTGAAAACTACCCGTTTTGGGTATGATGGAAAGGGTCAATTCCGCTTGGATGATGAAGAGGCCTTTAGAACTCTTCTAGAAAAAGCAGATACCCTCCCCTATCCGTTAGTCGCTGAGCAAAAAATTGATTTTGCTCGTGAGATTAGTGTGATGGTAGCCCGTAATATCGAAGGGACTGTCCGTTTCTTTGACGTGTCAGAGAATCATCACCGGCAGGGTATTCTGCGTGTCTCCATTGCTCCAGCACCTGTCATGCCTGCATTAGCTGAAAAGGCGCAGGCTTTGGCGGCGGAATTGGCTGAAAAGCTCGGGCTGGTCGGTATTATGGGGGTAGAACTGTTCGAGGATCAGAATGGGAATCTTCTGGTCAATGAGATCGCTCCTCGCCCGCATAATTCAGGTCATTGGACCATGAATGCTTGTCTCGTAGATCAGTTTGAAATGCATATTCGTGCCGTAACGGGGCTCCCTCTTCCACCCACTCGGCGTCATTCGGATGTTTATATGCATAATCTGATTGGCCCAGATGATATGGCACTTCTTCCAGAGATTTTTCAGGAAGAGAATGCGTCTGTTCATCTCTACGGGAAAAAGGAAGCGCGTCCTGGACGTAAAATGGGACACGTCAACCGTATCTTCCCTCGCGGGGGATTGCCTGGCAGTATGGTTTTATCCAGCTATCAACCTAGTCTGGAAGACTGATTAGTCAGTATCGAGAAGCCCAAGCTGGCGAAAGCTAGTTTGGGCTTTTCTCGTAATGATGAAATGATCAATTAGTTTAACATCTATGACAGTAAGGGCCCTTTCAATATTCTGGGTCATGATAATATCACTGCGGGATGGATTGATCTGTCCTGAAGGGTGGTTATGAACCATAATAATACCCTTTGCTTTTATCTCCAAACAACGTTTAGCTATTTCACGAGGATAGACTGATACATGGTTTGTTGTGCCATGACTCTGTACCTCATCAAGAATTAGATGTTTCTTCTCATCTAGAAAGAGGAGACGAAATTGTTCTACTTTTTCTCGGGCCATCTGAACCATCAGATAATCTTTTAGTAATTCCGACTGTTCCAGTACATTTCCTCTCGGTAACAAAGAACGCCCATAGCGATGAGCTAGTTCTTTAAGTACGGCACAGAATACAGCTAAAGAGACGTTCTCTTTCGTAATATCCTTTTTATCCGTCGGTTGTTCAAAAATGAGTTCAGTTAACGAGGCATGATGGCGTAACAGATGGTCTATTAATTCTTGGCGAGCTTCTTCACCGGCTACAACAAAAGATGCAATCTTTTGAAAAATTTCTTCGGTGGACGATAGATGTTTCGTAATTATCTCTGTTCCTTATAGAAGTCCTGACTCATTCATACTGACATACCATCCATCTCCTATAAGGATTCCCTCATGCACAATGATATCTAGGGTCTGTAATGCCAGTTTCAATCCCCGTATTTCAGCGGCTAGTGCTGTAGCTGGAGAGCATGAGTGATAATAGACAATGATAGCAGCTGTGGCATGATAAAAAAGAAGGTGCTGAGCAATCAGACGATGAAGGCTATGAAGATTGCTTCTAGCAGGTAATGTTTTTTCTGTAATAAGGCTATTGTTACTATCCAAACAGATTAAACCAATCGCAGATTTATGCGTTCTTTGTAAAGTTCCTTTTAGATAATTCATTAAAGCTGAGGCGTTATCTAGCTGAAGAGGGATGTCATTTTCACTCTCCATAAGGGAGCGAGCAACCAACACAGGTAGTTCTAGAAGGGTAATAAGACGGTCTGTTAAACCGTGCTGCTTTAATTTGGCTTTAGAGGATTGCAGCAGCCCCCCTAACGATCCGAAAGCCGTAAGGAGTGCCTTGGCCTGAGGATTTGTATCACGTCTGGGTATGGCGTAGAAAAGTAACACTTCCAACAGTTCATAGTCAGCAAGCGTCTCCGCTCCGTGTGTGAGGATACGTTCTCGCATCCTCGCTCTATGCCCCTGTTTAGATGAAACTGCTTTTTTCACAATCTATGGTTATATCCTAGCCAGCGTGTTTGAGCCGCATTATACCAGATAATTGTGATGGATGATCTTTTTTCCCCCCGTTTCCCGTCTTCAGGCCCTGACTACCTGCAGGGTCTGAATGAAGAACAACGTCTTGCCGTGGAAACAACGCAAGGCCCCCTTCTGATTCTGGCTGGTGCTGGTACAGGAAAGACCCGTGTTTTGACAACACGGTTTGCTCATCTCTTGCTGGAGAAACTGGCGTGGCCGGAGCAAATTTTAGCTGTAACCTTCACCAATAAAGCCGCTCGAGAAATGAGAGAGCGTATCAGTGCTATTCTTGGTAAATCGGTGGATAGCTTATGGTTAGGAACATTCCATTCCCTTTGTGCCCGTATGCTGCGACAGCATGCACTGCTTGTCGGGCTTGAACGTAATTTTACAATTCTAGATACAGATGACCAGCTTCGTTTATTAAAACAAGTCATTGAACCTTGGAATCTTGATCTAAAACGCTCTCCCCCGGCTCAGATCATGCATCAAATCCAGCTATGGAAAGATCAGGCACTACTTCCTGATGCCCTCACCGCTGCACAAACATCAGAGCTAGCTAATGGGCAGACTGCTGCTATTTATGCGGCTTATCAGGTTCGTTTGAAGGAACTGAATGCGTGTGATTTTGGGGATCTCATGCTGCACATGATGACGATTCTTCGTCATCATCCTGATGTGCTGGAACAGTACCAAAAAAGGTTTCGATATATCCTAGTCGACGAGTATCAGGATACGAATGCTATTCAGTATCTGTGGCTTCGTCTGTTGGCTAAAAGGCAGGATGGGCAGGCTTCGAATATTGCTTGTGTTGGAGATGATGACCAGTCCATCTATTCATGGCGAGGAGCAGATATCGCAAATATTTTGCGATTTGAAAAAGATTTTCCCGGCGCAAAAATCATCCGACTGGAGCAGAATTATCGTTCTACCCCTCGCATTTTGAATGTGGCCTCGCAGGTCATTGCTCATAATGAAGGTCGGTTAGGTAAGGTTCTACGTCCTGGATTGGAGGGCGAAGCCGGTGAGTTTATCGAGGTCATCAATACACCTGATTCAGATGATGAGGCCCGTGTTATTGGTCAGCGTATTCAAGACCTTCATACAAAGGGTCAGTCTTATGGTTCCATGGCTATTCTGATGCGGGCAGGTTTCCAAACACGCCCCTTTGAAGACGCCTTAATGAAAATGGGAGTCCCCTATCAGATTATTGGTGGTTTGCGGTTTTATGAACGGGCTGAAATACGGGATTCCATCGCCTATATGCGAGCCGTTTTATATCCTGTTGATGACCTAGCTTTTGAACGTATCGTTAATTTGCCCAAACGAGGTTTTGGTAAAGTCGCCTTAACTCGTTTGCGGAATGCAGCCAAAATTATGGGGCGTTCTCTTCAACAAACTCTTCAATATCAATTAGAACATGGTGAGTTAAAGGGTAAATCAGCTTCTATTTTGGCAGATTTAATAGATACTCTTATTAGGGCGCGGGAGATTGTCAGCAAAGAAGGCCATGTTGTTGCAACGGACATGGTGCTGGAAGAAAGCGGCTATTTGAATATGTGGCGAGATGAGCCAAAGACTGTAGAAGCGGCGGGACGGCTTGATAATATACGAGAATTGCTTCGGGCGATTGGTGAATTTCCAACTATGGATGCCTTTCTGGAGCATATTGCTCTTGTTATGGATAGTGATAATGCACAGGACGATCCAGATAAGGTTAGTCTAATGACGTTGCATGCAGCTAAAGGGTTGGAATTTCCGACTGTTTTTCTGCCAGGTTGGGAGGAAGGGCTCTTCCCTTCTCAACGTTCTTTAGATGAAGGTGGTAATCAGGCCTTGGAAGAAGAAAGACGGTTGGCTTATGTTGGTTTGACCCGTGCTCGTGAGCGGGTGGTTATATCGCATGTTAATACACGTAGACTTTATGCCAACTGGCAAGATTCCATACCAAGCCGTTTCTTAGACGAGTTACCTGAAGACCAAATCATTAGAAATGTCGCAAAACCAGCTGGACATGCTTCCAGCTCAAAGACATTCTTCAGCCATCAAGTCCCCTCCCCGACACGACGTGCTATCAGGCCCTCATCTACATCGCAGGCTATCCCCATAGGGGCAACAGTACGCCATAATCGTTATGGAGAAGGTGTAGTCATTGAAGTGGAAGAAGATCGTCTGTCTATCAATTTTGAAAATATCGGTCTGAAACGAATCATGGCCGGTTTTGTGGAGCTCATATCGTGAAAATGAAACAAAGTCCTATTGCCCCATCCTATGTTGGCACCCGCCACGCTCGTGCTTTGGAAACACTCTCCATCGTAGTTGAAGAAATTCACGTTCCTCTCTTTGAACAGGCCCTTCTCGGGGTCTGCGATACAGTCGGGATGTTTGAAGAAGATGATGAACAGCGTTACTGGCGGCTAGAGGCTGTCAAAGAAAGAGGCCGGAATGAAGAGGAGCTAGACAATGCTCTAGCCCTTGTCCGTGCTATGACGGGTGTTGAGGCCCCTCTCCACCGGCAAAATACAGAAGCAGAAGGCTGGCTCGCTCGTACGCAAGAGGCGTTCCCTCCACAATATGTCGGACGACGTTTCTGCATTCGGGGAACGCATTTGCAAGAAACGCCTCTTTCCAACAAGTTGAACATCACATTAGATGCCGGTATTGCTTTCGGTTCTGGAGAACACGGCTCTACCCGTGGATGCCTGCGGGCATTGGAAATGATTGCTCATCGACGTCCCCGGCATATTCTGGATATGGGCTGCGGTTCTGGTATTCTTGCTATGGCCGCCGCTCGTCTGTTGCATCGTCCTGTTCTCGCCGTGGATATTGAGCCGTGGTCTGTCCGTGTAGCGGCTTCCAATGCTCGACTGAACGGTATCGGCCCCTTGCTAGATTGTCGCTTCGGTAATGGCTGGCATACAGAAGCTGTCCGCAGGAACGCTCCGTATGACCTTGTCTTTGCCAATATTCTGGCACGCCCCCTCTGCCGCATGGCCAAAGACCTTGCCCGCAATCTTCAAGCAGGTGGCACGGCTATTCTGGCCGGGCTACTTAATACACAAGCCCGTATGGTGTTAGTAGCCCATCAAAGGCAAGGATTAGTCCTTGAGAAACATCTCCGGGAAGGTTCATGGAGTACGCTCATTCTCCGGAAACCCGCCTGATTTTCTCCTTTTCGTTTTTTTATGGTTGCGCCCGTGCCTCTCTCTTCCATTCCCCTACAGGAACGTCCTGCCCTCGTCCGCCAGCATTTCAACAAACTTGGCATCTCTGGGGTCATCATCACACGTGGCGATGAATATCTAGGAGAATATGTCGCTCCACATTCCGAAAGACTGGCATGGCTGACAGGCTTTACCGGCAGTGCTGGACTTGCCATTCTTCTGGAAAAAAAAGGCAGCGTTTTTTCCGATGGCCGCTATACGGTTCAGATGGCCGAACAGGCTCCCTCCACTCTATGGGAGACTCATCATAGTGGAGAGATTCCGCCCCGGCAGTGGCTCACTCAAAATGCGCAGGGCCTACGTATTGGATATGACCCTAAACTGACCAGCCAGAAGGATCTTTCCTCATGGCAGGCTGCTGGAGTTCAGCTGATTCCTCTGGCTGAAAACCCGATTGATTTGGCCTGGCACGACCAGCCCTCCTCACCCGCTGGCCCGATTCATCATCAGCCTTTCACCTTTACGGGTGAAACCAGCCAAAACAAACGGGACCATCTGGCCCAAAAGCTACATAAGGAAGGGCAGGATGCTATGATCCTCGCTGACTGCCCGTCCCTCGCCTGGCTTTTGAACATCAGAGGGCATGACATTGCCATGACCCCGATTGCCCATGCTTATGGGATCCTTCACGCCGACGGAACAGCCGATATCTTTGCTGATCGTTCCCGTTTTCATGATGAAATTGAAGATTCAGGCATACACCCACGTCACCCTGATGAACTCCTTGATGCCCTGAAGGCCCTTTCTGGCAAGGTTGTCCGAGTAGACCCGGCAACTACGCCTGTCTGGTTTAATATGAGGCTGAAAGAGGCTAGGGCTCACATTGTTGAGGCAACAGACCTTTGCACTCTTCCAAAAGCCATCAAAACAGCTGTGGAACAAGATGGTAGTCGCCGGGCGCATGAATTGGATAGCATTGCCCTTGCCCGTTTTCTTCACTGGTTTGAAGAACATGGAATCGGTCACCGCGAAACGGAACTTGCAGAGAAACTTGAATCCTTCCGGGCTATGTCCCCTGACTATAGAGGTCCTAGTTTCGAGACGATTTCAGCTGCAGGGCCAAACGGAGCCTACCCTCATTATCGTGCAGAGGTCGGACGTGACAGCATCCTTCAGGAAAATAGTGTCTATCTAGTCGATAGCGGCGCACAGTACCCTTTCGGTACCACGGATATCACACGGACGGTCTGGACTGGTCCAGCTGAAGCCCCCCTTTCCGTTCGACTGGCCTTTACAGCTGTTCTGAAAGGCCACATCACTCTCAGCCGCCAACGTTTCCCTATGGGACTTCCCGGTTATAGGCTGGACAGTCTCGCCCGCTCAGCCCTCTGGAATCAGGGGTTGGACTTTGATCATGGAACCGGCCACGGCATCGGTAGCTACCTTTCTGTGCATGAAGGGCCTCAATCCATTTCCGTAGCACCGCGGCCAACTGGCCTTGTGGCAGGAATGATCCTTTCCAATGAGCCGGGCTATTACGAAGTCGGTGCCTATGGCATTCGTATTGAAAATCTCCTGCTTGTACGAGAAAGTTCTCTACCCGGGAACGCACGCCCTTCCCTTGAGTTCGAAGTCCTTACCCATACGCCGATTGATCGCAAGCTGATTGCCATAGAGCAGCTGACAACGGAGGAACGTCACTGGCTGGACCAATATCACGCTGCGGTTCTAGACAAACTGCTCCCACTGCTGGAAGCAGAACTTCATCCTTGGCTGAAACGCAGCTGTGCGCCCCTGTCGTGATGACAGTACCTTCCTAAAAAGAAACCTCTCATCCTTTTAGAATGAGAGGTTTCCTTTCTATATCAACAGACAATCCTTCTAATCAGGCCGGAGGAAGGTCTTCTTCCAGTACCGTCATATTAACGGCGTAGGACACTTCGCCTTCATCTTCATCACGATAAACGGTTCCAACAACCTCACCAGCCACTGCAATTTCTACACTCATGCCCTTACGAGGGGGAAGCTGCACCGTCAATTCTGGCGAGCCCAGAAGGCGGCGTAGAGCCTTCTGCAAACGGGGTGCTTCAGCAGCTGAAATATCGGCCATAAAGAAAACTCCAAAAAGGGAAACGGCTCCCCCTTCTCTAACCGATTGCTCTGGAGACTAAAACCCATCTTTCCGATAGAAAGAAAAACATGATACAGCATCCCCTATTGCCTGCCTGTCTGCTCTTATGGAGAGAGAATGACGTTTCGGAACATCCTATTCCGGCTTACCTGTCTACTGCCTATATCTTTATCCGCCTGTGGCTACTGGGATGCCCTGGAAGCCCACAAGGCGCAATATGAGATGGTAGGCATGACGACGTTTGATCTGCAGGCCTGTGCTGGAGCCCCCAACTCTACCAAGGCCTTAAGCAACGATGTCGCCATCTGGGAGTATGATATAAATCGCTCTATTGCGACAATCAGCAGTACGCAGGGTACGTCTCTTTTCCCCATCAATATCCCTGATGTCATCAATGGGTATCAGCAACTTTTTGGTAAACCCGGTTCAGCATGCCGCATGCTCGTCCGTATTGACCATGATCGCATCTCTGAAATTCATTATGCCGGAGATGATGATGAATATGTTGGTGAAGATGGTATCTGCTCCATGATCACGCGTGGTTGCGCACGACAGCCCGAAGGAACGATGCGGAGTGCCCCGGGCGTCTGGCCCATGGGACCAATTTCAGCCTTTCACTCTGTGCCTACAGAAGAGCAGCGTTCAGAGGCTACCTATTCCGACAAGTCAGGAAAGTTTGTTCCGAATTACGATCATAAACCGGGCGAACCTCTCATCCAGCCTGCCCCCAAGGATGGAACCATCCCCAAGGTCTATCGGAATAATGGATTGTTCAACATCCATCAGGGTAGTAACGGCCTGCCTATCCTCCGCACATACCCCAAATAACAACAAAAGGAGAGTTCCTGCATTGGTGAAGGAACTCCCCATGACAATGAGCGTTTTCTTAGGAAAGCAGGGCTTTCATCCGCTGCACAGATGCCCCCAACCCTACAAAAACGGCCTCACTAATCAGAAAATGCCCGATATTAAGCTCTTTCAGTCCGGACAATTTTGTAATGGGAGAAACATTCTCATAGGTCAGCCCATGCCCAGCGTGAAGCTCCAACCCACATTCGATAGCAATATGAGCAGCCTTGTGCAGACGGTCCAGCTCTCCTTTTTTCCCCAAGGCGTAAGTTCCCGTATGCAGTTCGATCACCGGAACGCCTAAAGCGGCTGCCGTGCGAATGGCGTTTGGCTCCGGATCAATAAACAATGAGACACGGATACCTGCATCCAGAAGACGTTTGATAGGCGGTGCTATGCTATCCTGCAATCCCACGACATCCAGCCCCCCTTCGGTTGTCAGCTCCTCCCGTCTTTCAGGGACGAGACAGCAAGCATGAGGTTTCAGGTCGCAAGCCATAGCGACCATCTCATCCGTGACAGCCATTTCGAAATTGAGGGGAGCAGACAGAGTCCTAAGACGCCGGATATCTTCATCTCGGATATGGCGGCGATCCTCACGTAAATGGGCTGTAATACCATCAGCACCATGCTCCAAAGCAAGCTCAGCGGCACGGACCGGGTCAGGGTACCGCTCACCCCGTGCGTTCCGCAATGTAGCGACATGGTCAACATTGATACCAAGACGGATCATGGACCGCTCCTTCCCTCTTTATAAATTCTGCGCATCAGTCACGACACGCTGGAGGGCCATATCATGAGCCATGGCGAGAGCAGACAAAAGGCTTGAAATGCTTGCCTGCCCTGTTTCTCCCGGCCCAACAGCAATATCAAACGCCGTACCGTGATCTGGAGACGTACGGATGATAGGCAGCCCCAACGTAACATTCACGCCTCCCGCCATATCCAGCGTCTTAACAGGGATCAGTCCCTGATCGTGATATAGACAGACAGCCGCATCATACCGGGGGCGAGCCGCCGCGCTGAACATCGTATCGGGTGGCATGGGACCAATTACATTAATCCCTTCTCTTCGGAGAGCCTCCACAGCAGGCCGGATAATTCGCTTCTCCTCATCCCCCATCATACCATTTTCCCCAGCATGAGGATTCAGGCCTGCTATGGCAAGCCGTGGCTGGCTGAGGCCGAAATCACGTCGAAGTGCCGCTGCTGTCACTCGGGTTACGGCTACAATCCGCTCTACTGAAAGAGTGTCGATAGCTTTCTTTAGGGGAATGTGAATACTCGTCAGCGTGACTTTGAGTTCCGGACAGGCCAGCATCATGATTTCCTGCCCACTGGCTCCACATAGAGCAGCAAGAAACTCCGTATGACCCGGGTGTGGAAAGCCGGATGCCGCAAGCACATGCTTGGCAATCGGATTCGTCACAACGGCACCTGCATCACCTTCCAACGTGTAGTGAACAGCCTTTCTGATACTCTCAATCACCGCTACAGCATTGCCCGGCGAAGGACGACCGGGATAGACCGGCTCTGGGCAGGATAACGGCAAAACAGGCAACGAATCAGAAAAACAGGCAACCGCTTCTGACGGATGCTGTATCTCCCGATATGGAGTATCCGCCCCCAGCAGTGCGGGGTCTCCTATCCAGAAAAACACTCGCCCGCTGCCCTTAAGGTTGTCCCATACACGACGGGTCAATTCCGGTCCTATTCCAGCCGGGTCTCCCATGGTCAGGGCAATAGGTAGTGCCATATCAGCCTCCTGCATAAATTAACGGGCCAGAGCCGCTAATATGCGCACCCATGAGCGAATTCCATGAAAGAACGAATCAAGACCATATTGCTCGTTGGGCGAATGAATCCGATCATCAGCCTGAGCAAAACCAACCATGAGAGCATCCATCCCTAGAGCCTCGCGGATTTCCTCAGCAACTGGGATCGACCCTCCACAACCGGTCATGACAGCTTGTTGTCCCCACTCCGTACCCAACGCCTCCAAAGTGGCCAGCAAGAAGGGGCTTTCACGATTCACAGCAAAGCCGGAGGACGCGCCATGACTCGTAAACACCACGGTGACATCTTCAGGAAGAGCTGCACGGACATAAGCTCGAAAAGCGTCCCGAATTTTTAAAGGGTCCTGCCCCGGCACCAAACGGAACGACAGTTTCGCAGAAACCCGCGCCGGAATGACCGTTTTGAATCCATCCTCCTGGTAACCACCCGTCAGGCCATTAACCTCAAAGCTCGGACGGCACCATGTCTGTTCAATAGCACTAAATCCTTGCTCCCCTGCTGCCTGAGAGAGACCAACGCCCTCCAACAAGGCTGCATCATCAGGATAAAGTGCCTTCCACTGTTGACGGGTCTGTTCACTTGGTACCGTCACACCATCATAGAAACCGGGCAATGTAACCCGTCCTTTATCATCACGCAGACCGCTGATGATCTGGCAGAGCAGAAACGCCGGATTGGCAGCTGCGTTTCCATACATGCCAGAATGAAGGTCCTGGCAGGCAGCGATAAGCTCAATCTCCTCGGCTACCGTGCCACGAAGGGAGGTCGTAACGGCCGGTGTCTTCCGATCTGGCATGGCAGTATCACAAATCAGAGCGACATCAGCTTTCAACTCTTCTGGATTGGCTTTGAGGAAAGGCAACAGATTCTCTCCGCCGGATTCTTCCTCCCCTTCCAGCAAAAAACTTACAGCAACAGGCAATTCACCATGAACAGCCTTCCATGCCCGACAGGCCTCGATGAAGGTCATTACCTGCCCTTTGTCATCACTTGCTCCCCGAGCTACGATAACCTTGCGTCCGTCTTCGGTTTCCTTCAGGCAAGGTTCAAACGGGTTTGTATTCCAGAGAACATCAGGGTCTGTCGGCTGCACATCATAATGACCGTAGAATAAGACGTGCGTCTGCCCATTCTGGATCTTACCCTCATTGGCTTCATCATGCCCAACCACCATCGGGTGTCCTGGTTCCGCCCATGAGACTTCCCGAAGAGACGCCGTAAAACCAAGCCCACACAACTCATCAACCAACCACCCCGCAGCCTTTCGACAATCATCTTTGTGATGCTTCTGTGTAGAAATGCTGGGTATCCGCAGAAGATCACATAACCTCTCCAGAGCCGCCTCCCTATTGTTTTCTACGTAGCGGAGAACCTCTGTCGTGCGTTCATTCATTTTCAGCATACTCCCTCTGGCCCTGCTGCTCCTCCGGTAATGTCACACCCAGACGGGTAGGAAGTGGCATAAATTCGTCTTCCTGCCCCTCTTCAAGCTCTTCTCCGTCTCTTCCAGCAGAAGATGCCCCCCCTCCACTTGGCTTCAACACAATGCGCAAGGGGGCTGGTGCAAAAGACCGGCGTTGCAATTTACCTACATCTCTGAAAGGTCGTTCCATCGTGGCGGGTCTATTCAACAACGTCTCAATAAACTGCCCGAACACCTCATGCAGGCGAGCATGGCCATGTCTTTCTCGCACCGTATTATGCGCTTTATGGCGTATTTTGCTCCAAAGCTGCGGTTCTTCATAAAGACGGATGATTTGTTCAGCGAAGCGTTGCGGATCATTAAACCCGCCATCCAACGCTTCTTCTCCATCTTTCCAACCAAGACGTTCCATCTGAACGCTGTTCAATACAGCCGGTACACCACGACCTGCAGCTTCCAATATTTCCGTGGCCTGTGTCGTCAGAACCCGTGACGGATCCATAAGGATACGGCATCGATCCATCATGCTCGACAGCGTATCCATCTCAGCCAGTCCATCCAGCGGTGCCAAACACTCATAGAAGCCCAAATCAACTAAAGGATGATGATACCCTCCAATGCCGATAGAGGGCTGCGCATCGAAGTGACGTTGTAGGTATGGCATGACAGAGAGGCAGAACCAATCAAAGCCATCATGCCCGGCGTCTCCAGCACGATAGATAGACAGAGGGAACAAAATACCCTGACGCTGACTGAATTCGTCATCCTTCCCCAACTGTCGAGAAGAAACGGCATAAGGAAGATACGTTACAGTACCATAGCCTAGCCTATGCAGTAATGCGGTCGTCTGCTCATCGCCTGTTACAATTCCCTGACAGAGCCAAGCATATTCCAGCTCCTTCTGAGCCTCCTTCATAAGGCGGGCTGGCTCATCTACCACACCAACTAGACGCCGCAGATGTTCCTCCGCAGCCTTAAGGGCTGTGCCATCCTGATTGACAATATCCAGAACGATTAGTCTATCCTGAACAGAAAAATCTCCTGTAGCAAGGATGGGACCAAGACGAGAGAGAACCTGTGTCCCACTAAGCCAGAGCATCTTCATGTCGGCCTGCCATTCCCGCAAGAAGGATGAGAAATCCTCTATACCTCGCCAGCACTCCACATCAGCTGGATAATCATGGGGAACAACCAACCGATCTTCATGCCTCCGATCCAGCCCGACAACAAGAACACGCCACCCTAGCCAGCGGAAGGCCTCAATCTGCTGCATGATACGCTGCGTCGGCCCCCCCTCAACCAAACGTGGCAGATGGGGGAACACCATCATGACAAGAGGACGGTAACTTTTCCCCGTTTTAACGCCTCCCCCTGCAATGGCATGTCCGGGTAGAAAAACAGGAAACAGTCGTCGCAATGCGTCTTTTTCTATGGTCCGGCCTGTATAACTCTCCGGCGTGGTGTTCAGCATTTTGGCCTGAACTGTAGGCCAATATGACAGAGTTTTTCCCATAGCCCTCAATGCGATGGAAAAACAAGAAAAGAACGGCTCCGCCTTATACCCATCCAGATAGTGCAAGGCTTCTTCCATCCCCTTACGATGGCAGAACAGCATTCCTCCCTGTACAGCTTCCACAATCCTCTGAAAGCTAACAGACTGCGCCTGTGCCTTCTCTCCCCGTCCATGGCAGGTAATACTGCCGTCACGCCACACAGCACTTCCTGTCTCAAGCACAGTATTGATGCTTGTCAGAAGTTTGCCAGTTCCTTCGGTTCCCTCCTCCATCATGGAGGTCAGAGCCGTAGGCAGTGCCATTGGCAGAAGCTGCACGCCAGATTCCAGCAACAAAATACGCTCTCCCGCAAGGAGAGGCATAGCCCGTTGCAGCTGCTGCACCTGAGACAGGAGTTTATCACTGACAATATGCTGCAACCCTTCAACAGCCTGATCTAGTCGCTGCCGAGACAAAGCATTTCCTGTGCCCACCACGATAACCTGTAAGTCAGGAATACCCTGTGTATGAAGGGAGGTCAGCGTGGCAATATCAAGCAGGTAATTACCCTCTGAGAACAAAACAACACTTAGCTGCGGTCGTGCCTGTTGAACAAATCTCAACGGACACCGGAAAAGAGAAGGCAGACTTGCCTTCACCTTCTGCAATGCCAGCTTATTGGCTGCTGTCACGGATATCTCAGGCGTATCCGCATTTACCTGGCCTTCCTGTCGTAGAACCCAAAGCAGAAAGGGATTATCAACATGGGCCAAGTTGAGCGCATGCGGCAAATCCAGTGTCGCCACAAAAGACCGAAAATCCAGGTCCGCAGACGGGCTACGTTGTTCATCAATACCTGCCCGTATGAAATGGGCATAGCCATTGCGGAACACCCCGTCTCTTACAGCCTCCGCAACGTCAGAATTTTGTGCCAGATAATACGATTCATCAAAATATGGGTTCGGATCATAATCCTTCGGATTGTCACAGACCATATAGTGATGGAGAGGGCTTATAAACGCCCCATCATTAATTAAAGTAGCAACCTCAGGATAACGCTCAAGATACCAGACAGGGTCAAAATACCATGATGTCCTAACCGTTCTCATGTCAGAATTTTCAAGAGACAGATACTGGCTGAACGCCCCCTGTGAAGGATCGAACGGAATATTCTCTCTTAAACATTCACGAATAAAAAGCTCGGCATCAAACAAAAAATGGGGCGAACGAAACCCATAATCTCCTACACGGAGAAAGTGGTCATAAGCGTTGACATAGCCGGCCTCACGCATGGCCCGAAGGCTATAATCGGTGTTTTCTCTGAGATAATATTCAGCCAAAAAAAGCCAATGGCCTGCACAGCTCTGATACCCAACATCCGCATAATGTTGGAAGCCACTCTGAAAAATACCTTTCTCCTGCACACCCCGTCGGACATCGGGATATACTTTCAGATACCATTCTTCATCGAAATATCTATTAGGAGACGTACCCTCTTTTTCTTCATGCTTCTGCCATTTTTCAGCAAGCTGATTATCAGTCCAGGTAGATCCTGATTCTGCCAACTGGTGAGCATAACGGCGGCGATACCATGCAGCATCAAATTCACACCAGACAGGAGCCCTTGCCTGATCGTCTACAACTGCTTCGAAAAAGGTCCCGTCCGTGTTCATTTTATTCCCACAAGCCCTTCCATCATGAGGATAACGCCCAAGTGGCCATACCAGAGTTTCTTACTTTTAGGGAGGATAACACCTCCACCCTGTAGCGGCATCATGTAAAGCTAAAACCCATGGATGACAGAATGAAAGAGTTCTTCTAAAGTCCGCAAATAACATTCAACAGCATTCTTCATCCCCCTCTTGGTCCGTCCCGGACGCTACCATGAGGCAGGATAGGAGCAATCTTCATGATTCGCCTTTTGATTATCGTTCTGTTCCTGGCCTTCACGGCCATTTTCGCCATGAGCAATCTGGATGATGCAACCGTCTGGCTGGCATCATTCGGTTTCTCCACCAAAATGGGGAAACTTATCGCTTTTCTTGCCGTCCCTTCCCTCGTGTTGGGTCTTCTACTTGGCCTGACCGGTGAGCTGCGTCAACGCCGTCGCGCCCGCAAAGCCGAATCACAGCTTCGCAGTTCCCAAAAACAACTGATTGAACTTCATCAACGTCTGGACCAGCTCAAAACCAGCAGTGCTACACCAACCACAGAAACCCCCCAGCTTCCCTCACAGAAATAAGATCTTATCCCTATGCCTGCTCATCGCACCCGTCTCATTGCCGCACTGGACACAGCCTCTTACGACCAAGCCCTGCATTGGGCGACTGCGCTTGATGGCAAAGTTGACGCCATTAAACTGGGACTGGAATTCACTTACGCCTGCGGGCTGGATGCCGTAAAGGCTCTAGGGGCTCAGCAGGATCTGTTTCTCGACCTGAAGCTACATGACATTCCCAATACGGTCGCTTCTGGCCTGAAGGCATTAACCCCCATCAAGCCAAGCCTGATGACCATCCATGCGCTCGGCGGTGCTGAAATGATCAGCCGCTCCCGTGCTGTATTGGAAGACGCCTTCAACAATGATAAAAAACGCCCCAAACTGCTTGCTGTAACTGTACTGACAAGCATGAACGAACAGAGCCTTGCTGAAATCGGTATCAACGCCACGCCGTTGGAGGAGGTGGTCCGTCTGGGACGGATGGCCATTCGTGCCGGTGCGGATGGATTGGTCTGCTCCGCTCACGAAATCACAGCACTACGTGACGCTCTGGGCGATGGGCCGGAACTGATTGTGCCCGGCATCCGACCTGCTGGCAGTAGTACAGACGATCAGAAACGTATCATGACACCGACACAAGCTGCACAGGCCGGAGCAGACTGGATCGTAGTTGGTCGCCCCATCACCCGGGCGAATGACCCCGCTGCCGCAGCGCAGGCCATTCAAGATGAATTACGGGCCGTCGCTTCGTGACTATTGACGTCAAAATCTGCGGTCTGACACGTGCTGAAGATATGAAGGCCTGCGCTACGCTGGGTGTGCGTTGGGTAGGATTAGTTTTTCACCCTGCCTCTCCCCGTTGCGTTCACCCAGAGCAGGCAGCTCAACTCCATGCAGCTATTCCAGCCCCTGCCCAGAATGGCCCATTTCGTGTCGGACTCTTTGTTAAGCCGACATATGACCAGATTGCAGAGGTGCTGAAACATGTTCCTCTGGATATCCTGCAACTTTACACAGACGAAGCCACAGCTCTTTCCCTAAAAGCACGGACGGGGCGGTCAGTCTGGCTTGCCCGTGGCATAGCGCAACAAGATGACCTGCCCGTCTCTGCTTCCCTAGACGGCTACGTCATCGAGGCTCCAGCTCAGAAAGGCGATACCCGCCCCGGAGGGCTAGGTCGTACTTTTGACTGGAAGCTGACGAGCCGATGGCAAGCCCCAGCTCCGTGGCTTCTGGCCGGTGGACTAACACCCGATAATGTCAGTAAGGCAATACAGGTCAGCAACGCTCCAGCAGTTGATGTCTCATCAGGCGTTGAAGAGGCTCCCGGCATTAAGTCAGCTCTTCTTATTGAAAAATTTGTAAAAAATTCTCAGAAAAGGGCTTGCACTTCCGGGGAATAATGATATTGTCCCCTCATCGCTTGCGGAGAGATGGCCGAGCGGCTTAAGGCGCACGCTTGGAAAGCGTGTGTACGTTAATAGCGTACCGAGGGTTCGAATCCCTCTCTCTCCGCCACTTCCCAAAAATGAAAATATCCCCTCTTAGTATCACGTTCTGAAGTACGTATTTTGGGGCTGTTTTTACCTCTACCAGAGGGGTGATAATCCCCTCCGATAGATAGGACGTCTTTAGGCTTTTGAGAATATAGCCTCAGGTGCTAGACGAGACTTCGGCAAGTTAGCATTCCCATCTTTGTCAGAATGATAACCCAGTGCAACCATGACCAAAGGTGTCAGCCCCTTCTTTTCCAGATCAAATTCTTCTGAAATAACCTCTGGCAGGAAGCCTTCAAGGGGTGTTGCATCTACACCAAGCAATCCAGCTGAAAGTAGTAGAAACCCCTGCGCTAGATAGACCTGTTTCTGATTCCACTGGGCCACATCCCCAGCGTCAATATGCTGTTGAAGATAACTGGCACGCGCAGCAGCAAACCCTTCCCGAGCTGCCTTACTAGCATATCGGCCGTCCTGCTCTTCTTTATCCAGAACTTCCGTCAAATATGCTTCCGACAGCTCATTACGGGCACACAGCACCACAACATGGGAAGCCTGCAAAATCTTTGGCCTGTTGTAGGCTAACGATCCAACATCAGGGGTCGCCTTCGCAAGACGCTGCTTGCCAGCTTCGTCATCCGCCACAATGAAATGCCACGGCTGAGCATTAACCGAAGACGGGCTGTAACGGAGAGCTGCCAAAAGCTGCGTCACTGTTTCTTCTGGAATACGCCGTGCAGCATCGTATGCCTTAGTTGCGTAGCGTGTTTTCAACGTATGAAGAAGGTCCATTAGGTTTATCCTTTCCTTCTGAAACTATGTTCTATGCGTATCAAACAAAAAGATTCCGGTAAAGCACCCTCCTCCGTTCCTCTTCTATGAGTGGCCAGCACCGGTGGTGAAACCAATAAAAAGAAAAAATTATAGGAATGATAGGGTTCTTAAATATGTATCGAAATAACCAAGAATAATAAGAAGTACTTCTTTGATGAAGTTGATAATCCTTTTCAAAAACCCTTCATGATAATGATTATCAAGTACGAATACATGGTTTATCTATTTTTTTATTGCACTCCATTCTGATGAAGACTATACCAACCTCCGTTGGAGACACTCCTACAGTTCACGTTTTATACGATGGAGAGAAACATGGCCGCAAAAGACCCTAAAGTTATTGAATATCTCAACGCTCAGCTTGCTAACGAGCTGACAGCTATCAATCAGTACTTCCTTCACTCCCGCACTCTGAACCACTGGGGCGTTACCAAGCTGGGTAAAAAGGAGTATGAAGAGTCCATCGAAGAAATGCGTCATGCCGACTGGCTGATCGAGCGTATCCTCTTCCTCGGTGGTTTGCCGAACCTCCAGCACCTAAACCCGCTTCACATCGGCGAGAACGTCAAAGAGATTCTGGAATGCGACCTGAAGGTCGAGGCTCTGGCTCTTGAAAAAATCCGTGAAGGCATTGCTTATTGCGAAAGCGTCCGTGACTTCGTGTCCCGTGACCTGCTCTTCCGTATTCTCGCAGACGAAGAATCCCACGAGGACTTCATCGATACACAGCTTGATCTCATCAAGCAGATCGGTCTGGAGCGTTACATCACTCTGAACTCTGAAAGTGCTGACCAGAATAGCGGTCACTAATCGCTATCAGACTTTACTGAGCGTATGAAAAGAAGCCTCTCTTACAGGGAGGCTTCTTTTTTTTTGTATCAACTCATCATTATTGACGGCCTGAGCCGCCAAGCTCCGCTCAAGAGCGACTGTCGTAGGACAAGGGCAGTTCTTTCGTCTGGCTTCTTTCAGAAGGCAGGCTACTCCCTTCACACAGTTCCCGCACTTCACCTGACACTGACGAGTGGAATAAACCTCAGAGACTTTCACAACCCCGGCCTGGATGGCAGCCTGTACGTCCCTGTCAGACAAACCGTTGCATGAACATATAATCATCCGAACCTCGCCCTTTGATCTGGCTCTGTTCTTGAGACGCTAATGATAATGACATTCTTTCGCAACTAAAAAATTCACTTCTTATCGCTATCCCTTTTCGAAATGAGATCGAAATAGATGCCAAAAAATCCCCATCTTACTAAGAAAGAGAAGTGATCTATAAATAGGTGTTTTGAATAAGGTTACACTTACTCAAAAACCTCGGGGAATAAGCCATAAACAGGCTGAAATTATGCGAAATTGAAAAAAAATTACCTCTATGTTATAAAAGATCTACCTCTTCGGTATGGGGCTCGTATTGTCTCCTTATTTTAAGGATACAATGACAATGCTCCCCCCGTACGAATGATCATTTAAAAGGCCTGAGCACTCTCGTAAGGCCAGTCAATCATCTGAGAGGATAGGGGATAAAAATTCCCTCTTTTCCTTTCACAGTAAATGGAGAGATTTCTATGGCTGACAAGCCAGACACCAAGCGGCACTTTCTTGAAAAAATAGGCATACCCGCCGCTCTTTTCTGGGCCTTTCTCGGACAACTCCTCTTCATGGTCGGAGATGGTGTCGAGGCAGGGTATCTTGACACTTTCATGCTTCACACCGGCCACCCCCAGAGCTTCGTCAACGAGCTTTTCACATTCTACGGCATCACCGTGATGATTGCGGCGTGGTTTGCTGGTCCATTATCCGACCTCATGGGCCCAAAAAAAGTCATGTGGATCGGGCTAGCTCTATGGGCCGTACTGGAGGTCTGCTTCCTGGTCTTCGGTCTGACACCCAATAACAGCACATGGATTCTAACGTTCTACGCCCTGCGCGGATTTGCCTATCCTCTGTTCGCTTATGGCTTTCTGGTTTGGATTGCTGCTGCTACGCCAACATCCATGCTGGGAGCCGCTGCGGGCTGGTTCTGGTTCTCCTTCTCGGCCGGTCTGCCAACTCTGGGCTCCCAGTTCGCCCGCTTCGCCATACCAGCGTTAGGTGAAATCAACACCTTTTGGTGCTCTCTTGGGCTTGTTGTGCTTGGGGGTCTCATGGCCCTGCTCTTCACCAAAGAACCAACCGGCAACCGTCGCCTCCTCCCCGCCGATGTGCCAGCCAGACAGATATTTTTAGGCTCTATCAGCATCATCTGGCGAGAACCTAAAACCCTCATTGCCGGGATCGTGCGTACTGTCGATACCTCTTCGGAATATGCTTTTCTGGCCATCATGCCGGGCTTCTTTGTCGATCACCTTGGCTTCACACTGGGGCAATGGCTCAATCTTCTGTCGCTCATCTTCCTGAGCAATATCATCGTCAATCTAATCTCCGGCATGATCGCTGATAAAATTGGTTATCGCTTTGTCGTTGCGGCATTCGGAGGCGTTGGCGGGTTTATCTCAATCCCCCTCTTCTACTATGTGCCGCTTTGGTATCCGGGCAATTTTGCAGCAGCCGCTGTGGTTGGTGTTCTCTATGGAGCATCCATTGCCGCTTTCGTCCCTCTCTCCGGCCTGATGCCGCAAATATGCCCACGAGAAAAAGCCGCTGCTCTCTCCATTCTCGGACTAGGGGCCGGTGCTTCAACTTGGGTTGGTCCAGCTATCGTCTCACTCTGTGAAATGATTTTCGGTGTCGGGATGTCCTATGTCATCTGGACATTCGCCATCATCTATCTTCTAGCAGCCGGTCTGACCATGACCCTAACAGTATCACCAGAAGCTCGCCAGTTCATTAAAGAACAGGAAAAGAAGCACACAGCTTCCTGATTGGCACTTCTGGAAACCGAACAAAACAGAGGCCATCCCCTATGGATGGCCTTTTCTGTCTGTCGATGCCATGCTTCATAACGGCTATGCTCTGATAGACAGCATGAAGTGGCCGTAAGCCCTTGCAGTTAGGGCTCTAGTGGCGCAATCTTCCCGTGTTGTTAAAACCTTATACATTAAGGAGTTCATCATGGCCGTAACAAAGCTTGTTCTGGTCCGTCACGGCGAAAGCCAGTGGAATCAGGAAAACCGCTTCACCGGTTGGTATGACGTTGACCTGTCAGAAAAAGGGCGTGGCGAAGCCAAAGCTGCCGGACAGCTGCTGAAGAAAGAAGGTTATTCCTTCGATTACGCTTATACGTCCGTTCTGAAGCGTGCCATTCATACACTCTGGAACATTCTGGACGGTGTGGATCAGGCTTGGCTGCCGGTCGAGAAGAACTGGCGTCTTAACGAACGTCATTATGGTGCCCTTCAAGGTCTCAACAAAGCTGAAACAGCCAAGAAGTACGGTGACGAACAGGTCAAGCAGTGGCGTCGTGGTTTTGCTGTCACGCCGCCTGCTCTGGAACGCTCTGATGAACGCTTCCCCGGCCATGATCCCCGCTATGCCCATCTGAGTGCCGACGAGCTGCCTGTCACTGAGAGCCTTGCTCTGACTATTGAGCGTGTGATTCCCTATTGGGAAAAGACCATTCTTCCCCGCATCAAGAAGGGCGAGAAGGTCATCATTGCCGCTCACGGGAACTCCCTGCGTGCCCTGGTGAAATACCTGGACAACATGACAGAAGATGAAATCCTGAACCTGAACATCCCGACAGGCGTGCCGCTAGTCTATGAGTTCGACGAGAACTTCAAGCCAGTGAAGCACTACTATCTGGGTGACGCTGACGAGATCGCCGCCAAAGCAGCGGCTGTTGCCAATCAGGGTAAAGCTAAATAATCCTGTTGCTATCAACAAAAAGGGGTGCCCTCTTTAAAAGGAGGCACCCTTTTTCTATGAACTCTCTCTCCCACTGACATGACGCAAAATGCTATGATGAAGCTCAGCCGGCGTCATATCGACAGGGTCAGAGGGCTTATACTCTCCATCGGGCGCATTAGGCCGCAAAATTACATAAGGCGTACTTCGTTCAAGCCCTTCAAAAGCAGGCAGAACCTCAAGGGCCGGTCGATGATCTCCGAAAAAGACCAGCATAATATCCCGGCCACTCGCCTTAATTCCCGTAAGCAACTCCCTAAGCATGGTGTCGCCATTTTGCGCATGCTGGTGCCATGCAGCAGCACCGTTCGACTGACCCAGCCGTCCCTTTTTCCACGGACCATGATTCTCGATCGTCACACAATATGCCAGAAAACGATCATTCCTCTGGATATACTCCAATAAATACGCCGTCAGGGCAGCATCCCCTACATACGGGCCAATCTTGTCTAGATCGGAAAAATACTCCCGACCGATGATATCATTAAACCCCCACAAAGGCAGCAAATGCTTCCGCCCATAAAAACGTAAGTCATAAGGGTGAAGAAAAAGAGCCTTTTTATAAAAATGCCTCAAACGATTCGGCAGAGCATGAGAGAGAGACTGTTTCGCCGTCAAAAATGGATTGAAGAGACGGTACGACAAAGTAGCCTCATCATCACCACACAGAACACCATATTCGCTTCGCATCGTATAAGCCCCCAACCCACTCGGCAGAAGACGCCCCCATTGCACCGCTTCCTTTCGACATTGAGCAAGTGCAGGCAGACTCGCCCACCCTTTTTCCAGATCAGCAGGATCAGCAAATGACTCACACTGAATAATAATGACGGAGCCCGGCGCAGTTATATTCCTGGGTAAAGCCGTTCTGCTAGGCAATGGAGGAAGCCGATAACAGCGTGTCGCATAGAGTAGCACCGTGGGAAGAAGACCATTATTGCGTATATCCGCCCACAGATCAGGTTCTAGCCCTTCAGAACGACTTCCCCTTTCCAAAAGCCACCAGAGAAGTCCTCCCGATGTAACAGCTTCCAGAAGACCAACCACTCGCAGCATAATGCTCGGTGATGATGCCCACGCTAAAAGATAGAGTAACAATATTCCACCAACCACAACGAGAAGCCGCACAAGCAAAGGCAGCCCATGAAGATAGAAGCGTGGATGTTTTACGAAGGCACCTATCAGGGTCAAATCCACAAAGACGAGTGGCTCATTCAAAAGGCGCAATTTTAGATTGGATGCCGTCACCACAACTGACATCAAAACAGCACTTAACAGCAAAGAGAGCCAAATAGAGCCCGTCAGACACAGGAACACGCCGCCAACCACCATAACTGGTAAATAGCGCAAAAGAATTAATGAGGGCTTCCGTACAATGCGTCTAGGCTGAACAAGAAGGTCAATCCCTTCACTTATAACAAAAGTGCCTCCGGCCATGAATAAAAATGACACAATAAAAGAAAACATTACACTATCTACCACTTCATAATAGAATAATATTTATTGATATAAATCAATCACAACATCAATAAAATTCATTCTCAGCGTTTCAAACATCCAATAAAGTGCGATCAAACCGTAAAGACCGCCATAGCTTTAGAACTTATGAAAACGGCTTATATTCCCACTATTCTCTTTCTCAACCATACTTCCTGACAACAAGGTGCTAGCTCTAGCACATATAAGGTGCAGAACAGAACTGTTAGGCCAACGCGCCTGTAGCTGAACAAAATTAACAACACCATTGGACACAATCGCTGGCACTAAAAAATAAAAGCTAATCGAACCAGAAAGTCTCCAATTAGTCCCCCTTAGAAACGCTATTTAAACTGCTGTTAAGCTCCTTTTCAATTCAAGGTCAGTTGTTCAGGCACGGCCCATGAGCAAAATCAGCTTTTAATAAAGAAACTGTGACAGCTCCCATAGCGTCATAAGCTGGCTGACGATTGTTTTAGGACTGAGCATCTCCTCGTACGCCCGTACAATAACACCTAGCCACCTCTCCCTTACCCTCTGGAGGAAACCCAGGTAAATCCGAGAACACCGTCTCTGGCAACCCAGCCTTGATCTCCATCTCATTCACCTGCCGTTGCGCAGCCAGTGCAGCAGAATGATATTCCGAAATTACTCCCTCTCTATCGTAGAGCCGACGCCACAACATCTCAGCTTCCTGCCCTTGAACCGTCAATCGGTCGGTCAGGAACCTTTCACGGTCCAGAGCCAATCTCAGCTGCTCGTTCTCCAGTTGCTCTGCATCAATCACATTGCGCTGCCACCGGAGACGATTTTTCATCTGCTTTCCATACCAGCCCGCCACCCCACCCACACCAGTCAGAATTGCCTCGTGATACTCTCGCAGAAAGCTGAGCAGCTCGACGACATTCATGATCAGGGCGTTGCGTCGCCCGGAGCAATGGGCAGGGCCGTGCTGGTCGTATCTGCGCCGCTCACAATCGCCATCAGTGCTTTCAAATATGCTACCCATGCCGCTGGGGTTGGTTCGCCCAATATCCCAAACTGGTTATAAACGGTCATTCTGGCCTGCTGTAGTGCAGTGTTCGCTTGCTCTTTCAGCGGCACAACTACAGGCGGCGGGGTGTATTCAACGATCTCTTGTGCAGCCGTGCCACGATTTTTAACAGCGAGTTCAAAATTAACTCGAAACGCAACTGTCCATCGCTCTTCCGTCATTCCGGGCAATAAAACGGCGTCGTATTGGTACGGGGCAGCCCGCTCTTGCACTAGAATTAACGCTGCGCCAGACGTTTCAGCCTCCTGAGTATCCCAGCCTCTGATCTGATAGAGGCCGTTTTTATCAGGTGTTTTCAGAACAATAGCAAAATAAAACATAATTACATTTCTCCTATAGCTAGTACATTAAGCGAAGATATCGGGGCATTTGTCGTATCGATATTACTATTTGACCAATTTGTATATGTAATGTTTATCCTCGCTCCATAAATATCAACATTATTATTTGACGTTCCATTTCCGGGTGCAATATTGACAGTTCTGGGGCTAGGAACTGACGTTCCGTTTTCCCAGTCTATTTGGAAAAAAACCTGTGGTGTTGATCGGAACGGCTGTGGCCAGCGGATTGAATAAACGGGTACCTGGGAGCCAGTTCGTGGAATAGGCTGGAACGACAACGTGAACGACTGGATCGCAACCCTGCCGGTCGGCCCTACTACCTCTGGGATAGAGTTGCCCACTGGGTTCGTGAGGGAACTAGCTGCAGGGTTGAACGTCCAGTTGTGCCAGCCGTTGCTGTCCTGAATCCCAACGATTGCCAGCGGCTGACCGTTAACGATCTGGAGCTGAAGGTAAGCGTTTGCTGTTTGACCTGCTACACTCGAAACCAGTCCTCCTCCGAACAGCGTGTTGCCGCTGCCAGCGGGGGCCTGCACAGTGAGAGGCCCAGAGAGCGTGCCGCCGACCAGCGGAAGGTAGTCCCGTAGGGCCGCCGACTGATCATCTGCGGTATCCCGCAGATCGCAAACCGCTCGGATCAGCGGATTGAACAGCAAGCTATTCAGAGGGGTTCCCCTCTGCCTGCCGGGAATAAGATCAAGAACCTGAGGACGGCCATCACCATCCTGTGTCAGGTTCTGCAGACCGGGGAAACTCGGCCAATTCGGGTTACTCATCTATCCAAACCCCATCATGCTGAAAATAAACTTCCGTGTCTGCCGGTTTCAGAAGCCTGAACACGGACTGAAGGTGAGCGTATTCATTGGTGTCATCCTGCGCTGCCTCCAACGTGCCGCAAACGGCAAGACCACAGATTGCCTGCAATACCCCTGTGGGAAGCTGAACAATCCAAATGAAGCGCACCCACTCCTGAGCGGACTCTGCATCCCCACAGATGGCCGCCCCACAGACAGGCGGTTCCGGCTCTTCAATCGTAATGTCGAGCCCCCACGACTTCGCCAACTCCACATAGAAGGCTGGCCGCTGGTCGCCACGGGCTGTCCATCGCTGCTGCAGGACACTACGCCACTCATCCTCGCTGAGGTTGCCCGTGTCCCGCCCGATAGGGTCAGGCCCCAGCAGGTGGCGGTAATCGTCCAGAAGAGACGTTGCGTAAGCGGGACATATCTCGCTACAGAGGGCAGAAACATCGCCTTCCAGCTGCTCCCGTGGTCCAGCCAATCCCAGCATGAGCGACCGCACGTTCGGCCCCCGCAGAGCAGAGCCGGGTGGCAACAGATCTTCTGACCATTCCCGACCAATCTCAGCAGCCGTGCGGGGTGCGGATACAACCAACCTCATGATGCGCTATCCTGCCATGTAATACTGGACATGACCGGCATTTCCATCATCTGGAACACGGTATCAGTAGCGGGAGCAATCACGCTGGAGCGTGCCCCAACCGTGTCATAGAGAGCCGCCTGTAGTGCTTCGACATACAGCGTGCCGCCGATGCCGACACCGTTGAATATGGCAGCAAAGGCAGCTTGCACGGCATCCCGGTTGGGCTGGTTATCCAGCCCCAGCCGGACGACGGGCGTCTGCGGAACCAATTCGACAGGATAGACCGTGACGTTCCCTCGCACGGGCCTGCGCTCATCAATGTAAGCCTGAACACGAGCCACTTCATCAGCAGTCGGAACACGGGGACCAGCCATAGCGATTACGATCCCCACGGTGCCAGCCCCTGTATAAGAAGGAACCACGTTCACAGAGTACGCACCCGCTGCCAGTGCCCAACTGCGGTAATCCTGAACCGTTCCGCCGTTGTAAGGCGTGCGGATTTTGTCGATGATCCGGCTGCGCCATGACTCCACCGGCTCAATATCCGAGCCACCGGCGAGACCATCCTGATCCGTCACCACCGAGATCACGCCTGCCACCGGCTGAACCAGTGTCAGGGTCGTGTTGCCCGGAAGGTTCCCACTAGTGCCGGTCGTGGAGCAGGTTACTGCTACAGAAGCAGACCCCCCAGCCGGGATGGCAACGGCCTCATTCAGTGACCATTGTACCGACCCATCCACTGTCAAGGCTGCTCCCTGAACCACGGTGACAGCCTGCCCAGCTGTGATGACAACATGGCCAACCGCCGCCTGTGGACCAATTCTGGGAACACCCCAAATATCGGCGTGCTGTGGAAGAAGGCCGCCATTGCCCACTGTTGCCGTGGAAGGCAGAAACTCTAAAGCACGGCCCTGAAGAAACAGATATGTCTCGTAATCGCCCAGTGCCAGCGTAGCCGCTAGAACATGCTCAAACGTGCCGGGGGCAGCCGCATCCAGCCGGACAGGCTGCCCAGCGGAATCAATAAAAGTCTGCTGGCTCAATGATGCGGTCAGTCGTCTGGCCAGCTGGTCCGGGGTGGGAATGGTCATGCTCATGGTTGCACCTTCTGGATAATGGATACCCCGCCACCCTGCACTGTCACCGCCAATACACCCCGCACGCTTTCACCGGGGTTACGCTGCCAACCCGCTGAGACTGTCAGTTCTGTATCATGGTAGTCAGCAATGGCGGTGACAGCTTCGGTCACATAATCTTCAGCGGCCAGACGGGTACTTTCATCCCGTTTGGCCCGCTCCAGCAGCCAGAGCCGGGAACCGAGCCGCTGGCCGTCTGCCAGCAGAACATCGCCGACCCATCCACGCCGTGCCCCCAATGGCACAGCGGTGCCATCAAGGGCTGTCAACAGGGACGGCACCACATCATCGGGTGCCGCCCGCCGGTCCGAACCAAGCGCAATCAACAGCGGCGAGGTCAGAGTCCGGTCAAAAGACACACGTCCCCGGCCACTCCCGGTGGGAGCGATGACCATATCCGGATGCCCATTATTGGCTGGGCGGAGATCGATGGTTGCGAAGGCAGGTCGTGTCGTCATGCCCTCAGAATAAGAAGGGGCTGGCCCCCATAACAGGGCTCAGCCCCATACCCCGAAACCAGGGTTTAGACCGTGTTTAACGGAACTCCGCCAAGCCGGGCGTTCCTACAAAACTCCCATCCGCTTTCCTCCATGAGGGTCGAGGTGGGATCTAATCAGCGATAGGACTCTTCGGGGGACCCGGCGGGTTTGCACCACCGCCTGGCTCACCTGTTTCCGATGCCCCAGCCTGCACACCAGAGTGTGTATGACCCTGCAAGGAAACATTTCCGGCCATCATATCCTTTTGGGCATAGATGTTCCCCTGCACAAACAGATCCCCATGGAAAACATGCCCTTCCTCGCTCAGGGTCAGCAGTGGCTTGCCTTGTTGTTTGATAAGCATTCCAACCGTCGTATCAATGGCTACCACCCGCCCATTCTGGAAATGCAATCGCTGCCCAGCCTGATCGTAAAGGATCGTCTCGCCTTCTTTCAGCCCGCCCATCCGTGCCGCCCCCGGATTAGAAGGAGGCAAAGCGAACAGGTCGGAAGGATCACCGCCATTCTGGAGAATATGCGTAACCGCACCGTCCACAGGCACGTGCGAGCTGAACCCGAACGGATAATGCACCGGAACAGCTGTACGCTGCTGACCTGCATGAGCGACCACACTGACATGCTGTTCTGGGCCGGTATCATCAAGGAGCTTGACAACACCCCGCAGAACCTGCCCCCGGATGGTATGATAGAGGTCAGCCAGGCTCATTTGCCATGCCTCCCAGCCATGCCACTGCGCCGCACCGACTGGCCATGCTGGGGTATGTGGTCGGCGGCTCCGGTGAGATCATACGCATCAGGCGGGACCACGGATATCCGTGTACTCTCCTCACTGCCCGACACACTCCACGTTACGCCACTGATGAGCATGTCACCATCCAGACCGTAAACGGCGTCTTTCACATGCACGATCTGATTAGGTCGCCACAGATCACTCGCAGCCGTTCGCAGCCGTGGGACAGTATAGACATACGCTGTCGCCCCAGCCCTTGAGGTACGCATCCTCCATGCTGCTTGATCATCCAGCGAGTATGGCTGCCCATCCTGTCGCGCTGCCGTCTCTGGTCGGGTTGTGGCCTGCGCCTGACTGTAACCGGGACGCCGTACCCGCTGCGACTGCTGAAGAAGCAATGCCAGTTCTTTACCAGACCGAGACTGCTGCGGGGTCTGCTCGCTGCTGGTACGGGCCAAATAGACCCGTGGACGATAGCGACCCACACCAGAATCGTGACAATAGCCGAACTGGCACACAGCACGCTCTTCATATGTTCCCATCCCGGTGATCCGAGCCAGAGAACCTGCCGCTAAATTGGGGGAAAGCGGGGCCTTTGTGCCCCTCTGTCGAGACCGACCTTGTGCCTTCACAATATGGTCTGAAAATCTCTGCGTAAGTCTCGCATCGACCTTCTGAACATTCCCACCGGGGAAAATCAAATCTTCATCAGCTCGTGTTCTACCGGGGCTGGTAAGCAGGATGCTCCCTAAACCGTCAGAGGTTACCAGCACACCACGTTGACGAGACTGCTGCTCAATCACATCAATGGCTCTAGATGATGTATCGAATGCGACCACTTCAAACGGCTCCCCCGTGTCTACAACTCTCTGCACGGACAACCCGAAAGGTTTGGCCAAACCGCCCACAACGGCCTCCAGCTTCACCCTGTCCATCCGACCCGGTCCCTCAGCCTGAGCGGCACAATCCACAAGATCGCCAGCAAGATCGCGCCCTGAGACTGTCACGCTCAGACTATCTTCATCCCCTCGGCTGTTGATCTCCTCCAACCAACCCCGCAGCACAGTCTGGTTGTGAATGTCCACCCGTACGGACTGCCCCACACAAGGCATGGCACCAGCAGGAAGCGGCACAGGCAGTTTTAATTCTGCCTTCCAGATGCCAGCAAGACTTCCCAAATCCATGCTAACCTCTAGCGTCTCCCAGTAACGGCATACCTTTCCGTCCAGATACAGGGCAGCGACCCGGTTGCGATGAACGGTAATATTTTCACTGGGCATCATTCAGCTCCAGCAATGTAATCGTACCTGGTCCCGTCAGTGCAGGATGAAAAAGACCGTTACGCTGGGCACCATCATCCAGAAGATCTTTCACCTTACTCACATCGTCCCCTTCCAGCGCATAACACAATGTCCAGAGTGACCGAGATGCGGCCACGGGAACATCCACCACCGCAGGAAGCGAACCAATCCGCACCGTAGCATCCGCAATCAGGGCGGAGCGCAGGGCCTGCACCCGTCCGAACAGCGGCTGCAACGCCACCGTGGTACGGGACGATGAGGCTGCAACCACATCATTCGCCAACGCATCCACTGCTGAGAGTATCTGCCCCAGTAAAATTTCGGCATCCTGATTGCTCACAAAGACACAATCTGACCATGCGCTGACCAACTGTGATATGATAAAGGAACGAGCCACCACCCCCAGAACCAGCACAGCAGCCGGGTCAGGATTATTCAGGCTCAGCCGGTCGGCGATCTGCCCAAACTGCTTTGCCCCGCCCAGAAGCAATGCAGCTATCTGCTGGCCGGTCACAGTTTCATCATCAGTCTGACTGGCCTGTTGCATGGCCGCCGGGGCCACCACGGAACTATCCGCACTGTTGACACTAGCCGCCAGTGCCGCTGGTGTGCCGATCAACGCCGTAGCCACCGCAGCAGCGTAGCTCCTATCCAAATTCTGTCGAGGTGCCACCACGCCGGTTGCCATGCTGGCCTGTGGCCCTGCAATCGCTGCCTTCACTGGCTCCGGTGACCGAGCCGTGAGTACATCCCACACGCCCTGCCCCTGCGAGATTAGAGAGCTGACAGAATTGACCAGAGACAACGGCAGAGACACCATAGACAACACACCGGCCACCGCCTCTTGTGCTTCATCCATCAGGGCATCTGCCTCGGTCAGCAGGTCGTTGACCGTATCAAAAATCTTACCGAAGAAGCCTTTCTTCGCAGGCGGGTCCGGGTCACGAACCAGCTGGGCCTGAAACTCAGCAACCCCGATTTTCTTCTCATTGAAGGTGATCTGGGCCGGGGCGACCAGCCGGACCTTCAACCGCCCCCACCACGGATGCAACAAAGTCAGTTTGCCGGGCTTCGATAGCACCTTCCGCATCCGCTGCGCCCGGATGATATAATCATCCCCGACAATGACCCCGCTGACAATGATGGCACCGTCGGTGGCCCCAAAATCCTGAAACACCTGATGAGACGGTGGTAAATCGGGAAACAGCACCCTGTGGATGCGCCGCCCGACATCCTCCTTGCTCTCGATAATGGCGAAGCTAACACCGCCCAGACTGGCCAGCGTGGCAAACCGGCTGAACAGCCCTCCAGCCAGCCCGGACCCCAGAGCCGAAATCTCCGGCCCAGCCAGCCCAGACAATCCGAAAGATGCGTCCATTACGGCCTCCCCATCATAGAGTTCAGCCCGCCGTGGACATGCACATCCAGTGGCCGGCCGTGATGTGACTGCGCTTTGGCCTTCAACCCTTCATCAGCGTAGATGCGCAGCTGTATGCGGCTATCCTGCCGCTGCACAGGTAAAGGTGGAGGTAGGGCATGGGAGGCGGTTCCAGCAGACATCTGCTTCCACTTCTCTGCCGGGCTGGGAGCGAATTTCCATTTCCCGTCAGGCCCCAGCTGCTCCGGTTTCGGAGTTGGTGGAGGGTCTGGATGCAGAACATGCCGCACGGCCCCCGGAATTACGTTGATTATCTTGTTGATGAATTCAACCACGGCCTGTCCGGCATGGTTTAGCACCACCTTGATCTGATCCCAGTGCTTCCAACCTTCATAAAGAGCCACCCCCATAGCGACAATCGCGGCAATAGTCGCCGACACTGGCCACGAGATCGCTCCCAACACTACCCCCAGAATACCGAACCCTGAGGCTACTGCCGTGAAGACCGCCCCCAGCACCCCAACCCCTGCGGATACCGCTGTAGCGACAGCCCCCACGGCAGCCAGTACGGTTACCAACCCCAACAATGCGCCTACAGCACCAATAAGATAAGTTGATACACCGGGCAGGGCATGGTCCATTTTCTCCAGCCCAACATTAACCGAGTTCACTACGTTAGTGATTCGGGCCAGAATGGGTGCAAAATCATCGCCGATACGCCGCATGAGCTGCGCCAGAGCGTCTTCAAACGCCCGCACCTGAACCAACTCCGACTTCCGATTATCTGCATAATCCAAGTCGATAACGCTTTGATCCGCACCGCTGGCGAGACGATGGAGGTTCTGATACTGATCCCAATGCTCCAAAAGAGCGGTAACAAACCCCCGATCTTGCTGACTTTGGAAGATCTTGGACAACATCTTAGTTATATCGCCGCCCTGCTGGGCCCGCTGCTGAATGCGGTTCATCACAACCATCATGGGGTCTTGGCCGTTCTTGCGGGCTCGCGCCTCCAGCTTGTATAAATCCTCGTGAAAAATATCTCGCCATGCCTTCGCTCCACTGGACGATGTGATGGTTTGAAGAAAGGCCCTCGTATTATTCACTGCATCGCTTTCTGTCCCAGTCCCTTGACGGGCTACAGCCAGTGCGGCGGTCAGATCATTTACACCGGCCCTACCCTTTATACCCAAAGAGCCAGCTTCAGCCGCCACCTGCGGTAAAAGCGGAGCGAGCGTCTCAAAAGAGAGATTAGCGTTCTTTCCAACAACTCCCACACTGGCAAGTGCGCCCGAGAGGTGAGCATCATCAATTCCCAGAGACTCTTTCAGGGAAAAGGCGGACTTAGCTACGGCCTCTGGATGAGCAGAGTATGCCGTGGCGATTTTGGCAGTTATCGCCAGTAAACTTTCCTGTTCTTCTCTCCTGAACCCTTCACGAGAGAAAAATCCCAGTGCCTTGGTCAGATCATCGCTGCTCTGACCTGTCGTGCGGGCCAACTCATTGAGCTTGACCTTCTCCTGGGACACATACTGATTCAGTGCATCGCCGTGTATACCAAGCCCATTACCAACATTCCGGATTATGTTGTCATGCTCGGCGGCCTGCTTCACTACTCTGAGTACCCCAGACCCCACCCCATTGGTCGAAGTCGTGACTTTTCCCAATGCTTCGGAAAACGCCCCTACTTTGCTCGTAACGTCTTTCAGAACCTTACTGGGCGTTTTAGTGCCGCTCGACTTTTCTCCATTATCCTCATCCAACTGGGATAAAATCTGGTTTACACTTTCGATATGCTCCAACATCCCCTTCAGAGGGTCTCTCAGCCGTTCGAGCAACTCCCGCTCAAGATGTACTGTCGACTTGCGTGCCATGCGTACCCTCTGTTGTCAGTTCATATCCTGCTGGCTCTGAACCTCCACCACATACTCCGTCTGTGCTTGCGTCCAGAATGCCAACTCCCCCAGTGTCAGGGCGCGGAGGTCACCACGCCCGAACCTGAGCGTATTGGCCAGTCCAGCCAACCTTACTGGCCAGTCGTCTGGCCATCGCTGAAAAAAGCGGCGATGATCTTCTGGCTGGCCAGATAATCACGAGCAGACATGAGACGCAGCAGTTTCTCCCCCATCGGCCCCTTATTGCCCGTCAGGCTGGCCAGCAGGGAAAGGCCACTATTGGCTCCCGCACCATTCACACCAGCATCAATCAAATCGCCAGCTGTAGGTTCGTTAAAGACCAGCTCTTCCAGCTGCCGATCTGCTCCTCCATTGCTGGCTGGCAACGTCACCGGGCGCAGCAGTGCGTAATGGACAGAGCCATTCTCCTGAACAGTAGCACCGGCAGGCAGGGCCTGTACGTCAATCATCTCACTCATGCGGAAAACTCCTGATAGGTATTAAAGGACCATGTGACGGACACCTTGCCATCGTCAGACCATTCAGGCTGGTCCATCACGTAAGCGTCGGAAATCGACCAGACCTTGCCGGTGTCAGCCTGCAGCTGCAGCTCGCCTTCAGCCAGAGACGGGGCAAACTCCGTCGGACTGTTGTCCTTCGTAGGGATGATCGTGGCTTTAACCTCACCGGGCTGGAACTGGGTGCTGCGCAAGGTCCGAAAATTGGCGTTCACATTCTCATTCTTTACGCCGGGGACCCTAAATTTGACGCCTTTCTGCACGTCATACTGCTTTCCCCGCCAGAACAGGCGGATGATACCAAGAGTCTGGGCCATGCTTAGACCTCCATTTTCAGAATATTGGCCACAACCATAAGGCTACCCATCGGCTTGATAACCAACGATGTATTCACTCGGTTGCGGTCCGTGACATCCCGCTCGAACACGGCCTGCGGGCCGGTCGTGGCCACGTCATCAATCCAGCCCTGCTGGCCGTAGAGAAGACACTGGGAAATCCAGCTTGCTTTGAGCGTCTTGGGTGTCACCACCCCATCCTGATTGGACAGAGGACTACCATCATCGGCCAATTTGGAGCGGGCGTAGGTGGCCTCAACGTACTGATTCCACTCATACCGCACCCGTGCCCCGATAGCAGGAAGGGTTGCATCCCAGACACCGCTGGCTGTGCCCGTGTCAGGCTGCTGCACCCGTGCAGTCACCAGACGCTGGATAGCCACCGTACCATCCGCATTCACGGTCACTGTGGAGCATCCGTTCCCCAGCAGCACGTTGCGCTGTGCGAATGTGTAATCATCGCCATGTTCCGGCCCAAGACCGGACAGGGTATTAAGTGGCAGGCCCCGCAGCTGACGTGACGGGTCAGTGTTCAGGCTCTGGGCCACAACCGCACCCACGGCGGCGGCCATCTGCCATGTGGAAGCTCGTGGACTTTCCCACGGGAAGATCACCAGTTCTTCCGCTGTCATGAACTGCTGCTGATAGGCCAGTGCCTGCCCCAGAGAGGCCCGCAGCCCCACAACCACCCGCATGTCCTTGGCGATCATGGCATTGCCACGCCGCCGTGCTTCCGTCACGAACGCCTGTACCGCAGCTGTATCGTTCTGAAGCAGCACCACGTCCGTATACCAGACGTCGCCCAGCGCAAGGATGGCCGGGGTCACGTCTGGCGTGCCCGTGCCGCCATTCATGGCTGTCACGTTCATCGTGAGACCCGGCACCTGATCGGACAGGGCGGACGATGCCCGGATATCAATATCATTGGTGAGAGCCCCGCCTTCACCAGCGGTCAGAACCACGGATGCCTGGTCAGAGCCGATAGCGGCCGTCAGGCCGGTATTCTGCGTCAGGGTACTGGCGTTGATCGCCGCCAGAAGGCCATTGGCCACACTCTGCGGACTGTCACTGGCCTGCACGGACCAGCTTACCCGCTGGCCACCCAGATAGACAGCCACTGTCCCAGCCCGCTGCGGTGTGCCCGTGAAGGCGACCGACCCACTGGCCGGTTTCGCATCCTTCGGAATAGCGACCGCCACAACATCCACACTCAGGGTCGACTCTTCTGTCGTGAACCCACGCACAGCCTGCGCCATGATGCTGCCGGTCCCAAACAGCCCTTCAACCTGCTGTACTGTGACGTTCTGATAGAGCCGCCCGGCCAAAGCGGCATTGCCCGTCTGCCCCACGATGACGGGCTTCAGGGGCATCCCGGTCAGGGTGCCCGGTGCAGGCACGTCCCTGATCTCAGTGTAAGAGCCGGGAACGTGCAGGGTGCCCGGTATCTGTTCAAAATCCATCATTACTGTTTCTCCCCAGCACTGCCCGTGCTACCAGAAGCTAGATCAGTCTCACTCAGTTCCACCACATCCCCGCTAGTCAGTGCCCGTGCCCACCACGGGTCACAAGGATCGACCCGAAACCCACCGGCAGGCACTGCAGCCCCCGCAGGCGTCACCACACGGCGGCCTTCTGCCGCTCGCACGGTCAAAAGTGTCTTATCGTCACTCATCTCCGCTCTCTTTCTTCACTTGAACAGCCGTCTGCCCGGCCATAAACTGCTCCAGCTCCGCCAGAGCCAGTGTGTTGTCGAGCTTGACCCCTTCGAACACCAACTCCACAGCAATCAGAACCGACTTGTCTTCAAACCAGTTCTCTGTGTTGGGGAGGGTAATCGCGCCAACCCGACAGGAGCCGACACCCTTCAATGTCCAGCCATTCAGGGCACCGGCTACAGCCGCCATAATCCCAGCCACCCCGATAGCCTGTGGCTGGCCTGTTCCCAGATAGAGGTCATCCGGGTTGCTCATCGTCTGCAACACAGCCAGTGAGAAGGTCAGATCACCAACGAAGGTGTTGCTAGCCCTCTGGCAGGCCTGCCAGCTCCCCATACCCACGGCTACACAAGGAGCATCCTTGATAAACGTATCCCATGTAGTCCGGCTTGCATGAGGCGGCAGGATAACGTGTTTGAAGATTGTTTCTGGGAACAACGCCTTCAGACGCTGCCGCACACCTTCAAACGCAACCCCAACCACGTCCCCCTTCAGGATGGCGGCCGGGTAACCCGCCGGTGCGATCGTCTCTATATCCGTCACAGGGTGGCCCCTCCACAGGAATGAGGCTGATAGCGAGACCAATCGTCACTCTGGTTCACAACTGCCACGGTCTCCAAGACCGCCGGGAACAGCCCAATAGGCAGTAGATGAATCCAATCAAGGGGAGTATTTCCCTTGCTCGGCAAGGGCAGTTGCATCGTCTCGCTCATGCCACCAAGCTGGCGCAACGAGCCTCATTCTTTCAGGGTTCAAACCTTTACCCCGGAACAGGGTGTCAGGCTTGAAAGACATCGGCCTTCATATTCCCCCGCACAGTGCCTTTGCCATACTGCCCGCACGTCCACCCACAACTTGTCTGAAAACGCACACAGCCCTGTTTAACGGTGTTTAATGGCTGTTTAAAAAATCAGTGGTTCACTGGGGCAAAACCCGACCATGAGCATATCCCCTAACGTAGCTAATCAGCTCATCAAAACGGCGACACCTCCACACCCGTGTCAATTCCCCCGGCAAATCACTCTGAGAGCTGCCCGCTGCTTTCCATAGTCCCGCAGGTAACGATGTGTCTCTGGCAGGGACTGACCAGCAATTTTAGCAGAGCGAAGTTCAGTCAGCAGGGCAACATCATCCTCCTGCGTGTAGTGAACATAACCAGGACAACGCCCTTTCACAGCTGGAGAAGCGCATCCGACCAAACCTGACAACAACGTCAAAGTGGCTATCATCTTAAAACGTACCATGGGCCAGAGCCTCCTCCAGTTGTCCATCCGTATTGCAAGCGTCTGTGGCGGCTTGGCTGGCCTGTGCCTGTATTTCCGTTACAGAGCGAGCGTCATTGCGCTGCTGCTTGGCAAGTTTCTCTTGACTGGCCTTCCATGTCAGGCGCAGTACGGTGGCTCCCATGCCTGCAATAATGATGGTCATGGCCAACATGCAGAGTGCTTTTATCTGCATCAGAACATCACCTTTCCAATAATCCCAAAGTTGTTGCATCACATCCTGCGCAGTATCCTACAGGCAGATCTGTTGCCCTACGCCTACGGCAAGGGGATGGGAATGTAGCCGTACTCCGGCAAGGTTACCCTGCTCACAATACCGATCAGAGTTGCCTAGTTTATTTTACTTTCGACAACATTCGGGCAACCATGGAGCCATTAAAACGGCTTCTTCGTCACAACACCCGGCACAGGGCGTTCGCAATGCCATGTCTGCTGACCTTCCGCCGTCAGCTCAACAACTAACAGATACCGAGCTTGCCGCAGGCGATAGCGTTTCAGAGTAACGCACCCATACTTTTCAAGATGATCCAAATCCGCCCGAAGCGTCTCCACGTCCATATAGAACCCACCTTCACGAAAGAAGGATCGGATCATATCTTCATTCAGGCTGTGGCCCGGAGCCATCTCCAAGCAGTCCAGAACCCGCCAGCGTCGTTCACCTGCCAGTCTATCATGAAAAATCACTACCGGCCTCCTGCCGCTATCACTCCACAATGCTGCAGGGTTCCTGTTGCCCCTATGTGTATGCCCAAGAAAATACCCAGACTGACTGCGGCCAGTCCGACAATGATGGTCAATCGAATGCGCTGCCAATGGTCATCGTTCACGGCGAACCTCCATCATGACCCTCGTAATCTGGTCCATCGTTTTGCGCATATGCTCCACTTCCTTGGACTGTGCCTGCATCTGCACGGAAAGCCGGTGGAGCCAAAACAGCAGAGGAACGGCCAATAAACTGAACACCGTCAGTCCACCAGCCATACCAGCCAGAAGCAAGTCCACCAGCTCGCTCATCGTCAGACCTGCGGCGGGTTCTGGCTGTCCTGTTTCTGCTCCTCATCCAGCGGAACAAACGCACTGGCCAGATCGTGAATGGCAGCACGCACATGCGTAGCCAGACCCGCAGCATCCGGGGCATTCAACCCGGCCATGCGCAGCAGTTCACGGGCCTCTGCAATTGCTGTCTGGACCAGCGGATGAGCCTCATCCCAACGCTGATACACGGCCACCAGATTGGTAAGACCACCGTCTGTTTTGGTGATTGCGGAGCGGACAGCCGTCTGAGCTACCGTACCGTATTTTTGAAAGATACCGCCCAATATTGATTCCAATACACTGGAAAAGAGCGGAGCCAGCTTCACAAACCAGCCATTTTTTGCATTCATCGTATCCATGAATATGTCCCGTCACGCTGCGTCTGCGCTGTAAGAAAAGTCAGACGACTGCGCCCAGCCGTCTGTCAGAGTGAGACATCAGGCAATGGCCGGTGCAGGCTGCTCATCCACCAGAGACAGGGCCAGCTGCAGCCGCTCTCTGGCCCGACGCAGCCAGCCTTTTCCAAAGATCGTGAACTCCTTCTTACTACGGTAATCCGCCATCTGCTGGCTACTCAGTGCGTAACAGAGTAGGTCTGATCTGCGGCCTCGCCGTTCAATTGCGTCCAATGTTTGGGAGTCCAGCAGGCCCGTGGAGGAACAGCCCAGCTGCTCCTGTAAGGCCGTGATCTGAGTTGCAGAACAGAACCGACCAGCATCAACCAGCCGTACCATTCCAATGGCCCGTAGCGTGACAGGACCGATAACGCCATCCTGCTCCACACCCACGATCTGCTGAAAAAGTCGAGCTGATGTTTTAACTCCAGCATTAAACCCATGGTCAAACACCAGCGCATCCAGCCCAGCAGGCAGCAAGCTGCACTTCAAAGGCATCCAGAAATACTGAACAGTCAACGTTCTGAAGTCGTCCTCGCTCAACAATTTCATCTGCTGAGCGGTCACATACGAACCACGATCTCGGACCAGTAGCGGAGCAGACAGCCCATATTTAGTGCCCACCAGCTGCCCAGACCCCACACGGCCACTCGTCCAGTTGCCCGGATCAGCACGATTGGAGGAATAGCCACCCTCGTGCTGGAGGGTAAATTTCAGGGTAGGGTCAAGGCTCTGTCTCATGGAGAGCAGGATAAGGAAAATTATGCGCCCCCATCAGGACTCAGACCTTTACCCCGAAACCCCAAAAAAGGGCTATTTCTGCCCTCCTGAACTGCTTTTTAATGCGCTGTTATGGGGCCTTAAAGAGAGTTTCAGACAGTGGCAGTTGACGCTCATCTACAATCTGCCGTCGGGATGAAAGGGCCGCCCTGATCCCGTACAGGACACTATGGATTTGCGGGCGTGACACACCAACCCGCACTACGATATCGTTATGGGAGAGGCCCATCATGGCCAAACGGCGTATCCGCCAGCTTTTCAACATAGGGACAGCGTAATGCTCCCCCCCATAGCGATTGGACAGACACTGGGCCAATTCCACCCCCCATGTCCGGGCAAGATTACTTCTTTCCACTCGAATAGCTGGAACCCACAGTTTTTGCCCAGCGCACGCCTCCACGAATGAGAAAGTCAGCGGCTCCCCAACGGCATCAGCAATCCAGCTCACCTCAACAGGGACAGGCACAGCAGTGTTAGTGCCACCAATTCTGTCCATGCCAGTCCCTCCTATTTTCCGCAGAAATCTGGGAAGAATTGTATCAAAAAGGGCCACGCAGTACAAACAAAAACGACACCCCAATATTTGGAGTGTCGTCTGTTACCTAACCTCTTCGCATTATCAGATGTTAAATGCTAGCTGCCCCAACATCAGCTGACCTCCTTCTTATCCAGAGGTCTGTGATTATCAGGGGCTTTCTCCCCTCTGCCGACACAGAAGGTCAGCGGGTCCAGCTACCTGAATTGAAAATCGTTCACGATCACGCCCCCAGAGAAGAATAATTGAGGTCCACCAGTTCCCATCCTTTTTCCACGCTGTCCCGGCGGTAGAAGCGCATATAACGGCGGGACCCTTCCTTCTTGATAGCCGCCCGCAACGCCCTCTGCGCTTGCGGCCATTTCGGATGTTCAATGGGCGTATTCACCAACTGGACGATGCGAGCTGCTGAGATTTTCCCTGTCTGGCTTTCTTGCTCATTGCACTCATCACATCCCTCCCAAAAATCTCACCACGATGTCCGTCCACACGATCAGTATCGTGCGCCGATCAGCCTCTCCCGCAGGCGGGCACGGCGGGCCTGAACCATCAGCCGATGCCGAACACCCGGCACGATGCATCTGCGGGACCAACGCTCCAGCGTTTCAGCGGTGGTGGGAGGCATTGTGGCCTGCTCTAGGCCAGCGATTACGTCACCGATCCGCAGATCAGCGGGCAGAGCCAAAAGGAAGCCGTTCATCACCCGCTGGAACCAGCGGTCATGTGACAGCTGTGGCTCATTGCTAGCTACCCAAACTCGGAAAAACTCCACGCTTTCCTGCGGGTGAGCCAGCTCTTTAAGCACCGAGATCAAGGCAGCCCTGCCAAACTCCAGATCGGTATGCGGGCCAAGAGCAAGAGACAGTTTTTCGATGAAGTTAATCTTCCGCATGGCTCAGCCCTCCTTCTTGAAAGAAGGAACCGGCTTCATGGTCAGCTCTTTCCACGCTGCCTGCACATCCTCAACAGACAGTCGCTTCCTGTCGTCCGCCCGACAGAGCTGGACAGCATAGCGCAAGGTCTTGTTCATGGTCCTCAGCGCACCCTGCTGGGCAGCGATTGCAGAAGCCAGACGCCGCAGGTTCGGATCATCAATCTCCCACGCATCCAGAAGCACATCAACGTCCTGTCGAGAGCAGCCCTTCCGGTCTTTGCGTATTCCGATACGGCTGAAAAGCTGGGCGTGGGTGTCCAGTCGCCCAATCCCTTCAATGCGCCCCCGCAGAGGCTCATTGCCACTGAACACCACGCCAATCTCTGCCTGATCGTGAATGGCTCGTATCTGGTCGATAGCGTCTGTGGAAAGGTGCTGGGCCTCATCAATGATGAGCAAGCCCTGCGACCCACGCACTCGGCGGACAATAGCCCGTAGCCAGCTGCCGCCGCCTCGGTCCACGTCTCCCAATACGAAGGCAATTTCCTTCAATGCCTTCATGGGTGTTTTCATGGACGGATCAGCCGTCACCACCCAGACATTCACACCTTTCTCGGCGTAGGTGTTAGCAGCAAAGGTCTTTCCGACACCGGCCCCACCAGTGATCAGGCCAATGTCAGGCGTGTACTGGCTGTGCGCAAAGACGAGTTCAAATGTCGTATATGCCGCTGTCTTCACCCATCCCGGCACATTCATGGAAGAAGACAGAGTACGCTGACGGACCGTTCTGGCGTCCAGCCACTTCTGGATTTTTTCCTCAAAACCGGCATTGCTGCCTTTGTATGTGCCTCCCATGTACGCACTCAGGCCACCTGCCGAAATGCCGATGCGTTCTGCCGCTTGCCGCTGAGAAATCCTGTCCTCAGCAACAGCCTGCCGAACAGCCTCGGCCAAGGCGGGGCTTGTATTTAAGCTAATTTTCTGTTCATGTTTCATCGTCTATTACCTACCTAGTTTTAGACCGGTCATCGGGTGGCTGCCCGGTGGCCACTTCACCGATCAGACTTGATCAGCTTCAGCATCCGGGCCGTACGCCCAGATTCTTCTTCCTCATCAGCAAGCAGGACCGGGGCCGCCGCCAAAGCGGCAGAACCGTTGGTCTGTGGTCGGAATGGTCGCACGACCTTGCTTTCGAGGTATTCTTCTTCAGGCTCTGTCGGGGCATACTGTTCTGCCAGCTGGTCGGGCGTCATGCGCACTTCAGCAGCCCGCTGCTCTTTTGCGGCCTTTATGAACTGCCGCCGTGCCCGACCATGCTCCTGAGCGGCCTGCTGGTCGGCAAAGCCCACGGCATCCACACAGTCTGCTGAGCAGATATACGCTCCAGCCTGCTGATAGACATGAACCGGCTGGTGCATGTTCTCAGGGTCAAACCGCACCACTAGGGACTGCCCCCTATACTCCAGCAGTTCCTGCGCCCAGTAACGGTTCCCCAGCAGACGCAGAGACCCATCCCGTGCATTAGCCCGCTGCCCCTCAGCAGCCAGCAGCCAGAGCCGCCGCTGTTCCGCTGTGGCTTTGATGATGGCTGACGCCGCATAGGACTCAGCAAACACCTCATCAAAGGACCGAACACCAGCACATACCGCACTGCGCCGCCCTTTACGGGCATTATGCTCAGCAATGCCTTCCGTTACGACCTTTAGAAAGTCTGCCAAAGGTACTGCTTTAGAAGCATAATTCTCTGGCTTGGTTACGGGACTATTGCCAGTGTAAGCCCCCTCAAAACGGGGATGCTTGGCGATACTCTGAGCAAAATCCCGCCACGCCCGTTCGATAGGCTTTGACTGCCCCGCATACGGGGTCGCCCAATGGACCTGAACCCCAAGCTGAGGCAACAATCCAAGCGGCTCCTCTTCCCGCACCTTGAAGCGGAAGCGGTTCGGAATGCCACCTGTCAGCCATTTGCTGGCAAAGTTGCGTCCGTTATCCAGAAAGCACATTTCCGGGATGCCGTACCGCTCCACCAGATCACCAAAAGCCAGACGGACGGCCTCTGTATTCTCACTCTTATCCACTCGCCATGAGAGGATTTTCCCGGAATACAAATCCTGAAATCCGACCATCACAGGGCGGGCTACCGTTCCGTCCGGCCACTGCACGAATACGTCCCAACGATGCCCGTCGGAGTTCACCGCCTGAAGCGCATGGAAGACTGTCTTGTCACGCTCCTGTGCTGGATAGAGCGACTTCAACCGCTGCACACCCTCACGGGAAAGAACGCGAACCTCCACCGGTAGGGCCTGCATCCGACGAAAGAGCGTCTTTGCACTGGGCAGAGTAATTCCCTGCTCATCCGCCAGAGCAGTTACACGCCGGTAGCAATCAGAAAAGCGAGGCTGTGATGGTCGTAGGTAATCCGCTTTCAGCAGCTCCCAGATGTCATCTGGTACAGCAATCTTCTTACGGCCTGCTCTATTGGCACCTCCAGCCAAAGCCGGAAGCCAGTCAGCACGAGCAATTCCCTTCACCTTACGAAGATTGGCGTAGAAAGTCCGGCGACCAATGCCGCTGCTTTCAATAATAGCCGTTGCCGCCTTGCCTTTCTTCTCCCCACTATCAAGCAATGCTTGATACGCTATCAAGATATTATGGGTTCGTTGGGCACGCACCTTGGCAGCATCATTCAGCCTCTCATAGTTCCGCCACAGTGCTGCATTCCTGCCTTGCTGCTCAGCAGGTGTCGTTTTGAGTACTAAGGCGGCCCGCATATCAAGAGGAAATGCTGCTAAGCTAAATTCGTGACCACCACCACGCCCAGCACGTTTTCGCCACAACACATTTTCATGTTGAGGATGAAGCCATCCTGCCGTTTCTGCGCGCATCTGCCAAGCCCGTGCTGTTACGGGATGGCCAGGCAGTTTCAAGGCGGCCAACTGCGCAGCTGAGAACCATCGCATCATGCTTCAGTACCATTCTTACGAAGATCAACCTTCTGACGAGCTGCCACATGTCTCTCTGCACGAAACGAAATGGGAGAGCCATCATGATGGTACCGGCTGGGCCATATCTCATGCGCTGGACGGCCCAGTATCTCAGCTAAACGCCTTTCCATTTTTACGGAATATCCGGGCTGGTTAATTGTGTTAGGCACAGCTGTTTTTGAAACACCAAAGTGACGCCCCAAAGCAGCCATGCTGCCAAAACGTTTTCTGATCGCTGCTCGGATATCTTCAGGGTGCCAATCAGTACAATTTTGTGTCATATTACCCACCTAAAAACTTGTGCCCGGTGGCTGCCGGGTTTCTTTTTTGTAGCTTAAACGGTAACTTACCCGGGGCTACGTCCTGAGTATTATCAACAAATGTTCACCTGTAAAGCCACGAAACGGATAAAACGCCCATTTCGTAGTTATTTATTGTGAGTATCTTGTGAATAAATATGAAAAATCGCAGTTTTATGGGGTCTGGAGCGCAGGATGAGTGAACAAAAATGTTTCGCAGATAACAACACAAACAACGAAACACATTCGTTTCAGAACCGTTTAAAAATAGCAATGGAAAGGATCGGGGGATTCGCTGCCCTGATGAGAGAAACGGGACTATCCAATTCCGCAATCAGTAACTACCTGAAAGGCAGAAAGCCCAAGATAGATATTGCTGTAAGAATTGCCGAAGCCTGCAAAGTAGATGCGGCTTGGTTAATTTTAGGAGGAAACTTCAATAGATCAGTAGAAGTAATCGAACATAAAAACACTAACGATGATACTATCCTGATACCTTTTGTAAATGTAGAAGCTTCAGCCGGAAATGGCTTAATATCTCCCGAATGGCCCAACGCTGAAATGATACCATTCTCGAGAGATTTGGCCTATCAACTCTTAGGCTCGATTCCCAAAAGCATTTTCATGATGCGAGTACAAGGGGATAGTATGTCTCCCACAATTCACCCTAAAGACATACTTTTTGTGGACTACACCCCCAACAGATTGACCCAAGGTATATACGTTATGTCCGCTGGCGAACTAACCTTGGTAAAGCGACTAGCTGCCAAAGATCCTTTGACTTTTTCAATTATCAGCGACAACCCTACATACCCTTCTTTCGATGTCCCTATGAAGCGAGCTTGCTGGGGCAACGCAAATCCCGACGCCGACCTGCGTATCGTAGGACGTGTTATCAAAGTCCTTCACGACTTCGATTAAATCCCGTTTAAACGACTCTCAAACACACAAAAAGGCTAGAGCGAAAGTGCATATCTTTCTGTCTCTAGCCCCGAAAAGTGCAATCTATTTTTTCTGGACATTTTTTGCTCACAACTAAGAAAACAATCGCTCCTTCACCCGGTAAACTCCCAATCCTATCCCGTGCCATCCCCGACTATCCTACATACCTACCAGTGCTATTCCTTCTGTCCCCTAACAACCCGTCTGCTGGTCTCTACTGCAGCCTGATTTTCGATGCTCCTAACGACAGCCAGAATCATGGGAGGCGTGATCTCTGCCACAGGGACATTACCCAGCTTCGGCCACACGAACTGTTCCAGAGTGGAGCGTACCTGCCCACCATGCTTAGGCGTCCATCGTCCCATGTTTGCCTTAAGCCAATCTTCCCCGATGCTCTGGAGGCGATTTTTCACCCCAGCAGCAGCAGCCTTTTCCTGTTTTCTAGTGATGTTCGGATCACGGTTGGCCCTGAGTTCGGCCTTTGCCTTGTCACGAGCAGCCCGTGCTTGTGCCAGAGAAACCTCTGGATACGGCCCTATTGATAAGGTACTCTCTTTGCCGCCTACCCTGTATCGGAACTGCCAGAGTTTCGACCCATTGGGTAAGACCCTAATAGCCAAGCCGCCTGAATCGGCTTTTCTGTAAGGTTTCTCTTGGGGTTTTAGGCGTTTTACAGCAATGTCAGTCAGCATTTACCCACTATAGCTGAGCATTACCCACAAAAATACCCGCATTTTCGCGTCCTTGATTGTCGCTGCATGTCACAGCAGCATGCCACAATCTGACGTTCATTTTTGGCTGTTTTCTGCGGTTTTTGTCGCTATATGTCGCTGTCTGACATAGGACCGTGGCGGAGGGGATGGGATTCGAACCCACGATACGGGAGTTACCCGTATAACGGTTTAGCAAACCGCCGCCTTCAGCCTCTCGGCCACCCCTCCGCTGTAAACGGTTTTTACACGGCGTTTGCAGGAGTGTTTGTAGGGGGAAATGACGTCTGCGTAAACCCCCTACAGCACTCTTTTCTATAATTTTTCAGGAAGCCAGAAGCTTCTTCAGCAGCTCGTTCACCATGGCGGGATTTGCCTTCCCTTTCATGGCCTTCATCGTCTGCCCGACAAAGAAGCCGAAGAGCTTGTCCTTCCCACTCTTATACTCAGCCACCTTGTCCGCATTGGCGGCTAGAATGTCATTGATGGCTGCCTCGATGGCCCCTGTATCCGTTACCTGACGCAGGCCCTTGCGGTCCACGATGACGGAAGCCCTCTCCCCGGTTTCCACCATGTCCTCAAGGACTTCCTTGGCGATCTTCCCGTTGATGGTGGAATCGCTGATCAGGGCCAGAAGCTCGCGCAGGGCTTCCGCCGAGACCGGGCTGTCTTCAATGCTGCGCCCCGTACGGTTCAGGGCAGCAAAGAAATCACCCAGAATCCAGTTCGTAGCCAGACGGGCATCAGCCCCACGGGCAACCGTCTCATAGAAGTCCGCCACGGACTGCTCAGCCGTCAGAACGCCGGATTCATAGCGGGACACGCCATATTCTTTTTCCAGGCGGGCACGCTTGTCTTCCGGCAGTTCCGGTAGGGCTGCTTTCAGCTCATCCACCCAGGACTGTTCAATGACCAGCGGGAGCAGGTCCGGCTCCGGAAAGTAGCGGTAATCATGAGCGTCTTCCTTCGTCCGCAAAGAACGTGTTTCGCTCTTCACATGGTCGAAAAGACGGGTCTCCTGATCAATCTCGCCACCAGACTCCCAGATATCCACCTGACGCTGAGCTTCGACCTCAATCGCCTGCATGACGAAACGCACGGAATTGACGTTCTTGATCTCACAGCGTGTGCGATAGCCCTCTTCCCCTTCACGGCGGACAGAAACATTCACGTCGGCACGCATGGAGCCCTCCTCCATGTTGCCATCGCACGTTCCCAGATACCGCAGAATCTGACGCAGCTTGCGAAGATAGGCCCCAGCCTCTTCCGGGGAGCGGATATCCGGCTCACTCACGATCTCCATCAGCGCAACACCGGCACGGTTCAGGTCGATGAAGGACCGTGTCGGGTCCTGATCGTGAATGGACTTACCCGCATCCTGCTCCATATGCATCCGGGTCACGCCAATATGACGGACCTCGCCATCTGAGAGTTCAATCTCGACCGCGCCCTTGCCAACGATCGGATGCTCAAACTGGCTGATCTGGTAGCCCGTGGGCAGGTCCGCATAGAAATAGTTCTTGCGGTCAAACCGGCTGAAGAGATTGATCTGCGCCCGCAGCCCGAGACCCGTCCGCACGGCCTGTGCTACACACTCACGGTTCAGGACCGGAAGCATCCCCGGAAAGCCTGCATCGACCAGACTGACATGCGTGTTAGGTTCCCCGCCATATTCGGCAGAAGCACCAGAGAACAGCTTGGACTGGCTGACGATCTGGGCATGAACTTCCAGCCCGACAATGACTTCCCATTCGCCAGTTTCACCCGTGATACGATATGCGCTCATGCTGACACCCCTGCATGAATGGTGGGACGATGGGTAAAGGATGCGGCTTTCTCCAGCACGGAACCGGCAGCCAGCAGTGTTTCTTCATCAAAGAAACGACCAATCAGCTGAAGCCCGAGCGGCACGCCACGGCTGTCCAACCCGGCCGGAACGGACAGGGCTGGTACACCCGCCATGCTGGCCGGAACCGTGAAGACATCATTCAGATAGACCTGAACAGGATCGGTCGGCTTTTCATCCCATGCAAAGGCCCCGGACGGAGCCGTCGGTGCCAGAATGACATCAACTGTCTCATAGGCCTTCAGGAAGTCACGCTGCAGCAGCGTGCGGACCTTCTGGGCACGGAGGTAATAGGCATCATAATAGCCGGAAGACAGCACATAAGTACCCAGCAAAATACGACGCTTCACTTCATCACCGAAGCCAGCCGCACGGGTGGCTTCATAAAGTGCATCCAGTGATTCCCCTTTGACACGCTCACCAAAGCGCACGCCATCATACCGGGCAAGGTTGGAAGACGCCTCTGCCAGTGCCGCAATATAGTAGGCCGGCAGACCGTACTTCGTGTGTGGCAGAGAAATATCCACCACCTCGGCCCCAGCCTCTTTCAGCCAGTTTATCCCCTGCTGCCAGATGGCTTCGATCTCGGCAGGCAGACCATCAATGCGATATTCTTTGGGAATACCGACCTTCAGCCCCTTCACGCCACGGCCAAGAGCCGCCTCATAATGCGGAACCGGCCTGTTCACGCTGGTGGAATCCTTTGGGTCAAACCCGGCCATGGATTCAAGCAGAATGGCGCAGTCCTGAAGGTTACGGGCCATCGGACCTGCCTGATCCAGAGAGCTGGCGAAGGCGATCGTCCCGAAACGGGAGCAGCGGCCGTAGGTCGGCTTAATGCCTGCAATCCCACAGAAAGCCGCAGGCTGACGGATGGACCCACCCGTATCCGTTCCGGTTGCGCCCAGTACCAGCCCTGCGGCCACAGCCGCCGCTGACCCGCCGGAAGACCCGCCCGGAACAAGCTTCGCATCGGAATCACGACGCTTCCACGGATTTTCCACACCGCCAAAGGCGGATGTCAGGTTGGTGGACCCCATGGCGAACTCATCCAGATTCAGCTTGCCCAGCGAGATGGCCCCATCACGCTTCAGGTTGGCTGTCACCGTGCTTTCGTAAGGCGGCACGAAGTTACCCAAAATCTTGCTAGCAGCCGTTGTGCGAACACCTTCCGTTGCAAACAAGTCTTTAATCCCGATGGGCAGACCACACAGGCTTCCACCTTCACCCTTGGCGAGCAAAGCATCTGCTTCTTTGGCAGCAAGACGAGCCTGCTCTGGCGTACGAGTAATGAAGCTGTTCAGACCATCATCAAGACGCTCGATCGCCTCAATATGGGCATCGACCAGCTCGACGGCAGAAATCTTACGTGTCCGGAGAGCCTCACGGGCAGAAGCAAGGGTGTAATCAAAAATACTACTCATTATTCCACCACCTTCGGCACGGTATAGAAGGGGCCTTCACGGTCCGGTGCGTTGGAAAGCACCTTTTCCCGGCAATTACCGTCTGTCACCTGATCGTCCCGCAGCCGTGGCTGGGCCAGACCTGTTCCAATCATCGGGGGAACATCCGTCACATCGACCTCATTGAGCTGATCCACCCAGCCAATGATCCCCTGCATTTCTTTCTGATAGGTATGGACCTGCTCATCAGATAGTCCAACCCTTGCCAGTCTGGCCATTTTTGCCACTGTTTTCGCATCAAGCGACATGTATAATCCTGTATCATAGACATCAGTCACATCAGCCTTTTACGGCCATGAAAGAGATCATACCCCTTTGCCATGACACTATTCAATCCACATGACCTTCGTAATCATCTCCCAGCCGCACATTCAGTTCTGGGACTAGACCCCGGCAGCAAACAGATTGGTGTGGCCCTCTCCGATACTGCCCTCATGCTGGCCTCTCCCCTTACTGTTCTGATGCGTCAGAAAATGAAGCAGATAGTCCCGGCATTTCAGGAACTCTGTAAAAAACACGAGATTGGTGCCTTAGTGATCGGTCTTCCACTATCTCTTGATGGAAGCTTTGGCCCGGCTGCCCGTGCGGCCAGCGACTGGGCCAATGACCTCAGTGAACGGCTGAACCTACCCGCCTGCCTGTGGGATGAACGTCTTTCCTCTAGTGCCGTAAACCGCTTTCTGGTTCAGGAAGCCGACATGACGCGCAAACGGCGTGGTGAGGTTGTCGATAAAATGGCTGCCGCCTACATGTTGCAGGGCTGGATAGACGCTACAGCCCCCTAAAACACAAAAGAGAGACCGTGCAGAACACGGCCTCCCTTTCTGTCGTCTCATCCAATCGGAAAGATCAAATGGTCTTGCGCCAGTCACCCCAGTCCGTGGAGACCGGGCGGCTGCCGGAATTGGCAGACTGATACATGGCCTGGATCAGGCGCACATCCTGCATCCCTTCCTCACCCGTGGCAGCCAGCGGCGTGTTGTTCGCAACGCTAATGGCCAGATGGTCCAGCTGAGCCGAGAACTGGTTCAGGGCCGGGATGGTGAACATCGGCGTGGACCATGTATGCGTGTCGCCGCTCGTGCAGTGGCTGACGCTGTTACACCAGTAGCTGGTGGCCGGGTCCATCCGCAGGGAGGCATCCGTTCCCTGAAGGTTGAAGCGGGACATGGCGTTCACATTGAAGGACGCACTCCCATGAGCCACGGCACCGGAACGGTACTTCATGATCCAGACGATCGTTTCATCAATCTCACGGAACATCGGATCAGATGGCGGCATGATGGTAGCCTGAACCTCGATCGGGTCCTCATTCAGCATGTAACGTGAGCCGTTCACACCGTAGATGCCAAGGTCCATCAGGGCACCGCCACCAGACAGCGCACGGGTCAGACGCCACTGATAGGTCGGATCCGTCGGGTCGGTATTGTCACCATTATCCGTCGTGATGATCTGCGGCTTGCCGATGCTGCTGCGGGCCAGCTCGATAGCCTTCTGAGTCACGGGGTCAAAGTGGCAGCGATAGCCAATCATCAGCTTCTTACCTGCCTTCTTGCCTGCGGCAATCATACGCTGGCACTCTTCCACCGTGACGGCCATCGGCTTCTCACACAGCACATGCTTGCCAGCACGGAAGGAACGCTCCGTGAAGTCAGCATGGAGGGAGTTCGGCAGGATGATGTAAACGGCATCAACCTCCGGGTCCTGCGCAATCTTATCAAAATTGTCGTAGGTGTAGAGGTGCGACTCATCAATCCCGTAATGCTTGCCAAGACGACGGGCCTTGTTGATGTCGCCACTGACGAGAGCTGTCACCTTGGCATATTCGCACTCGGCAAAGGCCGGAAGTATCTGGTTGACCGCATATTTGCCCAGCCCCACGATGGCATAGCCAAACTTGCGAGAACCATCATTCAGAGGGCGAAGCAGGTTAGGGTATGGACGTTTACCCAGCCCGGCAGGCGGTGCGGGAAATCCGAGAGACTGGGCCACAGCCTTACTGGCACCACCAGCCAAAACAGAAGCACCAAGTGCTCCGAGAACATGCCGACGGCCTGCATTTACCGGTTTATTAGATGGTGAGTGAGAACTCATTATAAATACATCCTTTTCACTCAATAAGCAGCCCCGCACGATTACAAAGGCTGATGACGAGTGGAGACATTGACTGCTCCCCACCCCGTGAACCAAAAGTTAAGGCTCTAGGGAAAGGAATTGCAATCAGCAGACAGGTAGGAATTCTTTTGGCTGTCACTTCATAGAATAGATAAAATCTATTTTGAGAATAAAATCTTTATTTTACATGGTGTTATAAACAGATAAGGCTCTGTCCTCTTTCTAAGATAACCATGTATGGATGGGCTGCATTTTATTCATGCCATTCTTGTTTTTGAAACTGGGCATCAAAAAAATATGGCTGTACTCCCATACGATGGAAATACAGCCACACTCAAAACCGAAACGATTCACTCTACCCTGAAATCACAGCTTATGAAACGCACAGAGCTTGTTGCCGTCCGGGTCCCGCAGATAAGCCAGATACAATGCCATGCCCATAACCGTGCGCTCGCCCGGCGGGTTCTCGATGCTCTGGCCCCCTGCTGCAATACCGGCTTCATGCCATTTGCGCACCGCCTCGGCTGATGGCAGGGCTAGCCCGACCGTCCCGCCATTGGCGGCCGTTGCGGCCTCTCCATTGATGGGCCGTGTAATGATGAATATCTGCCCGTCCTTCTGATACACGACCCGATCCGGATTATCCTGCGGGCAGAACTCGGCTCCCATGACGTCAAAAAGAGCGTCATAGAATGTCTTTGCTTTCTTCAGATCGTTCGATCCTACGACGATGTGACTCAGAAACATCGGAATCTTCCTTTCAACGTGCATCCACCGTTCATGGTGAACATTTCCTATATATTTAGGAAATCAGGGCGTTGCATCCAATTCCTAGAAAAATGCCTGTTTCTTACTCGGTGTCCTTTTTCTCCTCAACGGCATCCATGATGGCCTTCCTGAAATTGCTAGTACCCAGAGAATGGGAAACAGAATCCAGAGTGGTTCTAGTATCCTCAAAAGGACCGCCAGAACTGCCGTGATCGGACTTACCCGTTAGGTCATCAAGAAGTGTGCTAAAGAATTTGCCAACTGGGTTACCTTTATCGCCATCGCTCATTCGTCATCTCCCGTTGATAGACTGAATAGGACAACACCCAACGGAGCCCATGCTCCAGAAGAGCGCACCGTCAGTCTATCAGATGAAATGAGACAGTTTTTTGGTTCCCATTTTTAACAACCTGTCATCACCCTTTCGGAGCAATCATAAATGGAAGCCTCCGATACAGAACTGGACTACAGACCAAGGTCACTCAACCCCGGATGTTCATCTGGTCTCCGCCCCAACGACCAGTGATACTTGCGCTCATGATCCCGGATAGGAACATCATTGATGGAAGCAATACGAAGCCTCATCAAGCCTTCCTCATCAAATTCCCAATTCTCATTTCCATATGAACGAAACCACTGCCCCTTTGCGTCATGCCATTCATACGCAAATCGTACAGCTATGCGGTTCCCAGCGTAGGCCCATAATTCCTTTATCAGACGATACTCAAGCTCCACGGACCATTTATCCGTCAAAAAAGCCACAATCTGACTCCGACCAGAAATAAAACAGTCGCGATTTCTCCATTGACTATCCGCCGTATAGGCCAGAGCCACCTGCTCTGGATTCCGGCTATTCCATGCATCTTCAGCTAGACGCACTTTCTGAGCCGCTGTATCTGCGGAAAATGGCGGGAGTGGCTGACGGGCCATAAGATATCTCCTCCTTTGCCATGATTCATGTCAGTTCATCATGACATTAATCTGGATACACTACGTGGAGAATGTAACCCGCCAGGGGAAAATCCCTCACAAACTGTTTAGATTTATGCCAACTTTTATGACGACTCTTACGCAAAAATACACACTCGACCTACCACGATGACAGCAGGACAACCCACCACACAGAAGACAAACTGCTATTTTTCAAGGGGATAATCACCAGAGGGGTGGTGGGCGCAACAGGGATTGAACCTGTGACCCCTACCATGTCAAGGTAGTGCTCTACCGCTGAGCTATGCGCCCCCGTCTGGTGTGAAATGGTGTTTACCTCAGCCTATGGATTGTGGCAAGCCTTAATTGTGAAAAAAAATCAAAAACATCCGTGCGCTAGTGCTGCACGCCCATCCTCCGCCGTTGGCATACATCTTCCCTCATGCCGAAACCGGACACCCTTCCTTCTGTCTTCTCCTCATTCAGGACGTAACTATCCGCAGGACTTCTTAGACATGACAGTTCTGCCCATGGCTGAGCTAGAACGCATGGAAGATCGTTTTACCGATCAGCTCCTGAAACACGCTCCTGAAAATGGTTGGAGCCTCATACAGGCACTTTTCCCCCGCAGCTTCTGCGATGTGAACCGGGACTGGAGAGAATTGGACGCAACCATGTTTTCTCCCCCTCTTCTCGAAAAAGACCTTATCCTTAGCAAAAAGGTTAGTGCGGGATACGGCGTCATTCCACGTTGCACCTCACCAGGGAAGAGCATTTACCGCTACTGTCTTCCTCTGGAAGAAGCTGGACGCCGTCTTTCACAGTATTGGAAACCGTATCACGCTGCGCTTGAACAAACACAAAAAACGCTGCACGAGCAATTTGGCTCTTCCATCCTATTGGACATTCATTCCATGCCGCCGCTGGCACAGTCACGCCCCTGCGATATCGTTCTAGGAAACAGACATGGGAAAACCTGCTCCAGTGAATTGATCAACACAGTCGAGCAGCTTTTCGCTGAAAGAGGATACCACGTTCAACGCAACACACCTTATTCAGGTGGCTACATAACGGGCCGATACGGACGTTTAAATCAAAATCAGCAGAGTCTACAGGTAGAAATCAACCGTGCCTGCTATCTGAATATGCAGACATTACAGCCCAACCGTCACTTTTTAAAAGTACAACAAGATATCACAGACATTTTGTCCGAGATGGCACGTTCCCACCCTGCTTAATAGCAGACAGGGTAGGAACAACGGGCAAATTCTTACTCTCCCAGCAGGAAAGCCACCCCAGCAAGACGATTGCCTTGTGCAACCTGCGCCACGGCCACACCCTTGGCATTGCGCACAATGCCCTTGGCATCAATCGATCCTACTACGGTACCCGTATTGTCATACACAACACCAGTCCGATCGATCTCTCCAATAATTTTCCCCGTCTTGTTATTCTCCACAGCCCCTGCGGGGCTCACAGAACCAGAAAACGGCGTCGTAAGCTGTTTTAACTCTCCCTTGGAAGCCGCTACACCATGCGCAGTAGCAAACCCTACAGAAGAACTACAAATCCCGAAAATCATGCCGCCTAGCAACAGTGTACGGGCTACAATTGATGACAAAGACATAACTACCTCCCTTCCCCGGTCGTAATCAGAGCATACCAAAAAACCAGAAAAGTACTTCTACATAAACAGGACCTGGGAACGCACAAACATCCACCTACGGCACAGAACAAAAAGCTCCCACCAATCCTGCAATCACCCTACTCTCACATATCATACCGAGCACAAAGCTTGTTCCCATCTGGATCCCGAAGATAAGCTAAAAAATACTTACCACTCCCAACAGTCCGCACGCCCGGAGCATCCTCTATGGCTTCCCCGCCATGCTCAATCCCAACCTTATGCCATGTTTCTACGGCCTCAGCACTCGGCAATGAAAAACCAAGAGTAAAGCCATTGGCAACCGTAGCAGAATGACCATCAATAGGACGACCAATCATAAACATCTGGCCATCTTTCTCGTAAAGGAGCTTGCCCTTCAATTCACCAAGGACCTTCCCTCCAATAACCTCAAAAAGGGCGTCGTAAAACGCCTTGGCCCGAGCTAGGTCATTCGTTCCGAGAACAACATGCGTGAACAGCATATATACCCTCCGTTCACCTACAGACACATCAAGCAGACCTAGACATGGGGGGGCTGAAGACAGAGTTCAATGTTCTACAGATAACTTAAAATTAATTGTCCCTGTCTTACGACACTACGGCCGGGACAAACCTCGTGCAATGGCCATTGCCGTATCATCACTCGAAAAACATCTGCCCGTTAGGCAATGGAAGAGATCAGCACTACCCCGAAGAAAAACCCTTTGTTCCGTCCAGATGCCCCATCATGACAAGCTGGGAAACTTCCGAGCCTGTACTATGCAGCTGGATAGGAGCGGCTTAGGTTTAGCCCTTCATTTTTATGGGATAATTAACGTGCACACCAATACATCCGCATTCAAACAGTTAATCTGGATTATGCTCTGCGGGGAAAATGCAGCTTGCTGGGGGAAAAAGCCCTGAAAACGCTGTGTCAGTTTTGTGTCAATTTCTATGACGACTCGCACATTTTAACAGTCATTCATGAACGATAACGAACGACACATCACCTACTCGTTAACGTAAAAAATGGCTGAAAACTGATATTTCCATGGTGGATGCGACAGGGATTGAACCTGTGACCCCTGCCGTGTGAAGGCAGTGCTCTACCGCTGAGCTACGCATCCATCTCTTTGGATGGCTGCCTTATACCCCCACATACTGCCTCTGACAAGGGGGATATAAAGACAACGTACAGATTATTTTAATTTCTGCACTCAAAACCCAAACATATGGTCTAGAGAGAAACGGCCTGTCCCAGTCTCCAATCCATGATAGCCAAACAGACGGCAGGTCAAATCCCGTATCAAAACATACCCCCCCTCTCCGGCCTGACGTAACAATTCTGCATTAAACAGCCCGTGAGGCTTCACCAGATAAGAGCCGGAAGGCTGAATCATGATGGTTTTCTGCGCCAATTCACGGCCATCAGCACCATGAAGATGCAGACATGTATGTGAAGGCTTACGCCCCTCACGCAAAGAGGTTGGGTAAATCAGGTAACAGAAACTCCGCAGCACTTCACCATCCAATTGCTGCCCCAACTTCAAGAACAGTCGGGTCGTCAAACCCGGTGGCGGTCCAGCGTAGGATTGCGGCTCATTGCGCCACGTCATCATGGTGTTAAAGATATGCCCACCAAAACTTGTTTCTGCAGCATGTTCCGTCTGAATATATCGATAGCGCATCAAGGCATGAGGCCAGCCGTCGCCTTCACCACCATCCCGGAAATCATAAACCAGTTCCGCATGTCCGGGGCGATCCATCAACTCATGCAGCGCAACGGCTTCCCGGTGATTGCGAGGCAGATTTCCTAGAAAATGACTACCACAGCCCCGTCCTAATTCATCAAACAGGTCCAGCCTCATAGGCATGGTTGTAAGTGATTCAGACATGGGATTAGGCTGAACGAAACTCGTATAAACCGCCGGATCAAGCACAGGGAAAGGCAGCACGAAGCCACGCCCAAGCAACGGAGACATGGCACGAATAGCAGGATCAGGGAGTAGATTGGCACGTTCTACGTTCATATGGGCAATGCGGGTTCGCCCCCTCTGCACGACCTCATAGCGTGGCCGAACCAGATGCTGCCCCGCACGAAGCTCCAGTTGAGCCGGCCATTTCAAGTTCGGAAATAACGCCCCAACATCAACCGCAACGGTCTCATATGGCCCAACAACCCGCTCTACTGCCCGATGATCTTCCTCACCCATCGGATTCAGCGTAATCGCCCCCTCAGGAATGGCCGTACCATGACTATTCTGCACCCATAGAAGCACCGTTTCTCCTGTGTCTGGGGCAGGTAATGTCGCAAAACGCATGGAAGGCCACGCATTAGCATCATGCGTGACAGAAAGACTAGGATCTCCATTCCGACCGAAACTGTCCAGAGCGTATTTTACAACATCATGCCCTCTGGCCCCGATAACATGAATGAAAAGCTGTCCCGTAAAGTCCGACAAACCGAACTCTTCCTTCACCTCACGGCTATCAATAACCACGCCCCCATCAGGGTCTTCCACGTCCTGACACCATTCTGCAAGGATGCGACCAGAACCATCAAACAATCGGAGCCAATAACGAAGCTCTGTTGCACCATAGTTCGACCAATAATTCGCCGTAACCAGCCTCGTGCTGAAATGTTCCGTCTCCCGGAAAAACGCAAAATTGGTCGCAAAATTGCATTTATCCAGATAAGGCCGCCGATATGGCAAAAAGTCATCCGGCAACTTTGCTGCGCCCAGCGTATAAAGAGATTTCCCTCCCAAAACACCCTCAAGACGGGCACGCATTCTGGCATCATCAAAGGACAAGGCCAGCACCGCATCCGCTTCAATCTCGGTCAGATGCACAACGGCCCTTTTCTGGCCACCTAACTCATCCGGTTGCCCAACCTGTTCGCTGTCATGAGTTAGGATAATAGCTGGCTGGATGGTCGGGTATAGTCCACGAACTGTCGGCAGATAATCATCCGGGTCATACACAGCCACTATTCTACCTTTGAGCGTCTGCTCAAGAGCTTGCATCGCATCAACAGCCAAAGGATGGGACAGGGCCTTGTAAAGGACGTTACCACCCTGCGGACCAAATGTTTTTATATCCAGCATGGGATCATCCTTCCTGACTGAATTGAATACGACGATGTATTTCATCAGCCGCCAATGTAGTATCGTCAAGTCTATTGCAGGGCATAAATGACATATTCCTTAAAGAAGACTGAATGCGTCCTTCTTTTTCAAGTATGCTCACGAATTGTTCCAACCGGGATGAACGTCCTTTTAAAGGAAGAATACAGACAGGTTTGTCTGTCGCCACTGCTTCTGACATCATAGAAACACTGTCCTGCGTGACAGCCAATACATCAGAACAGGCCAACACACCCATATAAGGGTTATTGTCTCCGTCCCCGTCCATCACGACAGCCCCCAGGGGGGCCAGACGTTCCCTGAAAACGGCAAGAGCCTGACGGGATGTGCGCCGAGAGGGCGTCAGTACACATCGGGCTCCCGTCAATCTTATGAATGCAGCCAGTTCGTCCGACAAAGCGACAGCTTCGGCATCTTCCAGCCTGTACCGCCCGTTAGAACCACCCAAAAGCACACCCAGAACCTTCTGCGCCCCTGCACGGATGCGCTCCTTCCACAGCCCGACAGCCTGATCCAGACGGGCCGGTGTGACGTCATGCATCGCCGTGCGGACTGAAAGCACATTCGGCCCCACAAGGCGATCATGCCGACTGGCCACAATAAGAGCATAAGGCGACAATCTCGCTCGTGGATGCTGTATCTGCACTACAGGCAATCCATAGTGTTTCCCCAAAGCCGCCCCGGCGACAGCCCCTTTCCCCCCCACACTAATGATGAGGCGGGTCGCAGAAGAAAGGCTGAATGGGGCAAACAGACCCAGAGAATGTGGCCAGAAACGAACAGGCAGACGTGAGATCAGTTTTTCCTTGTTGATAACAACAGGGTGAAACGCCCATGAAAAACCCGCCCTTTCTGCCAGACCTCTCCCCTGAGACCTCATCCCAGCGAAATCTTCGGCTATGATGGCTGCGTGCATTCCTGACCTCCTCCGGGTATGGTCCTGTCCATCACACCAACATCCTCCTTCTGACAAGACTGATCTTCATGACACAACCAGATTTCACGGACCTTGGCCTTTCCGACCAGCTAGCTCAAGCAGCCCATAAAGCCGGCATGGCAAAGCCAACGCCTATCCAGCAGCAGGGTATCCCCCCTCTTCTGGCAGGCCGTGACGTTCTTCTGCCTGGACAGACCGGAACGGGAAAAACTGCTGCCTTTGTCCTCCCTGCCCTCCAGAAACTGGCCAGCATCAAGCAGGAAGAAACCCCCGATTCCATCCCTCGAGTTCTGATACTGGAACCAACCCGAGACCTCGCCATGCAGACAGCCGGTGTCTGCCGCCAGCTTGGTCGCCAGCTTCCCCTTCGCACACGAGTGATCTGCGGTGGCGTGCCTCGTGAGCAACAGGCTCTTTCTTTAGCACAAGGGGCCGACATCATTGTCGCCACACACGGGCGGCTTCTGGACTTTGTGGAAAAAGGCGAGCTGTCGCTAGAACATATCATCTATCTGGTTCTGGATGAGGCCGACCGTCTTCTTGATGAAGAATTCTCCGCCAGCATGACGGCCCTCGTGCCCTATATTGCCGACCGCCCCCAAACCATTTTCTGCTCTGCCACCCTGCCGGAGCCTGTCATGGCACTGGCAAAACGGGTCACGAAAGACCCTATCCGTGTCGAACCCGGTGAAGAAGAGGTCACACCCCGCCGCATCCGCCAGCAGGCTCTCTTCATCACGGAAGCACAGAAAGAGCCTCTGCTCCTGACAGTACTGAAACAGTCAAAAATACAGGCTGATGCCAAAACTGGCCGTGCCATCATTTTTACGAAGACAAAGCAAAAAGCAGATTCTGTCGCAAAGATGCTGAGAAAAGCCCAGTATAAGGCCATTGCCCTTCATGGGGGACAAACGCAGGGGGACAGAAAGAAAACGCTGGAACGCTATCAGACGCAGGCTGGGTCCATCCTTGTTACGACCGACATTGCCGCCCGTGGATTGGACATTGATGACATCCAGCTGGTCGTGAACATGGACCTGCCTCAGACGCCAGAACTCTACATTCACCGTATCGGCCGAACAGCCCGTGCCGGAAAGCAAGGGCGGGCTATCACCTTCGCCACGTTGGAAGAACGGGCCCGCCTGCGGGACATCGAAAAGCACATCCAATACCGCATCCGCATCATCACGGCGGAAACGCTTTAAAAACGGCCCTCCTTCGGAAGGGCATGGCTGTCACACCATGCCCTTTCAATGCCAGCCTTAATCAGGCAGAGGCACGATCGTAAATCGGGAAGCGGGCGCACAGCTCCTTAACTTCCTTGCGGACACGCTCGAAGGTGGCGTCATCATTCTCGTCGGCACTCAGCACGGCATCAATCATGCGAGCCACCTGACGGAACTCTGCTTCACCAAAGCCACGGGCTGTAGCTGCCGGGCTACCCAGACGCACGCCAGAGGTCACAAACGGCTTTTCAGGATCAAACGGTACGGCATTCTTGTTAGCAGTAATACCGGCACGCTCCATCAGGGCCTCGGCCTTCTTGCCAGTCACCTTCTTAGGACGCAGGTCCACCAGCACCAGGTGGGTATCCGTACCGCCTGTCACGATGTCGAAGCCACATTTCAGCAGTTCATCGGCCAGCGCACGGGCATTAGCCTGCACACGCTGCTGATATTCCTTGAACTCACCCTGAAGGGCCTCACCAAAGGCAACAGCCTTACCAGCGATGACATGCATCAGCGGGCCACCCTGAAGACCGGGGAAGACAGCGGAATTGATCTTCTTGGCGATATCCGCATCGTTGGTCATGATGATGCCACCACGGGGACCACGCAGCGTCTTGTGCGTCGTGGAAGTCGTGATGTCAGCATAAGGAACCGGGCTCGGATAGATGCCAGCAGCCACCAGCCCAGCGAAGTGAGCCATATCCACCATCAGGTAGGCACCAACTTCATCAGCAATCTTGCGGAAGCGAGGGAAGTCAATCACACGGGGATAGGCAGAGCTACCAGCCACGATGATACGGGGCTTATGCTCACGGGCCAGACGCTCCATCTCCTCATAATCGAGCAGACCGTCTTCACCACGCACGCCATACTGCACGGCGTTGAACCACTTACCGGAATAGTTCGGAGCGGCACCGTGGGTCAGATGACCACCGGCAGCAAGGCTCATGCCAAGAATGGTATCACCGGGTTTTGCCAAAGCCATGAAGGCTGCCTGATTGGCATTGGCACCAGAATGCGGCTGAACATTGACGAACTCGGCCCCGAAGAGCTTTTTCAGACGCTCAATGGCAAGGTTTTCGACCTTATCCACATCAACGCAACCACCATAATAACGGCGGCCCGGCAGACCTTCAGCATATTTGTTGGTCAGAACAGACCCCTGAGCTTCCATTACGGCGAAGGACGCCATGTTCTCAGAAGCGATCAGCTCGATGCCGTCCTGCTGACGTTCAAGCTCGGCGTTCAGGATTGCACTGACCTCATGATCCCGCTCTTTAAGAGCGGCATGGAAAAAAGAGTGCAGACCGGCCTGATTGGTGCTTTTGGACATTGTCATCCATACTCCCCGCAAAAAAACTCTTCTCTTTCTATAGGCGCGAGAGCCAAGCGCGTCTATCGTTACAGGTTAATTACGTTTAAAAAATGCGAGAGTGTCCTTCAATGACCTTGCCCTTCTGGCAAACCAAACAAGTTCCCCCTCCAGAGAGCCAAAATAACGGACTGAAACGCGTGTTCGGCCCGTGGCGTCTCATCGCCATGGGTGTTGGTGTTACCGTCGGGACAGGTCTTTTCTCCCTTACGGGGGTTGCCGCTGGCCAGAATGCGGGGCCTGCGGTAGTCATCTCCTTCCTCATCGCTGCCATAGCTGCCAGCTTTGCCGGACTCTGCTATGCCGAGCTGGCCGGGATGCTGCCTGCTGGTGGTTCGGCTTATGCCTACGCTTATGCCGGATTGGGTGAGATCGTCGCATGGATTATCGGCTGGGACCTAATCCTCGAATATACGGTCGGGGCGGCTGCCGTGGCCTCCAGTGCCTCGGGCTACATCGCTTCCCTGCTCAAGGGATGGAACATCATTATTGATCCACGGCTGCTCAGCCCACCCATGACTACCGTTACCATGCCGGATGGCCACACGGCACAGGCATGGTGCAATGCACCGGGGATGCTTCTCCTCTTCATCATCACCCTGATGCTGATGCGGGGCACGAACTTCTCCGTGCGCCTAAACTCGCTGGTAGTGCTCATCAAAATACTGGTCATCATTGGGCTGATCATCGTCTGTACGCCTTTTGTCGATACCAGCCATTTCCACCCCTTCATCCCGGCCAATCAGGGGGAATTCGGGCAGTTTGGCATCAGCGGCATCATGCGTGCAGCAGGCATGGCCTTCTTTGCCTATGTCGGCATCGATATCGTCTCCACGGCAGCGCAGGACACGAAGAACCCGCAACGCAACATGCCCATCGGCATTCTGGGAAGCCTGCTGACCTGCGCCATCATCTATGTCGTCTTCTCCACCATTCTCCTCGGCGTAGTGGATTACCGTAGCCTTGCCCATGACCCCAGCCCGGTTGCCACGGCCATGGATAAAATCCATATGCCGTGGATGGCCGTTCTGGTGAAAATCGGCATCACCTTCGGTTTCATTTCCGTCCTGTTCGGGCTGCTCATCGGGCAGAGCCGCATTGCTATGAACATGGCCGATGACGGGCTTCTGCCCTCCTTCCTTGGCCGCCTGCACAAAGGCACCAGCACCCCGTGGACGGCTCACATCATCACGGCCGTAGCCGCCGCCCTGCTGGCCGGCTGCGTGCCCATCACCACGCTGGGGGAAATGACCTCCATAGGTACCCTACTCGCCTTCGTCATTGTCTGCGCTGGCGTGACAGCCCTGCGCTTCCGAGCACCTGATGCTGCACGCAGCTTCCGTGTGCCGGGTGGACCGTTTGTGATTCCCCTGCTGGGCATCGTTTCCTGCGGTATTGTCATGGGGTCCATGAGCCCACTGACATGGGTCCGTCTGCTTATCTGGCTGGCTCTGGGTTTCTGTGTCTATTTCGCTTATGGCGTCAGAAAAAGCAGATTACGCAACAATTCTATCCGTAAGGGTGGAAATTGATAATATTCTTCCATAGAAGAAGATTCACTCTGGCTGCGGTGCCCCCTTCGGGCACCGCTTCTGTCTGAAACATCAGCCAGAACAAATCAGCACCGACCGGACACGGAACCTTCTTCACCATGATGTCTTCCCTGTGGCGTAAGAAAGCCATCACCTCCTCCGCCTCCACCCAGACAGGGTTAAAACGCATTTTCGGCACGTGGCAGCTTATTGCCATCGGCGTAGGTGTGACCATCGGGGCAGGTCTTTTCTCCCTCACAGGGGTAGCAGCGGGGCTTTATGCCGGTCCGGCCATTCCTCTTGCCTTCCTCATCGCTGCCGTAGCTGCCAGCTTTGCTGGCCTCTGCTATGCAGAACTGGCCGGGATGATTCCTTCTGGAGGGTCAGCCTATTCCTACGCCTATGCCGCTCTGGGCGAGTTCGTGGCATGGGTCATCGGCTGGGACCTAATCCTTGAATATACCGTCAGTACGGCTGCTGTGGCCTCCAGCTGGTCAGGGTACATGACCTCTTTCCTCAAGGACTGGGGTATCATCATAGACCCGAGGCTCTTACACGCCCCCATGACGCTGGTTGAATTGCCTGACGGACATATGGCCCGTGCATGGTTCAATGCGCCCTGTTTGTTCATTCTCTGGCTCGTCACCATCATGCTGACACGGGGTACGAAAGAATCTGCCCGGATGAACGGCCTCATTGTGGGGATTAAGGTCTGTGTGCTGGTCGGCCTGGTTGTCGCCTGCCTTCCGCACATTCAAATGGCCCATTTTCACCCCTTCATCCCGCCAAACGAAGGCCATTACGGCGAATTCGGCTTCAGTGGCGTGATGCGCGCCGCTGGAATGGCCTTTTTGGCCTATATCGGCTTCGACATCGTCTCCACGGCTGCTCATGACACGAAGAATCCTCAACGGGCGATGCCAATTGCCATTCTGGGCAGTCAGATCATTTGTGCCATCGTCTATGTCATCGTGTCTGCTGTGCTGGTTGGCGTGGTGGATTATCACCATTTTGCTCATGACCCGAGCCCGGTTGCCACTGTTATGGATGTCGTCAATCTGCCGTGGCTCAGCCTGTTTATCAAAGGGGGCATCTGCCTTGGATATGTCTCGGTCGTTTACGGCCTCTTGATGGGCCAAAGCCGCATCCTGATGAGCATGTCACAGGATGGTCTACTGCCTGCCTTCTTCCGCCGGATGCACCCCAAGAGCCATACACCAGTCCCCAGCCATATGCTTAGCTTCCTTGCAAGCGGCCTGCTGGCCTGCTGCTTACCTATCGACATTCTGGCCAATATGGCTTCCATTGGGACTCTGACCGCTTTTGTCATTGTCTGTGCAGGTGTCATCGCCCTGCGCTTCACGGCACCTGATGCTCCCCGCACCTTCCGCCTTCCCGGCGGCCCTCTGTTAATTCCGACTTTGGGCATCATTTCTTGCGGCAGCGTGATGCTCTCCATGAGCCTCATTACATGGGTGCGTCTAATTCTTTGGTTAACCATTGGTGCCGTCATTTATTTCGCTTATAGCATACGGCACAGTCATCTCAGGGCGGACGGCTGAATGTCTCCTCCCTTTTCCAGACGACATTGCAATATCGTGGAGCAGAGTGCATGAGACGGCCTTTCTGGCGTACCAAACCAATACAGACAGTAGCCCCCAATATGGGGCTGCACCGTGTACTGGGCCCGTGGCAACTGATTGCCCTTGGGGTTGGTGTTACCGTTGGTGCGGGCCTGTTCTCCATGACAGGCGTTGCCGCTGGGCAATATGCTGGCCCAGCCGTAACGCTCTCCTTCGTCATCGCTGCCATTGCCTGCGCCTTTGCTGGCCTCTGTTACGCCGAACTGGCTGGCATGATTCCTGAAGCAGGCTCTGCCTATACCTATGCCTATACCTCGATGGGGGAAGGTATTGCCTGGATCATCGGCTGGGATCTCATTCTGGAATATACGGTCAATGCTTCCACCGTGGCCGCAAGCTGGTCCGGCTATTTTGGCACTCTACTACATCAAATCGGTATTCCGCTTGACCCCCGCCTATTAGCCCCCACAGGGGCCTCTATCATGATGCCGGACGGGCAATTTGTCCGGGCTTGGTTCAATGCCCCTGCCATTTTCATCATCTTCGCTGTAACCGGACTGCTGATGTGTGGCACCAGAGGGTCTAGCAAAATCAACATGGCAATCGTCACGCTCAAACTCTTGATTATCGGCAGCGTGACGGCCATCTGCTTACCGCACATCAAGTCCGCTAACCTCCATCCTTTCATCCCCACCAATACGGGACAATTTGGCTCCTTCGGGCCAAGTGGTGTCATGCGGGCAGCGGGCCTTATCTTCTTTGCCTATATCGGCTTTGACATCGTCTCTACCGCAGCGCAGGACAGCCACAATCCTCAGCGGAATATTCCGTTGAGCATTCTGGGCAGTCTGGTTCTTGCTGCCATCATCTATGCAATTTTCTCATTCGTGATCGTTGGTGTGGTTAATTACCGGACGATGCTGCATGACCCCAATCCGGTGGCAACCGTTCTGCACAGCCTACATATCCCGTGGTTCTCTGCCCTGATCACGTTCGGCATTGCTTTGGGGTATATTTCCGTCATCTACGGGCTGCTGATGGGGCAGAGCCGTATATGCCTTTCCATGGCCAAGGATGGCCTACTACCGCCATTCTTTGAGAAACTGAATAAACGGAGCAAAACTCCGTGGAGTTCGCATATTCTTACCGCCGTGGTCGCCAGCATTCTGGCCGCCTGCCTGCCTATTGATATTCTTGGCAAGATGACATCCATCGGCACACTGCTTGCCTTCATCATCGTCTGCTTCGGTGTCATGTTCCTGCGTCTGCGTCAGCCTAATGCCGCACGCCGCTTCCGTACTCCCGGCGGCCCGTTCCTCGTGCCGATCCTTGGCATTCTCTCCTGTGGTGCTGTCATGCTGGCCATGGATCTCATGACATGGGTTAGGCTCGCCCTATGGCTGCTCATCGGTCTTGGGGTTTATGTCTGCTATGGCCTGCATCATAGTCGCCTGAAGCACAAATATCACTGAGGGACAATTTCAGTTCCGAGAAAGCCATCCTCCTTCTGAGGATGGCTTTTTTTTAGGTCTGGTCAGATGAAAGTTCAGAAGGCATCATGCCGAACATGATGATGCATTCTTTCCCCCATACCCGCCTACGCCGTAACCGCCATGATGAGGCCACACGCCGCCTTGTCAGCGAAACACACCTGCATGTCGATAACCTCATCTGGCCGATTTTTGTCTGTGAAGGCGAAAAACAACGCCAAAAGGTGAAAGCCATGCCGGGTGTGGAGCGTGTCAGTCTCGACCTTCTGGTAGAACATGTTCGCCCGGCTGTAGAGCTTGGAATCCCCGCCGTAGCCCTCTTCCCTGTCACACCGATGGAGATACGGGACGAAATGGGCACAGAGGCTCTGAACCCCGATAACCTGATGTGCCGGGCCGCCCGGACACTGAAAGCAGCTTATCCCGAGCTTGCTCTGGTTGGAGATGTGGCTCTAGACCCCTACACCTCTCACGGACATGACGGGCTGATCCGGGATGGCCAGATTCTTAATGATGAATCTGTAGAGGTTCTCCGCAAACAGGCACTCAACCAAGCTCAAGCTGGCATTGATATCATCGCCCCTTCCGACATGATGGATGGGCGTATCAAGGCTATCCGTTCAACACTAGATGAGAATGGCCACCAGACGACCCGTATCATGGCCTATGCCGCTAAATATGCCTCTGCTTTTTACGGTCCATTCCGTAACGCTCTAGGGTCTGACGCCTTGCTCGGTGGAGACAAGAAAAGCTATCAGATGAACCCGGCCAACAGTGACGAAGCTCTCCGTGAAGTCGCCATGGACCTCGCCGAAGGGGCTGACATGATTATGGTCAAACCCGGTATGCCCTATCTGGATATCATTCGCCGGGTTCGTGACAGTTTCGCAGCACCAACATTCGCCTATCAGGTCTCTGGTGAATATTCGATGATCATGGCGGCTATTGAAAATGGCTGGCTAGATCGTGACAGAACTATCCTAGAAAGCCTCATGGCATTTCGGCGTGCAGGATGTCACGGTATCCTCACCTATTTTGCTATCGAAGCAGCCCGCCTCCTGCGTGCCCGCTAAACAATATCCCTCTGCCCCGCTTCTCCACCGCAAGAAGCGGGGCAGTTTAGCCTACCAATCGGGCAAAGACGCCGAGGAGCTAGCTGCAACTTTTCTGGCAAAACAGGGCTATGTTCCTCTGGCACGCAGACTAAAAACACCCTGCGGAGAAATCGACCTTCTTGTCGCCAATGATGAATGGCTGCTAGCGATTGAGGTCAAACAGCGCACAACCTTAACAGAAGCCCGATATGCTCTATCGCCCCGGCAAAGCCAGCGTTTGCTACGGGCCTTTTCGTTCATCATCGATACACAACCCGACTGGCAACGGCCCAACACTCGGTTGGATGTGCTTGTTGTCGATAAAACGGAAGCTATCGAACAGATAAAAGACGCTCTTCGCCTGTACTAACGAAAAAACACAGACCAAATAGAAAACCCCACGAGCCGAATACGACCCGCGGGGCTTTCTATTTCATGCTCTTAGAGAAGCACAATCATCCACGACGATGGTGTGTATTCCGCCGATGTTTGCTAACCACATGGCCATGGAATGCTACAGTCCGAACAGCAACACCCCGGTGGTAATGTGACGCAGCCAAGCGCGTCGATGAACCATAATGTGCGTGAGAGGTCGAGCGATGAGCTACCGTCACATGATGAAACGCTGACGGCGGAGCAATAAGAGCACTGAAGGTCAGCTTACTTGCTTCATGTTCCGTCAGAATACGATCCGCATGGGCAGCGGGAGCGGATGCCAACCCTGCAAACCCCAGAAGCCCAAAAAGAACCCCTCCCTTAAGGGATTTCACCATGTCTTCAACCCTCCACCTGTTCCCACTATCTCGCTGCAGCGGGAATAGCCCTCACTCTACAAATAATGGCCAACTCTAACCATAGAAGGACGAAGAAAGCAACGCCCGAACTCTATGCCAACCTTTATTTAATGAGGACTATTTCCCTCTGAAATCAGCCCTCGTTCTTCAGCAGGCCTTTTTCAGACAGCAGGCTCTCAAGCTCGCCACTCTGGTACATATCTGTGACAATATCGCACCCACCAATGAACTCACCCTTCACATAAAGCTGCGGGATTGTCGGCCACTGGGAGAAGTCCTTGATACCCTGACGCATCTCCGGGCTTTCAAGCACGTTCTCTGTCTCAAAATCCACACCTACATGGGTAAGAATCTGCACGACACGGGCAGAAAACCCGCATTGTGGGAACTGCTTGTCGCCCTTCATGAAAAGCATGACAGGGTTCTTGTCCACCAAGGACTGGATGGTCTGAAAAACAGCCTCATTCATTTGATCATGTCCTCTCGATCAACCAGGGATACGTGTCTTCACGGCCAGAGCATGCAGCTCCGTTCCGACACGGTCCCCGAACGCTTCATAAACCAGCTTATGCTGTTTTACCCGTGGCACACCACGAAACGTCTCGCTGACAACCTCACAGGCAAAATGGTCACCATCACCTGCAAGGTCTTCAACCACAATCTCTGCATCAGGAAAAGCCGCCCGAAGGGTCTTTTCGATTTCTTCCGCTGTCATCATGGTCGAAACCTCCTTATCTGCCTTCTCTCAGGATATTTCATCCAGATGCACAACCGGAGCATCGTCTTCAGCCTGCCCGATAAAGCGAGGGAAGAAAGAACCATGCTGCTGACGAAGATGCTGAACTGGTACAGTCATGACACCATCAAGTGCCAGCGCATCGCCACCGATACGCCCCAGACGGACCACCGGTACACCAGCCGCCTGCGCAGCTTTCAGCACCGTATCAGCCTGCTTTGTGGCCAGCACATACCGAGCCTGATCTTCAGCAAACCAGTAAACATGCTCTGGTAGCCCAGCCGGACCTTTCTCCAGAACACATCCCGTACCGCCTGCCATGGCCATCTCTGCCACGGCAACAATCAGGCCACCATCTGCCACGTCATGGCAGGCCTCAACAGCACCATGCTGAATCTGCTCACGCACGAAATCACCATTCCGACGCTCTGCGGCAAAATCAACTGGCGGCGGTGCCCCTTCTTCACGGCCGAGGATTTCTTTCAGCCACATGGACTGACCGAGTTCCCCCTTCGTCTCACCAACAAGAAGAAGTTCACCTTCCTGCGGCATAGCCAGACCAACGGCTTTCCGTACATCATCCAGAACACCCACACCGCCAATCACGGGGGCTGGCTGAATGGCCGTCACGGAACCATCATCAGCACGGGTCTCGTTGTACAGGGAGACGTTACCACTGACGACCGGGAAATCCAGCGCACGACCCGCATCGCCAATGCCCTTCACGGCTTCAACGAACTGGGCCATGATGCGTGGATTTTCCGGGCTGGCGAAGTTTAGGTTATCCGTCATGGCCAGAGGCTTAGCACCTGTGGCTGTCAGATTACGCCACACTTCCAACACAGCCTGCGCACCGCCAATGTAAGGGTCAGCCTGACCATAACGTGGCGTACAATCCGTTGTCATGGCGAGGCCACGGTCTGTCCCCTCCACCCGGACGATGGCTGCATCAGCACCACCGGGACGCTGTACGGTCTGCCCGCCAACACCGCTGTCATACTGGTTCCATATCCACGCACGGGATGCCCCGTTGGCACCTGCCAAAAGGCGGCTCAATCCCTTCTCGATACCACACGGGTCAGCCGGGGGAACCAGAGCAGGCTGACGCTCGTACGGCACGGTCGGACGGTCATAAATGGGGGCTTCATCAGCCAGCGGACCAAGCGGAATATCCGCCTCGACCTTCCCTTTATGCCGCACCGTAATCCGCCCACTATCTGTCAGCTTACCGACAATGGCGAAATCCAGTTCCCACTTCTCGAAAATCTTGCGTGCCTCTTCTGTCCGGTCCGGACGAAGCACCATGAGCATACGCTCCTGACTCTCCGAGAGCATCATCTCATAGGCGTGCATGTTGGTTTCACGCTGCGGGACGTGATCAAGCTCCAGATCAATCCCAACCCCACCCTTGCTAGCCATTTCCACAGCGGATGAGGTCAGCCCGGCGGCACCCATATCCTGAATGGAAATCACCGCATCGGTTGCCATCAGTTCAAGGCAGGCTTCCAGCAGCAGCTTTTCGGTGAAGGGGTCCCCCACCTGCACGGTTGGCCGCTTGGAGCTGGATTCAGAATCGAACTCAGCGGAGGACATCGTAGCACCGTGAATACCATCACGGCCTGTCTTGGAGCCGACATAGACAACAGGATTGCCCACACCAGCCGCAGCAGACAGGAAGATGCGGTCCTGTCGAGCAATCCCGACCGTCATCGCATTGACCAGCGGGTTGCAGTTATAGGAGGAGTGGAAGTTCACCTCACCGCCGACAGTCGGTACACCCATGCAGTTACCATAACCGCCAATCCCGCGGACAACGCCATCCACGACACGCTTTGTATCTTTATGGGCGGGGTCACCAAAACGCAGAGCATTCAGATTGGCAATGGGACGGGCCCCCATCGTGAACACATCACGCAGAATACCGCCCACGCCCGTAGCCGCCCCCTGATAAGGTTCGATGAAAGACGGGTGGTTGTGGCTTTCCATCTTGAAGACGGCTGCCAGACCTTCCCCAATGTCAATCACACCGGCATTTTCACCCGGGCCATGAATGACCCACGGAGCCTTAGTCGGCAATGTCTTCAAATGAAGGCGAGATGACTTATAAGAACAATGCTCCGACCACATGACGGAGAAAATACCAAGCTCTGTCAGGCTTGGTGTCCGCCCCATGATGTTCAGCACGGTCGCATATTCGTCATCTTTCAGACCGAAGGAACGTGCAAGCTCAATATCAACAGGTGCTGCTGTCATCAGCCCAGTGCCTCCATGATCCCAGTAAAGAGCGGCAAACCATCCGTACCGCCGAGGATCTCTTCCGTCAGATTTTCAGGATGCGGCATCAGGCCACAAACACGGCGGTTCTCACTCAAAACACCGGCAATGGAACGGGCACTGCCATTCATGTTCACATGCTCGTCACTGTCTTTTACATGACCTTCTGCCGTGCAGTAACGGAACGCAACACGCCCCTCACCTTCCAGACGGTCCAGCATATCGGGAGAGGCCGTATAGTTGCCATCCCCATGAGCCAGAGGGGCACGGAAAACATCGCCATGCTTCCAGCCAGACGTGAAAATACTATCACGCCCTTCGACCTTCAGATGACAATCCTGAGACAGAAAGCGCATACCCGCATTCCGCAGGAGGGCACCCGGCAACATCTGGGCTTCCGTCAGAATCTGGAACCCGTTGCACACACCAAGAACATAACCACCCTTTTCAGCAAACCGGCGCACGGCCTGCATAATGGGTGAGTGAGCCGCCATGGCCCCACTCCGGAGATAATCACCAAAGCTGAAGCCACCGGGAAGAACAATCAGGTCCAGCCCATCGACATTATCCTGCTGATGCCAGAGCATCTGCGGTGCCTTGCCGGATACCACCCGGAAGGCCTGAGCCATGTCACGCTCCCGATTGGTGCCCGGAAAAACAACGATACCTGTTTTCATTTACTGTCTACCGTCCCCTGACTGACCCACTGGTGCCGATACGATAGGCCGTACCGTAGAAGAACACGGATAATTGTCATGCAGAGCCCGGTAAATGCCACGCCCGGCGGGTTCATTCATGGCATCGTCGTGACCGGCAAACCACCCAACAACCAGAGCCCGGAGCTGTGCCCCCCGGATCTCCTTCGGAACGCAGAAAGCCACTGGCGTATGAACACCTTCGACCGTGGAGTAATTGCGCGCCCAGACTTCGCTGTCCATCGTACCAGCCAGATAGCCATCACAAGCAAGAAGGCCACTATCATGCGTACACATGGAAACAAGGCCGCGGCCCGGCAGGGAAGAAATATTCTGAGCTTCTGCACGCTGCTCAACATACATGCCAGCCATCCCTGTGGGGCACGTATAGTTATCATGAAGAGCCTGATAAACAGCACGACCAGCAGGCTGGTTGGCTGCGCTCTCATGCCCAGCCAACCAGCCGACTACGAGAGACCGCACCTGAATCCCCTTGATCCCTACTGGAAGACAGAAAGCTGTCGCAGGGCGGTTCCCAACCAAAGCTCCAAAGCTCTGGGACCATGCTGCGCCATCTACAACACCGGCCAAATAAGCACCACAAGCCGCCCGTTTGGACTCTTTGTGGCATAGGCTACTCAACCCATCCCCGGAAAGGGCGGAAATACGCTGTGCATGAGCCGCTGTTCCCAGAAACACACAGGCCACACTAAAAAGCAGGGCAAACCCTGTTTGTCGAATAGGTTTCTTCATCCGGCTACCTCTACATGGAAATCCTCGATCACCTCATTTGCCAGAAGGGCACGGGCCATCTCCGCTCCCTTAGCTTTGGCCGTCTCAGCATTATCAGCCTTCACATGCAAATCAACTACACGGCTGATCCGCACATCAGAAGCACCCTCGAAACCAAGAGAATGCAACGCATGTTCCACTGCCTTACCCTGTGGGTCCAGCACACCATCCTTTAGAGAGACAAAAACCCTGACCTTCATTACACACCCTCCGCAGCTACGTTCTCACCTTGCCCATGTTCTGGGAGGATACCGAGGCGGCGTGCTACTTCCTGATAAGCCTCGCCTACTCCCCCCATATCCCGACGGAACCTGTCCTTGTCCATTTTCTCCTGTGTTCGGCTATCCCACAGGCGGCAATTGTCTGGCGAAATCTCATCAGCCAACACAATACGCATTTCATCACCCTGCCAGAGACGACCGAACTCCAGCTTGAAATCAACCAATGTGATGCCGACACCCGTGAACAAGCCACACAGGAAATCATTCACCCGTAGCGCAAGGCTCTGAATCTCCTCAAGCTCTTGTGGGTGCGCCCAGCCGAACGTGGCGATATGTTCTTCAGAGATCAGCGGATCATTCAACTCGTCATTCTTGTAGTAATATTCCACAAGAGTACGGGGCAGACGCTCACCTTCCGGCAGACCAAATCGTTTAGAGAGAGAGCCAGCCACGACGTTACGGACCACGACCTCCAGCGGAATGATCTCCACCTCCCGCACCAGCTGCTCACGCATGTTCAAGCTGCGGATAAAATGTGTGGGGATACCCAACTCCCCTAGACGCTGCATCAGATATTCACTGATCCGATTATTAAGGACACCCTTACCGGTAATGATACCACTCTTGGCCCCATTCCCAGCCGTTGCATCATCCTTGAAGTACTGGACAACCGTCCCCGGTTCCGGCCCTTCAAAAATGATCTTGGCTTTTCCCTCATAAATCTGCCGACGGCGAGCCATACCATTCAATCCTTACTCGATGCACCTACAGGCTGTCCGGGTATCCTAGCACAGCTAAATACCCTTAGACGAGCCTGCGATCAGACCGGAAGTCCCGGTCAGACTATTCAGCCGAAAACGCGGGTAAATATCTGGTCCACAGCACGAAGATGCCGCGCCGGGTCCAGCGCATCATCAAGCACGGCCTTTTCAACCCGCTGAGCCACTTCTGGGTCCGCTTCCAGATTTTCACGGAAGGTCCGACCCTCAGATGTGCCCAGCTTCGTCCATGTTGCCATGGCAGCACGCTGAACAATACGATAGGCATCCTCACGGGAAATGCCTGCACGGGCCAGCACCAGAAGCACTTCGCCAGAATGGACGACACCACCCAGGCTTTCCACATTGGCGATCATCTGATCCGGATAAACTACCAGCTTCTCCATCATTCCGGAGAGACGGGCCAGAGCGAAGTCCAGCGTAATGGTGCCATCCGGGCAAATGTTCCGCTCCACGGAAGAATGGCTGATATCACGCTCATGCCAAAGGGCCACATTCTCCAGTGCCGGTGTGACATAAGAACGGATCAGACGGGCCAGACCTGTCAGATTCTCAGACAGAACCGGGTTCCGCTTGTGCGGCATGGCCGAGCTACCCTTCTGCCCGGCATGGAAGAATTCTTCAGCCTCACGCACTTCAGACCGCTGAAGGTGACGCACTTCTGTTGCCAGCCGCTCAATACCGCTGGCGATGACGCCCAGCGCACAGAAGAAAGCAGCATGGCGATCCCGAGGAATCACCTGCGTGGAAACGGACTCTGCTTTCAGCCCCAGACGCTCGGCAACATACTCCTCAACCTCTGGTGCGATATGAGCATAAGTCCCCACGGCACCGGAAATAGCACAAACGGCAATTTCCTCACGCGCCACCTCAAGACGGCGGCGATTACGAGCGAACTCAGCATAATGTCCAGCCAGCTTCTGCCCGAAGCTCATCGGCTCGGCATGAATACCGTGGCTGCGACCAATGGTGACAGTCTGTTTATGCTCGTAGGCACGCTTCTTCAACGCAGCAAGAAGGATATCCATATCTTCAAGCAGAAGATCAGTTGCCTGTGTCAGCTGCACAGCAAGACAGGTATCCAGAACATCAGAAGACGTCATCCCCATGTGGACAAAACGGCTTTCCGGCCCGACCTTCTCTGCCAGCCATGTCAGGAAAGCAATAACGTCATGACGGGTTTCAGCTTCAATCTCGTCAATCCGTGCCACATCGGCATCAGAAAACGCAGCCATAGCCTCATCACCCTTTGTACGGATGATTTTGGCAGCCTCTTCCGGTATCTCCCCTCTACGGGCCAGAGCCTCACAGGCCAGAGCCTCAATCTCGAACCAGATGCGGTAACGATTGACCGGGGACCAGATGGCCGTCATCCGAGGACGGGAATAGCGGGGAACCATGACGTAACTCCTGCAGGAAAAGCAATCCTGACCTGATTACCCCAAATACCCCCTCTTTGCCCAGAGCTTACGGGGAAAAGGAAGCGGCTTTTGCAAGATAACACACGGGATGGCTTCCCGTCCCCTTTACTGAAATAATCATTTTACCACATCGAGAACCTTTTCTGTCTATAATGGTTTGGTAAACAACGATACAGGCCAGACACTGCAACACGATAAGTGCGATCATGTCTCTTTCCTATTTCATCCTGATGGTCTGTCTGACCATTCTCCTGAATCTGGCCCTTAGCGGCTATAATGTGGTCATCCTCAAAAAGATCATAGACAGCATCAGACCTGCCGGAACCGATGAGACGCTCCATTTGCAAGAAACACAGACCGAGATACGGCAGTACAGGCGACAGGCCCTGCTGTTTGGTACGGCTCTGGCTGCTTTTCTCAGAATAGGATTAACCCTCATTCTGAGCGACCTTCTTGTATTTTCTTACACCAAGGTCGTAGCTGGTATCCTGCTATTATGGACGAGCTGGACCTTATACCGTACCCTCACCACCTCTTCCCCAGAGGAAGCAAGCAGCCACTCAACCAGTCTGGCCGAGGCCATACCCAAGATCATCATTGCCGATCTTGCCCTCGGGCTGGACAATATTCTTGCTATCGCCTGCGTCTCAATCCATCACCATACCATTCTCATCATTGGGCTGGTCATCTCCATCCTCTTCATCGCCGTAGGCGTCATACACACACCGACTCTCCTACTTCGTATGCGTTGGTTAGGATGGGCGGGGCTTGTGATTATGATTGGCCTTAGCCTGCATCTTCTCTATCAGGGCTACCATGATATCCGCTTCCCGACTGTCCATTAACCTTCCAGACAAGTCCTGTTGGATTACTGTCAGGCTCCTGATGGCTATCGCCACGGTCTGCCCTACCGTGAGCGCATGGGGTGAGACTACCGGCTCTCTGGAAGATGAACTGGGAATAAGTGCCACCCAACATCTGCCATCGTCTTCTACCCGACTCATGGAATGGAAGGCTCTGACCGCCCCGAACGGTGCCGCCTATCCAGCGCAGCGTTACGCAGCGTTCCTTCGCCAACAACCTGCTTGGCCTTTACAGAGACGCATCGAAAGTCGGTATGAACATGCTCTACTAACCGATAATTCTACGCAAACCCGACAAAACCTATGTCCTGCTTTTCCCATAACACGCAGCGACCTTCTTACTATCTGCGCTTCCTACCTGCCGGACCTCCCATCACAAGCCCGGCGGCTCTGGAGGGAAGCGGACATGACTGCTGGAGAGGTAAACCTCTTTCTCTCCCGCTTCTCATCCTATCTCACCCCTGATGATGAGCTGAAACGGTACGAACGGTTGGAACGCACAGGACCAGCATCCCTCGCCCGACAGCAGTTACAACGAACGGCAACCGCTCTCCGTCCTGTTCTGACTGCACGACTGGCCAACCGCTTTGCTACAGCAGAGGCAGATACCTCTTTCCAGAAGCAGGCATCTAGCAGCGACGCCATGCTGCGTTATTACAGAGTAAAATATCTCCGCATCCATAACCGTCTGGATGAAGCCTCTCAGCTCTGGCAGCAATCATTCCCTAGAACGTCCACGACTACCCTCTCCGCCCCGACCGCCACACAATGGCAGGATGAACGTACAGATTTTGTGCGTGCCCTACTCCGAACAGAGCGAAGCGACGCAGCGCAGACGGGATTTGCCCTGCTAAACGCTTTACCCGCAGCGGAACAAACGCCTGATAGCCACCTGATGGCTGGGTATATTGCCCTCACTTTGCTGCATATCCCAGATCAGGCTGCCTCACATTTCCGAGCCTTGGCAAAAGAAACAGACCTAAACCATCGAGCGGCCGGCCTCTACTGGCTCGCCCGTAGCATGGAAAGCCAGCACCCAGATCAGGCTACGTCTTTTTACAAAAAAGCGGCGGCACTCCCGACAACCTTCTATGGGCAGATGGCTCTTGCACGTCGGACGCACACGGCGTTGCTATCGACTACCAATCGGGACATGAGCTTTCTTGCGCCGCTAAAACAGCAGCTTGCAGCACTGCCCCCCATGCCAGTAGGTAGCAAACAGCTACCTCGCCCTGATCTGGTAAACGCAGCCACACAGCTCCAACGAGCAGGTGACCGCAAGAACGCCACCCTGTTCATGAGTTATCTTCTAGGAAGAACGCAGGATGACAAAGCGGGGCAACCTGCCATTGCACGACTGGCCGTTACACTTGGTTTGCCCAAACCTTCCATTTTGGCAGCCCGCCAACTCGCACGACAAGGCATCGCCTTTTATCCGGGTGGTTACCCCACACCCAGTGTCATATTCCCTACGTCTCTACCCCGAAGTCTTATACCTGCCCTAATTCGTCAAGAAAGCAGCATGGATGAGCAGGCCGTCAGTCCCCGCCATGCACTTGGGCTTACTCAGCTTCTCCTTCCTACAGCCATACAGACAGCTAAACAGCACTCTCTCCCTTTCCGACTGACATCACCTGCTGACCTGCTCGACCCGAACATTAATACAACGCTTGGCAGCCTCTTTATGGAGGACCTTCATATTCGGTTTGGGCAGGTTCTTCCTTATACGCTCGCCGCCTATAACGCTGGCCCGGGCCGCTCTAAGCAATGGCAGGACCAGATGAACAGCCCTACATCTCCCACCCTTGCAGATGAAGACGCTCTGTTACGCTGGATTCTCCTCATCCCCTACAAAGAAACACGATCCTATATCGAGCATATTGTAGCGGATATGTCCCTTTATGCCGTTCTTCTGGGACGTTGATTTCTGAAGCTACACATAAAAAAAAGCGGCCCCATAAGGGACCGCTTTTCACTGCCAGAAATAGATCTGGATCAGTTAGCCGGAGCTGCTTCCGGGGCCGGAGCAGCAGGCTGAGCCGGAGCTGCCGGAGCCGGGGTAGCCGGCTGAGACTTCTGCAGGGAAGATGCGTTCAGGTCATCAGCAGCCTGCGGAGCCTTGCCGTCTTCCTTCTTCTGGCCGTGCTTCATGTTGCACTTCTTACCATGATGATGGTGGCCATGATGATGAGCTGCACCCGTGTGGGCATCAGCAGCAAAAGCCGGAGCAGCAGCAGCCGTCAGGCCGATCAGAGCAATAGCAGAAAGGGAAAGCTTCTTCATAAAATCCTCCTCAATCATCCTTCCATGTGATGACGGGGGACAGTGTAGGACGAATAATTCCTCAAGACAATCGCGCATCTCTAAAAGAAATATTACATAAAAAACAGTTTTCTACACTCTCAATCCATCGCTAGGTGGTAGAGGTGTTTTATGGAACCTGTCTACCCGTTTCCCCCTTGGGCGGACCGTAAATTTTACCGGCCCGTGTAATGAACGCCTTGACCATCAACCGGACGCCCTCATTGAAAACCATGCCAATGGCATTCCTTAACAGGCGGGACCGAAACTCAAAATCCACGAAGAAATCAACACGACACCCCTGCCCTTCCGGTGTAAAGGTCCAGACATTCTTCAAATGTTTAAAAGGGCCACGTTCATAACCCACAATAATGCGATGAGGGCGTTCCAACCGAACACGACTGGTATAGCTCTCCCGAAAAGGGCCAAATCCAATCGTCAAATCCGCTAGCAACTCATCTTCCGTTCGGGACCGAACAACAGACCGTACACACCACGGCAAAAACTCGGGATATTTACCCACATCCGCAACCAGATCGAACAGCTGCTCGGCAGAATACGGAATGACTCGCTGTTCAGCATGTGTTGGCATCAGTTCTGACCTTTTTTCAGACGGCGTGCCCGGGCCTCACGCAGTTCAGCAAAGTCCCTATCCGCATGGTAGGACGACCGGGTCAGTGGCGATGAACTGACCTGAAGAAAACCCTTTGCACGGGCCATAGCCCCATATTCAGCAAACTCATCCGGCGTAACAAAAGACTTTACGGCCGCATGTTTGACAGTTGGCTGTAAATACTGGCCCAACGTCAGAAAATCGACATCCGCAATCCGGAAATCATCCATAACTTGCGCCACCTCCATCTTCTCTTCACCCAACCCCAGCATCATGCCAGACTTCGTGAAAAGTGAAGGATCAAGTTTTTTGGCGTCATCCAAAAGACGGACGGACTGATAATAGCGGGCACCCGGACGGATACCCGGATAAAGCCGGGGAACGGTCTCGATGTTATGATTGAAAACATCAGGCCGTGCTTCCACGACGACCTCCAGCGCACCCGGCTTCCGCAGAAAGTCCGGCGTCAGGATTTCAATAGTCGTGCCGGGGGATGACACCCGGATGGCGGCGATCACGTCAGCAAAATGCTGCGCCCCGCCATCGGGCAGGTCATCACGATCCACGGAGGTGATGACCACATGTTTCAGCCCCAGCTTCGCCACAGCCTCTGCCACGTGGGCAGGCTCATCGGGGTCCAGCTTATTGGGCAGACCCGTCGTGACATTGCAGAAGGCACAGGCCCTCGTGCATATTTCACCCATGATCATCATGGTCGCATGACGCTGGGACCAGCACTCCCCGATATTCGGGCAGGCTGCTTCTTCGCAGACGGTCGCCAGGCCATGCCTGCGCATCAGCTCTCTTGTTTCATCATAGACGGGGTTGTTACCCGGAGCCTTCACCCGAATCCATGAAGGTTTCTTCTGGATCGGGTTATCCGGCCTGTGGGCTTTTTCCGGATGGCGCATGGCCGCCATCCGTTCCCGCTGATGATTGATAACGATACGCTGAACCATGAATCAGATGTGCAGAGCACCCTCGTAAGCGGCAAGGACAGCTTCATGCATCGTCTCGGAAATGGTCGGATGCGGGAAGACTGTTTCCATCAGCTCGGCATCGGTCAGCTCACCCGTGCGGGCGATGACGTAACCCTGAATCATCTCCGTCACTTCGGAGCCGATCATATGGGCACCAAGCAGCTCGCCGGTCTCGGCATCGAAGACCGTCTTCGTCATGCCGTCCGGCTCACCCATGGCCACGGCCTTGCCATTGGCAAGGAAGGGGAAACGCCCGACACGGACCTTATAGCCCTCTGCCTTGGCCTTCTCCTCGCTCAGCCCCACGGAAGCCACCTGCGGACGGGCATAGATGCAGCCCGGAATGTTGCGGGCATGAAGCGGTTCCGGAGAACGGCCACTGATCTTCTCGACGCAGATCACACCCTCATGGCTCGCCTTGTGAGCCAGCCACGGCGGAGCCGCCACGTCACCAATAGCGTAGATGCCCGGTTCACCCGTACGACAGAACTCGTCCGTCTGGATGTGGGAACGGTCAACCTTGACCTTCGTTCCTTCGAGACCGAGGTCTTCCACATTGCCGACGATACCGACAGCGCAGATCACACGATCCACCGTCAGATCAACCTTGCCCTTGGCCGTTTCGATCGTGGTGGAAACCTCATTGGCACCCTTCTTCAGCGGACCAACTTTGGCACCCGTATGGATGGTCATGCCACGCTTCTCGAACGCCTTATGAGCCTGTGCGCTGATCTCAGCATCTTCCGTCATGAGGATACGGTCAGCCACTTCGGCGATCGTCACCTCACAGCCCAGATCACGGTAGAAAGAGGCGAACTCAATGCCGATGGCACCAGAGCCAATGACCAGAAGACGCTTGGGCAGCGTATCCGGCGTCATGGCCTCCCGGGCACCCCAGATGAGCTTGCCATCCGTCTCCAGACCAGGAAGCTGACGTCCCCGTGCCCCGGTTGCCAGAATGACATGCGGCGCACGAATCTGACCCGTTTCCTTGCCATCCTTGGTGATGGAGACCTTATGGGCCTCCCCTGCACGACCGGCCAGCTTGCCACGACCATCAAAGGTCTTGACCTTGGCCTTCTTCAGCAGGTGAGCAACGCCCTTGCCCATCCTGTCCGCCACACCACGGGACCGCTTCACGATGGCAGCGAGGTCAAAGGATGGCTGACTGGCTGAGAGACCATATTCCTGAAGATGACCCAGCGTGTGGTACACCTCGGCGGAACGCAGCAGGGCCTTCGTGGGGATACAGCCCCAATTGAGGCACACGCCGCCCATATGGGTGCTCTCTACCAGAGCCACATTCATACCAAGCTGGCTAGCCCGCAGGGCGGCCACATAGCCCCCCGGCCCACCACCGATCACAATAAGATCAAAAAGGTCAGACATGGTCACAGCACCAGAGAATAAGGGTTCTGAATGAGGTCACGCAGCACATTGAGCCACTGCGCACCAAGAGCACCATCCACGGCACGATGATCCACCGAGAGCGTGGCTGTCATGACGGTTGCCACGGCCAGCTCACCATCACGCACCACAGGACGTTTCTCGCCAGAGGCAACAGCCAGAATGGCAGCCTGCGGAGGATTGATGATGGCAGCGAAATCCTTCACGCCAAACATGCCCATGTTGGAGATGGAGAATGTCCCGCCCTGATAATCCTCAGGGGAGAGCTTGCCATCACGGGCACGGGTCGCAAGGCTGCGGGCCTCCTGACTGATCTCCTTGAGACTCTTGCGGTCAGCCTGACGGATGACCGGCGTCACCAGCCCATCCGGCACGGAGACAGCCATGGAAATGTCCACATCCTCAAAATGCAGCATCTCGGCTTCAGTGAACTGGACATTCAGGCCCGGCAGCTTCTTCAGAGCCAGTGCCACGGCCTTGATGACCATGTCATTGACGGAAATCTTGCAGCCTTCCGCCTCAAGAGCCTTGTTCAGCTTGCTGCGCAGGGCCAGCAGGGCATCCAGCTCGATATCAACCGAGACATAGAAATGCGGAACCTGTGTCTTGGACTCTGTCAGACGGCGGGCAATGACCTTCCGCATACCAGAATGCTTCACATGCTCGACATGACCCGCTGCTGGTGCCGCAGAATGAGCAGCCGGAGCAGGCTTCTGCCCCTTCGCCTTTTCCACGTCACGGCGCAGGATACGGCCATTGGGGCCTGTCCCTGTCAGGCTGGCAATATCGACCCCATGCTCCTTGGCCACACGGCGGGCCAGCGGAGAAATGAAGATACGCTCGCCCTTGCCCTTGTCAGCCGCAGCAGGCTTCTTGTCAGGATCGAAAGAAGAAATCTCGATCGGGGCCGGTTTTTCAGCCTTTGCCTCGGTCTTTTCTTCTGCCGCAGGTTTGTTACCGACAGCCGGAGCGTCCGGAACATCCTCACCCTCGTCCACCAGAATGGCGATCGGGGTTTTCACGGCAACATTCTCGGTCCCTTCCGGGATAAGGATTTTCCCAAGAATCCCCTCATCTGCCGCTTCCACTTCCATGGTGGCCTTGTCAGTCTCAATCTCGGCAATCACATCGCCAGACTGGATCATGTCACCTTCTTTTTTAAGCCAGCGGGCAACAGTCCCTTCCGTCATGGTCGGAGACAGGGCCGGCATTAAAATATTGATCGCCATTGGTTTCAGTCTCCAAACTGCTTGCGCACAGCTTCAACAATCCATTCCGGCTTGGGCAGAGCCAGTTTCTCCAGATTTGCTGCATAAGGGAGAGGAATATCCAGCCCACAGACACGGGCCGGAGGGGCATCCAGCCAATCAAAGGCCTGCTCGACCGCAACAGTGCAGATTTCGGACCCGATGCCCGCAACCGGCCAGCCTTCTTCCACAGAGACGATGCGGCTTGTCTTCTTCACGCTCTTGATGATCGTTTCCGTATCAAGCGGGCGCAGGGTCCGCAGGTTGATTACCTCGGCGTCAATGCCCTGCTCGGCCAGAAGTTCGGCAGCTTCCAGAGCCACACCGACCATGATGGAGAATGCAACCAGTGTCACATCCTTACCTTCACGCTCGATCTTTGCCTTACCGATCGGCAGGATGAAGTCTTCATCCACCGGGCACGGGAACTTCTTACCGTACATGATCTCGTTTTCCAGAACCACAACCGGGTTCGGATCACGGATGGCCGCACGGAGCAGACCCTTGGCATCAGCAGCGGACCACGGAGCCACAACCTTCAGCCCCGGAATATGAGCATACCAGCTTCCAAAGCACTGGGAATGCTGGGCACCAACACGGGCAGCCGCCCCGTTGGGACCACGGAACACGATCGGACAGGACATCTGCCCACCCGACATATAGCGTGTCTTAGCAGCCGAGTTGATGATGTGATCCACAGCCTGAAGGGAGAAGTTCATCGTCATGAACTCAACGATCGGCTTCACGCCAGAAAGGGCAGCACCGACAGCCATACCGGTAAAGCCATGTTCCGTGATCGGCATATCCATGACACGCTTAGCACCGAACTCGTCCAGCAGACCCTGACTGACCTTGTAGGCACCCTGATACTGGGCAACTTCTTCACCGAGCAGGAACACGTCCTCATCACGGCGCATCTCGGCAGCCATCGCATCACGCAGAGCCTCACGCACCGTGATCTCAGCTGTCTCACCCCATTCAGGTTCGACGATCTCGGTGGTGGAGCTGCTGGCCGGAGCCTTGGGAGTAGAAGCCGGAGCCGGAACGTTCTTTTCCACCTTTGCTTTGGACTCAGCCTTCGGGCCGAGGTCCAGAGCATCCGCAGCAGAAGCGTCTTCACCCTCTTCCAGAAGAACGGCGATGGGTGTGTTCACAGCCACATGGTCCGTCCCTTCAGTGATCAGGATACGCCCCAGAACACCTTCCTCGACGGCTTCCATTTCCATGGTGGCCTTGTCGGTTTCAATCTCGGCGATCACTTCACCGGGCTTGACCACATCACCTTCTTTCTTGACCCAGCGGGCCAGTGTTCCCTCCTCCATTGTCGGGGAGAGAGCGGGCATGAGAATAGGAGAGGCCATGACTTATTCCCCCACCAGAACGTCGGTCCAGAGCTCAGACGCATCCGGCTCAGGGCTGGTTTCTGCAAATTCGGCTGCATCCTTCACAGTGGCCTTCACATCTTTTTCCACTGTCTTGAAGAAGGATTCATCAATGCCGTGTTTAATCATCTCTGCTTTCAGCGTCTCGATCGGGTCACGTGTCCGGCGCATCTCGTCCACTTCCGACCGCTGACGGTATTTTGCTGGGTCGGACATGGAGTGACCACGATAACGATAGGTTTCCATCTCCAGCAGGAACGGTCCCTTGCCAGAACGGCAATGTTCCATGGCTTCTTTTGCTGCCTGATAGACAGCAGCAACATCCATGCCATCCACCTTGCGGGACGGAATCCCCCACGGGGCTGCGTTCTTGGAGAGGTCCTTGGAGGCAGAGGAACGCTCAATGGAGGTCCCCATACCGTACCGATTATTCTCAATCACATAGAGGCAGGGCAGCTTATGCAGGGCAGCGAGATTGAAGCTCTCATAAACCTGCCCCTGATTGGATGCCCCCTCACCGAAATAGACGATGGAGACGGCACCATCTTTCTTATAGGCACTTGTCAGGGCTAGGCCGGTCCCGATGGCTACCTGTGCGCCAACAATACCATGCCCCCCGTAGAACTCCTGTTCTTTAGAGAACATGTGCATGGAACCGCCCTTACCGTGGGAATAACCACCTGCACGGCCTGTCAGCTCAGCCATGACGCCACGGGCGGTCATACCAGCAACGAGCATTTGCCCATGATCACGGTATGACGTGATGGAGCGATCACCCTTCTTCATGGCAAGGCCGATACCAGCCACAACGGCTTCCTGACCGATATACAGATGGCAGAAGCCACCAATCAGCCCCATGCCATATAGCTGGCCGGCTTTTTCCTCAAAACGACGCACCAACAGCATTTCCCTGTAGGCACGCTCCATTTCTTCCCGTGATAGCGCCGGGCCATTCTGCCTGTTCGGCGCATCCGTCATAGAACCCATGACACTCTCCCGCGGTTCACAACTTTGCATAGGGCGGCCTTGTAACAACAGTCTTTCTCGAAAGCTAGCTGTCTAAAGAGCTGTCGCCCATTTTTTATACTAGATTAGTACTCTTTTTAGAAACCAAGGAGACGCCGTGCTGCCAGACCGGGATCTTCTTCTCTCAACAGAGATTCCCCAACCAGAACGGCACTGCATCCGGCCTCACCAACCTTGTTTAAATCTTCTGTCGTAGCAATACCACTTTCCGACACAACGAGACGATCCGGCGGAACCTGCGGGGCAAGGTCCAGCGTTGTCTGAATATCAGTCTTCAGTGTTTTCAGATTGCGGTTGTTGATGCCGATAAGGAAGCTGTCATAGGCAAGTGCCCGGTTCAACTCCTCCTCATTATGCACCTCAAGCAATACATCCATATCCAACCCACGGGCGAGAGCAATCAACTCAGCCGCTTCATCATCCTTCAGAGCGGCCATGATGAGCAGAATGCAGTCTGCACCAATAAGGCGGCTCTCATGCACCTGCCACGGATCAAGGATGAAGTCCTTCCGCAGAATCGGAAGACTGCACGCAGCCCGCACGGCTTGAAGATCTTCCACACTTCCGTGGAAGCAAGAGCCTTCTGTCAGAACAGAAATACAGCTTGCTCCAGCATTCTGATAGGAACGAGCAATCTGAGCCGGATCATACTCAGGACGCAGGATACCTGCGGATGGAGATGCCTTCTTCACCTCTGCGATAAGACCTACACGCCTGTCAGCCGTAATATGCTGAAGTGCCTGACCAAATCCACGGGTCGGCATGGAGACCTCTTTCGCCTTGGCGGCAATCTCCTTCAACGGCATGACCTGCATACGCTGTTCGACATCAAGGCGGGTTCTGGCACAGATGCGCTCCAGCACATCACTACCGCTCTCTCCCCCTCCTACTGTAGCAGGTTGAGCGGCTTCCGGCTGGGCTGCCTCCTGTGCATCATTATTCGCAGAGACATCAGAAGCCGGAACCTGTCCACCATCCTCTGCAGGGGCAAAAGCAGCCATCGACCGCTGTGGCAAAAAAATCATGATCGTCCTGAATCTTTACCTTGGAACATTAAGGAACGGTTCTAGCGTTCAGTTCTGAGCACTTACACCCGTTTGAGCCCGGATTAAAGCCTTCTGGGCCAACCCTTCATCGAGAGACCGGGCCGCTTCGGCAATATTACGCCGTAAAGCCGTAACCGAAAGGCTGCCATTTCCCAGCAACGCCCCTCGCCCAGCAACATGCAAACCAACCGCAGCATTCAGCAGGACCGTATCACGATAACAGCCTGTTTCTCCTGCAAAAAGTGCTTCCATACGTCGGGCATTGCTGGCGGGATCCGCTCCCTTCAGGGCAGCAATCTCATAATGAGGCAAACCTGCCATGTCCGGCGTGAGGTCAAATGAAACAATCTTTCCATTTTCCCACACTTCATTATGCGTAGGGCCAGCAAGGGTCAGCTCATCAATGCCACCTTCATCAGTGTGGCCATGCACAACCCATGCGGAAACAGCTCCAAGCTCTCCCAACACATGGGCAACAGGACGACACCATGCCTCCGCAAACACGCCGACAAGCTGACGCCGGACCCTTGCTGGATTACAAAGCGGCCCCAGAAGATTGAACAATGTCCGAAAACCAAGCTGCTTCCGAACCGGAGCGGCAATCCGCATGGCTGGATGATGGAATGGTGCTGCCAGAAAAGCGAGACGATCCTGCCTCAGGCGTTCTTCCTGTCGGGCATGGTCAGCTTCGGCAGGAATACCCAAGGCTTCTAGAACATCAGTTGCCCCGGCACGAGAGGACAAGGCCCGCCCGCCATGCTTGGCCACAGGCACTCCTAACCCGGCCAACACAAAAGCTGTAGCTGTGGAAACATTCAGCGTCCCCAGACCATCACCGCCTGTCCCGCAGACATCCACCGTATCTTCTGGCACATTACGGAGGGCCTGCATGTTCTGACGAACAGCCCGCACAGCCCCGGAAAGCTCTTCCGTCGTCTCCCCTCTCATCTGAAGGGCCGTCAAAAAAGCAGAGAGTTCTATCTCCGAAACATCCCCCTGCATGATGCGCATGAAAGCTGCTTCGGCTTCAAAAACAGTCAGCTCCTTCCCGGCGGCAACCTTCTTGAGCAACGGAGAAAACGGCGTCTTCTGCGCTCCCATCAGCTAGCAGCACCTTCTTTCTCCGGGAACACATTGGCTAGCCGCAGGAAATTAGCCAACAACTCACGCCCGGAGTTAGATGCAATGCTCTCCGGATGAAACTGCACACCATGAATCGGATACTCTCGATGGCGAACACCCATGATGACGCCATCTTCCGTCTTCGCATTGACAATGAGCGAGTCCGGGATGCTGGCTGGGTCCAACGTCAAACTGTGATAGCGCACCATATCCACCGGGTCCGGCAAACCGGCAAAAACACCGCTGCCATCGTGATGGATAGCGTTAATCTTGCCATGCATCGGCACAGGGGCCCGGACAACACTGGCACCAAAGACCTGCCCGATGGACTGATGCCCCAGACAGACCCCAAGAACAGGCACCTTCCCCGCTGCCTTTTCAATCAGCTCACAACAGATGCCCGCCTCATCAGGAGAACACGGGCCGGGAGACAGCACGATGGCAGAGGGGGTCATCTCCAGCGCACGCTCAGCGGTCAGCGCATCGTTTCGCTTGACGGCACATTCCACGCCCAGCGCACCGAAGTGATGCACTAGATTAAAAGTAAAGCTGTCATAATTATCAATCAGCAGAATCATCTGACGGTCTCCTCAATCTGAGAGATCATATCTGCTCTTTCAGATGATGCGCCGGATGGAGATTTACACCCCCTCCTCGTAGAAACCCTTTGACGACCATTATGGATAGCTTGCCTGATAGCTGCCTCGGCTGCTGTGAAAAGCGCACGGGCCTTAGCCCTCGTCTCCTGATATTCAGCTTCAGGGTCAGATTCCGCTACGACACCGCAACCAGCCTGCACATACATCTGGCCATCCTTCAGCAGAGCCATACGCAGCCCGATGCAAGTATCCATCTCGCCATCAGCACCGAAATAACCGACACATCCAGCATAGGGACCACGTCGGGTCGGCTCCAACTCGTCAATAATCTCCATAGTGCGAATTTTTGGAGCCCCCGTCAGCGTACCAGCCGGGAAGGCTGCGGATAGTGCATCAAGGGCACCGCACTCTGGCTTTACCTTCCCCGTCACGGTAGAAGAGATGTGCATGACGTGGCTATAGCGTTCCACCACGAAGCGATCCGGCACCTCTACCGTCCCCAGCTGAGAAACACGACCAACATCATTCCGGCCAAGGTCGATCAGCATGAGATGTTCGGCAAGCTCCTTGCCATCAGCTAGAAGCTCTTTCTCCAGTGCCAGATCATGTTCCCGATCCCGCCCACGGGGCCGGGTACCTGCCAGTGGCCGAACCGTCACGACGCCATCCCGCAACCGCACCAGAATCTCCGGTGACGAACCCACGAGGGTGAATTCACCAAGTTCCATCAAAAAGAGGAACGGGGCCGGATTGATGCGCCGCAGACTGCGATAGAGCGCAAGTGAGGATAGAGGAAAAGCTGTCGTAAAACGCTGGCTCGGTACAATCTGGAAGGCATCGCCTGCAGCAATATAATCCTGCGCCGTTTTCACCTTCTGAAGGAAGTCCTCATGGGTGATGTTGGACACAGGTGCTTCCAGCTGCGTGCCTTCCGGCAATGTTTCTGCCGGGTCTTCTACGGGCTGCCGCAGAGCCGCCACAGCCTCATCCAGAAGAGCCTCCCCCTCCTCCACAGACGTACCATCCCGCAACGGCGTGGCAAGAATCAACTCATCCCGCACGATGTCGAACACGGCAAAGAGACGGGGGCGAATCATCACCCCTTCAGGCAGATTCAGATCATTCGGCGGCGGGTTGAGAAGGTCTTCCATCTGCCGGACCATGTCATAGCCCAACACACCAAAGACCCCACCAATCATCGGTGGCATACCTTCCGGCAGCTCCATCCGACTCTCATCAAGAAGCGTTTTCAGTGAGGTTAGTGGAGCAGCGTCTTCCTTCCGTCCATCACGGAAGGCCTGACCATCCTTACACCGCCACACCGTATCCGGCAGCAGAGCAATGATGGAATAACGCCCTCGGGCTTCTCCACCTTCCACACTCTCGAAAAAGAGGCGGTACGGATCATCAGCCAAGCGAGACAGACGGAGAAAAACGGAAAGCGGTGTCAGCAAGTCTCCCGCTTCTACCCTATGTAAAATACTGCTCACTGCTGGCCTAGCCTTCCTGAAATCATGCTGAGTACCCTCTCATTGACATCATTGAACAGGGTTGCGTTGAAATGACGGGGCGGAGCCACACGGGTATAGGACATGCCCAGTGTTTCCTGAAGGTCATTGCGATAGGCCCCTGCCATACGAGCGGCCTGCTGCTGCCGAATGGCCTGAATCAGAGTCGGTGATTCCTCATAGCTACCCGTCACATTGACCAGCCAGTAACCATCCCCCTCCTGAAGCATGGCCGTCTGCCCCTGTTTCTGTTCAAGGGCTGCTCTGAGAATGAGAGCTGGCACGTCATTCCGCAACTGCAGACGAGAGAAATGCTCGTCCTTCTGAAGCATAGCCTCTTCTTTCTGCCCAGCCAGAGCCTGACGCAACCCCTCCTTCTTCGCCTGTTGATACAGAGCTGTTGCCCGCTGTTCCGTGGCGTGTTTCCGAGCATCAGCCAGCCATGCATCCTTCACGGCCTGCTGTACGCTCTCATAAGGCTCCTGCTTGCCCGGTGTGATATCATCCACCAGCACAGCGAAAGCACTGCCATCAGGCTCAGTCACAACATGCGGAGGCTCATCCTTCTTCTGGCTGAAGACCTGCTCTATCAGGGCCTGACGCAGAGTCCCATCTCCCGGCAGAGGGGCAGGCTCGCCACCCGGCAGGTTACCGTGAGCATCAAGGCTGCCCTCGAGCGGGAACGCCCCAATATCCGCAGGAACTTTATCCAGCGTCACAGAACCAGCCACAGCTTCCTCAAACGCTCTCTGACGATCTTTCAACATGGAGCTTGCCCGCTCATTAGCCAGATCTTCACGGATGCTGTCTTTCAAACTGTCAAAACTGGCGTGTTTTGCTGGCTTGACGGACAAGACATGCACCACGCTCCAGCCTGCTGCTGTATGGACAGGGGCGGACACGTGCCCTTCCTGTGTCTCAAAAACCGCCTTCCCCAAGGCTGCATCGGGCAGGTCCGTCAGGCGGGCATCATTCAATGTCGCCGGAATAGCTTTGGGATACTGCTTTTGCAGCCCCGCCCAAGACTCTCCCTTCTGCCATGCCGCTGCAATCCGGTCAGCCGTGGCTTCATCCGTCACAGCCAGAACCTCAACAGAGCGCAGCTCAGGGCTATTATAACGAGCGGCTTCAGCAGGGTCCTGTATCTTCATTTTGTAAGATGCCTGTAGGTCTTCATCAGAAATCTGGAGTGTTTTTGCCACGCTGCCTGCCGTCATCACCACAATACGGGCATGACGATATTCCGGTTGACGGAATTGCCAGAGGTGATTCTGGTAATAGCGTTTCAGCTGCTCATCAGTCGGCTGGTCAGTAACCTCTCCCAGAGAGAACGGCAGACGCACCATATCCACCACCTGACCATGACCAATGTAATTCACCAGCCAATCCAATTCCTGCGCTGGGGGCTGCACAGACTTACCAAAAGCGAACATGGTTGCGCTGCCGTAAATCATACGCCGCGTTTCTTCCGCCAGAGTCTGATGGCTGAGATTGTTGTTCTTGAGCACCTCATCCATCTTCTTGGGATCAAACCTGCCGCTAGGGTCCTGAAAATCAGGCATAGCAAACACAACCCTACGAATCGTCTCATCACTCGGGTTGAGGCCATTGCGCTCCCCGGCCAACTCACCCTCATGAACAAGAATGAGGTTACGCAGGGCCGCATGCCCAATTTCCTGCCGCCCCTCTGGGGTCTTCAAAAACTCAGCCGCACCACCATTCTGCTGAATGGAATAGGCAACCTGTCTCTGAATGGCTTTCTGAAACTCAACGGGCGTAATCTTGCGGGACCCGATCTGCACTACGGTATCACCACCCAGACCGGCCATCCCGCCGCCTATGCCGAAAAAGGTGCCTCCCAGCACAACAAAGGAAACAAAAACCACAAGGGCGATCACCCGGCCGAGCCAGGAGTCAACCAGGAAATGACGCAGGGCAGTAATCATCGAAGGCGCATATCACTTTACTGATGGTAGAATAGCATTAGCCGGGAAAACCCGCTAAGCTGCCCCAGCATAGAGATGCCGACACAGATTGACCAGCACGGCGTGTCCCTTCTCTGCCCATGTGCAGTGGATACATCGTGCCGACCGGGGAGAGCAGAATGAGCACCGTACCCAAATTCGTCATTGGGAACTGGAAAATGCAGGCTCGCCACGAGCACGGCCTCCAGCTCGCACGGGATATCGCCCATGCCTTGAAGGACACACCACCGCCATCCCACCTTCACACCATTATCTGTCCTCCCTTTACGCAGCTTGATGGTGTCCATCAGGCATTGCGGGAGGTTTGCCTGCCCCATGAACAGCTAGCTATGGGGGCACAGGACTGTTATCCGGCATCTTCAGGGCCCTTCACTGGGGATATTTCCGCCCCTATGATTCGCGATCTCGGGGCACGTTATGTCATTCTTGGCCACTCGGAACGACGCCAGAACCATGGTGAAACCGATGCCATCATCCGCCAGAAGGTCAAAGCGGCCACAGCAGCCGGGATTACGCCGATTGTCTGTATCGGCGAGCATCTGGCAGAACGGAATGAAGGACGGGCAGCCAGTGTGCTTTCCACCCAGATTGAAGGTTCACTGACACGGGGCTTCCGTGGAATCCTAGCCTACGAGCCGGTCTGGGCCATCGGCAGCGGCATCACACCTTCACAGGAGGAGCTTCAAAGAAAGCTACAGCTGATCCGTGCCCTGCTGCCAATGAGGCTTATGACGGATGACATTCGTGTTCCGGTCCTGTATGGCGGGTCTGTAACTTCCGTTCAGGCTCCCTCCATTATGTCCATAGAGGCAGTGGATGGGGTGCTTGTCGGCAGTGCCAGCCTTGAGGCACAAAGCTTCCTGGATATTATTGGTGCTGCGGCTGAAGCGACTGCGTCTCAGCCTTCCCCATAACCTGTTGGACCTGACTGCATGACCACCTTACTGCTTATTCTCACTGTTCTGGTTGCCCTGGCCCTTATCGGCGTTATCCTGATCCAGCGTAGCGAAGGCGGTGGTCTTGGCGTTGGCAGCAGTCAAGGGCTTGGTTCCTTCATGTCTGGCCGTGGTACGGCGACCCTGCTGACCCGCAGCACGGCCGTGCTGGCTGCCATCTTCATGATTCTCTGCCTCTGCTTGGCCGTTCTGAACCGTGGAGCCTCCAGCGGGGGTTCAGGCCGTGACATTCTGGCGCAGCCGCCTGTCAGCCAGCCTGCCGGTACGACCGCTCCTGCCGCCCCGCAGACACCACAGCATCCCTGATCCATTTTTCATGGGAAGCAGAGCGCATAATCTGCTTCCCCTTCCCCCCCTCTTCACTATATAAGGGCCTCCCATGACGCGCTTTGTTTTTGTGACGGGTGGGGTTGTATCCTCCCTCGGTAAAGGTATTGCTTCGGCAGCTCTGGCTGCCCTCCTCCAGGCCCGTGGGCATAAGGTCCGCATCAGGAAACTGGACCCCTATCTGAATGTTGATCCGGGCACGATGAGCCCCTATCAGCATGGTGAGGTGTTCATTACTGATGACGGCGCCGAGACCGATCTCGATCTCGGCCATTATGAGCGGTTTACGGGTGTTCATGCCCGTCGCTCCGACAACACCACGACAGGCCGCATCTATTCCAATGTCATCGCCCGGGAACGCCGTGGCGATTACCTTGGGGCTACCGTTCAAGTCATTCCGCATATTACGGATGCCATCAAGGAAGCCGTAGTCACCGATACGGATGGCTATGATTTTGTGCTGGTCGAGATTGGCGGCACAGTTGGCGATATTGAGAGCCTGCCCTTCCTGGAGGCTATCCGCCAGCTCCGTAATGATCTCGGGCATGAGAACACAATGTGTGTTCATCTCACCCTCCTACCCTATATTCCCTCCGCCGGTGAACTAAAAACGAAGCCGACCCAACATTCTGTCAAAGAACTCCAGAATGTCGGCCTCCAGCCGCAAATCCTTCTTTGCCGCTCCGATCGTCCTATCCCACAGACGGAACGACAGAAGATTGCCAGTTTCTGTAATGTCCGGCCTGAAGCCGTCATTGCTGCGCTGGATGTCGATACCATCTATGCCTGCCCCATTGCTTATCATGAGCAGGGTATGGATCGTGAGGTGCTGCGCTATTTCGGTCTGCCGCATGAAACCACTCCGGACCTCTCCCGTTGGGAGAAGATTGTCCGTGGCGTGCGGGAGCCTAAAGGTGAGGTCCGTATTGGCATTGTCGGAAAATACACGGCACTGCTGGACAGCTACAAATCCCTTGCCGAAGCCCTTCTGCATGGCGGTATCTCGCAGGATGTCCGTGTTCATATGAACTGGATTGATGCGGAAGAACTAGAGGACCGAGCCAACCTTGATGAGTTGCTCCGGGGTATGGATGGTATTCTGGTTCCCGGTGGCTTCGGTGAACGTGGCTCCGAAGGGAAAATCAACGCCGTGCGTTATGCACGCGAGAACAAGATTCCCTTCCTTGGCATCTGTTTCGGTATGCAGATGGCTGTCATTGAATGTGCCCGTTCCCTCGCTGGCCTGAAAAAAGCCTCTTCCACAGAGTTCGGCCCCACAGATGAACCGCTGGTCGGCCTGATGACGGAATGGGCCCGCGGTACGGAGCTTCTGCGTCGCCGTGAAGGTGGAGACCTTGGCGGAACCATGCGTGTTGGTGCCTATCCGGCCAAACTAGTCGAAGGCTCCCGCGTTGCAGAGGTTTACGGCAAAACAGACATCCGTGAACGTCACCGTCACCGCTGGGAAGTCAACGTCCATTACCGTGAGGTTCTGGAAAAAACATCCCTACGCTTCTCTGGCATGTCGCCTGATGGTGTGCTGCCGGAAGTCGTGGAGTACCCTGATCATCCGTGGTTCATCGGTGTGCAGTATCATCCGGAACTACTCTCCAAACCCTTCGATCCGCATCCGTTATTCGTAGGCTTTGTGGGAGCTGCCAAGAAAGAGCATCTTTCACGGGAACAGGATGTATGAATGTCCCTCTCGGGCACTTCATCATCGGGCAGGATCAGCCGTTTCGGCTGATCGCTGGCCCGTGTCAGATTGAATCCCGAGACCATGCCTTCTTCATGGCCGAAGCCTTACACAGGCTCTGCCATGAACTGGATATTCAGCTCATCTACAAAAGCAGCTTTGATAAAGCCAATCGTAGCTCCGTCCATGCTGCTCGTGGTGTCGGGATGAAGGAAGGGCTGAAAATCCTTTCCGATATCCGCACCCGGTTTGATATTCCCGTACTGACGGATGTTCACGCACCAGAACAGTGCGCTCCCACTGCTGAAGCCGTGGACGTCCTTCAGATTCCGGCCTTCCTTTGTCGGCAGACAGATTTACTTCTAGCTGCGGGACGCACAGGTCGGGCCATCAATGTCAAAAAGGGACAGTTTCTGGCCCCGCAAGACATGCAGAATATTGTCGACAAGCTGAAATCCACCGGAAATGAGCGCATCCTTCTTTGCGAACGTGGGACATGCTTCGGCTACAATACGCTCATCAACGATATGCGGGCCCTGCCTATCATAGCACGGACTGGCTATCCTGTCGTTTTTGACGCCACCCACTCCGTGCAACAGCCGGGTGGGCTTGGTACCGCAACCGGCGGGCAGCGGGAGTTTGTAGCACCGTTGGCTCGTGCCGCTCTGGCAACAGGGGTCAGTGCCCTCTTTATCGAGACCCACCAGGAGCCGGACACGGCACCCAGCGACGGTCCAACCATGATCCCCCTTGCTGAGATGCGGGACCTGCTTGTGCCACTTAAGAAGATTGATCGGCTGGTTAAATCGGAAATCCTCTGAATAGAGGCCCTTCCCCCAGTTCTAAAACTGGCCCTGTGGCGATAGCAGAGCAAGCAGAAAACCAATCACACATAGCCCGGTACTGACTGCCCTGACCATGAAATAACCAGGTGGCAAATCACCATAACGGTTAGCGATTCGTTCCAGAGCAAAGATGCCTGCAAAACCAATCACTTCCAGCCCGAAGCCGAGCCGCAAATTCCCCAGCAGGCCGGCACAAAGAGACAACCACCCCCACAAAAAAGCAAATGCCCCTAGAAGAACGGCTCGGCCATTCCGCTGCCCTTCTCCCCTCGGCAGGATGATTGTAGGCTTACTGGCCAGTAACCCCCATTGCACAGCCCCGTAGAAAGACAGCAGACACCCCCCATAGCTCAAAAGAATGAGGCTGAGATGGGGTAATGATGTCAGCACTCCAGCCAGAAACAGCCAGCCCCCCACGAAAAAGGGAAAAACGCCGCCAAGCGCAATAAGCATGGCAGCTGTGACAGGAAATTGTCGCATCTTAATTGACCTCAGGCGCGTATTTTGAGACTGAAATAGAGCGAAAGCGGATCCAGGCTGTTATCCGATAATAGGCCGTTCAGGGTCCGCCGCATAGAGTCAGGAGAAGTCCCTTGAGCGCTATTGTTGATATTATTGCCCGCGAAATTCTGGACAGCCGTGGTAACCCGACTGTTGAGGTAGATGTTGAACTGGCCTCCGGTGTTACCGGTCGTGCGGCCGTTCCTTCCGGTGCCTCCACCGGTGCCCACGAAGCTGTAGAACTGCGTGATGGCGACAAAAAACGCTTCCACGGTAAGGGCGTCCTGAAGGCTGTCAACGCCGTGAACACGGAAATTGCCGACAAGCTGCGTGGCATGGAATCTGAAGACCAGATCGCCATTGACCAGGCCATGATCGACCTTGATGGTACACCGAACAAGGCCCGTCTTGGTGCCAACGCTATCCTTGGTGTGTCCCTCGCCGTGGCCCGCGCCACAGCTGAGGAGCTGGACCTGCCGCTGTACCGCTATGTTGGTGGCACATTTGCCCATGTTCTGCCGGTTCCGATGATGAACATCATCAACGGTGGTGAACATGCTGACAACGCCATCGACTTCCAGGAATTCATGATCCAGCCGGTTGGTGCATCTTCCGTTGCTGAAGCCATCCGTATGGGTTCCGAAATCTTCGCTTGTCTGAAGAAAGAGCTGCACAAGAACGGCCTGAACACCAACGTTGGTGATGAAGGTGGTTTCGCTCCGAACCTGAAATCCACCGAAGAGGGCCTGAAATACATCGAGAAGGCCGTTGCTGACGCTGGCTACAAGTTCGGCACAGATATCACAATCGCTCTCGACTGTGCATCTTCCGAGTTCTACAAGAACGGCCGTTACGAGATGAAGGGCGAAGGCAAGAGCTTCTCCTCCAGCGAAATGGTCTCCTATCTGGAAGAGCTGACCCAAAAGTTCCCGATCGTCTCCATTGAAGATGGTCTGGCTGAAGATGACTGGGAAGGCTGGAAAGAGCTGACCGACCGTCTTGGTGACCGCGTCCAGCTGGTCGGTGATGACCTCTTCGTCACCAATCCTGTCCGCCTGAAGGAAGGTATCGAGAAGGGCGTTGCCAACTCCCTGCTCGTTAAGGTGAACCAGATCGGCTCCCTGACAGAGACACTCCGTGCCGTGGAAATGGCCCAGCGCGCTGGCTACACCACTGTCATGAGCCACCGCTCCGGTGAGACAGAAGACAGCACCATTGCTGACCTCGCTGTCGCTGTGAACACAGGACAGATCAAGACAGGTTCCCTGTCCCGCTCCGACCGTATGGCCAAGTATAACCAGCTGATCCGCATTGAGCAGCAGCTGGGCAAGAGTGCCGAATATGCTGGTCGCAGCATCCTGAAATCCCGCAAGTAATTACGGGTAACAGACCGGCTATAAGGCTGGTCTGCTCACAAAAAAGCCCCCATCTGGAAACAGGTGGGGGCTTTTTTCATGCCCTCTTCCCAGATTTTATTACCGACAGCCCTATCGCATAGCTTGCCTCTCCAGCTGAACCGCCTATAAATGGTGATTCAGTATAGCTGAATACCCATAATGCTCGAGGAGCCACTGCATGATCGCTCTGCTACGGCGTGGACTGGGTGCCGTGTTCGCCCCACTCCTCTTTCTGCTGCTGACAGTTTATTTCATCTGGAATGCACTACATGGCAATCTTGGTATTGAGGCCTATCAGCACCAGAAAAAACTTCAGGCAGAGGCACAATCTGCTTTGGCAGATGCCCATAAGGAACAAGACATATGGCGTCGACGTGTCACGGCCTTAAATGAAAAGGCTCTCGACCCGGATATGCTGGATGAGCGAAGCCGTGTGATGCTCAATAGTAGCCGGAAAGGTGATTTGATCATCCCCTACGGCGAGAAAAATTCTCTCTACTGAAGACAGGAAAGGCTGCTTGGAGCTTTAGCCCCTTTGCTAACCCTGCCCCTACCTAGTCGGACATAAAAAAAAGCGGCCTTAGAGGCCGCTTTTCTTGTTCATCAGAACGTCTGATGATTACTTGATCTTTGCCTCACGGAAGACAACGTGCTTACGCACGACCGGGTCATACTTGCGTACTTCCATCTTCCCCGTTGCCGTACGAGCATTCTTCTTCGTGACATAGAAATAGCCCGTATCTGCAGAAGAAACGAGACGGATCATGATTACGTTTGTCTTGGCCATATTACCCTCGGACTGCTGCCGCATGATGGGACGCTGCTTCATCAGTGTCGGAGCAGCACATCCCCTATACCTGAGCCGGACAATGATACCTTGAGCCTTTCAGGTCAAGTCCTTTCCGACTCAGGATAGCTCATTGAGGCAGATTATGTTCGTTTTATTGCAAGGCTGAACTCATTTATCCCAGTCAAATTGATACACACCATCACTCTTGTGGGACCGATGAGACCGCGGAGAGGTTTCAAGCCCCAACGCATCCACAAACTCACCATCATGCTTCTTCTGATGCGTATGGTGACGTTCTTTCTTGACTGGTGCCTCTGTAGGCCGCTGAGACGCCTTATGGTGCCGTCCAGTCGCCGCCACAGCTTCATGTTCACGGACCGGCTTATGATGCTGCGGTTTATGAGCATGAGATGACTCCACCACCGGCTGAGCCGCATCAACAGCTGCCTCATCATATTTATGCCGAGGTGCAGATTCAGCCGCAGCCTTGTCCTTATGCTTTTTGGAGTGATGCTTGGCAGGAGGAGTTTCCACGTCAGGCTGCTTCGGAGACGGCTCTGGCACAATCGGCGCACTAGGCACCACAGGCGGCGGTATCACGACATGGGCCTCAGGCCGCTGCGGGTGAGGCACCTCCCTAGCAGGCGGGGCCTCGTGTACGATGTGCTTCTGTACCTCATGCGGGGCTTCAACCTTCGGCTGAGGGTGTGGCACCTCCCTAGCAGGCGGAGCTTCATGCACGGGAGGCTGTGGCTCCGGCGGCCTCTCAACCTTCGGCTGCGGCCGTGGGACCTCCGTAACAACCGGCTCCTTCTGAACAGAAGGCTGCGGCTCTGCTGCTGGTGCCTTTTCGACCTCGGCCTGAGTCTCCTGTGTCTGCTCCTCCGAAGGATGATTATGCCCGAATGTTCTGGCATTCTTATACAAGGACGCCTTACCTGCACTGACAATCTTTACACTACCATCAGGTGCAATAAGCGTATCGGTGCCATCACCATTAGGAATGGTCACGACACCCTTATTCGTAGGCTCCATGTAAGGAGGGGCATTGTCCTTCACATGGGAAGGAATAGGCTGACCAATGGGCATCACATCCCGGCCAGAACCATACCGCTTGCCGACATCCTCCCCGACACTTATGCCCTGCCCGTCATTCAACTGCTGACGCAAATCGGCATCAAGCTGCGGACGAGCCTTCTCCCATTTTGCAACAAAATGAGCATCAGACCGGCTGACATCCTGAAGACTAGGCACAGGCTCTGGCTGCCCCGGCCAGACATCCCCCTCTTCGGGAAGAAGAGGCATTGTGCTGGCCTTTGCACCCTGAATGCGCTGAGTCGTTTCACTCCGGGCATCCGGCGTATTCGGATTACCAAACGGGTTGATGGTATTGTGCAGATGTCTATCCAGATCCGTACAGCTGACCGAAAAACTGGTACATCCCACCGCAAAGAAGGACATGACAGCACCTGCCCTCTTTATTTTGCCTTCTCTGCTTTTCATGCCTCACCCTTTACAATCATCACAACCCGTCCCCGGGAAAGCTTAACCCGCTTACGTCACCATCTTCCAGAGCCATCAGATACCTCACAGTATCCTACCTCCGTATTCGCGCTACGGTCGCTCTAAGATATTCCATCCCCGTCACAAGCGTCGGAATGACGGACAGCCAAAGCAACACGGCCCCGATCACGCCGAAACACCATGTTACGTCATGGTAAGCACCTGAATCTCCCTGCCCCAGAATAAGGAACCCTATTGCCACCATCTGCATGCCTGTCTTCCATTTCGCCAAACGGGTGGAAGGGATCGTCTCATTCCGGGACGCCATATATTCCCGCAACCCGCTGATCATGATTTCCCTCAGCATGATGAGAATGGCCGCATATAGCGAAAAGAAACGTAACCCGCCCAGTCCCGCAAGGGCCAGAAGCAACCCGCCTACGAGGAGTTTATCTGCAATCGGGTCCATCATCCGACCGAGATCCGACGTCAGCCCCTGCTTACGGGCAAGGGCACCATCAAGATAGTCAGTCACACAGGCACCCACATATAGCAGAAACGCTAGATCCGCCCACAGGCCACCACCTGCGAGACACCCGATCAGCACTGGGATCACAAGTATGCGGAACAGTGTGAGAAGGTTGGGAAGATTGATCACCTGATATCCCTAATGTGGAAAGTCATCCCCCGCACAACACTCAGTCAGGGATTTTCGAGGACGTCACTTTGTTCTCTTACCCATTCTGGATGGAAATATCCATAAATGACCTGCGCCATTTCACGATTAATTCCCGGTACACGTTCCAGCTCCTCCAGAGCCGCCTGCCCAACCTGCCTCGCAGAACCGAAACGGGTCAGCAATGCCTTCTTGCGAACAGGCCCGACACCCGGAATCTCATCAAGTCCAGAACGGGTCAACGCTCTAGACCGCCCCGCCCTATGCGTGGTGATAACGAAACGATGCACCTCGTCCCGCAGTCTCTGGAGATAATAAAGGACCGCATCATTAACAGGCAGCTGGAACGGCTCTTTTCCTTCCACAAAAAACCACTCCCGCCCTGCGTTGCGATCCACCCCTTTGGCAATCCCAACGACCGGAATGGAGGATAATCCCCGCTCGGCAAGAATCTCTCTTACGACTCGTACCTGTCCCTTACCGCCATCAATCAGTAAAAGGTCTGGCCAATTTTCGCTCTCTGCATCATCAGGGGTCAGCTGAGCAAAACGGCGAGTCATGACCTCCTTCATCATGCCGAAATCATCTCCCGGTGCTACTGGCCCACGAATGGCAAATTTCCTGTAAGCCCGCTTGACGAAACCTTCCGGGCCACCGACCACCATAGCCCCATAGGGAGCCTGTCCCATCAGATGCGAGTTATCATAAACCTCAATGCGCTTCGGTGGTTCGGGCAGGTCAAACAAATCAGCTACCTTCTCCAGCAACACAGCCTGCCCAGCCGTTTCAGCTAGACGGCGTTCCAGAGCTTCACGGGCATTAAGAATGGCATGATCCAGCACGGCCTTCTTTTCCCCCCGCTGAGACTGAAGCAACTGCACCTTCTGTCCTCGTTGCAGGCTCAGAGCCTCAACAAGCAAAGGCTGTTCGGAGGGTTCACTATTCGTCAGTATTTGCAAAGGAGGCTGCTTGTCCTCGTAGAACTGAAGCAGAAAGGCCGCCAGAACATCAGCCGCCGACGCATCCGCTTCATGCCGGGGATAAAACGCTCTGTTGCCATTATTGCGTCCTCCACGGATGAAGAAGACCTGTATGCAGCTCTGCCCCGCCTGCTGCCAGAGTGCCACCACGTCCGCTTCCTGAATACTGATAGGATTAATCGCTCCTGATGCCCGGAGATTAGCAAAGCCCCGAATACGATCCCGAATCAACGCAGCCCGCTCAAAGGCCAGCTCTTCGGAAGCCTTTTCCATCTCTACGGTCAGGCGTTGCTGTAACTCCCGTCCACCACCACTGAGAAACTCCTTCGTTTGGTCCACAAGTGCCTGATATTCCGATGGACTGATGCGGTCCGCACAGGGAGCAGAACAGCGTTTGATTTGATGGAGCAAGCAGGGCCGTGTGCGGGATTCAAACACGCTGTCCGTACAGGTCCGCAGCATGAAAGCCCGCTGAATGACCTGAATGGTCTGATCTACAGCCCGGGATGAGGCAAATGGCCCCCAATAGGTCGCCCCTTTGACTGGTTTTCCCCGTTGGCGCATCAAGCGAGGATAAGTGTGGTCGCCGCTCAGCAGAAGCCACGGATAACTCTTGTCGTCCCGCAGAAGGATATTGAAGCGAGGCTTCATCCGCTTGATGTAGTTGGCCTCCAGCAGCAACGCCTCGGCTTCGGTCCGGGTGACAACAATCTCCATACTGACAGTCAGAGACACCATGAGCCTCAACCGTTCTGGCAGGCGGGCCACATGTGTATAGGACGTGACACGCTTCTTCAGATTCAGGGCCTTACCTACATAAAGCACCTCACCCTTCGCACTGAGCATCCGATATACGCCGGGGCTGTCGGGAATCGTCTTCAGGGCCTTCCGAATCGCAGCGACGCCGTGAGGTGTATCAGCCATTTTTCTTGGTTTTCCGCCAGTTTCTGGTGATTATGACAATCCTTTTACACTCATCCACCATTCCTGTGGACAAAGCTGTGAATACTCCAAGGGTAAAAGCACACAGCATAGGGTTTCTCTTCTTTTTTCATAGATTGCCTATTTTTTGAGCAAATAATCTAACTCTTTGAAAAATAACAATTTATGAAAGGTTTTATCCCTGCCTTACCCTCTTCCTAGTCCTCTCATGGCCGGGTGGACTGTCAATCCCGTTTCTGAAAAAATTACCACATAAAAAATATGCTAAATCCTTTCCAAAATGGAAAATCATGTTTGACATTCTGATATTTTTTCTTCTGCTTTTTCCATAAGCCGCAACATATTCCCCCCGCAGATGGCCCGGACTTCACTCTCATCCAGTCCTGTCCGCTCCAATGCCTTGAGCAGATGATGGGTCTCACTAGCATCCTGCCAGCCCTCTATCCCACCTCCACCATCGAAGTCAGACGAAATCCCCACATGGTCGATGCCGATTCTGCGGGCGACATACAACACATGCTCCACAAAATCCTTCAGCGTGCCCCCACCGCCCCGCCGCAGGAACGGTCCCATAGCCGTAATCTGGATGAGACCGCCGCTTGCTTTCAGAGCATCAAGCTGTCCATTATCCAGATTGCGGGGATGGTCACACAAAGCCCGCACACAAGAATGACTGGCAAAGACCGGCACCGTAGAGGCCTCCACAGCCTGCATCATGGTCTTGCGGGACGCATGGGAAACATCAACCAACACGCCATGACGATTCATCTCGCCAATGACCTCCTGTCCCAAAGCAGACAACCCACCATGAGCCTCTTCCGGCCCCTGACGGACAACCGCTGAATCTGCTAATAGATTATGACCATTATGGGTCAGGGTCATGTAACGCACACCATACCTGCGAGCGAGATAACCAATCCGGGCCGGGTCATCCGCCAGCGGGTAGCCATTCTCCATCACCGGAATCAGGGCCACCTTTCCAACCTCTGCCGCCTGACGTACCTCCTGCGCTGTACGGCACAGAATGGCCCGGTCAGGCACATGCAAGGCCACCATCTCCTCCATAGCATCCAGCATGGCCCCAGCCCGCCGCCATGCCGCTTCATGCCCGGCATCATCAAGGGAAGCCTGTGGGGTATAAGCAGCCAGACAGGCAGCCCCCAGCCCCCCGGCCTCTGCCTTGGGAAGGGTAAAGCGGCGTTCCGTCCCCCTCAGAGCAATATCCGCCTGATCCCGCTTCTGCCAGCTGGGAAGACCTTCTTCGGTCTTTTCTTCCCACGGGATATCAATGTGGCTGTCGATCATCAGAACGGGCATATGCAGGGTCTTTCCTTATCTGTTCCCTTCAAATTGGTGCAAAACCTGTCAATCGCAAGATCTTCCTTGAATTTTCCAGCTCAAGAGGGGATCAGAAGACATGCGCCTTATTACATGGAATATCAATTCGCTCCGCCTCCGGCTGCCACTTCTTCAACGTCTGATTGAAGAGCAGGCTCCTGATGTCATCTGCCTTCAGGAAACCAAGGTCCCGGACCCGCTTTACCCACAAGATGCTCTGGCAGAACTGGGATTTCCCCATCAACTGTACCGTGGGATGAAGAGTTACAACGGGGTCACCATTCTCTCCCGCACCCCTCTGGAACCTGTTGCCGACACACCAGACTGGTGCGGAAAAACGGATTGCCGCCATGTAGCGGCAAACATCCAGACAGAATCCGGGCCAGTAACCATCCATAATTTCTACGTTCCTGCCGGGGGTGATATTCCTGACCCGCAGGAAAATGAGAAATTCGCCCATAAGCTTGCTTTCCTTGAGGAAGCAACAGACTGGTTCAAGGCCAATCCGCCCAAACGGAGCATTCTGGTCGGCGACCTCAACATCGCCCCGCTGGAACATGATGTCTGGAGCCACCGTCAGCTCCTGAAAATCGTCAGTCATACTCCACCGGAAACAACACGGTTGACCCACTGGCTCAATGCCGGGTTCGAAGACGCTATGCGGAAAGCCATTCCGGAGCCTGAAAAACTCTTCACATGGTGGTCATACCGCAACCGAGACTGGAAAAAATCCAACAGGGGCCGCCGTCTGGATCATATCTGGGCAACCCCGGATATCCTCCCCGGCCTGAAAACGATTGATGTTCTCAGCCCTGTTCGGGACTGGACCTCCCCTTCCGATCATGTCCCCGTCCTGATGGATATGGCCCTCTAATCAGAACAAAGCTTACACAGAAAAAGGCTGGCGAGGTTTTCCCGCCAGCCTTTTTTATCTGTTCTTTTCCCGAAAATCAGAGGTCAGGATTGAGGCAATACCCCCCACCTTCCGTCAACAGAATCCCGGCACGCCCATGATCAGGCTCGATCTTCTGACGAAGACGATAGATGTGCGTCTCCAGCGTGTGCGTGGTTACTGAGGCATGATAGCCCCAGACCTCATGCAGCAGCACATCCCGCTCCACCGGCTGCCCTCCAGCACGATAGAGATATTTCAGAATGGCCGTTTCCTTCTCTGTCAGATGAACACGCTGGCCCTTCTTCTGGTCCAGAAGCTGCTTTCTGGCCGGATGAAATACATAAGGGCCAATATCGAAAACGACATCCTCGCTATTCTCGAACAAGCGCAGCTGCGCACGCAGGCGAGCCTTCAGCTCTCCCATGCGGAATGGCTTGGCAACATAGTCATTTGCCCCTGCATCCAGCCCACGAATCACATCATCCTCATCATGAGAGCCAGTCATCATGATAATGGGAATATGGACACCTTTCTCCCGCAACTCTGCACAGAAATCCCGCCCATCTCCATCAGGCAGATTTACATCCAACAAAAGAATATCCGTCCGCCCGCCTGAGGAACGATTTATCACATCCCTTGCTGCGGCAAGAGTAGCGGCCTGTTCAACCCGGTACGCTCCATCTTCCAGCAGCTGTTCGGCCAGCAGAAGACGCAAGGCATCATCATCGTCAACAATCAGTATTGAGTGATGAGCATTCATGTCTCGAAAATCCCGTTCGTAGTGCCCTAAATTCTCCCCATGCGTCCATAACGACCGGACAGACAGAGGAGCTGTCTTTCTAAAACGGCACTACACTACCCCGAATAGACGCCAAACACTACGCCTCTGCACGCAGTTCTGCTTCTTCTTTTTTTTCATCTGTCTCTTCATCACGGCTCTCTGGGGCCTTCATGGACACAACAATATCCCCCATGACCGGCATGGTCCAGGCCCGGTCTTCTGCCGAACGGATAAAGATGCCCGTCCCACGGCGAATAATCAGCAGGTCCAGTCGGTTTTCTTCTTTCCCGAAAAGATCCACTGTGGCATCCGTGACGCTCTGGCTGACAAAACGCCATCCACGGCTAAACAACGTATCAAAGAAGGTGTAGTTCCATCCCGGTTCCCCCAGCACCTTGCCACGGGCATCACGGGAAAGGCCACGATACAGGTCCAACCGAGCCACACCGGGACTGACCTGATAGACACGTTCCCGTCCCATATGCGGGGCCATATGACCACAGACCATACCATTGTAAATGGCATCCCCCGTCGTAGCGATCAGATAGTCAGCCGGGCGTTCCTCTAGAGCTTCCTGTCCAGCCGCTGAAAGCAGCTCTGCCTTAAGCACTGGCACACCACGGCGGGCAGCAGGCATAAGCTCCTGCGCTGTGGTATCTACCAGCAACACGGGCACCTTTTCTTCATTCAGGCAGGCAGCCAGATCGGTTGACCACGCATTGCCCCCCAAAATGACCAGAGCAGGCTCATTGGACAATGTCAGATGCAGGCGGCGAGCAAGCGGTCCCAGCGAAAAGCCATGACAGATCATCGTCACGGCAATCACACAGAACACAGCAGGCATGACAAGGTCAGCCGAGGCATAGCCAGCTTCCGAGAGTTTGATACCGGCAGCACCCGCCACAGCCGCCGCAACAATCCCTCGGGGGGCAATCCATCCTACAAAAATCCGTTCCTGCCAACTTATGCTCGTCCCCAACGTGGCCAGAAAAATGCAAAGTGGACGGACCACAAACAGCACGACCAGCGTTAGCAGTAAAATGGGAATGGACAGTCTGGCCAGTACGGCACGGTGCAGGTCTGCCGTCAGCAGGATGAACAGGACGGACACCATCAGAACAACAAGGGATTCCTTGGTCCGTTTCAGTTCATTTAGGCCGGGAATATGCAGGTTGGTCAGCATCATGCCGAACACAGTCACGGCAATCAGCCCGGCCCCGTCCATTGCCAACGTGCAGGCCTCAAAAATGATCAAAGCCAATGTGACCATGATCGGAACCTTCAGCAGTTCCGGCATCAGGTCCCTCGTAAAGAGGTAACGCATCAGATAGGCGGGCAAAATCCCTGCTGCTACGGAGATTGCCCCCGCCACCAGCATATCCGGCAAGGTATGGACAAAGAACAGCTGTTTATGCAGGTCCACATGCAGAAGCATGATCTGCATCACCACGGCGGCTAAAATGGCCCCCACCGGGTCATTAACGATGGCTTCCCACCGTAGAAAAGCCGCCACACGGGGCTGAAGTTTAGCACTCCTCAACAGGGGTAGAATAACTGTCGGCCCCGTCACCACGATGATGGCACCGAAAAGGAAAGACGTTCCCCATTCCAGATGGGCAACATAATGGGCAGCTAGTGCCCCTAATATCCAATTGATGGGCAGGGCCACCATCGTCAGGCGGGCCACGCCCTGCCCCGCCTCCCGAAGCTGGCGGATATCCAGCACCATCCCGCCTTCAAAAACGATCAGGGCCACCAGCATATTGACCAGTGGACGGAACGCATGGCCTAGCACTTCTGAAGGATGGAGCCAGCCCAGCACGGGGCCAAAAAGCAGCCCCATAGCAAAAAGCAGGACAATGGCTGGTAGACGCAGACGCCACGCAACCCACTGCGCCAGCATCCCAGCCCCAAATGTCAGCACCACCCAAAAAAGAACGTCATAGGCCATAGGGGGTATATTTCCTCTAGTCAGACAGAACCATCCAACCCCCTACAAGGCAGGTAGGAAGGGCATCGTCGGATAGTAGTCATTTTTATGCCAAATGCACAAATCCACGTTACTGCCAAACTACAGAATGGATAATCAGGCTCTTCTATGCAGGGTCAGACCGCTGCGGCCTTTTCCATAGTCGCCACGAAGAAGCCATCTGTCCCAAAACCATGCGGTGTCAGAGAGAACAGAGCTTCGTTACGTAAGGCTTCTGGCAGAAGGGCAGAACGTTTTTCGGCGGGCAGTAGGCTATAACTGGTCTGCCTCTTCAGGAAAGCTTCAATCTGCTTTCTGTTCTCGACACCCAGTAGGGAACAAGTCGCATAAACCAGCTTCCCACCCGGACGAACGAGACGGGCTGCAATATCAAGAATGGCAGCCTGTTTGACGCAAAGCTCCTTGATATCCTCTTCCGTCAGACGCAGGCGGGCATCGGGATTGCGCCGCCATGTCCCTGTGCCAGAACAGGGAGCATCGACCAGAACCGTATCAAACTGGCCTTCCCGCCGTTTGGCCCATTTGTCGCCTTCGCTTAGCAGGTGGCGTGTCACATTATGCACATCCGCCCGGCGCAGGCGTTTTGTGGCACCATCCAGCCGTACACGAGAGACGTCACAGGCAACAATCTGCCCTTTATTCTCCATCGTCATAGCAAGGGCCAATGTCTTTCCAGCTGCACCGGCGCAGTAATCAAGCAGCCTCTGCCCTGGTCTAGCGTCCACAGCAGCGGCAATCAGCTGACTACCTTCATCCTGAATCTCCACAATCCCTTCCCGGAACAGAGCCGCCGCCGTAATCGGCTGACGTCCTTCCAGACGGATACCCCACGGGGAAAGAGCCGTTGGCTCACTTTGGAACCCCTCCCGCTTGAGGCGGCGTAGAGCTTCCTCCCGTGTGGCCTTGAGCAGATTTACCCGCAAGTCGAGCGAAGGCGTCCCCATGAGGGCACGCATTTCCTCTTCCAGACAGTCACCGAAATCTTCTTCCAGATAGGGCTGTAGCCAATCGGGATATTCCAGTCGAACCGGAAGAGACTGTTTCTCACTGCTGATTTCCTGCCCTTCCAGAGCCTCCAGCATAACCATCTCACGCTCACTCAACGGAGCGGGCGCATAACGTTCACCGCTGAACAGGGCCCGGATGGAGGGAAAAGGCTGCCCAACAAAATGCAGCATAGCCGCACAAAGCAACCTCGGGGAAATATCTTCATCCCGATAACGCAAATCCGCCCGCAAATGCCAATGCAGCCGCCGCCATGCCCGCAGAACATCCCACACAAGGGTGGAAATGGCTCTACGATCACCACCACCAATATAGCGGCGTTCACGAAAGAAATTGTTGGCTACGGCATCAGCCGGACGGTGCGGTGCGTTCTGGATCGCACAAAGCAGATCAATAGCACCAGAAAGACGAGCAGCGGGGGTCATGGCCCCCGCCTACTCTGTTTCCTTCCATCAGGAAAGAAAAAAATGACCTTTTACGGCCAATTAAAGCCGATAGTTCGGAGCTTCACGGGTGATTGTCACGTCATGCACATGGCTTTCCCGCAGGCCCGCATTGGTAATTTTACGGAAACGGGCACGGGCCTGAAGGTCCGTAATAGTAGCGGAACCTGTGTAACCCATACCTGCACGCAAACCACCAACCAGCTGATGCACGACAGCAGCCATCGGTCCCTTGTAAGGAACCTGCCCTTCAATCCCTTCTGGCACCAGCTTCAGCGTATCCCGCACCTCACCTTGGAAGTAGCGATCCGCCGAACCACGGGCCATAGCCCCCATGGAACCCATGCCACGATAGGCCTTGTAGGTCCGCCCCTGATACAGGAAGCTCTCGCCAGGGCTTTCCTCACAGCCTGCCAGCATGGAGCCGACCATCACGACATCAGCACCGGCACCAATGGCCTTAACAATGTCACCAGATGTCCGAATACCACCATCGGCAATGGCCGGGATGTCCAGCTCATGACAAGCAGCGGCTGTTTCCAGAACGGCAGAGAACTGCGGTACACCGACGCCAGCCACGACACGGGTCGTGCAGATGGAGCCCGGACCAATGCCGATTTTCACACAATCCGCACCAGACTTAATCAAAGCTCTGGCAGCTTCCGGTGTGGCTACGTTACCAGCGATCAGCTGCACATCGGCGTATTTATCACGCAGACGGGCCACGGTCTCCAGCACACCACGGGAATGACCGTGCGCCGTATCGACCACCAGCACATCCACACCCGCCTCAACGAGCGCAGCCCCACGGCGGAGACCGTCTTCACCGACACCGATAGCGGCAGCACAAAGCAGACGACCTTCTGCATCCTTCACGGCCAGCGGATGGGTCGTGGCTTTGTCCATATCCTTAACGGTAATCAGACCGATGCAGCGTTCCGCATCATCCACAACCAGCAACTTTTCAATTCTGTGGTCATGCAGAAGTTGACGAGCCTGCTCTGGAGACGCACCGTGTTTGACCGTAACCAAACCTTCATGCGTCATCAGGTCCCGCACACGAGTGCTTTTATCTTCGGTAAAGCGCATGTCACGGTTAGTCAGAATACCAACCAGCTTGCCATCCTTCTCCACGACTGGAAGGCCGGAGATACCGTGACGGGCCATAATCTCATGAACATCGCTCAGTGTCTGGTCCGGCCCCACTGTGACGGGGTTCACCACCATACCGGCTTCAAAACGCTTCACACGGCGGACCTGCTCGGCCTGCCCTTCCAGCGTCAAGTTCTTGTGGATGACACCCATGCCGCCCTGCTGCGCCATAGAAATGGCCATTTCGTCTTCTGTCACCGTATCCATAGCAGAAGAAAGCAGCGGGATGTTCAGTTCCAGCTTACGGGTCAAACGTGTCTTCGTGCTGACCTGACCGGGAAGAACGGATGATTCGACCGGTTCGATCAGCACATCATCAAATGCCAGAGCATCACGCACACGGCTGTAAAGTTTATCGTTAAAAGAATCTGTCATGATGCCCACGCCCCCGATCGTGCGTCCTGTTCGATACAACTAGGTCAGCTTATCACCGCTAAAAGGGTCATTAAGCTGTTGGCAGGGTCTCATAACGCACTATCTAATCATAGGCAAAGAAAAATGGCTTACTATCAGCCATCACCTTCACAGAGATGACGAAAAACGGGGTGTCGGCTTACCATCTGCCGCAGCGGCCAGTTCTTTGCGCCGCATATCAAACACAGCAGCCAGATGGCGCAGGAAGGGTTTGCCCTTTTCTGTCAGGCTCACCCGGTTTCCTTCCCAATGGATCAGCCCATCTTCCTCAAAAGAGCGCAGAGCCTCCAGTTCATCAGAAAACGCTTCAGTCAGGCTCTGGCCCGCTGGAATATAGGGCGTCAAATCCACGGCAGAGAGGCACATGACGGTCTCAATCACTTTTCCCCGCCAGCGGTCTTCTTCCGTTCGGAAGACACCACGAGCTATGGGAAGACCATCACTGTCTTTCAACGCCCGGATATAGGCCGCCGTGGAAGGAATGTTCTGATAGAACCCATCAGGCGTCATAGAGATGGCAGAAGCCCCTATCCCCAACAGAACGGGCGATGAATCGATCGTGTAGCCCTGAAAATTACGATGCAACGTACCCGCCTCATAGGCGTGGGTCATGGCATCCTCTGGATGGGCGTAATGGTCCAACCCGATAGGCTTATAACCTTCCTCAACCAGAACACGGTCGATCATGTCCGCCTGCTGCAACCGCTCCTCGGACGATGGAAGTGAATCTCGCGGGATGAGCTGTTGGCGTTTCTGCTTCCACGGCACATGAGCATAGCCAAAAACAGCCAGACGGTCCGGCCGCATCCCGGCAACACGCCGGGCCGTGTCCTGTACGCTCTCAACTGTCTGATAAGGCAGGCCATAAATCAGATCGATATTGACCCCATTCACCCCTGCCGCACGAGCCTGCTGCACACAGGCCAACGTCTGCTCATAAGACTGCACACGCCCGCACGTTTCCTGCACGGTGCGGTCGAGGTCCTGCACACCAAAGCTGATGCGATTGAATCCGAGTTCAGCCAGCAGGGGCAACATACCCTCCGGTACATGGCGAGGGTCCATTTCCATGGCAATCTCAGCATCATCAGCAAGCTGGAACTCTGCCCGAACAGCAGCCATCACCTTTCGCAAAGCCGATTCCGGTAGGGTGGTTGGTGTACCACCACCAAAATGAAGATGACGGACCACACGCCCCCGCCCAACCAGCGCAACGAGACGGCGCATCTCCTCCAACAGCAGCTCGCCATAAGCTGCCCGCCCCTCTTCCTGCCGCATCACCGCCGTGTTGCAGGCACAGAAACGGCACAGCTCATCACAGAAAGGAACGTGGAAGTAGAGAGACACAGACTGCTCAGACGGTAAGGCCTTCAGCCAGCCCGCCACATCCTGCGGTCCGATTGCTTCAGAGAAACTGACTGCCGTCGGGTAGCTTGTATAGCGTGGCAGGTTACCGCCATAGCGGGCGATCAGGTCGGAAGAAATTGTTGCAGCCACAGTCTCACCACATTCAGGCTCTGGTCGGGGATGGTCCTGCTTACAGCGATGTGCCTCGCCACGCAAATCAACGGCCGACTAATACATGACGAAACGGTTTATCTTGTTTGGAAAGTGGCTGGGAGACCTGGATTCGAACCAGGGCTGACCGGGTCAGAGCCGGTAGTTCTACCGCTAAACTATCTCCCAAGCGGTGGGGCTTCCCCCTTCTGCAAACTCATCATAAATATGGCTGGGAGACCTGGATTCGAACCAGGGCTGACCGGGTCAGAGCCGGTAGTTCTACCGCTAAACTATCTCCCAAGCGGCGTTTGCTGGAGGGGTTCTAGCCTTATTTCCCTTACAGTGCAAGGGGTTAAGGAAAGTTTTTCCTTTATTTTGCGGGACGCTTCACCGCACTGGCCAGAAAGGCCCCGCCAATCAGCAACATGCCCACAAGCCCTGTCACCCATTCCGGTACTTCCACCAACACACTGACCAACATCAGCAGAGACAAGACAAAGATGGTATAAAAAGCTCCATGCTCCACATAGACATACTCAGCCAGAGCATTGGTCTTCAGCATGGAAAGCGTCATAGACCGGACGAACATCGCCCCTACCCCAAGCCCCAGCGCAATGACGACTGGGTCGGTCGTGATGGCAAAGGCCGAAATCACGCCATCAAATGAGAAACTGGCATCAATAAATTCCAGATACAGGAAGGTCAGCAACCCGCCACCTGCCGCCATGCGGGAGGCTCCCGGCTCACCAATCAACCAGACCAGCGTTTCCTTGCCCAGAATATAGGCCGCCACACCGCCACAGCCCCAGAAAAGGAACGCCATCGGGTCATGCCCCGGCCCCATCAGGCGGCTCACAAGCATAAGAACAGCCAATGTCAGCCCGACCGGCAGAGCCGACACGCCCCCCAGACGAGACGCTGGACGCTCCAGCCATGAGAGCCAGTGATGGGTTTTGTCGTCATCCAGAAAGTAGTTCAGCGCAATCAGCAGAAGAAATGCCCCACCGAAAGCAGAGATCATGTCCTTTGCACCAAGCATGATGGCGGCGTAACGCTGTGGCTCCATCACGGCCAAACGAGCCGCCTGCCACGGTGACAGACCTGCTACCAGAGCCACCAGCAGAACGGGAAACAAGAACCGCATCCCCAGTACGGAAATCGGCATCCCCCAACTGATGTAACGCTTCTGCCAACGAGGCGACATGGTCTTGAGGATACCATAATCAACAATGGCATTATCCATGGACTCAGCCGTTTCCATCAGGGCAAGGATGGCCACGCCTTCCACGCCCATAAGGGCACCATACAGGGTAGGTGTATGCCCATATCCCAGAGCAGCCCCCACACACAGGGCCAGAGCGGCTAAAACAAAAGCGGCATAAAACTGTCTCAAGAGCTGTCCTGTTCTTCCAGAGAATGACCTTTCGGCCCATGTTTTCACTTCCCTTACAGGTAAAAAGGGAAAGACAGCAACGGACAGGCTTTGCAGGGAGCCGGTAAGGGCTTATCTTTCCTCCCATGAGCCCAAAACATACGCCCCCTTCCTCCCGCCGTTCCAAAAGCGGCACGACAGCCCCCCGCATTCCCGGCAAGCCTCTGCGTCATTCCCGCACACCCGGTACACGGGACACAGCAGATGATGCCGCCACGTCACGAACCCTGCGGACACAGACCGTCAAACTCCGCAAAGCCCGGGGGCGTACACCAGCCCAGCAACGCTGGCTGAACCGCCAGCTGAATGACCCCTATGTATCAGCAGCCCGTCAGCAAGGATGGCGATCCCGGGCGGCCTTCAAACTGCTGGAGATGGATGATCGCTTCCACTTCATCAAACCCGGCAGCCGCGTGGTTGACCTTGGAGCCGCACCGGGTGGCTGGGCTCAGATTGCCGTCAAACGTGGTGCAGCCAAGGTCATTGGCGTGGACCTTCTGCCTGTAGACCCGGTACCGGGTGCAGAAATCATCGAAGGTGACTTCATGGAAGCCGACATGCCGGAGCGGCTCCAGTCCATGCTTGGCGGGCGGGCTGATCTTGTCATGTCCGACATGGCCCCCAATACGACCGGCCATGCCGCAACGGACCATATCCGCATCATGGACCTTGCCGAAAATGCCCTTGATTTCGCTCTGAAAATCCTTGCTGAAGACGGTGCCTTCATCGCCAAGGTCTTTCAGGGAGGTTCTGAAAAAGGCATGCTGGACCTGATGAAACGCAATTTTGCGGTCGTCAAACATGTCAAACCACCCGCTTCCCGCAAGGAATCGAGCGAGCTTTACGTCATTGCTACAGGATTCCGTGGTGAGCCGTAATTTCGCTGATTACCCGCCTTTACTTTCGTCTCTGTTCAACGAGGCCCTGAAAGGCAATCAGGATGCCTGTTTCGACCTACTACCACTGGGCATAGAAGAACGTCTGTTCCCCGACATGCCCCGCTATGTTCCGCAAGATTTCCCCGGCACCATTCCCAGACATATCGTGCAGTTCTGGGACAGCCCTGTCCCTCCCGGGGATGTGCGCACAGCCATGGAAAGCATCCGACGGGATAACCCGGGATTCACATACTATCTGGAATGTGATGAGACAGCCCGTGCCTTCATCCACGCCCATTATGGCGCAGAGATCACGGCACTTTATGACGTCTGCCCTCATCCGGCCATGCGATCGGACTTTTGGCGGCTCTGCTATCTGCACGTAAAAGGCGGTGTTTACATTGATGCCGATGTCATCAGCCGTGCCCCCCTGACGGACATCACCATAGGAGCATCTTTCAAGACACTACTCTCCTATTCCATCGGGCAGCCATGGTGTCTTGATAATGATGTACTCATCTGCGAGGCAGGTAATCCCCTGATGCAGCACATCATGGAAACCATGTTCCAACGGGTACGGCATATTCTGGAAACGGGATATTTCGAAAATATTTGGGTTTCGACCGGCCCCGGTGCCATGGTTGTTGGCACGATGAGCTGGATTGCTCGGATGCTGAAAGAACAGCACATCCCCTTCGACATGATCCACACTGCTCTATCCGATGCAGGACTCGCCTTCATACACCATCATCAGGTGGAACAGGTGTTAGATACATGCTCACGGTTTGCCTATCAGGGCACATGGGCTAATTGGCGGTCCCTTCTGCAATGGCCCAGCCATCAGGTGGGCTGAACGTCCTTACCGCTCCGGCTCGACCATCAATTCCTGTACGGCCTGCATCAGCACCTTGCGCTCATGCGGGGCCGTGACATCAGCCAGTGTGACTTCATCCAGCACATTCATGAAAGCGAAACGGGCTTTCAGTAATGTCTGTTTCAGGCGGCATCCTCCCACCAGAATACAACCCGATGCCTCCTCATCCTTCCTCATGCAGCCGACAAGGGCGAGATCATCCTCTGTGCAACGGACGATGTCGCCCAGATAGATATCCTTGGCATTCCGCCCTAAACGTAACCCGCCATTGCGGCCACGCAGCGTTTTGATGAAACCATGCCGCCCCAGCCGATGCACCACCTTAACCAGATGATTCTCTGAAATCCCATAGACACGAGCAATCTCGCCAATGGAGACCAGACGCTCCTTCTGGGTTTCCAAATAGATCAGGGACCTGAAAGCGTAATCGGTATAAAGGGTCAGCCGCATTCCGGGAGCTCCTTCCGGGCGTGTTTTTCCATGTTCCGGCGTCACTCCGAGACTGCATGAAAAGCAGAAGAAATGATGGCAGTGGCTCCTGCATCAAACCTAACAGAAAGATGACAGCTGCCAACTCTTTTCCGTGCATATGGTCTCCACCTTGACAGGAAGGTATGTGGGTCTATTTTAAAGGTGTATTTTTTATACATCTTTAAAGGATGCATCCCATGCCCCTCTCCCCTCAAACACGTAGCATCGTCAAAGCCTGTATTCCGGCACTAGAGGCACACGGCCTTGATATTACGAAGGAAATGTACCGGCGGCTCCTGAGCAATGAGGCCATTCGTGACCTCTTCAACATCTCCCACCAAAAAAGCGGCGATCAGCCCAAGGCACTGGCCTTCGCCATCCTCGCCTATGCCCGCCATATTGATGATCCTGCCGCCCTGAAGGACATGATCGAACGCATTGCCGAAAAACATGTCGGGCTGAACATTCTGCCGGAACATTATCCCCATGTTGGCACAGCCCTGCTCGAAGCCATTGCCCATGTACTGGATGAGCAGGCCACACCCGATATCATGAACGCATGGAAAGAAGCCTATGGCTTTCTTGCCGACGTCCTCATCAACCGGGAACAACAGATTTACAATGCCCATGCCTCAGAAAAAGGCGGCTGGACGGGATGGCGTGCCTTCCGCATTACCCACCGCCATGAGGAAACGGCTGACACGGTCTCTTTCATCCTCCATCCCGTGGATGATCAGCCCGTCATGCGGCATCAACCGGGCCAGTATCTCAGCTTCCGGCTGACCATTCCCGGTGCAGGGACAGAAAGGCGCAATTACAGCATCTCCTCCGCCCCTGCCGAAGACCATTACCGCATCACCATCAAACGTCAGGAAAAAGGCGTCGCTTCCAGCTGGTTCCATGACCATGCACGGGAAGGTGACATTCTGGATGTCTCCGCCCCAGCAGGAGATTTCACCCTGTCCGCCTCGGAAAGTCGGCCTGTGGTTTTCATGTCTGCCGGTTCCGGCATCACGCCGCTGATGTCCATGCTGGAGACTCTGGCCACACACGACTCACGCCCGCCCATCCATGTCATTCACGGCACCCAGACACCACAGAGCACAATCTTCACCCGGAGGCTTCATGAACTGGCACAGGCAGACATCATGAAAGCGGACATGTTCTACAGCCAGACAGACACCCTGCCACCCCACACGGAAGGCATCACCTCCCATACCGGGCGTCTCACCCCTTCATGGCTGAAAGACCATACAGACAGAGATGCGGACTTCCATATCTGCGGCCCGACGGAATTTCTGGTCACCATGATTCAGGCCCTGCGGGAACGGAACATCCCCAAAGACCGCATCCATTATGAGATGTTCGGCTCAGCTTCCAATCCGTTCCTCGCCACGCAGGCCTGACCCCCCTACAGGCTCAGGCTGTTTCTGCCGTGCGGACCTTATCCAGCAGCTTGGTCAGGGAGGCCAGAATCTTCCGGGCCATGCTGATCCGCACGGCATTGGTCATTTCCCGCACCATAGCCAGCTTGTGGTCAGGCCTTATCTTCACACCGGCCTTCTCATTCCGGGCCGCCCAGCGGATCAGACCATCCGGATTGCCAAACCTGTTCTTACGGAACTGAAGCACCATGCCTTTCGGGCCAGCTTCCAGCCGTTCTACACCTGTCTCACGGCAGAGCTTCTTGATCATCACCACATCCAGAAGATTATCCACTTCCTGCGGCAGGGGGCCAAAACGGTCCACCAGCTCGACCCGCATGGCGTCCACATCCGCCTCATCCTTCAGGGCGGCAATGCGGCGATACAGGCCAAGACGGACAGGCAGGTCCTTCACGTAATCCTCTGGAACAAGAACGGGCAGACCGAGAATGATGTTCGGTGTCCAGCCTGTATCTTCCTCCTCGCTCTCATTCCGCATCCGCCGCAGGTCCGTCACGGCATCCTGAAGCATCTGCTGATACAGCTCGATGCCCACCTCCTTGATATGACCGGACTGTTCATCCCCCAGAAGGTTCCCGGCCCCTCGCAGGTCAAGGTCATGGGATGCCAGCGTGAAGCCCGCCCCAAGGGAATCCAGCGTCTGCATGATCTCCAGACGCTTGACGGAGGATGCTGACAGGACATGCGTCTGCGGCCAGGTCAGATAGGCATAGCCCCGCTGCTTGGCCCGCCCCACACGGCCCCGCAGCTGGTAAAGCTGCCCAAGGCCAAACATGTCCGCCCGATGAATGATGATCGTATTGACCCGGGGCATATCCAGCCCACTTTCCACGATATTGGTAGAGAGCAGAATGTCATATTTCCCTTCCGAGAACTCCGTCATCACCGTTTCCAGCTCGGTAGGGGTGAGACGGCCATGAGCCTCGGTAATGCGGGCATCAGGCACGATCTCCCTCAACCGGTCGGCCATATGCCGCATGTCCGTCAGACGAGGCACCACGCAGAAAACCTGCCCACCCCGGAAGCGTTCCCGCTGGATGGCCTCATGAATCATCACCCGGTCGAAAGGCGTGATGAAGGTACGCACGGACAGGCGATCCGTCGGCGGAGTGGCAATCAAGCTCATTTCCCGCACGCCGGAAAGGGAAAGCTGAAGCGTCCGGGGCAGAGGCGTAGCGGACAGTGTCAGCACATGCACGTCTTCCCGCAGGGCCTTCAGCTTCTCCTTATGGGACACACCGAAATGCTGTTCTTCATCAATGATGAGCATTCCCAGTCGCTCAAACGATACGGCTTTGGAAAGCAGCGCATGGGTCCCGATGACGATATCCACCGTTCCATCAGCCAGCCCTTCCCGCACCTTCGTGGCTTCCTTAGCCGTGACCATGCGGGAAAGCTGCTCCACCTTCACGGGCAGCCCCTCGAACCGCTTTTTGAAGCCAATGTAATGCTGCCGGGCCAGCAGGGTCGTGGGCACCACGACCGCCACCTGCATCCCGGACATGGCCGCCACGAAAGCCGCCCTCAGGGCCACCTCCGTCTTGCCAAAGCCTACATCCCCACAGACGAGCCGGTCCATCGGTTTCCCGCTGCTCAGGTCCTCCAGAACATCCGCAATAGCCCGTGACTGGTCTTCCGTCTCCATGAAGGGAAAACGGGCGCAGAATTCATCCCACATCCCTTCTGCCGGGGCCATGATCGGAGCTTCCTTCATAGCACGGGCGGCCGCCGTGCGGATCAGCTCACCCGCCATTTCCCGCAGGCGGGTCTTCATCTTCGCCTTGCGGGCCTGCCACGAGCTGCCCCCCAGACGATCAAGCGGCACGGTTCCCTGCTCGGACCCGAAACGGCTCAGCAGGTCGATATTTTCCACAGGCAGAAGGAGCCGCTGTTCTCCATCATAAAGGATGGAGAGGTAGTCATGAGCCACACGCCCTTCCCGCACGGTTTCCAGCCCGACATAGCGGCCAATGCCATATTCCTCATGCACGACGAGATCACCCTCGGAAATCTCGCCGATCTGCGTGATGAAATCATTGCCCCTGCGCCTGCGCCGGGGTGGACGGGCCAGACGTTCCCCCAGCAGGTCCTGCTCGGACACGAAAGCCAGACGCTCCCCGGTGAAGCCCCGCTCCATACCCAGCACGACAAGCCCGACAGCCCCACGGGCCATGCCTGCCGCCTGTGCCCAGTCATCGAAACGTTCACAGGGAATGTCATGATCCCGCAGCAGAGTGCTGATGCGCTCCCGGGAACCATTGCTCCATGCTGTCAGGTAAGTCCGTCGCCCCTGCTTTGCCCAGTCCTGCACATGGGTGGAAAACTGCTGGAAGACCCCTTCCCGCCCTGCACCGCCCATGCTGGCAAAGACCGGCCCCGGCCTGTATCCGGCATCCACGCCGTCCGCACCATCAGGCTGGGTAAAGGGAGAAAGCAGAACAGTCGGATGGCCTTTCAGCATCCCGTCCCAGCCATGACGGTTCAGGTAGAGCCGGTGTGGTGGCAGAGGCCGATAGGGAAGTTCCCCCTCATGCCCCGCAGCGCAGCGGGCCTGGTAATGATCGGCGATCATGTCCAGCCGTGCCGTCAGGATGTCCGGCGTATCCCGCTCAAAACTCAGGGCAGCATCCGGCAGATAGTCCAGCAGGGTCTCCATATGCTGGCCATCACCGTCATGGAACAGCGGCAGATAATGTTCCGCCCCACTGGCCCTGCGCCCTTCCAGAAGCTGACGGTAGAGAACATCCTCCATCGCCCCGACGCCAAACACATCCCGCCAGCCCGTCTGGAAACGGCTCAGACTGGACTGGTCCAGAGCATATTCCGAAACAGGTGTCAGGCTGAATCCGGCCCGTTTATCCGTGGATCGCTGGGTCGCAGCATCAAAACTGCGGATATTGTCCACCTCATCCCCGAACAGGTCCAGCCGGACAGGCTCGCCGGCATCAGCGGGATAGAGATCGAAAATACTGCCCCGCATGGCGAATTCGCCACGTTCCATCACCGTATCCACACGGCTGTACCCATTGCTGATGAGCCGCTCTGCCAGCTTTGCAGCATCCAGCGTATCACCGACCTTCACATGGATGGTCTGCCCCGCAAAGGCCGCACGGGGCGGCACACGCTGGAGCATGGCATGAACGGTCGTCAGGACGATACGACCTGTTTCAGGCCGTGGCTCCAGAAGATGGCTCAGCGTGGCAGCCCGCTCGGCCACGATGGAAGGATTGGGGGAAATACGGTCATAAGGCAGGCAGTCCCATGCCGGGAAGCGCAAGACGGGGACTTCCGGCACCAGCCAGCCCAGCATGTCTGCCAGAGAGGCAAGGGCAGCATCATCATGCGCCACATGCACGAGCGTGCCCTTATGTTCGGACAGCCTCTGGCGAAGCAGAAACGCCACAGCACCATCGGGCACCCCCCAGACTGTCGGACCAAAGGACGCAATGGCGGGACGATCAGCAGGCATCAGCGCAGGCTCTCCAACTCAGTGAAAGGACATTTTTATTATCAGCCGGTTCTGCTACCCTATAGCCCTCCATAAGCCCCCTGTCAGCCCTGATGCCATGCCCCTAGCTCCCCCCTCTGCACGGATTGCCCCGCTTCTGGCCCCCATCAGCGGCCTGCCGGGGATAGGGCCACGCCATGCCACAATGCTGAGCAAGATTAGCGGCGGAAAACGGGTCATTGATCTGCTCTTCACCCTGCCGGAAAAGCTGATCGACCGCCGCCAACTCATGACCATCGCCGAGGGGCGGAAACTGCTGGCAGGCGATATCCTGACAAGCCATGTCCGGGTCACCGGCATACGCCGCCCGACCCGCTCCTCCCAGCCGACCATCCTGACCACCAGAGACAGCACGGGCACGCTGGAAATCACCTTCTTCCAGAAGGGACGGCTCTATCTTCCCCCAGAAGGTGCGGAAATCCTCGTATCCGGCAGGGTAGGACACTACCATGACCGGCTGACCCTCTCCCGCCCCGATCACATCATGGCTTGGGAGAAAAAGGAAAACTTCCCGTGGCTGGAACCAGTATGGCCCCTTACGGCAGGCCTGTTTCCCTCCACCGTACGGCGTGCCATGCAGGCGGCCTTGTCACTCATCCCTTCCGACCTCCCGGAATGGCTGGACCCGCCCCTCATGAAGCAGCGGGATTGGCCAGATTTTGCCACCGCACTGAGGCGGATGCATTTCCCCGAAACCCTGCCTACGGATAAAGACCCCGGTCCCGCTCTGGAACGTGCCCGTGCCCGGCTGGCAGCGGATGAAGTTCTGGCTGACCAGCTCTGCCTCGGTATGGCCCGGATGCAGGCCAAAACACGCACGGGCCGCCCCCTGAAGGGCGATGGCTCCCTGCGCCGTACCCTGCTGGAGCGTTTCGGCCATACACCCACACCGGCACAGCAGCGCGTCATGGCCGAAATAGCCACAGACATGGAACGCCCCACCCCCATGATGCGCCTGCTACAGGGCGATGTCGGAGCCGGGAAAACCCTCGTCGCCATGATGGCCATGCTTCAGGCAGTGGAGGCTGGCACGCAGGCCGCCTTCATGGCCCCCACAGAAATCCTCGCCCAGCAACACGCCAACACGTTCGAGGCCCTGTGCCCTGTGCCGTTCGTTTTCCTCAGCGGTTCCGTCAAGGGAAAAGCACGACGGATTGCGCTGGCAAAGCTGGCAGATGGCCATGCAAAAATCGCCATCGGCACCCATGCGCTCTTTCAGGATGGTGTCACCTTTTCCGATCTTGGTCTGGCTGTCATTGATGAGCAGCACCGTTTCGGTGTGGAACAGCGCATGAGGCTGGCCAGCAAAGGCCCTTCCACGGACCTCCTTGTCATGACCGCCACGCCCATCCCCCGCACCCTGCAACTGACGGAATGGGGCGAAATGGGTGTCAGTCGACTGGACAGCAAGCCAGCCGGTCGGCAGCCCATCCATACGACCGTGCATAACATGAACATGCTGGATGACATTTTCGCCGGAATAAAGCGGGCACTGGATCAGGGAAAACAGATATTCTGGGTCTGCCCGCTCATTGAAGAAAGCGAAACCCAGAGTGCAGCAGCGGCAGAAGAACGCTGGGCGGAACTGACAAAACGTTTCGGCCCCATCATCGGGCTGGCTCACGGCAGGCAGGACATCGACACACGGCAGAACGCCCTGACAGCCTTCCAGAAAGGCCAGACCCGCCTGCTGGTCGCCACGACCGTCATTGAGGTGGGCGTGGATATTCCCAACGCCACCATCATGGTCATCGAGCAGGCTGAACGCTTCGGACTCGCCCAACTGCACCAGCTTCGTGGCCGTGTCGGTCGGGGGGCGCAAAAATCCTTCTGCCTGCTGCTGCATAGTGAAGGAACCAGTTTCACGGCCCAGCGTCGCCTCCATCTCCTACGGGATACAGAGGACGGCTTCCTGATTGCAGATGAAGATTTCCGCATCCGTGGGGGAGGTGATCTCACGGGCAACCGTCAATCCGGCCTGCCGGGTTTCCGTCTGGCCGACCCGACCCGCCTGTCCCTGCTCCTGACAGCCATGCGGCAGGACAGTCAACGGGAGCTTGCCCGGGACCCGGAACTGAAAAACCCAAGAGGGCTGGCCCTTCAAGACCTGCTTCACCTGTTCGACCGGGCCAATCCTGAGAGGTTACTTGTTTCTGGCTGACACCTAAATTACATATAAATCGTTAATTACTACTAAGCAGACACAAACTTACATTATCATCATCTGCATAACCAACAGCCTGATAAATATTCCTTAGAATACAGTCTACAATAACGACGAAAAAAAATTATCATAATTTCATCTTTTTCCTTATGGCGTAATTGGAAAAACATGCTACCGTCATCAACGGAACATGTAAGCATGTTTCCAAACATATGACCCCGAGGGGGCAGATCGACTGCTCCCTCCCTGATGACCCCAGTACGGGACGAGACCCTTGAGAAATAATAGATCCGACCGCAGCTCCTTTTCCTCCCGCCGCGGCGGCTTTGACCGCGATTTTATGACCCAACCTTCTTACTTCGACGATCGCGGCAGTTACGATGCACCGCGCGGTGGTGGTAATTTTGGCGGTGGTGCGCCCCGCCGTGGCGGTGGCCGTGGTGGCCCGCAGATCACCCCGACAGGCCCGGAAATCACCGGCACTGTTAAGTGGTTCAACACAGAACGTGGCTTCGGCTTCGTTGGGTTGAGCGATGGTAGCGGTGACGTATTCCTCCACGCCAATACAATCAGCTCTCTTGGTCATGCTGAGCCTGCACCGGGTACGACGGTTGTCGTCCGTGTTGGCCAGGGCCCCAAGGGCCGCCAGGTTGCCGAAGTGCTTTCTGTTGACGCCAGCACGGCCACAGCTGAGCCTCCTCGTCGCTCAGCCGCTCCTATGCGTCAGGAGCGTTTCAACCATGCTCCGGACCTCTCTCAGGCCGAAGAAATGCGCGGAATCGTTAAGTGGTACAACACCACCAAGGGTTTCGGCTTCATTACGCCGGAGACAGGCGGCAAGGACGTGTTCGTTCACGCTTCCGCTCTGGAGCGTTCCGGTCTTCATGGTCTGTCTGATGGCCAGCCGGTCGGCATGAAGGTCGTGCAGGGACATAAAGGTCCTGAGGCCGTACAGATCACTGCCGAATAAGATAGCGGCATAGACTGTTCAAAGAAAAACCCCACGGTCCTTACGGGCCGTGGGGTTTTTTATGCCGGTACCGTCAACAACCTCTAAAAAAGGCTAGGACTGGCGGGAGATCAATAATCCCCCCGCCCCTTGTTCCGCAGCAAGCGGGCCTTATCACGCTGCCAGTCACGATCAGCAATAGCGTGACGTTTATCTTCTTTTTTACGCCCCTTACCAAGGCCCAAGGTCACCTTAGCCACGCCACGAGCGTTAAAATGAATATCCAGAGGTACCAAGGATGCCCCTGCTTTGGTGATTTCCCCGATATATTTCGCTAGCTGCTTACGATGCAACAAAAGTTTGCGGGGAGCCCGTGTATCAAAACGGGACAGAACGCCCCCTTGATATTCAGGGATATAAGAGTTGAGAAGCCACAGCTCACCATCTCGTTCGATAGCATAGGCTTCACTCAAAGTTGCACGCCCCATGCGTAAGCTTTTGACCTCTGGCCCCTTGAGGACAAGTCCCGCCTCTACTGTTTCCAGAATACTATAATTAAAACGGGCTTTCCGATTCTGTGCGGCAATGCCGTGAGAAATCAGTCCGCCTTTCGTTTTTTTCTTGCTGGCAGCCATAACGCTACGTCTTAACCTAAAAGACCGAGTGAATTCAGAGCCGCATCCACACGCTTCTTCGTTGCTTCAGTAGGTTCCACCATAGGCAGACGAAGCGTAGATTCACACAACCCAAGGCGGGACATCGCATATTTGGCCGGGGCCGGGCTGGTCTCAGCAAATAGGGCATCATGCAGCGGCATCAATCTGTCCTGAAGGGCAATGGCTTCTTTCACCTTCCCCTCCTGCCACAGGCGATGAAGCTGTGAACAAAGGTCCGGCACCACATTGGATGTTACACTGATGCAACCATGCCCACCTGCTGCCAGAAAGGACAGGATCGTTCCATCTTCACCAGAGAGCTGATTGAACTCTGCTCCGGCCTCACGCCGTACGGCAATCGGACGGGTTAGATTGGCTGTAGCGTCCTTCGTGCCGACGATATTGGGGTGCTTGGCGAGACGGCCTAGCGTCTCCGGTGTCAGGTCCACAACAGAACGACCCGGAATGCAGTACAGCCAGAGCGGCAGCGGTGTTGCATCGGCCACTGTCATGAAGTGGCGGTACAGCCCTTCCTGTGTCGGCTTGTTGTAGTAAGGCACGACCACTAGCAGAGCATCTGCGCCCACCTTATGGGCGTGACGGGCCATACCCACAGCTTCATGCGTGCTGTTCGACCCCGCACCAGCCATCACCAACGCACGGCCAGCGGCCACCTCCACACAATGCTCGACAACCCGACCATGCTCGTCATGCGAGAGAGTTGGGCTTTCCCCTGTCGTTCCAGACGGAATAAGGCCTGTCGTCCCTCCCTGAATCTGACGCTCGATCAACCGGGTGGCAGCTTGCTCATCCAGCGTGCCATCCTTCTTCATCGGGGTGATCAGGGCGGTCAGTGAACCGTGGTAACGCTCATTAATAGTCTGTGCCATTTTTAACTCTCCGCCCTCATCCCTGCGCATCAATCTCATTGTCTGGCCTAATCAGCCAGTATCCTACCATTATAGTGAGACCTCTCCTTTGGAGAAAGGTCACATATCATCCCGAAACGAACTCCGAGGATAAGTCCCCAGAACGTGATGCTCCTGACTGGCTTCAGCGAGTGCCAGAAGGGCATCCTGCACCCGCTGCTCATCCAACGCTCCTTCAATATCCATCAAGAAGCGGGATGCCTCAAAGGACCCTCCCAGCATATAGCTCTCAATCCGTGTCATGTTGACCCCATAGCGGGCAAAACAGGTCAACACATCACACAACGCCCCCGGAACATGACGAACATGGACAATTAGAGTCGTCATCATGAGCTGTCCCGCTTCACGCTCCACGACTGCTTCTGGCGGTGCAACACGGTAGAAGCGGGTCGTATTATGGGCGGCATCCTCCACATTGCGGCGGAGAATCTCAAGCCCGTTCAACTCCCCAGCAAGAGAGGACGCAATAGCCGCATCTTCCTTACGTCCCCAACTTGCCACCAGCTCAGCCGACCCAGCCGTATCGAACTCCGTCACTGGTTCCAAATTATATCGTTCCAGAAGGCCCCGCACCTGCGCCATGGCGACTGGATGAGTATGAACACGCTTTACATCCTCAAGCCGTGCTCCCTTCACCCCCAGCAGACAATGCTCCACCCGCTGAAAATGCTCCCCGACAATCTTCAGTCCGGCTTCCGGCAGAAGGGCATGAATCTCCGCAACACGACCCGCAAGTGAGTTCTCACAGGGCAGCAGGGCTTCATCTGCCAGCCCGTCCCGCACGGCTTCAATCGTTTCGGCAAAGCTACGGCAGGGCAATGTTTCCCAGCCCGGACGTGTCGCCCGGCAAGCAAGGTCCGAATAGGCCCCCGGTCGTCCTTGAAACGCAATTATTGGCATGATGCTTGCTCCCCGATTCTAATTCTGACCCGTGCGAGGTCTTCCGGCGTGTCCACACCCAGCGGGGCCGTTTCAATCCGGGCGCAGCCGACCGTCATGCCGGCCTCTAGCGCACGGAGCTGCTCCAGCTTCTCCCGTACCTCCAGCCCGGAAGGTGGCAGAGCGACAAACCGAGCCAGAGCTTCACGCCGCCACGCATAAACGCCCACATGATGCCAGCACACACCCTCCCCCCACGGAATCACGGACCGGGAAAAATAAAGTGCTCTCGCTACATCATCGTCATTCTGAAAGCTACAAGCCACCTTCACGACCGAATCGGCATCACGCTCTCCAGCACTTTCCACCGGGGCGACCAATGTCCCGATATCAAACTGCCCTTCTTCCAGAGGACGTAAGGCCTGCCGAAGCGTACTCGGTTCCACAAGGGGCAAATCTCCCTGCAGATTGATGACACAATCATACCGCCCTTGTGGGTCGTAAACTTCCAGAGCCACCTGCACCCTGTCCGACCCACTAGGCAAGGCAGGGTCGGTCAAAAGAGCCTCCACACCCTCCATGCCCGCCACAGCAGCCCGGATTTCTTCATCCCCTGCGGCCACGAGAACAGGCCCCAGACCAGCCGCCACAGCCCGGCGGGCGACATGAACAATCATGGCTTCACCATCAATCTCGGCCAAAGCCTTGCGTGGAAGCCTTGTGGAGGCAATTCTGGAGGGAATGACAATAATCGGTCGCATGACCTCCTGATTGCCGTGCAGACTCGCCTGCGTCAATCAGCCCATCCGGAAAAAGGCGTAATCCTCATGAGTCGGTCTGATCTTTCCTCCTACCTGGCCCTTGCCCAACGCTGTGCCGATGCTGCACGGCAGGTCATCCTGCCTTATTTCCGCCAGTCCCTGCCAATCATCTCCAAAGAGGATGATAGCCCCGTCACAAAAGCCGACCGAGACGCTGAAGCGGCCATGAGGACCATTCTGGAAGAACATGTTCCCCATCATGCCATTCTCGGCGAAGAGGCCGGTACCTCTGGCGCACTAACCCAAGACTGGCTTTGGGTACTGGACCCGATAGATGGCACACGCTCTTTCGTCACCGGACGACCGAGCTTTACGACACTGGTTTCCCTTTTCCATGAAGGCCGCCCTGTACTGGGGTTAATCGATCAACCCATCACTGACGAACGTTGGCTAGGGCTGGAAGGCGAAACCAGCCGCTACATCGCCCCCCGCCTGCCCGGTACCATTGGCACCCGGCAGAATATCCCTCTCCATGAAGCTGAACTCTCCTGCACCGCACCAGAAATCTTCCGCTCCACACAATTTCAGCAATTCCAGAGGCTTCAGAAAAAAGTCCGCCGGACCTCATGGGGTGGTGATGCCTACGCTTATGGATTGCTGGCCCTCGGCCAGATTGACCTCATTGCAGAAGATACACTCAAGCCGTGGGACTGGGGGCCGCTCTCACCCATCATCACCGGGGCCGGTGGTAGCCTGACAGACTGGTTCGGTGCCCCTCTGACATTGGAAAGTGAAGGGGCTGTTCTGGCCTGTGCCAATGCAACCCTGCGTGATGAGGCCATACAGGCCCTTTCCTCTTAACGTTCTGTCCGTTACAGATAAATAACGATTCTTCATGAGGTCACATCTGCTGACCCGGTTACCACGATGAGGTTACCTGAACATGCCCCTCTCCCTCGCCAAGAACAGAATCAAGATTCTTCTGCTAGAAGGCATCCATGACAGTGCTGTCAATTATCTGGAGCAGCAGGGCTACGCCTCTGTCACCCGGCTGAAAGGCGCACTGGAAGGTGATGCTCTCAAGGAGGCCCTTGAGGGTGTCCATATGGTCGGCATCCGCAGCCGGACACAGCTGACAGCCGATGTCATCAATTCTGCCAACCGCCTCATGGCCATTGGCTGCTTCTGCATCGGGACCAATCAGGTGGACCTCAAGGCCGCCCGGATGGCCGGTATTCCCGTCTTCAATGCCCCCTTCAGCAACACCCGTTCCGTTGCCGAACTGGTGATGGGCGAGATCGTGATGCTGCTGCGCCGCATCCCGTCCCGCTCCGATGCCTGCCACAAGGGTGGCTGGGAGAAATCCGCCAGTAATGCGTGGGAAGTCCGTGGCAAGACGGTCGGTATTGTCGGCTATGGCTCCATCGGGTCCCAGCTTTCCGTTCTGGCCGAATCCTTCGGGCTGCGGGTTCTCTATTACGACATCGCCCCCCGCCTGCCGCATGGCAACGCCATTGCCGTCAGTTCTCTGGAAGAGCTTCTGGGCCAGTCCGACATCGTGACACTGCATGTTCCCGAAACACCGGAAACGCAGAACATGATTGGTGAGGCCGAAATCCGGGCCATGAAGCCGAACTCCATTCTGCTCAACAATGCCCGTGGCACCGTCGTGGACCTTGAAGCTCTGGCCCGTGCCCTGAAGGACGGCCACCTGATGGGGGCCGCCATTGACGTCTTCCCCGTGGAACCGAAGAGCAGTCAGGAACGCTTCACCACGCCGCTTCAGGGGCTGGAAAATGTGCTGCTGACCCCGCATATCGGTGGCTCCACGATGGAAGCACAGGAGCGCATCGGTGTGGAAGTCGCTCAGAAGCTGGTGGACTATTCTGATGTTGGCTCCACCATCGGGGCGGTCAACTTCCCGCAGGTCCAGCTTGGCGAACGCCCCGGCGGGATGCGCTTCATGCATGTCCATTCCAACCAGCCGGGCATCCTTGGCCAGATCAACGATATTTTCGCCAAGGCCGCCTGCAACCTGACGGCCCAGTTCCTCCAGACAGATGGCGAGCTTGGCTATGTCGTGACGGAAGCCGAAGCGCAGGAAGGCCAGAATGTTCCCGAACTTGAAAAGAGCCTTCTGGAGCAGCTGCGCAGCCTGAAGGGTACCCTGCGTGCCCGCTCCATCCGTCCGCTCCCTGCCGAAGACTGAGCCTCCACGGTTCCGTCCTGTTCCTGATAACCGCCCGGCAGTCCCTCTGTCGGGCGGTTTCATATCCGGCCCATAAGGAAAATTCCCGCCATGTCGGCCATACCGCCCTCCCTTGCCCGCATCCAGAGTTTCACCTTTTCTGGAATCGATGCATTGCCTGTCATGGTGGAAGTACAGATTTCCAGCGGACTTCCCTCCTTCATCATTGTCGGGATGCCCGCCCGTGCCATTGCTGAATCACGGGAGCGTGTCCGGGCTGCCCTCTCAGCCATGGGGCTGGCTCTCCCCCCAAAACGGATTCTCGTCAATCTCACGCCGGCTGACCTCCCCAAGGAAGGAGCACACTTTGATCTGCCCATCGCCCTTGGCGTGCTGGTCGCCATGGGCGTCATTCCGGCAGAAGCCGTGACCCATCTGGCCGCTCTGGGTGAAATCGCCCTTGATGGTACGATCAACCCCGTAAACGGCATTCTCTGCGCCGCCCTGACAGCCTCTGCACAGGAACAGGGACTAATCTGCCCCGCTTCACAGGGCGCAGAAGCACGTTGGGGCCATCCTGATCTGGAAGTCGTTGCCACGCCGTCCCTCAAGGCTCTGATCGGCCATCTCCGCAAGGAACAGCCCCTGCCAGATGAACCACCACCGGCTCCTCAGCCGCCCGATTACGGCCCCGACCTGCGGGATGTGAAAGGCATGATGCAGGCCCGCCGTGTGCTGGAAATCGCCGCTGCGGGGCGTCATTCCCTGCTCATGTCCGGCCCGCCGGGGTCTGGCAAATCCATGCTCGCCAGCCGTCTGCCCGGTATCCTGCCCGACCTCACCGCCGCTGAAATACTGGAAACCAGTCGCATCCACAGCATCGGTGGCCTGCTGCCTGCCGGACAGCTCGTCAATCGCCCGCCCTATCGTGCTCCTCATCATAACACGACATTGCCTGCTCTGGTTGGTGGTGGACCAAAAGCCATGCCCGGCGAGGTCAGCCTCGCACATAATGGCGTGCTGTTTCTGGATGAATTTCCCGAATTTCCCCGTAACTGCCTTGAAGGCCTCCGCCAGCCCGTTGAATCAGGCGAGGTCACGATTTCCCGTGCGGCACGCCATACGCACTACCCGGCCCGCTTCCAGCTTATTGCCGCCATGAATCCCTGCCGCTGCGGATACATCCATGACAGGGAACGGGCCTGCAACCGGGCACCACGCTGTGCTCAGGAATACACGGCACGCATCTCCGGCCCGATGCTGGACCGTATGGATCTGTGCGTGCATATCCACTCCCTGTCTCCACTGGCCATCAGCCGTGCCCCGACGGGAGAAAGCAGTGCGGAAGTCCGGGCCAGAGTGCAGAAAGCCTATGACCGGCAGATGGAACGTCAGGGAGCCTGCAACGCCGTGATGCCTCCCGAAGGATTCCAGTTTGAGGCCGATGCCCTGACCTTGGCCGAGCAGGCCGCCTTACGGATGAAGCTTTCCCATCGCGGCATCACACGCATGTTCCGTGTCGCCCGCACGATTGCTGATCTGGATGGCACGGAAACCGTGCAGAAACACCATGCGGCAGAAGCTCTCTCCTACCGCACGCCTCTCTGATCTCAGCGTTTCAGCCCATCCAGCCCACGGGTCAGATCGGCCTTCAGGTCCGCAACATTCTCCAGCCCGACCTGAATGCGAAACGCTGCCCCCCTGGGCAGGCCATCTTTATGACTGCGTGTCAGGCCACCGGAGGTCGGCAGGACAAGGCTTTCATACCCGCCCCAGCTGGCCCCGATGCTGAACAGGTTCAGCCCATTCAGCATGGCAATCATCGCTTCCTGCGAAATGCCATCTGCCAGCTCCACACCAAACAGGCCGCTGGCATCGGTAAAATCACGTTTCCATATTTCATGGCCGGGACAGCCGGGCAGAGCCGGATGACGCACATAAGCCACCTCCGATCTGCTTTCCAGCCAGAGAGCCAGCTCATAAGCGGAGCGGGCCTGCTGGGAGAGACGGACGGCCATTGTCTTCAGCCCACGGAGGGTCAGCCAGCAGTCATCCGGGGCACCGCAGGCCCCCAGTTCGATCGCCGTACGGCGCAGAGCCTGCCAGTATTCCGGTCGCTGCACCGTGATCGACCCAAGAATGACATCAGCATGACCACTGGGATATTTCGTCAGGGCCTGAATGGACACATCCACCCCCGACGTGAAAGGCTGGAACGCTCCGATCCCCCATGTATTGTCCAGCAGCAGCCGTGCCCCGGCCCCATGTGCCATCCGGGCAATCAGAGGGATGTCCTGCACTTCAAACGTATGACTTCCGGGGCTTTCAGCAAAGATCACAGCCGTATTAGGCTGGATGTGAGAGCGCAGGGTCGCCTCATCCGCACGGGGTGGATAGAAACTGGTCTCCACGCCAAACCGGGCCAGAGTGCCAAGGGCAAAACGTCGTGTCGGACCATAGACTGAATCAGGCAGAAGCAGATGATCCCCGGCTTTCAGGAAGGCCAGAAGAGCCACGCTACAGGCTGCCAGACCGGAATTGACGACCTGCGTATGAGTACCACCTTCCAGCGCAGCAATCACCTGCTCCAGCCTGTGCTGGACCGGATTCCCCATAGCCCCATAGACGAGCTGATGGTCATAGGCATGTCCGCCTTGTGCTTCCATATCCTCAACCGTCGGGAAGACGACCGTTGAGCCACGTTCAACCGGCATGTTGACGAAATTGCCCCGCCTCTCCGGATGCTGCCTACCTGCATGCGTCAGAAAAGTTGCGAATTTCTGCCACCCTTCACCTATGACAGGCCCTACCGCTATATCTTTGTCTATATTTTTCATGCCCGCCTCTCCTGCTGCACCAGACCATCCACACTGACTAAGAATCTCAAAGAGATCAACAGATGCGAGTGTCAAATTACTCAGAATAAATTCCCAAAAAGGTATAAAATAAAAAACAAATAATAAAAACAAATATAGATGCTATACGTTTCTTATATTTTAGAAAAATACAAACAACAATTAAAGAATGATATTTTTGTTTTTATTTATTGCGAATTATTATCAATAAAATATTTTATTGATCTGCCCATTCAGCCATATGTCCATAGTATATTAACTTTTTTTACTTTAGTTTTTATTCATGGCGAAGTAAATAATAAAGTATTTGAAAATTATTGGTGCGGTGTTATAAGCATCCATCCAGTAGATTAAGGACATATCGATGAGTGCGGAAAGCTTGGAAAGAATTTTTTATCGAAAAAAGATTTTCTGGTGGTCCTGCGGTATACCCTCCCTAGTGTCTGCCCTCTATCTACTCATCTGGGCTACGCCACGTTACGAAAGTACGGCCATTCTGCGTGTTTATGAAGCAGAACAGAATTCTCAGTCCAGCGGTGGAGGTATGGAAGGAATAGGAGGTAGCACTGCTTCCCCCGGCTCTTACGTCCTAACGAAATACGTTGCCAGCTGGGACGCCTTCCAAGCTCTACAGCCTGACAGATTGAAGAAACACTGGGAACAGGGCGATTGGCCTTCTTCATTTGGAGGGCCGCTGACGCTCTTTTCCTCTAACCAGATGCGTCTATGGTCTTATTATCAAAGGCATGTCACGGCGAAGGTTGATGAAAATTCCGGTTTAATTACCTTAAATGTAGATAGTTATTCGCCTGATTTTTCATGGAATCTCAATAAGGAAGTATTGGAGCTAGCACGCAAAAAACTAGCCGAAAGCGGCATCAAGGCCGATCAGGCTGAACATGACATGCTCGTGCATAAGATTGGTTCTGATAGAAATAGGCTGAATGATGACCTTGATAAAATTGCCGCCTTGCAGAAACGAGCTGGCATTCCCGACCTTAAAAGTGACTATCAGATACTGATCAATGGTCTTGCCGCAGTTGAAAAAGAACGTATCTCTGTTGATACACGTGCTGCCGCTACGGCTTTCCTTGCTGCACGGGGACAACAAATTGAGACGTTAAGAACGCAGCTCTCTGCACTTGATAATGAAATTGCGCGTCAACGCAATAACATCTCCAAGAAATCAGCCACATATAAAGAATATGGCAGATTGGAAGCTGCGGCAGAACAAGATTCAAAGCTCATCATGCTGGATGAGCAAAGCCTGTTGGAAAGCGAACAAAACTCTATCCGACATGCTTATTATATAGACGAAGTGGAAAGTCCCGTTCATCCTACGGATGCAACACGTCCACTAGCACTCATGTGGATACTCATCATCTTTGTAGTCTCGTTCGTTATCTACCTTATTATTAAGTGAGGCCCTTGATGTTGATTCATGATTTATTCAGCTGTGGAACACACACCATGACAAAGAAAACCGCAACAGCCATCGCAGCTGGGTTTCTCCTCGCATCGACCTCCGGGTGCGCCTTCATGCCATCCACCGGTCCCCATGCAAGTTACATTAAGGAACAGGTAAAAAAGCACCAAGCTCCTCCCCTGTATGACGTTGATACGGTTCTAGCGCAGCAACTTGCAAATAAGGTAGAAATCAACGATAAGAATCAGGAGAGAAATCTTCTCGATACATTGAACGCCCCTGCTACAAACATTCCTAGAAATAGGGTGTCTCCCGGTGACCAGCTACGCATCACCATATGGACACAGGGCGGTGGACAACTTGCGACTTCTGAAACCAGTACAAATGTTGCTCCCGGCTCTGTAGCTCCCGGACAATCAAAAATGGGGATTTACTCAGTTGATGCTGAGGGTAAAATTGATATCCCCTATGCAGGGCTCGTCAAGATAGCTGGAGTTACCACCCATCAGGCACAAAATATTATTCGTGCCCAGCTAGCAGCTACGCATCAGTTTGAAACCGTCGAAGTATCTATCCAATTTGAAGTCAGCCACGGCCAGAACATCATTGTTATGGGTGCGGTCAACAAGCCTACTATCATAAACTGGAATGATGGTGGTATTTCCCTAGCGGAAGCCATTGCGCAGGCCGGTGGCTATGTAAATGGAGAACCTCTGCATGGTAGTGATTTGGGGCTGAATGTTTTCTTGGCTCGAGCTGAGCAGAGTTACGATATCCCACTTAGAACGGCATTACTCCATACCATTCAATTGCAACCCGGTGACAGGATTGCATTGCAACATAAACCCAATGTGCGTGTACTGTGTTTGGGTGCAGGCTGGACAGCTCCTCGCATGAGTCCATTCTCCCAGGTGCCAACATTGTCCCAGGTTATGGCTTCTGTGAACGGTCTTAACCCACAGACAGCTCAAGGACGCGCCGTATTCGTGCTGAAAAAAGATCGATCCGTTATGTATCGGATCAATTTTGACCGTGTCGAAGGTATGGAAGCATCCCAGATTATGCCGATCGAGGACGGAGATATGGTGTACGCACCTGCATCCCGCTCTGTCACCATGCAACAGGTGTTGGGTATGTTCATGTTCATTGCTGGGCAGGGTATGAACGCAGCAGCGGTCAAATAAACTATATTAAGGATAACAGGACATGCAGATTCTGCGTAATAAGGACCTCCTATTTTCCTATATCGCTAAGGCTCTGCCCAATTTAGAGCTTACCCACTCCGATCTGGAGCATATTACGTCATGGGAAGATGTGAAGAAATTCACTAAGCGTCATATTGTCGCTAAATCAGAGCATGAAAATGTAAAAATATTTAATAAAAGATTTTCAAACGCACATCATCCCACTGACTCCCTTAAAAAGATGGTAAAGAAATATGTCTTCTTCTGAACGGCAAAATTGGGAAGCAGTTTGCAAGAAGAGGGTATTCCTAGGTCGTATTCTTTCATTAATGCTCGTAACATTGCTCGGCCTAGGAACTGCAGCTTTTTTGGTTCTATATAACTACTCTTTATATGTAATAGTTCCATTTCTGGTCTGTTACATAGCCCTGAGCTATCTCGGGGCTACTTATATTGTTGGCGTATGGTTTGGTATTTTTGCGTCACTTAAGCCACTAGAAAAAGACAAATATAACCCTATTCATAAGGCCCGTGCGCTCTCTAAAGACACACTAACGGCAATTATTATGCCAGTGTATCATGAGGACATTAGGAGGGTCTCTGCTGCTATTTGCGCTATGGCTGAAGACCTACAGTCTATAGCTCAGCATGAGCAATTTCATTTCTTTGTTCTTTCAGATAGCAGAAACATAGACCTTGTTTCGCAAGAGCTCTATGCTATAGAAAAAATAAAGGAAATGTACCCCACAACGACAATTATTTATCGCCATAGAATATATAATGGCGACGCTAAAATAGGGAATATTTCAGATTTTATAAAAAGATTCTCACCATCATATAAATACATGCTGATGCTTGACGCAGATAGCGTAGTTCCTGCTCATTCTATTGACCTTATGGCCCGCACCATGGAGGGAAATGATAATATCGGCATAGTGCAGGCTGATCTTAGCATGGTCATGAGAAATACTCTCTATTCCAGAATCAGCAAGTTCATTTCATCAATATCTCTTGCGGTTGGATCTTTCAGACAATATTTCTTTTATATGGGAAATTCGTACTATTATGGACATAATGCAATTATACGAGTTCAAGCATTTGCAAAACATTGCAGCCTTCCCATCCTAAAACGCAAAGGGCCATGGGGAGCAGGACGTCCTCTTTCGCACGATTATGTTGAAGCGGCCCTCTTGGGCAGCGCAGGCTATGAGATCTGGTCTCTTCCACAAATTCAAAGTTTTGAAGAATTACCTACCAATTTTATTGATGATTTCCAGCGTGAAATGCGTTGGATGTACGGAAGCATGACCTATCTACGTGTTCTGTTTCTGAGAGGAATAAAGCCATTCCATAAAGTTCGTCTTTTTACGAGTGCAATTACATATATAAATCCCCTATTTGGTTGGATTTTCTTACTTTTATCGTCTTTCGGCATAATTTATATTTTTAAACATCCGCTTAAATCTTTAATTATTATGACTAAATTCAAGTTTATTTTTGGATTTATGATCTTTTTCTTAATATTCTCTATTGTCTCACACGGCATAATATATCTTACATACATCCATAAAACACGAAAGTCCTATCTATTCGGCGGCATGTCGAAGGCAATAATATCGTATGTCTTTTGCGTTATATATAGTATCTTCGTTTCACCCCTCTATATGTGCCAATTAACAAAAATGCTTCTTTGTTGGGCAATTAGTAAGAAATTACATTGGGGTACACAAAACAGAGACGACCGGAGCTTGGAATGGTCTGAAGCATTTTCTTTAACCGGATGGATGGTGCTTTTAGGAATTATCCTATGCTACATAATAAATAACGTAATATTTTCGTATTACACACCTCATGTCCAGAAAATTCTACGTATAGGGAAACTCCCCTTCATGATCTTCTACATACCTCTAGTGTGTGGAATGATACTGTCTCCTTTAATTGTAAAATTTACGAGCTCTCATAACGATCTTATTAGAAGAAAAAATATATTTGTTTCACCTCAAGAGGTAGAGCCTGCCTTTGTCGTGTCACGCACAGAAGAACTCGTGAAGATGTTTTACAAAATCGTTCCTCCCTCTATCGACTTCACATTCCTGATCAAATCACCTTGGTTCTTCCATAGATATTTTGACAAGCTGGCTTCTAGACCTCACAAAACTAAGTTTTGGCTGAGAAAAATTAAGGGGAAGAATGTCGAAGACTTAACCCAGAGAGAGAAATATGTTGTCCTGAGAACAAGGGAGCTATGGGAAAAATTCCACGTAGAAAACATGGAATGAGCATATAGACACCAGAAACCCTGATTTAACACTCAGCCCTTTTGTTCATCTCCAATACAGTCAGGGCCTATAGGTAAGACCCTGACTGCACTCACTCTAAAATCACATGTACTTATGATGTTCTTTTCCACTAAAATCATATATGGTGGGACCTTTCGTTAGGCCCGCATTGACAGGTCTAATCTCTATCCAATTATTAGGTTATTCCAATAATGCAGGCCCCGCCATCACCACTTGCCCCGCCTCATGCTCTCCGGCTCGTCAGCTGGAATCTCTTTCATGAGGACGGTGCCACGCTGGAGGATATCCGCCTGCTGATGCGGGTCACGAAGCCCGACATACTGCTCATGCAAGAATGTCGCCTATTTACCAACCGTCTTCCCGAACTCGTAGGCGGGTACTTCAGTCGACTAGCATCGGAGGGGCGTGTCCACGGTACCGCCTGTTGGAGCCGCTATCCGTTTCTGACACCACCACGACTACAAATGCTTCCCCCCGGACTGGCCGCACACCGCTCCGCCCAGATTCTGACATTTGATACAGGGTTTGGACCGTTCAGCCTCGCCAACGTCCACCTATCCCACGGCCCTATCCTCAACCGCCGCCAACTGCGCCTCATCCGACAAACTCTGTCGGATCGTGCCATCATCATCGGAGATTTCAATCAAGTTGGCCCTGCCATGCTCCGAGGTTTCGAAGATGTCGGGCCACGGGAACAGACTCACCGTATGCTGGACAAAGTTCCTCTCCGGCTGGACCGCTGCCTTGTCCGAGGTTTCTCGCTACTAGACAGACGTGCCTACCCCCGTTTTGGCTCCGACCACCGTCCCATAGCCGTTACTCTACAACCGGTACAATCGGACAGCCCCTCTTTTCCTGCTTAAAGGTAAGGTAGGAAAAGACAGCAGACCGCATTCCGCAGCCGAACCGGCAATGACCATGAATCAATCTCATCCAATATTAGCTGTTGGCTACAATGGCTGAGGATGAATTCTTCCAGATGTTTTGTTGTCTCTGCATCATGCAAGGTCATGTTACATTCAAAGTTGAGACGCAGGGAGCGTCTATCCAGATTGGCACTGCCCACGAAGCTCCAGGCCTGATCCACCGTCATCAGCTTGGAATGATTGAAGGGTGGTTCTCCCAGCCAGACCCGACACCCCGCCTGTACCAATTCTTTCAAGCAGGCATTACGGGCATAGTCTGTCACCGGGTGGTTGCTATGTTTCGGCACAACAATATCCACCTTCACGCCCCGTAACGCTGCCAACCCGAGTTCCGTCGCAAAGCGATTATCCGGAATGAAATAAGGCGTCATGAAACAGACGTGGCTACGGGCCAGAATAACTGCCTGAAGGATAGTATACTCTATCTTCTCTATATCCATATCCGGCCCTGACGTCACAACACGGGCTGGGATGGCTCCCCCTGCTACCGGCACCGGGAAATAACGCTCTCCCTCCAGCGTTTCTCCTGTCGTGAAAACCCAGTCCCGTGCGAAAACTTCAGAAAGCTGTTGGACCACTGGGCCTTCTAGCCGGAAATGTGTATCCGCCACCGGGATGCGCCGTCCTCTAGGACGATTGAGTAGATTTTCTGCACCGATATTCAACCCGCCCATAAAACCCACTCGACCATCCACAACCAGTATCTTGCGATGATCCCGCAGATTGATAAATGGCATCCGCCACGGCCAGAGAGAGTGCATGAAGCGGGCGCAGGGTATCTTCTCCCGCTTCAGCCTCTGAATAATCGGGCTATAGAGATAACCACTGCCAATGCCATCCACCAGCACACGGACCTCAACACCACGCTGCCGGGCCTCAACCAAAGCTGCTACAAACTGCTTGCCGATTTCATCATGCCGGAAAATATAGGAACAAAGCAGAATGGACCACTCCGCCTGAGCAATCGCTTCCAGCATCTTCGGGTAAGCACGATCACCGTCATGTAGGCAATCTACACTGTTCCCTTTAAGCAAGGGCAAACCTGTCAGCTCATCCAGCATCTTGACCAAAGGAGCCATGAAACTTTCGGAAGCATCGTGAGACCATGTCGCCAGAAAAGCAGTTTCCTCCGGGCTGACATCCTCTCTCAGCTTCTGTGCCCGGCGATGAACACGATTGATCCCCAAGCAGAGATAAAGCAGTGACCCCAGATAAGGCATGACCCAACAGAAGCCGATCCACCCCGCAGCGGCGGCCGTATCACGCTTCGTTAAAAGAATATGAACCGTTACAAGAAGGGAAAGACTGACATGCAGCAATCCTAACAGGAACGTCTGCCAAACAAGTGTTTCCATGTCCTCTCCCCCTTATATAACCACACCGGACAATCTACCGTGCCAGCCTGCAGAGCATGGCGGCCCGCCCAATGGAGCCTCTTTCTTACTTACGCAACATCCATTGCGGGGCAACCCGTCCGACTGCGCCACGCCGCCCTTCCAGCTGGGCCAGATCATCAGAAGAACGAGGCCTCTGCCCCTCTTTCCAGATAAGACCATCTTCCAGACGGAAGAGACGTATATGGCTGATCGTCACACCTGTCGTTAACTTCTGAAGACTGACACCGCCACCTTTGGCTACCTCAGCAACCTGATCTAACGGGAAGATGAGGGCACGCTTGGCCGTTGTCAGACAAAGGACATGCGTCCCCTCCGCAGGCAGAACGAGTTGTAATTGCGCTCCATCACGCAAATTGAAGACCTGCCGTCCGGTCCGCTTCTCGGCAGAAAGATTCCCGGCAGCAACCAGCATCCCTCGACCATCTGTGCTGGCCAGAAAATACCGGGCATCATCATCACCAAAGGCAAAGAAAGCCACAACCTGATCGTCCTGCGCCAGATCAGCCAATGTTCGCACAGGCTGGCCAAAGCCCCGCCCACGGGGCAGATCCGCTGCCTTCAATGTGAAAGCCCGCCCCCCTGCGGCCATCAGGCAGAGACGGTCCGTACTCTGACATTCCACATGATAGGCCAATCCGTCCCCTTCCTTGAAACGGTGATTCTCCACATCATGCCCATGCCCCTTGACGGCACGAACCCAGCCTTCCTGCGAGAGCAGCACCGTTACAGGTTCACGCTCCACGGCCAGAGCGGCAGAGGTGTCAATGCTGGCCGGGGCCTCACCCATGATCGTACGCCGCTGGCCATAAGGACCACCTTCAAACAGAGCCTGCATTTTCTGAAGGTCTTTCCCAATCCGGGTCCAGCGGCGTTTCTCAGACCCTAACAGGGCCTCAAGTGATGCCTGTTCCTTACCCAGACCCTCCCACTCCTTACGGATTTCCATCTCTTCTAGCCGCCGCAAGGAACGCAGACGCATGTTCAGCACATAATCCGCCTGAAGTTCACTCAGAGAAAATGCCTTCATCAGGGCAGGCTTTGGCTCATCCTCTTCCCGAATGATGCGAATGACCTCATCAAGATTCAGATAGACCTTCAGGAAGCCTTCCAGAATCTCCAGCCTTTTCAGGACTGCATCAAGACGGTGCTGCGTACGGCGTACCAAAACATCATGAACATGCTCCAGCCATGCCTTCAGCACCTCCCGGAGCGACAGCACACCGGGAATTTTCCCCTGACTGAGAACATTCATGTTCAGGCTGAACCGGCTTTCCAGCATAGTATGCTTGAAGAGCGTCTCCATCAGCACTTCCGGTTCACAACTGCGGGTTCTTGGTTCCAGAACCAGCCGAATATCCGTTGTACTTTCATCACGCACATCGGCCAAAAGAGGAAGTTTCTTCTCTTCCATCTTTTTGGCGATGTCTTCAATCAACTTGCCCTTCTGCACCTGATACGGGATTTCCGAGACAATGATGATCCAGCTGCCGTTACGACCTTTCTCGACCGCCCAACGTGCCCGGATGCGGAAACTACCCCGCCCCGTCTCATAAGCCTGAACGAGTGTCTTTCGGTCTTCCACCAGCAGCCCACCCGTAGGGAAATCCGGCCCCGGCACGACATCCAGAAGCTCTTCCGTGCTGCACTCCGGCTTCTCGATCAGCAGACGGGCGGCCTGATAGAGTTCAGCAGCATTATGGGGCGGGATGCTGGTGGCCATACCCACGGCAATCCCAGCGGCCCCATTAGCCAAAAGATTAGGGAATAGCCCCGGCAGGACGACCGGTTCCTGATCCTCATTATCATAGGTTGGACGGAAATCGACCGCATCATCGCTGATACCTTCCAGCATGATGCGGGCGGTTTCGGTCATGCGGCTTTCAGTGTACCGCATAGCGGCCGCACCATCGCCGTCAATCGACCCGAAATTACCCTGCCCTTCCACCAGCGGATAACGCACGGCAAAATCCTGCGCCAGACGCACTAACGCATCATAAACGGACGCATCCCCGTGAGGGTGGAACTTACCGATGACATCACCCACCACACGGGCGCACTTTTTAAAGCCAGAACTCGGGTCCAGCTTAAGCTGCTGCATGGCATAAAGCAGACGGCGATGTACCGGTTTAAGGCCATCTCGCACATCCGGCAGGGACCGTGATGTGATAGTGGACATAGCATAGGCCAGATAACGCTCACTGAGCGCCTCGGCCAGCCGTGTATCTTCAATATGCCCGGCGAGATCGCCCGTCATAAGGTCTCCTGCTTCATATTCGCCTGTTGATGGAGACAGGTTAGACACGCTCTTCCACCTCCTGTCCAGAGGGCCTCTCTTCAGCCAGTTTGTATAAGGTCGTCATCAGGCGATCCCGAGCAGCGGGCAGAGGGCGGTGACAGGCAGAAAAAACAGCCCGTTGCAGAAAATGACCACTTAGCCTTGCGGCAGCCAGCCAATCAGCCGGACTTCCTTCCTCATCATCATTCAGAAGGCACGAAGGCAGAGGCAACAGACGATCCTTCCATTCGCCCGCCCCTTCCTCGCTCACAGCCCGACCTGTGCGGGGCGATACATAGACCAGCCCTTCCCGTACTCCTGTTACGGCACACTGATCCAATGTAAGGCCGTAACCAAGCTGTTCCAGAAGAAGCAGCTCCCAGCGCAGATAAAGAGCTACCGGGGGCTGGGATGCGGAAACACTCACCACCCCCATGAAGTGCGCCAAAGACGCAAACAGCACCTCTTGCGGCTCTCGTTCCGCCAAGGCCTCACTGCACAGGCCACAAGCACTGCCCAGCAGGGACAGAGCCAGAGGGTGATCCAACAGGAAAGACGCCGTAGGCCGCACCAACTCTGCAGTCATATGCCCCAGCTGTTCTGGCAGACGGGCCTTCCAGCGGGCCATAATCAGGCTGCCCTCCTGCCAGAGACCAGACTGTCGGCGGGACTGTCCTCCCCGCACCAGAGCATGATAGACACCCCGCTGCTGTGTCAGCACACGGACCAGAAGACTGCTTTCTCCATGAGGAGAGAGACGCAGGATGATAGCTGGTTCTTCCCACTCCATGACGGCACCCTCAAGACAGAAAAAGGGGCCCCGCCATATTGGCGGAAGCCCCTTTTGTCTAACAACAAACCGTTAACGGCTTATTTCTTCTGACCAGAAGCCGCAGCGACTTCCGCAGCAAAGTCCGTCTCGGCCTTCTCGATGCCTTCACCCAGCTTGTAGCGAGCGAAACCAACCAGCTTAGCACCGGCCTTCTTGACGACTTCCTTCACGCGGCTCTCACCGTCATGCACCCAGACCTGCTCCAGCAGAACCACTTCTTCGTAGAACTTGCGGATACGGCCTTCCACCATCTTCTCGATGATGGCTTCCGGCTTGCCAGAGCTGCGAGCCTGATCTTCCAGAACCTTGCGCTCATGAGCGACGGAAGCAGCGTCCACACTGTCCACATCCAGAGCGGTCGGGCTGGTAGCGGCAACATGCATACCAATCTGACGGCCCAGTGTCAGCAGAGCCTCGCTCTCGGACGGAGCTTCGATAGCAGCCAGAACACCGATGCGGCCAACGCCCGGGCGCAGGGCACCGTGAACGTAGCTGGCCACAACACCAGACGGCACGCTCAGCACGTCAACGCGACGCAGGCTCATATTCTCACCGATGGTAGCGACCAGGTGGGTCAGCTCATCAGCAACGGTACGGCCAGACGGCATCTTAGCAGCCTTGACGGCCTCCAGATCACCACCGACCTTCAGAGCCACCTTGGCGATGTCTTCCACAGCCTGCTGGAAGGCGTCATTACGAGCCACGAAGTCGGTCTCGGCATTCACCTCGACCATAGCGGCCTTCTTGCCATCAACGGCAACGCCCACAAGACCTTCAGCAGCCACACGGCCAGACTTCTTGGCAGCCTGAGACAGACCCTTCTTACGCAGCCAGTCGATAGCAGCCTGCATGTCGCCATTGGCTTCTGTCAGAGCCTTTTTACAATCCATCATGCCTGCGCTTGTTGCATCGCGCAGCTCACGCACCATTGCAGCAGTAACCTCTGCCATATCTCTATCATCCCCGATAAAACACCCATGCAGCCGGGAGATAATCCACGGCTGCATGAGCTTCATGTCACATATCCATCACCCAATCCTGCTTTACGAAAAAACAGGACTGGATTTTCTGGCATGACCACAAGGGCCACAGCTGGAGAAGCTTATTCAGCCTTCTCTGCCACAACGGTTTCTTCAACCGGCAGCTCAGCGGAAGCACCGATATCCTGACCGGAGGCTGCCAGCTCGGCGGAGATACCATCCAGCACGGCAGCAGACACCAGATCACAATAAGTAGCGATGGCACGAATGGCATCATCGTTACCCGGGATCGGGAATGTAACACCCTTCGGGTCGGAGTTGCTGTCCAGCACGGCGATCACAGGGATGCCCAGCTTGTTGGCTTCTTCAACAGCCAGCTTTTCCTTGTTCGTATCGATAACGAACAGCAGGTCCGGCAGGCCGCCCATGTCCTTGATACCACCGAGGGAGCGTTCCAGCTTCTCACGGTCACGGGTGATGTCGAGGACTTCCTTCTTGGTCAAACCAGCTGTATCGCCAGCCAGCATCTCATCAATGCCACGCAGACGCTTGATGGAGCCTGTGATGGTCTTCCAGTTGGTCAGCATACCGCCGAGCCAGCGGTGATTCACATAGTACTGACCGCAACGCTGAGCAGCATCGGCAACCAGGTCAGCAGCGGAACGCTTCGTTCCAACGAACAGCACGCGGCCACCGGAAGCCACGGTATCACGCACCTGCTTCAGGGCGCGATCCAGCAGCGGAACGGTCTGCTGAAGGTCGATGATGTGAACCTGGTTACGAACACCGAACAGATACGGTGCCATTGCCGGATTCCAGCGACGTGTGTGATGACCGAAGTGAACACCAGCTTCCAGCAGCTGACGCATCGTGAACTGTGGCATTGCCATAGTCTGAAACTCTCTTTCTCTGGTTTATCCTCCGCATGGCAACGCCCCTTAATACGGGACACCAGGCAATCCGGGCCATGCGTGCGAAATATACTTTCCACCCCCGTTATGGAGCTGAAAAATACCGCCTCTATCTAGAATAAGCGAAAACGGAACGCAAGTCTTTCCCAGCCTTCACCCTCGTACGACTGGAAGACCCCGCAGAAAATGCGCCATAGCCTTATGGGCACGGGCGGCATCACGCCCCAGCCCTATCAAAGCACCGATTTGGAGCGGATGCCTCAGAATAGACCCCAGCAACGCCGGGATATGAACCTGCCCTTCTTTCAGCCCCTCTACGGCGGCAGGCGGCAGGTCCCTCCCTGCCTCATCACAAATCACCCGCAACACAGCAAAAGGCAGACCAGAACGAGCCACAAGACCGCTTTCCATATCCACGGCATGACACCCTGTCCGAGAAAAAAAAGCCGCCTTTTCCGCAGCCGTTCCAATCATGACAGGACTATGCAGGATTCCCTCACGCACTACCGCTTGCGCTGCACCAAAACGGGCACTCAGTGCCGGGTCGGCTCTGTAGTTTTCGCTATCAACCTGCACATATTCGGCCACCTGCACACTTCCCGGTGGCAGGGCTGGGTCCAGTGCGCCAGAGCAGCCAAAGGACAAAAGTTCCGTCACGCCTGCATCACGAAGGGATAGCAAGGCACGCTCTGCCCCAGCTTCACAAGCATGGCTCAGCGCAATTTTCGCTTCAGGAAAAAAGTGCCTTGCCAGCCGTGCTTCCTGTTTCAGCCCTGCCAGAATGCCCAGCATCAGAAGCCGAACTCCACCTGCCCTGAATTGCTGCTGGACAGATTACGATACCGGGACAGTGCCATGAGCGGGAAGAACTGCTTATAGCCGTGGTAGCGCAGATAGAAGACTTTGGGGAAGCCAACAGCGTTATATGGTACTTCGTGCCATTCGCCCTGCTCATCCTGCGCCTGCATGAGATAAGCCATGCCACGGCGGACAGCCTCACTATCATGACGACCAACAGCCATCAGCCCCAGTGTGGCCCAAGCCGTCTGGGTTGGCAGGCTCTCCTTATAGACACCCTGCGGTGCCCCCTCATAGCTGGCACAGTCCTCACCCCAGCCACCATCATCATTCTGCACACTTTCCAGCCACGCAACGGCCCGTTTCACCATTGGGTCGTCATGGCTGACACCAGCGATGTTCAGGGCACAAAGCACAGACCACGTGCCATAAATATAATTCGTACCCCAGCGACCGAACCAGCTTCCTGACTTCTCCTGCTCGGAGCGGATATAATCCAGCCCCTTACGAATCACGCCCACATCCTCTGGATGACCCAGCTGAGACAGGAAAGAAATACAGCGAGCAGAAACATCCACCGTTGGCGGATCCAATAGGGCACCGTGATCGGAGAACGGAATGTGATTTAGTACCTCAAGATTATTATCAATATCGAAGGCACCCCAACCGCCATTGCTGCTCTGCATCCCGATGATCCATTCCCGGGCACGCTCGATAGCTGTGCGGTTCTCCTCAGGATCAAGCCGGTGCAGCAGCATGCCAACAACAGCAGTATCATCAACATCCGGGTAGTAATCATTCTCGTACTGGAAGGCCCATCCACCCGGACGCAGGTTCGGCGCATTAATGGCCCAATCCCCTTTAACATCCAGAATCTGACGGTCCCGAAGCCATGCTGCGGCCTTCTTCAGGGCAGTCTGCGTCTCGGCTGGCATCACACCTTTGGCCCCTATCGAAGCCTCTAGCATGGCAAGGCCGGAAAGGCCCGTATCCCAGACAGGCGACACACAAGGCTGGCAATAGGCCTCATGGTCCTTCACCACCAGCAGACCTTGCATAGCCTCCCATGCCTGAACGACCCGTGGGTCATCATCCGGCACACCAAGTGTGCGATACATCATGATGACATTAGCCATAGATGGGTAAATAGCCCCCAGACCACCACCACTCAGCCGTTTCTCAATAAAGTCAACCGTGACACGGATGGCCTTCTCATGAACGGAACACGGAATAAGCGGCACAAGTGGCCGTATGACCTTATCGAGACCAGCAAAAAACCGCCCCCAGACAGAACGGTATGGGCCACGTATCCAGTCCTTAATGCGGGCTGGCGGCTCTCTAAACAGCTCCTGCACCCGCACTCCACGAGGATTCAAAGCAAGAGGCTTGTACGCAGCGAGGATAAGCAGCGGGGCGATGACAGTCCGGGACCAATAGGACATATTCCAGACCGAAAAGAAGGCTTTCCGAGGCAACAACATCAGCTCCACCGGCATCACTGGCACGGCAGACCACGGCACTTCTCCGAACAGGGCAAGCTGAATACGGGTGAAGACATTGCTCCTCTCCGCCCCGCCATGATGCAGAATGGCCGCCCTGGCTTTCCGCATATGCGGTGCTTCTGGATCATCCCCAATCATCTTTAGGGCGAAATAGGCCTTCACACTGGCAGAAAGATCAAAGCGGCCATCCGTATAAAGTGGCCAACCACCATGCTCCCCCTGCGTCCGGCGCAGATAAACACCAATCTTCTGCTCTAACTCCACATCGATACAATCAAGGAAATGGCGCAGCAGAATATATTCCGACGGAATAGTAGCATCGGCCTCCAGCTCAAAGACCCAATGACCGTCACTCTTCTGACGCTTGCCCAGAGCGGCATGAGATGCTTTGACAGCCTGCTCCACCACGGTGGCATCGATGTTATGACGGAACAACGTCTCTTTCACTGAACTCTCCTCCAACATCCTCGCACAGCAGGTCTTGTGCCTGTCCAGCATGTGCAGAGACCATTAATCAGTTTTCAGGCGTGCGCCGCTCCGGCAGAAGCCGTGCGAAAACCAAGCACTCCCACCGCTGCCACTCCAGACTGTATGGCACCTTCGATTGTGGAAGGAAGGCCAGTATCCGTCCAGTCTCCAGCAAGAGCAAGATTGGCATGCGCCGTTTTTGCTCCAGGACGCTTTTTATCCTGTTCCGGTGTGGCTGCAAAGGTCGCCCGTTTCTCCCGAATCAACCGGGCAACCGGCATCGCTTCAGGCAAAGGGACTTCAATAAGCGGATCCAGAGTCCGGCGTAGTTCCGCCCAGATATGCTGCAACATATCTTCCTGACTCCAATCCGCATAACGATTAGCCGCACTGACCGTAACGGACAGAACCTCATCGTGCAGGAAGACCCATTCGGCTACCCCACCTACAAGCCCAATAAAGCCAGCCTGTTTCAAGGCACCACGAGGTTGCAGGGGCTGAGCCAAACGATAATGAGCATTGGCAATGCTCTCAAACTCATCCGGCCCTTCCAAGCCCGGTAAAAGACCTGCTGCCACCGGCGATGGAACAGCCAAAATCACCGAATCTTCCGCACCAATCGTTACAAGGCCATTGGATGTCTCCAATGCCACGACACGCCCTGTCTCCTCATCAATCTTGAGGGCAGACACACGTGTGCCAGTCAGGACCTCCGCATGAAAACGCTCCAGATAATGCAGAGCTGGCGTGACAAAACTTTCCGACAACCCATTAGCTGCCATCCACGGGCAACAGGCACTGCCCCCCTTAGCAAGGGTCCGCTGCACGATATTCCCCAGAAGGCGGGCACTGCCCCTTTTTATGTCCGTATTAAGCCCGGAAACAGCCAGCGGCTCCAACAGACGTCGAGCAAACTGACCCGGCAGAAGACAGTCCGCTACACAGGTCTGCTCATCGGCCTTCATCAGACGGAATAAGGCTCTCACCTCCCCAAGGCGCATCCCCGGAACACGACTTCCACGCCGCAGAAGCCAGAATGGAATACGCCCCGGTGACAACCGCAACGTCCACGACAAATCCTCTTGCAAGTCATACCACGGAAAGACGGGCTCCCCCGGCCCTTTCAGCGTGTCCCGCGCGCCCAGACGATCGAGATAGCGGAATGTGGCAGGATTGGCAGAAAGCAGCAGATGATTGCCATTATCAATGACCGTATCCAATGCCTTATCATGAAAGGAGCGAGCCCGCCCCCCACAGGCAGGTCCGGCCTCATACACGGTCACCTGTGCTTGCGGAGCCAGCTCCACAGCAGCGGACAGGCCAGCCAGTCCACCGCCGATGATATGTACATGGCTCACAATGTCACCCCGGCAGCAGCCAGTGCCATCGTCAGTGCCTTACGAACGGAACAGACATGCAACGGTGCTTCCGGGTTACGCCAACCACGACGGCAAAGTGCGGCCAGTGTAACCCTATAAGAGGCCGCCATAATCCGGGCTGGACGCACCGTTGCCGCTGGGCAGCGTTTCATGAAAGCCGCTGCCCGACGGAAATGGTCTTTAGCCCGCCCTGCGAGAATACGGCACAGCCCATCCAGCCCGACAGCATAAAGAGCCTCGTTAGGATCGGCAGGTACGCTAAATCGCCGCAAAAGCTCAGCAGGCAAATAAAGCCGCCCACGGGCAGCATCTTCAGCAATATCACGCAGGATGTTTGTCAGCTGAAGGGCACGACCGAGATGATAGGCGATCTTGTCGCCATACTCTTCCGGCGTACCGAAAATACGCACGGACAATCTCCCGACAGCCGAGGCAACACGGTCGCAATAGAGGTCCAGCGTCGCCTCATCCGGGGCTACAATCGGCTCGCCACAATCCATCTGCATACCATCAATGATGGCAATGAAATCTTCCTGCTTCAGCCCGAACTGCTTGATAGCCTCCAGCAGAACACGTTCCAAGGCCGTATCTGCCTGCCCTTCATAAAGGGCTGCAATACGCTCTTTCCACTCTTCCAGAGCCGCAGCAGGATCGTCATGAGGAATATCACCATCGGCGATATCATCCACGACACGACAGAAGGCATAGACAGCAAACATGCCATCCCGACGCATAGGAGGAAGTATTTTCATCCCTCGTCCGAACGATGTGCCAGAACGGGTAACGATCTCTTCCACCTCTCTCAGGTCAGACGGGGCACATGGCAGACCTTGAGGCGTGTTGTGACGAGCAGAGACCATAACCTTCCTCATATTCCTTCAATGGCCGCAGCCAGAACCGTAAGCACGAACCGCATAAGCGGCCTGCCTCTTCTAGCGACAAAGTCTGCTGCGGCAAAGAGCCAGCATGAAACCCGCCTTAGCGCACATACCGCAGGGCATAACTCAATGCCCGCAGACCATCCAGTTTGGTCAGGGCCACACGTTCGGCTATTGGGTCCTGTCGATGCAGACGCTCCGTCAGGCGGCGGCAGAGTGCGACAATCACAGCGGCCTCCAGCCGCATACGGCGGTCCTTCACCAGAGCAGGAAGGCGGGCAGCCTCCTCATTCAGAGCATCAACATGAGCGAGCATACGGTCGAACACACGCCGCACGCCCGGTTTGCTGCGTGCCAGAATGAGATCCTTCAGCCGAACATTTTCGGCTGCCAGCCACGGAAGGGGTATGTAACAGCGGTTCAGCGTTTTCAGATCACTGCTGACATCCTGCATGTGATTGACGATCTGAAGTGCCGTGCAGAGCGCATCGGATGGACCGAATGTCTCCTCACCTTCGCCATGGAGCATCAATAGGAAGCGTCCCACCGGATTGGCAGAATATTCACAGTAATGCAGAAGTTCCGACCAATGCTCGTACCGTGTTTTCTCCGCATCCATGATGAAGGCCGTTATCAGATCGCCCCCCAATGCCAAGGGCAGCCTCCGTTCCTGAAGGACTGTCCGGAGAATGACTGCGCTCCACGCATCGGCCCGACCAGCAGGCGGCTTCCGTTCACCATTCAGGACCTCACGCAAGGCCTTCAGGCGGGTTGCCTTCTGCTCGGGCGACAGACGGGTGTTATCCACCATATCATCCGCCACACGGGCAAATTTGTAATAGGCATGAACGGCAGAACGGTGTTTGGCTGAAATCAGAAAAGACCCGACGGGGAAATTCTCATCCTTCATACCCTTGCTAGAAGAAACATCCTGCTTCCCCCAAAGCTGAGCATCATCCTGCATAGTTGACCCACCAGACTGTGACATCATGATTCTGCTCCTTCATACGACCGCCCACGCCAGCTAACGCCTTTCCCCCGATAATGGTTCACTGCGGAACCAACAGTTGCCATCATATAAAATGCGGCAACCAAGGGCAGTGAAAGGACACGCCACCATGACAACCTGAACCAGCGCAGGGTCGGCATGAACGTAATGCAGCTGAGAGCATATGCACAGCCACCTACGACACGGTTTTTTCCTCGACTGAATAGAAGAAGACGAACCGGTAAAAGCCATATCAGGACCATTCCAGACAAGGCTTTCAAAAGGTTCCATGGTGAAAATTTAAGCTGAACATAAGCATTGCGGGCAATCATATGCCATATCTCACCCACACTCTGATAGGTGCGGATAGACCATGCCTGCTCGCTCCATCCAAGGTAAAGCCGTCCCCCAGCACGCTTGATGTAGGTGCCTAACGTGCAATCATCAATCAAGGCACCCTTGAGGGACTGTATCCCTCCAATTTTCTCCAGCATATCCCGGCGAATTAACACTGTTCCACCAGCTGCTCCAGCGATTGGAGAGCGAGGATCAGCAACCTTCCGGAAGGGATAGAGCATGGCAAAAAAATAGACGAAAGCCGGTACCAGAGCCTTTTCCCAAAAGCTGGCACAGTTCAGCATCACCATTTCGGAAACCATGTCGAATTTGTCGCTCTGCGCCCGCTCCACCAGAGCGGAGACATGATCTTCCTGATGAACAATATCGGCGTCAGTCAGCAGGACATAGCCCTCCTGCGGAAGACGTCGTAAGGCCTCTTCCTGACCCTGCCTGACAGCCCAGAGCTTACCGCTCCACCCTTCCGGGTGTGGTTTCCCAGAAAGAACTGTCAGGCGTCCTGCCGGATCCGGCATTCGCCGAGCGATATCCCCAGTTCCATCGGTACTCTCATCATCCACAAGAATGACATGATACGCTCCCTGATAATCCTGCTCCAATAAGGATGAGAGGCAAGCCGTGACTGAAGCAGCTTCATCTCGAGCAGGCACGACCACTGCAACGGCTGGCAAACTACATCTCCGGTTTTTAGCCTTCGCACCCCTTTTCAACCAAGGTCCCCCAACCCAGAACAGACCATGGAAAAAGGTTAGCCCCAACCAAGCCAGCAAAGAAAACAACGCCGTTACAAAAGTCATTACCGTGTCAGCCTGCTACACCTCTTAAGATGAAAAACGCCTCCGGCTATGCTGACGAAACCATGCCACAGAATCAGCAACAGCCTGACGAGCAGCACGAGGCCGATAGCCTAAATCCCGCTCCGCCTTGGCAGAAGAAAAAAACATCAACTTTTTGGACATGTCCAGCATCTCCTTTGTGACGCGTGGCTGAATCCCAAAGCCTTTTGCCAACATTTCGGAAATATAAGCCACTGGATAAAGCCATGACTGCTTAAGCTGAATACGAGGCGGGCTACGATGAGCAAGCTCTGCAACCATGCTGAACAAATCACCCAACATGAGATTTTCACCGCCCAGAATATATTTTTCACCAACCGCCCCATGCTCAAAGGCAAGGGCATGGCCTTCTGCCACGTCATCGACATGGACAATATTCAGCCCGGTTTCCACATAGGCAGGCATACGACCCGTTGCACAATCCAGAATCATCTGTCCGGTGGGAGTCGGTTTGATATCCCGAGGCCCGACAGGTGTGGATGGATTAACAATGACCGCAGGTAGCCCTTCTTCCCGAACAAGACGTAGGACTTCCTGCTCTGCCCGGTATTTTGATCGCTTGTAAGCACCCACAATCTGATCTTCCGTCACCGGAGACGACTCCGTTGCGGGAATACCATTATGGGCCGTGGCCAACGCTGCAACAGAAGAGCAATACACAACCCGCTTCACACCAGCCTTCATGGCCGCAAGCATCAGGTTTCTTGTGCCTTCAACATTGGCCCGCATCATCACTTCCGGGTCCGGTACCCAGAGGCGGTAATCCGCTGCGACATGAAAAAGATACGTCACCCCTTCTAAAGCCTTAGCCATGCTTTGAGGGTCTGCCAGATCACCAACAACAAATTCTACCGGCAGGTCAGCCACATTGCGGCGGTCTGACGTCTGGCGGACCAGAAGACGCAGACGGTGACCACGCTCCAGAAGTGTGCGTGCAACAGCCGATCCCACAAAACCGGTTGCTCCGGTAACCAGAGTTATATCCTCTGCCATCTTCGTCCCTCCCTCGCTTCAGATAACCTTCCTTTGCCGGATATAGGCACCGTTATCATAGCGGGTAAAGCCCCGTAGATTGGACGTCTGCCACAGAGTGGCCTAGAAGGGCACAAGCATGGATTTAACGTTAATGGCGGCCACCTTGAAAAAAATACTTCCTTTTATCCTTTCGCTGACAGGTGTCGTCCTTTTCTGTTTTCTAACACTACGCACAGGCATACATCCGATTCTGACCTCACTCGCCAAGATCGGCCTAAACGGGTTCATCCTGTTGGTCGTCTGCCAGTTGATGGTCAATATTCTCCTTGGTGCCGCCTGGAAAAGCAGTATTCCCAGTATCAGTTTCCTCCGCCTAACATTCGCACGGTTCGTCCGGGATGCTGCGGCGGCATGCCTGCCTTTTTCTCAGCTTGGCGGTATGCTCATCGGCATACGGGCCACCACAGCCGGTCACCCCCGCCACACAACGGATGGCCAGCCTGTCAGTTGGACGGAAGGTGTGGCTGCCAATATTATCGACATCACAACGGAAGTTCTGGGCCAACTTGCCTTTATCATCATCGCCCTGCTCTGCCTTATCGGGCAAGCTGATGCAGGGCGGTTCATCTGGCCACTGACAATCGGCATCATCCTGCTCAGCATCGGCATGGCTGGTTTTATCTGGACCCAGCAGCGCAGCGGCAATGCTCTTCAGGCTCTAGCCCGCTTTCTCTCCAAACACATCTCTGCCGATTGGCCTGATACGCTGACCGATAACAGCGAAAATTTCCAGACCTATATTGAAAGCCTCTGGGACCAGCCTGCCCGCATCGGTTTAGGTGCAGCGTTACATCTACTCGGCTGGATTGGCAGTGCCCTACTGACATGGCTTTCCCTCATCCTGCTGGGGGCTCACTGTTCTTTCCTCAATGCACTGGCCATTGAAGGAGCCGTCTGTGGCATCATGTCCGCTGGTTTTCTGGTGCCCGGTGCATTAGGAGTACAGGAAGCAGGTTATGTAGCACTGGGGCACCTATTTGGCATCAGTGCGGATATTTCCATCAGCATTTCCCTGCTACGACGTGGACGAGATATCGTTATTGGTGTTCCTATCCTGCTGCTCTGGCAGTTGTACGAGTTCCGCCAGCTGCGCCGGGCCTGAACGCCGCCCCTACGAACCTTACAGGATGAGACGACTCTGACCATGGCTGATGCCCCTCTCTTCGATACCCTGACCATCGTTGGACCGGGACTGATCGGCTCCTCCATTCTCCGCCGTGCCCGCCAGACCGGTGCGCTGGCCCGCCACCTCATCGCTGCTGATTCCTCACCAGATGTTCTGAATCGGGTGAAGGAACTGGGCATCGCCGATGAGGTTACCGCCTCCCTAACAGAGGCAGCGGCGAAATCTGATGCCGTCATCCTCTGTATTCCAACGGGGGCCATCCGGACGGTAGCCACCACCATTCTTCCTCATATGAAGCCAGGAAGCATCCTCAGCGATGTGGCCTCTGTCCGCAACACACTGGGGCCAGACATCAGCGTACAGCTGCCAGAAGGTGTCAGCTATATTCCGGCCCATCCTATGGCCGGGACGGAATATTCCGGCCCTGACGCTGGCTTTGCCACACTATTTGAAGATCGCTGGACCCTGCTTGTCCCACCGGAAGGCTCAGCTCCTGAGGCCATCTGCCTGATGGAAGAGTTCTGGAAGCGTTGCGGGTCCCGTACCCGACAAATGACGGACCATTATCATGACCAGGTCTGCGCCATCGTTAGCCATCTTCCCCATCTTCTAGCCTTCACCATCTGCAATACGGCAGACCGGCTTTCCACTGACCTTCAAACCGATGTGCTAGAATATGCGGCCTCCGGTTTCCGGGACTTTACCCGTATTGCCGCCTCAGACCCGATCATGTGGCGTGACATTTTCCTGACAAACAAAGATATCCTACTCGCCACGTTCAAACGTTTTGAGCAAGATGCTCACCTGATGGTGGAAGCCATCCAAGGGGAGGATATTGAATCCATCATGAGCATCCTTCACAGAGGGCGGCACATAAGACAGGGCCTTACAAAAGACCATCATTCCTGAACGTAGATCGTCATTTTCAGAAATGATACGCCCATATAAAAAGCCCGACAGGTAATCAGCCTGCCGGGCTTTTTTCACTCCATCCCTCCGCTGGCAAAAACCATCAGAGGAACAAGAACGGTATCAACAAAGATCAAGCTTTGACGATGCGGATGTTCTTGGAGCTGTCGAGCAGAACGACATGCTCGCCACCCTTGGCGAACTCGCCAACGGCCTTCACGTCATCCTTGCTGGACACAACCTTCGGGAACACACCCCAAACCACACACAGGCGGCGGGAAATGGTCTCGTTCGTCAGAGCCACGATCGGCTCATGCGGACGCTCACGAGAGACCAGAACAGCACTACGGCCATTCTCCGTATGCACAGCCAGAGCAGCCGCACGGACGTTGCGAGCCACATCAAAGGTGGACTTGGCCTGTGCCCCCTGAATCGTATGCTCAGAGGCCGGACGCAGACGGTCCATACGGGCACGCCATTCCGGATCCTGCTCAACACGGGACGTTACACGCACCATAGTTGCCACAGCTTCCGGTCCGAAGGAGCCAGCAGCACTCTCGGCAGAGAGCATGACAGCATCGGCACCATCATAAACGGCATTGGCAACGTCGGAGACTTCTGCACGAGTAGCAACCGGGCTGCTAATCATGCTTTCCATCATCTGTGTTGCCACGATGACCGGACGGCCCTGACGGCGGGCCTCATTGATGGCACGCTTCTGGATGACCGGCACATCCTCGGCCGGCAGTTCAACGCCCAGATCGCCACGGGCAACCATCAGCGCATCGGAGAGACGGATGATCTCATCGAGGCATTCAACAGCCTGCGGCTTCTCCAGCTTGGTGACAATCCACGCACGACCCTTGACGATGTCACGGGCTTCCTGAATGTCTTCTGGACGCTGCACGAAGGAGAGAGCAATCAGGTCCACACCGATGGACAGGGCGAACTGAAGGTCCTTGTGGTCCTTCTCTGTCAGAGCCGGAATCGGCAGAGCAACGTCAGGAACGTTCACACCCTTGCGCTCGGAGAGCTTGCCACCCACGAGAACCTCTGTCTCCAGAGAGTCCTTGTGCTTCTTCGTGACACGCAAGGCCAGCTTGCCGTCATCCAGCAGCAGGCGGTGACCGACATCAACCGCACCGATAATCTCCGGATGCGGCAGGTTAACACGGTTGGCATCGCCGGGGGCTTTATCCAGGTCCAGCGTGAATTTCTGACCAACCTTCAGTTGAACAGGACCATCCTTGAAGACACCAACACGCAGCTTCGGCCCCTGGAAGTCGGCCAGAACGGCCAGCGGACGACCCAGCTTTGCTTCGGCCTCACGCACGGCCTTGTGACGGGCAGCGTGTTCATCGTGGGCACCGTGGGAGAAGTTCAGGCGGAAGACATTCACGCCAATCTTGGCAAGATTAAGAATCTGCTCGGCGGTTTCTGATGCCGGCCCGAGGGTCGCAACAATCCGAGTGCGGCGATGATGGATGTTGGCTGTCATAACATTCCTCGACTTTCCATTTATTCAGTCAGGCTGAATGATTTCACCGGGTTGCACCCCCCATAACAGGCGGCGTTCAATCCACCCGTCATAGCCCCTGACTGTGACATGACACCATGATGAGCCTTGTGGACAGGCCTTAATCTTCCCGATCGCACCCGGCTCTAGCAGGGCAACGACCGTTCGGTCCGGCTTATCCGAACTCATCAGAGGGACGTCATGATTCTGGCCCCGTGCCACCTCCCCCGCTGGCATATACGCCACAATGCGGGAATCAGCGTGACCCGTGGTCGAAACCTTAGACGCATCCCCATCATAGGACACAGAACCGGGTATGATAAAGGAACGGCTGCCATGCAATGTTACCTGATGTACCCAGCCCTTCTGGCCTTCCGGGTCTTCTACAAGGCGCCAGACTCCAAATTCCCGCTCTATCAGTACCGGGTAGCCACGGCGATGATAGACCCAATCAATCGGGTAGCGTTCACCCGGGCCTCGCCGCATATAAACACGGTCTGCCCGCATGGACGCATAACGTGGCAACGGCAACTTCGTCTCAGTACCGACATTCTCCGGCACTGATGGCTGCGCTGACTGGGCCGCCTTCGCTGCCCCTACCGCTGCTGCGGCCGCTGCCGTTTTATGTGCCATAGCCCGTTTATGCCGGACGGATGCCTCATGCTCATGCCCAGCAGTATGGTGCTTCTCGTGCTGTTTACCGTGATGATGGGAATGATGGGGTTTATGAGACGTACCCTGTTCCGCCGCTTCCGCCCCATGAGCGGACACAGATGCCAGTAGGGTCACCACCACTGGCAACACCCTCTGCACACACTGCTTACGGGAAAAAGGAACAGGTACTTTCATCCCCTTATCCCTGCCAAGGGATAGCCTTTTGAGCAAGCCGTATTCCCCCTCTTATGTTCAAAAAATGCGTCTATGGGTAGCAACCCTGCCCTGCCAGAAAAGCGTGGCAGATAGGCCAACGCGGCTCTGCCTGACATATACGGCCCCAAACACATTTACACCACAAGCAGGGACAACAATAAGGCCGGAGGGAGTCTTTGCCATGCCTCAAACTAATGGAAACCGCCTTACAATTTTGTTTCTAGGACAGCTGCTTTTTACGGCTTCATTTTCCATTGACCTGACACTGACAGGCATTGTCGGTTATCAGCTGGCACCTGATAGAACATTAGCTACACTCCCCTATGCCCTCATCACACTCGTAGCCTGCCTAACAACCTTTTTCGCTTCAATCCTCATGGGCAGACTGGGACGCAAGGTAGGATTTATATTGGGGGCTTCAGCCGGAATAGCGGGCGGGCTGGTGTCTTTTCAGGCTCTGGCAGCACACAGCTTTCTGCTTTTCTGCTGCGGGACGGCAGCCGTGGGCGTGTTTCAGGCCTTTGCCCAGTATTATCGTCTTGCCGCAGCTGACAATCATGAATCCGATGCGGCACGGGCCAGAAGCATCGCTACGGTTCTATCCGGTGGCGTCATAGCCAGTATTCTGGGGCCTCTTCTGGCTTCTCTGGGGGATGACCTCATCCCCGGTCTTCCCCATGCAGGAGCCTACCTCTTTGTTGCGGTTCTGGCCTCATTCTCTGCCCTTCTCATGCTCGGCCTGAAAGACAATACCCGGCAAATACCCCTTCAGGGTGGCAGAAAGATCAGCCTGCGCTTCCTACGCCAGATCACCCCAACAGAACGACGCTCATATCTGCTTGCCGTAGCTACTAACGCCCTGTCCTACAGTGTCATGATGGTCCTGATGAGTATCACCCCCATCCACGTTCTTCAGCAGGGGCACGATGTTACCCTTGTCTCGAAAATGATGATGGCCCATCTGTTTGCCATGTTCAGCAGCTCCCCCCTCTCAGGCTGGCTCTACAATCGTATGGGAGCCTCCACCACCATCATGACGGGACTGACTCTACTGATAGGCGTAGCGTTGCTCAACGTGACAGTCAGTAACGTTTATGGGCTGTGTCTGTCCCTCTTCATGCTGGGACTGGCCTGGAACATCCTGTTCGTTGCAGGCTCTACACTGCTGGCTGCCGCTGTCCCGCATGAAGAATACCGGCCTGGGGCACAAGGATTCAGCGAATTCGTCACGGTTCTATGCACGGCCATCGGATGCTTCGCAAGCGGAGCTGCTCTGAAAGGCGTCGGATGGGAATGGATCAATTACATTATCACGGTCACAATAGTCCTTTTTGGTGCGCGATTAATTATTTTTTATAAAAAATTGTAATTCATTATTAATTTATATTATTTAGGGTTGCTTTTAAAAAAATACCATTGATTTCCAAAAATCATTTTTCACCATTGACCACTAAAAATTTATTCATTCATACTACAGCCTGCGATCCGCTAGACTACGCATATCTACTAAAAGGAAAGTCAAAATGGGAAAAAAGAATAAGATTCACATTGGTCTCATCAGAGACAATGCCGTAACTACTTCCGGAACCGTCAAAGACCTTTTCAAAGACGTCTGTGATTCTGTTACTATTAAAAATGGTACCGATACGGTTGGAACACTCTATACGGATAAATCAAAGGAACAGTTTCCTACTTGGATTGAAAATTTTTTCCAGGAAGAAAGCTATAAACTGAGCAATGCTTCTCTCTTCTCTGCAAATGTAAAAGCTGTTCTTCACATAGAAATAAACAATCAGGGGAACATACATCACATCCTCATATTTTTTGGCAATGGAAGGCATCTTCTTAAAAATGATTCTCTTGAGGAACGATTTGGTTTAAAAGTCATTCTAAATATTATTGACCCTGAGAGTTTACGCAGTCTTGATAAGACTGCTCTTGGGTCAGCATCAAAAAGAAGCCGTGAACAAGTAAGCAAAGAAGGACATCTGCATGAGTTCGGAGTTGACATTGAGCAAGATCTGTTAAACTCCATAACAGCAAGCATAGATAAGAAATTTCTTGATGAAGTTAAGACGAAAACAAAAATAAATCTATCAAAAACAGTCTCTGGACGCGATACAATAATGCTGTCTGGCGATATAAATATTGGAAATATTAAATCAATTTTGCCATTAATTATTTCAAAATTCTTGGAAGAAACAATAGAATATTTTGAATGGGTCAATAATGTAAAAGAAATCCGTTCAAAAAATAGAGAAGATGAGCTGAAAAATGAACTCATCAAAAAAATCGAAAAAAAGAATTACTCAAATATATCACTGGTTCCTCCATCAATAATAGAATGGTCAGATGTAAAATGTTTCAGATACGTAAAAAAGAAAAGCAAGGACATCGACTCGTTAGATGCGAGAAGTCTCTTTGAACTATTTTCCAAAGACCGTAATGAAATAGAAGAAGTTTTTAAAAAAAATATAATTACCATATCATCAAGCATGGATTGCATAAACAACAAATGGAATATATATAAATGCATATACACTGAAATAAGTATAAATGATTCAATATATATATTAAGTGCAGGAAAATGGTATGAAATAAAGCCCTCTTTCATAGAAAAAATAGATGAAGATATTACAAGAATTTACAATGATAATACTGATTATATTCCTTACAACTGCCAAAACTACGACAATGAACAGGACTATAATGAAGCCCTCGCAAAACACTTGGGAAATGCACATTGCCTTGATGCAAAAAACATCATCCATGGAGGTGGCCATAGCCGGATAGAATTCTGTGACATTTACACTGATAATAAAATGATTCATGTTAAGCGATTCACAAGTTCAGCCCAAATGAGCCACCTATTTTCACAAGGCCGAGTCTCTGCAGAACTTTTATTAAATGACAGTGAATTTCGGCAAAAAGTCCTCGACGGCCTAAAAAAACTGAACGCACCAACATCTCTTTCGAAGAGCAAACCCAACCCAAGAGATTACAAGATAGTATTTGCAATAATAGGCAAAGAAATCAAAAAATTACCACTTTTTAGTAAAATAACACTAAGAAACACTTACAATCAACTATCAAACTATGGCTTCACGGTCTTAACAAAGACGATCCCCATACAATCTAACACACCATAAAAAAAAGCCCGCATCTCTGCGGGCTTTCCTATAAGGTCCTACAGAATCATTCCCACTCAATCGTGCCCGGCGGCTTGGACGTAATGTCATAAGTGACACGGTTGATGCCACGCACCTCGTTTACAATGCGGCCAGCGACACGGTTGAGGAACTCAAAGGTAAAGGGATAGACCTCTGCGGTCATACCATCCGTGCTGGTGACGGCACGCAGGGCGCAGGCCTGATCATAGGTACGGTCATCACCCATCACGCCCACCGTGCGGACAGGCAACAGAACTGCAAAAGCCTGCCAGATTTCATCATACAGGCCAGCCTTGCGGATTTCCTCTAGGTAGATGCTGTCCACCTTTCGCAGAAGATCAAGCTTCTCCCGTGTGATGTCCCCGGGAATACGGATGGCAAGCCCCGGCCCCGGGAAAGGATGACGCCCGACAATATGCTCTGGCACACCGATCTCACGACCCAGCGCACGGACCTCATCCTTGAAGAGTTCACGCAGCGGTTCGACCAGCTCCATGTTCATGCGTTCCGGCAGACCGCCCACGTTATGATGGGACTTGATGGTCACGGACGGCCCGCCATTGAAGCTGACACTCTCAATCACGTCCGGGTACAACGTCCCCTGCGCAAGGAACTGCGCTCCGCCCAGCTTGGCAGCTTCCTGCTCGAAAACTTCAATGAAGAGACGGCCAATGGTTTTACGCTTTACTTCCGGGTCCGTCACGCCAGCCAGTTCACCAAGGAACAGGTCGGACGCATCACGATGAACCAGCCGGATGTTGAAGCGGTCACGGAAGGTCTTCACCACCTCATCCGCTTCACCGGCACGCAGAATGCCCGGATCAACGAAAATGCAGGTCAGCTGGTCCCCAATGGCATCATGAATCAGCTTCGCCGCCACGGAGCTGTCCACACCACCGGACAGACCACAGATCACCTTCCCATCACCCACCTGCTTGCGGATACGGGCAATTTCCAGATCACGGAAACCGGCCATCGTCCATGTGCCGGAACAGCCAGCCACGTCATGCGTAAAGTTGCGGATCAGCTCGGCACCATGCGGCGTATGCACCACTTCGGGATGGAACTGCACACCATAAATGCGACGTTCCTCATTGGCGATGATGGCGAATGGTGCCCCTTCAGAATAGGCAACAGCCTTGAAACCCGGCGGCAGAGCCGTCACACGGTCACCGTGGCTCATCCAGACCTGCTCACGCCCACCCTGCGCCCAGAGACCATGGAACAGCGCACATTCTTCAGCCACATCAATATAGGCACGGCCAAACTCACGATGCTCGTGCGTCTCCACACGCCCACCCAGCGTATGGCAAAGGACCTGCTGACCGTAGCAAATACCCAAAATGGGACGATTCAGTTCCAGAAGTCCTTCCGGCAGGGTCGGTGCATTGTCGTCATGCACGCTGGCCGGACTGCCAGAAAGAATGATACCCCGTGGGTTGAAATCACGGATTTTCTCCAGCGAAGACGTGAACGGCCAAATCTCGCAATAAACCCCGCTTTCCCGCACACGACGGGCGATCAGCTGGGTTACCTGACTACCGAAATCCAGAATTAGGATACGGTCTTCATGGAGGGTTTCATCAAGCTGCTGAAGGGTGTCTGCGTTTTTCTGCGTCAAGTTTCGGGCCTCGCCTACTGGATATGGCACAATGCTCAATTCGTGCTAATCTCTATAGGACGATCGACCGCCAACGTCATCCTTATTCTCCATAGGTTTTTACCCTTTGGTAAAGTTTTCTACGGCGGCTTAGACTCTCAAACGTACATTCAGGAACTGCGCATGCGCCCTGCCTTTCTCACCTGCCTGATTAGCCTTTGCACTCTGGGAGCCTGCTCCTCCCCTTCCACCCCGGCCTCTGACCCTTATGGCCTGTGGATGGGCAAACTCGTGACCGAACAAGGCCTCTGCCCCACCAATGAAATGTCCTCTCTCCGTATTCGTGGGCATGAGATCGTCTTTAACCCCGGTATGAATTCCTCCACCCTCCGGGGTACCTATGAAAAAGGCCAGCAGCATTATCTGGCAGAGTTGATCGATAAAGGCATGAACGGCACACCTTACCGACAGACTTTTAACGGATACCCCGTCGGTACAGCCATTGGTGGGACATACACCTCCCCCCGTTGCCGTGCTCATATCTCTCTGGTTCGCCGCTAACACCACCACAGCATCCCACTGGAAAATATTTAAAAAAAACTTCTTCAGTGGGGTTGCACCACAGGTCGAGACCGGATAGAAGCCTCCTCAACACGGCGCACCCGTAGCTCAATTGGATAGAGCACCAGACTACGAATCTGGGGGTTAGAGGTTCGAGTCCTCTCGGGTGCACCATGTGATTATAGGCCCGGCAAACGGGCTGCTGCACCCGTAGCTCAATTGGATAGAGCACCAGACTACGAATCTGGGGGTTAGAGGTTCGAGTCCTCTCGGGTGCACCACACTTTCCCAGACCTTCAAAAGAGCTACTTTGCTTTGTCTCCTGCCTTTGGCAAAGAGGAAGCATCACTTTGATGGAATCTCTGTTAAGGGCCCCTGTTTCCTACGGGTTGCACCTTCCCATTTCGGCTATCGGTCTGTAATCATGCAGTCATGAATTCGACACGTCCCGATCCAACAGTCACAACCCTCCTGAATAATCATCCCAACCTGTCCTACGAAGGCAGCAAAGGGCTGGTGATGGATGGTACCTCCCTTACCGATATTGCCAAACAGCATGGCACGCCCAGCTGGGTCATCAGTGCTGAAACGCTGCGCCGCCGTGCTTGCGCCCTGCAAGATGCCTTCAAAGCACAGAATCTGCCTGTCCATTGCCATTTTGCCGTCAAGGCACAGGACCATCAGGCTTGCCTGACCGTATTGGCCCGCTGTGGGTTCGGGGCTGATGTCGTCAGTGGTGGAGAGCTGCAACGTGCCCTTGCCGCAGGCATGAAGGCCCGTGACATCGTCTTCTCCGGTATCGGTAAGACTGATGAAGAACTGGAACTGGCCATTTCCCACCAGATTGGCCAGATCAATGTCGAAAGCATAGAAGAGCTGCACCGTCTCGATGCCATCGCACGGAAGATGCAACGCCGTGCCCGCATTGCTTTCCGGGTCAATCCCGATATCGACGCCCAGACGCATAGCAAAATCACGACAGGCCGGGCAGAAGACAAATTCGGCATTGCTCATGATGCCATCCCCGCCCTTTACCGCAAAACCCAAACAGAGATGACCGGCGTGGAACTAGTCGGCCTTGCGGTCCATCTCGGCAGCCAGATGGTCACGGAAGCCCCTTTCCGCAAAGGGTATGAACGCATTGCTTCTCTGGTTCGCACCCTGCGGGCAGACGGTCTGCGTGTCAGCGATATTGACTGCGGCGGCGGTCTCGGCATTGCCTATCGTAACGAACAGGCACCACCGCCCGCCATGCTGGCAAACGTCATTGCTGAGACGCTGGGCGATCTGGATGTGCGGCTGCATGTCGAACCGGGCCGCTGGCTGGCAGCTCCGGCAGGTGTTCTTCTGGCCCGTGTCATTGATGTGAAAGACGCAGCACGCCGCTTTGTCATCATTGATGCAGGCATGAATGAGCTGGTCCGCCCAGCAATGTATGATTCATGGCATGGAATCCTACCCCTACACACGCCTGAAGACCTCACTTCCGGGGAAGTTGTGGATGTTGTTGGTCCCATCTGCGAGAGCAGCGATATCTTCGCCCGTCAGCGTCTACTCCCCCCTCTGAAAAAAGGCGATCTGATCGCTCTACTGGATGCTGGAGCTTATGGAACGGTCATGAGTTCCACATATAACTCACGGCCTCTTGCTGCTCAGGTCATGATTGATGGCGACCGGCAGGCTATCATCCGCAAACGCCAGACGCTTGATGAGCTTCTTGCGCAGGAAGCCATCCCCGACTGGCTACCACGCACCTGACGCTCGTGAAGGCCGCACTTCTCCCCCCTCGATTTGCCCGTATCCAGCGGCAAGCCTACCGTCGGCTCCGACTGGAACAATGCTGGCACTATGCCCGCTGGCCCGTGCTGCTGGCTGGCCTCTGGGGATGTGCGGCCCTTCTCCATCTCCCGCAGTCACTACCAGATAGTCTTCATTTCCTGCTGGAAACCCTCGTCTTTGGAAGCGTGCTGATCTGGGCGGGCCTGCGCATCCATCGCCTTTCTCCACCTTCTGCGGAGCAGGTTGACCAGCGAATTGCCACTGATTCCGGTCTCGGTTTTCCCCCTCTTGCCGCTCTGACTGACCGCCCCGCTCTGCCGGAAGGTCTCTCTGAAGAGCAGATTCATAAGGAAGGCCAGCTCTGGACTATCCATCGGCAACGGCTACTCAGCTCTCTGGAGGCACTCCGCCTCCGCCTTCCACAGCTCTTTCCTCATTGGACAGGATGGCTGACAGCATCTCTCGTTATCCTCTGCCTTTTCGTACTCGGGGGGATTGCCGGCTCGCAGGCAGGATTACGGTTCAAGGCAGGGTTCATCCCCGGCATAGACGATGATGCGTCACCCCTTCCTGCCATGCAGGCTTGGATTGACCACCCCGCCTATGCACCCGGCCCTCCTCTCTTCCTGACAGCACACAGCCCCACCCTCTCCCTGCCAGAAGGGGCGCAGCTGCATGTTGTCGTGGAATCCTCATCAGGACAGCCCCACCTGCATGGGGCCGTCCAGAATCGCCGCGCTTATCTGAAAAATGGCAGCTGGCAGATTGAGGGGACATTACGAAAGAGCGGGACCGTCAGCCTCTCTGTTCGAGGCCGTAGACTAGGCCGCTGGCATCTTCAAATCAGCACCGACACACCACCTGATGTTCAGTGGACAGCTAAAGCCGGTGCCACATCACAAGACTGGTACACCAATTTTCCATGGTCTGTTGCCCAGCCACATGGTGTGGCTACGCTGGAAGCTAGATTACAGCCCATTATTCCCCCAGCGCACGAACCCAACCCAGCCCATAGTGTGACCATTCCTCTGCCGCTAGAGAAGCAGCCCTCAAAAGCAGCAGGAACGACCCGGCTCGACCTCTCCGACAGCCCCTTCGCTGGACTGGAAGTTATCGGGAAACTCTGTGCCCGTAGTGGCTCAGGAAAGCAGAACTGCTCCCAGTCCCAAACATTCCACCTTGGTCATCGCCCTTTTCACGACCCGCTAAGCCGTGCGCTGCTGGACCTACGGCTGCATCTTGCTGTTGGGCAGATAAATCAGAAGCAGGCTGCCCATATTCTGGCTCTCCTATCAGAACTGCCCCTCCCGCCCGATCTCTCCACACCGCTCGTTCTGCTACAGAGACAAGCAGCCCTTGGCATGTCAGACCAATCGCTGACGGAACAACTCTGGTTTATGGCTCTTTATGCCGAGGACCAAACACAATCCGGGCAAGCCATTGCGGCCTCCATGCTCCATGTGCGGGCCTTGCAAAATGCTATCCGCCTGCATCTTCTGGCCCTCGGGGAACATCCAGCCCCACCCCCCGCAGATGAACAGCAGAAGCTACATGATGAGCTAGGCTCTCTAAAGGGTGCCCTTGATGATCACATGGCCTTCATTTTCCAAAAGGCCAGCCAAAACGGTCTGGTGATGCCCATGCCCGGCGGTAGAGGTATGCCCTGGGTCCATCTTGCAGGGCAGGTTCAGTCCGATGCCCTTGCCGGACGGACAGCGCAAGCTCTGGAACATCTACGAAACATGGTAGAACCAGCCGAACAGCTCCGACAAGCGACCCTACCCGACATGCAGGCATTAGCGGCCTCCATGCGGGCACAGGCCGAAGCCCGCACGCAGCGTCTAGCCCTGCGGGACCTGATTCGACAGGAAACGGACCTTCTGAACCATGCTCAGAAACGCTTTTCTTCGGAGCAGTCCAATTCGGATGATAGGGAAAGCCAGCACAAAGATGTCTCTCAGATGTCCACAGCCGAGCTTCTCAGTCAACTTGGCATGGCTCCGGCAACAACAGACAATTCTTCTTCCGCTGCTCAGTTGAATCAGGATGCCGTTCTACTCCATGCCGATGATCGGCAACAGGACCACGCCACACAATATGCTCTGCGCCTTCTGGCACAGACACTCAACCACCGTGGAGAAACACTCACAAAGAAGAAAATGCCCAATCTGCTGAAAGCAGAAAAAGATATGGGAGCAGTGCTGAAAAGCCTCGCCAACCGTCAGGATGAAGAGAGCGTAAAGAACATTCAAACCGTCCTGAATGACCTGTCCCAATCCCGCCACGACATGAGCAAGAACCAGTCCGAAGCCAGCCAGAACAGCAAAGGACGCTTAGGCTTCATTCCGCCGCCTTCATCATCCGCTGCGCCAGATGAACAAAATGGCAGCCCTACCGCCTCCCCAGATGATGACCCGAATAGCGGGCAGGATGAGGACAGCCATGACGAGGAACAGAAACAGCCGGACAATCAGGATCCGCTAGGCCGGAAGCTAGATGACAGCCCCGATTCTGATGCTCATATCCCCGATCATGAACGCAACCGCACGCATGACATCGAACGTGAGCTGCAGCGGCGTGCCTCCGACCGTACCCGCCCACAAAGTGAGCTGGACTACCTCAACCGGCTGCTGGCCCCTCTCCGCCAGCCACACTGAACAACCCGTAAGAGAGAAGTCAGGCGGCATAGTAGTAACCGCATAAACAAAAACGGAACCAGCATCCATTAATGACGCCGGTTCCGTTTCAGGATTACCCATCGTTTCGGATGGTATTTTTCAGCGTAATAAAGGTTTCCTGCCGAGTGCTTCGGCCAGCCGCTCCAGCTGGCGTGAAATGGCACTGCCCCCAGACCGCAAACGGCTGCCATGCAGGCTAAGAACCAGCTTATCGTCCTTCATGGCCAGATGCGTGCCTTCCAGAAGCCCCTCAGTCCCGGCGCAGAGCGTATAGACCAGACGTAGCACCAGCCCCAGCCGGACAGCTGCTTCATAACGCTCCTTGCTCAACAGACGGCGTGAAGGCTCCAGCACGGGGTCATCCCGGTTGATCTCATACCGCACGGCCAACACGAGGGCGAGGAAGGCCCGAGCCTCATGGGAAAATCCAACGCCATGACAGTACAGGATTCGCCGGTATGTCTGCTCCGCCCGATATTGCGGATGATCGTAAGAACCGATGTCGGATACGATACAGGCTAACCGGAGCTGAGCCGCCAGAAAAGAATCCTCTACCCAGTCCAACCCGGTCAGGAAGACTGGAGAAACCCATGTAATGAGAGGTTCTGCCAGAGAAGCATTACGGCCGAGCCGTTCTGCCATCTCTCGGGCCAAAGCCTCCATAGGGTCTTCCTCTGCAACGGAGGCCGCAACCTCGCGCATGTACCACCCTTCACGCAGACCTTCCGCACTGAAGACAACCTCCCGTGCCTCTGTCTTAGCCAGAAGAGCGAGAAGGACCTGCGCTGCGAATGGCGCATCAACCATCCGTTTGCGTGGCACATTGCCAACCTTCTCCATCTGCTTGCGGCTGGCACCGATGACCCAATTCGCCATCTCTTCCGCCTCAGCCCGACTAAGCCGGAAAAGATGCACCATATTCAACGGGTAATCCATGCGGGCCACATGCAGGCGGGCCAAAGCCCGGAAGGCTCCCCCCACCAGATAAAGCGGCTTATCGGCCACTGTTTCCAGCCACGACACATCTGCCAGCGTCTTCCGGGCGATCTTGCTGGCTTCTTCCATATCCTCCTGCGAACGCTCCCGCAGACGGATCACCCCAAGCGGGGTTGTTCCAGCCTCAAAATAGGCCCCATCCCGAACACGGATAAGCTCCAGCGAACCGCCACCAATATCGGCGACCACACCATCGGCATCTGGCAAGGCGCAGAGGACACCGGCGGCTGAATAATCAGCCTCTTCCTCGCCATTCAGTACCCGAAAACGAGCCTCTGGCATCCGGGCACGAGCTTCTTTTACAAACTCATCCCCGTTACGGGCATCCCGCACGGCAGCCGTGGCCAAAACGTCAAACGGCTCCACCTTCATGGCCTGACCAATGGCCTGATAACGGGCAAGCACCTCCAACGCACGGTCGATGCCTTCCTCGCTCAACATACCTGTGGCTTCCAGACCGGCACCGAGGCGCAGCGTGGCCTTTTCGTTAAAGATGGGTACGGGATTGCGGGCAACCCCTTCATACACCACCATGCGCACAGAGTTGGAGCCAAGGTCCACGATTGCAGATCGACGGGACGACCTGTCCCCACGCTGCGCTGCCGTATACACCATTCTTACGCCTCCTTCGCAGGCTCTTCCCCACCTTCAGAGCCCGACTGGGGATTCGCCGGAGTATCTGCCTCTTCATATGACGCAGAGGCTTGTTCCATAAAATAGTCATGCGCGGAAAGAGGATTTTCACCGGGTTCGACACGTTTCCACCGACCGTCCGGCAACATGGCCCAGCTATGCAATGTGTCGTGGACATTCACAACCATGATCTCACCAAGGATGCGATCGTGAGCGTCCGGGTCCGTAATGGGCACCATAGCTTCGATACGGCGGTCCATATTCCGTTTCATCCAATCAGCCGATGCAATGAACAACTTCGCCTGACGGGAAGGCAATTCACAGCCATTACCAAAGGCAAAAACACGGGCATGTTCCAGATACCGCCCAACAATGGACCGCACTTCAATCCCTTCGGAAAGACCCGGCACGCCCGGCCGCAAGCTGCACATACCCCGCACCACGATGGTAATCTTCACGCCAGCCTGTGACGCCTCATAAAGCAGGTCAATCAACTTCCTGTCCACGAGACTGTTCATCTTCAGCCATATCTGTCCGGGACGCCCGGCACTGACATGCTCCATTTCCTCCCTCACCAGTTTTTCCAGCGTTGGCCGGATGGTCAGCGGAGAGAAGGCCACGGCCTGAAGCTCTGGCACGGCAGCACCGGTAATGCAGTTGAAGAGCCGGGCACAGTCATCAACAAGTACCGGATTACAGGTGAAGTAGGAAATATCCGTGTAAATCTTAGCCGTGTTGGGGTGGTAATTGCCTGTCCCGTAATGCGCATAAGACTGAAGACGGTCGCCCTCTCGCCGGACTACCAAAATCATCTTGGCATGCGTTTTATAAGCTGCCAGACCATACACGACCTGCACGCCTCTGGTCTCCAGCATACGGGCAAGGCGGATATTGGCCTCTTCATCAAACCGGGCCCGTAGTTCCACTTCTGCCGTAACAGATTTACCGGCTTCCACCGCTTCAATCAGCGCATCCACAATCGGGCTATCATGTGATGTCCGGTAAATAGACTGTTTGATAGACAAGACATCCGGGTCTCTGGCTGCCTGCTTGAGGAAATGAACGACCGTGTCGAACGTTTCGTAGGGATGATGGACAACCAAGTCCTGTTCCCGGATTGTAGCGAAATAATCGCCATCATGCTTCAGGACACGCTGCGGAATACTGCCATGATACGGCTTGAAGAGCAGCTCCGGCTTATCGGAAACAATGAGCTGCTTAACATCGCCCACACCCACCATTGTTGGGAGATGCACCACATCATCCTTGGCAACCCCCAGCTTACGAATGAGATGCCCGGGCAAATGACCATTCACCTCTAGATGAATACAGGCCCCACGCCGCCGCTCTTTCACAGCTTTCTCGAAACTATTGAGCAGGTCTTCAGCGTCCTCTTCCAGCTCTACATCAAGGTCCCTGACCAGACGCAGCATACCGGCACGAACCGCATGCAATCCCGGATAGAGACGCTTGACGAAGTGGAAAATCACATCTTCCAGCATAACGAAACGGATTGTTTCATCCTGATCTGGCAAACGAATGAAACGAGGCAACTGCTCTGGCAGGACTAACATGCCATCCAAAAGGTGACGGTCTGTCTTCGGATTTTTAAGACGAAGAACCAGAGCCTGCCCACCACTAAAAATGAAAGGCAGCGGATGAGTGGGATTCAAGGTTAATGGTGTCAGGACAGGGAAAAGCTGCTTATCGAAATATGTGGAGAGCCATTCCCGATCATGATGATGGAGCTTCTCAACATTCCGGATGAGAATATTCTCATCCCGCAGCTTCTTCAGCATATCATCCCAGATACGCTGCTGCTCTCCCTGAAGATGCCATGCCTGCTGCCTTACCGTTTCAAGCTGCTGAGCCGGGGTCAGCCCGTCCGGACTTTTCTTGCCAGACCCTGTCTTAAGCTGATCTACCAGCCCAGCGACACGGACAGCGTAGAATTCATCCATGTTACCAGCACTGATAGAGAGAAAACGCAGACGCTCCAAAAGAGGCACATCCGGATTTTCGGACTCGTTCAGAACACGCTGATTAAAATCCAACCAGCCAAGCTCACGATTGATGAAACGAGCATGGTCCTTCTTCTGTATGACCTCACTCGCCATGTTCGTTTCTGTAAATGCCATATTCTCTATACCGGACATGACAATCTCCTCATCTGGCTGATCGGCGGGCATAAACATGCCCATTCTCGCTTCAATTAAGACAGGATTCCTGTCGGTACGACAATTATTATCATAGTATTTCTGCCTTGCAGGCCTTTGAAAGGATTAGGGCTAGACAAGCCTCACCAACGCAAAAAACTACAGGCCACGCCATCTTATCACTCTTCCTCACTGAGAAGGTCACTCAAAACCTCCACAGCAAGGGCACGGCTGATGGCACTCCCCCGTCTCATGGCGGCATCATCCAGACGCTGCACGGCCTGCACCAGAGCATTGCCTGTCCTAGGTAGACGCCGCCAGAGCCAATCCGTAACGGACTGAGGCACGATAAGCTGCCGTTCAGCGAGCAAAGAGAGCAGCAAAGTTGCTCGCAATTCATCCTCGGGCTCCTCCAGCCCTGCCGTCATGGTCGCCCGAAGCCGACTCGCAAGGTCTGGCAGATGGAAAAAACGGCGGGCTGGCGGGTGACGTGAAGCCATAAGAACCCGCCGCCCGGCGGCATGGGCACGATTGAGCAGATGCAGTAGAGCTACCTCCTGCGTCAGTCCCTCTAGGTGGTCGATCACGAAAGGCGTTACATCTGGTGTCAGCTTCTGCCCAGCCACCATCAAAGCACCATCTCCATCGCAGGCCAAATCCCTAGCCTCGAACTTTACAGCCCGATGCTGCCTCGCCCAGATATGCAGCAGATGGCTCTTGCCTGTTCCCGCAGGCCCCCAGAGCCAGAGCCGTCCCTCCGGCCACCGAGGGCGTGCCAGCCAGACCCGTGCGGACGCATTGGAAGACCCGACAATGAACCGCTCTGCCGAAAAAGGACGGTCCTGCTGAAGGTCCAACGCCAGCTGTACCCGTGCGCCTGTCATCGCTGCTTCATCCGTCCTCTCACTGCGGCCCGCCCGCTCTCATCCCAGGATGAGATTTACTATTCTTTCACAGAACCGAAATGATTTGACGGTCCTGCACATTCCGTCTTTACGCAGGATGCTCTATAAAGGGGCCAGCATCAACCAGCAGGGACACCATAACCCCCATGACCAAGACATCCGCCTCCCCCAGTGCCAGTTATGCCGCAGCCGGCGTGGACATCGAAGCCGGAGATGCTCTGGTTGACGCCATCAAACCGGCGGCCAAAGCAACGGCCCGCCCCGGTGTCATGGGCGGTCTGGGGGGCTTCGGTGCCCTGTTCGACCCCAAAGCAGCTGGTCTGAAGGACCCTGTTCTCGTCAGCTGCACGGACGGCGTTGGCACAAAACTCCTGCTCGCCATTGAAAGCGGCCTGCATGACGAAATCGGCATCGACCTCGTTGCCATGTGCGTCAATGACCTCATCGTACAGGGTGCCCAGCCGCTCTTTTTCCTTGATTACATGGCAACGGGAAGCCTTTCCGTTTCCGTGGCACAACGCATCATCAGGGGCATTGCTGCTGCCTGTAAGGAAAGCGGCTGCGCCCTCGTAGGTGGTGAAACGGCTGAAATGCCGGGTCTGTATGGCAAGGGCCATTACGACCTTGCGGGCTTCAGTGTCGGTGCCGTGGAACGTGACGCCATGCTGCCCGCCACCATCCATGAAGGCGACAGCCTTATTGCTCTGCCATCCTCTGGTGTTCACTCCAACGGTTTCTCCCTTGTCCGCCATATCGTGGATGCTGCCGGTCTGAGCTGGAAAGACCCTGCCCCCTTCTCACCAAAACAGACACTGGCCGAAGCCTTCCTGACCCCCACACGCCTTTATGTCAGCACGGTTCTGGCCCTGCATGAGAAGAAGCTGATTAATGGTTGTGCCCACATTACCGGTGGCGGCCTGCCGGGGAACCTCCCCCGTGTTCTGCCGGAAGGTCTCGGTGTGGAAGTGGATGGCCAGAGCTGGCCCATCCCCGGCATCTTCTCATGGCTTGCCGAGCAGGGGCCTGTCAGCGAGGAAGAAATGCTGAAGGTCTTCAACTGTGGCATCGGCATGGTGCTGGTCACCAGCGAGCCGGAGAAGGTCATGGCAGAGCTGGAGCAGCGTGATGAAGAAGCTATGCTGATCGGCCGTGTCGTCCGCAGCAACACGCCGTTCCGCCTCACCTCCCCGCTGAATCTGGGCTGAGCCGGATCATGGTGAAGAAGACCCCCATCGCCGTTTTCATCAGTGGCCGTGGCAGCAACATGGTCGCTCTAATGGAGGCCTGTGCCCACCCGGACTTCCCTGCCGAGATCGTCCTCGTCCTGAGCAACAGGGCCGATGCTGCCGGGCTGGAAACAGCCCACAAGGCAGGCATCAAGACACTCTGCATCCCTCATAAAGACTATGGCAAGGACCGTGAGGCCCATGAGCGAGAGCTGGACAAAGCCGTGCGGGATTCCAGGGCAGAGCTGATCTGCCTTGCAGGCTATATGCGGGTACTGACCCCCTGGCTGGTCCAGCAGTGGCAGGGGAAGATGATAAACATTCATCCCAGCCTGCTTCCCGCCTTCCCCGGCCTGCATACGCATGAAGCCGCCTTGAAGGCTGGAGCAAAAGAGCATGGCTGCACCATCCATCTCGTAACGGATGGCGTGGATGAAGGCCCCATTCTTGCGCAGGCCCGTGTCCCCGTCCTGCCCGGCGATGATGCCGATACACTGGCAGCCCGTGTTCTGGAGCAGGAACACCGCCTTTACCCGGAAACGCTGCGCCAGTTCATTGAAGAACAGTTCTGACCGGAAACAGAAAAGGGAGCCATTTCTGGCTCCCTTTTTTCATGGGGTATGACCCTCATGCCTGTTTCCATTCAGGAATGGATCAGGGCAGGATTTCTGTCTCGGCGAAGAAGAAAGAAATCTCACGCTTGGCGTTCTCCAGGCTATCAGAGCCGTGAACGGAGTTTTCACCAATGCTCTGAGCATAAAGCTTACGCACGGTACCTTCAGCAGCTTCAGCCGGGTTGGTGGCACCCATCACGTCACGATGGTGAGCAACGGCGTTTTCGCCTTCCAGAACCTGCACGACCACCGGAGCTGAACACATGAAGGAGACCAGCTCACCGAAGAAGGGACGCTCTTTGTGAACTTCGTAGAAAGCACCAGCCTGCTTCTCTGTCAGCTGGATGCGCTTCTGAGCCACGATACGCAGGCCAGCATTTTCGAATACAGTATTCACCTTGCCGGTCAGGTTGCGGCGTGTGGCATCAGGCTTGATGATGGACAGTGTGCGTTCCAGAGCCATAAGACCCTCCTCAATAATAAACGTCTATAATCAGCCTCCCCTAGAGGAAAAAACCTGTTTCTGGTAGTGTTGCAGGCATCTTTTTTCGTATTTTCATATCCTGAGGCCCTGCGTGAGTCTGCTTTCCATTACCGATCTTACCTTACGCATCGCAGGCCGTACCCTGCTGGATCAAGCATCCCTCACCATCGAACCCGGGCGGCGCATCGGGCTGATCGGTCATAACGGGGCTGGAAAATCCACCTTACTGGCAGCCATTGCAGGCGATATTGCGCCCGATGGCGGCAACATCACCTTCTCCAGTCGGGCCACAATGGGACGTGTGAAGCAGGAAACCCCTTCTGGCGACCTCTCTCTGCTGGAAACGGTTCTGAACAGCCATGAGGAACGCACCCGCCTTCTGACTGAAGCCGACAGCACGACCGACCCGACACGCCTGTCGGACATTCATGAACGCCTGCTGGCCATTGATGCCCATAGTGCCCCGGCCCGGGCCAGCACCATTCTTGCCGGTCTGGGGTTCGATCAGGAGGCCCAGCAACGCCCGGTCAATGACTTCTCCGGTGGCTGGCGGATGCGTGTGGCTCTGGCCAGTGCGCTCTTTCTGGCCCCTGACCTGCTGCTGCTGGATGAACCGACCAACCATCTGGATATTGAAGCCACGCTCTGGCTGGAAAACTGGCTCGCCCGCTTCCCCGGTGCCGCCCTGATCGTCAGCCATGACCGTGCGCTGCTGGATAACAGCGTGCAGGCCATTGCCCATCTGGACCAGAAGAAGCTGTCCCTCACCCCCGGCGGTTATGAACGCTTCGTGCAGATACGCACGGAACAGCGGCTCCAGCAGAACCGGCAGGCCGAGAAGCTGGCCGATCAGCGGGCGAAAATGGAAGCCTTCGTGGCCCGCTTCCGGGCCAAGGCGACAAAAGCGAAGCAGGCCCAGTCCCGCCTGAAGGCTCTGGCCCGCCTCCCCCAGATTGATGCGGTGGTGGAAGAGACCCCTACCCGTTTCTCCTTCCCCGATCCCGGTGCCCTGCCACCCCCCATGCTGAAACTGGATGACGTATCTGTCGGCTATGGCGACAGGGCCATTCTGCGCCGCCTCTCCCTCCGGCTGGACAGTGATGACCGTATCGCCCTGCTGGGACGGAACGGACACGGCAAATCCACCTTCGCCAAACTTCTGGCGGGACATCTCGCCCCCATGTCCGGCGAAGTACAGGCATCATCCCGCCTGCGGGTCGGCTATTTCGCCCAGCATCAGACGGATGAGCTGGTTCTGGATGAAACACCCGTCCAGCACATGGCCCGCACCCTGAAAGAGGCCACACCGCCACAGGTCCGTGCCCAGCTTGCCCGTTTCGGTCTTGATGCCGAGCGGGCAGAAACACCCGTCCGCAGCCTCTCTGGTGGGGAAAAAGCCCGTCTGCTTCTGGCTCTGGCCACCCGCCATGCGCCCCACCTCCTGCTGCTGGATGAGCCAACCAACCATCTGGACCTCGATGCCCGTGATGCGCTCATCCGTGCCCTTGGGGAGTTTGAAGGGGCCGTCATCCTCATCAGCCATGACAGCCATCTGGTGGAATCCGTCGCTGACCAGCTCTGGATTGCCGAAAATGGCACAATCACGCCCTTTGATGGCGATATGGATGATTACCGCTCATGGCTGGATGAACGGGCCAGACAGGCCACGCATGAAAATCAGCGGCAGTCATCCCGCTCCCGGAATGATGCCACCGACACGGCACAGCCGGATAAAAGCCAGCAACGTGCCCAGCGTAAAGAACAGACCCGCCAACTGGCCCCACTCCGCCGTAAGATACGTGATTTAGAAACCCGTTTGGAACGGCTGGAAAAAGCCAAAGCCCAGTTAGAAGCCAAACTGGCGGACCCGGACCTTTATCAGTCCAGCCGAGCGGAGGATATTGCTACGCTGAACAGTGATTTGGCCCTTGTCAGCCAGAAGCAGGAAGAGACGGAAATGCACTGGCTCGAAGCACAGGATGAACTTGAAAACGCTACAAATTGACCTGACGTAAAATAACCCACATTATTCTTTGCGTCACTTTTACCGCCTCTTACAGGAATCTCCCCAGCCGATGCCGTTCTTCTTCAGCCGCCCCCCTGTTCCTGTAGCTCAACAGACCCCTACCAGTGCGCTGGACCGCATTTACGGTATCATCCGTCTGACGCTTTGCCTGTCACTCATCATGCTGGCTATCTGGCTGCTGGGAGAGGTTCTAGCCGTCCTATTTGCCGCCACGCTCATGGCGATTGTCCTGCATGGGTTGGCCCGCATCCTGCGGCGACATCTAAAATTCATTCCCTATCCAATTGCTGTCAGCCTTGTAGCCCTCTCTATCGTTGGACTTATAACAGCTCTTGTATGGAGCAACGGCCCCGCCATCGGGGAACAGTTTGTCGGTCTCAAGAATGCGCTAGTCGTCCAGTCAGGCGATATGCGCTACCACCTCTCTCAGACAACCATTGGCCAGATGGTACTAAATCACCTCCCCGTTTCTCTGGGAGGCAATGACAGCACAACCCCACTCAGCAGCTTCGGCTTCGGAATTGCCGGATCTGTTACGGGGCTTTTGGGCAGTGCTTTCGGACTGGTAGGTACACTCTTTGTCGTGCTGATCTCGGCTTTCTATTTCGCCGTATCACCATCCCTCTATATCAACGGAGTTCTCCGGCTCGTACCACCCTACCAGCGAGAAGCCGCTCGTGATCTGCTCTATAGTGCAGGCAACACCCTTTGGGCATGGACAGCGGGGCAAGCTCTGGACATGCTGGCTGTAGGTATCTTCTCCGGTATTGGGCTTTACTTAATTGGCGTCCCACTCGCTCTTGCTCTGGGCGTTGTGGCTGGCCTTTGCAACTTCATCCCCTATATCGGGGCCATTCTCGGGGCGGTGCCCGCCTTGCTGATAAGCCTTTCCCTCGGCACAAGGGAGGCTCTCTTCGTTGCGATTCTCTATAGTATCATCCAGTTCTGCGAAGGAAACATCCTCGCCCCGCTCATCCAGCGACGGGCCGTCCATATGCCTCCCGCTCTAGCCATTCTGTCTCAGAGTGTCTTTGGCTCCATTCTAGGCGTACCGGGGCTTGTTCTGGCCTCACCCATCACCGCCGCACTGCTAGCCGTGTTCGACAAAGCAACGCCACCACTAGCCGATGCAACCAAAACTCAGCTGGAAACCAGCGAACTTACCCAACAGGAAATCACTCGCAACAAGCAGGAAAAATCTGACGCTACAAAAAAGGAGGAGAGCAACCCCTCCTCCTCTCAGAAGAAATAACGGAAAGCCCGCTCAGGGAAGATCAGGCAAGTGGAGCGTCCCACGTTCGAAAGAGCGCATACGGTACGCTCCATTTTCTTTCAGCTGTATTCCCACAACATCCGCTCCATGCCGAAAATGCCATGCTGAAAGAATAACGGTCTGACCATCGACACTGGACATCTGGTACACGGCTTCAGCGGGCGTGTCCTTCGGCGGGACCTCACCAGAGATGCCCCACCCTGTTCTATGCTGATGCAACCACTGGTTCAGTGACACAATCTCATCAGCCATGAGGTTCCGCTCTTCCCCGGCCTCATTCAATGTTCCACGGGTGATGTCTGGCACATTCCATGGCCGCAGGATGGGCCACGCAACCGTCCAGATCAGCACGACCGGCACGATCACAGCGACCGCAAAAATCAGCAGAAACTTGTTATTGCGACTCATCCTGTTCTCCCACCCATTGACCAATCACTGCCAGCACTCGTCCCACCGCTTCATCCGAAAGGTCAGCATGGATGGGCAGAGCCAGCACATGCTCTCCTATCCTTTCAGCCACTGGCAGGGCAATCCCGTCATGCTGCGCCTGATAAGCAGGCTGTTGATGCAACGGTTTGGGATAATAGATAGCCGTAGCAATTTCAGCTTCAGTGAGACGATCACGCAGACTGTCCCGCAATGTACGGGATGGCAGGCTCACGCAATAAACAGCCCAAGCACTCTGGCTGCCTGACACACGCACGGGCGGGCGCACCAAAGGGGGCAGGCCAGCATCATAGGCCCTTGCCACATCCTCACGCCGTTTCAGCTCATCCTCAAAAACGTCCATCTTACTCAGCAGAACAGCCGCCTGAAGGCTATCAAGCCGAGCATTCAGGCCAATCCGCTGCACTTCATAACGCTGGCGTCCTTCGCCATGACTGCGCAACGAACGATACAATGCCGCTTTTTCATCATCATCCGTCAGTATGGCTCCCCCATCGCCATAGCCGCCCAACGGTTTGGAGGGGAAAAAGGACAATGTAGTGGCCCCAGCCTCATGCCCCAGTTTCCGGCCCTTATAGGAGGCTCCAAAAGACTGGGCACAATCCGCTACAAGAAAAAGCCCTTCCCGGGCGGCAAAGGCGTTAAGCTCATCCCACGGGGCGGGCTGTCCGAACAAGTCCACGCCTATAACGGCCCGTGGCGTCAACTTCCCTGTCCGACGGATATCTGCAAGACGTTGTTCCAGCGACGTCATGCTAATCTGGAAGGTTTCCGGGTCCACATCTACAAAAACCGGCACCGCCCCTAACAAAAGGACAACCTCCGCCGTAGCTGTATATGTAAACGCTGGCAGGAACACCGCCATGCCCGGGCCTATGCCCTCCGCCATAAGAACAACCAGCAGGGCATCCGTACCGGATGACACGCCAATAGCGTGACGGGCCCCACCATAACAGGCCAGACGTTCCTCCAGCTCTGTTACTTCCGGACCCATCACAAAACGGCAATGAGCCAAGACCCGATCCAATCGCTCCCGCAAAGCAGCACCAAGCCGCTTCTGCTGGGCGGGCAGATCAAGAAAAGGAACAGGCCCGGACAAGGAATCAGCCAGCTTTACGTGTCTGGAGAGACGCTACAGACGACAGAACCGGCGCACGAACCACCACATCATCTCCGCAAGCCTCCTCCATGACACCCCGGAGGCCACGCAGATAAGCAGAGCCCTTGAGTGTACGCTGGACAAGAACAGAGCGGCGGTCCAGCGGGTCTACCTTACGGCGGGCGAGGTCCAGCTCGCTCAGGCGATCCAACGCCCGGGTAATGGCAGGCTTGGACACATTGAGCGACTGGGCAAGGCCTCGCACCGTATGCGCCCCATCTTCCAGATAGCAGCTCAGGAACACAGCCAACTGGCGGGCGGACAAATCCGGCCCTTCGCCACGCACTGTGGAAACGATCGTATCACGCAGCAACTGAAGCATGCGATTATCAGCATTCCGACTCATAGTAAAAGCCCCATCGTTCCCGGTTTCAGACATCCCCATACATCCTGACATGACCATCCATCTCTCAGCCAAGCCTTAAAATGTAACTATGTGGGGACCTTGCTTTCTTTCCGGTTTGTGACGCTTTTGCATCGAAATGACAAGCACTCTCAATGCAAGGCAGCTATTCGCAAACCTGTTTTCCTTACAAAATGCAATGGAAAACAGGTTTCTGTAACAAATATTACAAATTGTTTCTTTTTAGAAACTTTCCGAAAACGCACGGAACAAGGCTCTCAGGGCCAGAACCTCTCCCCCTACGGGGCGTCCGGGGCGAGCCGTATCGTTCCATGCGTATGTGTCCACATGCGCCCATGTCTGGCCCGAAGGCACGAAACGCTGAAGGAACAGAGCCGCCGTAATCGCCCCTGCCATCGGACGGGAAGACAGATTGTTGCAGTCAGCAATCGGGCTGTTCATCCACTCATCATACCCGGCCCAGAGAGGAAGCTGCCAGAGCGGGTCATGAACCTCCTTCCCTGACGCCAGTATATGTTCCACCAGCTCATCATCATTACTGAACAGGGCTGGCAGATCAGGCCCCAAAGCCACACGGGCAGCACCGGTCAGGGTAGCGGCATCCAGAATGATGTCAGGCTGGCTTTCTGCCGCCTCAGTCAGCAGGTCTGCCAGAACGAGACGCCCTTCCGCATCCGTATTGCCGACCTCGACACGCAGCCCCTTGCGGGTTGTCAGCACATCACCCGGCCTCATGGCATGACCGGAAACACTGTTTTCCACACAGCCGAGACGTATCTCCAACTCAATATCCGCTTTCGCATCCAGCAGGGCACAGGCCAGAGCGAGCATCAGGGTCGCCCCGCCCATATCCTTCTTCATCTTCGCCATGGAAGAACCGGGCTTCAGATCATACCCGCCCGTATCGTAACAGACGCCCTTCCCCACGAGAGACAGGCGTGGGGCATCTTTCGTCCGGCCTTCCTTACGGCCAACCACAACCACGGACGGACGGTCCGACCCGGCTCCTACAGCGGCCAGACAGGGATAGGCTTTTTCCAGAGCTTCGCCTTTCACCAGTTCAACCGTGACGCCACGCTCTTCCAGCATCGTACGGGCGGCGGCTGCCAGTTCTGCTGGTCCCATGAGATTGGCAGGCGTGTTGATGAGGTCCCGCCCCAACCATGCGGCTCGGGCCAGAATCCGGGCCTCACGCCCCAGCCCAGCCGGAACACAGAGCTTCGCTCCCGCTTTTTCCGCTTCGGCCTTGCCCTTCAGCGAATAGTCATACGCACCAAGACAGAAGCCCAGAATCAGCTCCTCCAGAATGGCCTCATCCAGACCTTCAGGCCGAGGCTCCCAGCACCCTTCTTTCAGATGGGCAGGCAAAGCACCATACGGCATGGGGCCTTTACCCTCTTCCACACAGAAGACGGCACCCGCCACGCCCAGCTCACCCGGCAGCAGGGTGAAATTTCCTGCACGGCCTTCAAAACCCTGCTTCTTCAGAAAGACCTCATACGGCCCCAGCAGGCGAGCCAGCGTTGCTTCATCACCAACCTTCACCAGATGGAGCGGCAGAGCCTGCCCACCATCATCCGGCGTGCAGAGAGGCAAAAACGGAGTGTCAGACATGTGGATACCGTCCCATCATCCAGAGCGTGACTCTGGCTTTCCTGAAAAACTGCATGGAATGTCTTGCTTTTATCCCATTCAGGCAAGATCATTCCAGCCATGACGGGACCATATCCATCCTTTGCCACGGCAGCCTCCCAGCCGCCGGGGCCAATTCACGCCGTACTCGGCCCCACCAATACCGGCAAGACGCATTACGCCCTGACCCGCATGATGGCACATCAGAGTGGCATCATCGGCTTTCCCCTCCGCCTTCTGGCCCGGGAGAATTATGAGCGGCTCGTGAAGCTGAAAGGCGAACGTCATGTCGCCCTGCTGACAGGTGAGGAAAAGATCATTCCCCCCGGTGCCCGCTGGTTCTCCTGCACGGTGGAAGCCATGCCGCTGGACCGGAAGGTGGATTTTGTCGGTGTTGACGAGATACAACTCGCTGCCGATCCGGACCGTGGACACATTTTCACCGACCGTATCCTTCATGCCCGTGGCAAAGGGGAAACGCTCTTTCTGGGAGCTGAGACCATCCGTGGGCTGCTCCGTCAGCTCATCCCCGGCATTACGATTGAAACCCGTGCCCGCCTCTCCCAGCTGACGAATATCGGACCCGTCAACCTCACCCGTCTGCCACCCCGCTCCGCCATCGTGGCCTTCTCCGCAACGGAGGTTTACGCCATTGCCGAGGCCATCCGTCAGAAACGGGGTGGCTGCGCCATTATCATGGGCCGTCTCAGCCCCCGCACACGCAATGCTCAGGTAGCCCTCTACCAGAACCGGGACGTGGACTATCTCGTGGCAACCGATGCCATCGGCATGGGACTGAACATGGATGTGGACCACGTCGCCCTTGCCTCCCTGCACAAATTTGACGGCCAGAATTCCCGTGCCCTCACACCACAGGAAGTCGCCCAAATCACCGGACGGGCGGGCCGTGGCATGAGGGACGGCACATTCGGCACCACGGCCTCCTGCCCGCCCATGAGCCAGGAACTCATCAAGGCGGTGGAAGACCATCATTTCGAGGCCATCAAAGCCATCTACTGGCGACAGACCAGCCTTGATTACAGCTCTCCTGAAAGGCTCCTTCACAGCCTGATGAGCAAACCGCCCCGCCCCGGCCTGATTACCGGGCGTACGGCCTCTGATCTGGATGTATTGACCGGCCTCATGCAGATGGAAGACATCCGGGAAGTTGCCCGGGGCCACAAGGCAACGGAACTGCTCTGGGATGTCTGCCAGATTCCCGACTTCCGCAAGCTGGGTGATGGCAGCCATACACGTCTCTGCGCCCGCCTTTTCCTCGACCTCCTGAAACACCGCCGCATCCCCCCGGCATGGATGGAAGGCCAGCTGCGGGGACTGGACCGGCTGGATGGCGACATGGACACGCTGATGCATCGCCTCTCCGGTGTGCGGGTCTGTGCCTATGTGGCCGCACGGACGGGCTGGATGCATCAAAGCCGCCAGTGGCAGGACCGCTGCCGTGCCGTGGAAGACCGTCTCTCCGACACACTTCATGAACGACTGAAGGAACGGTTCGTCAATAAACGGGCTACAGCCCTGCTCCGCCGCCCGGAACCCGGCTCATCCTCTGATGCCCTTTATGCCGTCACGCCCCAGAACCGCATCATCGTGGAAGGTCACGAGATTGGCCAGATCGTAGGCTTTGGGATGCAGATTGATACGCCCACGGATAACCGGGAAGGCGAACTTCTGCTACGGGCAGGCAAAAGGGCCTTGCGGCAGGCCATGCCCGCCCGGATACGGCATTTTCTGAAACAGGATTCCAGCCAGCTTACAATAGGTGATGACCGGCAGATTCACTGGGAAGGTGCGGCCATTGCCGTTCTCACCCGTGGTGATGATCTGTTCCATCCCCTCATCCAGCTTCTGCCGGGTGAGTTTCAGGACAGTCACCAGAGCCGGCAGGTCCAGACCCATCTTCAGGCCCTGATTGCGGAGCAGATCAGCACCGTACTGGCTCCCTTCTTCCATCTGGAAGAACAGTTGCGGGACAGTCCAACCCTGCGTGGCCTCTATTACCGCCTGCGGGAAGATGGCGGCACCACACCAACCCTGCCCGAAGACCGGACCCTTTCCCCAACAGACAGAAAACGCCTCCATCGGAGCGGCGTGCGTATCGGGTGGCGGCAGATTTACTGTCCACAGCTTTTCCGTCCGGCAAGCCTGCCCATGATGGTGCTGCTTCATAATGTCTGGCATGACCGGCAGCAGAAAACACCGAACGCTGCCCGCATCTGCCTGCCTGTGGAAGACCATCCCTCTCCACCGCCGGGATGGGAACAGGCCGGACCTGTACATATCCGGCTGGACAGGCTGGATACCCTGCTCGCTACGCTTCGTCCACATGGGCGACAGCCTAACCGTTCTTTCATTCCATCCGATACGCTGGCTTCATCCCTTGGAATAAAAACGGCTCTTCTACCCGCTCTGCTAAAGAGCCTGGGCATCCCTCATCATGCGCCACAGCCTTTAACAGCCGAGCAGTACGGCCCCGCCTCTCCGCTCATCATTCTAGGCCGGGGGAGCCGCAAAGGAGCAAAGCCTGTCAAGAACGCACGCCAGAACCGCGGAACACCCCGGCATGGTCATGTTCATCAAAAACCAAAGCCACTCCATAAAGAACGAAAGGCCGCCTGCAAACTGGCCGACTCTCCTTTTGCCGCCCTTCAGAACTGGTCATCTGGCAGGTAACGATGGAAGAACAACGGCTTGACCTCTGGCTCTATTATACAAGGCTAGCTAAAACCCGTGGCCTCTGTGCGGCCTTCATTCGCAAGGGGCGTGTCAGAATCAACGGGCAGAGAACCCACAAGACCCATGCACGCCTGAGGCTGGGTGATGTCGTCAGTTTCGCTTCTCCTCACCGTGAGGGCGAAGTGTGCGTCTGGCGTGTCATGCAGCTGGGAGAACGCCGTGGCCCCGCCAAAGAAGCTGCCCTACTTTATGAGCGGATAGAGGAAAAGACGGCTAATTTCTGACAATAAGCTTGCAAAATGCCCCCCCCTTTCGGCATATCAGTGCAGGAATCCTTGAAATGGGCCGTTTGGCTGGCCTGCAACACCAAACCGGAGACGCCAATAATGGCCTATGTGGTCACAGAAAACTGCGTTCGCTGCAAGTTCATGGACTGTGTGGAAGTCTGCCCCGTTGACTGCTTTTACGCTGGTGAGAACTTCCTCGTCATCAACCCTGATGAATGCATTGACTGCGGCGTGTGTGAGCCCGAATGTCCGGCAGAAGCCATCTTCCCTGATAGCGATGCCCGTGCTGCTGACTGGATGGAGATCAACGCCAAATACTCCACCATCTGGCCGAACATGAGCCAGAAAGGCACGCCTCCCGCCGACCGTGAAGAATGGAACGGCAAGGAAGGCAAGCGTGAGATGCTCTCTGAAGAGCCACACAAAGACTGACAGCCTTCTTCCATAATTGCTGACAGAACCCCCAGAGGATATCCGTCCTCTGGGGGTTTTCTTTCTACAGTCCCTGCCCCTTTTGGCAGGCCCACATAAAAAAACCGGCGGAGGCACCCCCCGCCGGCTTCTTCATGTCGCTGACATGATGGGCTGATTATTAACCAGCCATCATGTTTGCCTGAGCATCCCACAGAACGAACAGGTAACCAACCACAACAATCAGAACCATCAGAGCCGTCACAATGAAGGCTGCCAGATTCTGCCGCTGTGAAAGGCTCTTCGTGCCCATGTGCAGGAAGAAGATCAGATGGACAACCATCTGAACCGCAGCCAGCACACCGAGAATGGCGATCGTGTTCCAGAAGGAGAAGGCCTTGCTGAGGACAGTGGCGAAGGACGCCACTGTCAGGATCACGGCCAGAACGAAACCTACAATGTAGGAACCATAGGAACCGTGATTCTCACCTTCGTGCGATGTCGTATGATTCTCGCTCATTAGACAACACTCCCCAGGTAAACGAAGGAAAAGACGCAGATCCAGACGATATCAAGGAAATGCCAGAACAGGCTCAGGCATGTCAGTTTCGTCTGCATCCGGGTGCTAAGCCCCTGCTTGCCCATGATCTGGAAGAACAGGACCAGCATCCAGATCAGACCGATCGTGACGTGCAGCCCGTGCGTGCCTACCAGCGTAAAGAAGGAAGACAGGAAGGCGGACTTGTCCGGACCGGCACCATGAGCAACCAGCTCATTGAATTCCCGGATTTCAAGAACCACGAAGGAAACACCGAGCAGGAAGGTCAGCAGCAGCCAACCCAGCACAGCACCCTTGTTCTTCTTGTGGGCGTTGATGGATGCAAAGCCGTAGGTGATGGAAGAGAAAAGCAGGATGGCTGTTTCGATCTCAACATTCTTGATATCGAACAGGTCCTTACCCGTCGGCCCACCAGCAAAGTGATGGCAGAGTGTAGCAAAGACGGCAAACAGCGTGCCGAAAATGATACAGTCTGTCATCAGGTAAATCCAGAAACCAAAAATCGTGGTTTCCTGCTGATGATGCTCATGCTCATCGTGATGAGCAGAGGGCGCGTGAGTTGTGTCGTAAGACATGGTTTTCATCGCCTCCCTTTACTCTGCTGCCTTGGCAGCGGCAAGCCGCTGGGCAAAAGCTTCTTCATCAGCCCGGATCTCTTCTACTGGAACGTAGAAATCAACATCCAGGTTCGCACTGCGGTGAACAACGGTGAAGAAAGCTACGACCAGCCCCACAATGACGGCCCACCAGATATGCCAGACCAGCGCAAAGCCAATCAGCAGACCACAGGCACCCAGCACGGGACCAACAGCCGAATATTTCGGCATATGGATCGGCTCCAATTCGGAGACCGGTGCAGGGCGACCCAGTTCCTTCTCGATATGGAATGTATCCAGACCGCGAATAACCGGCAGACGTGCGAAGTTGTAGTGCGGAACCGGAGATGGAATTGACCATTCCAGCGTACGACCAGAACCCCAGTTGTCACCCGTCAGGTCCAGAGCATCCGGCTTCTTGTTGACAGCGTCAAACGCAGCCAGAACAAACTGGATGACCTGGCAAGCCAGACCAGCAGCCAGAACGAACACGCCAACGCAGGCCACGAGCAGCCAAGGGTGCCAGTTCGGGTTGTCGTAATGGTTCATACGACGGGTCATACCCTCCAGACCAACAGCATAGAGCGGGATGAAGGAGAGGTAGAAACCAACGAACCAGAAACGGAACGCCCATTTACCCCAAACATCGCGCATCTTGTAGCCAAAGGCCTTCGGGAACCAGTAGCTCAGACCAGCCACATAGCCGAAGAACACGCCACCGATAATCACGTTATGGAAGTGCGCCACCAGGAACAGGGAGTTATGAATAACCCAGTCTGCTGCCGGCATAGCCATCATGACACCGGTCATACCACCGATGGAGAAGGTGATCATGAAGCCGACGATCCAGTGCATCGGACCTTCGAAGCGGACACGCCCCTTATACATGGTGAAGAGCCAGTTGAAGATCTTCACACCCGTCGGTACGGCGATGAACATCGTCATGATACCGAAGAAGGTGTTCACGTCAGCACCAGCACCCATCGTGAAGAAGTGGTGAACCCACACGATGCTGCCCAGGAAGGTGATGATACCGGTTGCGATGACCATCGTGGCGTAACCAAAGAGCGGTTTGCCAGAGAAGGTCGCTGCAATTTCGGAGAACACACCGAAGGCAGGCAGGATGAGGATGTACACCTCTGGATGACCCCAAGACCAGATCAGGTTCAGGTAGAGCATGACGCTACCGCCACCATCATTGGTGAAGAAGTGCATCCCGACATAACGATCCAGAGCCAGCAGAGCCATGGAAACCGTCAGAACCGGGAAGGTCGTCAGGATCATGATGCAGGCAAAGAAAGCCGTCCATGTGAAGACGGGAATATGCATCCACTTCATGCCGGGGGCACGGAGCTTAATGATCGTCGTCAGGAAGTTCATCCCGGTCAGCAGCGTACCGATACCGGAGATCTGCACGGACCAGATGTAGTAATCCACACCAACGCCGGGGTTGAACTGCAGTTCGGAGATCGGCGGATAGCCGAGCCAACCGACATTGGAGAACTCACCAATGAAAAGAGACACATTGATGAGAATGGCACTGACGAGCGTCATGTAGAAGCTGATTGAGTTAATCAGCGGGAACGCAACGTCACGCGCACCAATCTGCAGAGGCACCACAAAGTTGAACAGGGCCTGCATCATCACCATGGCCATGAAGAAAATCATGATCGTACCATGGGCCGAGAAGACCTGGTCATAATGGTGCGGCGGCAGATAACCGGGGTTACCTGCGTAAGCAAGGGCAAGCTGTGTACGCATCATCAGCGCATCGGCAAAGCCACGCACGAGCATGACGAGGCCAAGAATGACGTACATAATGGCGAGTTTCTTATGGTCGACAGTGGTCAGCCACTCACGCCATAGATAACCCCATTTTTTGAAATAGGTGACTGCCGCTAAAACGGCAATCCCGATTACGGCCACACCGATGAACGTACCGACAAGAATCGGCACATCATACGGTATGGCAGAAAGGGTAAGTTTTCCGAGCATCTTTAGATCAGTCCTCACATGCCGGTATTGGAAGGTGCAGCCGCATGGGACTCAGCTGGCATGTCCATGGACTTCTCATCCATGCTCTTGCCGTGATCCTCATGGCTCATGCCAACATTGTATTTCGCAACAATGCTCTCAAACAGCCCAGACTGTACGCTAGAGAAATACACAACCGGAGCCGGCTTTGGTGCCTCATCATGCGGGGCAGCAGGTGGGGTGTGATATTTCTGGTATGTCTGTTTGTCCAGAGCCTCTTTGGCTGCAAGCGGGTTGTCGCCGCTGCGTACATTCTGCACCCAAGCGTCAAACTGCTCCTGCGGCATAGCAATGGCGCGGAAGCGCATGTCGGAGAAGCCCGGCCCCGTATACTGGGCGGCCTCACCCTGGAAGTTGCCCGGGCGGCTTGCCATCAGGTGGAGCTGCGTCTCCATCCCAGCCATGCTGTAGATCTGAGACCCAAGCTGCGGAATGAAGAAGGATGTCATCACACTGTCAGACGTAATCCGGAAATCCAGAGGGGTCTTTGTGGGAACATCCAGCTCGTTGATGGTTGCAATTCCAAGGTCTGGGTAAATGAACAGCCATTTCCAGTCCAGAGAAATCACTTCCACATGGAGCGGTTTTGCATCAGGCGCACCGACTTTTACCTGCATCTCCTTGGAGATCGGCTTGTACGGGTCGTAATAATGCGTGCTCCAGTAATTGAAGACACTCAGAACAAGAATGATCAGAATGGGCACGCCCCAAATGAACACTTCAATCTTGTTTGAATGTGACCAGTTCCGCAGATATTCCGCCTTCGTATTAGAAGCCCGGTACTTCCAGGCAAATACGAGGGTTGCAATAATCACCGGAACCACAACGCACATCATGACGGCCCATTCAAGCACCATCATGTCGCGATTACCTTCCCCGATCGGGCCTGCTGGCTGAAGAAGATCAACCGTACAGCCCGACAGCATCAATGCAGGCAACGCCGGGAAAAATCGCCAGAGTCTTTTCATGGATCCTGCCTCTATCTGTTGTTCCGCCATAAAAAGGCTGAAACACTTTCTGACACAGTCAGGACAGCGCAATTGCCACCGAACGTTGTCATCTTATATGTGCCTTTCCCGTTCGTATCCTGACAACAGAAGGGAACTCCCTCCTTACTCAATATGAAATATGGGGCCCTGAGACCCCAGTGCCGACCACTTTATTCAGCCTGAATAACGGAGATTACAAGGGGGCAATCCTCATAAAAAAAAAGAACCCCATAGGTCTTTTTTAAAGAAAGACCGGTTATCTGCCATTTCTCAGAAAACACCATAAAATTACTCAAAACAAGAACACATCCATTTAATTTTTCATTTTCTTTTCAATCGCAAAAAATCGCAACAAAAAAGGGCCCGAAGGCCCTTTCCATATTCAGGTACAAACCCGACTCATTCAATCTCAATCACGCCCATCAGACCGTGTCCCTGTAAACTGAAGCAGCAGCTGAAAGAGATTCACAAAATTTAAATACATCGACAGGGCATCATAAACCCCCATCTTCCCCATCTCATCTGCGGGAAGAACCGCTGCATATTGCTGATAGGAAAACTTGATGCGCTGGGTATCATAAGCCGTCAGCCCCGTGAACACCAGCACCCCGACAAAAGAAATCAGCACCGTCAGGCCATGAGCGGGAAGGAACATGTTGACCAGAGATGCAATCATCAGCCCGACCAGTCCCATCGTCAGAAAAGACCCGAAACCCATCAGAGACCGGTTTGTCACATATCCCCAAAGAGACATCACCCCATAAAGAGAGGCTGTAATAAAAAAGGTGCGGACAACTGAAGCTCCAGTATAAGCCAGCAGCAGAGACGCCATGCTGACACCCATCACCACGCTGAAGAGCAGGAACAGCAGCTGCACCGTAGAGCGGGAAAGACGGTTCACACCAAAAGACAGAACCAGCACGAAAGCCAGAGGTGCAAAGATACTCACCATCCCCAAGCCAGTTGGAGCCAGTGCAAAAACATCGCCCCGCTGCACGACATGAAAGAACAGTGCCCGGAGCGACGTATGAACCACGGCATAAGCCGTTACACCCGTCAACGCCAAAGCGAGAGCCATCCAGTTATAAACACGCAGCATATAAGCCCGCAGGCCTGCATCAAAAGCGGCAGCTGCCTGCCCTCGTGTCGTCTCAAAATTGGAATGGAAAGCCATAACACCCACTTACTGCGGAAAACCTAGGAGCAGACCTACACGGCCTACCCCCCTATCGTTTCCGTAAGATGTGGGGTAGTTTTCTCTCAAGTCAAGAAGGCGCGAGCCACCCCTCGACTTTCTTTTTGTTAATCTCCCTTTCTGCGGGAGGTCTGTATGAACCTTTCCCTCGCCATCACACTCTCCTCTACCCTTCAGGCTGAACTCGGCCTGTTGCGTGGCAGTCTGGATGATGTCCATTGGATACCAGCAGAACAGAGCCTGATTCCTCTCCAGCACCTCGGCCACCTCTCCAGTCGTCATCAACTGGAGGAGCTGGATATGGCCCTCTCCCATCTGCGATGGGAACCATTCCCTCTGGCCCTACATCAGGTGGCTCATCAGATGGGGGATATGGAAGACCGGCTGACAGTTGGTGTCACACCGCAACAGCCAGTTCTTGCTTTGCAGAAGCGTCTTGCCACTACACTCGGTCGGGCCGGCTTTCCCTCACCCCGCCGCACTGTCGTACCAGAACTGACAGTCGCCCGATTGGCACCAGCATCACCAACCGATCTCATCCCGTGGATACAACGTCACAACCTGTTCCACAGCTCCGAGATGATGGTGGATCATATAAGTCTAATGGAGCATCTACCTGCCAGTGGCGGCACGCATCTCCGCCTTCTGGAAAACTACATGGCCGGACCGGAATTCATCCAACCACCACTCGCGTCTTCCCTCGGTGAAGAAGACGAACTCTTCTAAAGGCCAAGCAACAGTTTCAGGGCGTGGTAATCTTCCGGACGGCAAACAAGGAACCATCCGTCATCAGCTTCGAGGGAGAATAACCCGAGACCAAAAGAAGCATAAATGTCAGCTTGCCGTGCCCCATACTGAAGGACGGCAAGCTGACACCCCTCCTGCACAGCATAATCCCGCAAACGCCATACAGCACCACTCCGCCACCCCCGTGCGCCTACGGCACCTCCCAGACACAACAAAACCGGCTCCGACAGCAGGAACGGTTTCAATTGGACGACAGCACAAGCGGCCTTGCCCGTTGCATCCATCAGCATACCATCCGGTACGAAGAGACGTTCTAATGGCAAGGACAGGGCAAAACCTGCTTCCTGAAGACAGGCATAATGCACACGAGTATCCATATTCCACGGCAGGATATGAATCCGTGTCTTCCGCAATGCTAGCCAGAGGCCTAGGACGCAGCAGAGTGCCGCCCCTCCCAAAAACCAACGCCCTACAGCCGTATGGGCATCATAGACCATCGACCGCCACCAGACATGCCCGAGATGGCGTTGCCGCGCGATCCAACTGACCCCAGCGAGACCGCACAGCCACAGCGAAAATGGTGCTAGAATAAACGGAGAAAACGGCTCAACCCGCCAATAAGCCTGACGGTAATAATTCTTACGGAACGGCAAAAGCACGAGCAAAACGGCCAACACCACAACAAAAGCCAGCCAATGAGCCTGCCGCACGGCCAATATCACCAATGTAGCATAAAGAGCCCCGACCGAGAGCCGCCACGCCAATGCAACCCTTTGGGATAGCCCCAGAGATAGGCCAACGAGCATCACCCCAATGAGGGTAAGCAGAAAAGCCGCCCCCTGAAGGATAACTGCCTCCCAAAAAGAATGAAACCGGGGCAAGGGTGCCAAGAGGGCATAGACCACAATGACGATGCCCAGCATGGCCTGACTGCCCGTAGCCACAACCGTTGCGAAATCCGCTTCGGACGAACGTAGGCTCTGACTATGTTCCACCGTCTTGCCGAAGCGGGCCAGCAGAGGGGCACCCTTTATGAACAGCTCATGCCCGGCAAACATGGCCCCCGCTAGAAGCAGAGGAATAATGTAATAAAATAGCCGGAAAACCAGAATACCCGCCATGATATGGGGGACGGAAAACCACGGTGAGAGGGCGAGCAGCATGGTACTGTCGAACACCCCCAACCCGCCCGGCACATTGGCTAGAAGTCCCGCCGTATAGGCCCCGATATAAATGGCCAGAAAGCCACCGAATGTCAGGCTGCTCCCATTTGGCAATGTATCCAGCACACACCATGCAATCAGAGCCGTGGCAGACATGTCCGCCATGCTGGATAGGATTTGCCCCAACCCAATCCGCCAGTCTGGAAAACGTAATGTCCATTTATAAATACGGATTTCCTGCTTCCAGCAGGGCAGAAGCACATAAGCCAACAGGACCGCAAAACAACCCGCGCCCCCCATATTCGTCACCCAATACGGGACATGACGAACGTAAGGAATAATACCCGGCTGAGACAACAGGATGAATCCCACAAGCCCCAGCATCCCCAACCAATAAGTGACCGAACAAAAGGCTACGATAGCCGCAATCTTGATCCCCGGTACACCCCAATTACGGTACAGCCTGTACCGCACGGCCGTGCCGGAAATAGCAGCGCATCCCAGATTATGGGAGAGAACATAGGAGCAGAACGCCACAAAGGCGGCCCGTCCCCATGAAATACCCGCCTTTACGTGCAGGCAAGCCAGACCGTCATAAAAAGACAGAACGGCATAAGAGAGAACCGTGGCCCCGGCCCCCTTCCATAAAGCCGATGTCGGAATGGCATGAATCCCACCCATCACCTGCTGAAGGGAAAGATGCTGAAGCTCACGCCAGATCACCAGACCGGCAACAATCAGCAAAACCAGCCCCACCAGTGCAGGCAGGCGTGTCAGCAGACGCCTCAGCCGCCCTCCATAAGAAGGCGGCGAAGCGGTCTCCGCACTATCCGGCACACCGGAGGGATCCGTCATGCTTTAGCCTCGGCCCTCCTTCGCCACGGCCTCTTCAGCCGGCTCAACAGGGCGGGCTAGAGCCTCATCGATAAGGGCAATAGTCTCTTTCAGCCCAAACAGGGCCGCAAAGATGCCGAAGCGAGGCCCTTCCTTCTGGCCAAGCAGCACCTCATACAGACAGCCGAACCAAGACCGCAGTTCCGGCTTGGCGAAGTAGCGTTTACCGACCTCGAAGACGACATTCTGCACATCATCCGGGCTGGCATTTTCCGGCACGGTCTTCAGTGTTGCCGCAAGGTCTTCTAGCCCCTTACGCTCTGTCTCTGTCGGGGCGCGGAATACCTTAGTCGGACGGACACGCTCATTGAAGTAATCCAGAGCGTGCTGGACCAGCTGTGCCACATAGGGGTGTGTTTCTGGCGACAAACTGGAATCATAACGCCGCAAAAACTTCCAAAGTGTTTCCACCTCACGGGCATTCGCCACACTGGCCAGATTCAGAAGAGCCGTGAAAGATACCGGACTGGTATCTTGCGGGCGCAGCGTGCCTTCATGAACAAACCATACCGGGTTGGACAGGAACTCTTCTGCGCTCTGCTGCTCGCCTTTCTGCACGAGGGCAAGATATTCATCCGTCGCTCTCGGAATCATGTCCGTATAAAGCCGCTTAGCACGGGTCGGCTGCTGGAACATGTAGTGCGCCAGACTCTCCGCAGGACCGTAACGCAGCCATTCCTCAACAGAAAGACCATTCCCCTTGGACTTGCTGATTTTCTGCCCGTTGGCATCAAGAAACAGCTCATAAGTCAGGTTCAGCGGCGGCTCACCGCCAAGGATACGGCAAATCTTGGAAGACAGCTTCACACTGTCGATGAGGTCCTTGCCGGACATTTCATAATCGACACCCAGCGCATACCAACGCATGGCCCAGTCGGCCTTCCACTGCATCTTGGCCTGACCGCCATAGACGGACGTTTCAAAGCTCTTTCCGTCCTCATCCTTCCAGACAACCGTTCCAGCATCCGGGTTCACACTGATGATGGGCACCTGCATGACCTGGCCCGTCTCAGGATGAATGGGCAGCACAGGGGAATAGGTCGCACGGCGTTCTTTGCCCAGCGTGGGAGCGATCACTTCGATGATGCGATCATGTTCTTCCAGAACACGCTTCAGGGCTGCATCGAAAATGCCGGATGTGTAATAATCCGTGGCAGATGCGAATTCGTAATCAAAGCCGAACGCATCAAGGAACTGCCGCAGACGGGCGTTATTGTGAGCGGCAAAGCTCTCATGCGTACCGAATGGATCGGGAATACGGGAGAGCGGCAGCCCCAGATGCTCTGCCAGCATCTCCTGCTGCGGCACATTCCCCGGCACCTTGCGTAGAGCGTCCATATCATCAGAGAAAGCCAGCAGGCGCGTCTTACGACCTGTCAGCTTCTGGAATGCCTGCCGCACCCATGTCGTCCGGGCGACCTCACCAAATGTGCCGATATGAGGCAGGCCGGAAGGGCCGTAGCCTGTCTCCATCAGAACCGGTTTACTAGGGTCCCTGTCTGCCACACGGGCGGCCAGTTTGCGGGCTTCCTCAAACGGCCAAAGCTTGGGGAGGGACGAATCATTCTGGGGAGAAGGCGTTTTTTTCTGCATAAGACCATGTTAATTATGAACCCTCCCCCCTCTGGTCAAGTATTCAGGCATTCCGTCCGCTGCTTTCCCCCTCGCAGGCGGGGGCCTTCCTGTGTATGAGTCTGGACATGTCCAGCCTGTTCCGCTCCTTCTTTGACGCTCCGGCCCTGATCGCACGGCATGGCCTTTCCTCCCTCATCACGCCTGATGGTGAGGTGCTGGACATTCCCCTTTCCGAAGTCCGGGACACGCTCCGTCAGCTTCCTCCGCCGCTACTCATTCATGGGCCAGCCACACTCCGTCTGCTGGAACTCCCCCCCGAGCCACCCCCCGCTCCGTGGTTGGACCTTCTGGAACTCTTCCTGCTCGTCCACCCTGCCCGCAATGTCACCCCGACCGCCCGTGGCCTTGCCCTTGAGCTGAAGCTCATCACCCCGGACGACACAGCCCCCCTACAGGCTGACATCCTTTACAGGATTGCCCAGCATCTTCTTGATGAACTAGCAGGGCAATCCGCCCAGAAAATTGCTACGCTCCATCGTCTGCTCCCCACATTGCAGCAGACCGGGTGGAGCTGGCACGATATCGTACAAGACGCCCTTCCCGCCCCGGAAAGCACGGCACGCCCCAACCGGGCAAAGGAAGTAGATGCTCTACGGATATGGAAACGCCTGCCCCAGTGGGAAGAACGGGCACCCCGTTCCCCCGCAGGGAGCAAGCCCGTCAGCCAGCAAGAAGCCCGCAGACGTCTCTCCGCCCTGCTGGGCCAGCATGCCGAACCCCGTCCCGGTCAAGCTGATTTTGCGTCTGCCGCCAGCTATGCCTTCACTCCCCGTGACGTTGCCAATGCCCCCAACATCATGCTGGCCGAAGCCGGAACAGGCACGGGCAAGACAATGGGCTATATCGCCCCCGCCAGCCTCTGGGCTGAAAAGAATGACGGGGCCGTCTGGGTCAGCACCTACACACGCCATCTGCAACGGCAGATTGAACAGGAACTGACCCGCCTCTACCCAGACCCGACAAAACGGCATGAGCTCGCCGTCATCCGCAAAGGGCGGGAAAACTATCTCTGCCTGCTGAATCTGGAAGACATCACCACGACCCTGCTCAACCGCCCGCCACAGGGGCAGCATGGCCTCATCCCTCTGGTCTTTCTCTCCCTCTGGGCTGAAACCACGGAAGATGGTGACCTGATGGGCGGGGACCTCCCCGGCTGGTTTGGCGACCTCTTCCAGCATGGGCTGCTGAACATGATTGCTGACCGACGGGGGGAATGCATCCATTCCGCCTGCCCTCATTATCAGAGCTGCTTCATCGAACATGGCATACGCCGTGCCCAGCACGCCCAGTTCGTCATTGCCAACCATGCGCTTGTCCTGTCTCAGGCCGCATGGAACGCCATGCTGCCGCAGGAACTCGCCCCCGGCAATCTGGCCGATGAGAATGGAATCCCTACCCGCTATGTCTTTGATGAAGGCCACCATATTCCCGATGCGGCTGACAGTGCCTTCTCGCTGGTCTTTTCCGGGCTGGAAGCCGCTGATCTGCGCCGCTGGATACTGGGGGCCGAGGGAGGACGCTCCCGTGCCCGTGGGCTGATGCGTCGTATGGAAGACCTGATGGAGCGTCTTCCATCCCTCAGGGATGCCCTTCAGGACCTTGTATATGCCACACAGAAGGGACTGCCACGCCCCGGCTGGAGTGGCCGCCTGCATGATGCCCGACAGGCCCGTCTCGCTCCACAACCCGCAGACATGTCTCCAACCGAAGACGATATTCCCGATCCACCTGCCGAAGAGGAGGATGAAGAAACCTTTTCCCTCGACACCATAGAGGAAGCCCCACCGGCCCAGCCTGCCGAAGACTTCCTCCAGATGCTGGACATGCATCTTGATGCCCGCATCACCGAAATACAGATGCAGACACGGGGCGAGCAGGGCCATTACGCACGGCAGGAATGTGACCTGCACCCCATCCCTGCCCCCTTACGGGACCGAGCCGAGGCTCTTCTTACGGCCCTTCAGGACATCGTGACCCCACTGGACCAGATCATCAGGCAGCTTCAGGACGCTCTGGAAGAACAGGAAGAAGACCCAGACACCAGCTTCCAGCAAAGGCTGGAAGGCACCATCCGCAGCCTGTACCGCCGTGCCCTCTCCCGTCTTCAGGGCTGGATCAGCATGTTGCGGGCCATCATGGACCAGCCGATCGCCCAGAGGAGCCTGCCCACCTATGTCGACTTCATCCGTCGTGAACCTCTGCCTGCCACACGGCTTTTGCAGGAAGGGCACGACATTGCCCTGAACCGCCACTGGCTGGACCCGACCATTCCCTTCGCCAGTGCGTTGCAGAGCACCACACATGGACTGCTCATCACTTCAGCCACATTGCGGGACCGCAGCCCGGAGGAAGACGGGGAAGCCGGATGGGAAAAAGCCGAGCGGCGTCTGGGCACGGGGCACTTCCTCAAGCCCCCCATGCGGGCCGCTCTGATGAGTCCTTTTGATTACGCTCACCAGACACGAGCCTACATCATCACGGATGTTTCCAGAGAGGCTGCCATACAGGCACAGGCCTTTCAGGCCCTGTTTGAAGTCGCCAATGGTGGGGCCTTAGGGCTTTTCACGGCCATCCGCCGCCTGAAAGAGGTTCACCACCGTATTCATGAAAAACTGGGGATGAAAAACATCCCCCTTTACGCCCAGCATATTGACGCCATGAACAACTCCACGCTGGTGGATGTCTTCCGTACCGAGACCAATAGCTGCCTTCTGGGAACAGATGCCATGCGGGATGGTGTGGATGTCCCCGGTGAAGCCCTCCGCATGGTGGTGATGGAGCGCACCCCTTGGCCCCGGCCCGACATACTTCACCGGGAACGCCGCCGCCATCTCTCCGGCGGCAGACCGGGTGATTATGACGACCTCATCACCCGGATGCGCCTGCAACAGGCCTTCGGGCGGCTCATCCGCCGGGCTGATGACCGGGGCGTGTTCGTCATTCTGGACAGCCGCATGCCCTCACGCCTGCTCTCAGCCTTCCCGGATGGCGTGCCCATCCAGCGGCTACCACTGAGCGAGGCGTTGGAGGATATTGACGGATTTCTGAACCGGTAACCCACAAAAAAAAAGCCTCGCTCGAAAGAGCGAGGCTTTTTTCTGACCTGTCGTAACAGGAGGCCACCCCGGCCAAGAATGGACCGGGATGGGGAAGAATGAGCGATCAGAAGCCGCCCATACCTCCCATGCCACCCATTCCGCCCATGCCACCCATACCGGCACCAGCAGCATCGTCGGACTTCTTCTCCGGACGCTCGGCGACCATGGCTTCGGTGGTGATCAGCAGGCCAGCAACGGATGCAGCATCCTGAAGGGCTGTACGAACAACCTTTGTCGGGTCGATGATACCGGCAGCCACAAGGTCCTTGTACTCACCCTTCTGGGCGTCAAAGCCTTCGTTGTAGTTGCTCAGTTCCAGCACCTTGCCAGCAATCACGGCACCGTCTTCACCAGCGTTATGAGCGATCTGGCGCAGCGGAGCCTGAAGAGCCTTGCGGACGATCTGGGCACCAGCACGCTGGTCATCGTTCTCGAAGGTCAGGTCATCGAACAGCAGGCTTGCACGGGCCAGAGCCGTACCACCACCCGGAACGATACCTTCCTCAACAGCGGCGCGGGTTGCGTGCAGGGCGTCATCAACGCGGTCCTTACGCTCCTTCACCTCAACCTCGGTGCTGCCACCAACGCGGATCACGGCAACGCCACCAGCCAGCTTGGCCAGACGCTCCTGAAGCTTTTCACGGTCGTAGTCAGATGTCGTGGCTTCGATCTGGGAGCGGATCTGGGCGCAACGACCCTTGATGCCCTCAGCAGCACCGGCACCTTCAACAATGGTGGTGTTCTCTTTGTCGATATGCACCTTCTTGGCCGTACCAAGCATATCCAGCGTGACAGATTCCAGCTTGATGCCGATATCTTCGGACACAACCTGACCGCCGGTCACGATGGCGATGTCTTCCAGCATGGCCTTACGGCGATCACCGAAGCCCGGAGCCTTCACGGCAGCGATCTTCAGGCCACCACGCAGCTTGTTGACAACCAGCGTTGCCAGAGCTTCACCATCGACTTCCTCAGCGATGATCAGCAGCGGACGACCGGACTGCACGACGCTTTCCAGCAGCGGCAGCATCGGCTGGAGAGAAGAAATCTTCTTCTCATGGATCAGAATATAGGGGTTTTCCAGATCAGCGGTCATCTTCTCCGTGTTCGTCACGAAGTACGGGGAGATGTAACCACGGTCAAACTGCATGCCTTCCACGACATCCAGCTCGGTGTGCAGGCCCTTGGCCTCTTCCACCGTGATGACGCCCTCGTGGCCGACCTTCTCCATGGCTTCGGAAATCATCTTGCCGACTTCGGACTCACCGTTGGCGGAGATCGTACCGACCTGAGAAATCTCATCCTGAGACGAAATCTTCTTCGTGCGGGTCTTCAGCTCTTCCACGACACGCAGAACAGCCTTGTCGATGCCACGCTTCAGGTCCATCGGGTTCATGCCAGCGGCAACGGCCTTGGCACCCTCACGGATGATGGCCTGAGCCAGAACGGTAGCGGTCGTAGTACCGTCACCAGCCACATCGTTGGTCTTGGAGGACACTTCACGCACCATCTGTGCGCCCATGTTCTCGAACTTGTCAGCCAGCTCGATTTCCTTGGCAACGGAAACGCCGTCCTTGGTGATACGGGGAGCACCGTAGCTCTTGTCCAGAACGACATTGCGGCCCTTTGGACCGAGTGTCACCTTCACGGCATTGGCGAGAATATCAACACCACGGAGCATACGCTCACGGGCATCAGCACCAAATTTTACGTCTTTAGCAGCCATTATACCTAATTCCTTTAAAGATGGTCAGAGAGAGTTCCGGAAAGTGGCTCAGCCAACGATCCCCAGAATGTCGCTCTCTTTCATGATCAGCAGATCTTCACCGCCAATCTTCACCTCAGTACCGGACCATTTACCGAACAGGACACGGTCGCCAGCCTTGACATCCAGCGGCACGACCTGACCCTGCTCATTGCGGGCACCGGAACCAACAGCCAGGACTTCGCCTTCCATCGGCTTCTCCTTGGCGGTCTCAGGAATGATGATGCCACCGGCGGTTTTTTCTTCACCGTCCAGACGGCGGACCACTACACGGTCGTGAAGGGGACGAAACTTCGTCATGGATCACTCCATTTTAGGCTGGCCCTTCCATAAAGCAGCGCAGCCGGGTTATTGCGCTCATTCTAGCAGCGCACCGATAAACTCCCCGATCACACGGGGCGAGAGAGAGATAGTGACGCCCCCCTCCAGCGTCAAGAACTCACCCCCCTGAGGTAGCTGAGATTTTTAATCGTTCTTACCTGAAAAATATCACAAACTAATATGAGCCACCTATCATACGATGCCGCCTCTCCTTCCTCTCTTGTCCCGAATTGCAAATGAGGTGAAAACTGCCCTGAACGCCCCTGATGGGGTATCCCCCAGAGGACAGGAGAGTCCATCATGGAACTGCATCTGCAAGGACGATCGGCCATCATCATGGGAGGGAGCCGAGGCCTTGGGCTAGGCATTGCCCGATCGCTAGCCCAAGAGGGTGTCCGCCCCTGCCTACTGGCCCGTGATGAAAATAGGCTGCGACAGGCCGCCCACGATCTCGCTTCCGAAAGTGGCATCACACCGCATTGGCATGCCGTAGATTTTTCAGAGCCGAACAGCGTGCAGGCCTGTCTAAACACCCTGCGGGATATTATGCCGAAAACAGACATCATTATTGGCAATGGTGGCGGCCCGCCTCTGGGACCCGCTACAGCATGTGACCCAGCACTCTGGCAAAAAGAAGCTGCCACAATGCTGCTGCCCATCATGCAGATAACAGACCAGTATCTGCCATGCATGAGACAACGGCAATTCGGGCGGATCATCATGGTATCTTCCACCAGCGTGGCAGAACCTATCCCCAACCTCGTTCTCTCCAGTGCCTTACGTTCAGCACTAGCCAGCTGGGGAAAAACCCTCGCCAGAGAAGTGGCCCGTGATGGCGTGACGGTCAACACACTCATGCCAGGGCGGTTCGAAACAGACCGCATCGCTTCCTTAAACAGGATACGAGCCGAAAAGGCCGGCATTCCTCTCGACGAATTCCGCAGACAGAAAGAAGACGGCATCCCTGCTGGCCGCTACGGCCAGCCGGAAGAGCTGGGCCATATGGCTGCTTTTCTGGCCAGTCCTCTGGCCTCCTACATCACCGGTACCTGCATCCCAGTTGATGGAGGACTGCTTCACGGTTTCTAGAACAAACAGCATATGAAAAGACCTCCCCACCGGCTGGCAGGAAGGTCTTTTCTATATGCCTTTGGAACGCTCTGTTCAGCTGCTGAACAGCACACGCCCAGCAACAGCATCCAGACGAGCCAGAACGGAAAAGTCTCTGGCTTCTGGCGGCGTGATAATGGCGTTGTCCAAGGCGCGCTCAGCAGCACCGGGACCAGTGCAGATGGGACGAGGCTTACCAAGAGCCGGAATAGCCCGGCGGACAAGCTCCCGTGCGTGTTTGGAGTTACTCTTCATGGTGCGCACCACAGCCTCCACCGTGACATGATCGTGATCTTCATGCCAGCAGTCATAATCGGTCACCATGCCAACGGTGGCGTAGTTCATCTCGGCTTCACGGGCCAGACGGGCCTCCGGCATGTTCGTCATGCCAATGACGGACGCACCCCATGAACGATAGAGTTCGCTCTCGGCACGGGTAGAGAATTGCGGCCCTTCGATCACAACATAACTGCCACCCCGTGTGACGGTGATGCCCAACTTCTCAGCCTCATCAGCCAGAACGCCCGCCACACGAGCAGAAACCGGCTCACCCATGCTGACATGCGCCACGCAACCTTCCTCGAAGAAAGTACGGGGGCGGCCCTGTGTCAGGTCGATGAACTGATCCACCAACACGAAATGACCCGGTGCCAGTTCTTCCTTCAAAGACCCCACAGCGGAAAGGGAAATGATGTCCGTCACACCCGCACGTTTGAGAGCATCAATATTCGCCCGGTAATTCAGACGGGAGGGCGGAATGGGATGCCCACGGCCATGACGGGGCAGGAACACGCATTTCACACCATCCAGCGTACCGAACAGCAGCTCATCAGAAGGGGCACCCCAGGGGGACTCACAACGACGCCATTCCCGGTTTTCCAGCCCATCAATCTCATAAAGGCCGGAGCCCCCAATGACACCAATGACGGGCTCAATCGTCTTGTCTGCTACCATAAATCCTCACTTCATCCTGCCTCGACCCGGTCGCCGCTCGCAGGCCATCAGTCCCGCACAACCCTTCCGGCAATCTCTCATCAGATAGCGGAGACTGTTTCAGAAGACCAACCCAAAAATCAAGAGGAAGACCTATCCTGCTTTTTACAGCAGCAGGAAAAGTCAGTAAGCCAGACAGACGCTTTTAGCTTATGAACAGTTATAGTCCTACTGGAAGGACACGATACTACACTCCACCACAGCATGATCAGGAGAGGTTCATGTCGTCCACAACACCCTTCACCCTGCCCGACCTTCCTCATACCAGCCTGAAAGACGAAGCACGGAACTGGTTTGAAAGTCTGCGGGACAGGATATGCGCCGCTTATGAGGCTCTGGAAGACGAAGCCGCCAGCGGAGAATCCCCCATCCTGAAGGGGCATGAACAGCCGGGGCGTTTCCAGCGGACAGCGTGGGACCGGCCTGAAGGTGGTGGCGGTGTCATGTCCATCATGAAGGGACGTGTTTTTGAGAAAGTCGGCGTGAATGTCTCCACGGTCTGGGGTGAATTCTCACCCGAGTTCCGTAAGACCATCCCCGGTGCAGAGGAAGACCCCCGCTTCTTCGCCACGGGCATCTCGCTGGTAGCCCATCCCTGCAACCCACATGTCAGTGCGGCGCATTTCAACACCCGCATGATCATCACCTCCAAAGGCTGGTTTGGCGGCGGTGGGGACATCACCCCCATGTTCCCCAAAAGTGCGGAAGCCCGTGAGGACGCCACAGAGTTCCACCGGGCTTTTCAGGAAGCCTGCGACAAGCATGACCCGGATTATTACCCCCGCTTCAAGAAATGGTGTGATGAATATTTCTTCCTAAAGCACCGTAATGAGCCCCGTGGACTAGGCGGCATTTTCTATGACTGGCTGGACAGCCAGAACCTCACTAATGACTTCACCTTCACCCGTGACGTGGGGGAAGCCTTCCTGAATAGCTATGCCGGGATTGTGCGCAAGCGGATGTTCACGCCATGGACGGATGAAGACCGACTTGCTCAGCTCCAACGGCGAGGACGCTATGTGGAGTTCAATCTACTTTACGACAGAGGCACACTGTTCGGCCTGAAGACGGGTGGCAATACGGAAGCCATCCTGATGTCCATGCCGCCAGAAGTCATCTGGCCCTGATAATCCAAGCCGCCAGAAGGAAGAATTACGGACCGCCCTGCTCCGCACCTTCTGGTGGCAACGTAACACAGAATACCTGCGTTTGACGTGTTCTTCCTTCACCTATCAAGGTCAGTCAGCATAACCCTGCGGGTGTTTTTCCCGCCACCGCAAGGCGGTCTCGACAATCTGATCAAGTTCCAGAAATTGCGGCGTCCACCCCGTATCAGCACGCAACAAAGCGGGGTCAGCCACTAACTGCACAGGGTCCCCGTCCCGCCTCGGCGCAGCATTCCACGGCACGGCACGTCCACTGACCCTCTCGACACTGGCAATGACTTCCAGATTCGAATAGCCGCGCCCCGTCCCAACATTGTAACACACGCTGCGCTCATCAATCTGAGCAAGTGCCTTGAGGTGGGCATCCGCTAGGTCGGCAACATGCACATAATCCCGGATGCAAGAACCGTCATGAGTTGGGTAATCCGTACCAAAAAGCCTGAGTGCAGGCCGAACTCCCAAGGCGGCGTCAATCGCCAGAGGTATCAGATGAGTTTCTGGCTGATGGTCCTCACCCGCTCGCCCGGCAGGGTCTGCCCCGGCGGCGTTAAAGTAGCGTAAACACGCACTCCGCATCCCATATATCCTGTCCGCCCAATGCAGGATGCGTTCAATCATGAACTTGCTTTCTCCGTACGGAGAGCCGGGTTCAACTGAGGCGTTTTCAGAAATAAGGCTGGGGCAATCATCCGCCCCTCCGAACAGCGCAGCCGTGGAAGAAAAAACAAACTTCCTCACACCATGCGCTACGCACGCTTCAACGAGATTGAGAGTGGTCAGGCCGTTGTGCCGTAAATAGTAAAAAGGCTTCTCTACACTATCCGCCACCAGAGACAGTGCCGCAAAATGCAGCACACCATCCCACGGCCCCTGAGCAAGGACGCCCGATGTGGCCTCATAATCAGCCAGATCAACCCGAAACAAAGGCACACCGGGGGGGATGGCAGAACGGTGCCCTGTACTCAGATCGTCCAAGACTGCCACGTCATGCCCTGCATCCAACAGGGCCAAAACGACATGACTACCGACAAAACCAGCACCGCCCGTGACCAGATAACGCATCAGAGCCTCTTATCCATACATACGTTGTAAAGAGGCAACTGACCGTATTAGGCACTGTCCCCCATAATACCGTCCACCAGCACATGAGGCAGCCCACGGGGGCAGACCTCAAGACGGGTCTGGACACCATAGACCTTCCCCAGAACCGCCGGTGTTGTAACGGCCATGACAGCTCCCTGTGCCACAAGCTGGCCATCCCGCATATAGACAACATCATGAGCTCGTTGCAGAGCGATGTTCAAATCGTGAACAACCAGTAGCGTTACTATATGACGTTTTCGTGTTTCACGCCGAACGACATCCATGACGGCAAATTGATAGCGTAAATCCAGCGCACTCAGTGGCTCATCCAGCAGCAGCATGGCTGGGCGACGCACCAAAGCTTGCGCCAGTCCTACCATCTGCCTTTGCCCACCAGAAAGCTCGTCCATATAGCGCAGGGCCAGCTTGCCGATGCCTAGCTCCTCCAGAACATCCGTGCTTTCTCGCAGGGCACATTCAGCAGATACAGCCTCGCCAGCACGCCGGGCGACCATCACAGCCTCAATCACCTGAAGATGCACGGCAGGCGGAAGGCTCTGGGGCAGATAAGCCGCCAGTTTAGCTCGCTCTCCCACGCAAAGTTTTGTTAGGTCCTGCTCAGCGAGACGGATTTTCCCCTCCGCACGGGTCAATCCGGCAATACCTCGCATAAGCGTGGATTTACCCGACCCATTCGGCCCCAGCAGTGCCGTCACACGCCCGGCCCGCATGGGGGCGAGTGTCATATTATGCAGCACCTGCCGCCGCCCATAATGAACGCTGATACCCTCGACCTCAAGCTGATGTGTCGGACAGTTCACCATCTCAGGCCCCCTTTCTCAGAACCACAGCAAGGAAGAAAGGAATCCCCACCAGAGATGTGACAATCCCCACCGGGATCACAACCCCCGGAAGAATGTTCTTGGCAGCGATGGAGGCCAACGACATGATAAGCCCCCCACACAAGGCTGAGCCGGGAAGATAAAAGCGATGATCTTCCCCCAGCAGGCGGCGAGCGATATGCGGTGCCACCAACCCCACAAAACCAATCGTTCCCACAAAAGACACGGCCAGAGCAGACAATACGCTGATACGCAGAAGGGACATCATCCGCAGGCGTTTCGTATCCACGCCATAGCTGGCCGCTCTGTCCTCCCCCAGACGCAGGGCCGTCAGGGCCGGAGCTGCCCGGAAACAGAAGGGCAGAACCAGCAGACAGCCGATGGCCATCACAGAAATCTTGCCCCAATCGGCCCGTGTCAGACTCCCCATCGTCCAGAATACGAGGTCCTGAAGCGCATCTTCGTCAGCAATGAACTGCATCAGTGCCACAAACGCATGGAAGGTAAAGACCAGCGCAATGCCGAACAGCACCACCATGGCTGTGGAATGACCCCGTGCCCGTGCCACCAGCTCCAGAAGGCCCGCAGACCCCACAGCAAATACGAAAGCCTCCAGCGGGACCATCCAATTTTCCGGGACATAAGGAATATGCCAGTGCAGTACGATCGCTAACGACGCCCCAAAGGCCGCAGCCGCAGACACGCCGAGCGTATAGGGGCTTGCCAATGGGTTATCCAGAACCGTCTGCATCTCCCCGCCGGATATTCCCAGAGCTATTCCTACCAGAGCGGCCATCAAGGCATATGGCAGACGAATATGCCATACGATGACGGCATTAGTACCAGATGAAGGGTTAAGAAGGGCATGTAACAGAGCCGAAGGGCCAAGCCCTGCCGGACCGAGGGAAAAGTCCAGTAGGATGGAAAAAAGAATCAACCCCGCCAGAAGGCAGAGAAGCCCCACCCTATGGCGGGTCAACTTTACATAAGATGCCTGTATACCTGTCAGCCGCGCAGCAAGACGGGCCATCTCGGCTGATGGCCCGTCAGTTGTAGTCTCTCTCTCTTTAGTGGGCATCCGCCTTGATCCAATATGTCCCGCTGTTAGGCATCACTGTGAAACGGCTCTGCACCAGACTGCGGTCAGCATCCGGGTCCAGGTCCTTGAAACGTTCGGGATAGAACCATTTGGCCATGACCTCAATGGCAAGAATATTGAACGGGCTATCGTAGAATGTATGCCAAATGCCGTAGGCTCGCCCGTTACGAACGGCACTCAGACCGGCCAGTTCCGGGGCCTTCAACAGGGACTTGAGAGATTCCTGTGCCAGTTCCGGCGTCACCTGCGAGCCCATCTTCAACCCCGGCCCGCTATTACCCGGCCCCCGTGTGCCATCGAGGATCAGAACATCCGGGTCTTTGGCAATGACCATCTCAGCAGAGACGTCACCAATATAGCCCGGCAGAAGGTCGGCAGCGATATTGCGGCCACCGGCAGCCTCGATAAAGGCCCCCATATTGCCACGTCCAGCCGTATGGCAGCAGCTCTGCCGTGCCCCGGCCAGCATATTGATGAACACGGTAGGACGCTGATTCTCCGGAATGGTGTCCACAACAGAACGGATGAGCTTCAGACGCTCCTCGTAAAAATCCGTATAGGCCTTAGCCTCTGCCTCACGGCCAAGAGCCTGCCCAAGAATCAGCATACTGGGCACAGTCGTCTTTACCGGGTCCTGTCGGAAATCTACGAACAAAACGGGGATATGAGCTGCCTTCAAACGAGCCGTAACATCACCAGCCTGCCCCGGCCCGTGACCAGTCGTGCTAAAAATGGCAAGGTCAGGATGCAGGTCCAGAACCTTTTCCGGGCTTATTGTATCGGCGGTCGTGCGACCAATCACAGCCACCTTATCCGCCTCTGGGAATGTCTTGAGCATCTGCTCGTAATTCTGTTTGTCCGCTTCCCGGAATTCGCCCTGCCACCCTACGATGTGGTCAAACAGATGCTTACCTTCCAGCGGCTCCAGAGCGTAAATCAGCCGCCCCTCACCCAGAATGATACGCTGGGGATGGTCGGGAACAGATACAACCGCCCCTGTGATGTCACGAACATCTTTTGCCTGAGCCTGATGGGCTGGCACCATACCGCTAGCCAGAGCCGCCAGCATAACGCTGGCAGAGCCGAACAGGGTCTTCAATGAAACCATGATGTTATGCCTTTCCCCGGAAAAGATTACCCTGCAGGGATACCATATCTCCTGCTGACCGAGATTCTTTATCTCAATTGATAATCATTCTCGATACTAACGTTATAGAAAACCTCTTCCGCTTCTCCAAGGTCGGAATGGCCTTCCTTACACGGCCCTAGCGTTTTTTCCGCAAAAGGAGCCTTAAAGCACCTTGGTTTCCCTGATGGCTATGCACCACTCCCAGCACCATAGGAGCTATATCTGCTCTATGCAGCCAATGGGGCAGCTCCCGACGGATGCTGCCTCCACGGGCACCACTACCCAGTCCCGTGACAATCTCGACACAACGCCAGCCCATGACACGACTGCGCTGCATGAAACGATGGAACTCCTCAAAGGCTTCCTGAACGATATAGCCATGCAGGTCGAGCCGAGCATCAACCCGAATCTGTCCACGGGAGAGGCGACGCCATTGCGTATCGTCCAGACCGGGCGCACGAACCCCTACATGAGGTGCTGGGCGTGTCGACGGCTGGACCGGCGGAACGGCTCTCACGAGACGCACGGTCATCATCCCCGTCATCCGTCCCCCTGCCGACCGGTGGGGCGATGTTCCCGCCTCCTGCCCGAATGATGCTTCAGCCGGTTTTTTCGGCGCATCCTTCCGATTGCGCAGAGGGGCTACCCCTTGCACAAAAGCACGCCATAACGCCGCCTCATCATCACCCAGAACCCGTTTTGCCACCTTATTGCGCCCCGTCTTCCATCAGCACATCAGCACCATCACCCTGCGCTATCATGGCACGCAGACGCTTGCGTGCAAACCGAACATAAGTCGTGTCTGCCTCAATCCCGATAGACCGTATCTTCAACGACTCAGCCGCAATAAGACTCGTACCTGTCCCCATGAATGGGTCCAGCACAACCATCTCCGGTTTCAGTCCATGCAAGCGAATGCAGCGTTCTGGCAGGGCAACCGGGAAGGTCCCCGGATGGCTGTAACGGGCCTGCCTGCTACGGACTGTCTCGTAAGGAATGAACCATGTATCCCCTCGGCAGCGACGATCCTCCCGATGCTGACGGCGATGTATGTTGCTTTTGTCCGTAAACGGCACCCCCGCACCCAGCCTGTCCAGCTCTACATCACCCTGTTTTGTCAGATGGAAAATATGTTCATGGTTCCGATTAACATAACGGGGTGAATTGACTGGCTTGAAATGCCCATGCGTCACCTCCCCCACCGCCACGGACTTAATCCATGAGATATGGTTCTGAAGGGTAAAAAGCTTCCGTAGCCGAACCATCAGCTCGAACGGCAACCACGGCTGAGCAGATGACCCGGCAATATTGAGGAAAAAAGAACCATCATCCCGCATGACACGGGCCACTTTGGAGCAAATGACCTCCATCCAGTCGAGATAGCTCTCCTCGGAAAGGCTGTCTTTATAGCTACGGTAAGCCAGACCAAGATTATAGGGCGGGGACGTTACCACTACATCCACACTGCCTGCGGGCATACGCCGCATGACACTCAGGCAATCCCCTCGGATGAGCGTATGTATCCCCAGCGTCTCACGACGCGCACGTATCATCTGGCCGCCTGTCCTACCCCCGCTGGAACGCCCCCAGCTACAGCAGCAACAGGCTGCCCGCTCACTCCTTTGGATTCAGGCAGGGGAACCAGAACCATCATGCGGCCATGATTCTTCATGTCTCCAGCAATTTTTGCGGCTCTATCCCCCCAGCCAAGGAACAGGTCCCCTCGTGCGGCACCCCGTATGTCACTGCCTGTATCCTGTGCAAAGACCATCCGTGACCATGATACGAAATGTCCCTCTGCATCCTGCCCACTGATATCAACCCAGACAGGCATTCCATACCCGATGAACCGTCTGTCCACGGCAAGGGAACGCTGTGGCGTCAGTGGAAGACCGAAAGCCCCTGTGGGACCCTCATTCGCTGTGCGCTCTGTGCGGCGGAAGAAGACATAACTTGGATTTGTCTCCAGAATGGACGTAGCCTGCGCCGGATTTTTAGCCAGCCAGTCTCGGATACTCTGGGCATTGACCTCTTCCGGTTTCATCAGCTTGCGTTTGACCAACACACGACCAATCGGAACATAAGGCTGCCCGTTGCGCCCATCATAGCCAAGGAACACCTGCTGCCCATCCGGCAGGCGCAGACGGCCGGAACCCTGTGTCTGTAAGAAAAGCAAATCAACAGGGCTTTTCAGCCAAGCAATTTCAAGGCCTTTGCCTTCCAGAGAGCCAGCATCAATGGTGGCTCGGTCATCATAGGGACGGAAAACGGAGTTCACCCAATGGCCATATTCCAGCTCCCCACTCCCATTCCGGCCCCGCAGAAGGTCCTTCGGGCGACTATAAACAGGAATCTGGTACTCACCACCCCGTGTCAACGAGGCCGGAACCTCGGGGTCATAATAGCCTGTGTAGAAAGCATCCTGCTTTACAAGATAAGGCTGGAACCAACTCTCAAAGAACTGTCTGGCTTCTGCTCTGTTGGTAGCCTGTACGGAAGACGCTGCCGTACAAACATTCTGCCAGTCCTTCATGTTCCGGCCATAAGGCAGGGTACTAGCCCCCCCAAGGGACGTTCCCGCTGGTAGATGAGCGATACGCAGACACTCCATCCTGACCATACCAACAAGCCCAGTATGATCCTCACGGTCCCACCCGGATAGCTGCTCAAAACTGATAGGCGTAATGTCCACCTTCCCCGTAGGCACACCGGGCATACACCCAGACAGAGCCAACGACATCAAGGAAGCTAGCATCGGGCCAGCAGAGAAGAAACAGCGTTTTATCATAACAGAGCCATCCCGCCCCGGCATGAACAATACCGGGCCTTCATCATACCCGGCCTCCCCACAAGGAAGGCCAACTTTACCAAAGCGGGGGTAGCCTCACTCGGCCTCTGTTGCAACCACCTTCCACTGGCCATTTACACCCTGTTCAAAGCTCCAGCGGTCACGGAACTCCGTCACAGCTTCCGTTCCTTCAACAAGGGTTCCCCCCTCATCCCGACAGTAACTGACCTGCCACGACACGATACGAACACCAAGACGGCAGACACGACCACTCTCATCCGCCGGAACGGCAGAGACATAATCCAGCCGTTCAATACGCCGCAGCTCTAAATGCACCTGCTCATGACGCTTCTGCCTCTCCTCCAGCACATGGCGGAAAGCCTCCAGCACGGTGGGAGCCAATACCTTCTCCAGCGTGGACATATCCGCACAGGCAAACGCTTTAACAGTACGGGCAAAAACATCTTCAGCCTTCTTAAGAAAATATTCTGCTGAAAACCCACTGACATCCGCACCGACTCGGGCAAGAGCCTGCCCAAGCGGCGTATCCGCCTGTGGCAGCCCATATTCTGTCGCTTTCTGTTCCTCTCCAGCACGATTAGGCAGCGGCGGAGGCTTGGGAGCCTCTGCCATGCCGTTCTCCTGCTTTCTACCGACAGCACGAGCGGTGAGTACCTGCTCTTGCCGGATGGTCTGAGCCCCCATGCGGCGTCCCAGAACAAAAAATAGAGTGCTACCTATGGCTACAGCCAACAGAGCCCAAAAAACGATATCCCAAGGGAAAGCCGTCATCTCACGTCCTAATCATCACATCCGGGTATAGACAGACCTACACAGTCCTCCCCGTACCATGCCCTAAAGGTAGGATGCCCCAGCGGCAATCTCAAGACATTCCACCGTATCCAGCCCAGCACGGGCAGACAAAGGCGACCTGCCTGCTTGGCCCTTCCCCCAAGACATGCTACCGGCTGGAAAGACACGCCCATGCAGAATGCAGGCCGGTCCGCCGTACTGGCGGGCAACTTTTCCCGCTGGCACCTATGCAGGCACGTTCACACAAGGATGTTTCAGATGCCCGATACAAAAAAACCGGAAACCCCGCAGGACAACACGCCGCCATCCCTGCCGCTGGCCATCAATCTGCAATATACCAAGGATCTGTCCTTTGAGGTCCCCCGTGGTGCAGTCACCTTCACGTCGCTTCAGGCTCCTCCGCAGGTTAGCGTGAATATTGATGTGCAGGCCAATCGTATCGAGCAGGAACAGTCCATCTACGAAGTCACGCTCATCATCCGTACCGAGGCTACTGAAGCCCCGACGGAAGAGGGCAAAGAGCCGGGACCGGTCGTCTTCATCGCAGAACTCGCCTATGCTGCCATCGTTACACTGGACAACCCGCCGCAGGAAATCATCGAACCGATTCTGCTGGTGGAAGTGCCCCGCCTGATCTTCCCCTTCGCACGGGCCATCATCAGCGATGTGACACGGGATGGCGGCTTCCCGCCGGTTGCTCTCCAGCCAATTGACTTTGCCGCTCTGTGGCAGGCCAAGCAGGAACAGAACTTCCCGGAGCCGGAAGGCGAAGCCTGAGCTACAGACCATCACGGTCAGAGCATGGAAAAGGCGGGCCTTAGATGGTCCGCCTTTTTTCGTGATTCTCGCCAAGGGCTGCAAGAGGTGAGCCGACCTCAATACATCCCCACGGCCCCATCTCCTCGGCACGTCTGGCAATGGCCTGTGAGAGACAGATAGCCCGACACTGGTCGAGCTGTTCGTGAAGCTCTGACGGACATAATTCCATGAAAAGAGAGACCGTCTCGCTGGAATAAAAAAGGACAGCCCCCACCTGCCCGGCGGCCAGAGCCTCCAGCACCGCCCCGGAAAGACACTTCGCAGGCTGCACCTGATAGGCCTCGACCCGTTGCGCCCCCAGCGCAGCCGCCAGTTCAGCCCCGTACGGCTGACCATGCCGCCCCCGTCCGCAAGCCAGCAAAAGGCCGGGGCCGCTCAGGCCTTTCTGGCGGCAGAGTACTTCCAACCCTTCCTGCGTACCAGAAGCCGCTTCGACATGCCGGAACCCCATTGCTTCGGCCCGCTGTGCCGTGCGGCTGCCTACCGTAAGCAGCAGGCGGTCCCGGTTCTGATTCACCAGAAAAGGCAGAGCCTGCCCGCTCGTCACCAGCATGGCCCGACAGGGATGGTCCGCCATCGGAGGCCTCTGACACATCGTCATGAGGGGGCTGGCGATCGCCCGCCACCCCTGCGCCTGCACGGCACTGACCGTTTCACTCAGACCCGGTTCAGGCCGTGTGACAAGCACTGCCTGACGCATGGAGTTATGGCTGGACAATCTTGGCAAAAATGGCAGGCGGCGTGTCCCGCCGCAATTCGCAAGCTAGCTCGTAGCCCATTCGTGCGGCATCCTCTGGCAGGCCTTCACATTCCCGACGCAGCAGGAAGGTGCCGTCCTCACTGGCCACCAGACCAGAGAGGGAAAGCCGTCCATTCTTCAGCTGGGCATAACCACCAATCGGTGTCCGGCAGGACCCATCAAGCTCCGCCAAAAGGGCACGTTCCGCCGTGGCCACAGCACGAGCCTCCGGATCCTCAATAGCAGACAGAAGTTCCCGCAACTCATGATCGCTCTCACGCACGGTCACACCGACAATGCCCTGCCCGGAGGCGGGCAGCATCACATCGGGGGACAGCGGCACATCAATGCGGTCTTCCATACCAAGGCGTTTCAGCCCGGCATAAGCCAGAAGCGTTGCATCACAGTGCCCTGCCCCCAACTTGTCCAACCGGGTCTGCACATTGCCACGCAGCAGAGTAAAGCGTAGGTCCGGCCGAACATGAAGCATCTGTGCCTGACGGCGAACAGAGGCGCAACCAACCAACGCACCTTCTGGCAGACAGTCGAACGGTCTTTCAGGATCAACCGTCACGCCACGTTTCCGCAGCATTAACACATCACGAGCATCTTCACGCTTCATCGTGCAGGCCAACACCAGCCCCGGCGGCAGGTGTGTTTCCAAATCCTTGAGACTATGAACGGCAAAATCAATGCCACCCACAGCCAAAAGCTCGTGAATCTCCTTGGAGAACAACCCCTTCCCGCCAATCTCCGCCAGACGGTCCTTGAGGTTGAGGTCTCCGGAGGTCTGCATCTGCTCCTCCTTGAACGCCCCCATATCCCGCAGAACAGGACAGAAACGGGTCAAGCGAGTCAGGAAGTGCCGTGTCTGCACCAATGCCAGCGGGGACGCCCGTGTCCCCACCCGCAGAGGAAGCTTACGGCGATCCGGTGGTGCCTGAACATGAGAGCGGCGAGCCGCTTCGGCAGCAATTTTCTGAAGAGCTGCGGAGGAAAAGTTTGAAGCATTCATGGTGTTCCTTCCATAACCGATTCTGGAAGGGGTGTCATGCTCCGAAGAATCCGTCATAATGAACCAATCATGTCTGACATTTCTCACCTGACACCGCTCCTCGCCATAGAAACCTCATGCGATGACACGGCCTGCGCTATTCTGGATGCTCACGGTACCCTGCTGGGGGAGAGTGTTCTCTCGCAGGAAGATCATGCTGCTCTAGGTGGGGTTGTGCCGGAACTGGCCGCCCGTGCCCATCTGAAAGCTCTGCCAGAGCTGGTGGACCTGACCCTCCAGCGGGCAGGATTGGAACTGAGGGACATCGCCCTTTTTGCCGCCACGACCGGCCCCGGGCTGATTGGCGGGCTGATTGTCGGCAGCTCTTACGCAAAGGGGCTGGCTATGGCCTGTGGGAAACCTTTCATGGGCATCAACCATATTGAAGGCCACATTCTTACCCCCCGCCTGCCCGCTGCCCTGCGCTCGGGCGAACAAGCACCGACTTTCCCCTATCTGGCACTGCTGGTTTCTGGCGGGCACTGCCAGTGCATCGCCGTGGAAGATACAGGCCAGTATCGCCGCCTCGGTGGCACAATCGACGATTCCGCTGGAGAGGCCTTCGACAAAGTGGCCAAGATGCTGGGGCTGGGCTGGCCCGGTGGTCCAGCGTTGGAAAAACTGGCACGGGAGGGCAATCCGCAAGCTTACAGCCTACCCCGCCCGCTAAAAGGCCGTTCTGGCTGCGACTTCTCGTTCTCCGGCCTCAAAACAGCCGTCTCACGTTATATTGAACCTTATGGCCGGGAGGCCCTACCCCGGCAGGTCGCCGCTGATCTCGCCGCCTCCTTCCAGCAGGCCGTGACGGATGTCATGGCGGACCGCATCACCAACGCATTGACCATGGTCCCGCAAGTAACAACCCTTGTCGTGGCTGGTGGCGTGGCTGCCAATACAGCCCTGCGTCAGCGGCTTGAGAGCATCGCAGAAGCGCATCACATCGCCTTTCTCGCCCCGCCGCTACGGCTCTGCACCGACAATGCCGCTATGATAGGCTGGGCCGCTCTTGAACGGCTGAAACAAGGGGAGGTGCCGGATGATATTTCCCTTGCCCCCCGCCCCCGCTGGCCGCTAGATGAACGCCGCCCTTATCCGCAGGAAACGCCCTCCCCTCTGATGGAACCATCCGCATGACTAGCCAGCCACGCATTGCCGTCATCGGGGCCGGAGCATGGGGCATCGCTCTGGCCTGCACCCTGTCCCAAATTGCCCACGTCACCCTCTGGACACGCACCCCCGTGCCAGACGGTACACGCACCATGCCCCACCTGCCGCAGATCACCCTGCCGGACAACATCACGGTAACCAGTGAGTTGCCGTCCGAAGCCGATATTGTCCTTCTTGTTGTTCCTACGCAGGGCCTTCGTGATACCTCACTGGCCCTTCAGAAGCGTCTGAAACCTGATGTTCCCGTTGTTACCTGCTGCAAGGGCATGGAACAGGGAACATTCCTGCTTCCACTGGACATCATCACACAGACCATGCCCGGTCGCCCGGCGGCGGTCCTTTCCGGCCCCAACTTCGCCATTGAGGTCGCACAAGGCATGCCCGCCGCGGCCACTCTGGCAGCATCGGACCTGACCTTCGTCACAGAGCTAACTCAACGTCTCACCACCCCCACGCTGCGCCTCTATGCCAGTACCGACCCTTTGGGCGTTCAGCTCGCCGGGGCGGCCAAGAATGTCATTGCCATTGGGGCGGGCATCAGCGTTGGTGCAGGAATGGGCGAAAATGCCAGAGCCGCCATCATCACCCGTGCCTTAGCCGAGACAGCCCGCCTTGTCAGTGCCATGGGTGGCGAAGGCCGTACTATGTACGGTCTGGCTGGCATGGGGGACCTGATTCTGACCGCTACAGGGGCAGGCTCCCGCAATTACAGTCTGGGGGTCGCTCTGGGCCACGGGGAGAATGTCGAAGACATTCTTGCCCAACGTGACACAGTGGCTGAAGGCGTGCTGACCGCCCCGACCCTGAAAAAACTCGGCCAACGTTTTGACATTGAAACCCCCATCATCAATGTCATCACCCGCCTGATTTCTGGCGAGCTGACACCTCATCAAGCCCGAGATGAGCTGTTGGACCGTCCACCCTGTTTTGAATAACCTGCCTAACTGGTATCCCGGCCTTATATTCCCGCCCTATCAGGATGAACCCTCATGACACGTTTCCATGATTTCCGGCTACCTGCCCTTGAAGGCGGAGAGATTGACTTTTCCCAGTGGCAGGGACGCCCGGTACTGATCGTCAACACAGCATCGGAATGCGGGTTCACCAAGCAATATGAGGGCCTTCAGAAACTGTGGCGGGAGATGGGTCATTCCACGCCGGACGGGCTTGTCGTCCTCGGCGTACCCAGCAATGACTTTGGCAAGCAGGAACCCGGCAATGCACAGCAAATCAGCCAGTTCTGTCAACGACGCTACGGTGTCAGCTTCCCTCTAGCGGCCCGGTCCGTCGTTCGAGGGACAGAGGCCATTCCGCTCTTCAGGTGGCTGGCAAAAGAAGGGGGCTTTCTTTCACTCCCCCGCTGGAACTTCTATAAATATCTCATTGATCGCCAAGGCAGACTGCATCGCTGGTTCACGCCGCTGACGGACCCTCAGTCCCCCCGTCTTCTGGAAGAAATCCGGCGGGTGAGCCAGAAACACACCTGACCATGCTCAGACACCTTCTTACCGTTGGCGGCTGGACCATGCTGTCCCGCCTGTTAGGGCTTGTGCGTGACCAGCTTCTGGCCATGTTTCTGGGGGCTGGCCCGGTGCAGGATGCGTACCAAATCGCCTTCCGCCTACCGAACATGTTCCGCCGCCTTTTCGGAGAAGGGGCACTGAACGCCGCCTTCGTGCCACTCTTTACCGCCCGGTACGAAAAAGAAGGCCCCAACAAAGCATTGCTGCTGGCAGGACAAGCTTTTTCCCTCCTGCTCCTCTGGCTTAGCCTGCTGACTGTTCTAGCTGAAATCTTCATGCCGTGGGTGATCGACCTCATCGCCCCCGGCTTCCGGACTCAGGGTACGGGCCGCTTTGCCATTGCCGTGCAGCTTACCCGCATCACCATGCCCTACACAGTGCTGATCTGCGGAGCGGCACTTGTGGCGGGTCTCCTAAATGCCCGCCAAAAATTCGGCGCAGCTTCAGCGGCCTATATTGCCTTCAATATTGTTGGAATTGCCGCCATTCTGATCGGAGCCTTCCGGGGGCACCAATATGTGGCAACGGCCAGCGCATGGGGAATCACCATTTCCGGCGTCTTTCAGCTTGCTGGGCTGCTTTGGGCAGCCAAAAAAGCAGGGCTTATGCTGCCGCTGGTCCGCCCTACCCTTTCAGCCGACATCAGACTGCTACTCCGCCGTATGCTGCCGGGGCTGGTCGGCTCAGGCGTTACACAGATCAACCTGACCATCGACACCATCATCGCCACCCTGCTGCCAACAGGTTCCATCTCGTGGCTCTACTTTGCAGACCGGGTCAACCAGCTTCCCCTTGGTGTGTTGGGGGCAGCCTTGGGGACAACCCTGCTACCCCTCTTTACCCGCCACATCACGGCCAATGACCGTCCTGCTCTGCAAGCCAGCCTAAATCAGGCCATGAATTATGCCCTGCTCCTCAGCCTACCCGCCATGGTTGGGTTGTTCAGTCTGGCACCAGACATCATGGCTACCCTATTCGGCTACGGGCACTTTGCCCTGCGGGATGTTCATAATTCCGCAGCAGCACTCCGCATGTATGCGCTGGGCTTGCCTGCCTTCATCGTCATCAAGCTACTGGCCCCAGCCTTCTTTGCTGAAGGCGATACTTCAACGCCCGTCCGCATCGGCTTCATAACGATGGGGATTAATCTGGCTCTCAACCTGCTACTTTACCGCAGTCTGGCTCATCTCGCCCCTCCGCTCGCCAGCGCATTGGCAGCTATCATCAACATGATTGCATTGGGCTGGCTACTCTGGCGGCGGAATTCCTTCCGCCCGACCTTCCAAAGCGTGTCGAGAGCGGCCCGCATCACGCTGGCTACCCTCATCATGGGCATTTGGGCGTGGAGTGGTGCCAATCTGTTGGCCCCCACTCTACCTGAATGGCACGCCCTGCCCCGGCTTTTCGTACTGCTCTGCCTTATCGGCAGTAGTGCCATACTTTATGGAGGGCTGCTCATTGCCTTGCGAGTTCTGAGTCTGGAAGAACTCCGCAGCCGCCTGCTCAAGCGGCTAAAACGCTAGAGATGAGCTTCCAAAAGCCGGACAAAACCTTCTAACTTTTCCTGATCTTCTGCCGAGAAACGGTTTTTCACAGGGCTGTCGATATCCAGCACGCCATAAACCTCACCATCTTTCATGATGGGTAAAACGATCTCTGATTCGGAAGCACCATCACAGGCAATATGGCCAGGAAAAGCGTGAACATCCGCCACACGCTGCACAGCCCTCTCCGCTACAGCTGCACCGCAGACACCTTTACCCACGGCAATACGTGTACAAGCTACCCGCCCCTGAAACGGCCCAAGTACTAGCTCTTCCCCTTTCATCAGGTAAAAGCCAACCCAATTAACCTGCGCCATTGCCTCAAACAGCAGGGCGGCCAGATTGGCCAGATTGGCGGTTTCATCCCGTTCTGCCTCCAGCAGGCCCTGAGCCATCGGGAGGACATCATCAAAAATGATGTGATTTTCTGGTGCAATACTCATGGAACTATCATGCTGTCGCAGGCTAGGTTATGGCAATAGGGCAAGAGAAACGATTCTTTTAGCATCTCACCGTAAAGTCAGCCTTTCCCTCACCACCTCATGATAAGAAAATGGTCGCATTTCTATTTAAATACCTGTTAACTTCTATAGAATATCCAGTCTCAATAAAGCGGTGAGGTCTTTTTCCCTGCATGGTCGATCAGAAACCATCCGTCCCTCCCATCCCCCCGCAAACAACGGGGAAGGTCACTCCGACCATGGAACAATGGTTCAGCCTGAAGAATCAGGAGCCTGATGCCCTGCTCTTCTTCCGCATGGGAGATTTTTACGAGCTTTTCTTTGGTGATGCCCACGCAGCCGCCCTTGCTCTTGACATCACTCTGACCCACCGTGGCACACATGATGAAGAACCCATCCCCATGTGTGGCGTTCCTGTCGGGACAGCCCAGATTTACCTCTCTCGACTCATCCGCCGTGGTTTCCGGGTCGCCGTAGCCGAACAAACAGAAATTCCCCGCAAGGGACAGAAAGGCCCGCTCCGCCGGGAGATTGTCCGTGTCATCACCCCTGGCACCCTGACAGAGGATGAACTTCTAGAAGCTGGACGGGCCAACACACTCCTCGCCATCGTTGCGCCGGATAAACGCCGCAAGGATCGCCTTGGGGCAGCGTGGATTGATATTTCCACCGGCACGCTGGAACTGCTCCATCTGGAAGCGGACACGCTGGCTGAACTCCTTGCCCGTCTTGCCCCTTCGGAAATCCTGTCCGACCCGACACTGATTCCAACCGAACATGCCGGCATCATCACCCCTTCCACAGCACGCCCCAGCCGTGAGGCCGCAGAACGCACCGTGACGGGGGCTTATCAGGTCGCCCAGATGGATGCTCTGGGGAATTTCAGTGATGAACAAATCATCGCCTGTGCCGTACTGCTAGATTATGTCCGCCGCAGTCAGGCGGGTAAACTCCCCCGACTGGCTCCACCCATCGATCATGGGCTAAACAGCATCATGGGGCTAGACCCCGCCACCCGAAGCAGCCTCGACATTCTCCAGTCCCGTGATGGTGGCAGCAAACACACGCTCTTCTCCAGCGTTAATCAAACAACCACAGCCGCCGGAACCCGCCTTTTGGCCCACTGGGTCAGTACCCCCAGCACGGACCTTGCCCTCATTACTGGACGGCAAGAAGGCTGGCACTGGCTGCACCAGCAGTCCAAACCCGCAGGTACCTTGCGGAACATCCTCAAACAGGCTCCCGATTCGGCCCGTGCCTTGGGGCGCATCTCCAGCGGACGTCCCCTCCCACGGGACCTTGCCGCCATCCGTGACACGCTCCGGGCTGCCAACCAGATTACCGAATTGCTCGGCACATTAGCCAAAACCAACATGCCAGAGCGTATCCGTCATATCGGGGCCAACCTGTACGGGCGAGCCGATGCCCTGCTGGAACGACTGGAAGCAGCCCTAAACGCTGAACTACCCGTCAAGATTGAAGATGGCGGGGTCATCGCTCCGGGTTTTGATGCCGAACTGGACCGCCAACGTGACCTCCGGGACAATAGCCGCCGCCTGATCGCCCAATTGCAAGTCCGTCTGGCGGAAGAATATGGGATTACCAACCTCCGCATCCGCCATCACAACCAACTTGGCTATGTCATCGAAGTTCCCGCAACGGCAGGCCGTAAGCTGCGCCAGCATGAAGGGCTGAGCCTACGGCAGGGCACGGCTAGTCTGGCCCGTTTCTCCAATGAAGAACTGACGTCGCTCAATCAAAATATTCTGGAAGCGTCAGAAAAAGCGGACCAGCTGGAGCGTCATCTCTTTGCCGACCTCGCCCGGCACTGCCTGAATACCCCGGCCCTTGATGATATTGGTCTCGCTCTGGCCGAACTGGATGCCCTTATTTCCTGCGCCCGCATCATGAATCGTGGCACATGGTGCCGCCCCACCATGACAGACGGGCAGGATTTCAGCCTTCAGGCCTGCCGTCACCCCGTGGTGGAAGCAGCCCTACATGAGCAAGCAACCCATGACACGCCCTTCATCGCCAATGACTGCGCCCTGCCGCCGGAAAAACATGCCATCCTGCTGACAGGCCCCAACATGGCCGGGAAATCCACATTCCTGCGTCAAAATGCTTTGGCCGTCATTCTCGCACAAGCAGGTCTTCCCATTCCGGCCAAAGCAGCCACAATCGGCATTGTAGACCGTCTCTTCTCCCGTGTGGGAGCGGCGGATGATTTGGCCCGAGGCCGCTCCACCTTCATGGTGGAAATGACCGAGACAGCCGCCATTCTCAATCAAGCAGGGCCTCGCTCTCTTGTGGTGGTGGATGAAATTGGACGGGGAACATCCACTCTTGATGGCCTCTCCATCGCCTGGGCCACGTTGGAAGCCCTTCATTCCCAACTACGCTGCCGTACCATTTTTGCCACTCATTTCCATGAGCTTGGGGCACTGCTGGAAACCCTGCCCCGTCTGGCCGCTTGCACCATGGCTGTAAAGGAATGGAAAGGCCATGTTGTCTTCCAGCATGAGGTCCGGCCCGGGCTGGCCCAAAAAAGCTGGGGCCTGCATGTGGCGAAATTGGCGGGAATTCCAGCGTCTGTCCTTCAACGGGCGCGAAGCCTTCTGACCCGCCTTGAAACTGAGCGTGGCCAGAACAGTCAGCCCGCTAGTCTGCCTCTTTTTGAGCAAACCTCACTAGAAACATCCATCCCTCCGGATGATCCACCGCCTTCCAGCAACTACCTACCTGATGACACATTCTCAACCCTCCAAGCTCTACATAAAGAGATTGAAGCGTTGGACCCGGATTCCCTTTCTCCCAGAGAGGCCCACTCCGCCCTCTATCAGCTGAAAAGCATGATCGACGGCCTTGCCAAAATGGATGTTACGGATGCAGAATGACCCGCTGGATATCCTGACGAACCCGCCAAAACCAGCTGCTAATAAGAGAGCCGTCATGTCTGCTCACATCACTGCCACTACCTCCTCTCCGCCGGGCTGGCAGCCCGCTATTCCCCGTCAGGATGCTCTAGAACGGCTAAGAACAGAACTCGGCATACAGCGGGAGCGCATCCGCCAACAATTTGAGCAGCGCGAAACAAACGGCGTAGAAACAGCCCGCAACCTCGCCTTGCTCATGGACCATATCATTAAAGAACTGGCCGACTATGCAGGGCTGCATCATTCCCTACAGGAAGATGGCACCGGTGAGATGTTCTGCCTCTGTGCCACAGGGGGCTACGGGGCGGGGCTGCTGGCTCCTTTCAGTGATGTGGACTTACTCTTTCTCACAGCGAAGACCCCTTCTAAAGACCTCATCGCAGCCATTGAGTATGTCCTTTATACACTCTGGGACCTCGGGCTACGGGTCGGCCATGCCACACGCACTATCGAGAGTGCCATGGAGATGGCCAAAACAGACCAGACCTCCTGCACAACCCTGCTGGATATACGGCCTCTCTATGGGCAGAAAAAACTCGTTCTCACCTTGCAGGAAAAACTTGAAGCCCACCTGAAAGGCCCTGCACTGGAACGGTTCGTTCTACAGGCCATTGCCCAGCGGGAAGAACGGCATCAGAAATTCGGTGAAACACCCTATCTGGTGGAACCTCACATCAAGGAAGGGAAAGGGGGACTGCGGGACCTTCAGGTCCTCAACTGGATTGGCTATGCCGTTCTGGGGAACGGACTTTCTGTAAAGTCCAACCTACAACGTGCCCAAGGGCTGGCCCCCGCCTGCACTCTGCTCGGTTTGCTGACAAAACGGGAAATATCCCGCACTCATAGCCTCTGGAATTTCCTTTGGACAGTTCGGCTCAACCTCCACTACACCACCGGTCGCAATGAGGAGCGGCTGACCTTCGATGTTCAGCCCATCATCGGGGCCCGAATGCGGTATGGTAATCATGGCCATCAGCGAGGGGTGGAACGCTTCATGCGTCATCACTTCCTCATGGCTCGGGCCGTTATGCGGTTAACCCATGTCTTCCAGCCAGCTATTCTTCTGCACCTGCGCAACCAGCTACAGCAACGCCCCCCACGGGTGGAACCCGGTCCAGACGGTTTCCAGTGCATTGATGGCTGCCTGAGCCTACCCAATCCACTGGCCCTCGTGCGGGACCCGATAACAGTTTTCCATTTTCTAGACTGTGCCCGCCGTCATCAGCTAGCCCTACATCCGGCTGCCATCCAGCAGATTATCCGTTTCGAGCGGCACAGTGCTTCACTCCGCCATAATAAGGAAGCCTCCGAACTCTTTATCAAACTGCTCTGCGACCCCGCAGCCGAGCCTCCTTCACCCGCCACAGCTGCCTCACCGTCTAATAATGGTCATGACCACAGGCAGGACCGTATCTTCTGGCTGCCGCTGCTTAATGAGACAGGAATTCTCTCCCACCTTCTGCCGGGTTGGTCCCGCATCTTGGGGCGAACACAGTTTGACGGCTACCACATCCATACCGTGGATGCGCACACAATTGAGGCCATCCATGTCCTGCGGATGATCGAACAAAGCCGCATGGCGGATGAACTACCGCTGGCCTACAGATTAGCCCGCACCATGACGCAACGCCCGCTGCTCTATCTTGCCACTTTGCTGCATGATATCGGCAAGGGACGTGGCGGGAACCACTCCGAAATCGGTGCAGACATCGCCACGCATATCTGCCAGCAGCTTGGCTGCTCCGCCAGCGATACCGATACGGTCTCTTGGCTTGTACTACACCATCTTCTGCTCTCACGCACCGCTTTCAGCCGGGACATTGATGACCCCCAGACCATTCTGGACCTCGCTGACACCATCCAGTCCCCCAAGCGGCTGCGGATGCTCCTGCTGCTCAGCATTGCCGATATTCGGGCGGTTGGCCCCCGAGCATGGAACGCATGGAAGGCTACTCTGCTAGGCCGCCTCTATACCCGCATCGCCGATGTGCTGGAGGGCGGACTTCAGGCGCAGGAAGATGATGAGCGGGTGGACCATAACAAGACCTTCATCCAGCAAGCCCTTACAGATGATGGTATGTCTGCGGCTGATATTGCCCACTTCATGAAACTGGGACGGCCCGGTTACTGGCTGGGGTTCGACCCTCAGAGCCATATCCGCCATGCCGGGCTTGTCAGCCGCCATCGGGCTGAAGGACGGAATGATGCCATCATCGTGGACATCGCCCCGCTCCCCGACCGGGGCATCACAGAACTGACCGTCTTCTGCAAAGACCAACCGGGACTTTTCTCCCGCATTACCAGTGCGCTGGCCGTCTGTGGGGCGTCCATTGCTGATGCCCGCATCCATACCCTCAATAATGGTATGGTCCTTGATACATTCTGGTTCCATGACCCCTATGGGCAAGCTTTTATGGAGTCCGAACATCTCGACCGGCTTCACAGCACCATCATGCAGGTTATGGAAGGAACGATTGATCCAAAGGAGACACTCAGTGCGGCCAGCTTCCCGCTTCCCCGCCGGCTGGAAGCCCTTCACATTCCGTCCCGTGTTCTGATCGACAGCGATGCTTCTGAAAATTATACCATCGTAGAAGTCAACGGGCGGGACAGACCGGCCCTGCTACACAACCTCACCACCACACTCAGCCGCTTGAAACTGCATATTTCCTCAGCCCATGTCATGACCTATGGCCTGCGGGCCGTGGACGTCTTTTATGTAACTGATGCAGAGGGTCACAAGCTGACCACCGAGGCAGAGGACAGGCTTCAGGTCGCCCTGCTGGAAACACTCCACGACATGGAGGCTGATGCCGCCTGAAAAGGACAGGGCCATGCCCGAAACGAACATGGCCCTGCCTTTTTCTGCTTTACATATCTGTTGAGAAAGACGCCTTAAACGTCCTTGGCAACCCTTGGGTCAGATACCCGTTCACACTACTGAAGGCCGTGTAAGATGAGGCCCAGTAATGGCTGTTGGTGAGGTTCTCCACACCAAAGCGGAACGTCACTGGGCGTTTCGGTGTCATCAGGAAGGTATAACGAGCCCCGAGATCGTAGGTTGTCCAGTTCGGAATCTTCAAAGAGTTCTGAGCATTGACCCACTGATGGCCCGTGTGGGTGATGCGCCCTGTCAAAGTCAGACCTTTGACGAAGGGAATGTCATATTCCAGATTCCCATTAATGGTATAACCCGGGATACCGACCGCTTTGTTACCAGCATAATCTCCCTTGATCTGCTTGGCCTGAATCAAAGCACTGCCCCCATTAAAACGCAGCCCCTTGATAATCTCGCCATTAAGATTCAGCTCAATACCCTGATTGCGCTGCCGCCCACTGGCCTTGAAGAGCTGTTCATTCCCATAATCCTCTACGAGACCTGTAGGACGATCCAACCGATAGAAGGCCAGAGAGGCGCTAAAGCGGCCAATGTCGTATTTCCCACCAACCTCATATTGGACGGTCCGTGTTGGTGACAGAAACTGCTGGGCATTCACCAGATTAGGATAGAGGGAACTCTTCGCCGGTGCCTGCAACCCCTGGTTCAGGCCTTCCACCCGGTTGAAATAGAAAGAGACGTGACGGGACGCATGAACAACCAGCCCGACCACGGGCGTGATGGCATCCCGGCTGTAATGAGTTGGCGTGTACTGATAGCTGTTCTGAAGAATATGCTGGTACCGGAAACCACTCGTCACAGCGATACGATCGTGCCAGAAGGACATCGTGTCCGAGAAGAACAAACTGTAAAGCTGTGTTTTTGCACTGGGCGTTGCGGAAATACGATGAACGGAATCCGGCTTTTCCTGAATACCGGGATTGTAAATATTCGTACTACCAAGGTAACCACCCGCATACCCCGTAGACGCCTCTGACCAGAGAGCCGACCCACCGGCATTGACCTCATGTTTCAGCAAGCCCGTTCTAAAATGGGCACGAACGCCGCCACGGGTGCTTTCGTTGGTCTGCTGGTACGGAATATAGGCTCCATAGCCAAAACCTGCCCCTGTCTGCCCGTCAGTGACATAGACTGTGTCGTAATTTCCTTCCTCATGGCCAGTCATACCGCCAAAGGTGCCGTAGAGCATGACATGACTGTTTAGGTCATGTTCGACATTCAGCAGGCCGAACACATAATGCATGTCCTCATAGCTCCACCCCTGGCTCCAGTTACGACCCGGCCTCGTGGGTCGAGGAACCGATGTCTGGCTAGAACCCAGCACAACAGAACCACGCCCCTGCTGAACATTCTGGTTCTGATAATTGATGTCGAGGTTGATGCGGGTATTCTCATTATGCCAATCCGTATCCAGCCCCAGCGCAACGGAATGACGCCGCTCACCGGAGATTGATGTCTGCCCGTCCATACCAGCCGCATTGAAACGGATACCAAACTGCTCATCCTTGCCAAAACGACGCCCCACATCCAGGCTGCCACCGCCCTGACCGGTACTGGTGTAATCCCCCGTTACCCGTGCAATGGGGTCACTCCCAGCATGTTTGAACTGAAGATTGATATTCCCACCGACAGACGTACCCCCCGGTGCTGCCCCATTGATAAAGGCACTAGCCCCATTCAAAACTTGCACCGAATCATACAACTGGGGAGAAATTAGCTGCCTCGGGCTGATCCCGTACAGCCCGTTGATGGCCACGTCGTCCCCATAAACCGGCAGACCACGGATGATGAAGGTCTCCGAGAAATTACCGTAACCGTAAGTCGTCCGTACGGAAGGATCGTTCTGAAGCACCTGCCCCAATGTCTGGGACTGCTGGTTCAGAATCATGCTGGACGTGTAGCTGCGCAAATTAAAGGGGACATCCAGCCCCTTCTTATTGCCGAGGACACCCGCCTGTCCCCCCAGCTTCACTTCCATCTGCTCCCGCCGCCGTGCCTTGACGAGTATGGTCTCCTTTGGTGCCTCCTCCCTCTGCTGAAGCTTTTTAGTCGTTTTCTGCCGGGTGTCAGTCTTCCCACCCGACCGATCAGACTGTTTTGTCAGACCTTTTATAAAACGTTCTCCTCCTTCATCTCCAGCAGCCCAGACAGGATGCCCGGCCAGTGTGCTGCCTGCCAGCAGGCACCAGAAACCGGCAGTTCTGCAAGAAAAACGAAAAGAGATAGCCATATACGCCCATCCTGAATTGTGAGACTGATTGAGCGATGCCTTATATGGGAATGAAAATTATTCTCAATAACTTTCCATAAAAAAAACGTAATGTTTTTATTTTTTATACATTTTTCTCCGATCTCCAGCCTTTCCCATTTACAGGCCGCTCAACAAACAGTAGGAAATTGAGAATAATTCTTAATATTAAGACGTTGTGCCTGTATGTCTCCCAGACTCCGCTCTATCCTGCGTCTTTTCCATCGCTGGATTGGCTTCCCGGCCGGAGTCTTTCTTTTTATCCTCTGCTTCACCGGCTCTCTGGCCTGCTTTTCTCCCGAGATACAGGACTGGATGCAGCCCCACACAGCCCTGCATGCCCCCCTACCCTCCATGACCTCATCCGGGCTGACAAAGGCCGGACAAAAGCTCAAAGAACAGCTTGATGCAGGAACCTTTGCCTTTCTAAAGCTTCCCTCTCCCCGGGACCCCGTCTTTCGCCTCTGGCATTATGACGGCCATATATTCCTTGGCCCTGCCCTTGCCCCCGACACTGGCCAGCCCCTGCCCGAACACGATGTTCCCGGTGGGACTTTTTTTGTAACTCTGCATAGTAGTCTCTACTTACCCACCCCGTGGGGGCAGATCGTGACGGTATTGGCTGGCATTTCACTACTTGTCACATTGCTCACCGGCCTTTGGCTTCAGCTCCGCCGCTTCCTACCAGACCTGCTTCTCTTCCGCCCTCATGCCGCCCGCCAGCGGCGTTGGCTGGACCTCCATCTGCTAGGTGGAACGCTCAGCCTGCCCATCCTGTTTGTCATTGGACTATCCGGTACCGTGCTACAGGCGCAAAAACTCATTCATCTGGCCAGCCCCCCACATCATTCCTCAGGTCATGCCAGTCGCCATCAAACTCGTAGTTCCACTCCTCTTTCCATCCCAGCCGACACACTGACCACGCTGGCCAACACCGGGCAAAAGACATGGGGCACCATAGCTGATGGCTTCTTCATGCAGACAGGCAACTACGTCAGTCTCTATGCCCCAGACAATCTGCATTTCTGCCTTCAGCGTCAGGCTTTAACAACCTCACACGCCACCATGCCCCTCCGCTCACTCTGCCCCACACTGCACAGTGTCTTTCTGGGGCTTCATAATCTGCGCTGGGCAGGGCTGGCGACACGTTGGTTCTACTGTTTCAGCGGCCTGCTAAGCTGTATCATCATTGGTTCCGGTATGGTCCTGTTCCTTCAATCTGAACGGAACAACATCACCCATCTTTCCACAATCTCCATGGTCCGGCGCATTCTCCAGCAGAGCTATACCGCCTTCACCACAGCCACCATTTTGGGGCTACCTCTAGCAACGCTGGCCCTGTTCTGGAGTACACGCCTACCTACACCCCCCACTCTTCCCGCCCTCTTGTGGGAAGAAGGGCTGTTCTTCGGCCTCTGGGGGCTATCGCTGCTACATGCCTGCCTTTTCCAACGGGCCGCCATACAGCAACTTATTCTATTGGCCACGCTGGGAGTAAGCACCACAGGCCTCGATCTGCTGACACGCCCTCTCCATACAGGTCGCCCTTTCCTCTTCAGTGCTGTAGATACTCTTGCAACCTGCATCGGGGTAGCGTGCCTGTCTGTTCTTCTCCGGCCCCTTAAAAAGAGATCAGCATGATCCTTTCCCTCATCCTCATGAGTCTATGGGCCGTTATCTGGCTTCTCTATCTCAACCAACTTCCAAGCTACAGGCGGCAAAATCCCTGTCACCTTCCTCCTGCCGGTACACTACAGAAATATCTACGTCTGCTCCTGCCCGTCTGCGGCCTGACCATGGCCTTCCTACTAAATGGGCTAGATGGGCTGTTTCTCTGGGCCTTCACAGCACCTTTTACGGGTTTTCTGTTGGCCATGCTCCTTTCATATCTCCAACCTCCATCCCCTCCCGGCCGGACGGAACTTGCAAAACGACCAAAGAGCCCCCAGATACCTGCCATGCACATACGTCTGTCCTCATTGCTGACTTCAGCCTTCATCGTATCGGCCGCTTTTCTGGGGCTCAGCCCTGCTGCAAGGGCAGATCGCCCGTGGCAGGATGCCCATACGCAGGCCCAGATTACTGCCGAACATGAGTTGAGCCAGCCTCTGGCCGCCTCTCTCAGTTCGCTGCCAGATGGCTCTCCCTTCGCCCTAAGCGTGACTGGCAAGATCTATAGGCTAGACCCCGTGGATGGGCATCTCACTATCCTGATGGACGAATTACCCCCCATCACAGCCCTAACGGCGACAGCACAAGGCCTCTGGGCCGTAACTCAGGCCCCTCAACCGGCCCTGCTGAATATCGCACCCGATACGGGAGTCATTCTCAACCATATCGGTTTTGGCTCCACTCTGGCAGTTGGCAGTCATATTTCGGCCCTTCAGGTAACGGACAACAAGGCCTTTCTGGTGGATGATGGCGTTCCGGCTTTTGTCGTCATTGACCTACAGAGCGGCCATGCTGAACGCCTGCTAGAAGGTGCGCCTTCCCTGAGCAGCCACGCTCCCCTCATGCGCCACGGTCAGCCTGTCACCACCGCACAGGGGCAGTCCCGAACAGGCGGCAATGTGCATTTTCTTCTGCTGGACCGTAGCAAGAACTGGCTGTTCTATCAGACACCAACAGGGCCACTTTATCGAATCGGCACCACCATCCTGACCGATTCCAGCCTCGGCCCGGCTGAACGCATAGAAGCCATGACAAACTGGCGGCGGACCCCCAGCCTTGGCGGTATGACCATCAACCGGGATGACACCATTTATATGGTCGATATTGACCACGGAGACCTCTTGGCCTTCGGAGCCGACCGTCTGCCTTGGCGTCTGCTGCATGATGACAGACTTTATGATGCTCAGGCCATTTCCCTGCTCAAAGGCCGTACAGGGGAACAGGGGCAGCTGGCTGTTTTAACGAACCCCGCTGCATCAGCAGGTGGCACAAATCCTGCTTCTACACCCAATCCCCAGCATCTGTTGGAAATTACCCTGCCCTGATGACATTTCGGTGTTATAGTAAAGTTTATGCGTTATCGATCTACCCGCGGCACACTGGATGCCGCTGCCCCCGACTTTTCCGATATTCTGCTCAGCGGTCTGGCTGACGATGGCGGGCTTTACATGCCCGACCACTGGCCCCACATCCCCCGCGAGACCCTGACAAGCTGGCGTGGCCTCTCCTATGCCGACCTTGCAGCGGAAGTTATTGGCCTCTTCACCGAGGGCAGCATAGACCGTGACACGCTCCGCACAATGGCCCGGGATGTGTACGGCAAGTTCGACCACGCCGCTGTGGCCCCGCTAGTGGAAGTGGAAGACGGCCTCTTCTCACTGGAACTGTTCCACGGCCCGACACTGGCCTTCAAGGATATGGCCATGCAGATGCTCGGCCGCCTCTTTGAACATGTACTGAAACAGCGTAACCACCATGTCACCATCGTCGGTGCCACATCGGGTGATACAGGCTCCGCCGCCATTGAAGCCTTCCGGGGACGGGAGCATGTCTCCATCGTCATCCTGCATCCTTATGGCCGCACATCAGAGGTCCAGCGGCGGCAGATGACCACCGTGCTGGAGGACAACGTCCTCAACATCGCCGTGGAAGGCGACTTTGATGACTGTCAGGACATGGTCAAAGCCATGTTCGCTGATGAGGCATTCCGTACGGACTGTTCACTCTCCGCCGTCAACTCCATCAACTGGGCCCGCATTGCTGCGCAGATTCCCTATTATGTGCGCTCCGCCCTTGCCCTTGGTGGGCCGGACCGCCCGGTCTCCTTCGCCGTGCCGACCGGGAACTTTGGCAATATCCTTGCCGCTTGGGCTGCCAGCCAGATGGGCTTGCCCATCGACCATCTCTGCGTTGGCTCCAACAGGAATGACATCCTGACACGCTTCTTGCTCAACAACGACATGACCAAGCGGAAAGTCGAGCCAAGCCTGTCACCTTCCATGGATATTCAGGTATCCTCCAATTTCGAACGTCTGCTGTTCGAAATGCTGGGGCGTGACCCCAACCGCTGCCGAGCTATCATGGAAGAGTTCCGTCAGACGGGCTGCATGGCCGTGCCACATGATGCGTGGGAGCAGATACGGGAGACCTTCCACGGTGTCGCCCTGAGTGACGAGCAGACAACCGCCACGATGAAGCAGCTCTTCGCCGAAAGCCACTATCTGGCCGACCCTCACTCAGCCATCGGACTAGCCGCAGGGCACCGCTTCCGTGAAGCCGGCATCCCGATGGTTGCCGCAGCCACAGCGCATCCGGCCAAATTCCCCGATGCCGTAAAGAAGGCCACAGGCATCCATCCAGAGCTACCGCCACATCTGGCAGACCTCTTCTCCCGCAAGGAGCGTTATGAGGTCCTCCCCAATGACCTCGAAAAGGTTAAAGCGGCTGTCCGCAAACACCGGAATAACCAGACCGCATAAGCCTGCTTGGTTAGGCATCATAAAGGGGGATGGCCTTGTCAGGCTGTCCCCCTTTTCCATCCCTATCCCCCCCCTCCGGGCCACAGGGGATGGAAAAAGGACTCCCGGCCCCCCATATTGCAGGCACCTTCAGCCTCTTCTTTCAGAATGGACACGCAGAACTGCATGAGCGAACAGATCAGACGTACGACTCTTGAAAATGGCCTCAACATCGTGACGGAACGGATGGAGCGTGTCGAAACCGTCTCTTTCGGAGCCTATGTTGCGGCTGGTACCCGCCATGAAAGCGAAGCCACCAACGGGGCTGCCCATTTTCTTGAACACATGGCCTTTAAAGGGACAGAACGCCGCTCTGCCATCCGCATTGCCGAGGAAATCGAAAATGTGGGGGGGTATCTCAATGCCTATACGGCACGGGAAAATACAGCTTATTACGTCAAGCTTCTGAAGAATGACCTCCCCCTCGGCGTGGACCTGATCGGGGACATCCTCACCCACAGCACCTTCCTGCCGGAGGAAGTGGAGCGGGAACGTGGTGTCATCCTTCAGGAAATCGGTCAGGCCAATGACACGCCGGATGACATCGTTTTTGACCATTTTCAGGAATGTGCCTATCCCGGCCAGCCCATGGGTCGCCCCATTCTCGGCACAGAAGATGGCATTGCCAGCATGAGCCGAGAAACGCTGATGGCCTACATGCACGAGCATTACAGCACGCAAAACATGGTCATCGCTGCGGCAGGGAACCTCCATCACGATGAGGTGGTTGACCTCGTCCGCACCCATTTTGCGGACCTACCCACACACACGCCCCCGCAGGCCGTACCGGGCCGCTATATCGGCGGGATGAAACAGACGGAACGCAAGCTGGATCAGGTCCATATCCTTATAGGGTTCCCGGCCCCCGGCTATCGGGAAAAGAACTACTACAGTGCGATGATCCTCTCCACCCTGCTGGGTGGCGGCATGTCCTCCCGCCTGTTTCAGGAAATCCGGGAACGGCGGGGATTGGTCTATAGCGTTTACAGCTTCGCCAGCCCGTTCGCAGATAGTGGCATGTTCGGCATCTATGCTGGAACAGGACCGGACAAAACAGATGAACTCATTCCCGCTACCCTGAACGAACTCCGCAACCTCCAGAATGGCATCAGCAAAGACGAACTGAACCGGGCCCGTACCCAGCTCAAAGCGTCTCTCCTGATGTCGCTGGAAAGCACAGGTAGCCGCTGCGCCCAGATTGCCCGTCAGATTCAGGTGCATGACCACATCATCTCCACAGAGGACATGATCCGTAAAATTGATTCTGTCACTGAGGAAGATGTGCTGGCCGTAGCCCGAACCATCTTCAATGGCGCACCAACCCTGACCACCATGGGGCCAGCTCGCAACATCCCCGGACCGGACGCCATTCATGCCGCACTGAAATCCGCATGACCACCCTTCTCTCGCACCTTGATGATGCGCTGAAACTCGCCCGTCAGCATGGGGCCGATCAAGCTGATGCGGTGGTTATTCGTGGGCAAAGCCGTTCCGCCATGATTCGGCAGGGCAAGGCCGAAGGCATCCGCCACGCAGAGAGCTTCTCTCTCGGGCTGCGGGTCTTTCATGAAGGCCGTGTGGCCACAGTTGCGGGCAACGACCTAACATCAGAGGCCCTCTCCCAGTTGGCAGAGCGGGCCTGTGCAATGGCGAAGGTCGTGCCCCCCTCACCGGATGATGGTCTGGCGGCCCAGCCTCTTATTCCCGTTCCGGCCACTGCTATTGCAAAGCTTGACCTCCTTGATTCTACCACCCCGCCCAGCATGGAAGCCCTGCTGAGCAAAGCCCAGATGATGGAGGAAGCGGCCCTCTCGCATGAGGGCATCACCAACAGCAGCGGAGCCTCTGCCAGCACGAGCCTTCAGGATGTCGCTCTTGCCACCAGTGCGGGCTTTGCCGGACAGTACCAGCGTAGTGGCCACGGCTATGGCATCAGCGTTCTGGCAGGCACAGGCACACAGATGCAGCGTGACTATGCCTTCCATAATGCCGTGCATCAGGCAGACCTTGAAGATCCTATTCAACTAGGTCACGAGGCTGCCCGCCGTGCCCTTGCCCGCCTGAACCCCACACGACCCAAAACAGGTCTCTACCCTGTTCTGTTCGATCCCCGTGTGGCTGGCTCTCTACTGGCCCATCTTGCTGGAGCCATCAATGGGTCTGCCATCGTGCAGGAGGCGTCCTTCCTCAAAGATAAATTGGGCAAAGCGGTCTTTGACCGGGGCATCACCATTACGGATGACCCAACCCTGCCCCGCCTTGCCGGTTCCCGTCCCTTTGATGGTGAAGGCACGGCCTGCCTGCCCCTCAACCTCGTAGAAGATGGACAACTCCGCCACTGGCTGCTGGACAGTCGTTGCGCCCGCAAGCTAGGCCTGCCTGCCAGTAATGGCCGGGCCAGCCGCAGCGGCGGGGGAAGTGTTCACCCCGGCACGTCCAACCTCTTCCTTCATGCAGGCCAGCACTCCCCTGAAGAACTGAGACATGATATTAAAGAGGGGGTGCTTATCACTGAACTGATGGGCAGTGCCATCAATATGCTGACAGGCGATTATAGCCGAGGCGGATCAGGCTTCATGATCCGCAATGGTGAAATTGCCGAACCTGTTTCAGGTATTACGGTTGCAGGCAATCTGCTTGACATGTTTGCGCGGCTCATTCCCGCCAATGACCTCAACCTGATGATGGGCCATCACGCCCCGACCATCCGTATTGACCAGATGAGTCTTGCTGGAGATTGACCAGATTATGCGTATTCGTCTTCTTCCTCTCGCAACGGCAGCTTTCTGTCTGCCGCTCTTTGCCCTCGCCCCGGCAGCCGATGCCAGAGCGGGCATGGGGTCTTCCATGGGGAGCCGTGGCTCCCGTACCTATGCACCACCGCCCCGCACCAGTGTTACGCCCAGCTGGACCCGTCCAATGGACCGCAGCATGACACCCCGCACACCATCCTACTCCTCCCCTGCACCAGAGAGTGGCTTCAACCGTCCGGCTCCCATGTTCGGCAACAGCGCACGTCCTCCCTTTGCCATGCGTCATCCCTTCCTGACAGGACTGGCCGGTGGCTTCCTCGGGGCCGGACTGTTCGGGATGCTGAGCGGGCACGGCTTCTTCAGCGGGTTCAGCGGTGCTGGTGGGGGCGGTGGCTCCTTCTTCGGCTTCATCATTCAGGTGCTAGTCGTCGCTTTCATCATCAATCTGATTATCAAGTTCTGGCGGAAACGGTCTGCTAATAACGGTTCTTCCAGCAATACCGCTGGTGGGTCCAGCTTCTTTGGTGCCGCCGGTGGGGCCTCCCCCTTCTCCAGCCAGCCGCAGCAGGCCCCTTCACAGGAGGTAACCCTGACACCTGACGATTACAGTGCCTTCCAGCAGCTTCTGGTCAACATTCAAGCCGCATGGAGCGCACAGGACATGATGTCCCTCCAGCGTATGGCTACGCCGGAAATGGTCAGCTACTTCAACAACCAGCTTTCCGAGCTGACAAGCCGTGGTGCCCGCAACATCGTGTCTGATGTCCAGTTCCTGCGGGGCGATCTTTCCGAGGCATGGCGGGAAGGCACCATCACCTACGCCACAGTGGCTCTGCAATATTCCGCCATTGATGTCACGACCGACAGCATGGGCAATGTCCTGGATGGCAGCAAAACCGAACGCCAGACCATCACGGAACTCTGGACCTTCCTCCGTGCCGATGGCCGGGGCAACTGGATCCTCTCCGCTATTCAGCAGGCTGGGTAATCAAGCCTTCCACCGGGAGAGACTGTGTCCTCTCCCGGAAATAAAAACCCCGCATTTCTGCCCCAAATGGACATAGAAATGCGGGGTTTTTCATGTTCATCGAACAAATATTACAACCGGTACAGAGCCACCACAAACAAAGCCAGCGTAAAAAAGGACAGACCGAGGACAATGCCGAAAAGACGGCCCTGACGGCGGGAGGGAGTGTTATGATCGCTCATGCCAGAAGAACCCTATCAATCAGAAGGCCGCAGAAAAGGAAGAACAGATAGGCCAGTGAATAGCGGAACGCATGACGGGCCGGCTTATCTTTCGTCAGGCTGTTGCCTTTGTCATCCTGTTTGTCAAACAGAACACGCAGCCCGTAATAGATGAAGCCAAGGTCCAGCAAACTGGCACAGACCGTATAGAACCAACCGCACTGCCCCACCACACTCGGCACGAGGGACACAGCCCCCAGAATGAAGGTATAAATAACGATCTGCCAGCGTGTATGGCGTGCGCCTTTCACGACCGGCAACATGGGGATGCCCGCACTCTCATAATCCTTGCAGGCATAGAGAGAGAGCGACCAGAAATGCGGGGGTGTCCACAGAAAAACGATGGCGAACATCACCACCGGCAGCACATCCAGCGACCCCATCGTGGCGGCCCAACCGATCATGGGCGGGAAAGCCCCGGCAGCCCCGCCAATCACGATATTCTGCGGCGTGCTGCGCTTCAGCCACATGGTGTAAATCACACCGTAAAAGAAAATGGAAAAGGCTAAAATACCTGCTGCTAGCAAATTGGTCGCCAGCCAAAGCAGCACGACCGAAGCCACGGACAGCACAACAGCATAGACCAACGCACTAGTCGGTTCCACGCGTCCACTAGGCACAGGGCGGACACGGGTGCGCTTCATGATTTCATCAATGTCACGGTCGTACCACATATTGATGGCACCCGCCGCACCGGCTCCGATACAGATACAGGCGATAATGACCAGCCCAACCGGTACGGATGGCCATCTCGGTGCCACGGCCATACCAGCCAACCCGGTAAAGACAACCAGCGAGATCACCCGTGGTTTAAGCAGGGCTATCCAGTCCTGGAAAGCAGCATCACCATCGTGCCCCTCCACACGCAACACCCCTAAACAACGGGCCAGTGGAGATGCCGAAAGGCTGGATGATGCCTGCATAGGAAAAACGCCTTACTGTTTACGAAGAAGCCCCATTACCCCTTGGGTCCGCTCAACGAGCATACCATACCACACCATCCCAGCGGGCAGGGCAAACATGAGCAGGCTGGCCCCCATCAACAGAGCGGCTGGCACAGCCAATTGCGGCAGAACAGAGCAAAGTGCCCCGACAAATGTAACCAATGCATGGGCCATTCCGAAGGCAGCAAAGAACCGCCCGTGAGAGACTAGCCTTACTCCGCACCAACCATAAAAAGCCGCACTTAGAGCCAACAGACTACCGAACATGGCCAGCTGATGCCCTGCTGCCCCCAACATAAAGGCACCGGGCTGCACACCCGCCCCTGCCCAGAGCGGTTCCGTCAGCATGGCCGTCCACCCGGCAAGCAACAAAACCAGCCCACCAGAAGCCCAGCTCGCAGCCGGACCGGAGGGCAGAGCCGTACGCCAGAGGTCTCTGGCAAACGCCACCAGCAGAGCCAGACAAGGCAGAACCAGCCCTACCAGTAGACTGACCTTATAGGCAGACGAAGAAAATTCACCAAACAGGTGATCCGCCCAGAACAGGACAGGCACAAGCCCCATGAGACCAAACGCATAAGGGGCACAACGACTTACCCACCCCTGCCCCGTCTGCCTTGGCAGGAGAGCCGCCATGATGATGCCGAGTGAAGGCACGCTCAGCAGGGTCATTTCCACGCTGCCACGCAGGACTGTCAGCAGGGCCTCCGGTCCTCCATCAGCCATCCCGCTCCGCAGCAGGAACGCCAGAAGAACCGGCGCAATGATGAGCATGGAAAGAGCATTGGCCAGAAAGGCCCAGACCAGCGGCGGGAAAGCACGGAACGGAATGGAGCGCATCTCCAAAACCGTGGCCACCACATTGAAGGCCAGAGCCAGCACACCGACACTCCAGAGAGACAGCCCGACAAAGGGCATGATGGGCAGAAGGAACACTCCAACCGCCAGCACACCAAAGCCGATACGGGCCGCAGAAGGCAGGGCCATGCCCTCACCTTTCAGGAGATCCGGCAGGAACCACTGCGCCATCCCGCCAAGAAAAGCAGGAGCGACGACATAAAATGTCATCAACACAGCATGAGAGACAACAACACCTGCCGAAGGATGAACATGCAGGAAGGGCAGACCCATAACGCCCCCCAGCATACCGGCAAAGAGTGCCAACAGGAAAAATGCCCCGCCACTCCCACCACGATGGAATGAAGATACTCTCTGGAATAACGGCCCTGAAGTCACTCTATTCTGCCAGCCTGTTACATTCATGAAATACTGCCCTTCTGATGAAGGGCAGCGATCTGTCTTATTTAGCCCCCTCAGGAGGCAATGTCACGAGGGTGAAAAGCCCGGCGGGTGGTACGGGGGTAATGGTCGCCCGGGCCAGATCCTCCGGCGGGAGGAGGGATTCAATGGCAAAATCAGGATGCCAGCCCAGCGCACGAGAGGCACGGGCCATGATCTTCTCCACCTTCAGGCGGATACCACCCCGGGCAAGGAAATGATTGACAAAAAGAATGTGTCCACCGGGTTTGACGACACGTTTCAGCTCCGCCAGCAACAGGTCCGGGTGAGGCACGACAGAAGCCACAAACATGCCAACCGCAATGTCGAAACTGTTATCGGCAAAGCTGGTATTCTCGGCGTCCATCACCATAAGTTCATCTATATTACGAAGACCTTCCCGCTTCACACGCTCCCGTGCGAGGGCAAGCATGTCTTCCGAAAGGTCGATTCCCGTAATATGCTTTTCTGGCTTGTAGGAAGGTAGTGCCAGCCCTGTCCCAACACCGACCTCCAACACACGTGTACCCGGGAGCGCATTGACAGCCTCCACAGCCCGCCGCCGCCCGAAAGCAGATACACCGCCAAAAACCTTGTCATACATGCGGGCCCAGCGGCGATAGGCGTCACGTACGCTATCCGCATCGAGAGAAGAACGGGGTTTAAGGGAAGACACCATGAAAATGCAGCCTCAACAGTCTGCCCCCAACAAAGCGGGGAGCATTATCGCTACTGATACCAATCAGTCCGCCCCTTTCTTGCCCCCCAACGCCCTTGGCTGACAAGGTATCCAGACGATATTATGCGAAAAAATTTGGTTTACCTGTCATATACAGGACCATACCTCATAGCTGGATTATACGATGAAGCATCTCAACCTCATACTGGCCCTTCTCTGCCTGTTCTTCTGGATAGCCCTTTATGTCGTCTATTATCATGAGAAACTGTTCCCTTGGCTCGTCAACCGTTTTACCCGGGATAAGCTTCCCAAAGATGCAAAAGTAGAAAATGGCTATTTCTCGGATGGTATGCCCATTCCATTCAGAAATAATCTGTATCCATCATCCGACAAAACAGACAATCACCCCACCGAGGAAACACAGCAGTCTCACCATGAGGCTACAAAGCCGGACGAAAAACGCCACGACTGAAGAAACGACCTCCCCATAAACAGGAAAAGCCCGGCAAAGCCGGGCCTCCCAGTCTTCCCTATCTGTCAGACCGTATCAGGACAGACGGCTTTCGATGCAGTCCCAGATCATCCCGGCACTATTGATGCCATCAAAACGATCCAGTTCCTGAAGGCCCGTCGGGGATGTGACATTGATTTCCGTCAGCCAGTTCCCGATCACATCAATGCCCGTGAAGATGAGGCCATGTTCCTTCAAATAAGGACCAATAGCCTCGCAGATTTCCTTATCCCGCTCCGTCAGCTCCACACGCTCGGCACGGCCGCCCACGTGCATGTTGGACCGGGCATCACCCTGCGCCGGAACACGGTTAATCGCCCCGATCGGCTTACCATCCACAAGAATAATGCGCTTATCCCCCAGCCGCACGGCGGGTTCGTAACGCTGCACCATCAGCGGCTCACGAGACTGGGAGAAGTGCATCTCCAGCAAAGATGAGAAATTCTCGTCATCTTCCTTCACCCGGAAAATGCCTGCACCACCATTACCGTAAAGCGGCTTCAGAATGATGTCCTTGTGCTTCTGCCGGAAAGCCGCAATTGCCTCCCTATCCCACGTCACCAGAGTGGGCGGCATGAGCTGGGGGAAATGCGTGACCAGCAGTTTCTCTGGCGCATTCCGCACGGAAACAGGGTCATTCACCACGAGGGCCTGCCCCTCACCCGTGCCATGAATATGTTCCAGCATGTGAGTTGCCGTGATGTAGCCCATGTCAAACGGCGGGTCCTGCCGCATCAGCACGACATCAAAGGAGCCAAGGTCCAGCACCTCCTCCGGGCCAAAAGCAGCGTGATCGCCCTTCTTCCGCTGAACGCTCACCTTACGGCCCCGTGCCTGAAGACGACCTGACGTGCCTTTACCTTCCAGCAGGGACAGGGTGGTGGGGTGATAGACATACAGCTCGTGCCCACGGCTCTGCGCTTCCAGCATAAGGGCAAAGGTGGAATCACCATCAATATTGATGTCTTCCAGCGGGTCCATCTGCACTGCAACACGACGCCGGGAGGGAGATGACTGAACCATAAGAATAACTCCACAAAAGCAGTTCAGGACCAAACAGGTTTTTTCAGAAACCCACCATATCAGGCCGGGTCCGGATAGGCGATGGAAAGCACTTCCACAAGCACGGGGCCGGATGGTGTCTGCATAGTGACCTCATCATGCACGGCGGCTTTCATGAGGGCACGGGCCACGGGGGCCTGAAGGCTGACCTCCCCATGCTCCAGCCGTGCCTCATCCACGCCAAGGATCGTCACGGTGTAATGACGGTCCTCCTCATCCGCATAGCAGACAGTCGCCCCAAAAAAGACACGGCTCCGGTTGGTCTGGGCTGCCGGGTCCACGATCACGGCCTGATCCAGCCGCTTCGTCAAAAAGCGAATGCGCCGGTCAATTTCCCGCAAGCGGCGTTTACCATACTGGTAATCCGCATTCTCCGAACGGTCGCCATTGCTCGCCGCCCATGAAACAATCTCTACGACCTGCGGCCGTTCCTTCTGGGTTAGCTCTTTCAGCTCCGCCCGCATCCGGGCCGCACCCTGTGGCGAGAGATAGCGGTGCAGGGCGATCTTCTCTGTCGCCATCAGGCTCAGCCTTCTGCCGGACGGCGTGAGGCCTCGGCACGGAAACGGATCATCCCGCCAGAACTCTGCCCCGGTGCCAGCACATGCACGCCACGCCCGGCGATCTCTGGCCTGTTAATGGCATCCGTCATGCTCGTGACTGGCTCAATGGCTACATAGCCATCCTTTGGCTGGGAGAAGACAACCAGATGCGAGAAAATGGGATCCGCTTCCACAGTCAGAGTCGGCAGGCCACCGGGCTGCTCCAGCCGGGCATCACCCTCAAAACCCGTAAAGCCATTATCCAGTGTCCGCCCTTCAAGGGCCTGCCCCCTGGAGAAATCCCACTCGCCTTCGCAGGCCTTCTTTTCAACTGGCAGGCCGTTACCGTCCGTCAGCCAGACCGAGTCCGTTCTGAACTTCAGGCGGGACCCCGCCTCTGAATGGAAGAACGGGTGAAACCCCAGACCGACCGGCTGATCGACCTTATCGCTGTTCCTGATCACGATGGAGACATGCAGCCCGTCCGCTCGCAGCTCGTAAGACATGACCGCCCGATAGGCATAGGGCCACTCCCCTCGACCAGCATCATCAGAAGGCGTGTGATCAAATGTCAGGATGGCATGACTATCCGTTTTATGAGCAACCTGCCATTCATGTTCCCAGCCATTGCCATGAATGGGATGCGGGCAGCCTTCCATGTTGGGAGTCAGCCTGTGTTCTTCTCCACCAAAAGCAAAATGCCCTTCCGCAATCCGGTTGACGTAAGGCAGCAAAGGATAAGCCCCAACAGCCACGCCTTTCTGGTTCCGCAGGGCAGGATTGGCAACCGGACGAAGCATGTCATGACCCTCTACCCGCCACTGACCAAGAGCGGCTCCCGTCTCTGGCAGGATGGTCAGGCTCTGCCCGTCTCTCTTGAGTTCCAGCATGGTCAGTCCTTCTTCTTTCGTCTGGTCGTCTTGCGTGTCTTGTTCTGCTTCTGCGGAGCCGCCGGGGCCGGAGCAATAAGGCCGATGTCACTGGCCTCCCGCCGGTGAATCTCATCCCGCAGGGCGGCTGCCTGCTCAAAGTCCAGCTCAGCAGCTGCTTCACGCATTTTCTTGCGCAGTTCGTCAATAGTGAGCTGCGGGTCTGCTTCTGGTGGGGCTTCCTTACCTGCCAGCTCCTCCTGAAAGAGCGTATCGCTGATGCGGCTACGGACCGTCTGCGGCGTGATGCCGTGTGCTTCGTTCCACGCCATCTGTTTTTCCCGGCGGCGGGCCGTTTCCTCAATAGCGTAACGCAGGCTGTCCGTCTCCTTGTCCGCATAAAGCAGGACACGGCCATTCACGTTACGGGCGGCGCGGCCAATCGTCTGCACCAGAGAAGTACGGGAGCGCAGGAAACCTTCCTTGTCTGCATCCAGAATGGCAACAAGGGCACATTCGGGAATATCCAGCCCTTCTCGCAGCAGGTTGATGCCCACAAGAACATCAAACGCTCCCAGACGCAGGTCCCGGATAATCTCCATACGCTCCAGCGTATCAATGTCGGAATGGAGATACCGCACCTTTACACCATGTTCGGAGAGATATTCCGTCAGGTCTTCGGCCATGCGTTTGGTCAGGGTCGTGACGAGAACACGGCCATTCTCTGCAATGGTCGCCTTCGCCTCATGCAGCAGGTCATCCACCTGCCCTTCCACAGGGCGAATGATGGTGATGGGGTCTGTCAGGCCCGTCGGACGGATGATCTGCTCGGCAAAAACGCCCTCTGTCTGCTCCATCTCCCACGGTCCCGGCGTGGCGGACACGAAGATACTCTGCGGCCGGAAGGCATCCCACTCCGAAAAGGACAGAGGCCGGTTATCCAGACAGGAGGGCAGACGGAACCCGAAATCGGCCAGCGTTTCCTTACGGGCACGGTCTCCCCGCTCCATCCCGCCAATCTGGGGCACACCGACGTGACTTTCATCCACGATCAGCAGGGCATCTTCCGGCAGATATTCAAACAGGGTTGGCGGCGGATCACCGGGGCGGCGGCCGGAAAGATAGCGGGAGTAATTTTCAATCCCTTTACAGACGCCTGTCGTTTCCAGCATTTCCAAATCAAAATTAGTCCGCTGAAGGATACGTTCTTCCTCCAGCGGTTTCCCCTTGTCCCGGAAATACCGAATGCGCTCCTGAAGTTCATCCTTGATGCTGACCATTGCCTGATTGAGCGTAGGCCGGGGCGTCACGTAATGGGAACTGGCATAGAGGCTGACTTCTTCCAGGTCAGCCGTCTTCTCGCCGGTCAGCGGATCAAACTCGGTGATGCTTTCCACCTCATCCCCGAAGAGCATGACACGCCATGCCCTGTCCTCGTTCTGGATGGGGAAAATATCCACCTGCTCCCCCCGCACCCGGAATGACCCACGTTCAAAGGCCAGATCATTCCGCTGATATTGCAGCTCCACCAGATGGCGGATCAGATCATCCCGGTCGATGATCTCCCCCGGCACAAGGCGGATTTTCATGCGGGCATAGGATTCCGGTGACCCGATACCATAAATACAGGAAACGGACGCCACGATGATGACATCATTGCGCTCCAGCAGAGCCTGCGTGGCGGCGTGACGCATCCGGTCTATGCGCTCATTGCGCTGGCTGTCCTTCTCGATGAAAGTATCCGACCGGGGAACGTAGGCCTCTGGCTGGTAATAATCGTAGTAGGAAACGAAATATTCCACCGCATTATCGGGGAAGAACTGTTTCATCTCACTATAGAGCTGGGCCGCCAGTGTCTTGTTGGGAGCCATGATGAGCGTGGGACGCTGCGCCGCCTCGATCACCTTGGCCATGGTGAAGGTCTTGCCAGAGCCTGTCACGCCCATCAGCACCTGATCCCGCTCCCCGGCTTCCAGCCCCTCCAGCAGGGCCGCAATTGCCTGCGGCTGATCCCCGGAAGGCTCATAATCCGACTGAACGACAAACCGGTTAATCTTCGGTTTGGCGGGCTGTTTTTCTGGGAAAAAATCCGTCTGACGGGGTGCGACCGGTTTTTTCTTTTTACGGGACGACGAAGAAGCTGCCATGCGCCCTAAATGGGAGCATTTTCCCGCTGCCACAAGATGCCAATGATGGGAAAAATGATACCACCCCATCGGGCAGCTTGTTTCTCATAAAAAGACTGACAGTTTTTGAGAGGTCGTTTACCATTGGTTCCACCTCTTGACTGCCTATCAAGACCCCACTTCTACGAAAAGGTCAGAACCTATGGATCTCGAAAAGATTGAGCAGAGCTACACGCAGTTCCGCAACACGGCGCAGGAAGCCTTCCAGCTAATTGATCGGCTGATCGGTCAGATGCAGGATGCCTCCCAGAATGGCGATGCACAGGCTGGTGAATGGGCGGCAAGCCTCCAGCAGGTGGCGAACATCTTCCAGAACGGTCAGGGTCATGCGGGTGACCTCGTCGGTCAGCTAGCGGGGCTGGTCAGCCATCTTGGTGAGAAGTCCGGAGGTGAAGGCTCCGCTGAGCAAAATGGCGGCTTTGCCAGCTTTGGTAAAACTCTTCAACAGGATGTGATTCAGGAAATCGGTGGCAGCCTGCTGAAGAAGTTCTTCCGCTAAGGGCGTCTCCCTAAACACCCTGATGAAAAGGCCGGACGGGCATTTCCCATCCGGCCTTTCTTTTATCGGGCAGGCTGTACCTGCGCCTTTCGCAGGGCTTCCTTCTGACGGGCAGCCAGAACATCCACATTGAAATCCTGCGTCAGCTCCATGAAAAGCCGATGCCAGTTCACCCGTGCCCCCAGCCGCAGGAAAGCACTGCCCAGCCCGATGGCCGAGCGGTCCAGCATGACGAATTCCCGTGGCAGAGTGATACCACCCGTGCGCTTCAGTCCATCATAGACATTTTCCAGAACCTTCCGGGCTTCCTGCGGATTGTTGCTCTCTTCTACGTTGCAGATTTCATCCGTCATGAGCGGACGGTAGAAGAAACGCGCCCATTCATTCAGAACGGCTGCCCGCTCTCGTGAAATGTCCTTGAAGCCCCAGTCATGATAGGCCTCATAGGCCCGCTCCTCATCATTATCCCGCAGGGCAGCGAAGAGAGACAGGACACCCCCGACAAAACGGGGCGAGAAAATACGCACCGAGCCGAAATCCAGCAAATTCAGCCCTCCATCCGGCCGCACGGTAAAGTTGCCCATATGCGGGTCACCATGCACGACACCGTAATGATAGACGGGCTTATACCATGCCTTGAACAGCGCAACCGCAATGGCATTGCGCTCTTCCTGTGGCAGCTGCTCCTCCAGAACGGACTTCATAGAGCGGCCACCCACCCAGTCCATCGTCAGCAGACGCTCCGTAACCAACCCGGTTACCGGAGCAGGCACCGTCACTTCTGGCACGTCCGCCAGCATGAGCCTGTAGAGACGCAGATGGCTGGCTTCCCGTGTGTAATCCAGCTCTTCCCGCATCCGTTCGGCAAGCTCGGTATAGACCTCATCCTGCCTTATGGCATTGCCTACGAGACTGAACACACCCAGACCCCGCTTCAGCTGCCTGAGGTCCTGCTCCATGGCCCCGGCCATGCCGGGATATTGCAGCTTGCAGGCCACCTCCCGCCCGTCAGCCAGAGCGGCACGATGCACCTGCCCCAGTGACGCCGCCGCCACGGCCTCGTGACTGAATGACCGGAAGCGGGATTCCCAACCCGGCCCCAGCTCGGCTCTCATGCGCCGCTGGACGAAATTCCAGCCCATGGGCGGTGCATTGGCCTGAAGATGGGCCAGCTCTTCGGCATATTCATCCGGTAGGGCACCGGGAATGGTCGAAAGAAGCTGGGCGGCCTTCATCATCGGGCCTTTCAGGGACCCCAGAACGTGGCGCAACTCCTCAGCATGACTGTTCGTATTGCTGCGCAACCCCAACTTATGGCCCGCCATACGTGCCGCCACGCCCCCAACCATGCTGGAAGCCCGGAACATACGCTGCATGTTATCGACAAAACCCGTCCTGTCGATGTCACGTTCACGTGCCATAGTCTCAACCCTTACCTGTTGCCCTGTCAGGCAATGTGCCAGCCCACAAAATGCAGGCTGGCTTTCATCTTCACGCTGCCGGTTCAGCCTCAAGCTGGTCGATCAGCCCGGAAATGACATCCAGACCACGATTCCAGAAAGACGGATCACCAGCATTCAGCCCGAACGGAGCCAGCAGCTCCTGATGGCGCAATGTGCCACCAGCAGCCAGCATCTCCTTGTATTTTCCTGCAAAACCTGCCGGGCTGTCCTGATACACGCCGTAAAGCGCATTCACCAGACAGTCCCCGAAGGCATAGGCATACACATAGAAAGGTGAATGGATGAAATGCGGAATATATGACCAGTACAGATCATAATCCGGGGTGAAATTAAACGCCGGCCCAAGGCTGCGTGTCTGCACGTCCCGCCAGATTTCACCAAGACGCTCGGCGGAGATTTCGCCGCTGCGCCGTTCATCATGCACCTGCACCTCGAACTGGTAGAAAGCGATCTGCCGCACGACCGTGTTCAGCATGTCCTCCACCTTGGAGGCCAGCAGATGATGACGGCGTTTTGCATCACTTTCCGCATCCAGCAGGGACTGAAAGGTCAGCATCTCACCGAAGACGGAAGCCGTCTCAGCCAGTGTCAGCGGCGTATCAGAACGGAGATAGCCCTGCTTCTTCCCGGCCAGCATCTGATGGATGCCATGCCCCATCTCATGAGCCAGCGTCATGACGTCACGGGGACGGCCATGATAGTTCATCAGCAGGTAGGGATGCACGGAAGGCACAACCGGATGGGCAAACGCCCCGGAAGACTTGCCCGGCACGGCAGCCGCATCAATCCACGGATTATTGAGGAAGGTGCTGGCATGACGGCCCATTTCCTCATCAAAGTTCTGATAGGCACGCTGGACGATGGCCTTGCCTTCATCCCAGCTCAGCCGCCTGTCCTGCACGTCCGGCAGCGGGGCGTTACGGTCCCAGTGTTCCAGCTTTTCCAGCCCCAGCCAGCGGGCCTTCATGCCGTAGTAACGATGGGACAGGCGGGAGAAGGATGACTGCACAGCATCCACCAACGCATCCACCACCTCATCTTCCACCATATTGGCCCGGTTGCGACTACTGACAGGACGGGGATAGCCCCGCATGGTGTCAATCGTCGCCTTGTCCTTGGCCAGCGTATTGGTGATACCCACCAGCAGCCTGTTATTGGCCGCCAGAGTAGCACTGATCGCTTTGGCAGCGTCCTCCCGCTTCGTCCGGTCACCATCCGTCAGATAGTTGAACACATCGCCCAGCGGCTGGTCTTTCCCCTCAAAAGAGACCATCAGCCCGGCCATGGTTTCATCAAACAGCCGCACCCACGCATTCCGGCCAGAGACGGCCATGTCCATCAGCACACGTTCGATCTCATCGGAAAGCTGATAAGGGCGGAAAACCCTCAAGTCCCGCAGGTAAGGCCGCCATTCAGCCAGTTCTTCACAGTTCTGGAAGCCTGTTTCAAGGGCTGCATCATCCAGCCGGTTCAGTTCCAGCGGGAAAAACAGCAGATAGGCAGAAATGGCCGTCAGACGCTCCCGCACGCTCTGGGCAAAACGACCACAGGCAGGATCAGTCGTATGGGCAGCGAAAAGAAGCTGGGAATAGGAACCGATCTTCCCCATCCCCTCCTCAATCACTTCATAGGCCTGAAGTGCATGAGCCAGATCAGCTGGTGAGGCCTTGCCCAGCATTCCCTTCCAGCGGGTCTCGAACGCTCTGGCCTCATCTTCCAGTCGGATGAAATCCGACTCAATGGCCGGGTCCTCCGGGGACGCATAGAGGTCGGAAAGGTCCCAGCGGGGAGCCGCCACCGGCGCAGCCGCTGCACTTTCTGGAACTGAAACCAGCCCGCCTTCAGGCAGACGGGCAAGGGACTGTGTCTTGCGAAGAGATATTATCATCCCGTCAGACTAGCCAAGCCGGAAGGCTGTGAAAACTCTCTTTTCTTTCACAGCCCCCTCACCCGGCCTGACAGATCCGGTCGGTCATCATCCCCTGTCAGGCAGACAGGCTCCTGAGATCAGCCTCTTCATACCCAATGATGCGGGCATAATCCTTGGGCACGACATGCCAGAATTTCGGCAGAATCTCATCCCAGTGATGGAGGAGATCAGCCGCATAGGCACTGCCCGTCTCACGCTCATGACGCTCCACAAGGCCTCGCAGTTCGTCCTTCCAGCGTTGGGCCGTGACAGGCTGGCACATGACCGTGTCGTGATTCACCCGGCCCGGGAAATCACCGTCACGATCCAGCACATAGGCTGTACCACCCGTAAAGCCAGCCCCGAAATTGTCCCCGGCCTTGCCCAGAACAACAACCGTACCACCAGTCATGTATTCGCAGCCATTGGAGCCACAGCCTTCCACCACCGCCACGGCACCGGAGTTCCGCACGGCAAAGCGTTCTCCGGCCTGACCGGCAGCAAACAGGGCACCCGCTGTAGCCCCGTACAGCACCGTATTGCCGATGATGGAATTCTTCTCCGTGGCGCAGGGTGTCGTGCTGCTGGGACGCAGCACCAGCGTGGCCCCGGAAAGCCCCTTGCCGACATAGTCGTTGGCATCGCCTTCCACCTCGATGCGCAGACCCTGCACGGCAAAAGCCCCAAGAGACTGACCGGCAGACCCACGCAGGGAGAGTGTCAAATGCCCTTCCGGCAGACTGGCCATGCCGAAGCGGCGTGTGATGAGCGAAGACAGCCTCGTCCCTACCGCACGATGCGTATTACGGACGATGTAGTGCAGATGCAGCTTCTCCCGCCGCTCGAACAGCGGCTGGGCATCAGCGATGATCTGCGCATCCAGCGTGTCCGGCACCTCATTGCGGCCTTCCAGCGTGCAGTGTCGGGCAAAGCCGCCCGTATCGGCCTGCACCAGCAGCGCATTGAGGTCCAGATCATCCAGATAGTCCGAGCCACGATAGACCTGATGCAGCAGGTCCGTCCGCCCGATGATCTCCTTAAGGGAGCGGTACCCCAGACGGGCCAGAATGTTACGGACATCCTCGGCAATCAGCGTAAAGAGATTGATGACCTTCTCTGGCGTGCCTTCAAACTTCTTCCGCAGCTCCTCATCCTGCACGCAGACACCAACAGGGCAGGTATTGGTATGGCACTGCCGCACCATGATGCAGCCCATCGCCACAAGAGCCGCCGTACCGATACCGAACTCCTCAGCCCCCAGCATGGCGGCGATCACCACATCACGCCCGGTCTTGATTCCACCATCAACACGCAGCTTCAGCCGGTGACGCAGACGGTTGAGCATCAGCACCTGATGGGTCTCGCTCAGCCCCATTTCCCACGGCAGACCGGCATAATAGATGGAAGACTGGGCACTCGCCCCCGTCCCACCGGAATGGCCGGAGATCAGGATGGCATCGGCCTTCGCCTTGGCCACACCAGCGGCAATGGTCCCGATACCCGTCCGGGCAACGAGCTTCACCGTCACGGTCGCATCCGGGTTGATCTGCTTGAGATCATAGATCAGCTGGGCAAGGTCTTCGATGGAGTAGATGTCATGATGCGGCGGTGGCGAAATCAGCGTGACGCCCGGTGTGGCGTGACGCAGACGGGCGATCAGCTCCGTAACCTTGAAGCCCGGAAGCTGCCCGCCCTCACCCGGCTTGGCTCCCTGTGCGACCTTGATCTCCAGCTCACGGCAGTTGTTGAGATATTCCGCCGTCACACCGAAGCGGCCAGACGCCACCTGCTTGATGGCTGAGGACGCATTATCCCCGTTAGGCCGTGGTGTGGCACGGGCCGGGTCCTCACCCCCCTCACCGGAATCGGACTTTGCCCCGATGCGGTTCATGGCGATGGCCAGCGTCTCATGCGCTTCCGGACTCAGCGCACCGAGGGAAATGCCCGGAGCGACCAGCCTGCGGCGAATCTGGGTGATGCCTTCCACATCATCCACATCGATTGACCGTGCGCTGGAGCGGAAGTCCAGCAGGTCACGCAGGGCAACCGGCTCCTGCGCTTCCAGAGCATCCGCATAACGGCGGAACAGTTTATAGCTGTTGGCCTGCACCGCTGTCTGCAGCATATGCACCGCATTGGCCGAGAAGGAATGCGCCTCCCCGCCCGGACGTATCTTGTAACGGCCCCCGATCGGCAATGGCGAAACATTCGCTGGCTGCCATGCCTGTTTATGCGCCTTGATGACATTCCGGGCGATACCGGGCAGACCGATACCGGAAATACGGGAGGCCATGCCAGGGAAGAACTCTGCCACAAGCGCGCGGGACAGACCAATCGCCTCGAAATTGTAACCACCACGATAGGCCGAAACGACCGAAATACCAGCCTTGGACATGATCTTGAGCAGGCCCTTGTCCACCGCCTTGCGATACTGTTCCATGGCCTGGCGCAGCGTCATTTTACCGAACAGCCCCCGATGGAGACGGTCCGCAATGCTCTGCTGTGCCAGCCACGGATTGACCGTGGATGCCCCCACACCCACCATCACGGCCAGACTATGCACATCCAGCACGTCCGAAGCCCGGACATTCACGGAGGTGAAGGTTCTCAGGCTGTGGTTGATGAGATGGACATGCACCGCCGCCACGGCCAGTACCATCGGTACGGCAGCCCGTTCAGCCGTACTCCGCTCATCCGTCAGGAAGAGATGGGTACAGCCACCCCGCACGGCGTCTTCAGCCTTCTGGCAGAGCTGAGTCAGGGCCGCCCGCATCCCTTCTTCTCCGGCCTCAACCGGGAAGGTGCAGTCGATGGTTTCACCCTGTCGGCCACACATTTCCTGAAGACGGTTGAACTCACCATTGGTCAGGATGGGGCTGGCAAGCTGGAGAAGCTGGCACTGGCTGGCCTCCTCGGCCAGGATGTTGCCCAGATTGCCCAGCCTCGTCACGAGACTCATGGCCCGTGTTTCCCGCAGGCTGTCAATCGGCGGGTTCGTCACCTGACTGAACCCCTGCCGGAAATAATGGGACAGCCCCCGGTAATGGCGTGACAGCACCTGAAGCGGCGTATCATCCCCCATGGAGGCCAGAGCCTCGCTGCCATTCTGCACCATTGGCTGGAGGGTGGCTTCCATGTCCTCATAGGTCAGATTGACAGCCAGCTGACGGCGGTGCAGGGATTCCGGATCAATCCCTTCTGGCTCCGTCACCTGCGCCATCATGGGCCCGACATCCTCAATGCCATCGTTGATCCAGCCCTCGTAATCCTGCCGGTTGATCAGCATGTCCAGCACGTCATGCGGCGTGTAGAAGCGGCCTTCATCAAGGTCCAGCGCAAGGGTCTGTCCCGGCCCGAGCCGCCCACGCAGGGCAATGGCTTCATCCGGCACACGCACCATGCCTGTCTCGGAACCCACAATCAGCAGCCCGTCCTTCGTGATGCTGTAGCGCAGGGGCCGCAGACCGGCACGGTCCAGACCGGCAATGACCCAGCGGCCATCCGTCCCGCAAAGAGCTGCCGGACCATCCCACGGCTCGATGACGGCATTGCAGTAACGATAAAACGCCTTGGCCCGGTCAGACAGGGAAGAATTTGCCCCTGCCGCTGCGGGAATCAGGAGGGCCTTGGCAAAGGGAGCGTTCCGCCCGGCGAAGGTCAGAAGCTCGAACACATTGTCCAATGCCGCCGTATCAGACCCCGCCACCTGCACGACAGGCTTGAGGGACTCCATATGCGCATCCAGAGCCGGGCTGCTTAGCCGTGTCTCATGCGCCCGCATCCAGTTCACGTTACCGGAAAGCGTGTTGATCTCCCCGTTATGGGCGATCTTGCGGAAAGGCTGGGCGAGCTTCCATTTCGGGAAGGTATTGGTGGAATAACGCTGGTGATAGATGGCGAAGCGGGAAACGAACCGCTCATCCAGCAGATCAGGATAGAAATCCGTCAGATTCTCGGCCAGGAACATGCCCTTATAGATGAGGGACCGGCAGGACAGGGAGCAGATATACAGTTCCACCTGCGCCCGTGTGGCTTCCTGTTCGATACGCCGGCGGATGACATACAGGTCACGCTCCAGCGTTTCCTCATCGCTCCCCAGCGTGTTTCGGATCATGATCTGTTCGATCTCGGGGCGGGTCTCATTGGCCTTCTCACCAATGCAGGCCGTATCAATCGGCACCTGACGCCAGCCATAGATACCATAACCGAAGCGCAGGATTTCCGTCTCGATGATCTGGCGGCAACGCTCCTGCGCTGCAAGATCGGTGCGGGGCAGGAAGACCATCCCGACGGAGATACGCCCCTCAATCCGCAGGTCCCCCGCATTATGGATGGCATCCTCAAAAAAATTCTGCGGAATTTCCACATGGATGCCTGCCCCGTCACCCGTCTTGCCATCAGCATCGACGGCACCACGGTGCCAGATATTGCCCAGAGCCTCGATACCCGCCTGCACAACCGCACGGCTGGGTCTGCCATCCATCGCCGCCACAAGCCCCACACCGCAGGCATCATGCTCCTGCGTCGGGTCATACAGCCCTTCCAGCCGCCCGACATTAGCCTGATAGTTTTTCACAAACTCCTGTGCCGTCTCTGGAGCGGATGTCATGTTCGTGGTTTCATTCATGGTGGACATCAGACACGCTCCTCAGCGGATGTTGCAGACCGGGCAACCCCGGCAGATAGATGGTTCATGATGGCATCAGCCGCTTCACGCCCGTCACGAATGGCCCAGACGACAAGACTCGCCCCCCGGACAATATCCCCACCAGCAAACACGCCCGGCAGGCTGGTTTCATACCCGTTTCCGGAGACATCCAGCGTCCCCCACCGTGTTACGGCGAGGTCTGGCTGCTGCCAGAGTTCCGGCAGATTTTCCGGCTCGAAGCCCAGCGCACAGATGACCAAATCGGCCTTCAGCTCCCGGACGGTGTCTGTCCGCTCCACGGCACGACGGCCTTCCGCATCAACAGCACCGAGACGCATCTCCCGCAGGCGGACAGATTTCACGCTGTCATCCCCAAGAAAGGCTTCCGGCGTGACCATCCATTCAAAACGGGCACCTTCTTCCTCGGCATTGAGGACTTCCTGACGGGAACCGGGCATGTTGTCACGGTCACGACGGTAAGCGCAGACAACATCCTTTGCCCCCTGCCGGATGGCGGTACGGACGCAGTCCATGGCCGTGTCACCGCCCCCCAGCACCACGACACGTCTGCCTTTCGCTGTGAGACCATCAGAAACAGACTCTGTCTGGGAAGACTTGAGATAAGGCAGGGCCTCCACCACATTGGCCAGCCCGGCCCCTGGCCCCTTTACCTGTCTGGCCCGATAGACACCCGTAGCCAGAAAAACCGCATCATGCTTCTGGCGCAGTGTCTCCAGAGACACGGCACCATCCCCATGACCGACGGACTGCCCCAGATGGAAAATGATCCCCTGTTCTTCCAGCAGCCTCCAGCGGCGTTCCACGACAGTTTTATCCAGCTTGAAACCCGGAATACCGTACATCAGCAGCCCGCCAGGTTTTTCCTGCCGTTCATAGACATGCACCTCATGCCCTGCGGCCCGCAGCCGTTCGGCACAGGCCAGACCAGCCGGTCCGGCCCCGACAATTCCCACGCTCTGCCCTGTTTCCTCGACAGGCAGACGAGGCAGCACCCAGCCCTCCGAAAAAGCCGTCTCGGTGATGTAGCGTTCCACCGCCCCGATGGTCACGCTCTTAAAGCCCGGACGGATGACGCAGTTTCCTTCGCAGAGACGGTCCTGCGGGCAGATGCGCCCACAGATTTCGGGGAAGCTGTTGGTGCTGGAAGACAGCTCATAAGCCTCCCTCAGCCGCCCCTCCGTCGTCAGGCGAAGCCATTCAGGGATGACATTACCCAGCGGACAGTGAACCGTGCAGTATGGAATACCGCACTGGGAACAGCGTGAGGACTGCTCCTGCGCCCGCTGTGGGCTGAACCCGGCGTAAATCTCCTCAAAATCCTCCCGTCTCTCGGCAGCCGAGCGTTTGTCCGGAAGTTTCTGGGAGCAGTTTACAAACCGCAGCATCTGTTCAGCCATTGTGACATCAATCCCTGTCTTGCCTGCACTATGCTGATGCGCCTGCCACCCGAACAGACATCTGCAGCCTATGCAGGATATTCCTTACAGTTTTTACAGGTTTAAACAGCATCACTATAAAGAAAAGACAGTATTGCTTACCAAATATATACCACAATATCCTGAAAATGCGGATGATTGTCATTTTCATCTTTCAGTTTAGGTCCGGAACGGACTATTTTTTCAACATCTCATGGCTTATGCTTTTTTTTCAGGAAGATGCATTTTCTTTATTGACGGTCTCCTCACTACCCCCTAAAAGCGTCTTCAACAAAGCCGAGGCGGCCTCCTCACGGAGACAACTTCCTCTCACAGCTTTANTGGCGGAATTGGTAGACGCGCAGGCTTCAGGTGCCTGTGTCCGCAAGGACGTGGAAGTTCGAGTCTTCTTCTGGGCACCAAGGCTTTCTCCCCTGAGATACAGGGAAGAAAACGACATACTCAGAAAAATCCGGTGACTATATGAGCACTCCGCGCAACGCCATTCATCTTTATGAGGGCGACCTCCCGGACGATATTGAGCTGGGTTCTTCCATCGCCATTGATACCGAAACTATGGGTCTCAACCCACATCGGGACCGGCTTTGCCTTGTGCAGATTTCTGCCGGAGATGGTCAAGCTCACCTTGTACAGTTCATCCCGGAGCATCTGGGTGGGCGTGGTTATGGACACTGCCCCAACCTCAAGGCCCTTCTGCAGGATAGTTCTGTCACCAAGCTGATGCATTTTGCCCGGTTCGATGTTGCCGTACTCCAGCATTATCTGGGCATCACGCTCAATTCCATCATCTGCACAAAAATTGCAGCACGCCTTGTCTATACCTTCACGGACAAACACGGCCTCGCCTATCTCAGCCGGGAGCTGCTAGGCGTTGATATGTCCAAACAGCAGCAGAGTTCTGACTGGGGCAGCCCGAACCTGACGGAAGAACAACTCCAGTATGCAGCTTCTGATGTGCTGCACCTCCATGCCCTTTGGAACAAGCTGGAAGCCATGCTCATCCGGGAAGGGCGGCGTGATCTCGCCCAGAGCTGCTATGATTTCCTTCCTGCCCGTGCAAAGCTAGACCTTCTGGGCTATGATGTGTCGGATATTTTCGCCCATCGTGCCTGATAATAAAGCTATTCCATGAACGCATCCCCCCTCCTGACAGCCTGCCGCGCTCTCCAGACAGAACGTCAGGGGCTGGAACAGCTTGAGGATGCCCTGCATGGCCCCATGCAGGAGGGGTTTAAAGCCGCACTGGATGCCATCCTGAGCATGAAAGGCCGCCTCATCCTGACCGGGATGGGCAAGTCTGGCCATATCGGGCGCAAGGTCAACGCTACGCTTGCCTCCACCGGGACGCCTTCACTCTTCCTGCATCCTGCCGAAGCTGCTCACGGTGACCTCGGCATGATAGAATCGGGGGATGTCATCCTTTATCTCTCCAATTCTGGCGAAACCAGTGAGCTAGCCGCCATCCTCCTCCATGCGACACGCCTGAATCTCACGCAGATAGCCTTTACAACAAACGCAACCTCCACATTGGCCCAATCCGTCCAAATTCCCCTCATCATACCAGCAGCCCCTGAAGCCTGCCCGATGGGGCTGGCCCCGACAACGTCCTGCCTGCTGCAACTCGCCTTGGGGGATGCTCTGGCCATCGCTCTGCTGGAGCAACGCAGCTTCAACGCCCATGATTTTGGCCTCCTGCACCCAGCTGGAACACTAGGCGCACAGCTTCGCCCCATCAGCGACTTCATGCACACGGATGATGCCATGCCGCTGGGGCGTGAGGATATGTCCCTCCGAGCCGTCATACTCGAAATCACCCGAAAAAGTTTTGGTTGCATCGGAATTCTGGATAATGATGGCCGTCTTGCTGGTCTTATATCGGACGGAGACCTCCGCCCTGCGCTAGGCCAGGACCTCGATAAGACCACAGCCCGGGAAATCATGAATCGCACACCTCTTACAGGAACAGCCACCATGCGGGCACAGGAGATCCGGCGTCTCATGAATGACCGTCCAGTCCCGGTGACCAGCCTTTTTATAGTGGATGACGAAAAACGCCCCGTTGGTATTCTCCATCTTCATGATCTTCTGCGGGCAGGCCTCTCATGAGTACATTGCCCCCTAACCGGGATGATTTTGACCCGGATCGTCTGGAAAAAACACGCCAGCTGGACGCCCTACGACAAGAGGCTATGGCCAAAAAGCGCACGCCTCCTTCAGCTGAAGCTATGGCCAAGCGGACCCTGCTGCTGAAACGAGCCAAATGGGGGCTTCCCGGCCTTGCCATTTTCCTGCTCGTTTCGGTCGGCGTATGGCCGGAAATCAACCACCTGATCCATCAGAACAGTGCCATTCTGGCCAGCATGCGTCATGCCCATACGGATAGCGGCATGATGGAACATGCCGCCTATCACGATATCGATTCGCATGGCCGCCCCTACACCATCACAGCCCGTATCGCCCAGCAGAGTGATTCGGACCGTATCGATATGACCGAGCCTGAGGCCGACATCATGCTCCACAACCGGCAATGGGTTCATGCCCGGGCAGATAATGGCATGTACCTTCAGCATGAACAGACGCTAACACTGAACGGCCATGTCGTGATTTACCGCAGCGATGGTGTCCTGCTGAATAGTCCTTCTGCCGATATTGACCTACCGCAGGAAGTAATTGCTACGCATGACTGGGTTCATGCTGAAGGGCCCTTTGGCAAACAGGACGCCGAAGGGGCCTTCATGGATCAACGGACAGACACTCTCCAATTCCTCGGCTCCGGGCGAACAGATCATTTTGAGGATTTATCACCCGTCCCCTCTTCTCCCGCCACGCCGAACAGCCCATAAAGGAAGCATGATGCGTCTCCCTGTTTTCTCCCGCCCTCATGCTTTTCTCGCTGCTGCCGGTCTCCTTCTGGCCGAGGCTCTGACACCTTCTGCCGCTGCCATAGCGGCGGAAACCGGACCTCAGGACCAAGCACATGGGCAGGTCGTTCATCTTTTCTGGAAAAAAGAAGAAATCTACGACCATAACCGCCAGACCGTTACCCTCACCGGCGGGGCCCGTGCCCAGCGGGGCGACATGACAGTCGATGCCGATACGCTCGTCGGGTATCTCCGCCCGAAAAAACAGGCTGGCAACACCGGTGACGGTCAGAAAACTGGTGGCAGTGATGACATGGAGCTGTACCGTGTCGAAGCCTTTGGCCATGTCCATATCTATAATCTGGAAGATCAGGGCTGGGGGGATCATGGGCTGTATGACGTCGATAAAAGCGTCCTGCTGATGACAGGCAAAGCCATGAAATTCACCACCCCCCACCAGCTTATGACGGCCCGGGACCTCGTGGAGTATCACCCACAGAGCCGTGTCTCCATCGGCTGGGGGGATGCGACTGTAAATACCAGTGATGGAAAGCGGATTACCGCTGATGTCATGCAAGCTGTGGAACTTTCTGATGCTCAGAAAGCCGCCAATAAGGCCAACCAAACAGCCGGTAGCAAGAAGTCAAAAAGCGGCAATCTGGATCGGGCCTATGGCTGGGGCCATGTCGTTATCCGCACAGATCGCCAGACAGCCACCGGGGACCGTGGCGTCTATCTAGCTGGGCCTGAACTCGCACGACTGATCGGTCATGTTCGTGTCACACAGGGGCAGAATCAGAATAACGGGTCTCAGGCCATTGTGAATCTAAGGACTGGCATCTCCCATATGCTGTCCGGCTCCAGCGACCCCGTACAGGGACTGATCGTTCCCAATGAGGCAGGTAAATGACCATGCAAGACAATCAGGATAAACCGGGACTGGCAGCCAAAGGCATCGGGAAAAGCTACAAAAAGCGTACCGTCGTCCACGATGTATCCCTCCACGTGCAGCGTGGTGAAGCTGTTGGTCTACTTGGCCCGAACGGTGCCGGGAAAACGACCAGCTTTTACATGATTGTCGGGCTGGTGCAGACAGACATGGGCAGCATCACGCTAGATGGTGCAGACATCACCCCCCTGCCCATGTATCGACGGGCACGGCTGGGAGTCGGCTATCTACCACAGGAAGCCAGCATCTTCCGGGGCCTGAATGTCGAGCAGAATATTCTTGTCGCACTGGAAGCTGTCGAGAAAGACCGGGATAAACGACAGGCTATGCTGGATGGCCTTCTGGCAGAGTTCGGTATTACCCGTCTGCGCCACTCCCCTGCTCTGGCTCTTTCAGGTGGTGAACGTCGCCGCCTTGAGATTGCCCGTGCGCTGGCGAGCCAGCCCAACTACATCCTTCTGGATGAGCCTCTGGCCGGTATCGACCCGATTGCTGTCAGCGAAATCCGTGCCCTTGTGTCCCACCTGAAGGACCGTGGTATTGGCGTGCTAATTACGGACCACAACGTCCGTGAAACGCTGGAGGTCATCGACCGGGCTTACATCCTGCATGGCGGACGTGTTCTCATGGAAGGAACGCCAGAAGCCATCGTTGCCAATGAAGACGTACGCCGGGTCTATCTGGGAGAAAATTTCTCCCTGTAACGAAAAGGCTCTTAGTCGCCATATTGTACAGGTACAATCTCGTCTCCGGGGAAGAACGGAAGCCGTAACCACATTCTGCTACGGCCTCCCCGATGGAGGCGATGTGAGAAAGTTCCTGTATGAACTGGCATTAGTCTGCCTGTATTGCGCCATCGTACGGTGTGCAGGCCTCGTTGCCGATGGATTGGCAACCCATCTCGACACCACATTGGGCGAGTTTTCAGCATTAACGAACACGGGCCTTATATCAGCCCTCGCCTACGGGTGCGTTTACTGGGTCAATCAACGCTACAAAAGGCATGATAAGCCGTAACCCCACGCACCTTCATTGCAGGAAAGTCGGCACCATATCCTGTTCAAGGATGGCATCTACCGCACTATCCTCATCCTCGGTGATGCAAACGGGCGTTCCGTCCGCTGCATGAATGGCGATCAGCGTGGTGCCCTCATGCGTAATGGGACGAAAATAGGCGACCTCCTTCATACCCCAACTTCGTAACTCTGCCCCTGTCATAGCACGGGCACGTTCCTGCATGTCCTCCGCCAGCCTATCACTGGCGAAGCTTTTTCTCTCATCATTCCCGGCCAAAAGGCTCGTCCTCCGTAACGGGCGAAAGGTCACGGGCCAACTCTACATCACGAGTTGCCAATGACGAAGATGGCGGCGGCACAGCCCCGTCAGAACTACCCTGTTTGATGACAATATGCTTCACACGCACTTCTGGTTCCGGGCGATGCAGGTCGATATGCAAAAGACCATTATCCAGCCACGCACCAGCAATCTCGATCCCTTCTGCCAGCACAAATGCCTTATGAAACTGCCGGGCAGCAATCCCCCGATGCAGGAAGACACGGCCCTGCGTATCATCCGCCTGCCGCCCCCGAATGACCAATTGGTTGTCTTCCTGAGTAATCTGAAGATCATCCATAACAAACCCAGCCACGGCTAGCGTGATACGCAAGGCCGTACGACTCAGCTGTTCAATATTATAAGGCGGATACCCGTCCGATGCAGTTTTTGATGCCCGTTCAAGCATTTGTTCCAGATGATCAAACCCCAGAAACATGGGGGACGTGAAAAGGCGTCCAGATGACGACATGACGTTACGATGCCTCCTCAAGGAGCGAGACGTGAATACAGGCAGGCAACCCTCATGAGGCATCACCCACATGAGCAGATATGAGGTCAAGCCCCTCCTGATACAAGGGTCGCCCACCTTCTGCCGCACAAAGAACAGGCTGGAATTACCCATCATCAGCCGCTAACATACTCAGCTATGAAGAATTTAGAGTTTCTTGACAGGCTTGATGACATCGCCCCGACATCAATCCTTGTTGCCCCCCAGCCCGTGTTGAGTCAGGTGGCCCATGAGGTTCGCCCGGAAGACATGGCCGCCATTCGCGAAGCCCTGCCGGGCATGTTCTCAGCCATGTATAAGGCCCCCGGCATTGGACTAGCCGCCCCACAGGTAGGAATCAGCCAGCGTTTCGTGCTGGTCGATGTCGCCCGTGAGGATGAACCCCGCAACCCGATGGTTCTCATCAACCCAGAAATCATCGATTCCTCCGAGACACTGGCAGCTCGGGAAGAAGGCTGCCTCTCCCTGCCCAACCAGTATGCTGAGGTCATCCGACCGGAATCCATCCGTGTCCGCTACCGTGATCTGGATGGTCAGACCATCGAGCAGGAAGCCTCCGACCTGCTAGCAACCTGCATCCAGCATGAAATCGACCATCTAGATGGCATCCTGTTTGTCGACCATCTCTCGTCCCTGAAGCGCAACATGATTATGCGGCGTCTAGCCAAGGAACAAAAGCGGAGACGGTAAGCACCATGCGCCTCATCTTCATGGGTTCGCCGGATTTTTCCGTTCCGGCCCTTCATGGCCTGATAGATGCGGGCCATGAGGTTGTTGCCGTTTATACCCAGCCTCCCCGCCCGGCAGGACGAGGCAAGGCCCTGCGGCGGCAGCCTGTGCATGAGGCTGCCGATGCTCTTGGCATCCCCGTCCGCACACCCGAAAAACTGCGCCGCAATGAGGAAGAGCTGGCCTTCTTTCAGGAACTGGGCGCCGATGCCGCTATCGTGGCGGCTTACGGCCTCATCCTGCCAGAAGCCATCCTGAACGCCCCACGACTGGGCTGCCTGAACATTCATGCCAGCCTCCTCCCCCGCTGGCGAGGTGCGTCTCCCATCCAGTCCGCCATCCGGGCTGGTGATGCAGAAAGTGGCGTCTGCATCATGCAGATGGATAAAGGGCTGGATACAGGTGCAGTCATTCTTTCCGAGGCCACCCTCATCACTCCCGAAGACACAGCAGGCAGCCTACATGACCGTCTGGCAGAAATCGGTGCCCGTCTGATCGTCCGTGCCCTGAGAGAGCAACCTATTCCCGTTCCTCAAGACGATTCCCGAAGCTGCTACGCCCCCCGGCTGGAGCGTAAGGACGGACAGATTGACTGGACCCGTTCCGCCGTGGAAATCGAACGTCAGGTACGGGCCTTCATTCCATGGCCAGGAAGTTACACCCTTCTGGAAGGCCAGACCTACCGCATCGGGGCCGTCAGCCTTCCCGAAGAGACGGACGCTGCCGCCCTTCTGGCGGATTCACCGGCTCCGGGTACCGTGCTGGATGACAGGCTGACCATTGCCTGCGGCACGGGCTGTCTGCGGATTGAGTACATCCAGAAACCGGGACGGGCCATGATGGAGCGAGATGCCTTCCTCCGTGGTACGAAACTGACCAGAGGGATGCGCCTTGACTGACGCCGCCCCACCCGGCATCAGCCGCTGGGCCATTCGCATCGAGTTTGACGGGCGGCCTTATGTTGGCTGGCAACGCCAGAAAAGTGGCCTCTCCGTCCAGCAGCTCATTGAGGAAGCCGCTGAACATCTCACGCAGGGCCGCAAGGTCAGCAGCGTAACGGCAGGACGGACGGATTCGGGTGTTCATGCTGCGGGGTTGGTGGCCCATCTGGATTTTCCGGAAGATGCCCCTCTCAGCCGCAAGGCCGTGCGGGATGCCATCGGTTATCATTTGAAGCCCCATCCCATTTCCATTCTGGAAGCCGCCCCGGCCCCTGAAGGCTGGAATGCCCGCTTCTCCGCCACATGGCGGCGGTACCGCTATACCATCCTTAATCGTCCGGCCCGTCCTGCCATACAGGAAGGATTCGTCTGGCATATCCGTGCCCCGCTGGATATTGAGGCCATGCAGGAAGGAGCCAACCATCTGCTGGGTGGTCATGACTTCACCTCCTTCCGGGCAGCAGCCTGTCAGGCCCGTGACGCCCTGCGGACATTGGATGAACTCACCATCACCCGCTCCGGCGAGTATGTGTATGTGGATGTTCAGGCCCGGTCCTTCCTGCATCATCAGGTCCGCAACATGGTCGGGACGCTGGCACTGGTCGGCCATCATCAATGGCATCCCGACCGTGTGAAAGAAGCACTGGAAGCCCGTGACCGCTGCAAGGCTGGCCCTACCGCCCCTCCTGATGGACTGTGCCTGATGGATGTCGGCTATCCGGATGATCCTTTCCGGCAATAAGGCAGCCTGACAGGATAATTCAGCGTTTCGTCACACTGAATTATTACCCTTTCCCTGACGACAGAGCGGTAAAAACATCCTAAACTTTTCCCTCAGGCCATGCTGTCTCCTGAGAGGAGGAACGTTTTTTGACTGACACGCTGAATGACGGTGCCATTACCATTCTGGGTGATCTGCTGCTGGATCAGTACATCACCGGGGACGTTACCCGCATCTCACCGGAAGCTCCCGTTCCGGTCCTGCTGAGCAGCCATCAGCGTTCCACGCCCGGCGGAGCCGCCAATGTCGCCGTGAATGTCGCCGCTCTCGGCCATCCGGTCCATCTGATTGGCGTCGTTGGTGCCGATCAGGCCGCCGAGACGCTCCGCCAGTCCCTTTCAAGCTGGAAAGACATTCGGCTAGACGGTCTGGTGGAGGATGCCAGCTGGACAACCATCACGAAAACCCGTGTCCTCAGCGGGCGGCAGCAGATCGTCCGGCTGGATAATGAGAAACTCACGCCCTTCTCCCGAACAACCGAAGATGCCCTCATCGCTTCCACCATCAAGGCGTTGGAAACAAGCCGCATCCTCATATGCTCTGACTATGCCAAAGGCGTCCTGTCTGACCGGGTTCTGAAAACCGTCATTGACGCCGCCCGTGCCCACAACATTCCTGTTCTGGTGGACCCCAAACGGGCTGACCTCTCCGCCTATCGGGGAGCCAGCCTGCTGACACCGAACCGGCAGGAACTCGGCAAAGCCCTTGCCTCGGCCGGCCTCCGTAACCCCGCAGGGTCCTCATGGGCACTGACGGATGATGAGGAAGTGGAACAGGCCTGCGCCGCCATCGCCCCGCTGACTGGTGGTGACATTCTCCTCACACGCTCCGAAAAGGGCATGACCCTCTGGCAGCAGAAGGCCGCTCCACTGCATTGCCGGGCACATCCTTCGGAAGTCTACGATGTCTCCGGTGCAGGTGATACCGTCATCGCCACGATCGCCTGTGCCCTCGCCAATGGCCGCCCGCTGGCCAGTGCCGTCACCATGGCAACCACAGCCGCTGCCATTGCCGTCAGCAAGCTGGGCACAGCCTTTGTCACCCGAGACGAACTGCATCAGAAACTTCTGGAAGAAATTGCCGATAACGGAGCCTGCCTGCCCCTGAGTGATGCCAGCACCATCGTGGAAAACTGGAAACGGCACGGTGCCTCCGTCGTGCTAACGAATGGCTGCTTTGACCTACTCCATCCCGGTCATGTCTCACTCATCCAGTTCGCCGCCAGTCAGGGCGACAAACTGATCGTTGCCCTCAATACTGATGCCTCCATCAAACGGCTGAAAGGCCCCCGCCGCCCTCTCCAGAGTGAACAGGCCCGGGCTACCGTCATTCGTGCCCTACGTCATGTCGATCTGGTCGTCCTGTTTGACGAAGACACGCCATTGAACGTCATCGCCGCCCTGAAACCGGACGTTCTCGTCAAGGGAGCGGACTATAAGGAAGATGAGGTCGTGGGTGGAGACATCGTCAGAGAGCATGGCGGGCGGGTCTGTCTTGCCCCCCTTCTGGACGGCCATTCTACCAGCCGCATTGTCCAGACCATGGATGATAGCCACCCAGCAAAGGACGCCTGATTATGACATATGTTGCTACATGGAAGGACTGGCTGCTTCAGAAGGCCCTTCCTCTCTGGAATCAGGCGGGCTTTGACAAAAATACCGGTCTTTATCACGAACGGCTGACCTTCGAGGCCACGCCCATCACCCTGCCTCATCGCCGTCTGATGGTGCAGGCACGGCAGATTGCCACTTACTGTCAGGCTGCCCTGAATGGCCATTATCATGCTGGAGAACAGGCTCTGACGGTGCTGGACCGGGTCACACGGCTCTATCATCGGGCGGACAGCTCTCCCGGCTGGGTCTTCGCCCTTGGACCGGACCAGAGGCCTTCCGACACAAAGCGAGACCTGTACGGACACGCCTTCATCCTCTTTGCTCATGGCTGGGCCTACAAACTGTCTGGCAAGACTGTCCTACTGCACAGAGCCGAGGAAAGTCTTGCCGAAATCGACACCATCTTTCCCTCCACGCATGGCGGATATCGAGATGCCATCCCGGCCACGTCAGACCGGCATTCCCAAAACCCGCACATGCATCTGCTGGAAGCCTGCCTGACCCTATTTGAAGTCTCTGGCCGAGAGGTTTTTCTCAATCATGCGGACTCCATCCTAAGCCTAGCCCTGCGCTCTTTCATTCCAGCCGGAACGGATGCCCTGCTGGAGTTTTTCACACCGGACTGGAAGCCCGAGCAACCTACCGGACAAAACCGTGTTGAACCCGGTCATCAGGCTGAATGGTGCTGGCTGCTCGGGGAATATCTCCGTCTTGCACCAAACGGCAAACACGCTGCAGCAGCTCAGAAGGCACAACATGGCCTTTATGCCCGCCTCCAGAAGACAGCACCCGGCCCCCTCCTGCCCGATGCTCTACTGGATGACGGTACGGTGCTGGAAGCCTCAACCCGCATCTGGCCCCAGACTGAGATGATGCGCCTGCTCGCCCAGCACGCCCCAGCAGATACTCAAACCCGGCACGAACAGCTTGCACAAATGAGCCAGCTTTTCTTCACCCATTACGCCCCGGCCTCGCTCAATGGCGGCTGGATCGACCGACTGGATGAGCAGGGGAACACGGCTACAGACCATATGCCCGCCAGCAGCCTCTATCACATCTACAGTGCTGGACAGGTCCTGCTAAAGGACGCCTCATAAGGCGTCCCACCATCACACCGAAAAACGACCATCCCCGGCAAGGTCACGGCGGCTACGCTCCAACTCCACAGCATAACAGCGCAACGTGTGTCGTTCACTTAACTGACCAACCAGCTGCCGGGACTGGCGGTCTTCCACAACCGCCAGCACATCAGCCTCCGCCTCGGCGAACAGGTCAGCCGCTTCACGAATGGTCATCTGCGGCTCCAGCATGACATCCCGATAACAGGCCAGCATAGACACCGGTTTTTCACTCGCAGGAGCCGCCGTAATGTCCGACACCAGAGCCATGCCCTGATAGCGGCCTTCCTCATCCACCAACACGAGGCGTTCTTCAATACCCAGTGTCAGTTGAACCTGAGCCTGCCGGATGGTCATGGCTGCTGGAAAACTGCGTACCTGTGCCCGCATCAACTTCTGTACGGTCAGGGCACGAAGACGCCCCACATCCACGGCAGACCGGATTGTCTCGCCACGCAGATGGAAACGCCATGTCGCAAAATTATAGCCAAATAGCCGCCTAACCGTCAGCAAGGACAGGATGGCAACCAAAACCACCGCACTACTGATTGTCATGTTGCCTGTCATCTCCAGCACCAGACAAATCATGGTCATGGGACCACCAATGATAGCCGTTGCCATAGCTGCCATGCCCAACACTGCACAAATCTGCCCATCTGCTGGAGCCAGCCCATAATGGGCCAACACATCACCAAAACCTTCCCCCGCCAGAACACCCAGAAACAGCGAGGCAAAGAACAGCCCTCCCCGGAACCCCGAACCAATGGAAAGGCAGGACGCCACAGCCTTGAGCAACAGGAGCAGCAACGCCAGAGAGGGCACAATCTTCCCCGCCAGCACGAGTCCGACCCCACCATGCCCTGCCGACAGAACTGACGGGAAAGACGCCGCCAGACAGGCTACAAGCAACCCACCTAAAACAGGCCGCAACCAGATAGGGACCGGCAGTTTCTGAAACGCCGACTGTGTCTGCGTCACGCAATACATGATGATAATGGCCGTAAGCGCACACAGGATCGCCAACAGGCTGACACCGGGTACAGCACCCCAGCCCATATGCCAGCCCGTCATCAAGGGGGGTACACCGCCCTCCATACGCATGAGATGCCGCACACCCAGCCCCGCCATGGCCGCCAGCGCAATAGGGAACAGATTGACGAGGCTGTAAGTCCCCAACACGATCTCAAACGCATAGAAGGCTCCAGCGATAGGGGCATCAAACCCCGCACTGACAGCCCCAGCCGCTCCAGCCCCCACCAGAATACGCAGCTCCTCTCGCCGGACACGGAACAGACGCCCCAGCCACGACCCGAACGCTGCCGATATCTGCACATAGCCGGCTTCCAGCCCGATAGATGCCCCTACACCGTTAGAAAGGATTGTCTGCACCGCAAGGCTGATACTATCCCGCACGGACATACGCCCCCCATGCAGAGCATTGGCCTCCACCGGGTCCACCGGACGGCGCACCATCCGCCTCCGCAAAACTGCACCCACCAGCCCCACGACCAGACCACCAAAACCCAGAACCAGAAGACACCGCCAAAGAGGCAAGGCAGGCAGTTCTGACAGGCGTCCTCCATTATGCAGGCCATAAAAAACGACATGCATCCCAAGGGTCACCATATTAATCAGCAGAACACAGACGCCGGCCAATCCTCCCGTCAATAATGCCAGCAGGAATAGTCCAAATCCGTCACGCCGCACAAATGACCGCAGGATAGCAGGGGCAAGCGGCATCGTACGTGATGGCCCGTTCCGTCTGGACATGAAGGATGATCTCCTCTGGTCAGTCATGAGGCGGTTACACCCCCTATAACAAAAAACCCGCCTCATCCGGGCGGGTTTTCCCAATAGTTCATCTGGTTAAACTCATTCAGACACCAAAACGCTGCATGAATTCCAGATACACCTGCGTCAGCTGTTCTACGGAAGCCAAAGAAACATGCTCATCACGCTTATGCATGGTTGCCCCCACAAGCCCGAACTCGGCGACCGGGCAGCAATGCGTGATGAAGCGGGCATCGGATGTGCCCCCACCCGTATCCAGCTTCGGCTTGCGGCCCGTTACCGTCTGCACGGCTTTGGAGAGCTGCTCCACCTCGTTTCCCGGGTCTGTCAGAAAGGACTCGCCGCTAACAGCCACATCCATCGTGGCCTCTGGCGCATGACAGGCCACAATATCTTGAATCCAATTACGCAGGCTCTCACTGGTATGAAGATCATTAAAGCGAATATTCACCCGGGCCTGTGCCGTTGCCGGAATCACATTGGTTGCCGGATTGCCAACATCCACACTCGTAATCTGAAGTGAAGATGGCGCAAACCACTCACTCCCCTGATCCAGAATGCGGGAAGTTAGATCACCCAGAATAGGCACCAGATGATGAATGGGGTTATCCGCCAGATGAGGATAGGCGACATGCCCCTGCACCCCCTTGACGGTAATCACCACATTCATGCTGCCACGACGACCAATCTTAATGACATCACCCATCTCAACCGGATTGGTCGGCTCACCCAGCAGGCAGAAATCAGGGGCCTCGCCCTGTTCCTTCATCCATTCCAGCACGGACCTCGTGCCATAACGGGCCGGTCCTTCCTCATCCCCTGTGATGAGAAAAGCCAGACTGCCTTTCAGCGGTCCAGCCTTCAGTCTGCGGGCAACGGCAGCCAGAGCGGCGGCAACACCGCCCTTCATGTCTGCCGTGCCACGCCCGTAAATATGCCCGTCCCGGATTTCACCAGCAAACGGGTCGCAGCTCCAGCCTTCACCGGGAGGGACGACATCCGTATGCCCTGCAAAACAGAGACAGGGCTTCCCCGTCCCCAGTCGAGCATAGAGATTAGGCGTCTGCTCCCCCTCGGGGCCAAAGGCAAGGCGTGTGACCTCAAAGCCCATCATTTCCAGCGCATGAGCCACAACGCTCAAAGCCCCGTCATCTGCTGGCGTCACGGAGCGGCACCGCAAAAGGTCCTGTAGAAGTGCGACGGGATCGGATGGAAATGATGGATGGCTCATAGGGTCACTCAGTCACGCAGCAGCTCGTTGATGGAGGTCTTGGAGCGTGTGCGCTCATCAACCCGCTTGACGATCACAGCGCAAGCCAGAGACGGTCCGCCCGGTGTCTTCGGCGGCAGGGTACCCGGAACAACCACGGAATAGGCCGGAACACGACCCATATGGATTTCACCCGTCGTACGGTCCACGATCTTGGTGGACGCCCCAAGGAACACACCCATGGACAGAACGGAACCACGTTCCACGACCACACCCTCAGCAACCTCAGAACGTGCGCCAATGAAGCAGTCATCCCCGATGATGACAGGAGCAGCCTGAAGCGGCTCCAGCACGCCACCAATCCCAGCACCACCGCTGATGTGACAGTTCTTGCCAATCTGCGCACAGGAGCCAACCGTGGCCCATGTATCAATCATGGTACCACTCTCGACACGGGCACCCAGATTGACGAAGCTCGGCATCAGGACAACGCCCGGTGCAATGTAAGCGGAACGGCGGACAACAGCACCCGGAACAGCCCGAAAACCAGCCTTGTCGAACTCTTCCTTACCCCAGCCAGCGAATTTCAGCGGCACCTTGTCAAAGCCCGGTGCCCCGCCGCAGCCATTGGCCATCGGCTCAGAATCATACAGGCGGAAGGACATCAGAACGGCCTTTTTCAGCCATTCATGCACGACACGGCCATCTTCCTTCTGCTCGGCAACGCGGAACGTGCCGTTATCCAGCCCGGCAAGAGCGGCTTCCACAACATCACGGGCCTGACCCTTTGTCTGCGGGGACAGGCTGGCACGATCTTCCCAAAGGGTTTCAATCTGCTTGCGAAGCTCTGCGTGATCCATAAAACGCTCCTTATTCTAAAACCACAATCCAGGCAGGCCTGTGACCCGCCCCATAACTCTCAATCCGCCTTGATAAGCGTGCCCTGCCCTGCCTTGGTAAACAGCTCCAACAGGCAGGTATGCGGCACCCGGCCATCCAGAATGACGGCGGCTTTGGCACCCGCCTGCACGGCCTTGAGGCAGGTTTCCACTTTGGGAATCATGCCACCAGTGATGTGCCCTTCCCGAATGAGACGACGGGCTTCTTCTGCCGTCAGCTCTTCAATACGCTGGCCATTCTCATCCAGCACGCCGGGAACATCCGTCAGCATCAATAGGCGGGATGCCCGCACGGCACCAGCAACAGCACCGGCAGCAGTATCTGCATTGATGTTGTAGATTTCGCCCTCTTCCCCGGCACCCAGCGGAGCCACGACCGGGATCAGACCAGCACCCAAAAGGGCGTAAAGCACACGGGGGTCCACACGTTCCGGCTTACCAACAAAGCCGAGGTCAACCGCCTCATTCTCGTTCTCGTCCGTCCGGTGATAATGGACAAGACGGCTCGCCTGAATCAGACGCCCATCACGGCCAGAAATCCCCACAGCTAACGCACCAGCATGGCTGATGAGATCGGCTACCTGCTTGTTCACCGTGCCAGACAGGACCATTTCGATCACGTCAATCATCTCACGATCCGTGACACGAAGACCATCGATGAAACGGGATTCAACACCCAGACGCTTCATCATGTTGTTGATCTGCGGGCCGCCACCATGCACCACAATCGGGTTAACACCGACCAGCTTGAGCAGAGCAATGTCCCGACCAAAAGTGGCCGCAAGGTTGTTTTCAACCATTGCATGACCACCATACTTCACGACGATGGTGTCACCTGCATAGCGGCGCAGATACGGCAAAGCCCCAGCCAGAACAGCAGCCTGCTGCTGATCGCTCAGACTATCAGGAGCCAGAAAGTCTTCTGGGAAAGAAGCAGGGGAAGAATTGGAAGAGGACATGACCATTCACTCTACAGAGAAACTTTTCAGGGGCGTTCGGCGAAGCGGGCCATTATGCCACGCAGTTCCGCAACACCCAATGATGTCGCACTGCTTGTCGCCACGATATGAGGGAAAGCGGCCGCATGTGTTTTGGCCAGTGCTTCCACTTCCTTTTGCCGCCCCGCCAGTGCAGACGCCGACAGGGCATCACATTTTGTCAGGACAATCTGGAACACGACCGCTGCCTTATCCAGCAGGTCGCAAACTTCTTTATCAGAAGCCTTAAGACCAACCCGACCATCAATCAGCAGGATAACTCGAGCTAGATTGGGCCGCCCCCGCAGGTAAGCGAACATGGTCCGCTGCCAGTCTTCCTTCACAGCCTTGGACGCCTTGGCAAAGCCATAGCCTGGCATGTCCACCAGAGAAAGCCGCCCACCCAGATTAAAGAAATTGAGCTGCTTGGTCCGCCCCGGTTCGGAAGACGCACGGGCCAGAGCCTTCCGGCCCGTCAGCGCATTAATGAGGCTGGATTTACCCACATTGGACCGCCCCGCAAACGCCACCTCCGCTCGGTCAGGCGGTGGTAGCTGCTCGATTGTCTGCGCTCCAAAGAAAAAATCACAGGGACCAGCAAAAAGCTTGCGCCCTTCCTCCAGCTCTTCCTCGCTGGGCAGAACCGTCTGCATCTGCTCCATCACGGACCTTTCTTCACAGCACCGCCCTTACGGGGGGACTTGCCTTTACGACTGACCAGCGGCACGGGCAGGCTCGTCCGACGCTCGATATAATGCTGCTGAAGGAACGTCAGCACGTTGTTCCACGTATAATAAACCAGAAGACCCGCCGGGAAGCTGGACATCACGAACACATACACGACAGGCATGAACTGCATGATACGAGCCTGTGCGGGGTCCATGCTGACCATGCTATGCTTCTGTAGCAGCCAGAAGGTGATACCCAGTGCTGCTCCCCAGACACTGAGGTGCAGGAATGAGAAAATATGCGTGGGATCGAACGGTAACAGCCCGAACAGGTTGAACAGGTTGGTCGGGTCTGGCACGGAAAGGTCTTTGATCCAGCCGAAGAACGGCGCATGACGCTCATCGATGCTGAGATTAAGCATCTTATACAGGCAGAAGAAGATCGGAGCCTGAATCAGCATGGGCAGACAGCCCCCTGCCGGGTTGATCTTCTCTTCCTTATAGAGGGCCATGACCTTCTGGTTCATCGCCATCGGGTCGTTCTTGTACTTTTCCCGAATCTCCGTCACCTTCGGGGCGATCATGCGCATACGGGCAGCGGACTGTGCAGCCTTGGAGGCCAACGGGAACAAAAGAATCTTAACGATCAGCGTCATGACCATCAACGCAAGGCCGAAATTGCCAATATGCGCATAAAGCCAATGCAGCAGGAACAAGATCGGCTTTGTCAGAAAGCTGAACCAGCCGAAGTCGATGCTGTCGTCAAAACGGGGCAAGCCTAGCTTGCGGCCATAGTAACGCAGCAAACCCGGTTCCTTAGCACCCGCAAAAAGATGGCTCCCCTGTCCCAGACGGGCACCATCCTGAATGACCTGCGGCTCCTGCGACATGAAGGTGACACGATAAGACCCGTGACCTTCAGGCAGATAGCTATACTGGGCACGCACATTAGAGGACGCATCAGCCCCGATAGCTGTCAGCCAGTATTTATCCGTAATACCGCCCCAGCCGCCTTTACCCGAATCTGTCCATGAGACATGGGCCGGTCCATTACCGTCTGTCCGCAGGGATTTATACCCTTCGTCGGCCAGCTTGCCATTCATGACAGCAATGGGCCCTTCATAAGCTACGAAAGACCCCGTTTCCTCTGGCAGATAGTCACGCTGCACACGCTGGAACGGATAGACTGAAACAGGCTGTCCAGAATGGTTCTCCACCTCCTGCTGCACGCTCATCATATAATGATGATCCTGCGCCAGATGAATGATGAAGCGTACCCCTGCCCCATTATCCCAATACAGGGTGACAGGGGTTTCGGGAGTCAGACTGGTCTGGGTTCCATCCACCTTCCAGAGAGACTGCTCATTAGGCAGGCGGGTCGTGAAACCAGCAGCATTCTCCCAGCCAATGACCAAATAATTCGGCTTCTCGCTGCCTGCCCGATCCAACAGACGAACCAGAGGACTATCCTTGGCGATCGTCTCCCGATAACGGGTCAGCTCCAGATCATCCAGCCGTGCCCCTCGCAGATTGAAAGAGCCCTGAACATCTGATGATACAACCTTTAGCCGATGCTCCTGATGATCGTCCGCCTCTTCCGCTGAATCAGCAGACACCGGAGCTGGAGGGGCAGAAGGAGCAACAGCCGCAGGGACTGGAGCGGCATTCTGCGCTTCCACCGTTTTGTGCCTGTCTGGCGACAGGAAGACATTGAAACCGATCAGGATCAGGGCCGACAGGGCGACGGCCAGAATAATACGTTTGCTACTTTCCATCGGGCAGGAGCCGCTCTCTCATTATGCTGGAAGGGTAGGTTGCCCCATTCAGTGGCTTAAAATCGTCCCCAAAACAATAGCTGTGCCATTTTTTTTGCGTTTTCTTACCAAAGGACAGCTGGCCATCATGGGGGATAATCAACACCACCCGGATGAAAAGGGTGGCATCTGCAAATACGGCAAAGTGTCAGCCATCCCCCTCGGATAGGGCCGTGGCGACGTATCACTTCTTCCCCATAGACGCTGCAACTGGGATGAAAGCGGCATTGCCTGCCCATGAGCGGACTGAGAAAAATGCGATAGAGCTTTATCAGCCCCAGCAAAAAGAGTGAAAGCAGCCGACTGGCCGCTTTCATTCCACACCCGCCTTCTCGAGGGCCTGTAAGACCCGGCGCACATCATGTTTCAGAAGGGGGAAAGGCCGCATTCTGGTTGCGGCACGTCCAATCAGGACGAGATCACCTGAGGAAGGGCACCCTTCCTCCTTCACCACCACACGGAGGGCTTCCCGCAGGCGGCGGCGTGTACGGTTGCGTATGACGGAATTACCGACCTTCTTGGTGACGGTAAAACCGGCCCGTACTGTCATGTCCCCCTGCCCCGGTAACACTTGGCCGATTAGCCCGGGAGACACAACCTTATGGCCCTTGCGGGCCACACGCAGAAACTGCGACCGCTTCTGCAGGCGGTCAGGCTGTTTCATGCTCAGGCGGAGAGCTTCTTACGGCCCTTGGCGCGACGGTTAGCCAGAACGCGACGGCCACCCACTGTAGCAGAGCGTGTGCGGAAGCCATGGCGACGCTTACGAACCAGACGGGAAGGCTGATATGTGCGCTTCATCTTTTCAATCCTCTAATCTTAACAACACGCCGATAAAGACATGTATCAGAACAGGACGCACCCAGTAACGCCCCTCCACTTAGGGAGTGGCTTTTAAGGGGATGGCCCTGCCCTGTCAATCCTGCAATTCCATGCGGAGCGCACAGACTACAAAGCTATGCCCGGCTTTCAGGCTCAGGCATCCTTCTTTTCGATCAACTCGATCTTGTATCCATCGGGGTCCTGCACAAACGCAATGACAATACCCGTATTGCCCATTGGTCCTGCCTCACGAGTGACACGCCCGCCCCCCTGACGGACGACATCCACAGCAGCCGCAACGTCACGCACACCAACAGCAAAATGCCCGAAACCCGTGCCGTGCGTATAATCCTCGGTCTGATCCCAATTGTAGGTCAGTTCGATTTCAGCCTCACCACGGGCATTACCCTCATAGCCAATATAAACCAGCGTAAAACGTCCTTCCGGAACTTCCAGACGACGAAGCTCACGCATACCCAGAAGGTGATAAAATGCCAGACTGCGATCAAGGTCTCGTACACGGACCATCGTATGAAGATAAATGCTCATATGTCTTGCGTCCTTTTATTCAGAAACGGAGTCCGGACCTAATCCATACAGGAACAGCCCCAGACGGTCCGCCTCCTTTATACAATGCTCCGGCTCCATCACCAAGGTGAGCCGTGAGGGGAACGCTACCCCCCGCAATCCTGCTTCTGCTGCTTTTCTGATGGTCGTTGGTCCAATAGCAGGCATATCAGCCCGCAGCTCCTGACCTGCCTTGGGCATCTTGACCAAAACACCACCCGCACCTTCTTGCCGCACACTGCCGCAGCGCAGCAGCATGGCGTCTGTTCCCTCCAGAGCTTCAACAGCCAGTGTCAGTCCCTTCTGCACGACACAGCCTTGCCCTATGTCCAACGGCCCCATGACGGACAATATATGTACAGCCTGACGAATATCAGCCATTGCCTGACAATCGGGGCTGACCCTGCCCCATGGGCCATATCTATTGCTTATTGTATCAAGAAACTCATGGGCCCCCCGCACACGGAAGCCCTCATCTTCCAGAAGTCTGACAATGGCTGCCAGAAGACCGTCATCGCCAGCAAACAAGGCTCGGCCCAACTTGGCAAGCAGACGCACCCCTTCTGCATCCGGCCTCAGGGAACGCCATGAAGGTCTTCTAACCGGGCCTATCAATACGAGTTCAGCACAGCCATTCCGGCGCAGAGCCTGAAGAATGGCCCCGGCCGCCGCAAGACGGATTATTTCATGAGGGTAAGGAGCTAAAAGGGCTTCATCGGCAAACCCCTCAAACCCCACGAGAAAAGGTTCTTGTCCTTTCCTTCGGAGGGCTTCCGCCACCTGAGCCGGGAGCGGCCCGCCACCGGCCAGAATCCCGACCCGGGCGGGCTGGCTCACCCTTCTACGTCCTTCTCGGTGCCTCCATGCCCCGGACGTGTAAGCCCCCTTCGACTGGGAGCCTCCATGAAGCGCAGCATCTCCACCACCCGTCCGATATGGCCGTAACGCTGACGTACCTTATCCATGCGTTCGCCCAAAAGGGCATCCCCACGACCAGAGCGAGGATAAAGCTCCCGGAACGCTAAACGCATCTGCTGTATCTCGCTGGCCTCCACGCCGGAGCGTTTAAGGCCAATCCAGTTCAGCCCGACCAATCTGGCCCGGTTACCCAGAACACTGCCATAGGGGATGACATCCATCTCCACCCCACACAGCCCGCCAACCACAGCACCATGACCGATACGGACAAACTGATGCAAAGCAGCTGAACCCATGATACGAGCGTAATCACCAATAACGACATGCCCACCCATGACCACGTTATTGACGATAATTACACCATCACCCAACACGCAGTCATGAGCGATATGTGCATTCGCCATAAGCAGACAGTTCCGACCTATGCGGGTTTCCCCGCTCCCCTGCGCTGTCCCCCGATGGATGGTCACATTCTCACGCACGACCGTCCCGGCACCAATACGGCAACGGGTTGGCTCGCCAGCATATTTCAGGTCCTGCGGTGGGTACCCCACGGTTGAGAAGGGATAGACCTCTACCCCTTCCTCTAACACCGTGTGTCCTTCTACCATGACAGACGCATGTAGCCGAACATGATCGCCCAACTGAACATCCGGACCAACGATGCACCAAGGACCAATCCGTACCCCCTGACCAAGAGATGCCCGTGGGTCCACAAGAGCCGTTGGATGAATCTCGGTCCTGTCAGGGCACTGTCCCGGTTCTGGCATCAGGATTAGTCCACGATCATGGCACTAAAGGACGCTTCCGCAACGGTGACACCATCCACCTTAGCAACACCACGGAACCGCCAGACTGTTCCACGGGCACGTTCCTTACTGACATGGATGCGAAGCTGATCCCCCGGCCCAACCGGACGACGGAACTTGGCGTTTTCCACGGTCATGAAATAGACCAACTTCCCCTCGAAAGCTTCGCCCAGCGTCAGCACGACAAGCGTAGCAGCCGTCTGCGCCATAGCTTCCACAATAAGCACACCCGGCATGACAGGACGTGCCGGGAAATGCCCTTGGAAGAATGGCTCATTAACTGTCACATTCTTGATGCCAACGGCTGACTCCGCCGCCTTGATCTCTTCCATCCGGTCCAGCAGAAGGAAAGGATAGCGATGAGGAATCGCCTTCATAATCTGCATCACATCTACGCTCTCAGGCACCTGATGTGTCTGCCCAGCAGCATCACCCACTTATCTCATCTCCCGGCTTTCTTTGACAAAACATAACCGTCCGCCTGTCCCGGAGAGGGAAAAGCGGTCAATGTTCGCATCTTTTACCAAAAAAGATCCCGAAACACCAATCGGTTCATCTTACTTGCGTGAAAGCTTCCGCAAGGTCGCCACATTCCGAAAAAACTCACGGAACGGCATGGCCGGGCTACCAATGACATCCGCTCCTGCTTCCACGTCATTCATCACACCGCACTGCGCCCCTATCCGAGCCTTGCGGCCAATATGGATATGGCCGATCAAACCAGCCTGAGCCGCAATCGTAACAAAATCCTCAATCTCGGTCGAACCCGAAACACCAGCCTGCGACACCACGATGCAGCAGCGACCCAAGCGGGCATTGTGACCAATCTGCACAAGATTATCGATGCGGGTTCCTGCACCAATGACCGTATCCCGCATGGAGCCCCGGTCTACCGTTGAATTGGCACCGATCTCCACCCCATCCTCAAGAATGACACGGCCAAGCTGAGGCACGGACTCAAATCCGTCAGGCCCTACGGCAAAGCCGAAACCATCCTGCCCAATCCGGGCACCGGGATACAGAACAACCCGTTCTCCTAACAGGGCATGGCTCAGGGTCACATGCGCCCCAATCCGACATCCATCGCCCAGCACAACATGGTCGCCCACCGTGGCATGAGCCCCAATGACGCAACCACTCCCAATCTGCACTCCATCACCAATGACAGCAAAAGGCCCTATCTCTACTTGCTCACCAATAACAACATTCTCACCGATAAAGGCTGTTGGATGTCGCTTGGCCTGTGCAGGAGGCAAGGGATGAAAAAGACGAGCCACCCGAGACCACGCCAGATAAGGCTCCCGACTGACCAACGCTGTACAGCCTTTCGGTGCCTTATCGGCAAAGGCAGGGCCAAGCACGACAGCCCCTGCCTTTGTTTCTTTCAAAAGAGGTAAATAACGGCGATTGTCTAAAAAAGAGACATGCCGCGGACCGGCTGCATGCAGCGGGGCTACGCCCGTAAAAGACATATCCAACACCGCCGCTCCTGCTGCTTCCGCTCCCGTTGCTTCAAGAATCCGCTCCAGTGTGAAAGGGCCGGAACGTCTGAAAAAACGGGAATCGCCCGGAAGCTGGTCCGCTGCCATCATCTACTCCCCTTACTGCTGACGGCGCAGAATCGAACCCTTGGCCGGGGCCTCAGCAGGCTGCGGTGCCTGATTCATCAGTCGCTCTTCATCTGCTGTGGTCGGCATCTTGCCAGACTTTGCCAGAACCTCAGGGTCCACCCCATCGCCAGGAATGAAGACATGCGGCAAAACCTTGTTGAGACGATCTGCCACTTCCTCAGTGATATCCTGACCATCAACATGCAGCACAGCCTGCTCAGCATGAAGGACAAGATTCATGCCATGAGCTGCAGCGACCTTGGCAATGATTCCATCACGCTGTTCCAGCACACGCTCAATCTGATGGAAGGCCACCTGATAGGCTTCCTGAATGATGCGGGCCTTGTTGCCAAACTCACGCTGATCTTTGGCACGGCGTTCCTGCAGGTGACGGACACGCAGCTGAAGCTGATCGGATGTCAGAGTGCGCGCCTGCACCTGAAGCTTCTGCTGCTCTTCACGCCAGTCACCTTCTTCCTTCTGCACAGCACGGGCCAGACGGTCACGACGCTCACCCAGCACCTGCTGCATTTCCTGCGCTGCCGTGGAAAGCTGCATCACGCCCTGCACGCTAATCAACCCAACGACCACCGGCGGCGGAGCATCTTCTTTTGGCACAGCCGGAGATGTCGGTACGGGCGGCAGAGGAAGAATTGGAGCGGCCTGCTGCCCCTCCCCTTCCTGCGCTCCGGCATCACCGCCGTCATCCATACCGCTCATATCCGGCACAGCCGCCGGGGCCGGAGCTGGCGCAGCATGATGGTGCGGTACAGCCGGAGCTGATGACTGGGCAGTCTTCGGAACAAACCACGCTCCGTTGCCCTCACTACTATCAGCAGCAACAGACTGTCTGACTGGCATGAATGTCAGGGCAGTTACGGTCATTAGAGTCAAAGGCAGTGTAAAACGTGACATGAAAACCTCTTTGTAAAATCAGAACACTTCAGGCCACCATATCGCCCCCGAGGAGGAGCAAGACATGGCGGCCTGTATCTGTCTTAGAACTGCTGTCCGAAACCAAAGCGGACCGGGTACAGCCTGTCCCCATGCTCACGATGGATCGGAACAGCACCGTCAATATTGACGAGACCGAAGGGGCTCTTCCAGGAAATACCCAGACCACCGGAAACACGGGGGGTCATAGTGCTACCCCCAATCGGCGTATAATACGGGTCGTTCCAGTTCCGATAATGGTCACGATTCTTCACGCGTCTACCAGACAAACTACCTGCATCAATAAAGCCACGCCCTGAAATACCAAGGCTATCACCCATCGGAAGCGGGAAATTCAACTGGACAGAGGCCGTGTACATGAAGGTACCACCCAACAGGTCCTCCTGCCCGGCACCCGGGCAGTACCCATTACGTTCCTGTCCCAATGGAGTATTGGCAGCACCACTATGGCAGGGCCCCTTATAATGGCTGCTTCGTGGTCCAACACCACCCTGAAGGAAGCCTCGCAAGTTCTGCCCACCGAGATAGAAGTTATCGACAATGTTGCGATCGCCGTTAGAACTCCAGTCATGCATGTAGCCAACGCCACCCTTGAACTGGAAGCCCCAATTATGGCTACCCGTTAGGTCATCCAGTGGCAGATAATAACTACCATTCGCTTTGACACGATAGTATTTCTCATTGCCACCGAGGCCAGCAAAATCACCCCCAGCACTCAGGACATAACCTGAACGTGGGTTCATACGATTGTCACGGCGATCATAGGTAATATTTGTCCCGATCTGCGACAGCAGAGACCAACCCGCCGCATCACGCACATAAATGGACGGCGTATCATCTTCCCAACCCGGATACTGCGTCCCCGGCACACCATTACCAACGTGACGATCTACAACCGTATAGGTCCAAGATTGGGACAGATACCGGTTGTAAGCATAGCCCAGACGCACGGAAGCACCGTACTGGCCTTCATTATAGCTCTGATACGTCTGATAATTGTTCTGGATCGTATAAATATCGAAGCCAGCAACGAAGTTACGCCCAAGGAAGTAAGGGTCTGTCACGGACAAGTCAGCCTGTTTTTCATAATAAGCGACCGTACCGGAGAACCCAGCATCAACCCCGGTACCTAGCAGGTTATGCTGCTTCAGCCCGACATTCCCCATAATACCAGCGTCGGTTGAGTAACCACCACCGAGCGAGAACTCACCGGTCGGCTTCTCCACCACATTAGCACTGACATTGACCTTATCCGGTGCAGACCCTTGGGACTGCTCCACCGTAGTGCTGCTGAAATACCCCATATCCTGAAGGGCCAGCTTGGAATATTTGCGGTTAAACGGCGTATAGGCATCGCCTTCAACCATAGGCAAGTTACGACGGATCACATGATCCCGTGTCACAGTATTGCCGTTAATGTCGATACGCTCCACATAGGTATGTGGCCCTTCGACAATATCAAACAGAAGATCTACGACCTTCTTTTCAGGATTACGGGCAATCTCAGGCCGGACCATTGCAAAGGGATGCCCATTGGCCTGAAGCCATTCCTGCATGTCCGTTGCATTATCCTGCACCGCAGTGCCATCGTAATACTGGTTTTTATAAACCTCGATGTGCCTCTTCATCGTGTCCGATGTGACATGATGAACATTGGAGCGCACGCCGATCTTACCGAGCCGGTATCGTGGCCCCTCATGAAGGGTATAAGTAACGTAGAAGCTCTTATGGTCCGGCGACAGTTCACCCGTAGCATCGACCATGTGGAAATCCACAAAGCCGCTATGCAGGTAAAAACGTCTCAGCAGCTCGGCATCGTAGCGGATACGCTCCGGATTGTACTCATCCGAAGAAGAAAAGAAGCGGTACCAGGCATGTTCCTTGGACGATACAACATGAGACAGAGCCGCTTCGCTGAAACTGTCATTACCGACAAAGGCAATTTTCCGAACCAGTGTCTGTTGCGATTCATTGATGTTAAAAATCACATCAACACGGTTGTGGGACAGACGAATAACCTGCGGCACCACCGTAGCCCCATAGCGGGCACGGGCTGCATACATGTTCAGAATCTTCTGACGATCCACAGCCACAGTCTGCGCCGAGAACACGGCGCGGGTCCGCATGCTAATTTCCTTCATCAGGTCCTTATCTTTGAGGGCATGATTCCCCTCAAAGACAATACGGTTCACCACTGGGTTTTCCGTCAGGTCCACGACAAGGGTGCTGCCCTGACGCTTCAACGTCACATCCCGGAACAGACCGGTAGCGTAAAGCGTCTTTAGCGAACGATTCAGGGCATCACGGTCAAAGCTGTCACCCGGCTGCACGACCATGTAGGAGAGAACAGTACTGGTCTCGATCCGAGTATTGCCGTGAACTTCAATGGCCTGAATCATGCTGCCCGAAGGCACATAGCCATTCCCCACCGGTCGCCGAGCGTGATGAGTACCACGCCCCTGCTGGGGGGCTGCCTCTGCGGCACAGAGCAAGGCCGGTGCTGTACAGACAGAAGCCAGCAGAGCCAGTCGAACGGCCATTGGCCGGAACCTTTTCGTACGCAATCCTGACAAAACCGGTATTCCTCGTCCCAAATTTCTACGAACGGCCATCCCACCTACAACCCTGATGCGGAACGCCCAGACAGTCCCATACGCACAACCGCACCAGACGGACTCCCCCGCATCATCATGACGAAGGGAGCTGCCTGTTTCAGTTATATACTCTACCCTAGATGGTCTTTTCCATCATTGCAGGGGGAAAGATCAACCCCCATGAGCAAACAACCAATGAAAAACTCCCAACCCTCTGAGATCATTCACTGTTGAGAAAATGAAAAGTGCCGCTACAAGCAGCAAGCCAAACTGTAAGGCGTAACCCTGTGTTCGTTCCGACAATGGCCGACCCAACACAGCTTCAAAAGCATAAAAGAGCAAATGCCCGCCATCCAGCATGGGTACGGGGAAGAGGTTCAAGAGCCCGAGATTCAGAGAAAGCAGTGCGATGAAACCTAGCGCACTGGCAAGGCCATAATCCACCGCCTGACCGGACATATGGATGATACCAATGGTCCCGGAAAGCTGCTTGGCACTTCTCTGTCCGCTGATGATCTGCCAGATACCTTCCAGCATATTGCCACACATATCCCATGTCTGGCCGATAGCGGCTGGAACTGCCTTGTAGATCGGCAATGGCGCACTGTGGCTTACCGCAAACCCGACACCCAGACGGCCCACATCGTGGCCTCCCTGCTGAACACGATCCAGCGTGACAGGCAGTTCTTCAGCCTGTCCGTTCCGTAGGAAGCCAACCTTCATGACCTCACCCGGATGAGCCGCAACCTGCGCCTGAATATCGCCAATGCTCAGAATATGGTGCCCGTTCAGACGCTGGATTTCATCGCCAACCTGCAACCCGGCTTTCATGGCAGCACCATTCGGTGCCAGCGTGCCAATGTCAGGCCGGGCTTCCGGCTTACCAAAGCAGGAGAGTAGGATTACGAAAAGCAGGATCGTCAGCAGGAAATTGAAGACCGGCCCCGCAACCGTCACGATAGCACGGGACAGGACAGACTTCCGGTTGAAGGCATTCTCATCACCTTCCTCCCGTGGGGCATCGGGCCGGTTCTCGAACCCATGCAGCTTCACATAGCCACCAAGCGGCAGAAGGCTGATCTGCCAACGTGTCCCCGCCTTATCCTTCCACGATGTCAGGGCTGGACCGAACCCGATGGAGAATACAGTCACCTGCACCCCCCGCCAGCGAGCCGCCAGATAGTGACCCAGCTCATGAATGAAGACGACAATGCCGAAAACGATCAGGCCCGCAACGATACTCTCAAGACTATGCATGGTCAGCCATCCGCTTTATCTGTGTCCGGGCCAGTTCACGGCCCATCTCATCCCAATGATAGACATCCTCCAGCGAGGTCGGCACAGGATTCTCCGGCATGGCCTGAAGGCTGGCATCAATCAGCTCACCAATGCCAAGGAAGCGGATTTTACCGGCAAGGAAGGCTTCCACGGCAATCTCATTCGCTGCAGAAAAGACAGTCGGAGCCACACCCCCAGCCCGCAGAACCTGACGAGCCAGACGCAGCGGGATGAAACGCTCCTCATCTACCGCTTCAAAATTCATCTGCCCCAGCTTCACGAAGTCCAGACGCTCACACTTCGTCTGCATCCGAGTTGGAGAAGCCAGCGTATGAGCAATAGGAATCCGCATATCTGCCGTACCCATTTGCGCCACGAAACTACCATCACGAAAGCACACCATGCCATGAACGACAGACTGCGGATGTACCAGCACATCAATCTGATGCTCTGGCAGGTCGAACAGGCGAGCCGCTTCGATGACTTCCAGCCCCTTATTGGCCATGGAAGCGGAGTCAATCGTAATCTTGGCACCCATGGACCATGTCGGATGCTTCAGGGCCTGTTCCGGGGTGGCCTTGGCCATCTCTTCTTTTGTGGAACAACGGAACGGACCGCCAGAAGCTGTCAAAACAATCTTCTCGACAAGGGACATATCCGCCCCACCAAGTGACTGCACAATGGCATTATGCTCGGAATCTACCGGCAGAAGTTCGGCACCGGCATCACGCACGGCTTCCAGCATGACATTCCCGGCACAGACGAGGGCTTCCTTGTTGGCCAGAGCCACTTGATGCCCATTACGCACGGCCTCCAAAGTCGGGGCCAGACCAGCCGCCCCCGTAATGGCAGCCATTGTCCAGTCAGCTTCCAGCGCACCAGCTTCAATAACTGCCTGCCGACCGGCAGCAACTTTCACATCGGTGTCCGCAAGACGCTCTTTCAGCTCATCATAATGCTGTTCATCATTCAAGACAGCCAGTTCAGCATTCAGGGCCTTGGCCTGTTCGGCCAGAAGGGCAGCATTCTTCCCACCCACAAGGGCACGCACCTGGATGGAGTCTGTCTGCTGCTTCAGAAGATCGACTGTCGAGACCCCGATACTGCCCGTACTGCCGAGTACGCTGATGCGCCGACGCCCAGAACCTCCACCCATGGAATACCTCTCCCTTGATGATTTCAACATGATACGTAATGGCAGATTTGCCGTGTGACAGACCTATAGCAGAGACTGCCGTTTCAGAATAACACTTAGCGGAAGAGCTGCCAGAATGGCCCTTCCCCAGCCAGCAAGGCCAAAATAGCCGCTACCGGTGCCGCCAGCAGAAGAGCGTCCAGCCTGTCCAGCAGCCCTCCATGACCGGGGATCAGCCGCCCGGAATCCTTAACGCCCAGCCGACGCTTGAAAGCACTCTCCATCAGATCACCCGCCTGAGCTGCCACGGCAATTATCCCGCCAGTCAGACAGGCCGAGACTGACCAGCCATGCCCAGACCAGTAACCGACCAGTCCACCAAGAATGACCGCCCCCACAATACCCCCCAGAGAGCCGGAAATGGTCTTACCCGGAGAAATGGACGGGGCCAGTTTGGGGCCTCCAATAAGACGCCCTGTAGCATACGCACAACTGTCGCTAGCAATAACGGCAAAAATGACGAAGAACGTCTCATAAAGTCCTTCTGGCCGTCCCCGTAGCCAAAGCAGGGAGAAACCACCCAGCATAGCCACCAGAACAGGACCACAAGACCGTTTACCAAAAAGAACGCTGGAAACCAGAAGATATAAAGCTGGGAACCACTGCCCCTTGATGGCAATCAGCCCCCCACAGAGAGGCCAGAGCAGAAGCAGAACACCCCGCAGGCATTTCATCGGCTGGCCAAGCAGGACCTCTCCTTCCCAGACGATTCCGACCATGACAAGCAGGACAAGTACCCGATAAGCCCAGCCACCGAGCCACAGGCACAGCACAACCACCGGAATAATGACCAGACTGGAGAGGATGCGTTTCTGTAATTCTGTCATTCTGGCCGCCCACCGAAACGCCGCTGACGGCGCATGTAATGCTTCATAGCCTCGGCGAAGTCTTTCTCACCAAAATCCGGCCACAGCACATCAAGAAACAGAAGCTCGGCATAGGCAGACTGCCAAAGCAGAAAATTGGAAAGACGACTCTCCCCGCTTGTTCGCATCACAAGGTCAGGGTCAGGCACATCATGGGTCTGAAGAGCCCCGGCAAACAGGGACTCATCAATAGCCTCTGGGGCCAGCGTCCCCGCCCGAACCTGTTCAGCCAGATGACGGACCGCACCAGCAATCTCGGCACGACTACCATAGGAAAGAGCCAGAGAGAGGGTCAGGCGGGTATTATGACGGGTTTTCTCCTCCGCCCGCCGCAACTCCTGATGGAAAGACGCTCCGAAACGTTGAGGGTCCCCAATAATGCGCAGCTGCACACCCTGCTCATCCAGCTCCTTGAAACGGTGCCGCAGATAGAAGCGCATCAACCCCGTCAGTTCACTGATTTCCTCACCGGAGCGACGCCAGTTTTCTGATGAGAACGCATAAAGCGTCAGGTAAGGCACCCCATGCTCCATTGCCGCACGAACGCAACGCTGCACGGCTTCACCGCCCTCACGGTGGCCATGTGCAACCGGCACACCACGGGCTCTAGCCCAACGCCCGTTGCCATCCATGATGACGGCAACATGGCGTGGAAGTGCGCCAGCCGGATAGGAGGAAGGGTAAGTGTCCGACAATGTTCTGACGATCAGACCTGTTTGATATCCCGCTCTTTATCAGCCAGCAAGCTGTCCACACGGGCGATATAATCGTCAGTCAGCTTCTGGATGGCGGCTGTCCAGACTTTCATGTCGTCCTGACTGATGTCCCCATTCTTTTCCTGAGCCTTGGCTTTATCCATACCATCACGGCGGACACCACGCACAGCCACACGGCCACCCTCAGCATAACGGGCTGCGGCCTTGGCCATCTCATTGCGGCGTTCTTCCGTCAACTGCGGGATGGGTACACGAATGGTCTGCCCTTCGGCTGCCGGGTTAAGACCCAGCCCGCTATCACGAATGGCCTTCTCCACGGAAGAAACAACGCTGGCATCCCAAACGGATACTGTCAGCATACGGGCTTCCGGCACGGCAACGGAACCAACCTGAGACAGCGGTACAACAGAACCATAAGCCTCCACACGCACCGGCTCCAGCAGGTTCGGGCTGGCGCGACCAGAGCGCAGACCGGACAAGTCCCGGCGCAGGCTTTCCAACGCTCCTTCCATGCGGCGTTTGAGGTCATCAAGCAGGTCGTTCAGTTCTGTGCTCATGGCAAATCACTTCCTCAATAATCGGTTCCGCTCATCAGCCCGAGCAGGCTGACGTGATAATCTGGTAGCCCTTAGTCCTCAATAATCCGGGTGAAACGTCCCTCACCCTTCATGGCTGCCGCAAAAGCACCCGGCGCATGCATGTTAAACACGATGATCGGCAAAGCGTTTTCCCGGGCAAGACTGATGGCTGCTGCGTCCATGACCTTCAGGTTACGGGCCAAAGCGTCCATATAGGTCAGCTGCTCGTACCGCTCGGCATTGGGGTTCACACGGGGGTCTTCAGAATAGACACCATCAACCTGCGTTCCCTTAAAGAGCGCATCGCACTCCATCTCGTTCGCACGCAGAGCGGCAGCCGTATCGGTGGTGAAGAAAGGATTGCCCGTGCCCGCAGCGAAGATGACCACACGGCCTTTCTCCATATGACGGACGGCACGGCGGCGGATGTAAGGCTCGGCGATGGAGGCCATATGAATGGCCGTCATCACACGGGTCTCGACATCGCGCTTCTCCAGTGCATTCTGAAGCATCAATGCATTGATGACCGTTGCCAGCATCCCGGCATAATCACCCTGTACCCGGTCCATCCCCTTGGCGGCAGCCGCCAGACCACGGAAGATGTTTCCTCCACCCACAACAAGACAGACCTGCCCGCCCATGGCGGCCACATCTGCGATATCAGCGGCCACCATATCCACCATATCCGGATCCACACCGGCAGAGCCTTTGCCCATCAGTGCCTCACCAGACACTTTGAGAAGGACCCGTTTATAAGGGAAATTCGGCGTTTGTGGGACGGTGCTCATGGTCGTACCGGCTCTCTGGTTGATAATGTCCTGAAATCTGTCTGCTCCCTCATACAGAGCCAACCCCGCATGAACAAGCGAAACTCGTAGGCCTCAGCCATAATCTGCCAGGCCAAGAGCCCGCAGACGGGCGGTCTCCTTATCCCACGCAGCCCGTTCTTTCACGTTGATGAAGAGATGGCAGGGAGCATCCAGAAGCCCTTCCAGCTGCTTACGTGCCCGCATTCCGATTTCCCGGATACGCTGCCCACGCTCCCCGATGAGAATAGCCTTATGTCCCGCCCGTGAGACGTAAATCGTCACATCAATGCGAATGGAACCATCCTTGCGGGTTTTGAAAGATTCGGTCTCGACTGTGGCATGATAAGGGATTTCTTCATGCGTCTGAAGGAAAACCTGCTCCCTCACGATTTCAGCAGCAAGAAGACGGTCTGGCAGGTCTGTCAAATCATCTTCCGGATAGTGGTAAGGCCCGACCGGTACAACCTTGGCCAGCCCATCCAGCAGGCCATCCACACCTTCACCAGACCGAGCACTGACCATATAGACCTCTTCCACAGGCAGAAGGTCGGTGATGGCTTTCGTCAGGGGCAGAAGCTGGTCACGCTGGATGAGGTCTGTCTTGTTCAACACCAGCCAGACGGGACGCTTACTGTCCTTCAGCTTTGTGATGATGTCTTTAATCTCGTCCGTCAGACCAATGCGGCTATCGACCAACAGAAGTGTCAAATCAGCATCCTGCGAGCCACTCCATGCAGCATTAACCATCGCCTGATCCAACCGCCGGCGAGGCTTAAAAATGCCCGGCAAGTCCACAAACACGATCTGTGCTGCATCCCGCATCACAATACCAAGCGTGCGAAACCGTGTTGTCTGCGCCTTAGGGCTGACAATGGAAAGTTTGGCCCCGGCCATACGGTTCAACAAGGTGGACTTACCCGCATTGGGGGCACCAACAAGGGCGACAAAGCCGCAACGTGTCTGTTCCGCTGCCATACTCCCCATGGGAGAGGTAATCTCTTCAGGCACGTTCTGCCTCCTGCCCTATCTGCTTCAATAAATCCGTTGCGGCGGCACTTTCCGCCAGCCTTTTGCTACCGGCACGTCCAAGCCCTGTCCGCCCCAAAGCCCGTACTTCCACGCAGAAAACCGGCGCATGGGACGGTCCTTCGGCGGAGGTCAGCTCATAATGAGGCAACGCCTCGCCTCGGCCCAAAAGGAACTCCTGAAGCAATGTCTTCGGCTCCTTATGCGGCTGGCCACTTTTTTCTATGTCACGATCCCAGAGGCGGCGCACCACACGACGGGCCGGGTCCAGCCCTGCATCCAGATAGAGTGCCCCCAACAGAGCCTCCATCGCATCCGCCATGACACTCGCCAAAACCCGTATACCTGCACTTTCTTCGTGCTGAGCGATTTGTATGGCACCAGATAGCCCGATACCTTCTGCAATACGAGCCAGAACCGGACGAGACACCAGATGGGCATGACGTGCCCCTAAGGCACCTTCCTGCTCCTCTGGGTAACGCTCAAAAAGCCATTCAGCCATCAACAAGCCAAGCACCCGGTCACCCACAAACTCCAGACGTTCGTTCGAACCCTGCCCTCGTGGGGTCTTGGCTCCCTGACGCCCCTTCTGATTCCCTCGGCCACGTCCCTGCCGCCTAGGTACGGCGGAGCGATGAGTCAGGGCTTCATGCAAAAATGCTGGGTCAGCGAAATGGTGTTCCAGCTTCGCCTCAACATGGCGAACGGCTTCATCACGTGTCATCATCAGTCAACACCATGCAGAAAACGGCCCCAGCGTATTTCCGTCGGCCAATACCAGAATTGCCAAGCTGGATGACGCATATCAACAGAAAACAAGATGAGCTTCGCACGCCCCACCAAATTGGTCACGGGAACAAATCCCAAATCATGCCCGCCGCTATCTGTCAGGTAATCATTACCCGCCGGGACGGCGCAAGCTCCGCTCTCATGCCCTCCTTGAAAACGACTGTCTGAGCTATCATCCCGGTCATCCCCCATAGCGAACAGACATCCCTCCGGCACGGTATATTCAGGCGTGTTGTTGGCCAGATCATCATCCCGCATCTTCAGAATGTCATGAGCCACAATCTTCCCATCCTCACGAGGCAACATCTCCCGGTAGCGAGTGCCAGACAGCTCATAACCACGCTCATCTATCACACTATAATGCCCTTCATCCTCCCGGGGCACTTCCCGGCCATTGATGAAGAGACGTCCCTGCTCCATACGGATGCGATCCCCCGGGAGACCAACAATCCGCTTGATGTAATCAACTGAGGTATCCTTGGTGAAACGAAAAACCGCCACATCTCCACGATGAGGCATCGTGGCAAAAACACGCCCCGAAATAAATGACGGCGAGAACGGGAATGAGTAACGGGAATAACCATAGCTCATCTTGGAAACTGCCACAAAATCCCCAACCTGGAGGGTGGGGATCATGGAAGCGGACGGGATATTAAACGGCTCCACCAGCAATGAGCGCACAGCAACGACCAGAATAATCCATAGAAGAATCTGTCTTACGGAGGCCCAGAGACTCTCCGGCTTCTCTGTCTGTTCTGTCGTCTGTCTGTCTTCGCTCATGGTCCCTGTCATCCTGTTATGCGCCTTTTGGCAGACGTGCCCTGCCTCCAGCCCCCTGCCATAACCCGCCTAGCCCGACGGGTCATGCGTTAATTCCACATTCTTATAGATATTTTAAGTCGTCACGCTGATTGGGCAACGGCCTGTATCAACACCTGTGCCATAGCCATTGGTGGCTCATCACTCATACTAAGTAAGAGGACTGCCTTATACCCTGCTGGCAGGCGTTTCTCCAACAAAGCCGCCGCCGCACCTGAAACACTGAGTACGGGTGCCCCCAGAGCATCCCGCCCTACAGAAATATCCCGAAGCTGCACCCCTTGAGCAAAGCCTGTTCCCAGAGCCTTGGCGCAAGCCTCTTTCGCCGCCCAACGCTTGGCGCACGCCCCTGCCCGAGCCGCCCCTCGCAAGCTCTGTATGTAAGCCTGCTCTTCCTGCGTGAACACACGATCAAGAAAAGCATCGCCATGACGGGACAAGGCTCTTTCAATCCGTTCGATGGAACAAAGATCGACCCCGATCCCCAGAATCATGAGGTCATCCCTTCGTCCGCTCAGCCTGCAACACGCCTTTCTCGGCACGGAACCCGGCCAAAACCGTTGCCAAATGCCCCTTGCTACGAACTTCAAGGTCCACCAGAATCTCCATGAAATCCAGTTGCCTGTTTACAATCCGCAGATTGATCACGCTGGCCTCGTGCCGTGTGGCAAGATTGGTCAGTGCTGCCAGAACGGCAGGGTCATTCCCTGCCACAACGGAAAGCCGGGCGGTGTACCGAGGCGCATCCCGCCCTGTCCGCCCCATGGCTTCCTCACTCCATGAGATTTCCAGAAAGCGTTCCGGCATGTCGGAGAACATACTGAGATTGTGGCATTTGCGCCGATGCACGGTCACACCCTTACCCTGCGCAATGATACCGACAATCCTGTCCCCCGGCAAAGGACGGCAGCAGCCTGCAAAGTGCAGTTCAATGCCTCGCCCCACACCATTAACCAGCGTTCCCTCATAATTCTGAACTTTTCTGGGAAGCTGAGGCCGCTGGTCCAGCCGCCCTTCCAGACGAGGCGACAAACCGGGAACGATACGGGGGACCTGCCCCTGCCGAGACAGTTCAGGATAAGCTGCCCCTACAACATCCCGAGGGTCCAGCTGTCCAGCCCCAACGCTGCCATACAGCTCATCCAGACTGCCCTGCTTCAGGGCACCCAGAATGCCTTCCAGCACCTTCTCGGAACCATCCACGCCTTTCTGACGGAACGCACGGGCCACAGCCCCCCGCCCATTCTCGACATTATTCTGCCGCTGCTGAAGGGCCACAAAACGCCGTACACGGGCACGGGCCTTCCCGGTGACAACGAAGCGTTCCCATGAGGGGGACGGTGTCCCGCCCCGGGCTGTCATGATGTCGATCTGGTCGCCATTCTCCAGAACATGCTTCAGCGGAACAAGGCGGCCATTGACCTTGGCCCCCACGCACCGATCTCCGACCTGACTATGCACAGCATAGGCAAAATCCACCGGTGTGGCTCCACGGGGCAGGGAAATAAGCTGTCCCTTGGGCGTAAAGCAAAAGACCTGATCTTGATAAAGTTCCAGCTTGGTGTTTTCGAGAAACTCATCCGGCCCCTGACTATCTTCCAGAATATCCAGCAGATCCTGCACCCAACGCAGCTTGCGGGTGTAGGCCCCGAATGTTTCAGAAAGGACAGCCGTCTCATGCTCGCTGGGGCTGGTCCCGTCTTTATAGCTCCAATGGGAGGCGACACCATTCTCGGCCAGATCGTGCATTTCCGGCGTACGGATTTGTACCTCAATCTTCTGGCTATGCGGACGGTAGAGCGTCACCCCCGTATGAAGGGACTGATACCCGTTAGCCTTGGGGGTTGAGATATAGTCCTTAAACCGCCCGGCAATCATGGGGTAGGCACCATGCACGGCACCAAGGGCGGCATAGCAGGCCTCTCGTGTCGGGACGAGGATACGGAAGGCCATGATGTCAGAAAGCTGCTCGAAGGCGACATTCCGCCGTTTCATCTTCTCCCAGATGGAATAAGGCGACTTTTCCCGCCCCATGACGCTGGCCCCCTCCACTCCGGCTTCCCTGCACAGTGTGGTCAGTTCGCAACGTATCTGCTCAATCATATCTGCGCCCTGACCTCGCAGATAATTCAACCGTGCCCGGATTGTAGCATCCGCTTCCGGTTCCAGATTGGCAAAGGCAATGTCCTGCAATTCCGTCTTTACACGGTCCATACCGATACGCTCGGCCAATGGAGCGTAAATATCCAGCGTCTCTTTTGCGATACGCTGGCGACGGTCTGTCCGCTGGACATAATGCAGCGTCCGCATGTTATGCAGCCTGTCCGCCAGCTTGACGATAAGCACACGGATATCCCGTGACATGGCCAGCACCAGCTTGCGGAAATTTTCAGCCTGCTTGGTTCTGTCCGACTGAAGCTCCAGCCTCGTCAATTTGGTAACGCCATCAACAATGGCAGCTACATCCTTGCCGAAGCGTTCCCCCAGCATCTCCAGCGAAATGCCCGTATCTTCGACTGTATCATGCAGGAAACCCACCATGATGGAGACGGGGTCCATCCGGAACCCGGCCAGAATATTGGCAACGGCAATCGGGTGGGTAATGTAAGGGTCGCCATTGTCCCGGCACTGCCCCTCATGGGCCTTAGCTGCCAGATCATAGGCTGCTTCCATCATGGCCAAATCGGCATGGGAATCGTAACGTCTAACCCGCTCCAGCAGTCCATTGATGGAGGGGTGGAAGTCCTGTGGGGATGACCCTGCGGCACCAGCCACCTTCTCCGCCGGGAGAGCGGTGGAAAGTAGTGTTTCGTCAGCCATGGATCTGCCCCTATCTCTACTGAATAGAAGAACCGGCTTTTACACCTCTGCTCACAGGCAGTGGAAAAGCCGCTTCTTCCTCAGGGCGTACGCTAACCGTAAAGGCTTAACGACGCCCCCGGCCTGAACCAGCCTCATCGGCTGCCATATTGGCAGCTTCCTCTTCTGCAGACACATCCTGAAGGCCAAAGATGTTCTGGTCAGTCGGGATGAGGTCCATCACTTCCTCATCAGAAGGCTCGACTTCAGGCTGATTGCTCATGGAGCGGACAATACCGTTCTTCAGCCCTTCGAGACTTACATGATCTTCGGCAATTTCACGCAGGGCGACAACGGTATTCTTGTCATTGTCCCGCGGCACCTGCATCTCCTCCCCACGGGAAAGACCACGGGCACGCTGGGCGGCCAGCAGCACCAAGTCAAAACGGTTCGGAACCTTCTCGATGCAGTCCTCTACGGTCACACGTGCCATAAAACCGGCTCTCCCCACTCACATGCTGGAATGGCCCTTCAACCATCGGGCCAGAAACAGACCCGCTATATAATTAGGCGGCCTGCTTCTCTCATCTCATAATCTCACCTTTTATTACCACAAAGGCCTTTATTGACGCAACGCAAAGCTGTAAGAAGGGGGCGAGAGAGACTGTCCTATCTTCTTCCGGACGATACACCCTCCATACCTTAAAGCCTGTATGTCCCATCAACATACGGCACAGGAAAGTAACAGGACGTTTCTTAACGACCAATTCTCGCGCCTAAGACTATATGTGAGCTATATGTCCAATCTTCTTCTACGCAAAAACGATCGCACATCACTTTTCATCAATGGAGCCAGTCTGCACCATGCGGCACGCAATCTGGGTTTTGAGGTGGACTTTCTTGCATTGCGTGATCTCTTCGAACAGCAGTGCTCTTTCCAGCGGGCCTTTTACTATGCCGCTATGCCGGAAACTGAAGATTACTCCCCTCTCCGCCCTCTGACAGACTGGCTAGCCTATAACGGCTATCATCTGGTCACCAAGACAGCACGGGAGTTCACCAACCAGTCCGGCCAACGCCGTGTAAAAGGGAACATGAATGTCGAACTGGCTGTTGATCTAATCGAACAGGCTCCCCGACTGGACCATATCGTGATCGTCAGTGGGGATTCCGATCTGCGCCGTGCGGTAGAAGCTGTGCAGTCCCGTGGGGTCCGGGTGACCGTCATTTCCTCCGTCAAGACGACGCCACCTATGATTGGCGATGACCTGCGCCGCCAGACAGATCATTTCGTGGAACTCGCTGATATTGCCCATCACTTCACCCGTCGCAATGCGGACAACCGCTCACGTCCCCCCATCCGCCATCCGGCCGATGCAGACGATTACGACGACGAGGAATAATCCTCCTCTCCAGCCCCGCTTCGGCGGGGTTTTTTCTTGCCCCCTTTACGCCCTGACAACGCCATACCATCTCCATTAAGGATAAAGATTAGAAGCAGAACTAAAAAAGGAGCGACCCATGTCCATCAGCACTATCGGTTTCATCGGTTACGGCGCCATGGCCTCGCTCATGGGGCAGAATCTGGAGCAGGCAGGTTACGAAATTGTCGCCTACACACCATCGGGTAAGGGACATGGTAATGCAGATGTTGCCATGCTGCCCTCCCCCCGCCTTGTAGCGGAACAGAGTGATGCCGTCATTCTATGCGTCCCCGATGACGCTGCCGAGAACGAAGCCCTACATGGTCCTGATGGCCTTCTAGCCGGGTTGCGTGAGGGACAACTTGTTCTGGACACTTCTACTGTTTCACCGGAACAAGCCGATCATCTTGCGGTCCTGCTAGGTGAGCGCAACGTTGCCGTGATGGACGCCCCCATGTCTGGCAGTACACCAGAGGCCGAAAAAGGTGCCCTCATCATGCTGGTAGGCGGCCCCAAGGAAACACTGAAACAAGCCCGACCCATTCTGGACTGTATCGGCCGCATCACCATCCATACAGGCCCCGCTGGAAGTGCGGCACGGCTGAAGCTGGTCGTTAACGGCATCATGGGTGGTACACTGAACATCATTGCTGAAGGCATTGCTTACGGACTTGCCGCAGGCGTGGAGCGCAATGTGCTTTTTGATGCCTTGCAGGAACTGGCCGTCATCAGCCCCCATCACAAACGCAAAATCGGTATGGGTAAGGTGGAGCAATTCCCATCCCAGTTCCCAACCCGCCTAATGAGCAAGGATATGGGCCTGCTTATGGAGGCAGCCCGCCGCTGTGGGGTCCCGATGCATGGCATGGCAGCGGCCTCCCAAAATCTGGCAGCCTCCAACCGCTATCATGCAACTGAGGATTATGCCGCCCTCATCTCTCAGATGGAGCAAAGTGCAGCCAACCGCTAGTTCTGCCACCAAGAAATATTGGACCAATTTACTCTTTTTTTGAGATAGAGTGCCCCATACGTCTTGACGTTACCGCCCGGCAACCATAGCTAAAGGGTGTCATGAATGGGCAGGGAGATACTCTCTGCCCCTTATATGTTAAGGAAGATTCACATGGCTTTTGAGCTCCCAAAACTCCCCTATGCCGAAAACGCACTGGCCGATGCTGGCATGTGCCAGGAAACGCTGGAGCTGCACCACGGCAAGCACCATCAGGCTTACGTCACAGCCCTGAACGGTTTTGTCGAGAGCAAGCCGGAACTGGCAGGCAAGGCACTTGAGGAGATCATTGCCCTTTCCCATGCTGACTCCTCTCTTGCACCGGTCTTCAATAATGCCGGACAGCACTGGAACCACTGCATTTTCTGGAACTGCCTCTCCCCCAAAGGCGGCAAAATCCCCGGTGAGCTGGAAAAGAAGCTGGTAGAAGATTTCGGATCTGTTGATGCCTTTAAGGCTGCTTTCAAGCAGGCTGCGACGACCCAGTTCGGGTCTGGTTGGGCATGGCTGGTTCTAGGGTCTGACGGCAAGCTGAAAGTCACAAAGACAGCCAACGCTGCCAACCCGCTCTCCGAAGATGAAGGCCGTACGCTGCTGGGCCTGGATGTGTGGGAACACTCCTATTATCTGGACTTCCGTAACCGCCGCCCGGACTACGTCACCAACTTCCTCGACCGTCTCGCTAACTACGAGTACGCCGAAAGCTGCCTGAAGGGTGCCTGATCCACGGATCAACCCTGCATAAAAAGGCCCTGCCACGGAATGTCGTGGCAGGGCCTTTTTTCTTCAAATCAATAGGGCAAACTATGCCACTGATCTCACCTCATGAATCGTTGGCGACTTTTTCCTCACGGGAAAGAACAGTCGTGATCGTGCTACGGATAACCTTCACCTTCACGCCCTGTGCGATTTCTACATCCACTTCCTGAGAATCATCACGAGTGTTCTGCACCGTACCCAGGATACCCCCTGCTGTGACAATCCGATCACCACGGCGCAGGTTGTTCTGCTCCTCACGCAGCTGACGCTGCCGCTTCTGCTGTGGACGGATGAGCAGGAAGTAGAAAACAATAAAGACCAGAACGATCGGTGCATACTGCATCAGTGCAGCCGAATTGAAAGCACCGCCTGCGTCAGCGGCATAGGCCGTGGAGAAAAGAAGATTGTTCATAGGTAATTTTAGTTCCATCTTTGTGGGATACTCCCGGGACCATATCGCTCCGGGGTGTCACGTCAAGTTCATTATACAGGAAGACCATGCCTACAACCGCCATCATCCCCCTCCTGACCCGTATCGCCGACAGTCTGGAGCGCATGGCACCTCCACCGGCAGACCCCACCATACTGGATGATTTTACGCAGGATGCGTTCCTCTGGCAGGGAGCAACTGGCCACCTGCTGCCCATCCCCCAGATGCAGGCCGTTCCGCTTAATCTGCTGAAAGGCATCGACCGGCAAATAAGGCAGGTCATGGGCAATACACGTTTCTTCGCCCACGGGCTGGCTGCCAATAATGTCATGCTCTGGGGGGCACGAGGCATGGGCAAATCCTCACTTGTCAAAGCCTGCCTGCTGGCCGTCAATGAGGAACAACGTAAGGATGGCCAGCCACCTCTCGCCTTGATCGAGATTCCACGAGATGACCTCAGCACCCTGCCGCAGCTTCTGGCCCTACTGCGCCGCAGTGCCCGCCGGGTCATCCTCTTTTGTGACGACCTCTCCTTCGAAACGCAGGATGCCGATTACAAATCGCTGAAATCCATCCTTGATGGCGGCATTGCTGGACGACCAGATAATGTGCTGGTCTATGCCACCTCCAACCGCCGCCACCTTATGCCGCAGAACATGATCGAAAATGAAGCCGGAGATGCCATCAATCCTGGTGAGGCCATTGAAGAAAAGGTCTCCCTCTCCGACCGGTTCGGGCTGTGGATTGGCCTGTATGGAGCGTCCCAGCCCCATTATCTGAGCATCATTGATGCTTATGCAGCGGACCGGAAACTCCCCATTGCCAAAGATGAGCTGCACCGCCGTGCGCTGCAATGGTCCATCCAACGAGGCAGCCGCTCCGGCCGGGTGGCCTCCCAGTTCATCACGGCCCTGAGTGCCGAACTGGCCGAAGAAACCCGCTGATACAAAAACGGCCCGCCTGAAACCAGAACGGGCCGTTTCTCTTATTCTGTCAGACCATCAGAACGCTGCGCTGATCGTCCCGAAATATTCCCGTGTCGCCCCCCGTTCCAGAGACTGATAATCCCCCACGGGCGGGTTATTATTCTCGCCCATCATGGCGATATACTTGTTATTGAACAGGTTATAGACATTAAAGCTGACCGTCAGGTCCCGCACGCCAGCGAGTTTCTTGAACGTATAGTTCACCCCCGTATTGGCCAGCCAGTAGCTGCCAACAGACGTATCGTTCATGAAGCTATAGTAACGCTTGCCGAAGTAATTAGCATCGAAATGCGCATTAATCCCATGCCATGTGTAGGCAATGGACGTCTTATACATCCATGACGGGTAATTGACGATGTGCTTGCCCTTCAGCGGGTAGTAGTTCCCGGCACTGGAGGTCACATCACGGTCATATGTACCCTTGTTGTAGCTGAGCGTATTGGTGATGACCAATCCCGGTAGCGGACGGATGGCCACGCTACCATTGGCCCCCGTCATGGAGATACGCCCGAAATCGAACTCTTCAGAGATCGGGTTGAACATCGTTCCACGCGCTCCAGCCAACAGCTCATGCATCAGAGTGGAATGATAAACCGTGGCATCCAGCTGAACGATGGAAGACGTAAAGCGATACCCCCCCATATAGGTCCATGCACGAGCCGGTTTGGACTGCGCCTTCTGCCGCAGGAACTCCTGCTGATTAGGCACAGAAAACAGCGAATTGGCCACACCCGTGCCAGATACCTCATAGGCACGCATGTTCTTGGACACGTCGATATAGAACTCATTCTGCCGGTTCAGTCGCCAGTCCAGATTGAAATGCGGCAGGAAGGCCCCTGTAGCATGCAGCGAGCCAGAAGGCAGACCGCCAGCATCCAGAGCCGCCCATGAATTGTCATTCTCATGCCCCCCGCCGGATGTCTGGGAAATCAGCGAGCGGAAGCCTGCTGTCAGGGTCAACCCCTTGAGAATGGTATAGGTATCCTGAAGATGGGTCTGCACCACATTGGTGCGCCATTTGAAGTTATAGACCCGGTCCGCAGGCCCATAAACATCATAAGGCCCAACCGCCTTGACGGGAGCCCCTGCTCCCAGTTCTGGCTCCAGATAATTATACAGCCCGGCGGTCTGGTTGTTATTCTCGTACCAGACGCCCGTGTCGATCCTGTGATGGCCCCAGCGATAATCCAGACTGCTCGTAATACCGAAACGCTGCTGACTGTTCTTCCAGACTTCCTGATAGAGCGGCACACCATTCGGCGTAGCGACCTGAAGGTCCGGGTCAGTCGAGGCCGCAGATGCTGCCGCCGTATAGCTGTAATCACCGGACTGAGCATGGCCGTAAACGGTCGTATGCCATGTCAGATGGTCCGTCAGGGCGAGGTCAAGATTCAGCCCGCCAAGGAAATTGGTCTCATGCTGGCCACCATCATAATAGGGCATCTGGCAAGCATTCACCTGCCCGTTAGACCCCGGATAGGCCATGAAATTATTCGGGCTGTTATTGCACTGCTGCGCCCACTGATAGGCCTTTTTATAATCCGGGTAGAGGTGCGGCACACGCCAGCCCAGATTATTAATCATCCCCAATGAGAGGTCCGGATAGTTCTGCTGCTGAAGGTCAGTCCAGTCGAAAAAGGCTGAAATCTTGCTACGCTCACCAAGCGGCTGTACCAGCTTGGCATTGACCTGCTGAAGGAACTGATCGCCCTTCCCTTCCCACATACCTTCATCAGTACGGGCATAGGAGGTGTAAAACTTCGTGCCAGAGTCATTCAGCCGGCCAGAATCAAACCGTGCATAAGTACGGTAAGACCCATAGCTGCCAAAAGCCTGACTGACCTTACCGCCCAACCTGTCAGAAGGGTCACTAGATGTGACACGAATAGTTCCGCCCAGCGTGTTGGTGGAGGCCACATCCACACCGCCACCACCCTGCGACATGGTCATGCTATTGATATCATCAGGAATGATAGCCGAAGCAAGGCTAAGACCATTGACGGACTGATAGGTCTGATCGTTCAGTGGGATGCCATCCAGCGTCACGCCCAACTGATTCATAAAGAACCCACGGACATAAAGATTGGCCCCGAAACTATCGACACCAAACGGGTCCGTGGATGTGAAACTCACCCCCGGCATACGGTCCAGTGCCTTATAGGGACTGGTGCCCGGGACATATTCCTTCATCACGCTTTTAGGCACAGCCAGTTCCGAAGAATGGCTAGCATGGGAAGCATGGACGGAAAGGCTCTGCACACCATGAGCCGATACATATTTCGGCCGATGATGGCTGACCTTCTTTATCGGCCCTGCGCTGGTGCTTGCCGCACTGATTCCACTACTTTCCTGCCCCGCTGCTCCACCCTTTCGGGATGCCCCTTTATGAACACCCTGCCGATGTGCCGCCCCGGTTCTGCCATGCGATGTAGCAGGCTTTCCCGCTGCCTTACTGGCAGGAGCCGCTGGCATTGAGGATCGAATCTGGGCGAAAGCAGCTCCGCCACCCATTCCCAGAAAAATGGCTGCGGAGGATAGAAGAAGATGGCGGCGCAATGCGTCTGGCACTCCCATAATGTCGGTACACAATAAAAAGCCCATGACCGGGGGTTGTCTCCAAGTCAGGGCAGCTATCCACTCAAGTTATGCTTAGCTTCCTACCGGGCAGTAGCGGCTACCGCCAAGGTTCATATGGCTTTTTTTAACGTTTCCCCTTTCCCCTGTGGCATAAAAGGCGCATTTTCAACCCTCTCTTCACACAACATGACATTCTGGATACGGAGCCTCTGATGACCTCACCTTTCCGTCCCCATACACTGCTTGTCACGGCGGCCATTCTCATCAGACAGGACAACACCGTCCTGCTGGCACAGCGGCCGGAAGGCAAGACCTTTGCCGGACTGTGGGAGTTCCCCGGCGGGAAAGTGGAAGTCCCAGAATCTCCAGAAGCCGCACTGGTAAGGGAATTACATGAGGAACTAGGCATCACCGTTCAGCCAGATGCTCTGAAACCCTTCACCTTTGTAAGCGAGGATTGCGCCACCTTCCATCTGCTTATGATTCTCTATCTTGTACGGGACTGGAAAAACGAGCCTGTCGGACGGGAAGGCCAAAATCTGGCCTGGGTACCAGCCGCCAGACTGGGCGAGTATCCCATGCCCAAGGCTGACGCTCCGCTCGTCCCCCAAATTCAGGCTCTTCTAGGCTGATTACCAGCATAGACACAAAAAAGGGGCCATGAGGCCCCTTCTTCCTTTGAACGGCCTTACCAGAACAGTTCAGACCATCTCCAGTGCAAAACTATGCTGCGGGTTGCCCGGAATATCCGTGCGGAACGCAAAAATACCCCCTGCCTGCGGTTGCGCCTCCAGCTCCTCCGGGCTTAACCCCTTACGAGCGGTCGTCACGAATACGGTTCGGTAATCCTCTCCACCGAAAGCCACTTTCGTAACATTGGCGACCGGCAGGGCGATCGGCTCCATCATGCTTCCATCCGGACGGAAACGGGTAATCTGCCCACCGGCCCATGTTCCACACCAAAGATTGCCCTCGCTATCCGTCACAACACCATCGGGATACCCCTTGGTAAAGGTCGCAAAGATACGCTTGTTAGTCAGGCTGCCATCCTCGCCAATATCAAAGGCATAGATACGCTGCTGCGGGCTATCGCAGGCATACAACACCTTGCCGCACGGAGAGATCGCCGGACCATTGGAGACGGTATAACCACTATCCCAATGTGAAATATCCAGCTCACCCTTTTTATGTTCAACCCGATACAGGGAACCACTGTCCCGGCTTTCCCCGTCATCCATCGTGCCAAACCAGATGCGCCCTCTCTGGTCAACACAACCATCATTCAGACGGTTGCCCTCATCTTCTGGCTCGACCACGCAGGCCCGCTCGAAATAACCCGTCTTCACATCAAACCGATGCAGGCCATCCGGCAGACCGGCCAGAAATGTCCCATCATTGACAGGAAGCAGGAAGCCCGTGCGATTGGGAGCATTCCACACCGACAAAGACGCATCCGTCAGGCTGTAACGATGAACACGGTGACTGACAATATCAACAAAATAGAACGCATTTTCTGCCTTAATCCAGACTGGCCCCTCCCCAAGCACTGCTCGAAATTCCGACAGACATACAGGCTTATGGTGTTCCAGCTTCACAGGCGTCTCTCCCTTTTTAAAGGCCATACCCTCCCATATAATGGAGAGAGGTCAATTTCCACACCCCCGGATGTCCCGCCCGAGGGCCAAGTCCGCACCAGAAAGACGATGCGGCCAGAACTAAGGTATTACAGGCTCATGGCTCCTCGCACTGCATGTTTTCTTGTCATCGGTAATGAGATCCTTTCCGGTCGCACGCAGGATGCCAATATCCGTGTCCTTGCGCAGTCTCTGAATGGTCGAGGCATAAGGCTGCTGGAAGTCCGCGTCATTCCCGACATCCCCGAACACATCATCTGTACGGTCAATGACTGCCGGGCACGATTCGACCTGCTTTTCACCAGCGGGGGAATCGGTCCGACCCATGACGACATCACGGCCGCCTGCGTGGCCGAAGCCTTTGGTGTTCCACTCCTGTGCCATAAAGAAAGTTTCCGCAGGCTAGAAGTCCTCTTCCCGGCAGGGCAGTTCAACAAGGCCCGCCAACGCATGGCATGGCTGCCAGAAGGGGCTACTCCCATCGAAAACAGCGTCTCCACCGCTCCCGGATTTTCATTGGGCAATGTGCATGTCATGGCCGGTGTTCCCCGCATCTTTCAGGCGATGGTGGAATGGCTCATGCCTCATCTGGAGGCCGGAGCCCCTCTGACGAGCGTCAGCTGGCATAGCTACGATATCTATGAAGGCGACCTTGCCGAAAAGCTGACTGCCATCCAGCACGAATTCCCCATGCTGGACATCGGCTCCTACCCCTTTGATGAAGGCAAAAAACGAGGCGTGGCACTGGTGGCCAAAGGTTATGATGCAGATGCCGTCACCCGGGCCGGAGCCACTCTACATGACCTCATCGCCACGTTGGGCTTTTCACCACTGGAAGGCGACCCTCCACGAACTGCATGACGTAAAAAACAAAAGGCCGCCCCAAAAGGGAGCGGCCTTCATAACGTCTGGACTCATCAGGACATGCCTCAGCTTGCCCGGGTCATCTCCAAATAACGTTCCCGACGCCGGATCAGCAGTTCTTCCTTTGTGAGATTCTGCACAGAGGCCAACTCCGCAGCGATGGCTTCTCCCACACGGTTAATTGCCTCGGCAGGCATACGCTGGGCACCCCCTACCGGCTCATCAACGATGCGATCAATCAGCCCAAGCTTCTTCAAGTCCTGCGCTGTTAGTCGAAGAGCCTCTGCCGCAGCTGGGGCCATTTTCGGGTCACGCCAGAGAATGGACGCTGCTGCCTCCGGTGAAATGACGGAATAAATCGCATGTTCCAGCATCAGGACACGATCACCCGCTGCAATGGCGATAGCACCACCGGAGCCACCCTCACCAATCACGGTAGCAATCAACGGAACCTTGACCTGAAGACAGGTATCAATCGCCCGAGCAATCGCCTCGGCCTGCCCTCGGGCCTCGGCATCAATCCCCGGCCATGCCCCTGCCGTGTCCACGAATGTTAGAATCGGCAAACCAAAACGCTCTGCCATACGCATCAACCGCTGAGCCTTACGGTAACCTTCCGGCCGGGCCATACCGAAATTATGACGCAGGCGGCTTTCCGTATCGGAGCCACGCTCTGTACCAATCACCATGACCGGCTGCCCACGGAAACGGGCCACGCCCCCTATGAGGGCCTGATCGTCACCAAACGCACGATCCCCGGCGAGTGGCGTATAATCCGTCATGAGTGATTCGATATAATCCAGCGCATGAGGCCGCTGGGCATGGCGAGCAACCTGCACCTTCTGAAGAGGTGTCAGCTTGCTATAGAGACTACGGAGCTGCTTGTCCGCTTTCTCGGCAAGACGGGCGGTCTCCTCATCAATGTTCAGACCATCCAGACCAGCGCCATCATCCTGGCGACCAACCTGACGAAGCTCACCGATCTTGGTCTCAAGCTCGGCAACCGATTTTTCAAAATCTAGGAACTGGCGCATGCTCTGCCCGATAGCACGCTAACAGGGGACAAGACAGTCCTAAATTGAGCATTCGGCTCAAAACTCTGCCAGTTTCGGCCATCAGCCCCGTTTTTCCGCCCGCCTCGCCTGTGTATTTCCCCCCAAAGGATGGTGCTGCTTAACAGCCTCTTTTAACCGTTCTGTCATAACCTGCGTATAAATCTGGGTCGTGGTGATGTCGGCATGACCTAACAGAACCTGCAAAGCCCGCAAGTCTGCCCCCCTGTTCAGAAGATGCGTCGCAAAGGAATGGCGCAGCACATGGGGGCTGACGCGTTGCGGATCCAACCCAGCCTTGAGCGCACACGCATGTAATATTTTGTCGAATCCCTGACGGGTCAGCGGCTTGCGAGGATCACGCCCCGGGAACAGCCAAGGGCTATCTAGAATGGCATCATAAGCCACCAAGGCTTCCGCCGCTTCTCTGGCTGTGCTGGAAAACGGCACAAGCCGCTCCCGTCCGCCCTTACCCCGAACGGGCAACATGCCCCCCTTCTGCCGAATACAGCTTGCCGGGAGACTCAACAACTCACTGATGCGCAACCCTGTCGTATACAGCATCTCCAGTGCCACACGAGACAAAAGGTCCCGCCGCAAATCGGCGTGTCCACTGGTGCCCTTTTCTAGAAGACGCTTAACCTCTTCCTCACTTAAAGGATGCGGCAAGCCACTATGATAGCGGGGAGAGACCTGCCCAGCTGTCAACTCATCCGCCCGTACCCCCATCTGAAGCATAAAGCGGGCGAATTGCCTGAAGCAAGACAGACGACGGGCCTGTGTCCTAGCCGAAATGCCAGACCGACCCTGATCGACAAAATAGGCATGGACCTTATTCCGAGAGACATCCGCTAGCGATAAAGGCGCACACCAGCGGGCGAAATCCTCCAGATCAGCCCGATAGGCCTCTCTTGTTCGCCCAGCAGCCCCCCGTTCTGCCAGCAGGGCCTCAAGAAAAGCATCAATCAGGGCACGAGATTCCGCCGGGCAACGCAGGGGCTCAGAGCCATCTGGCGGTGCCATGGAAAGACGCCTCACTGCCCCCCAACCGGCGGCAACTCTGGCAGACCAGAAACCGCTTTCTGAGCAGGACCAGCCGGAGCCACGGCTTGCGGGGTCAGGTCACGATGCACCATAACCGGCGCAGGGGGCTGCTCCTCGTGAGCTGTCAGGACATATCCACCCCCCACCAACACCACAAGAACCAGCAGGACCAGCACCAGACGGGCAACGGTTTTCATAAAACGGCTCCATGTCAAAGGATACGCCTTGCTTATAGAAGGATCATCCGCTTTTAAAAACCCTCTTCTCATTCTCTAATCCACCAGCCATCGCGAAGAGAGGAGTCAAGGAGATATCTACCCTCACCTGCCTACCCATGATAGGAGGAAAGCCATGTCCCGTTCCTCACCCTCTCCACAGCCTATCAAGCTGCCTTTCCGTATTCTTGTTCTTGTCGGCCTCATGGGGGCTGGTAAGACAACTCTCGGGCGGATGCTGGCCCAACATTACAATATCCCTTTCATTGATACTGATGTTGAAATCGAAAAGGCCTCCCGTCAGAGCATCCCGGAAATCTTTGCCAAACATGGTGAAGCCCATTTTCGGGCTGGAGAGCATCGGGTCATCCGCCGCCTGCTGAAAAACGGCCCCTGTATTCTAGCCACCGGCGGCGGTGCGTGGATGCATCCGCAAACCCGGGCCCTCATCCATAAAGCTCCAGATGTCTGTTCCATCTGGCTGCATGTCCCGATGCCCGTCCTGCTCCGGCGTCTACTGCACAATCGTGGCAACCGCCCTCTCCTTGCTCAGGGCGATCCCGCAACAACCTTACACCGCCTCGCCACCGTGCGTTATCCACGCTATGCCGAAGCGGATATCATTATCGACTGTGGAGATGAAAGCGTGGAACAGGCAACCCGATCCATCACTGAAACCCTCACCAGCACAACGCTGCCCCATCATGTTCCCGTTACCCTCGCCGGCCACAGTTACGAAGTACTCATCGGCACGGGGCTATTGGCACAGGCTGGCCTGCGGGTGAAAAATCACCTTCCCAATAATCACGCCATCATCCTAACGGATGAGACCGTTGCTTCCCACCATCTAGCCACTCTGGAAGAGAGTTTCCGCAAAGCGGATATCCGTTTTCACACCGTCACGGTGCCTCCCGGGGAAGGCAGCAAGTCCCTCGCCCGCTTCGAAACCGTCATGGAAGACATTCTCGACCGGGGTATTGAACGAGGAACCACGATCATCGCCCTAGGCGGTGGAGTCGTTGGCGATCTGGCCGGTTTCGTAGCGGCCACAGCACTGCGGGGGATTCCTTTCATTCAGATTCCCACGACCCTACTGGCACAGGTTGATAGTTCCGTTGGCGGCAAAACGGGCATCAATGCCCGAGCCGGGAAGAACCTCATCGGTGCCTTCTGGCAGCCCCGTCTTGTGCTGGCGGATACAGAAACACTCGCCACTCTCCCCCGCCGTCAGCTCGTTGCGGGTTATGCAGAAATCGTCAAATCCGGCCTGATTGCTGATGCCAACCTGTTTGCATGGTGTGAAGCTCATGGCCAATCTGTACTTGCCGGGGACCCAGCAGCACTGGGAGAAGCCGTCCGTCGTGCCTGTACCTTCAAGGCTGGAGTCGTGCAGGATGATGAACGGGAACAGGCAGGTTCTGGCGGTCGAGCCTTACTCAATCTCGGCCATACCTTCGCCCACGCCTTCGAAGCCGAATTCCATTATGACGGCCGCCTTCTGCATGGAGAGGCCGTTTCCATCGGCTTGCATATGGCTCTCGCCCTGTCCGTAAAGATGGGGCTTGCCCCCCAAAAAGACCTTGAACGTCTGGATGCCCATCTCCACGCTCTGGGGATGCCTGCCAATGCTCATGACCTGCCGCATATGCTGCATGTGGAGACGCTGCTGGCCCATATGGGACGAGACAAAAAACTGCGTGACGGGAAGGTCACCTTCGTTCTGCTCCGTGGAATCGGCATGGCTTTTACCTGCCGTGACGTCACCATGGATGATGTCCGCTCCCTATTGCTAGACGAAGGTTTTGCTCCGTAAAACCGGCTTATTTCCGGCCCTAATACCGCATTATGTGTTCTATTGGTCACAGTGCCTGCCTCATCGCAGGCACTGACCGGAAAACCTCTTAACTTCCAACCAGCTTTCCATTACATCTTCAGTTATCGGCCGCGCTGGCTCCATACGGTGATCGTTCCGACGCCCGCCAACCGTAATGGCCGTAAGTATACAGAATTAAGGACTGAGGAAGTAAATGCGTATTCGTAATGCACTTCTCGCCATGACCTCAATGGTGGCTCTGCCGTCATTCGCCATGGCCAGCACGATCACCGGCCCGTACATCGATATGGCAGGCGGTTACAACCTGGTTCAGCATCAGAGTGCCCGCGTTGGTACAGACCGTAGCATCAAGCGTGCCGATACAAAAGAGTACGGCAAGATGCACTTCGGTACAGGCTTCAACGGCTATCTGTCCGCTGGTTATGGCTTCGGCAATGGCCTGCGTCTTGAAGTCGAAGGTGCCTACAACCAGACACATGTCAACCGTCTGGGTGGTGGCTTTGCTGGCGATGCTAGCCGTCGCGCTCATGGTAAGAGCGAAGGCTACGGCGCACTGGTTAACGTCCTGTACGACATTGACCTCGGCATGTTCGGCCTGAACAACTTCCCGGTCACACCGTTCGTTGGTATCGGTGCCGGCTACATGTGGCAGAACTACCGCGGTGTTTACAACCGTGCAACAGGTCGTCCTGCTGGCGGTGGGTTCAACAACACCACGGGTGGCCTCGCCGCTCAGGGTATCGTTGGTGCGGCTTATGACATTCCGGGCGTCCCGGGTCTGGCTGTGACCACACAGTACCGCTTCCTCGGCCAGGCTGGTTCTTCAGGTGGTGGCTCCAACGGCCGTCATTACCTGCACCCAGAGGGTAAGCGCGGCGATCGCGTCGGCTACGGCACACGCTACACGCACCAGTTCATGCTCGGCTTGCGTTATGCCTTCAACAATGCTCCGCCGCCGCCGCCGCCGGCTCCGCACGTTGTTGTCCCGCCGCCGGCTCAGGCTGCTCGTACTTACCTCGTCTTCTTCGACTGGGATAAGTCCGCTCTGACAGGCCGCGCTCGCGACATCGTTGCTCAGGCTGCTCAGGCTTCCACACACGTGCAGACGACACGCATCGAAGTTAACGGTTACACCGATAACTCCGCTGCTCATCCGGGTCCGCGCGGTGAGAAGTACAACATGGGTCTGTCCCTCCGTCGCGCTAACAGCGTTAAGGCTGAGCTGATCCGTCTGGGCGTTCCGGCTACGGCTATCGACATCCACGGTTACGGCGATGCTAACCCGCTGGTGGCAACTGCCAAGAACACTCGTGAGCCGCAGAACCGTCGCGTTGAGATCATCCTGAAGTAATCTTCAGTGCTGATTTTCAGCCCGGGCCTTACGGTCACGGAAAAAGGGTGCCTTCGGGCACCCTTTTTTTTTGTTCGTTTTCCTCCTAGAAAACTCTTCACAAGAAAAGGCTTATCTCTCCACCGCAGAGCTGTGCTAGCTTCCCCCACTTCCGTAACAATCCTCATGGTTCCCCAACAGATACATGCTTGAGCAATTTATTCCCCAAAGACTGATGAAGTTCCTTCCAGTTATGCAGCGTTTCTTTTATTTCGGCGTTGTGGGGGTAGTCGGTTTTCTCGTGGATTGGGCAAGTCTTTCCCTCTTCCGTCATGTTGTCGGACTGAGAGTCGCAGCCTTGCTGGCTTATGTTATTGCTTCAAGTAATAACTGGATTCTGAATCGTTACTGGACGTTCCGAGACTGCTGCCGAAAACGCCACAAAGTACATCATCAATGGGGCCGCTTCGTGCTGGCCAATCTTCCCGGCTTCATCATAAACCGTGGCATCGTACTGGCTCTTTTTAGCCTCTGGCCCCTGACACGCCATTACACCGTTATTGCTCTTCTCTTCGGCACAGCGGGAGGCATGTTCATCAATTTCTCCCTCTGCCAGTACTTCGTCTTCCATAAGAAAAAGTCTCTGCCCTAACGCCTGTTCAGGCGGGCAACCCTCTCTTCTCTCACTCGGCTCTTCCATTCCCAAGCCTTACAAAATCGTCTAGAAGGCAAGAGCGACTACCCTTCTTTTCTCCGGAACCCGGACCTACAGGCTCATGATCAGTACCAACGACATCCGCGCACAATTCCTCCAATATTTTGAATCTCACGGGCACCGTATTCTTCCGTCGGCCTCTCTGGTTCCGCAGAACGACCCGTCCCTGCTCTTCACTAATGCAGGAATGGTGCCCTTCAAGAATGTCTTTACCGGGCAGGAAACCCTTCCCTTCAAACGGGCTACAACAGCCCAGAAGGTCGTCCGTGCTGGTGGGAAGCATAATGATCTTGATAATGTCGGTTATACGGCCCGCCATCACACTTTCTTTGAAATGATGGGTAATTTCAGCTTCGGAGATTACTTCAAGGCTGAGGTTATTGAATTTGCGTGGAACCTGTTGACCAAAGGCTTCAACATTCCTGCTGAGAAGCTACTCGTCACTGTTTATGCAGACGACCACGAAGCCGCTTCACTCTGGAAGAAAATTGCTGGCCTTTCGGATGATAAGATCATCCCCATCGCCACATCTGACAATTTCTGGCGTATGGGCGATACCGGCCCCTGTGGTCCGTCCTCCGAAATCTTCTACGATCATGGCCCGTCTGTGGCCGGTGGCCCTCCGGGTAGCCCTGATGAAGATGGGGACCGCTTTGTCGAGATCTGGAATCTCGTCTTCATGCAGTTCTTTGAAGAAGGCGAAGGTAAGCGCACCAACCTGCCTCATCCTTCCATTGATACCGGCATGGGGCTGGAACGTTTCGCTGCCGTCATGCAGGGCAAGAAGGACAATTACGACACGGACACGATCCGTGCCCTCATTGAAGCCTCTGCCGACCTGCTGAAACAGGATGCAGATGGCCGCTTCAAGACAAGCCACCGTGTGGTCGCCGATCATCTGCGCTCCACGGCCTTCCTCATCTCCGATGGCGTTCTACCGTCCCGTGAGGGCCGAGGCTATGTGCTGCGCCGCATCATGCGCCGTGCCATGCGTCACCTTCACCTGATGGGGGCAAAAGAGCCTGTCTTCTACCGTCTCCTCCCCGCTCTCATCCAGCAGATGGGCCATGCTTACCCTGAGCTGAACCAACACAAAGCCCTTATCACCGAGACCATGAAGGGCGAAGAAGAACGCTTTTCCGCCCTGCTGGGCCGTGGCATGGCTCTACTGGAAGATGAAATGGGTCGCCTCTCCAGCAACGGGCAGCTCCCCGGTGATGTGGCCTTCAAGCTCTATGATACGTTCGGCTTCCCGCTGGACCTGACGCAGGATGTGCTGCGTGAACGAGGTCATAAGGTTGATGAAGCTGGCTTCGAGAGTGCTATGGCAGAGCAGCGTCAGCGTGCCCGTGCTGCTTGGGTTGGCTCCGGTGACAGTGCAGTGGAAACTGTCTGGTTCGATGCCCGTGACCGTTTCGGCGGAACCGAGTTCCTCGGCTATGTAAGCGAAGCTGCTGATGCTCAGGTTCAGGCCATCTTCCGGGGGAGTGATGAGCTGGCCGAGGCCAAGATGGGTGATGAAGTCGCCATTCTGCTCAACCAGTCTCCCTTCTATGGGGAAAGTGGTGGTCAGGTCGGCGATCACGGCACTCTGACAGGCCCTGGCCTGCGGGTAGAAATCACCGATACGCAGAAGAAGAACGGCTCCTTGATCGTTCATTATGGCCGTATCCTGGAAGGTACGCTCAAGCCGGGCATGGATGTTCATGCCGAAATCGACCATGCCCGCCGCACTGCCGTGCGGGGACACCACTCCGCAACCCATCTGCTGCATGAGGCCCTACGCCGCCATATTGGTGAGCATGTTACACAGAAGGGCAGCCTGAACACACCGGACCGTCTGCGTTTCGACATCAGCCAGCCTCGCCCTCTGACCGATGAGGAACTGCGAGCCATTGAGGCTGAGGTGAATGCCCGCATCCGCCAGAACAGCACAGTTGAAACCCGCCTGATGACGCAGGAACAGGCCATTGAAAGCGGTGCCATGGCTCTCTTTGGAGAGAAATATGGCGATGAGGTCCGTGTCGTCTTCATGGGCAATGAGGATGAGAAGAACCGTCAGGCTTACTCCATCGAACTCTGCGGCGGTACGCATGTGAACCGTCTTGGTGAGATCGGCCTCTTCCGCATTATCTCCGAAACGGGTGTGTCTTCCGGTGTTCGCCGTATCGAAGCCGTCTGCGGGGCTGCTGCCGAGCAGACCATGCGTACCAGTGAGGACCGCCTTGCCGAAATGGCCGCCCTGCTGAAGGTCACACCTGCCGAGGCTCCCGCCCGTCTGGCCGCCCTGCTGGAAGAGCGCAAGGCTCTGAATGCCCAGATTTCCTCTCTCCAACACAAGCTGGCCACAGGGGAAGGGTCTGCCTCCAGCGAGACCGTCAATGGCATCACGCTGGCTGCCCGCTTCCTTGAGGAGGTGAATCCCAAGGACCTCAAAGGGCTAGCAGATGGCCTGCTGAAGCAGATTTCCTCTGGCGTCGTGGCTCTGATCTCCGGTGCCAATGACCGGGGCAGCATCGTCATTGCTGTCAGCAAGGACCTGACGGACCGTTTCGATGCCGTGAAGCTGGCCCGTGAAGCCTCCGCCCTGATGGGTGGCAAAGGTGGTGGTGGTCGCCCGGACATGGCGCAGGCTGGTGGCTCCGAACCGGCTGCTGATGCCGTGTTTGCCATGATCCGTAAGACACTGGCGGAAGGCTAAGTTTCGACCTAAGCCACTTAACAGGTCACTTTAGAAGAAGCGTCAGCCCCTTTCCCTCGGAGCTGACGCTTTTTTCTGCCCACACTTCACCCCTCCCCCAGAAGGCATTCAGATTTGACCAACGCTCTGCTCGCATGAAAGACATTTCATAAATCAGAAGGGGCTACACACTGGACGCTTATTAAAAAAATTTTTAGTGTCTGATCCACGGACAGACCTTTCCGTCTCGCCCGTAATAGTCTCTCATGGGGCCATTGCCCCGCATGATGCGATGCGTCTTTAGTCAGGAAACATAACGCTATGGTCTTCCACCGTAACACTCTTCTGGAGCTCCTTGACGGCGTCCACACCTTTGAACGAGAGGTGTACCCGCAGAAAAAGGACCTGTTCCAGAGTCTGGCTTACGATCAGACCCCGCCAACACTGTTCATCACCTGCGCCGATAGCCGCATTAGCCCCAGCCTGATTACGCAGACAGAGCCGGGTGAGCTGTTCCTTATCCGCAATGTCGGTAATATCGTGCCCGCTTATGGCAACATGGTTGGGGCTGTCGCCTCCGCCATTGAGTATGCCGTTGGTGGCCTTGGTGTAAAAAACATCATCATCTGCGGTCATTCCAACTGTGGGGCCATGTCCGCCCTCATCAATCTGACCACAAACCCGGACAAACTGGCCGATATGCCGACCGTCCGCCGCTGGCTGCATAATGCCGAAGCCGCCGCTGCAACCATTAGCGATTTGCGTGCTGAAGATGTCGGACCGAAAGATGTCCGTGATCTGGCAGAAGCCAATGTCCGCTTGCAGCTCACCCATTTGAAGACGCACCCGATTGTTGCCAAGGCTCTCTCCCGCAATGAGCTAAACGTACAAGGCTGGTACTACGACATCCAGAATGGTCGGATGTATATTCTCAATGATGAGAATAAGAAGGAATATTCCGTTGAGGAAGCCATCGCACTTCTTAAAAAGCCCAGCCCTACCGACAATGGCTAAACGGGTACCTTCCCCAACATGGAAGAACCGTCTGTCCCACGGGGCAGGCGGTTTTTTATGTTGTGCCTTTACCTTGTGCCTGCTTTTGGGCGGGATTCTGCTTCTTTCCCCAGCTCAGGCATCAGAGAGTATAAAGCTGAGCAGCTGGAACATGGACTGGCTCACTCTCCGCCCCGCCTATGACCACGCTCTGCCACCCAATGCCCCCACACGCACCACCGCCGACTTTGCTGCGCTGCGCCATTATGCACAGCGTCTCCATAGCGACGTCCTCGCTTTTGAAGAAGTGGACAGTCTAGAAGCCGCTCGGCTTGTCTTCCCGCAAGATGAATATGACCTCTACATCACGCCTGACCCAATCGTCCAAAAGGTCGGGCTGGCCGTCCGGCGCAGTGCCGGACTGACAGTCACCATCAATCCGGAAGTAACGGCACTCAACATTCCTCAGAAAGGGCATCATCATGCTCTCCGGGGTGGTATGGATGTTACCCTGCATAAGGGAACAGCCAGCTTGAGGCTATTGATCGTCCATCTGAAAACCGGGTGTTGGGCACAACCTCTTGAAGCAAAGAAACGAGCCTGCTCCCTGCTCTATCAGCAGTTCCATGTCATTGAAAATTGGATGATGGACCGACTGGATGATGGCACACCCTTTGCCATACTCGGTGATTTCAACAGACGCCTGACACCGTCTGACCCTGTCATGAGGCTTCTCCAGAGTGATGCAGACCTCACCCTGACGACCGCTGGCTTCACCAGCCCGTGCCGCCGTAGTGGAGACCTCTTCATAGACCATATCCTGCTCGGCAATCAGGCACGTGGCTGGTTCGTGCCGGGAAGCCTGCGTGTCATGCTACTCCGCAATGCTCCCAAGGAACTAACTCTTTCGGACCACTGCCCTGTATCCATCCAAATGCAGCTCCCATGAGATGAAAAAAGCCCCGAGCCAATGGCTGCGGGGCTTTTTCATTCCGAAAAGGCCAGAAGAAATCAGGCCTTCCCTGCCATACCGATTTGCTTGATGTCATGAAAACTCAGGGCTTCATTCATCTCAACAGCCCGGTTCATCATGAAGCCTGACCCTGCGAGGAAGACCGGGTCTCCATCCAGATCATCCGCCATGGAACTCCGATTGAGAGCCTCAAACTGCTCCAGAGCCGCCTTATCGCCTGTTACCCACCGGGCCAGTGTAAAAGGCGTACTCTCGAAGCCAACCGGCACATTATATTCCGCCTGAAGACGGGATTGCAGCACGTCCAACTGGAGCGTTCCCACCACCCCCACAATCGGCGGTGCCCCATCCTGTGGGCGGAAAAGCTGTACGACGCCTTCCTCTGCCAGTTCAACAAGAGCCTGACGCAGCTTCTTGGCTTTCATGGCATCATCAAGCCGCACACGGCGCAGAATTTCTGGGGCAAAGTGAGGCACCCCCGTAAAGCGCAAGTCTTCACCATCTGTCAGCGTATCACCGATGCGTAAGGTGCCATGATTGGGAATCCCCACCACATCCCCGGCAAAGGCTTCTTCCACAAGCTGACGATCCTGTGCAAAGAAGAACTGCGGCGTATGAAGGGCAAACTGTTTGCCCGTGCGTACATGCTTCAGACGCATTCCACGGGTCAGCTTACCGGAACAGACACGGGCAAAGGCCATACGGTCCCGGTGGTTAGGGTCCATATTCGCCTGAATCTTGAAAATCAGGGCCGTAACAGCCTCTTCCGTTGCCTGCACATCCCGTGTCTCAGACGGTTGGGCACGAGGCGGCGGCCCATAGGCTGCCAGAGCATCCAGCAGGTCCGTCACGCCAATCTCCTTCATGGCAGAGCCGAAGAAGACGGGAGTTAAGTGCCCTTCATCAAAGAATTCTTTCTCGAAAGGTGGAAGAGCCATTTCGGCCAGCTCCACCTCTTCCCGCATCAGAGCCAGACGCTCATCATCCTCTGCCAACTCTTCCTTGAGATGCAGGGACTTTGTGCGCAGGTCGTAGATACCGGCGAATTTTGCTGCCCGGCCAACTGGCCATGTCGCTGGGGAAACATCCAGAGCCAGAGCATTGGAAATCTCATCCAGCAGAGCAAAGCAGTCCTGCGCCTCACGGTCCATCTTGTTGATGAAGGTGACGATGGGAATATCCCGTAGACGGCAGATTTCAAAAAGCTTGCGTGTCCGGGCTTCGATACCCTTGGCGGCATCAATCACCATCACCGCACAATCCACAGCTGTCAGAGTCCGGTAGGTATCTTCAGAGAAGTCCTCATGGCCCGGTGTATCCAACAGATTGAAAACACAACCGCCATAATTGAAAGTCATCACCGAGGTGACGACCGAAATGCCACGGTCCTTCTCGATGCTCATCCAGTCCGACCGGGTACGCCGCCGTTCCCCTTTGGCACGGACATTCCCGGCCATCTGAATCGCCCCACCAGCCCGCAGAATACGTTCTGTCAGTGTGGTCTTACCGGCGTCAGGGTGGGAAATAATGGCAAAGGTGCGCCGCCGGGGAATTTCCGCAGCAATGGTAGGGTCGGACATATCAGCTTTCCTGAAAAGAGAGCGTAAAAAACGGCAAACGCCGGACGGTAAAACCGCCCGGCGTCTCCATATACAGCCAATGACCGTATCTTAGCGGGAGTAGAACTCGACCACCAGATTCGGTTCCATCTGCACCGGGTAAGGCACATCGGAAAGCTGCGGAACACGAATGAAGGTGCCCTTCATCTGGCGATGATCCACTTCGATATATTCCGGCACATCACGCTCAGCACTCTGAACGGCATCCAGAACGATGGCGAGCTGCTTGGACTTCTCACGCACCTCAATCACATCGCCTTCCTTCACCAGATAGGACGGGATGTTGACGCGCTTGCCGTTAACCAGCACATGACCGTGGCTGACGAACTGACGAGCAGCAAACGGTGTCATGGCGAATTTCAGACGGTAAATGACGGCATCCAGACGACGCTCCAGCAGACCAATCAGGTTCTCGGAGGTATCACCCTTGCGACGCACGGCCTCATCATAATAGCGACGGAACTGCTTCTCGCTGATGTTACCGTAGTAACCCTTCAGCTTCTGCTTAGCCATCAGCTGGACAGAGTAGTCAGACGGCTTCTGGCGGCGACGCTGGCCATGCTGACCCGGGCCATACTCACGACGGTTCACCGGGGACTTGGCACGGCCCCACAGGTTGACGCCGAGGCGGCGGTTAATCTTGTACTTGCTCTCAAGACGTTTTGACATCGGTTAAACCCGTATTTCTCTCAGACCGGCGAAGCTGTGCAGCGGCCCTTTGTTGCACCGGTAGGCTCCCCCCTCCACATGAAGCGGAACAGAGAGAACGGAACAGCCTGCGAGCCTTATAGAACGCTGCGCCACAGCACGCACCACCCCGGCCAGACCATCCGACATTCCCGGCAATGCCCATGCCGTTACACGAGGCTCTATGGACTGTCAAGAACTGCCACTGCCCTCTCCCGGTATGACGCCATTTTTACCCCAGATGCAGATTGAAAGAACCAGATCATATCCCCTATACCCCAGACTCCCTAATCAGACTGGAGAACTCCCCCTTATGGAGCCAACCGAAACGGTTACAGGCCCACGCCTGCGCCCACCTCATGGTGTTGCCCCTGCCATTGCAGCCCTCATGCTGGGGACATTCACCATCGGCACCGGTGAGTTCGGCATGATGGGCATTCTGCCCGCTTTCTCCCACGCCCTAAACATTTCTGTCGGGCAGGCCAGTGCTGTCATCTCCGCCTATGCGCTGGGGGTTGTGGTTGGCGCTCCCGTCATGGCCATCGCCGGGGCACGGCTGTCCCGCCGGACCATATTGCTGCTTCTGCTTTCCCTCTTCTGCATTGGCAATATCGGCACCATCCTGTTCTCATCACTGCTCCCCATTGAAGTCATGCGCTTCATCACGGGGCTACCTCATGGTGCCTTTTTCGGCATCGCCGCCCTGACAGGGGCCTCCATGGTAGAACGGGCACGGCGTGGACGGGCTATCAGCATGGTGCTTTCAGGTATCATGTTCTCCACCGTGATCGGCGCACCACTCAGCACGTTCCTATCTCAATATATCTCATGGGAAGCCATCTATGGTGCGCTCTCCGTACTAGGGCTGCTCTGTGTGGCGGGTGTGGCCTTCCTCATCCCAGCGGACCGGCCTCAGGCCAATATCAATGCTCTTTCAGAACTGACGGCCTTCAAAAATCCCCATGTTCTACTGACCCTGCTGACCGGTGCCATCGGCTTTGGCGGCATGTTTGCCGTCTATACCTTTTTAACCTCCGCATTGGGGCAGGTCACGCATCTTAACCACTGGATGATTACATTCTATCAGGTCATCTGGGGGTGCGGGATGGTGGCAGGCAACGCCTTTGGTGGGGCCATGATCGACCGTAACCTCGACCGCACCACCATCTTCAGCCTTATCGCCAGCATCATCTTTATGCTTGCTTTCTGGCTGTTCCTACCTTCCAGCACTGCCATGCTGATTATCTGCTTCTTCCTGCCCGCTGCCACGGTCATCCTCAGCCCGGCCATGCAATCCCGCCTTATGGAGGTTGCTGGAGATGCCCAGACACTGGCTGCGTCATTGAATCATTCAGCCTTCAACATCGCCAATGCTCTCGGAGCGTCTCTGGGGGCTCTGCTCGTGGAACACGGGCTGGGCATTGGCTCAGTCGGCTGGGGCGGTGCCATGCTCTCAGCTGGTGGACTGGTGATCTATTTCATCACACTATACGTTGCCCGCCATCACAAAGCATGACCCCGCCAGAGAGGCCCCCTCAGCCGGGGGCCTGACCGTTGGAGACGGGAACAACCGGTGCCGTTTCCTCCAGTGACCCTTCAATATCAGACAGAACGCTGCTACTGCCCAGCGTACCGGCTGCATAGGCCAGAGAGGCCGCAGCACTCAGCATCCCGTAATAGCTGTCCGACACAGACAAGCGGGCATTAAGCAGAGTGTTCTGAAGCTCTAGCATACGGGTCATCGTCCCATCACCCGACCGGAACGCCGTTAGGGCTGCATCAAAGCCAGTCTGACTGGCCTTCTGGAGGCTCAAGGCCGCCTGATAGGCCGTAATGCCCGTATGAAGCATGGCCTCTGCGCTCACAATCGTACGGACGGCATTATTCTGCGTATCCTGAAGAGCCGCACGGGCACTATCTTCCCGCTCATGCGCCTGACGGAGACGGTTGCGGCGCAAGCCACCATCATAGATGGGCACGGAAATTCCCGCCGTAATCAGGCTGCCAAAAGTATGCACCCGATCATTGATCGAATTGATGTTAACCAGCGGCAGATTACGAAAATGAAGGTCATCGAAATTGTAACCGATATTGCCATTCATAAAGATCTGCGGCCTGTAGCTGGCCCGTGCCCCTTCCACGGCACTCTGAGCGGCACGTAGGCTCGTATAAGCAGCCAGCACGTCTGGCCGACGGGCAACGGCCTCATGCACCATCTCATCACTCAGGCGGATATCATCAACCTGAATGTTCCGACCGGTATCAACCTGAATATGCAGAGGCTGGGACGGATTCACACCAACGGCCGTCAGAAGCTCCAGCCGGTATGTTTCCACATCCCCTTCTGTCCGAGCCAGTACCAGCTCGGCCTCCGCCACAGCCTGCTCGGCTTGTGAGGTATCAACAACCGTACCTTCCCCATTCTTCAGATTGGCTTCCGCCGCCCGTGCAATCGCATGGGCATTCTCAAGGGATTTACGGACAAGCGACACGTTATTCAGAGCGGCAGAATAACGATAATAGGCCAGAGCCACCTTATGGATGACCTTCTGATGCTCACCCGTAAAGAGGATGTTCTGCCCAATGCTCTTCTGGGTGGCTTCCTCCATGACGGCGCGGCGTTTACCGAAATCGAACAGGAGCCATTCCAGCCCGACTTGCTGGCGTTCCAGCGTGCCATGCAGGCGGGAATTCGTATTGGCCCGCAGTCCGTTATTACTCCGGAAACGGTTATGAGGTTCCAGAATCCCGTAACCACCCATAGCCGCTGCCGTCAGATGCGGCAGATAGGCTGAACGGGCAATCCCTGTCTCTGCGGCACTCTCCCGTGCAGCATCCCAGGCCTGACGTGTGGCGGGATTGATGGACTGGGCCATATCGATCAGGTCAGCCAGGTCATAGGAATGATCCACCTGCACCTTTCCCAGCGCAGCAGGCTGCGGCAAAACACGGTCTGACGAAAGACGGTAACCTGTCGGCATCTTCAGGACACGACCGCCTTTCCGGCCCGGTGCCGCTGTCTCATGCCCTTCAATGATGTGACCATTCACATCGACTGGCGCATTCCACGGCTGGTTGGGAGCGGGTGGCATATTCTTCATGGCTGTTGTCTGGCAGCCACTCAGGGCACTGCTTCCCAAAAGAACCGCACAGGCCAGAGCCACTTTGCGCCCCTTCACGAGAGAACGGCTACCATGAAACAATGCCCGGTCATCCTGCCTATGTCCCTTTTTCTGCTCCATGCCCTGCTCCCGCACAACAACACCCATCAGAGACCTCCTCCTTTATTAAGGGAAGCGGCCTCCCCTCCCTTCACAATCTGCCCCAGACGAAGAGCCTGTTTTTGCCGGGTGGCAGCAATATCACCAAAAAGACTACCTGCACTCATAACAGCCCGCCGCAGGAACAGCAGATACTGCCTCATCCGGTGCTTGGTCGGACGCATGTAGGCTGGTTCCAACATGGCCTGCCGCAACTGGCTCATGGCACCGCTGGCCGTCTCCTGCACCTTCGCAGCCTGAAGCATACGCTGATCGTGGTTCCAACCCGTCACATCCTGCGCCAACAGAGCATCCACAGCCTTGAGTTTCTGTAAAGCACCCGTCATGGCACTGCGAGGCCAGAACAGCGTATGCACGACGTAAGAAATAGCCAAACCGATCAAAATACCAATGATACGATCACGAGGGACAGTCAGGTCCGTTGCCGGTACGAACTTGGCCAGATCAGACAGCGAAAACGCCACAATGATCTGTAATCCCATATAGGAAATACGCTGATCCCCAGCCTTCACCCAGGCACCGAGGAAGATGACGATACCAACAGCCAGAAGCAGCTGAGCAATGTCCGTCAGGTGCGGCATAACCCATGTAATGATTCCCATAGCCATGCTGCACCCTATCAAGGCACCAAAAATACGCAGCCTCTGCTTGTCCAGCACGGCTCCCATAGTGGGCAACGAGACAATGAAACAGGTGATGATGCAGGTATGCACACCCTGCCAGTTCAGTATCTTGTAAGTGACGATGGAGAGGCCAACAGAGACTGTTCCCTTGACCGCATAACGGACATGCTCCTTATCCGTGAAAGCACCCGGCAGGAAGAAACCCGGTTTCTTCTTTGCAACGGCCTCAGCATCAGGTTTCTTGCTGGCAGGAAGCTGCATTTCCTCAACTGTCAGAGGCTGTGCAAACTCCTGTATCAGACGTTCCATTTCCTTCGCCAATGGCCCAGAACAAACATCCTTCTGCTCAATGGACACGGGATGCCGGTTATCCTCAAAACAGGCTCCCAACTCCTCCAATTGCCCAGCCAGATAGGCGCAATCTGCTTCCGAAATGGGGTCGTTTGGTTTCAAACACCGTTCAAGAATCTGGATTACCCCGAAACTATTCAGGGCAGCCCGCCGTAAATAAGAAAGGTCTTCTGCTTTCCAACGGTTTTCTATGGTGGCCAGACCGAGTGACCCAAACATGCCACTGACACCCTCACCCACCGTGTCAATCACAGCATCCTGCCAGGCCTGAGGGATGGGCTGACCACTGCCACGCCGTGCCAGACATTTGGCCGATAGGGTAAGCCGCTCAACAATCTGATCGACAAGATTCTGCCGAGGAGACGGCGCAAACCAGCTCCCCACAAAGGCTAACAGTCCGGCCACGGTAAGGAACACACGCCAAGCCGACAGGATGAGACGCACCACCTCATCCCCCACCGGCATATTGTCCAATGAGACAAGCATGTAGGACAGGACAAGACCACCAATGACACTAATCATGCCAAGGATACTGGTCGTACTGAGGTAAAAGAATATGAAACTAAGAACGAGGTTAAAAATCAGCGTGGCAAGGAAATTATTGATGGTCGTCAGCAACCCTACATAGAGAGCGGCTGTCACAAACGAAAAGAAGATAACGAACAAGACCGATATCTTCATGTTGGCCACCCTGTTCCCCTGCCACAGGGCGGCCAGTGTCAGGGTCAACAAGGACAGCATGGGCAGCTGCCATATCTGCCCGATCAGGACAGCCACCATGCTAATAATGGCCGTGCGCAACGCCAGTGCCGTGCGCCCACGAGTTGGCCTTACAGCCAACCGCCATATACGCATGAAGGCATCCAGATAGGGTTTAACCATGGCAGGCCGCACCATGGAGAATTTCCACGTTGGCCGTTGCCCCCAGTCTCATGAGATGTTCCGGTGCATCATGGTCAACCTTGATGCGCACGGGGAAACGCTGGGCAATATGCACCCAGTCCATCTGCCGCTCGACATAAGGCACACCGCGGGGGTTCTCCTTCATGTAGTCGGTCAGCACGCCCCAGCCAACACTTTCCACGACACCATGAATGGGATGGCTGCGGTCGATCATAGAATAGACCGTGGCACAGGCCCCTGGACGAACCGCCTTCAGGTTGATTTCCCGGATTGGAGCCAGAGCATACCACTCATCCTTGGCAACGAGCGTGAACAGCTCCTGATTGGCACCCAGAACCTCACCTTCCTTCACGCTTAGGCTGGTTACATAGCCATCAATATGGGCTGACACCCGTGTCTGACGCAGCTCATAGCGGGCATGTTCCACCGCCACGGACGCTTCCTGAAGAACAGCCTCAGCGTGTTTCACGTCACCGATGGCGACCTGACTGGCCTGCTGTGCGTGCTGCGCTTCGGCCAGCGCATCGACGGCAGAATTGAATTTCGTCACGGCCTGATCGTACGCCTGCCATGAGACATAATGCTGCTCAGCCAGCGGCTTGAGACGCACGACCGTACGCCATGCCAGATTTTTCTCATCTTCGGCCTGATGCTGCCTACGTTCATTGGTCGCCGCATTGGCCATACGAACAGCCAGCGCACGGCGGGCGTCATTCAGGTCAGCCTGAGCCTGCGTTTGGCTGGCTTCAGCCCGATGCAGGGCAATTTCGTAAGGTTCCGGGTCAATCTGATAAAGCAGATCACCTTTATGAACGACCTGGTTCTCCTTGACAGCCAGCGTTTGCAGACGCCCACCGACAAGGGCCGCCACATGGACACTCTCTGTATAGATAACAGCACTGTCACTGTTGGGATGAAGGCCCGATTCATGGTCTACATAGAGGACACCCAGCAGTGCCCCCAGCAATGCCGTCATGGCTATGATGCTCCCTACCGGGAGACGGCCTTTAATCCGTTCTGTCTTCATGAAACCGCCCTTAGTACCCGAAAAGAAGAAGCCATCCGATAAGCCCGATGATCGTCCCCATGGAGATGTAGGTCACCAGATGGAAACGCAGCAGGCCATCAATATGCAGGATAAGACACACCAGCCGCAGCAGGGCCGCCCCTATCCCGCCGATGAAAAGACAGAGGAGCCAAGCTGGAAAATAAGCCCCCGCCAGCGGGAAACTCGGTGCCCCAATACTGGCCCAGCCTTTCGCTGGGGCCATAAGCAAGGCAAGACCCAACCACAGGGCTCCAAAGAACCTAAAAGAAAATACTCCGGGCAGCTTCATGCACGCTCCTGTTTCCACCTACTGGGACGATACGCAACCCTGCAAAGCCCGCCCCCAAACACGCAGGAACCACTGCCCTTGCAAAGCATCTGACCAACCAGATCACTCATGTTCTTTTAATACGCTGAGGCTCTCGACCATACGGTACCACACCCCCTTTTTCAAACGAATTAAGGGAGTGCCATACTTCAGATTCAGCCAGTTTATGGTTAATAACCGGACACACCATGCGCCTTCCCGAACAATGCTTCAGACTACCTATCCTTCTACAGGGCATTACAGCAAGTGACCTTTTTAAGGCCGGGTCGCTGCCGTGCGATAGAGTAGCAGATAAAGCCGTGCCCCAAGGGCAACAGCCGTTATGCCCAATCCTGCAGCAAGCCCAATCCACAATCCCTGCACGCCATACCCCCATCGGAAAGCCAACCAGTATCCCAGACCAATACCCACGCCCCCATAACTGACAATACTGATGACCATAGGAATGAACGTATCCCCACAGCCCCGCAGTGCCCCGTTACAAACGGCCTGCACCCCGTCCACAATCTGAAAAATCCCGGCAATTTTCAGCAACAGCACCGTCGTGGCAAAAGTGCCCACATCCGGCGGGGTGCCCGTATAGTAAAGACGAGCCACAGCCCCCGGCATCAGCATGAGAACCAGCCCCGTCAGGATGGTCCAACCCAGCACGAGCAGCAAAGCCCCGCTGGATGCCCGACAGGCTTCCGCCTGTTTCTTGGCTCCCCGCCAATAGGCAACCCGCACATTTGCAGCCTGCCCAATGGCTAAACAGACCATAAAAAAGAGAGAAATGGTGTTCAACGCCACCTGATGCGCCGCAAGGCTACGAGTACCCAGCCTTCCAGCATTGAGTGTCGTAATCTGGAATAGCAGAAGTTCAGAGGCTGCCGTCACCATCATGGGTAGGCCGAGTATTAAAAGCTCCTTCAGAAGGGGCCAGTGTACCCGCACCGGCCGCAATAGCCCTCGCAGGCTGGGTCGCCAAAAGCAGAGAAGCAGAAGAACAAGGCTCATGGCCCAGCCTGTCAGCATCGTGGCATGAGCAGACCCAAACAACCCATAAGCCGGCAGCCCGAACCAACCATGTATCAGGGCCGCATTAAGCACCCCGTTGCACAGAGCCATAACAGGCATTGTCCAGAGCAGCAGGGATTCTGCCCCGAGGGACGGCAAAGCGACACGACATAACCCCAGCAACACCAGATTGGGCAAGAGCGCATAGAGCAGCACGTCAATAAACTGGCCGCCCTGTTCCGTTACCATGAATGGCTCACCCATCAGGCCAAATATACGGCTGGAACAAAGCAGCAGGAGCAGACAAGGAATAAACGCCAGAAGCCCCAGCACGGCCCCCGCACTGATAATGCTCCGTCTGTCATGTCCCTCCCCATGCCCATGCTCCACGCCACCACGCGCATGGGACAGCAGCACACCGACCCCACCCAGCACGGCCTGAAAAGAAATCATAGTCGTAAAGAAGAAATTATTGGAAAGCCCCCCAATGGCCACAGCATCCACCCCAAGGCTTCCCAGTAGGATGGTATCCGTTACCCCCATAGCCATCTCTGAAAGCTGAGAGAGGGCAAGAGGTAAACCAACCTGAATTAAAGTGCGGATGTGAGTGGACATCCCCACGACAGGGGCGACATGTTTCGTTCTTAATGTGGACATGAATGTGTCTCTATCGCATATAACCCAAAGTGCAAGTCTTAAAAAATGAATTCCCTGTTGCACCAGACGCATCTCTGTCGCATTGAACAGACATGAGCACGCAGCAGAGCAATACAGACCCGATGTCCACCCAGTCCGGCCTGAGGCTTCATAATAGCCATCAGCGTTCAACTGTCCCTTTCACTCCTGATGATGCCACCAATGTCCGCCTCTATTTTTGCGGACCGACCGTCTATGACCGGGTGCATCTTGGTAATCTGCGTTCCATGTTGAGTGCAGACGTGCTTGTCCGTCTGCTCCGTGCGCTCTACCCGCAGGTTACCTATGTCCGTAATATCACCGATATTGATGACAAAATTATTCAGCGAGCACGGGAAAATGGTGAAGACATCACCAGCCTGACAGAACGCACCACGCAGGACTTTCACGACGACCTCGCCGCCCTGAACATCCTACCCCCCACCATCGAACCCAGAGCCACGCAGCATATTCCGGACATGCTGAAAATGATCGGCCATCTCATCACGCAGGGCCACGCCTATGAGGCTGACGGCCATGTGCTTTTTGATGTCACGTCATTCCCCAGCTACGGTGCCCTGTCTGGCCGTTCACTGGAAGACATGCAGGCTGGTGCCCGTGTGGAGGTCGCCGGCTATAAACGTAACCCCGGTGACTTCGTTCTCTGGAAACCTTCCAACGAGGATGAACCCGGCTGGGAAAGCCCCTACGGTCGTGGTCGCCCCGGCTGGCACATCGAATGCTCCGCCATGGCCGAGCGTTACCTTGGGGAGAGTTTCGACATTCATGGCGGTGGGAATGACCTGCTCTTCCCCCATCATGAGAATGAGCGGGCGCAATCTCTCTGCTGCTACCCTCACAGCCATTTTGCCCGCCACTGGGTCCATACCGGGATGCTGCTTTCTGGTGGGGAAAAGATGTCCAAATCTCTGGGCAACTTCCACACCATTCATGAAGTGCTGGACCGTGCCCCAGCAGAGGCCCTGCGTCTGCTCTTCCTCGGGTCACATTACCGCTCCACGCTGGACTTCACATGGGAAAAGCTGGACGAAGCCCGCCGCATCATGGACCGCTTCTACCGGGCACTGGAGAAAACCCCACCCACCGGAACAGACACGGTCCCGGCTGAGGTTCTGGATGCCCTCTGCGATGACCTCAACACGCCGCTAGCTCTCAGCGTTCTGCACCGCCATGCTGATGCTGCGCTAGACGGACAACAGGATGCTGCCAACCTTCTTTTGGCCGGCGGACAACTTCTGGGCCTGTTCGCCATGAGTCCGGCTGACTGGTTTCAAGGTGGGACAGAGCTTGATCCCGCCACCATTGAAGCCCTGATTGAAAAACGTCTAACAGCCCGCAAAGCCCGTGATTTTGCACTGGCCGACCAGATACGCAACGATCTGGCAGAACAGGGCATCCTGCTGGAAGATGGCCCAGCCGGTACAATCTGGCGGAAAGGATAACATACCCCATGACAGGCCGTAACGGCGGGGCCGATTTGGCCCCACCCGCTCCTTTTGACCCCGTTGTCATTCTTGTTCGCCCTCAGCTGGCCGAAAATATCGGCACCACAGCCCGAGCTATGGCTAATGGCGGGCTGTTTCATCTCCGCCTCGTAGCCCCCCGTGATGGTTGGCCCCAACCCCGTGCTTGGTACGCCTCCTCCGGAGCCGACCGTATCCTTGAGGAAGCCACAGTCTTTGAAACGGTCGATGATGCCATCGCCGATTTGCACCGTGTCTTTGCTACCTGCCCCCGCCCCCGCCATATCATCAAACCGGTCATGACCGCCCGTGGTGCCGCAGCAGAGTTACGGGCTACCAGCAGCCGGAAGCTGAAAAGCGGCATCCTCTTCGGCCCAGAACGGGCGGGACTGGATAATGAAGACATGGCCCGGGCCGACACACTCATCCGTTATCCGCTCAACCCTCGCTTCATGTCGCTCAATCTGGCGCAGGCTGTGCTGGTCATGGCCTATGAGTGGTATCTGACGGAAGATACCGTGCCGGAACAGTATCTCATGACCAATGAGACGCATGTTGCCACAAAGGGCGAAGTCGAAAACTTCATGACCCATCTTCTGCGGGACCTTGATGAATGTGGCTTCCTGCACCATGAGCAAAAACGCCCGGGCATGATCCGCAATCTGCGCCATCTATTCGCCCGTGGTGAAGTCACTGAACAAGAGTTGCGAACATTGCATGGTGTCGTCAGCGAACTTTCACGCGCACGAAAGATACGCCATACAAAATAATGCCCCTTTTGCCCGGCATAATATTCGGGCAGGCGTAGCCTGCCCTTTCCTCCGTCCTCAGCCGGTCTTAAAACTCCATGCATCTCAAACTACCAGAAACTCTACTGCACTCACACAAACCGGCCCGATCCGTACCGGGGATGAGTCTTCTCTCGCAGGACAATGTCCTAAATATCGTTACACGCAGGAAGACGCATAACCACCTACTGGGGGACATGTACCATAATTGCCTAACCATGGGCTGGATGCGCTTCTTCGCCACAATCACAGCAGCTTATCTGCTACTCAACCTGTTGTTCAGCGTCGGCTTCTATCTCGTGCCGCATGGGCTGAGTAACGTAAAAGCAGGTAATCTCTGGGGGGATTTCTTCTTTAGTGCCCAAACCCTTTCCACGGTCGGTTATGGTTATATCTATCCGCAAGGGGTGATCGCAAACCTCCTCGCCGCACTAGAAATGCTGATCGGGACGATCTTAACAGCCATTATCACCGGATTGGTCTTTGCCCGCTTCTCCCGCCCTCAGGCCCGTGTCCTGTTCAGCAACGTAGTCACAATCTTTCAGGATGGAAACTATCCTAAGCTCAATTTCCGGCTGGGGAATCTCCGTAACACGCCTCTCATGAACACCAGTATTGAGGCAATTCTAGCTCGGACACATTCCGATGAGCATGGCCATACATCGCTCCAGCTAGAACACCTCACATTAGTGCATAATCACTTCCCTGTTTTCCCCGTTAGCCTTTCTTTCTCCCACTATATTACAGAAGATAGCCCACTTTACGGGCTAGACCAGTCAACACTCGAAACACAGCAAGCTCGGATTTTCCTGCTTCTCAACGCCACTGACCCCGTTTCAGCACAAGATGTGTTCGCCAACCACGTCTATACAGCGCAGGAGATACTTTATGGGGCACGCTTCGTTAACCTGCTGAAAACGTCAGAACAAGGCATTATGGAAGTAGATTTCAGCCTGTTCCACATGACAGCGTCAGACCCGCTTCCCACCAAACATGAAGAACCGACCACAGCGCCGGATAACACTCCCTCCGGGACGGCCTGATTACAGACAGCCCCGGAGATATCAATCCTCAATTCTGCACGGCATCCTTCAGCCGCACCAAGACACGCTCCCGGCCCATAAGAGGCAGAAGAGCCGCTAGCTCTGGCCCTGCGTCCTCCCCTGTCAGAGCCAGACGCAGCGGCAGGAACAATGCCTTACCCTTACGGCCTGCCTCAGCCTTCAAGAGGTCAATCCAACGCTTCCAAACCGTATTGTCCCACGGCTCTTCCGGCAGAAGGCGTGCTGCCTCACGCAGGAACTCGGCTTCCTCCGGCTGAGCAGCAGACACGATATGACCTTTTACGACAGCCCACCAATGAGCAATCTCTACAGCCAAATCGATATTGCCCCGAATGGCCAGCCAGAAGGCTTCATCAGCCCCTTCAGGTAACTGCGGGCGAATCTCATCAAAAGACATGCCATGCAGAACACGGCGATTCAGCCCCAGAAGCTGGGGCACATCAAACCGGGCCGCCGAACGGGAGACATGACCAATCTCATAGCCCTTCACAATCTCATCCATGCTGGATGCCGCCTGAGGATCATCTGAAGTGCCCAAACGAGCCAGATAGGCCACAAGGGCACGAGGTTCGATCCCGTCATTCCGTAAAGTAGAGAGAGCCAGCCCGCCAAGACGTTTGGAAAGCTTCCCGCCATCCTGCCCCAACAGAAGCGGCAGATGCCCGAAAGTGAAACGGCCCTCTTTGGCACCCAGAGCCTCTGCAATATCAAGCTGTACGCCTGTATTGGTCACATGGTCTTCACCCCGCAGAATGTGGGTGATGCCCATATCCAGATCATCAATCACGGAGGCCAGCGTGTAGAGAATGCTGCCATCTGCCCGGACCAGAACAGGGTCGGAGACGGCTGTCAGCTTCACATGGCAATCCCCCATCACGAGGTCCTGCCAATGACGAGTGGCACCGCTGAGCTTAAAACGCCAGTAAGGCACCTTGCCGTTGGCCTCTGCCCGGGCACGCTGCTCATCCGTCATTTTCAACATGGCACGATCATAGAGAGGGGGCTTACCCGCCCTCAGACGCTGCTCCCGCTTGTATTTCAGTTCCAATTCGCTCTCAAAGCAGGGATAAAGCCGCCCCGTTTCCTTGAGGTGTTCAATCACCTCCTCATAGCGGGCCAGACGTTCGGACTGTCTGGCATATTCGTCCCAATCCAGTCCCAACCATGTCAGGTCACGGCGGATGGCCTCCTCATAAGCCTTGTTGCCGCGCTGCGTGTCGGTATCATCCATCCGCAGCAGAAACTGGCCGCCATGACGCCGCGCAAACAGCCAGTTCGCCACAGCAAGACGGGCATTGCCAACATGAAGATGCCCTGTCGGAGAGGGGGCAAAACGTACTTTCATACCGTACTCTGTTCTCATTCTTTCAACGGGGAACATCCCCCTGCCATCCACGGAGCCAATCGTCAGGGACGTTTCATTGACCCTTCTGACGACGCCGGATGATTTCCGTCACAAAGGCATCGTCATCATCGTCCTCGTCCTGACCATCTTCATCAGGCGGACCGGCCACCTCTTCATCACTGACAAGACGGCGAGGGTCCAGTGCCCGCCAGTCCCGTTCCATCGGTGTGGCCGGGCTGGAAACGAAATCATCCAGCTCTGTGCTGGACTTCCAGCCCTCTTCACCAGCATCCACAACCTCGGCATTTTCACCGAAAGCAAACCAGCTTTCCAGCACATCCCGGTCGGCTGCACCGGGAACACGGCACCGCTCGATGCTATCCCGCACATAGGCACGGGCAAAAGCATTCGCATGGGCAAGGTCGAGAAAGCCTTTAACCTTCTCCACCACGTCATCATCGCCTTCACTAGCACCAGACTGATCGAGAATACGGACGACCCAGCCTTCATCAGCCTGCTTTACAGCTGCCTCGGCCTCCGCCTGTACAGCCTCCTCGGTACTCTGATCGCTTCCTTCCCCCCGGATGCCATTGATAAAAGCCCGTCTGGCTTCTTTATCCTCGTCATTCATCATCCGGTCCTTTCCTGAATTTTCTGAAGAAGGAACTCACGCCCGATCTTCACCCGTGGCTCACCATCGTAAGAGACAATATCAGCCGTAGCATAGGTTTCTGTCCAGCGATCCGGTAGGAACGACCCCGTTCCTACAATATCAATCGGGGCTGAGGCATCATGCATGGCCATGCATTTGGAAATGCCAAACCCCGAAGATACGACAATCTTCACCTTCGGAAAGCCTGCCTCATCCAATGCTTCCCGCATCCGCCAAATGGCAGCGGCGGAAACACCCGTCCCTACCAGATAGCGCAGCTCTTTTTCCGACCGGTAACGGCGGATGGTGCCCGGCGTGTTCCGCTCCAGCACCTCGTAGGAACGCTGCGGGTCCAGCCCTTCGAGGAACCGCCCGCCATGTGTATCCAGCCTTACGCTAAGCTCTCCCGCAGCCGCCCGCTCTGGGAAACGGCGGCAGACTTCCAGCATGTCGGTCACTTCCTGCCCGAAATAGTCCACCAAAACGGTCAGAGGCTCATCAGGGAAACGCTCCACATACATTTCTGCGGCCCGCAAAGTGGACCCCGCATAACCGATGAAGGCATGAGGCATGGTCCCCAACCCATGATGCTGCCCGAAAAAACGGGCCGTGGCATGGTTGGCATTACCAATGAATCCTACGGCTCCCTCCTTCTGGGCGGCCCGAGACCCCACAGCGGCAGCATAGGCCATTAGCTCCTGCATCTCACCACCGGCACAATGGCGGGCATCCATCGCCAGAAATGGCACCTCTGGCAGGGCAAGGGCCATCTGGTAGGCATTATGCGCCGCCACACAGGCGGCCCCTGTCTTCTGGAGCAACAAGGTTTCCAGCGGAGCCAGAGCGACCAGAGAGCCTGTCAGGTAGAAAAGCGGATCACCCGCACCGACCCATGTGCCTTCTGGATGCACTTCCGTGATTTCAACAGAAAAACCTTGATGACGGGCGACATTCTGCACCCATTGCAGGGCCAGCCCATACGCCGCCACAACCGGGCGGCGCACGAACACGGCGTAGGTCACCTGACAGTCCCCAAACTGACTGACGATATCCCGCATCCGCAAGAAATAAGCATCCGTTCGCCCCTCAATCTGGGCCGTATCCAGTGCTTCCCTCGGGCTGTGGGCCTGCTCAAGAGCCTGTTTCCAACTCACCACGCTGTCTCTCCCTGACAGAACTGGGCCGGTGCTGCGTCTTGGCAGGGGCCTTCAGCGTTTCTCAAAAATGCGCTTCAGCCGGTCTGAAAGCTGGAAAGCAATCTCCAAGGACTGCTCAGCATTCAGGCGGGGATCACAGAATGTCCTGTAGCGGGCCGGCAGGTCAGCGTCTGTCAGACAGCGCGGGCCGCCGGTACATTCCGTAACATCACTGCCTGTCATCTCCAGATGGATACCACCCGGAATTGCTCCAGCCTGCTCGAACACCTCAAGGAAGCCCATGATCTCATCCAGCACATGTGCAAAAGCACGGGTCTTGTACTTGTTGGATGAGGTCGTGGTGTTGCCATGCATGGCATCACAGACCCATGTGACGGTCCGGCCTGTCTTACGTACGGCATCCAGCAACGGCGGCAGGAGGTCACGCACCTTGTTGTGTCCCATACGGGAAATCAGCGTGATACGTCCGGCTTCATCATGAGGATTAAGAATATCCAGCAGCTTCTGAAGATCTTCAATGGTCGTGGTCGGACCAACCTTGATGCCAATCGGGTTATCCACCCCACGCAGGAACTCCACATGCGCCCCTTCCGGCTGACGGGTACGATCGCCAATCCAGAGGAAATGAGCTGAAAGGCCATAAGGACGGCCTGTCACCTCATCCACACGGGTCAGAGCCTGTTCATAAGGCAGAAGCAAAGCCTCATGGGAGGTATAGAACTCTACCTCATCACAATGCGGAGCATTGTCCTCCAGCCCACAGGCCTTCATGAAGGCCAGCGTATCCTCAATCTGGGAAGCCAGCTCTTCATAACGCTCACCCTGCGGAGAGTTGCGGACATAGTCCAAATTCCAGCGATGGACCTCATGCAGATTAGCAAAGCCACCCCGGGAATAAGCCCGCAGCAGGTTCAGTACCCCAGCGGCCTGAAAATACCCCATCTCCATCCGGGCCGGGTCGGGCTTGCGGGCCTCTGCCGTGAACTCCGGACCATTGACGTTATCACCACGATAGCAGGGCAGCTCCACGCCATTCCGGGTTTCGATATCAGATGAGCGAGGCTTAGCGTACTGCCCGGCCATACGCCCAATCTTCACCACGGGTACCTTGGCGGAATAGGTCAGCACGGCAGCCATCTGCAACAGCACCCGGAACGTATCGCGGATGATGTCTCCCGTGAATTCACCAAAGCTTTCGGCACAGGGGCCACCCTGAAGAATAAAGGCCTCTCCTCGAGATGCTGCGGCCAGACGTTCCTTCAGGCGGCGTGCCTCACCACCGAAAACGAGCGGCGGATAACCGTGCAGGCGTTCCTCTACGGCGGCAAGGGCGGCCCCATCCTCATAATGTGGGGCCTGACGGATCGGGCGCGTACGCCAGCTGGCCGGTGACCATTCCGCCGTACTGCTATGTCCGTCTGACTGCTGCATCTTATTCTCCTGCGGCGAGGGAAGCGGCCCTGTTCACATCAGGCCGTCCGTGAATACTGGGGTGAACCCGTGACTGTAATGGGTGATTTTATGACCGAAATGCCACCTGAATGGTAGGGTAGGCTGAAAATTATTCAATACAAGCCCTTAATGGTTATGCCCCCGTGCCATGACCACATTGCGACCTCATCATCATTTTACCCTGAAAAAGCTTGATCATCATACCCCCTCAAAGGATATATGGAAGAAAGAAGCATCCCTATCGACACAGGAACAGAACACACATGGCTTCGCACTTTTCTTTCTCTTTCAAACGACTGACAGCAGTAACGGCAGCCCTTGGTCTTGCAGCTCTTGTTCCAGCTGCTGCGCCGTCTGCCGTGGCTCAGACAGTCCATTTCAGCACGCCTTATCAGGACACTCCCACCACGTCTTCCAAGCAGGAAACACAGAAAACCACTACCAAAGGCGGTGAACATTTCCATGCACGGGGGCATCGCCCACCGCCGCCCGGCTACCAAGATGTGCCTTCAACGGAGTTCGAAAACGGTCCAGACCCCGACCACGAAGCCCATCTCCGTTCCAACCGTGATGCCGTCACAGGCAGCAATCTCGGCAAATTCGGTAGTTCCTATCAGGACACAAACCCCATCCAGAGCGGTCAGGTGGGTGATGCTACCGGCAATGGCTGGGTTGCCCCTCGTGGTAATGGCTTCTAAGCCAAGAGATACCCTTTAACTGTTCGTTCTAACAGCGCACAGCCCCGCCTCTCCTGATGGGAGGCGGGGTTTTTATTATGCTGCTGGCTCCAGCATGGCAGCCGCACCGCTTCCATATTCCTTCAGGAAGAAAGCCCGGCTCGTCTGATACTCAAACCGTATGATTCTGAGGCAACCTATCCCGGCTGCCAAATCACGCCGACGGGAAAAGGTCTGGCTGCCATGAAAGACCGTTTCCAAATGGGTCTGCTCCTGCATGAACTGCTCGGATGTCATCGGTGTGTCCTCCCGTCCCTGCTCCGTCAGATGGATGATATCCCTGACCATATGCTCCCCCGCCCTCAAGGCACTGGGAGGCAAACGCCCAAGCGTGACAAGGTCCCGCACAGTCAGCAAGTTGCGTCCAACCGTCATGACAGCCAACGTGCCACGGATCATACTATCAACCTCATCCTGTGGAATCTGCCCCGCAAAACGGATGATCTGCTCCATCCGCAATGTTGTCTCGTTAGTCCAGAGACGCTGGGTCTGGGCACGGCCTCTCAGTGGTTCCTTCAGCTTTTGAATCTCTTTGACCAACTGCCGCCGCAGTTGCGCCCATGCCTGCGTCACAGAGAAAGGCAGAACCGTGCGAAAAATCTGCACCCCACTCCATAGGGCCAGAAGCAGGGCGAGAGACTGGTTAAACCACGTTATCTCATCCACCCGTCCCTGATTATCCAGCGTGAGAATCCACGGGAAAAAATTGACGTAGGAGGCCGCAATACCCGCCAAGGGCTGCACACGCAGGGCCAGCCCTCCCAGAAACATCAAAACGGAAAAAGGAATGGCAAAAACAACATATTCCGAACTGATGGGCATGACCAGAAAGACCGGTATGATGCTGGCCAGCACGGAACAGACCGCCCCATAGAAGAAGTACTTACTAATCAGCACCATATTATCCATGATGGCAAAACGGGCACAAACCACGCTGAGCAGGCTCATATAAGCCCCACCATAGGACCATGCCGTCACTTCCCAAACGAATGCCCCGATCAGTATGGCGACCGCCGCCCGGACGCCGTTGATGGTCGCCAGACGCCCGTCAGCCCTACGCTTGATGCGATGGCGTTCCTGCCCCGGTATCTTCCGCAAGCCAGCATAATGGGATTCAACAGCCGAGCGGAAATCAATGAGCATGATCTCCACCCCCACTCCGACAATACTCTGCTGAAGGGCGTCTTCATCATCCCTTGGCAGGCAGCGTTCCAACTCTTCATGGTTTTCCTGAAGCATAGTCTCAAGCTGCCCCAGCCCATCCATGACATGGGCAATATCCTGCCGAAGCAATGCCGCAATATCATCCAGCTCTCCAGCGACACGCTCTAGCCCCACGACCAGCCGATCCGGCAGATGCGGTGCCGAAGCCAATCGGGACCGAACCCCCACACCACGGGCCAGAACAAAAGAAACACGCTCAAGCGTCACATAGGCTTGATCAGCTTCCTCACTGGCATGACGGGAATCAATACGGATGAACTCAAGCTGATCGTTGAACCCCTGCAATGAACCGAGAATCCGTGTCATCTCGACCACGCCCTGCTCATCCCGGCGCAGAACAAGAGCCAGAGCGGATGCGGTCTCACTAAGCAGGATGGACATGCGCTTCTGAAGGTCTGCACGGGCTAACCGATCAGCCCCCGGCACAGTAATCATGCCCGCCACCATCTCGCACACCACGCCCAGCAGGATGTAAGACCCACGAGCCATGGCGATATAGAAGACCTGATCGGGCTGTTCTGCGGCTCCAACGGCAATAATAGCCCCGGTATAACCGGCCAGCACCATCGCATAGCCCCGGAAATTCTCCAGCAGACAGGCCATGCCCGTACACCAGCCAACCCAGCCCGCCAGCAATACGAAGAAAATCCACGGATGCTGCGGGGCCACGGCTATCAGGCTGATGCCCCCCACCATGCCCAGCAGCGTTCCAGCGATACGCCAACGCCCCTTGGAAAGGCTCATCCCACGGGAGTTCTGCGCTACAATCCAGACCGTCATGGCTGCCCATTGAGGCGACCCCATTTCCATCCAGAACGCAATGGCCAGAGCCACCAGCGAGGCTATGGTCGTCCGCAAAGAAAACAGGACGGCACTGAGAGTATTCGGCTGTAACTTGAGCCAGCTCATGATCCGCCCTGCCCTTCCCTACCTGTTCAGTGGCGATCCACCAGACGGGTAGGCGTCCGCATCGTCACGAACTCTTCCGCTGTACTGGGGTGCAAGGCCACGGTCTGATCCAGCTGCTTTTTGGTCAGTTTCGCCGTGACGGCAATGGCCAGCATCTGGATGATCTCCGGGGCATCAGGCCCGACCATATGGGCACCCAGCACCACATCGCTGTGACGATCCACAACCAGCTTCATCAGAATCTTACCCGCCCGCTTGGGCAGTGTCTGACGCATGGGGGTAAAGCGTGAGGTATAAATGGCAAGGTCATGATCCTTAGCCGCCTCTTCCTCACTCAATCCCACAACGCCCACAGGGGATGAGAAGAAAACCGCCTTCGGCAAGGTCTCAAAGGACCATGTCCGTCCCTGCGGGTTGAAAAGCTGTTCGGCCAGCATATGGCCTTCGGCAATGGCGGTGGGGGTCAGATTATACTGGTCCCTTATGTCTCCGATAGCATAGATGGAAGGCACATTGGTCTTGCCATCCACCCCGGCCACGACATGCCCATCTTCCATCGCCACACCTGCGGCATCCAGCCCCAGCGAATCCACGGCAGCACGACGGCCCGTTGCCATGATGACCGCATCAACCTCGTAAGACTCTCCATCATCCATCACCAGACGGACGGCCTTGCCCCCGCCAATATCTTCCAGCCGGACCGGAGACGTACCCGGATGCTGGGTGATACCGTACAGGTCAATCAATTCCTTGAGATGGGTCCGAACCTCTTCATCGAACCCACGCAGCGGCAGAGGCTGGCGGTAAAACAGGTCCACCTGAGACCCCATACCTGCCAGAATCCCGGCAAACTCCACCCCGATATAGCCACTGCCAATGATGGCGACCTTCTGAGGCCGTTCCGGCAGATGGAACAGCTCATCAGACGTGATGGCCAGCTCCGCCCCCGGAATATCCAGCCGCACGGGTGTGGACCCCGTTGCCAGTACGATCGTCTTTGCCCGGATGCGCTGGACCGGAGCCTCCGGTGCCAAAACGGAGGGACCAATCTCCAGCGTATTGGCATCCAGCAGTCTGGCATCACCCGTATAGAGATCGATACCGGCCTTCTCCAGCATGGAGATATAAATGCCGTTCAGCCGCTCGATTTCCCGGTCCTTGGCGGCGATGAAGCCGTACCAGTCGAAGGAAGACGGACGCTGCACGTCCCAGCCAAAAGCCGGTGCATCCTCAATCATCCGGCCCGTCTCGGCCGCATAGACCATCAGCTTCTTGGGCACACAGCCGAGATTGACACAGGTTCCACCCCAGTGCCTGCGCTCGGCAATACCCACACGGGCACCATTCTGGGCAGCGATACGGGCACAGCGCACCCCACCTGACCCCGCACCAATCACAAAGAGATCATAGTCCTGCATAACGTCCCTTCCTGCCTGCCACCTCATCCGCCGGAAGTGGCAGGGCCTGATCCTTGTTCCATCTGATAACAGAACAGGCAGGCCTGGAGGGCTTCAACGATGCGTGAGGCGCATCATTGCCCCCCATCATCCGTCCACGCCTCCGGGCCTGCCCGCCTCAGGGTCTTCCGATTTTACGGTTCCCGATTACCGCTCGGCAAAGGCCTTCTCGACCACATAGGAACCCTGACGGCTCATATTGCCTTCCTCAAAGCCACGCTCTTCCAGCAGCTTCTGGGTATCGGCCAGCATCTCCGGGGAGCCGCAGATCATCACACGGTCATGCTCGGGGTCCAGCTCATCAATGTTTAGGTCACGGAAGATGCGCCCGTTATTGATGAGAGCCGTGATGCGCTCCTGCACAGGGAACTCCTCACGGGTGACAGCCGGGTAGTATTTCAGCTTGGCGGCCACATCTTCACCGAGGAACTCATGCTTCGGCAGAATGTTCGTAATGTAGTCACGATAGGCCAGCTCGCCACGTTCACGCACCGTATGGGTGAGAATCACGTTCTCATAACGATCATAGGCATCCGGGTCCTTAATGAGGCTCAAGAACGGAGCAAGACCAGTCCCGGTGGACAGGAAATACAGGTTACGGCCCGGCTTCAGGTTATCCAGCAGCAGGGTTCCCACCGGCTTACGACCGATCAGCACCGTATCACCGACCTTGACGTGACGCAGGCGGGAGGTCAGCGGGCCATTCTCCACCGCAATGGAGAGGAACTCCATCTGGTCCTCATAATTGGCAGAGGCCAGAGAATAGGCACGCAGCAGTGGTTTGCCTTCAACCTCAATACCGATCATCGCAAACTGGCCGTTGGAGAAACGCAGGCCGGGGTCACGAGTCGTCGTGAAGCTGAACAGACGGTTCGTCCAGTGATGAACCTGCTGGACCTTAGCCGGATAAAGATGGCCATATTCCTTTGTCGGCTCGGCGAGGCGATACTGGCCCTCATGCCCTTCGAAAGGAACAAGGCCGGTCAGCGGCTCATCAATCACAGGTGTAGGGGCGGATTCAGCGGGGTAAGGCGTGCTCATGATCCGTCTTCATCTCCAAAAAATGCAAAAATCACATTTGTTTAGTCAACAGGGCACGGCATCTCCCGAAGACCGGGGACACCAACCGGTATGACCGACAACATGCCTTTCTTTTACCCGATTGTCACCAGAAACGGGATGCCCTCACCCCTTTTCTCTTGACTTCCCCACCCTATGCTCCTGAAAACACCCGCATGACAGACCGTTCCCCGTCCCACGACCCGTCTTCCATCCCCCCGGCCTCCCCTGCCGAGCGTGCTCTTGAGCAGGCCGAAGCGGCCTTCGGTGCCCATCTTGCCATCACGTCACGGGAGCGTGCCGCCCTGCTGCGGCAGGTTGCCCGCCGCCTTGGGGCTGACAAGACGGAAATAAATGAAGCCGAGCTGCTTCATGCACTCTGTCAGGTCCGCCGCCGCAGCTGGGCCAATGGCATGATGAACCATGCCCACCGCAACGGGGATGTCTGGGTCCGCAAGGCGGATGTTCTTCTGGCTGCCGAACGCATCAGCGACCCGCTGATTGATGAAGACGGCCAGAGTGCCGTACTAGAAAGCGTGCTGGAAGAACGCTGGCGGGACATGGCCGATACCCCCCTGCGTGTACTGGATGACATGCGGGCCGATCTCGCCGATGTCGGCACCTTCCTCTCCGGCACGCAGATTGAACGGCTCTCCCACAGCATTGCCAGAGCCTTTGGCGGCGTGGATCTTGGCTTCGAGGATGAAATGATCCTTGAGGAAGAACGCCGGGCACGGGAGCAGGAAGACATCCGGGCCAAGGCAGAAGCCCGCCGGGCACGGGAACTCCAGAAGATAAAGGACTGGGAAGCCACCCTCGTCGGCTTCGAGAAAGTCCCGGCCCTGCTGCACTGTTCCCGCCGGGAAGCCCTGCGCTGGATTGCGGAAAACCGCCTGCCCGTCGCCAGACGGGACAAGCAGCCGGACGGGCTGGAAATTTTCTATTTCGACCCCACAGAGCTGAAGAAATGCCGCCCTCTGCTCAATAGCTGGCGACGTGGCTCCGGGCAGACAAAAGACGATGACGGCTATGATGACAGTCCGCAGGCCCGCAAGGGCAATGCCGCCATCGCCCGTGTGGCCGCACTGGACCGTTTCGCCGCCCATTTCCGCACCGCCCGTGCGCTGAAACGCCGCATCACGCTCGTGACCGGCCCGACCAATTCCGGCAAGTCCCACACGGCACTGGAAGCTCTGGCCCAGGCAGAGAGCGGGCTGGCTCTCGCTCCGCTGCGCCTGCTGGCCCATGAGTTTCGGGAAGCCATGCTCAGCCGGGGCGTTCCAGCCTCCCTGACAACCGGGGAAGAGCGCATCATCGACCCCACGGCCCGCCATCTTGCCGCCACGGTGGAGATGTGCCCCTTCAATAATCCTGTTGACGTGGCCATCATTGATGAAGCCCAGATGCTCAGCGACCCGGACCGGGGAGCAGCGTGGACAGCCGCCATCATGGGCGTTCCGGCACGACATGTCTTCATCCTCGGGGCTGCGGACTGCATTCCGCTCGTCAAGCGCATTGCCGAGCTCTGCAATGACCCGGTGGATGAAATCCATCTGGAACGCAAAAGCCCCCTCCGCCCCGCCGGAACACTGGCCCTGACGGACCTGCGGGCCGGTGATGCCCTCATCGCCTTCTCCCGCCGGGATGTGCTGGACCTCCGGGCCGAGCTGATGGCTCATAACCGCCGTGTTGCCGTCATTTACGGTGCCCTCAGCCCGGAAGTCCGCCGGGCCGAAGCCGCCCGCTTCAACCGGGGGGACGCTGACATTCTCATCGCCACCGATGCCATCGGCATGGGGCTCAACCTCTCCATCCGCCGGGTGGTGTTCAGCACGCTCCGCAAATATGACGGGCGGCAGACACGCAATCTTGTCTCGCAGGAAGTCAAACAAATCGGTGGCCGTGCAGGCCGCTTCGGCAAGCATGAGGAAGGGCTGGTCTGTGTGCTGGAAGGTGCTGGCCGCCCCAGCTTCATCCGTCAGATGCTGGATGCGCCACCAGAACCCACGCTGGAACTCCGCCCCCTCGTCCAGCCTGATGCGGACATCGTGCAGGCCGTGGCGCAGGAGATGGAATCAGACAGCCTCTACGGTGTGCTGACCCGCATCAAACGGGCCGTTCTCCGCCCGGATGACCCCAATTACCGTCTGGCCGACATGGAGCAGGCTCTGGAAATCGCCGCAGCACTGGAAGGTGTGGACGGACTGGACCTCTCCACCCGCTGGACCTACGCCATGTGTCCGATCAACACACGGGATAACGGGATTCCCCGCCTTGTGGAATGGGCAGCCCTCCATGCCCGTGGGCAGCGCATCTTCCCCCCCGGTACGGGCCGTCTCCCCGCCGCTGCCACTGCTGGCCGTGAAGAGCTGGAACGGGCCGAAAAACGCCATCGCCGCCTCGTCACATGGCGGTGGCTGGCCATGCGCTTCCCTGAAAACTATCCGGAACTCATCGTTGCCGAACGGAACGCCGCCATTCTGGATGAATGGATCGAGCAGGTTCTCCGCACCCAGAGCCGGATGCGTGAATCCTCCCGCCGCCATCAGGGCCGCCGGACAGGTCCTCCCGGCCAGCACGGAAGCCACAAGGCCCCACGCAGCAAGGCGGGTGGCTTCAGCAAGAAAAAGCCACCGCACGGCAGGCGTAAAAAGGACTGAACCACCACAGAAAACGGGCGTACTCCTGAAAATACGCCCGTTCTTTTTCAGATCAGCCTATGAGCCTCAGCGGCTCGGAATGGTGACCATGGCCCCCTTGACCGTTGCCGTCTCGGCAATGGCATGGATGAACTGGAGCATGGAGAAAGCCAGTTTACTGGCAAGGTCATCCTTGGCGATCCAGTACCAGGACCCTTCATACTCAACAGACGTATAAGCCTGTTCATTGCTCGGTTTTTCCGGGCTGCAATGAATGATGATGGCAGGCTGGGGTTCGCTCGGGCCACGCACGACGGACGGTGCCGTGATGCCCTTCTCCACCATCTTCTTGGGCACTTCCATCGTGCTGGCGACATCCTCCCAGATTGCCAGCATAGACCGTGTCACCATGGCCACCTGCCCCGGATGGTCCGGTGTACGACCATAAATAACTTCGGCCTGTTCACATCCAGGCGGAAGCTGCAAGGCCTGCCGCACCTGCCCCTGTAGCTCGATAATCTCCGGCGAACTGCTATGCGGCAGCAGAATGAAGGTCCGTTCCGGCTGGGCAGGCTGTGTCTTGGTGGCTGCCGTCGGCGCAATGCTGCGGATGCTCAGCGCATTCCCCGCCTGTAGTTTACGCAGTGCCCGCAGCAGGTAGGTAAAGCGGATGGAGGCCTCCTTGCCTTCCGTCCCGGCAATCGTACTCGTCGTGTTGCTGGCCGGACCAATGGACTGCATCGTCATCTGCAACAGCGTATCGACCGGCAGGCCACTCGAAATCAGTGGCAGAAGTGTCTGTGGCGAAATGGGACGCAGGATATTCACGGAGAACTGCACACCAGAAACAGGCTGGTACGTGACTGTCGGACTGTCACTATAGGAATAGCCCAGAGAGCCACCCAGCGTTCCCCCGGCACCCTGAATCCAGGGCGTACCGCTGATATTCGCACTGGAACTCGTCTCCGCCGTATAGGCCGAGATGATCTGCGTCGGTTCAATCAGTGTGGGTGACAGAGAGTAACGGAGCTGCACGATATTGAAGAGCATCTCCTGATTCTGCTGCCGGCTCATTTCCTTCTCATAATCCAGCCGGTCACGGCGCATGTTGTGCGGACCAATGGACGATGAGCAGGATGTCAGGGTCAAAGTGCCTATGGCAAACAGACAACCCAAAGAGCGTAGCAATGTCATGATGTATCCTGAAAACGGCGTACGCCAGAGCCTCAACAACTCCCACGCACAGGTAACACTGAGGGGACTATCATATACAGCCGGTTACTGACCAGCAGAGCGCAGAACCATCCGGCTCTCCCAGACACGAAGCCAGATGGTCACAGACAACTCTAATCAGGCCCGAATGACTTCCAGCCCACCCATATAGGGACGCAGGACTTCCGGCACGGTAATGCTGCCATCTTCCTGCTGATACACTTCCATCAGAGCAATCATCACCCGCCCTACGGCAAGGCCAGACCCGTTCAGTGTATGAACGAAAACGGTCGTCTTCTCCTTGCGCATCCGTGCATTCATGCGGCGGGCCTGAAAGTCCCGCGTGTTGGAGCAGGAAGACACTTCACGCCATGCCTGCTGCCCCGGCAGCCAGGCTTCCAGATCGTACGTTTTCGCTGCGCCAAAGCCCGTATCCCCGGCACAGAGCAGCACCCGACGGAAAGGCAGACCCAGCCGTTCCAGAACCGTCTCGGCCGCACGGGTCATGCGCTCATGCTCAGCCTCGCTCTCTTCCGGAGCCACGATGGACACAAGCTCGCATTTGGTGAACTGGTGCTGACGCAGCATGCCCCGCACATCCCGTCCGGCAGACCCGGCCTCGGACCGGAAGCAGGTGGAGAGCGTCGTCATCCGGCGTGGCAGACTTTCAGCGGAAAGGATGTCGCCCATCACAGAGGCTGTCAGCGGCACTTCACCAGTGGGGATGAGCCAGCGGTCATCATCGGTGTGGAAAGAATCTTCCGCAAATTTCGGCAGCTTGTCCGTGCCATACATGGCAGCATCATTGACCAGCAGGGGAACGGTCACTTCCTCATAACCAAACTCACCCGTATGGGTATCCAGCATGAACTGCCCCAATGCCCGCTCCAGACGGGCCAGAACACCCCGCAGCATCACGAAACGTGACCCGGCAATTTTGCCCGCAGAGGCAAAATCCATCAGACCCAGAGCTTCACCCAGCTCGAAATGCTGCTTCGCCTCAAAAGCGAAAGACGGCACCTCACCACGCTGATGCACGACCACATTATCAGTCTCATCCCTGCCATCCGGCACGCTGGGATCAAGCTGGTTCGGCAAAGTCTGAAGCACATCATCAATGCGCTTCTGAATCTCGCTAGCACGGGCCTCCAACGTGGCGATCTGGTCACGCAGGGCGGCACCACGGGCCTCAATCTCCGTCGTATCCTCACCATTACGCTTGGCCTGACCGATCTCCTTTGCCAGACCTTTCCGCTGCCCCTGTGCCTCCTGCAATTCAGCCAGAGCGGCACGACGCTGCTCATCCTCTTTCACAAGGGAGTCCGCCACCGCAGGCAGACCACGGCGGGCCAATGCGGCATCAAATGCAGCAGGGTCTGCACGTAGGGCTTTGAGGTCATGCATGGGTCAGGATACTCCACTCTGTCTCTGGAACTAATGAGGTCTGTCTCTATAGCAGCTTTACCTGCCGGGAACTATTCAGGCTGCGCCCTTACCGTCTGGCAAAGCCTCTTCCCCATCATCGTCATCTGCCGTGATTGGCTTCGGCTCAACGAGGCGGGCGGCGAGAATGGAAATCTCGTACAGCCCAACCAGCGGGATGGCCAACCCCAGCATGGTGATGGCATCTGGCGGGGCAATGACCGCTGCAATGGCGAAGGCTCCGACATAGGCATAACGGCGGATGCGCCGCAACAGAGCCGTCCCCACCAGCCCCGCCCGCACCAGAAGGGTCAGCACCACGGGAAGCTCGAAGCAGATACCAAAAGCCATAATCATCTTGGTGACGAGATTCAGATATTCCGAAACACGGGCCTGAAGCTCAATGCCCATCTGATTCTCACCACCCAACTGCTGAAAGGACAGGAAGAACTTCCATGCAAAAGGAAAGACCAGATAATAGGCCAGCGCAGCCCCCACCAAAAAGAGCAACGGTGTAGCGATTAGAAACGGGGCAAAGGCCTTCTTTTCATTCTTATAAAGGCCCGGCGCAATGAATATCCACGCCTGAATGGCCATCATTGGAAAGGACAGGAAGAACGCCCCGAACACGGCCACACGCACATAGGTGAAGAAGGCCTCATACAGAGCGGTGTAGATCAAATGAGGCTGCTCGCCCTTCTGCCGCATGATGCTTGCCAATGGAGCGGCCAGAAACCGGTAAATTTCACCGGAAAAATGGTAGCAGATCAAAAAGGCCACCACGAATGTGGCCAGAGACCATATGAGCCGCCGTCGCAACTCGATCAGATGATCCAACAGCGGCATAGGGGCATCCCCGGCAACGGAACGCTCCTGCTGTGGCTGCGGCTCTCCACCCGGTGGGGGAAGCGTGCCTTCAGGCTGGATGGGCGTTTCTGGCAGCATCGCCGTCCGGGCCGTCTCTTCAGATTTCTCGGGCTGGACCATGTGGCGGCTCTCCTTTCACGCTCTCAAGGGGCTGGGCTTCTGTAAGGATGGCCGCACGACGGCCATTATGCAGGGCAACCTCTGGCGGCAGAAAGGCCGGACGATGCCAGTAACGAGATTCTTCAATAAGCCGCAGAGCGGTAGTGGGAGGCAGCATGGCCGGTGCCCGCTCCAGAGCCTCAGCCTGCACCTGCATACGGGCATTATACGGCTGAGCATAGCCATGCCCTCTCCCCAGCTCTTCACTACCCGGTGCAGGCGGCGGGGGTGGAGGGGGCGGTGGCGGCGGTGGGGCCATAGGCATACCGTCCTGCCTGCCGAAATCCATCTGCCTATCCAGCGACCTATCAGGATCAATGGCCTTGCGAAGCTGTTCTCGAGGGCTGAACTGCCTGATTTCCCGCAGCTGGTCCCGTGCCTCGCTGAGGTCCGCCTCCTTGACCATCTCATCAATATGCTGCTGGAACTCCGCTCCCATCCGACGGATGGCCTTTATGGCTTTGGAGAGGGTCCGCATGGCCACGGGCAGGTCCTTGGGCCCGATACAGACGAGCGCAACGACCACCAAGAGGGCAATTTCTGTCCAGCTCAGGTCGAACATTGGCAGGCATCTCCCCTCATGAAGGCTGTATGATGTCTTCTAGCCCAGTTCCCTCCTCATCGGAAGGAGACTCGAAGAGCAATTCCTCCCGGCGGGGCAGGTCTGCGAGACTTGCAAGGCCAAACAGCCGCAAGAACTGTGACGTTGTCCCCCAGAGGACAGGGCGGCCCGGTACTTCCTTACGCCCTTTGGGGGTTATCAGCCCTTCTTCCAACAATGTATCAAGGATGCTCTGCCCCAGCCGGACCCCACGGATGGTCTCAATCTCCACACGGGTGCAGGGCTGGTGATAGGCCACAATGGCCAAAGCCTCCAACGTCCCTTGGCTCAGACGCCGGGGCCGTTCAATCACCCGTGCCAGTGCTGGACCAAACATGGCCTTCGTCCGCAGCTGCCAGCCCCCTGAAATCGCCTGAAGCTCCACCGCATGACCTTTGTAACGCTGGGCAAGGCCATCCAGCACAGCACCGGGATTGTCCGCCTGCGCCTCCAACCCCTGCTCCCGCAGCACCCCGACAATGCTACTGGCTGTTACCGGCCCTGCACTGGCAAAAAGCAGAGCCTCCACAAGGCTGACAGCTCTGGCAAACTCATCCTGCCCGGCCATGTCCGGTGGAAGTTCCTGAAAGGCTGGTTCTATCTCACTCATGCCCGGTTTCTTCCCTTTCCCGCCATTCAATATCCCCGAAGGCTGTTTCCTGCCGCAGTTCCAACCTGCCACCACGGGCCATCTCCAGCCCCGCCATCAGTGCCCCAGCCAGAGCAGCACGCTTCTCCAACGCTCCACCTTCCACCAATTCCGGCAGAACATCCTTCAGAGGTTGCCAGCCAGCGACACGCTTACGCCCCAGCAGACGAGCCAGCGCATCCCGTGCCTGCTGGGCACTCCAATAACGGGCCACTCGGGGGGAATAGGTCCGCTTGCGTCCCCCTCGCCGCCGAGCAGCCAAATAGGCCAGAACAAGGGCGGGGACATCACCCTTTAATGGGGCCATTTCAATGCGTGTATGATTTTCAGGCTCAGGTCGGGCGAAAACATCCCGTCCCAACCGTGGCTGCTCCTCCAGCCAAGCAGCCGCCCGGTGCATCTGCTCAAGGTCAATCAGCCGTTCATGCAGCTGACCTGCGGCATCCTCTGCTTCATCATCCTGCTCAGCAGAGGGCAGAAGAAGGCGGGATTTCAGCCATGCTAACCATGCCGCCATGACCAGCCAATCCGCTGCAATCTCCAGCCGCAAGGCTGCTGCTCCTTCCCGGGCACGCTCTACGACCTCCAGATACTGCTCACTTAACTGGAGAATGGAAATCTGCTGGAGATCAACCTTCTGGGATCGTGCAAGGTCAAGCAAGAGGTCCAGCGGACCTTCAAACCCTTCCAACACAAGATGTAATGCGTCACTCACAGACTGATGCTGCCGTTTTCAGTTTGTGGCCACAGCACAAGCCTGCGCCTGCGCATGGAGCCGGACACAAAGCTGCCGGGCTGCTGCTCTGTCCTCAAAGCCGCCAACACGCAGCCGGATAAAGGTCTTTCCATCCCGCTCCACTTTCCGATACACCGGCGCATAACTGCCCAGAAGGTCGGGCAACTTACGGCGTAGGCGGTTCCATTCCTGCTTGGCCTGTTCCTCACTCCCTAAAGCGGCGAGCTGGACCTCATAACGGCCAGCTCCCCCTGATTCACCAGTACTTTCCCGATGCGTTTCCGCTGGAGCCGGTGGCGCAGAAGAGGCCTGCTTGGCAGGCATCGGCGGAGGCAGAACATCCCCTGAAAGATCATCATCAGCCGCAACCGCTTTGTGGGGAGGTGGCGTGGGCTTCTTTTTTACCGCTGGCTTTTTGGTTTCCTCCCGCTTGGTTTCGGTGTCTTCGGCTTCGTCCTCATCATCCTCGGAAGGGACGGCAGTCGCCTTTGGAGCTGGTGCTACACCTTCAGAAGATGCCCCCTTATCTGCCGTGATCGTCTTGGCGGGTTCATCCGCTGTTTTCTCAGATGGGTGAGACACGCTCTTATCCTGCCCATCAGATGCCGCAACATCGCCAGCGGCCCCGGCTTTATCCCCCTGAGACGCAACCGTCTGTTCGCCGCCAGCAGGTGCATTGCTAGCCGGTTCATTGCCAGAAGCAGCAGGCGGCGATGTCATGCGCCCCGCAAGTAGGCTGGCATCGGGCTGCTCTGGTGGTGGGGCCAGATGCACAGCCCCTCGACCGGTGACATCACTTTTTGTCGTGTCATCCCCCATAACCATCATGCCACCGGGGTCCGCTGGACGATCCTTCACCGGGTAAGGTGGTGGCCCAATGACAGGCACGCCGGACGGATGATGGCTTGCCACCCAGCTCCATATCCCACCAACGCCCAGCAACAGGGCTGCCCCTGCCGCACCAAGGACCATCAGCCCCCGTGTGCCAGACTGTCTTCCCATAAATGAAGCCAGCAGACCCGTTCGTGCCTCAGCCCTCTCCCCCCGGTGATTATCTGGACGGTAGTTGCGAGGCGGCGGCCTATAGCTTCCCCCACCCAGACGATCATCCACCTGCGGTGGGGCTATGTCATTATGGTAATCGTCCGGCATGGACATGGCTTAGCGCAGCTCCTCTACGGCCTCGACACCAAGAATACCAAGACCGATCCGCAAGGTGGAAGCAATGGCTGCCACAAGAGCAAGTCGTGCCTTGCTGGCTTCTGGTGCATCATCCTGAATGAAACGCAGACTGGTTTCCTCCCGTCCCCGGTTCCAGAGAGCATGGAAGTCGGATGCCAGATCTATGCAGTATGTGGCGATGCGATGCGGCTCCCGTGCAAGGGCGGCGGCCTCAATCTGACGTGGCAGAGTGGCGATACGACGCAGAACAGCCAGTTCCTCATCAGCCGTCAGAATGGAGAGGTCCTGACCGGCGAGGGCTTCTTCCGTCACTGCTGCGGCACCGTATGTCTCTTCACCCAGCCGCAGAACGGAACGGCAGCGTGCATGAGCGTAATTGACATAGAAGACCGGGTTGTCACGGGTCTGCGCCACAACGGCGTTCAGGTCGAACTCCATCTGCGCATCGGCCTTACGGGTCAGCATAGTGAAGCGTACGGCATCCCGGCCCACCTCATCAATCAGGTCCCGCAGCGTGACGAAGGTTCCGGCCCGCTTGGACATGCGCACCGGTTCACCGTCCTTCACCACACGGACGATCTGACACATGACGACTTCAAAATCCGTCTTGCCTTCCGTCAGGGCAGCAACGGCGGCCCGCATACGAGAGACATACCCGCCATGATCGGCCCCCAGAACGTCAATCAGCAGATCGGACCGAGACGCCTTGCGGGCATGATAGCCGACATCATTGGCGAAATAGGTGTTAGAACCATCGGACTTCCGCAGCGCGCGATCCTGATCGTCTCCGAACTCGGTAGAGCGGAACAGCGTCTGCGGACGAGCCTCCCAGTCTTCCAGCTTCTTGCCTTTGGGAGGCTCTAGAACGCCTTCATAAAGCAGGCCACGCTTCTCAAGGCTGGCAATGGCGGCATCCACCTCACCGCTTTTCAGCACCTCGGCTTCACTGCTGAAAATCTCATGATGAATCCCCAGTGCAGCGAGATCATCACGGATCATGCCCATCATATGCTCAAGAGCTTCTGCACGGACAGTCTCGAACCATGTCTCTACCGGAGCTACGCCACCGTCAGCATTGGCGAGAGAACGGCCATGCTTCTCGGCCAGAGCCTGCCCGACGGCGATGAGATACTCACCCTGATATTGCAGGCCACTCGGTGCCAGTTCTCCAAACTCCTCAGCCGGAATGTCCGTGCCGATGGCCTGAAGATACCGCCAATAGGCTGCCCATGTCAGGGCAATGACCTGCGCCCCAGCATCATTGACGTAATATTCCCGTGTAACCTTGAAACCAGCAGCCTCCAGCAGGTTCGCCAGCGCATCCCCTACAACAGCCCCACGACAATGGCCGACATGCATCGGGCCTGTCGGGTTGGCGGACACATATTCCACATTGGCACGCTGCCCTGCCCCGAGGGTAGAACGCCCATAGGAAGCCCCACGCTTCAGCACGGCTTTGGCGATATCGTGGAACAATTCCGGCTTCAGTGTCATATTCACGAAGCCCGGACCGGCCATTTCCACATGGGCAATTTCCGGCAGCTTGGCCAGTTCAGCAACCAGCTCTTTGGCGATTTCAAACGGCTTGCGCTTTGCAGGCTTGGCGGCCAGCAGGGCGGCATTGGTGGCCATATCCCCATGAGCCGCATCCCGAGGCGGTGTGACTTCCACACGGGCAGCAACATCATCAGGCAGGTCTGGCAGAACCGCCCTGAGGGCTGTTACGACCTTCTCCCGCATGACGGTAAAAAGACAATCCGAGGATGATGCTGTCGGGGCAATGCCTGCCATATTCTGTAACTTTCTCTTCAAACCTGTCAGAAGCCCATAAGGGGCCGTAATCAACTGCGTAACAAGCCCGTTGCGCTGCCTGTCATTTCTGCGTTGTCCCACTATAAAAGCCACCGCTTCTTTTTGGAACAGCCCAGAGAACACTCCCTGCCCTCTTACCCCAGAACGGATAAATCCATCAGGCGGCGATGTTCTTCCATGGCAAAGCGGTCTGTCATACCCGCAATATAATCCGCCACAATGCGGCGGGCGGCCTGTTCATTACCTACACGCCGCCGCTCCAGTGCCATTTCCTGCCACGGGGTCGGCAACAGTTCCGGTTCGTTTCCCAGAATAGTGCATATTTCCGCCAGAGCGATGCGGGCCTTGCGGGTCATGCGCCGAACACGCCAATGGCGGTACATACGAGCATGAAGGAATTTCCGGATTTCCTTATTCCGCTCCGCCATCTCTGTAGAAAATTCCACCATAGCCCGACCCGCATGACGGACATCATCAGCACTCTGCGGGGCAAGCTCCTCCAGATTCATGCGACTTTGTGCAATCAAATCACTGACCAGCCGATTAATAACCCGCCTCACAGTTTCATGACGGATGCGCTGATCCCGATCAAACGCCCCGTGACCGGACCAGTCCAGCGACCGGGCTTCATCCAAACAGGCCTTCAGAAGAGGAACCTCTTCAATATCCTCAAAATGCAGCAGGCCGGCACGAAGTCCATCATCCAGATCATGCCCGTGATAGGCGACATCATCGCAAATGGCGGCAATCTGGGCCTCGACAGAAGCATGGCTGGCTAGGTCCAGCGGGTATCGACTATCAAAACTAGCTAGCCACGGTGCAGTACGCCGGACAGGTCCGTGATGTTTGGCCAGCCCTTCCAGCGTTTCCCATGTCAGGTTGAGGCCATCAAAACCATGATAGCGAGCTTCGATCTCCGTCACCTGCCGCAGGGACTGGATGTTATGGTCAAACCCGCCCCACTCCTTCATGGCCTCCTGCAACGCATCCTCACCCGCATGGCCGAAAGGCGTGTGGCCGAGGTCATGTGCCAAAGCGATGACTTCCGTCAGGTCTTCATTGACGCCCAGCGTCCGCGCAATGGAGCGGGAAATCTGGGCGACTTCCAGCGAATGGGTAAGACGTGTGCGGAAGAAATCACCCTCGTGATTGAGAAAGACCTGTGTCTTGTATTGCAGCTGCCGGAACCCGGAAGAATGTAACACACGGTCTCGGTCCCGCTGCCACGGTGTACGGGTCTGGCTTTCATTCTCTGCGAACTGCCGCCCACGGGCATTCTGACGCTGCACTGCGTATCTGGCCATTTCCATCGTCCGTCCCCATATCCATGCGGGCCGCATGAAGCACACAGCCTTTCCGGTTTCGATTCTTGGCGGTCAGCTTTATAGTGTCAACAGTATCTCCACCATTTCGGCCGCAATGGTGTGAGTATTCATGACGATGTGGAGAGAGTTTTCCATGGCCGATTTTGACATTTCAGCGGCGGCAGCTGCCCGCATTGCAGAAATCATCAGCCAGCAGGCTGAGCCAAATGATATGGCCCTGCGTGTGTCTGTCCTTGCTGGTGGATGCAACGGGTTTCAGTACCAATTCAAACTGGTGCGGGAAAAGCAGGACGATGACCATCTGATTGAAAAAGACGGTGCCCGTGTCTTCATCGACCCGACAAGCTTCGACCTTCTAGAAGGGGCCGAACTGGACTTTGTCGATAAGCTGATGGGGGCCCACTTCACCGTCAACAATCCCAATGCCGCCTCATCCTGCGGGTGTGGCAGCAGCTTTTCACTCGCCTGACCTTCCCTTCTTTCCGGAGACCCTGTGCACCCCATGTCCCTGACCTTTGCCAGCTGGAACATCAACTCCATCCGCACCCGTGCCCATCTGGTAAAGGACTGGCTGGACCGTAACCCGGATTGCACCCTGGTGTGCCTTCAGGAAATCAAATGCGAGACGGAAAAATTCCCGAATCTTTTTGAGGAAGCCGGGTTTTACATCGCCGTGGCAGGGCAGAAGACCTATAACGGGGTGGCCCTCATCAGCCGTGTGCCCCTGACCGTCACGACCGATCACCTGCCCGGTTTCGACAGTGATGAGGCCCGTTATATCGAGGCTGAAATTGAAAATGTCACCATCGGCAATCTCTACCTGCCTAACGGAAATTCCGGCGGTGAGGCTGGTTTTGCCAAAAAACTGAACTTCTTCGAGGCCCTGCATCAACGCTCCCTGACCTTGCAGAAAGAAGAGCGGTCCTTCGCCTTCATCGGGGATTACAATGTTTGCCCGACTGATGAGGACTACGCCCCCAAGGCCCTGTCTCCCGATGATGCATTGCTCCGCCCGGAAAGCCGTGCAGGCTTCCGCCGCCTTCTCTGGTCTGGCCTGACAGATGCGTTACGCTCCCTGCACCCTGCGGGTCGGCATTATACCTTCTGGGACTATCAGGCAGGAGCCTATCAGCGTAATTCCGGCCTGCGGATTGACCATGCCCTGCTCTCCCCCCGCCTCGCCGACCGGCTGACCAGCTTCATCATCGACAAAGATGAGCGAGGCCGGGAGAAGCCATCCGACCATGTGCCGGTGGTAGTAAGTCTTTCCTAAAACTGCACCTTCACCAGCTTTCGGAACAGAACTTCTGCCTGCTCATGCACGCCTGTGTCCGGTTTCGGCAATGTCGTAGCCTCGGCATAGGCGAATTCGACTTCAATGAGGTCGTTCACGACAGGAATGGCGGGGCCGCTCTGCTGCTCCCGGCTCTTGGACTTCAAATACAGAAGCTCCCGGATAGGCTTCAGCACGGAAGCCGGAAGGTCACAGCCCTGACAGAGGGCCTGAAAATTCATGGGTGGCTGGCCATTTTTATGCAGGCGCATCCAGCGTAGAGCCATGGCAGGACGCAAAGCATAAAACAGCCGCTTGTAACGGGTGCTGCCATCATCATTCACAGCCCGCTTCCAGCTATTCCGCCCCAGATTGAGATAATGCTGTTGGCAGCTCAGTCCCGATTCAATCTGATGGGCAAAAGCGGCCAGCTCGTCCGCTTCTTCCCGCCATAGATAACGCACCGGGCTAACCAGCCATTCCAACAGGGTTGGATTAGGCTTTGTCAGCAGGTTCAAAGCCTTGCGTATATCCCAGCCATTCACGTCCAGATCATCAGAGATGGGCAGTTCGATCACATCACGACCCGGATTTAAGGACAGGTACCAATCCAGCCGATGGCGATAAACAAAACGAACATCGTAATCGCTATCCGGTGATGGGAAGCCCCAGGCACGACTTCCACTCTCCACAGCAAATAGGATGTCCACATCATAATCCTGCTCGATCTGACAGAGACTGGCCATCACTTCATCCCGCACATCGGGCGCAATATCCGGCACATAGTCCGGCATAATCTCTTCAAAATTCATCCGTTAACGGCCCCCTACTGATCGTCCCTCAAAACTGCGCCAGATCGGTTGGGGAGAAAACAGCTTGATTCTAAAACTTATTTTAATGTTAAAATTGATTTTAAGAATCACTCTCAAGAAATGGGCTTCATGCGTACAACTCTCCGCCCCCTGCTCACCTGCTCCACTCTTGCCCTCTGTGCTTCCACGCCCGGCTGGGCCGAAACGGACCCGACACCAACCACAGCAGCCATCTCATCACCCACGCCTGATGACCAGAAGCACGCCAAAAAACACACTAGAAGGACAAAGAAAAAACAGGCTTCTACCCACACGCCAAAGCAGGAACTGATTCATGTCTATGGCAATGGCCGTGTCAGCTATGGCACTGAGGAAAGCAGCATCGGGGACAAGACGGGCGTTGCCTTCCTACAACAGACACAGACAGCCAATGTCGTCACCCATCAGACAATCAAGGACATGGACCCTCAGACCATGGAGGACATCGCCAAATATGTTCCCGGCATCACGATCGGCAACAGTTTTGGCGGTACACAGGACAGCCTGATGAAGCGGGGCTTCGGCGGACCGGATGACGGGTCCATCCTGCGGGATGGTGTGCGTATGCCCATAGGCCGCAACTTCACCACCGCCACGACCGAACGGGTCGAAGTTCTGAAAGGCCCCGCCTCACTCTTCTACGGAATGCAGGAGCCAGGTGGCGTCATCAACATCATCACCAAACAACCTCGCAAAGACTGGGCAGCCTCCCTCAGCAGCTCATGGGCCTCACTTGGCGGAGGTTCCGGAACGCTGGATGTGGGTGGCCCTCTTTCAGCCAATAAAGAACTGACCTTCCGCCTGATTGGAAACTTCAAGAATGAAAATTACTGGCGCAATTTCGGGGCCAATAAGGACAAGATCGTAGCCCCGAGCCTGCGTTATGAGCATAAACGGTTAAAGCTCGATCTCTCCTATCAGTGGGAGGATTATCACAACGTGCTGGACCGTGGGGCCTTCTTCTATAATGGCCAGCCCATCAGTGGCCGCAGATACCGATTGGACGAACACTGGACGGCTGATTACGGCACCCGCCATCTGTTGGCCGGCTCCGCAGAATACCGGCTGACACAACATGACCGGATACGCCTCACCAGCGGCTGGAATGCAGACAGATATCACGACCGGCAGGCGGACCCACGGGACTACAACCCCACCACGGGCATTCTACGCCGCCGTTTCCGCAGCAATACGGGTACGACCCGTGCAAACAGCTATGTGGCACTGGACATCATCTCCGAACACAGGCTGCTCGGCATGACGCACAAGATCGCCATAGGCGGCGATTACGAAAACCGGCGCATCACGCAGGGAAGCTTCCTGACTGGAAGCACCTATGGCGGGTTCCGCCCCTCAGACCCCGTTTATGGCCTGCTCCCCATGACAGGCGTGGATGATAAAAGCCTCGGTTACTACCATACCCGCATCAACAGTGCGTCCTTCTACTTCAAGGACAACATCCATATCGGCCATGGCATCACCATTTCACCGGGTGTGCGGTACCAGTGGTTCCATTACTCCTATGGCGGCGGTGAACCGTTCGTCAAAGCTACGGATTCCTCCTATTCCAAGCCTCTGCCTTTCATCGGGGTTGTCTATCAGCCTGCCAAGCATGTCTCCTTCTTCTGGGATTATTCGCAGTCTTACAACCCCAACCAGATATCCCCCGGCTCGGTGCTGACCAGCGGGTACAAGCCCACCAGCGGGCGGCAGTTTGAAGTCGGTGCCCGCTATCAGAAGGGCTTCCTGACGGCAGATGTCGCCCTGTACAACATTCACAAGAAAAACATCCAGCAGACCGATGGACAGACGGAAACCGGTGCCCTGCGGCAGCGTCTCTCCGGTCTGGCCGGTTCCAAAGGCGTGGAGGTCGAAATCAATGGACGCCTCACCCGCCACTGGAACATCATCACCAACTATGCCTACACCTACGCCCGCACCATGAAGGACATTCCTGCCACAGAAGGAAAGCTGCTTACCAACGTGGCCCGTCATACAGGCGGCGGGTATCTGACATATCAGACCAGTCTGCCGTGGCATCACTCCAGCCTGCGCTTTGGTGCAGGAGCACGCTATGTCGGGCGACGGCCCGGTGATGCCCGCAACAGCTTCTGGCTGCCCGGCTATGCCACGGTGGACCTCTTTGCCGCATGGAAGATCAGGCAGGTTTACGGCCATACTGCCAGCGTGCAGCTCAATGCCGACAATATCGCCAACAAGGCTTATTTCATCTCCAGCTCGGGAGCAAATACCCGTGTCTCATGGGGACAGGGACGGACCATCCGGGTCAGTGTCGGGATTGCCCTGTAAGCCGACAGACACGAAAAGGCCGGAGCGAACCACGCCGCTCCGGCCCTATTTTTCACATCAGGTCAGAAACCCGTATCAGTCCTTCTTCTCCTGTGCCTTGCTGCCACCAGCAGAAGGCTTCGGCTTGGGCAGGTCCAGCTTGAGGGACAGTTCCTTCAGGCGGGCAGGCTCGACCGGGGCCGGAGCTTCCATCATCAGGTCCTCGCCGCTCTGGTTCAGCGGGAAGAGAATGACCTCACGGATGTTCGGCTCATCGGCCAGCAGCATGACGATACGGTCCACACCCGGCGCAGCACCACCATGCGGCGGGGCACCATAACGGAACGCATTGAGCATCCCACCGAAGCGGGCTTCCACTACATCCGGGCCATAACCGGCAATCTCGAAGGCCCGCAGCATCACATCCGGCAGATGGTTACGCACGGCACCAGAGGACAGCTCGACACCGTTACAGACGATATCATACTGATAGGCCTTGATGGTCAGCGGGTCCTGCGTGTTCAGAGCCTCCAGACCGCCCTGCGGCATGGAGAACGGGTTGTGAGAGAAGTCGATCTCGCCCGTTTCCTCATTGCGCTCATACATCGGGAAATCCACGACCCAGCAGAAGCGGAAGGCATTCTGTTCGATCAGCTCTAGATCAGTCGCAATCTTCGTACGCACCACACCAGAGAACTTGACAACCTCATCGCCCTTGCCAGCAGCAAAGAAGACCGCATCCCCGGCCTTCAGGCCGCAGATGTCACGGATTTTCTCAACGCGGTCGGCTTCCAGATTCTTGGCGATCGGTCCCTTGCCACCTTCCTCATCGAAGATGATGTAGCCGAGACCGCCGGCTCCCTGATCCCGTGCCCAGTTATTGAGCTTGTCGAAGAACGCACGGGGACGGCTGCCAGCACCCGGAGCCGGAATGGCACGCACCCGACCACCAGAGGCCGCAATGCGGGCAAACAGGCCAAATCCGGAGTCAGCAAACTGTTCCGTCACGTCCCTGATGATGAGCGGGTTACGCAGGTCCGGCTTGTCAGAGCCGTAATCCCGCATGGCATCAGCATAAGCGATGCGGGGGAAAGCCCCTTCCGTGATCTTCCAGCCTTCTGGCGTGAATTCATTGAAGACACCTGCCAGCACTGGCTCCAGCACGGCAAAAATGTCTTCCTGCGTGGCGAAGGACATTTCAAAATCGAGCTGATAGAACTCGCCGGGGCTGCGGTCCGCACGGGAAGCCTCATCACGGAAGCAGGGCGCAATCTGGAAATAACGGTCGAATCCGGCGACCATGGCCAGCTGCTTGAACTGCTGCGGAGCCTGCGGCAGGGCATAGAACTTGCCCGGATGCAGACGGGCCGGGACGAGGAAGTCCCGTGCACCTTCCGGTGAAGAGGCCGTCAGGATGGGGGTCTGGAACTCCGTGAAGCCCTGCTCGACCATGCGGCGGCGCAGGCTGGTGATGACCTGGCTGCGGAGCAGGATGTTGCGGTGCATCTTCTCCCGGCGCAGGTCAATATAGCGGTATTTCAGGCGCAGGTCTTCAGGGTAGTTCTCCTGCCCTGCCACCTGAAACGGCAGAACCTCCGCACGGGACTGCACGTCAATCTCACTGGCACGAACTTCCACATCACCCGTCGGCAGGGACGGGTTGCGCTGGCCTTCCTCACGCACCACGACCTCACCCGTCACGGTGATGACGCTTTCCACACGCAGACGCTCGGCCTTCTCCAGCAAAGCCCCTTCGGACGGAATGACGATCTGTGTCACGCCGTGGCTGTCCCGCAGGTCGATGAAGAGCAGCCCGCCATGATCCCGCTTGCTGTGAATCCAGCCAGACAACCGTACGGTCTTTCCTGCATCATCAGCACGCAGGGCGTTACAGAAATGGGTACGGTACTGGTGCATGAATTCAAACCTCGTCAATTTCTTCATGGCCCGGTCCTGTGCAGGCTTTCCCTGCCCTCCCGGCTCACTGCATGGAATAGCGGCTACGCCTTGAACGCAGCTCTCCTTATAAGGCCGTTTCCTACCCTAATCGCCGTAGAAAGCCAATCTTAATCGGCAGTCATCTGGTTACTCCCGGCCCTCTATCTCTCCCTCAAGAGAGGTCATAACAGCGGTATTTCCGCAGAATATGACGCCGGACCAGATGAATAACATAACGCTTGATGGTGTAGATGAAGGTCTCGAAACGGATTTCCGGCCTGATAACGGGCTTCTGCCCAAAACTTGCCAGCATCTTGGCCGTGCGGACGGACCCGAAACCATCAAAATCGAAAATCAGCCCCCGCTTCTTGGCTTGTTCAATCGCTTTCCATATCAAAAGCATATTCAAACCCGGCACGTTCGAGCTACGAACCCGGACAGCCTGCCAATAATACAGAACATTATCATCCCAAATGAGCAACGCTGCCGAAACAGGTATCTCTCCATCATAGGCATAAAGTGCTATCCCCTGCCCCCGACGACAGGCCTCTGTGAACAGGTCTTTCAACAATGGGTAATCATGATGGTTCTGTGGCAGTTCCTGCCTGACCAGAGCAATGAACAGCTCGACATCATCGGATTCCCGAACCGAAAGTTTTTTATCCGCCGTACGGATGAGGTTTCGGGTCTTCTGGTCACAGTCCTGCCATGCCGTTTCCAACGATTTATCGGGCATAATGCGGAATGTAAAATCCTGGTACACCTTGAACCCGGCCAACCGAAACGCAAACGCAGAATCATTGTCAGGGTCTAGATAGAAATGAACACCGTGATATTTAGGCAGTCTGGCGATGGTTTGATCCACAACATGCCGGATATTTTGTTCGTAACGAAACGTTTTAGAAGACGGCAATGAAAAATATGGCCCTAATGTACGGGTATATTTTGGCATCCTTATAACATAGGAGCCAAACCTCTTCTTCCTTACGAAAGGGAAACGGGATACGACTTTCCCGCCCATTTCTACATCTATGGAAGAAAATGTCTGGCGACTGGCCGTGGCAAGCCACCATTCCTGATGAAAAATGGGAATGGACAGCCGAGACGAGACATTGTTACCCATGATGACCATAAATAATGAAAAAGAATGAAAACGCCTTCTACCACCAATACCTTGTATTATGAATTAATAATTTTTTTAATGAAGACATAAAGAAATATGGTTGAATTTAGAACAATAAATATTTAGTTAATATTGTTATAAAATAAATATATTATTCCCATATGAAGGCACAAACCCATGCCAAAAATCATTTATACATATAACCATCGGATTACATTCAAAGAATACACCTTCCGCCTTATACAGCAATGCTCTGCACGCATCGAAAAACTAGATTAATTACCTGTAATAAACGGCCACCTTATTCCTACGGTAACCGTTCCTAATACAAAATGGAGACAATTTAACGATCATTACACGATCGTTGTTCGTACTTCTTTCGCTACGAAATCATCAAAATCAACAGCGGCTCGGGCCATGGCGGACGAACGCCCGGCTGAAACCAAGGCCACCACTTTCTGCCCCCGCATATAAGCCGCCATAAAATCAAAACCGTTCAGATCGCCTTCGATCAAGACACGGTCAAAGGGGCCGCCCCACCCCATATATTCCAGCTTCTTACCAAACTGCTGTGTCCAATACCACGGAACAGGCATCGGCTGACGGGGAAGTCCCAGAATAGTCCGGGCAGCGGCCCGTCCTTCAATCTGTGCCTGCCGCCAATGCTCAACCCGGCAGAACGTCCCCTCATGTTGGAATGTCGCCACATCCCCGGCGGCATAGATACCCGGCATCACCCGCATATCTTTATCCACCACAATGCCTGTCATCCTGTTCTTTGAATCCTTGCCAATATTATCCGGTAGGAAGCTGCGGCATGGCTCATTCCCCACCGCTACAAGAACATGGGTGCAAGGAAGCTTCATCCCATCGTCAAGCTCAATGGCTTCCACTCGGTCTTTTCCGCAAACACGCACCACTTGGCTATCGGTGACAAAAGCAACGCCATTATCGGCATGGAGACGTTGTAGAATACGTCCCACTTCCCGCCCCCACTGAGCTTCCATAGGGACAAACTGCTCTGGTGCAATAACCGTAACGCCTGCCCCCTTCTGCCGCAGAGCCGAAGCAAGCTCCAGCGTGGTCAGACCACCACCAATCAGGATTACAGCCTGCTCGCCCGTAATACATTCTGCAATCTGGCGAGCATCACGCACGCCATGCAAGGTCATGACGCCATCCAGCTCAATACCGGGCAAGTCCGGCTTCACCGGCTGACCGCCTGTCGTAATCAGCACATGGTCTGCGCTGTAATCCCGCCCATCAGCCAGCTCAACCCGCCGTCTCTTACAGTCCAACGAGGTGACCGTACCCTGCACACGGGTGATCTCATGATGAGCAAAGAAAGCCTCATTCAACAACAAAGGCGGTTGCACTTTGTCCGGGCCACCAAGGAAGATACCCTTACTCAGCGAAGGGCGATCATAGGGGGGGAGGCTTTCCTCACCTATAAGAACGATGCTACCCCCAAAACCTTCCTCACGCAGGGTATAAATAGCACTGGCCGCCGCTGCACCGCCACCCAGCACCAGCACGGAACTCTCTTCCATGCGTTTCTTGACCTCACCGATGCTGATGGGGCTGACACCAACAAGAACCCGCCCTTCCACAAGCCGGACGGGATAAACGGGCAGGCTGGAGAAAGCGACAGGCTCTTTCACCTTACCATCCCGCACACCAAACACCGCCTTATGCCACGGGCAGACAACCACATCTCCATGCACCTTGCTCTGGCAATGTAAACGCCCACGCAATGGTGCCCCCTTATGCGGGCAACGCCCCCCTACAGCATAAACCTCGCCCCCAACACGCACTAGAGCAATAGACTGCTCCTTGACGAGGACAGAAAGGACCTCCCCCTCTTTAACATCCTCCACTGCCGCCACATCATACAGGGTACGATCCGGCTGCTGGTCAGGTATAGTCGCACTGACGTCAGGTCCAAGAACGGGTCGGGGCGTTTCTTCCATAAATCTTGTCCTGTTCTCTGTCAGGCCCCACGGGCACACCTGCCCCCGGGCTCAGGGCCACCGTAACCCGGAAGATTTCATAAAACAGGGCAAGGCCTTCCCGGGACCCTGCCCACGGCATCATCTGTCAGACTAGCTCAAAAAAAATCATCCCGACTCATATCATCACCATCATCAAGCGGTGCATCCTGCGGACCAAAATCCTGCGGGGAAAACCCTGCTGCATCCGTTCCGCTCCCAGCGAAAGGATCCTGATAATTATCGCCATAATTATTGATAATGGTCGTTTCGCTAAAACCATCACCCGCGCCAACATCACCGCCTGCGCTCTCATGGCCATGCTCTCCAGAAAACAGACCTTCCAACGCATGAGCCGCCATCATACCACCAGCAACACCCGCAGCGGTGGACAGGGCAGACCCAAGAAAGCCCGAACCGGACCGCCCGAACATACCCGGCTGATAACCCGGCGGCGGAGCATAGCCCCGCCCCATTTCAGGGGCAGCTGCACCTGAAGCCGGCCCCCAACCCGGTGGCAAAGACGCACCACGAGGCGGCGGGGGAGCGGAAGGACCACGGCTGAACAGACCGGAAAAGAACCCGCCAGACTGCCCGCTGCTCTGCTGCCCCGGCTGGCTGGCCTGCTGCTGAAGCTGAGCAATCTGCCCCCGTGCCTGTTGAAGCTGGAATTCAAGGTCACGGATACGGGCCTGCGCCTGCGAAAGGGCAGCCTCCTGCACAACAGCCAGCTGCGTAATACGGTAGCGGGCTTCCGGGAAACGCTGGAAGTTTTCGGCTATGAAGCGGTCTGCCTCCGGGTCGATCGGCGGCAGGGAGGACGGACTCTGACCATTTGGCAGTCCCACGCCCCCACCAACACGGGCCACAAAGCGACTTATGAGATCACGTTCTTCCGAATTCATGGGCGTGCTGTCCTTCACAACTACGCGCAGCCCCTACCCGCCCGACTGGGCACAGCACGGGACATGCTGCCTCTTTGATCCCACATGATATGATACAGCTCTGCATCCCCCGCAAGGCCCCCACTCTCTTCCCGCCCCCGCAAGCCCTACGAAATACACCCCCTTGTAAAGGGTCTCTTAAAAGAAACAGCCATGACATAGTGGCAACTTCTTCATCCCCTCGGCCCCTGCCTTCTGGTTATCTAGGCGGTCATCCTGTAATGTGCAGCCATCTTTACGTTAATGGAGCCTAGTGAATTGTCCACATCCCGGCCCCCCTGCTTTCAGGATCTGATCCTGCGCCTTCATCAGTTCTGGTCACAGAAGGGCTGTGCCATTCTCCAGCCTTACGATACTGAACTGGGTGCAGGTACGCTTTCCCCCCATACAACCCTACGTGCGCTAGGGCGCAAGCCGTGGGCCGCTGCGTATGTGCAGCCCTGCCGCCGCCCCTCTGATGGACGCTACGGGGAAAACCCGAACCGCCTCCAGCATTATTACCAGTATCAGGTGCTGCTCAAACCTACCCCGCAGGAAAGCCAAAACCTGCTCTTGGAAAGCTACCGAGCTATCGGGATTGACCCCGAAAAGCACGATATCCGCTTTGTAGAAGATGACTGGGAAAACCCCACAATCGGAGCGTGGGGTCTTGGCTGGGAAGTCTGGTGTGATGGCATGGAGGTCACACAGTTCACCTACTTCCAGCAGGTTGGTGGTATTCCGACCGTTGTTCCCTCTACCGAGCTAACCTACGGGCTGGAGCGTCTGGCCATGTATGTGCAGGGGGTCGAGAATGTCTATGACCTCGACTTCAATGGCCGGGGCCTGACCTATGGGGATGTGTTCCTCCGGGCTGAGCGGGACTATTCACGGCATAATTTCGAGCTGGCCGATACGGACATGCTCCTTGCCCAGTTCAAGGCTGCTGAAGCCGAATCCATCCGCCTCTCCGAGGCCGGTGTGGCCCAGCCTGCCTATGACCAGTGCCTGAAGGCCTCCCATCTGTTCAATCTGCTGGATGCACGGGGCGTCATTTCTGTTTCAGAACGTGCCTCCTATATCGGGCGTGTGCGCACGCTGGCCAAAGCCGCCTGCGAGGCATGGCTTGCTGGAGACGAGGAGGAAACCTCTCATGGCTGAACTGCTTCTTGACCTGTTCTGCGAAGAAATCCCCTCCGGGATGCAAGCCCGGGCCGCTGAAGACCTCGCCCGCCTGCTGGAACAGACCCTTGCCGACCTGAAGCCCCGCAACATCCGTAGCTTCTACGGTGCCCGCCACATCGCTGCCAGCCTTGAGGTGGATGAGAGCATCCCTACCCGTACCATTTCCGAACGTGGCCCACGGGAGAATGCTCCAGAAAAAGCCTTGGCCGGGTTCTCCCGCAAGCATGGCGTCAACCCGGACGAGCTGACGAAAGAAAACGGCTTCTGGATGCTCAACCGCACGCTGCCGCCAGTCAAAGCGGCGGAGCTGATTGCCGAACAGCTACCGGACCTGCTCTGGAAGTTCCCGTGGCCCAAAGCGATGCGCTGGGGTAATGGCTCCCTCTTCACATGGGTGCGTCCGCTTCATCATATTGCCTGCCTACTGGATGGGCAGACTGTTCCTTTCTCTCTGGCCCGTCAGGATGACGATGCCCACGGGCTGAAAAGCGGCAATGTGAGCGAAGGCCACCGTATTCTCTCCTCCGGCACCTTCACCGTCACCAGCACCGAACAGTGGCTGAGTGAACTGGAAGCCCGCCATGTTGTCATCAACGAAGCAAAACGGGCTGACCTCATCCGTCAGGGTGTCCACAAACTGGCCGAAGACAAAGGTCTGACGCTGGTTGAGGATGAAGGGCTGGTTCAGGAGGTCAGCGGGCTGGTGGAATATCCCGTGCCTCTGCTGGGCCGCATTGATGATGCCTTCATGGACCTTCCGCCGGAAGTCATGCAGGTCTCCATGCGGGTCAATCAGCGGTACTTTGCCCTCCGTACAGCGGACGGCAAGGCAGCTCCTTATTTTGCCTTCGTGGCCAACCAGACGTTCAGCGATGGGGGAACACTCTGCATCGCCGGAAATGAACGGGTTCTGCGTGCCCGCTTCGCCGATGCCCGCCATTTCTGGGACCTCGACCGCAAGACCAAACTGGCAGACCGTGTCGCTGCGCTGAAACTCGTTACCTTTCATGCCAAATTGGGCACGCAGGAGGAACGGGCACAGCGCATCAGTACTCTGGCAGGCATCATCGCCAAGGCCATGGGGCTGAATGACGCACAGGTGAAGAATGCCGAACGGGCTGGCCTGCTCTCCAAGGCAGACCTGACGACCGGTATGGTGGGTGAGTTCCCCGAGCTTCAGGGCGTGATGGGCGGCTATTACGCCGCTCATGATGGCGAGGCCCCGGAGGTCGCTCAGGCCGTGGCCGAACATTACATGCCCCGTGGGTTGCAGGATGGTACGGCCAGTGCGCCCGTCTCCGTTGCTGTGGCTCTGGCCGACCGGCTGGACATGCTGGCCGGGTTCTTTGCCATTGGTGAAACACCTAGCGGCTCCGGCGACCCTTACGGTCTGCGCCGTGCCGCCCTTGGTGTCATCCGCACCATCCGGGATAATGGCCTGCGTATCGACCTCGGCAGCCTGCTTTCCAAAGCAGCAGAAGCCTATGCCGGAAAAGAAGGTAAGGACTCCGCTCTGGATGGGCTGGAACCCTTCTTTACGGACAGGCTGCGGGTCCAGCTCCGCAATGAAGGCCGCCGTCATGACGTGCTGGATGCGACACTGGCCGTCACGCAGGTGCAGGAGGATAAAAGCCTCTTCACCGATCATCTGGATGGCGACCTCGTCCGCCTGCTCAGCCGTGTGGAAGCACTCTCTGACATGATGGGCACAGAGGACGGTCGGAATCTTCTGGCAGCCTATCGGCGTGCCACCAACATTCTGCGCATCGAGGAGAAAAAGGACGGGCCTCATCATCAGGCACCGGACGCCACCCTCTATGTACAGGATGAAGAGCGTGAGCTTGATGCCGCCCTGAATGATGCTGGGCCAAAAATCACGGCCAGTCTGGCAGAAGATGACTTCACCAGTGCCATGCAGCATCTTGCGGCCCTGCGCCCGATCATGGACCGCTTCTTCGAAGCTGTAACCGTCAATGCAGATGATGCAGGCCAGCGTCTCAACCGCCTGCGTCTGCTTTCAGCCTTCAGCCGCAATGGTCAGCTGATTGCAGACTTTGGCCGCATTGAAGGCTAATCTTCAGCCTTACGGACAGAATACGGAAAAGGCCGGTGGATGATTTCCACCGACCTTTTCTCATGTCCATTCATCAGTGAGACGGGCTGTCTGTCAGGAATATCTTGGCCCCAAAGGCGATGAAGACCAACCCTGTCAGCCGGTCCAGACGCTGCACAACAACAGGCCGGTTGAAGAACTGCGCCAACGGTACCGTCATAGCCACCAGCAGCCCCAGCCATATAAAGGTCAGCAGCACCTGAATGACCACCTGAACAAGCGTGAACGCCACAACATCCGCATCTGGTGGAATGAATTGCGGGAAAAAGGTAATCACGAAAATCCCAGCCTTGGGGTTGAGCAGATCCGTCAGCAACCCACGGCGGAACCCCGGCCAAAAGGCATTGCGATGTTCGACCCGCCGTGCCTGCTCTGGTGCTGCCTCCGCCGTGAGGGCCATGCGGGGCCGTAGAAACTGGCTTGCGCCCATCCAGACCAGATAAACCGCACCAACACATTTCACGATGAAGAACGCTGTGGAGGATGCCGCCAGAAGAGCCGTCAGCCCGAAGGCGGCGGCCAGCCCCCAGAGGCTCAACCCCACCGCAATGCCGAAAATAGCCCCGATACCGGCCCGTCGCCCATCAGATGCCGCCGTTCGCAAAACCATGACGGAGTCCAACCCCGGCGTAATGGTGAAAATTGCCGCCGCCGTTGTGAAGGCCAGCAAGGGAAGAAACCACTGATGCATAGAAAATAGCAACCTGAAAACAGAACCAGCTACGGAAATCCCCGCACCGGTTCTCTTTAGATAAGCTCACTATCGAACGATTCCAACAGGCTAATCCGGGTCGTCCCGATGCACCCAGCTGGAGAGCAATAGCCCAAAGCCGAACATCATGGTTAGCATGGCCGATCCCCCATAAGAGATGAGCGGTAAAGGCACCCCTCCCACCGGAATGACTCCCATGACCATGGAGAGATTGACCACGCAATAGAGGAAAAAATCCATAGCGATGCCCAGCCCGACCAGCCGGCCAAAACGGTTCCGGCAGCGCAGAGCAATCAACATACTGCTGAGCGTAATTAGAAAGAGAAGCCCGATAACGACCGCTCCGCCTACATACCCCCATTCCTCCCCGATCATGGTGAAGATGAAGTCGGTCTGCTTCTCTGGTAGGAAGCTCAACTGCCCCTGTGTGCCATGTAAATAGCCTTGACCCCACCGGCCACCAGCCCCCAAAGCAATACGGGACTGAAGAATATTATATCCCGCTCCCAGCGGGTCCCGCTCAGGATGAAGGAAGGTATCAATCCTAGCCTTCTGATAATCGTGCAGATGATTGTAAATGAATGGCCCTAGAAACGGCAGCGGCGACACCAGAATAATGATCTGCCACCACCGCATCCCGGCAGCAAAGAACAGTGAAGCCCCAATCACGCCAACAATGGTTGCCGTCCCCAAATTAGGCTCCTTCAACACCAACACAACCGGCAGCAGCGTCAGAAAAGCCGGAATGATGAGCCGTAGCGGGTTACCCATGCGGTCCCGACCGATGCGGTAAAACCATGTCGAGAGCATGAGGACCAGCGCAATCTTAGCAAATTCAGAAGGCTGGAACTGAAAGCCCCCCAGATTGATCCAGCGTTCTGCTCCTTTGCCGACATGCCCCATCTTCAGCACTAGTGCCAGAAGTAGGATAGACAGGCCATAAATAGGCACAGAGAGCATCCGCAACACCCGGGGGCTGGCCAACGCCACACCGAGCATCATGAGCAGCCCAAAACAGAAGCGGATGAGCTGGGGCTGAGCGAAGGCTTCTGCCCGCCCGCCACCAGCAGAATAGAGGGCAACATAACCCACACCCGCTAGGCAAAAAATGAGCAGAACAAAAAACCAGTTGATCTGCCAGAGCCGGGAGAACATGCGCAGATTTGGTTCCGCACGCAACAAGCGGCGAGCTGTACGGGGAACTGTGAAATCCTTCAGCGACATGCCATCCCTTTATGCTTCAGTCATCCAGACCGTCAGCCCGTGCCACAACCCCTCGGGAAAGAGACGTCCGGCTGGCCGGGTCCCTAATGAGAGTATCCGTCATAATCTGCGCTGCAAGCGGTGCCGCCTCCGTTGCACCAGCATTACCATGTTCCACCACAACAGAGACCGCATAACGGGGATTATCGTATGGCGCAAAACAGATAAACAGCGCATGAGGCCGATACTGCCACGGCAGGTTCATGGAGTTAAAATGCCCGCTCTCTCGCAAAGCCCTCGGCACGTTCCGCACCTGTGCTGAACCAGTCTTGCCGGCCATCTGCACACCCGGCAGATTCAGTCGCGCCGCTGGGGCTGTACCCTGCGGCTCATTCACCACGGCAAACATGCCACCCCGCGCCGCAGCCAGAGCTTCCCGAGCAAAAGGCAGAGGCTCAGGGGCAGGCACTATCTCCCGCCCACTTACAGAACGTAAGAGATGTGGCTGAACAACACGCCCTGTCGCCAGACGAGACACATAAGTAGCCAGTGCCAACGGCGTTGTCTGTACCAGCCCCTGTCCGATACCGGCATTGACCGTATCACCGCCATTCCAGTGATGCCCATGACGGCGGCGCATCTCTGGCGTGGGGACAGACCCTGCCCGCATATGGGGCAGCTCTATCGGGAGTGACCCATCCAGTCCTAGAATGGCCGCTGCCTCATGTATGGACTCCATGCCACAGCGACGGGCTACCTGATAGAAATAGACATCGCAGGAATATTTCAAAGCCTGATGGAGATTGATCGAGCCATGTCCATAACGGCTCCAACAATGGAACCGCACGCCACCCATATCGTAATAACCCGGGCAGGAAAAACGGTCTGATGGAGTGATTGCATGAGCCTTCAACGCCGCCAATGCTACAGCAGGCTTGAAAGTCGAACCCGGCGGGTAAAGCCCGGAAACAGCCTTATCCACCAAAGGCGTGCGCTGATCGGTAATCAGACTATTCCACTGTGTCCGGCTGATGCCACCATCAAACAGGGTTGGATCAAAGGAAGGCGTGCTGACCAGCCCCATCACCTCACCATTCCGGCAATCCATCACCACCGCACTAGCAACACGTTCGCCTATGCGGTCTCTGATACGTGTCTGGAGAACTGTATCCAGCGTCAACTCCACTCGGGAGCCCGGCTGACCTTCCACACGTTCTAACTCACCCATGACACGGCCATGAGCATTCACTTCCATTTCCACCGTGCCGGGCTGGCCGCGAAGATGGCTTTCCTGCGTCTGTTCAAGCCCCGCACGCCCTACCTTCATACCCGGCAGAGCCATAATGCCATCCCGCTGGACATCCGCCTCATTAGGGGGGGCCACATAACCGATGATGTGGGACAGCAGCTCCTTGAACGGATATTCCCGTGTCGTTCCTACATCAATCAGAACACCAGGTAAGGTCGGAGCATTCAGCCCCAAGCGAGCCACATCATCCCAAGATAGGAACTCTTTAAGGGTCAGCGGAACATAGCGACGAATATGTTTGCGGTCATGTTCGATACGCGCCCGATCACGTTCATCAAGCGGAACAATCGTAGCAAAACGATCCACAACGGCCTGAAGGTCCGTTGTTTCTTCCGTCATGACTAATGCACGCCAATTAGGGCGATTCCCAGCCAGGAGAACCCCACAACGATCGTAAATCTCGCCACGGGCAGGAGCGATCTGGCGACGACTGGTGCGATTACGGCGGGCTTGTTCCTTCAGTTCATCCCCGTGGACGACCTGCATCTCGTAGAGATGATGGGCGAGCATTCCCATAACACCCGTCTGCACCGCCAGCAGCAGCAAGGCACGGCGCGTAAACATACCCCCACCGACGGCCTGTTCCTCTGAGAAGGATAGGTCAGCGGCTGGACCACTTCGTTTCCGAAATGGCGGACGGGTTTCATCACGCCGGAAGAACATTGCTCAATATACACTTAAAGAAAGATTAAAAAAGGAAAACTAAAGGCTTCCATGCTTCGGATAGCCATAGTTTATTATAATCTGTCATGCTTTTCCATAACAGAAAGTCCCCATAAATACAGAACATGCAGGAAGGGATAGCTTCCTACAGCGAGAGCCTCCTGGAAAACAATAGGATAGACTGACAAAGCACCTCGTACCCTAATGACCATTAGCACCCAGTCTGTCATGGCCTCACCCAGAACGATCAGTCCATACAGAACCCATGATAACAAGAATCCACGACGGGAAAGGCCGACACGGCAACCATGAGCCACGCCATAAGCCACTAGCATCCAGAAAAGCAGTACACCTGGAGGATTGGCACTGAACAGCTCAATCACCAACCCACTACAGAACAGACCAAACAACGGCATGAAAGCAGGGCGATATAACGCCCAGAACCAGACTGTCCCCAATGTCAAAGCTGTTTGAAGTTCAGTCTGTCCCAGAATACCGAACGGAGCAGACAAAATAAAAGCAAGAAGCACCATGACGATACAGGGTGACACTTTGCGCCGTACCCGAACCATCAGCTTGCGCTGTCGTACACCTTCCAGTGCCTCGTGGTCCAGCCGTCCCTGCTCCAACCGTAATGCCATAATCCCGCACCCGTTGCTATCTTACCGGCCCCATACCTTCCCGGAGATAATGCGCTTACCCCTAGAAAGCAAATATTCTAAGGGACAGAACACATCTTTAAGGCCATTTCCGGTCTGCGCTCAGAACCATCCCATCGAACTGTCTGTATAGACCACCAATTACAACAGACGGTTTAACCGATGTCACAATAATAACAGCCCTAGTTAAAAAAAGGGCCTATCAACCATTCCTGAGAGAGGTGAAGGGTAAAAACCGGCGCAGATTCTGCCAGTTTGAAGGGGCTTCTCCATCGCGATGATCGGGCAGAAGCGGCGGTTTTTCCCGTACCCGCCCCGCACTGGGCGGAGCCTCCAGCATGAAGTCACCATCAAAAACACGTATCAGCTCCAGCTTCCCCAGAGCCGCATCAGGCATGACAACCGGCTGCCCCGGTGCCAGATAATGCACCCGCCCAACAGCCACGCCTCCTGTAAGGCCCGTCTGCCCCCGTGTAACAATATGCTCCCCCTCTTCCGGTGGGAGGCTCTGATTATAATACATGAGGCGGGGATAAGGCGTATTGTCGCCAATCATCATGGCATCCCCGCCACTGCTCTGCAACGTGACAGGAATACGGCTGGCAGCATCCTCAATCAGCAAGACACGCACAACATGCGGTCCTACCTCACTGACACGCCCGACAAGCCCGACAGCATCCACCGCCAGGCTACCCTGCTGTACCTTATGGTCGCCCACTTCTAGCAAGACCGCCCGCAAATAAGGGCCGCTTTCATCCCGCACAACCCATCCACTGACATAATCTCTGGAATCTTCCGTGCCCCAATGCAAAACCGCCTTCAGACGAGCATTCTCCTGCCGAAGGGTCCGGGCCTCACCATACCAGTAAGCCAGCTGTTGGTTTTCCTGCCTTAGACGGGCATTAGATGCCAAAAGGTCACCTACACCCTGTAGCGTTAGCTGCCATTTATGAAACTGCCGTTGAGGGAACAAGAGGGCTTGATAAGTAGGCCCCACACTCCGTGCTGCCGCCATTCGCAGCTGTATGGCCTTACCCGGCCATATCTGCCCAGCCAGCACAATACCCACAGCAAGAAACACCATGACCGGCAGCACCAGCCCGGACAGCAGCTGACGTGTGTGAATGGAAACCATATCCCGCCTCTCCCCTCCGTTCAGTCATGGTGCCAGAACCTTGGCGACAGAAAAGGATCAGTACATGCTGCTCAAAACGCTACGAAGCTGCTGCATATGTTCCAACGTGCGCCCCGTCCCGACGGCAACGCAGGACAGCGCATTCTCTGCGACAACAACCGGCAGGCCGGTGGCATTCCGCAGCACATCATCCAAACGCCGTAGCAGCGCACCACCACCGGAAAGGACAATGCCCTTCTCCACGATATCAGCTGCCAGCTCTGGCGGTGTATGCTCCAGAACAGTCGCCACAGCATCAATGATATGGCCCACCGGCTCCTGAAGAGCCTCGGCAATCTGGGCTTCGCTGACGGTAATCTCACGAGGGACACCATTCAACAGATCACGCCCTTTGAGGGGCATGGTCCGCTCTTCGGTCTGCGTATTGGGATCGAAAGTGGCAGCACCAAGATCAATCTTGATCCGCTCCGCAGAACTCTCACCAATCATGAGATTATAATTACGGCGGATATAGGCCATGATGGCCTCATCCATCTGGTCACCACCAACCCGAACGGAACGGGCATAGACGATACCCCCGAGAGAGATAACGGCAACCTCGGTCGTTCCTCCCCCGATATCAACAATCATGCTACCGGATGGTTCTGTCACGGCCAGACCCGCTCCTATGGCGGCCGCCATAGGCTCCTCAATCAAATAGACCTTGCGGGCACCGGCACTTTCAGCACTTTCCTGAATAGCCCGGCGTTCCACAGCGGTGGAACCAGACGGAACGCAGATGACAATTTGTGAGCTAAAAAAGGACCGGCGATTATGAACCTTGCGGATGAAATGCTTAATCATCTCCTCCGCACTCTCAAAGTCGGCAATGACGCCGTCCCGCAATGGGCGGATAGCCTGAATGTTCCCCGGCGTACGGCCAACCATCAACTTGGCCTCATTCCCCACTGCCAGAACCTGTCTGCGCCCGCGCACTTCTGTTACAGCGACAACGGAAGGCTCACTCAGCACCACACCACGACCCTTGACGTAAACAAGGGTGTTAGCGGTGCCAAGATCGATCGCCATATCAGCGGAAATGAGCCCCAACAGACGAGAGAACATTCAAAACTCCTGGCCGGATAGCCCCGTACTCACGGGGGAATGGAAATAATCAGAACACATCCACAGCATTCGTCGCAAATTATAAAGCCCCACAACAGTTCAGCAAGGCCATATTCCCACCCTAGGCAATATTTTTTCGCAGAAAACTCCGCTTTAATTACCGTCCAGTAACATTCAGCTTCCTGCTGTAATAAAGCCTGAACCGATGGCTAACATGGGGACGTCCATTAGCCATCGGTCATCTATTGCCTCTTTTAGGCAGACAGTTCTTCCGGCTCGCCACGTGTACGCTTCACCAGCAACTTATTCAGCGCATGGATATAGGCCCGGACAGCTGACACAACTGTGTCCGCATCACTCCCCTGCCCATCTACCAGACGCCCCCCTTCCTGAAGACGAACCGTCGTACGGGCCTGAGCATCCGTACCTTCCGTTACATTGGCAACAGAGAACAACGCCAGTGTCGCTTCATGCGGGAACGCCTCCCCAATCGCCCGGAAAGCCGCATCTACAGGCCCGTTACCCTTAGAGGACACATGCCGCGCTTCGCCATCCACCTCGACATCCAGTGCTACTTGAGCAGCGTGCTGTGTTCCGCCCTTCAGTTCCAGAGAGGTCAGACGGATGCGCTCATGATCACGGCTCTCATCATCAACCAGCGCGCGCACGTCATCATCAAACACGATCTTTTTGTGATCTGCCAACGTCTTGAAACGCTGGAAGGCGGCATTAATGGTCTCTTCTGTCAGGTCCTCATAACCCAGAGCTTTCAGCTTGTCCCGGAAGGCCGCACGACCAGAATGTTTTCCCAAAACCAGAGAGGTACTCGTCCAACCCACGCTTTCCGGCGTCATGATTTCATAGGTGCCAGCGTGTTTCAGGATGCCATCCTGATGAATACCACTCTCATGAGCAAAAGCGTTCCGTCCCACGATGGCCTTGTTCGGCTGAACATCGAAGCCTGTGATCGTAGCCAGCAGGCGGGACATGCCCAGCAGGCGAGGTGTTTCAATACCAGTTTCCATGCCGTAACGGTCATGACGGGTCCGCAGAGCCATCACGACTTCTTCCAGAGCCGCATTGCCGGCACGCTCACCAATGCCATTAATCGTACATTCGATCTGCCGGGCACCGCCCTCAACCGCTGCCAGTGTATTGCCAACGGCCAGCCCCAGATCATTATGATTATGCGTGGAGAAAATGACCTGATCGGCCCCCGGCACACGCTCCCTCAGCATGGTGAAGATGCGTTCCATCTCATCCGGCGTCGCAAACCCAACGGTATCGGGAATGTTAATGGTCGTTGCCCCGTTGGCAATGGCCGTTTCCACACAGCGGCACAGGAAATCCGGGTCTGTACGGGAACCATCTTCAGCGGACCATTCCACATCGTCCGTATAACGGCGGGATTCCTTGTTGCCGAAGGCAATCAGCTCCAGCACCTTCTCCGGCTCCATCCGCAGCTTGTATTTCATATGCAACGGCGATGTGGAGATGAAGTTATGGATGCGTCCACGCCGTGCGCCCTTAATGGCCTTACCGGCGGCTTCAATATCTTTCGGGGCACTGCGAGCCAAACCGCAAATAACAGGACCATCCACCTGATCGGCGATCTGCTTCACGCTCTCAAAATCACCTTCCGAAGCTGCCGGGAAGCCAGCTTCAATGACATCAACGCCCAGAGCCGCCAGAGCATGGGCCATACGCAGCTTCTCACCCAGATTCATGGAGAACCCGGGGGACTGCTCACCATCACGCAGGGTCGTATCAAAAATAATGATACGGTTATCGGCAATATGACCAAAGGAAGGATGCTGAAAAGACATAATTACGCTCTACTCTGAATCTACGAAAAAGCTAGGAAAGAATATTTTACCCCTGAACGCAGCAAAGCACCTGCTCGCCTGTATGGCGTTCAGGGGTTCATAAGTCGTAGAAGGAGGGCGTTTAAAAATGTCATTGCCCGGGCAAAGTAGCGGGCAATAACAACTGATGCAAGCGAATGCCGTCCTTTTTTTACAGCATACCTTTTCGCTGCCGCAAAAAATAACTGTCAATGGCCTGTTTCATAGCCTGAGTAATCTGCGCTCTGTGAGTGGCCCGCCGCAGAGCCTGCTCATCCAGATGGTTGGACATAAAACCCATTTCCACCAAAATAGAAGGAATATCGCCGGATTTCAGCACCCTGAACGCTGCATGTCGGGAAGGATGATGCAGAAGCTGGATACGATTCTGGAAAGACCGGATCACACTGGCCGCCATATGAGCTGAACCCCGCCGGGTTTCCTCACGCACGAGACTATCAAGGATTGCCTCTACATCAGGCGGCACCCCGGCCATACCCGGCCCGGCAAAACGGTCTGCACTATTCTCCGTCTCTGCCAACATAGCCGTCTGCCTGTCCGATGCATTACCGGACAATGTGTAAACACTAGCCCCACGCACATCAGGTTGGTGCAACGCATCTGCATGCATAGAAATAAACAGGTCTGCTTTATGGCGATGAGCCAGCTCCACCCGACCAGCCAGGGGAATGAAGCGATCATCTTTCCGGCTCAGCACCACATTATATTGGCCCGAGGCCATGAGGAGATTTCGTAACTCTGTCGCCGTCGCTACGGCGATATGTTTCTCATACGTCCCGGAAACACCAATAGCTCCGGGGTCTTTCCCACCATGGCCGGGATCAAGCATGATAATGGGTTTAGGCGGGGGTGCCCCCCGCAACACAGCTGGCGCCTGCCCACCATGCAGCCCAGTCTTTTTAAAATGGGTACTTGATACATGGGGCACACCATGACGCGCTGCCAGAGCATCTCCTCCTGCCAACAACACCCCACTGGCGGCCCCACCCAGCAGATGACGACGTGTCAGCTTTGTCATGGTGCTCCTCCTCCTGTGTATGCGGTCCATGACACCACCCTATTTCAGACACGGCTCTTAGGCCCATGCCATTCCATTAGGCGATCCTTCCTAACACGGGAACAACCTTCTCATTTTCTTTGGTTAACAACCCGCTACAGACCCCTATATAAATAGGGAAAAATGGCTTTATTCCGCCCGTTCTTCCACCTACCAACTACCCACTTGCCATCAGCTTGGTTTTAGGCCATTGTCACCGAGCAGAAGCCCGGAGCTCCAATGCACTCCCGCCTTTGAAAACAGGCTGGCAGGACCGCATCAGACAGGGCCCGCAATGCAGTACCTCTTCCGCGCCGTTTGGTGCAGATAGCCCGGGACAACTGTTCCCGGTGTGCTCACACCCTGGCAGGGAGGCTGCATCCGAACCACCGGCAACCCACCTGGATGGCATCGCCACCCCTAGGCGGGCTGCATCCATTCCCGATGGCAGGACCTGCCATCAGCGTGTTTACCAGAGGCTGCAATGCTGTTCTGTGTTATCCTATCTGGCGTCCCTGACAGGATGTGCGCCCGCAAGAAACCGGAGCACCTGCCCTCTGCCGACCAAGACAATCGGCGCAGACAGGGCCATGACCCGTGCGCCACGGAGTCCAGTCCTTCATGACAAAGCAGATGCTCATAGACGCCACACACGCCGAAGAAACTCGCGTTGTGGTCATGAACGGCAAGCGCATTGAAGATTATGATGTCGAGACATCAGCGCGCCGTCAGCTTAAAGGCAATATTTACCTCGCCAAGGTCATCCGTGTAGAACCGAGCCTTCAGGCCGCCTTTGTGGATTACGGCGGCAACCGCCATGGCTTTCTGGCCTTTAGTGAAATCCATCCCGATTATTTCCAAATCCCCGTCGCCGACCGGGAAAAGCTTCTTGCCCTTCAGGAAGAAGAATATGCTGCCGAACAGCGCAGCCGGGACAGTGAAACCGATGAGGAGCAGGAGCTTGATGAAGACAGCCTCTCCGACACGGATGAACCCGGCCCCGAGATTGTCAGCGGTGAACATGATACCGGCGATGAACAGAGTGCCAGCCGCCGCATGGCCCGGTTCCTACGTAATTATCGCATTCAGGAAGTCATCCGCCGCCGTCAGGTAATCCTTGTGCAGGTCGTCAAGGAAGAGCGTGGCAACAAGGGTGCCGCTCTGACAACCTACCTCTCCCTCGCCGGTCGCTATGGCGTGCTGATGCCCAACGCCCTGCGTGGAGGTGGGGTTTCCCGCAAAATCACCTCTGAGACTGACCGCCGCCGCCTGCGGGATATTGTCAGCAAACTGGACCTGCCCCGGACAATGGCCATGATTATCCGCACAGCGGGTGCTGGCCGCCCGGAAGCGGAAATCACCAAGGATTGCGATTACCTCCTCCAGCTTTGGGACAATATCCGCACCCATGCGCTTTCTTCCATCGCCCCAGCACTGATCTATGAGGAAGCGAGCCTCATCAAGCGGGCCATCCGAGACCTTTTCACCCGTGACATCGAGACTGTTCTCGTCGATGGGGAAGAGGCTTGGAAGAATACGAAAGAATTCGCCCGCCTGCTGATGCCCCACAATGCTGGCCGCATCCGCATGTGGCAAAATAGAGGGCAGAATCTTTTCTCCCACTATCAAGTTGAAAACCATCTGGAGGCCATGTTCTCCCCAACGGTCAAGCTGGAATCCGGTGGCTATATCGTTATCAATCAGACCGAAGCTCTCGTTGCCATTGACGTCAACTCCGGCAAGTCCACCTCTCAGCGCAATATTGAGGAAACGGCCCTCCGCACCAATCTAGAGGCCGCTGAAGAAGTAGCCCGCCAGCTACGCCTGCGTGATCTGGCCGGGTTGATCGTGATCGACTTCATCGACATGGAGAGCCGCCGCCACAACAATCAGGTGGAGAAGCGTCTCAAAGATGCGCTTCGCATGGATCGTGCCCGTATCCAGCTGGGCCGCATCTCTCATTTCGGGTTGCTCGAAATGTCCCGCCAACGCCTGCGTCCTTCCATTGCTGAGAGCATGCTCACCCCCTGCCCGCACTGTCAAGGAACAGGGTTCATCCGTGGTGTGGAGAGCATGGCCCTTCAAGTTCTCCGCAGTGTGGAGGATGAAGCCAGCTGCCGCCGTTCGTCCGACATCATCGTGCATGTCAGCCCCAGCATCGTTCTATACATGCTCAACAGCAAACGGGCCGCCATCAGCCAGCTTGAGCAGCGGCATGACATAACCATCCGTTTCGAGAATGACGAGAGTCTGCCTGAAGGTGAGCTACGCATCGAACGGCTGGCTCCACGGCAGAAACCCGCCCGTGAAGAAAGTCCTGTCAGCACGGTCCGCACAATTGACATCACGGAGGGGGCTGCCCCTGCCGCTACGCCGGAAACTAGCCCTAAAGCTGATGCCGAACACGTTCAGGAAGAACGGGACAGCAGCAGCGAAGGTGAACCCCGTCGTCGTCGCCGCCGCCGTCGTGGTAGCCGCCGCAGCGAGCAGGATAGTCAGGACATGCAAGCCGAGGCCGCTATCCAAAAGGATACCGCCCCCGCTGAGGCTGAAACGGACAACGTCGCCAAAGCAGACCATGAGGAAGACGATCAGGCCCTCATGCCCGGTCGCCGCCGTACTAGAACCCGGCGTGTTACGACCTCTTCCCAATCTGCCCAGCAGTCTGCACCAGCAGCACGCCGGGATGAGGAGGAGCAGAAGGGTCGCCGCCGTGAGCGTCCCCGGCGGCGTCCAGCTCGCCATCAGGAAGAGCGGGATATCGTGCAGGAACCTACTGCCTATCAGGGACCAACGCCTGCCAATCCGTTCCAAGGTGCTGGCATCGATATTTTCGACATGATGGAACAGCAGGAAAATCTAAGAGCTGCCCAGCCCCATGATGACGAAGTCACTGTTGCGGATGAACCCACACCTTCCCACCACCGCCAGAAACCGGCTCGCCCGGCAATAGAGGCAGTCAGTGCGGAAGGGCATGGGGACGTAGAGGAAGAAAAACCTGCTCGCCGTACCCGCACCCGGCGTCGTCCGGCAACACGCAGCCGCATTGTTGTCGATCAGGATCAAGATGAAGACGACAATCAGGTCGTCAAAATCCCGTCCCGTCCGGTTGACCCTGCCGAAGCTGAAGAGGAAACGGCCCGCCGTCAGGCTCGTCGCCCTCGTCCACGTCGCCGCCCGGCACGGAACGAAGCAGCGGAACCTGAAGCTGACAAGCAGGCCGTGGAGGCAGCTCCCGCATCTGATGCTTCTGGCGTAGAGGCTAAGACGCTGCCAGAGGCAACGGCAGAAGAAAAACCCGCCCGCCGTCGGCGTCCTATCCGCCGCAAGAAAGCTGAGCCTGCGGAAGAGGCTCCTTCTACCCCCAAGGTGGAAGAAACAGCTCCGGTTGAAAATGCCGTCGTACCCCAACCGGTCAATATTGATGAGGCAAAGCCCAAAAAGCGGCGCGTGGGCTGGTGGAAGCGTTAACAACGCTCACCACCTCCATAAAACGCCATAGAAAAGGGCGGCCAGATTGTGATCTGACCGCCCTTTTCTTTGTAAAGTTCTAACAGCTACCTTACCGACAAACGCTATTATTGCCATCCTGTGCAATGAATGTGCCCGTTAAAGGCTGGAAACACGCATTACGCGTGCAGCTATTCCCGGTTGCTAGGCTGCGGCTATACACACCTGCACCTGTTCTAGCCTGCTCGTGTAAGGCCGTACCACAAAGCGGCGTATTAAGCGGCGCAGACGGAAGATTCGTTTTTGTCTGATCGGAGGAAGAAGCCTCCCCCCCGCCACCAGACGGTGCCCCTGCAAAGCTCTGAATAGCCGGATGCTGTGCCGCTTCGACCTGCTCTGTCGTTGGTGTATCGGCACAACCTGCCAGTACACTCCCTACCACCAACATCAGGCCGCCCCACCGCATCGCCATGATGGTCTTATGCATCATATCCCTCCTCCATAACCCTGAACCTATCACTATAATCTCATATAGCCACAACAACACCTATATGCCGAACTCTCCCTGCTGACCTCCAACAGTCTCGGGGTCCAGCTGGGCTTGTCTGACACCATCGGCAAAAGAAAGCCTGACCCGGCTTCCTTCTGGTACAGCCTTGGAAGATGTGACGGCATGACCTGCCTCATCCTGCACCAGAACATAGCCACGCTCCAGAATGGCGCGGGGGGATACCGCCTTCAGGTGGCGGGCTATCCCTTCCAGCCTTGTCCGCTGAAGCTCCAGCCGGGATTGGATCGTTTCCACTCGCAGCGGGGAGCGTAAAAGGCGCATCTGGCACCCTTGGACATATCTCTCCCACCCGGATTTCAGCCGCCCGGCCTGCGCTTCCACAAGGCTACGCCGCTGACCCAATACGGTTTCCACGGCTGGCAGATGATAAGCAGGCTGACCCAAACGGGCACGGGCTCGCATTACAAAACCCGGTAGGGCCAGTTCTAGCCTTTGGGCACGGTCATCCAGCCGCATCCGAGCTGTATCCAGCAGGCCAGGCAGGTCCGGCAGACGGGCCGCAACGGCCTGAAGCCGTAGCCCCTGACGCTGCAATATCCCCGCCAACCCACCGGAAAGCCGAGCCGTCCGATGGGCAAGATCTGCCAGAAGTTCCGAACGGAGAGGAACAGCCATTTCGGCTGCTGCTGTTGGTGTTGGTGCCCGACGGTCGGCGGCGTAATCCACAAGGGTTGTATCAGTCTCATGCCCCACGGCGGAAATGACAGGCAATGGACAAGCAGCAACCGCCCTCACCACGGCTTCATCATTAAAAGCCATGAGGTCTTCCAATGAACCCCCACCGCGAGCCACGATCAACACATCCGGCGGATTGGGGAGCTGGCCCATAGCCTGTATGGCATGAACAATCTGCCGTGCAGCCCCTTCCCCCTGCACAGCCACAGGCCAGAGCAGAATGTCCCGAGGGAAGCGGCGGGAAATGGTCGTGCAGATATCATGAAGCACAGCCCCGGACCGGGACGTCACAACCCCCACACAGCGTGGCAAGAACGGAATAGGCTTCTTGCGGTCAGACTGGAAAAGGCCTTCATCCCGCAAGCGAATACGCAGAGCCTCAATCCGGGCCAGCAAAGCCCCCTCGCCGGCAAACTCCATGCTGTCGATGATGAGCTGATAGTTTGACCGCTCGCCGTAAGAGGAAATCTTCCCCGTGGCGATGACCTCCGTGCCATTCTCCGGCACCATGCCCAACCGGGAGACATTCCCTCGCCAGATGACGCCAGAAATCTTCCCGCCTTCATCCTTGAGAGAGAGATAGACATGGCCAGATGCGTAACGCTTCATCTCCGTGATCTCGCCACGAACACGCACTCGCCCGAACGTTCCCTCCAGCACACGTTTAATCGCCGAGGAAATCGACCCGACCGAATATTCCGGTATGTTGCTGCTCCCCGAACTCGTGCCGCTCTGCGGCCCAGCGGGAGAAAGAAGGCTCTCTCGTTCCATCATAGGGTCATTCTATGCTAAATGAGGGACAACGTGAAAGCGGATATCTTTACCGCACGACATATAAAAGGAAACAGAATGCGCGTACTTCTGGTTGGTTCAGGCGGACGGGAACATGCCCTCGCCACCGCCATTGCCCGGTCCCCTCTACTGGACACACTTTTTGCTGCTCCCGGCAATCCTGGCATGGCAGACTGCGCCCACTGCGTTTCCATCGCCGCTGACGATATTCCCGGCTTGGTCGAATTTGCCAAAAAGGAAAAAATTGACCTTGTTGTGCCGGGGCCGGAAGTCTCCCTCGTGGCAGGGCTGACCGATGCCTGCCAACAGGCGGGCATTGCCTGCGCAGGCCCTTCCAAAGCCGCCGCTGCGCTGGAAGGCAGCAAAGCCTTCACCAAAGAAGTCGCCGATGCGGCTGGCATCCCTACGGCCCGCTGGCAGCGTTTCAATACCAACAGCACAAAAGACGCCGCCAAGGCTTACGTGCGTGAGCAGGGTGCCCCCATCGTCATCAAGGCGGATGGTCTGGCCGCAGGCAAGGGTGTGGTCGTGGCCCAGAGCGTGGATGAAGCCCTGAACGCCATTGACCATCTTGGCCTGCCACTCGTGATTGAGGAATGTCTCGTAGGGCGGGAAGTCTCCCTTTTCGCCTTCTGTGCCGATGACAAAGCCAGCCTGATCGGGGCCGCCAGAGACCATAAGCGGGTCGGTGATGGTGATACCGGGCCGAACACAGGCGGCATGGGAGCCATCTGCCCACCACCGGATTTTGACCGTGCAGCGCAGGAAGCCGCACTGGACCTCACCGTCCGCCCGATGCTGGCAGAGATGGTCCGCCGTGGTACGCCGTTCCGTGGTGTAATCTTCGCTGGTCTGATGCTGACAGAAGAAGGACCGAAGCTCATTGAATATAATGTGCGCTTTGGTGACCCAGAAGCTCAGGCCCTGCTTATCCGTCTAGAAAGCGACCTCCTCCCAGCTCTTAAGGCTCTAGCAGAAGGCACACTCTCCGAGGACAGTATCCGCTTCTCAGACAAACCCTCAATCTCTCTGGTACTCGCCGCCAAGGGCTACCCGGATGCGCCCATCAAGGGAGGTGTCATTTCCGGGCTGGACCGGACGGAACAGCTGCCCGGCGTGTCCGTCTTCCATGCAGGGACGAAACTGGATGGCGACAAACTGCTGGCCAATGGTGGGCGTGTCCTAACCATCTGCGCCACAGGTCCCACAGCGGCCAAGGCTCGCTCCCGTGCCTATGAGGCCGCAGCGACCATCCAGTGGGATGATAAGATGCTTCGTAGCGACATCGGACTGTAAGACGTTTCCAAGTGCTACAAAAAACAGGCCCGGCCCATAAAAATGAGCTGGGCCTGTTTCATATTGATAATTGAGCCTGTTCAGCTCTCTGTATCAGACAAAAGGGTCGGCAGCTCCCACAAACTGTCCAACTGATAATTGGGCTTTAAAGCCTTGCAGACCTCTTCAACACCATGACCATAGCTGGCCCAGCAAACATCCATGCCAAGAGTCTGGGCAAAATTAATATCCGCTGTTGTATCGCCCACCATAAGGAACTGTTCTGCCTTCCAACCCGGCAGTAAATGGGCCAGACGTTGGGTGAACACTTCCTTCTCCGGCTTGCGGGGCAGACCTTCTTCGGCACCAATGGCGGCCTCAAAGAAAGGTTCCAGCTGAAATCGGTCCAAACTGTGCCGCAGGGTTGGCCCGTGCTTGTTGCTCACAGCGACCATTTTATAGCCCCGCCCCTGTAGAATCTGTAGCACCTCGTGGGCACCATCATACAGGTAAGTTTCCTCCTCATCGGCCTGTGTGTAACGCTCACGATAGGCCGCAACGTAACGCTGCGCCTCCTCCGTGGAGGCCCCTTCATCCACGATGCTTTGATAAAAACCCTGTAGGGCATCCCCCTTCCCAAGACGCTCCTGCAAATAAGAACGAGGCGGAGGCGTGCGGCCAATATCCTCGAAAGCCTCCTCCAAACTCCGCAGAATAGCGGGGCGGGTCTCGGCCAGAGTGCCATCATAATCCAGCAGAAGAATGGGATAGCGTAACATGATGGGCTTGTTCCTTACTCTCTGTTCTGGCCAGACTGAGCCATGAGCTGCTCAAGCCCTGATGTCAGAGCTGTGGCATCAGCCGTCACTGGAAGCGTGCCAGCATAATGACCTTCCGGTGTCATGACCACGAAAGATGGTGCAGGCTGATAATATGCCTGCCCCGGCTCCAACGCATAGGGCGCATGGAAAAGGCGTGTCATGGCCTGTGTCATGTTCGGTGTCGCAAAAACCGGGAAGATGTGCGGAGCCACACCCATTACATAATCCTTCAGCGTATCCGGGTCTTCCGCTCTGGCATCCAGCGAGACAACAAGCGGCAGAGTGTTCCGGCCCTTCTGCTTCATCGTCACAAGGGTCTGGTCCAGAGCCTTAAGCGGCGGCTGGCAGCGTTCAGGCGGGCAGCGTGGGTCCACAAACCAGACGACTGTCCATGACCCCCGAAAATCCCCTTCCGTTACCATGCCCCCACCAAGGGAAAAGACACGAAAAGACCCGCCAACCGCATTACCCTGCGTATGAACCCGTGCCCCTTCATCGGTTCCGGTCGAGAGATGATATCCCCCATAACCCAGCAATCCCGCCAACAGAATCAGACCCAAAACGACGCCTCCTGCACGGCGAACCTTCTTTTTAGGGTCCAGCCCGTTCTTGTCCTCATTCTGCTGAACAGTCATGCCGTCATCTCCCTTTTTCTTTTCCGGTCGCCTCAGTGAGCCTCACCCCAGTTCTGGCCAAGTCCTGTCTCCACGGACAGAGCAACATCCAATGTGGCTACGGATTCCATAACCTCTTTTACAAGGGCTGCCGTCTTGTCGGCCTCGTCATCCGAGACCTCAAAAAGAAGTTCGTCATGCACCTGAAGCAGCATCCGAGCCTTCAACCCGGCCTCAGCCAGCCTCTCTGGCAGACGAACCATTGCTTTCTTAATGATGTCGGCCGCTCCACCCTGTAGAGGCGCATTGATGGCCTGACGCTCGGCATAAGACCGCTGCGCCGCCTGACGGGCCTTGATGCCCGGTACATAACAGCGACGACCGAAGGGGGTCAGCACATAGCCCTTCTCCCGAGCTTCTTCCTTCATCCGTTCCATATAGTCCCGGATGCCGGGATAGCGTTCAAAATAGGCATCAATATAGCGTTTGGCTTCCCCCTGCGGCACCTGAAGCTGCCGGGCCAGCCCAAAGGCCGAAATGCCATAGATGATACCGAAATTGATGGCCTTAGCCCGCCGCCTTGTCAGCGGGTCCATTTCTTCCAGCGGGATGCCGAACACCTCGGAAGCCGTGCGGGCATGAATATCCTGCCCATGACGGAACGCATCCAACAGCGGTTCAATCTGCGCCACATGAGCCAAAAGGCGTAGCTCGATCTGGCTATAATCGGCAGAAAGCAGCTTATGCCCCGGTGCGGCTACGAAAGCCTGACGGATGCGTGCCCCTTCCTCCGTACGGATAGGGATGTTCTGGAGGTTTGGCTCATTGGAGGAAAGACGCCCCGTGGTCGTGGTTGTCATCTGGAAAGTCGTATGAACACGCTGAGTTTTCGGGTCCATCAGCTTGAGCAGCGCATCCGCATAGGTGGACTTCAGCTTGGCCAGACGCCGCCAGTTCAGGATTTCCGTAGGAAGATCATGGCCCTGCTCGGCCAGCTCCTCCAGAACACGGGAGTCCGTTCCCCATGCGCCCGTTTTGGTGCGCTTGCCACCCGGCAGGCCCATCTCATCAAACAGGATTTCCCCTAGCTGTTTAGGCGAGCCGATGTTGAAAGGCCGTCCGGCCCTATCATGAATCCCCTGCTCCATTTCCGCCATGCGGGTGGCAAAATCTTCCGACAGACGACGCAGCTCATCGGCATCCACTCGCACACCTTCTTCTTCCATGCGCTCCAGCACGGTGATAAGCGGGCGTTCCATCTCCTCATACAGGGCCGCAGCCTTCTGACGAGGAAGGGTCACACGCAACACCTCCCAAAGACGCAGCGTCACGTCGGCATCTTCAGCCGCATAAGCGGTAGCCTTGTCTAGCGGCACCTGTGTGAACAGGATGCGGTTGCGCCCTGTCCCTGTTACCTCATCATAAGGGATGGGCGTATGATCTAGATGCAAGCGGGAGAGTTCATCCATGCCCTGCCCATGTGCCCCAGCAGACTGAGCATAGGAAAGCAGCATCGTGTCATCCAGCGGCGCAATGACCTCCAGACCGGCTTGCCTTAAAATGGTGAGGTCATATTTCGCATTCTGGAAAATCTTCAGCACCGCATCATCGGCCATCAACGAAGCAAGCTGCTCCAGCGTATCCTTTACGTCTAGCTGTTCGCCCACGGGGGCTTCCAACGTGCCCTCATGACGGAACGGCACATAACACGCTTTCCCCGGAGCTACGGCCAGAGACAGACCAACAATCTCCGCCGTGCGAGCATTCAGGCCAGTTGTTTCCGTATCCACGGCAACACGCCCTGCGGCACGGGCCGCCTCAATCCACTGAGCCAGCGTCTCCCTATCGGTCACGGTCTCATAGGGACCAAAAGGCGCATCACTGCGAGGAATATCTCCCGCTTCCTGCTCCTCTGCTGATGCAGAAGCTGGGCTGGCATCGGGCTTGCGCTGTGCTGGATGGCGGGCCTTACCCCCGAAGCCCATACGCTGAAGGATAGACGAAAAGCCCATGCTCTCCAGCCAGCTCCGTAGTGTTTCGGCATCAGGTTCACGGGGGCGTAGTTCATCCACGGGAACAGGCACAGCCACATCATCCGCCAGAACTACCAACTGACGGGAAATACGTGCCCCTTCGGCATGGTCAATCAGGTTCTGACGCCTCTTGGAAGCCTTCATGCTGGGAGCCGCTGCCAGAACAGCCTCCAGCGATCCATATTCATTGATGAGCTGGGCCGCCCCTTTGGGGCCGATACCCGGTACGCCCGGCACATTATCGGTGGAGTCCCCCATGAGGGCCTGCACATCCACCACCTTATCTGGTGTCACGCCGAATTTAGCCTCAACCTCGGCAAGGCCGATGGGCTTCTGCTTCATCGGGTCTTTCAAGAAAACGCCGGGACGGATGAGCTGCATCAGGTCCTTATCGGAGGAAATGATGGTACAGCTACCACCCTGCTCCACAACCAGACGGGCATAAGTTGCCAGAAGGTCATCTGCTTCCCAGCCCGGCAGTTCAATGGCTGGAATACCAAACTTATCCGTTGCCTGACGAATAAGATCAAACTGAGGCCGTAAGTCTTCCGGTGGTTCTGGACGATGGGCTTTATAATCGGGGTAAATATCGTTACGGAATGTCTTGCGGCCAGCATCGAAAATCACGGCCATCGGCTGACCTTCATGCTCTCTCATGAGCTGCATGAGCATGTTGGTGAAGCCGTAAACGGCATTGACGGGTACACCCTCCGGATTACTCATGTGGCGAATGGCAAAGAAGGCACGGAAAATGAACCCCGAACCATCCACCAGAACCAGATGTGTGTTTTCTGACGTCACGCCGTCTTTCTCCCCTGCCCATGCTGGCAGATCAGTCTTGCAGATGCTTTCTTCTCTAGCCGATTTCCGACGTTTTAAAAACGGCTCCTGCTTCAGCACGGCTCTATTTCTGTTCATGGCCCTGCTCGGAGGGTGCCAGACTCTACCGGCACCCCAGACTTTGCCCCACCGCCCCGCCGAAGCGGCCTTCGTCCCTGCCAACACGCAGATTGCTCTTTCCGATGGCAAGCGGGCTCCAGTCCGGCTTTATCCGGCAACGGCCCCTCTTCGAGGTGTCATTCTGGCCTTTCATGGCTTCGGGGACAGCCGGGATGCTTGGGAAAACATGGCACCACCTCTGAACAGAGCGGGCTTTCTTATCGTAGCACCGGATGTTCGGAGTTTTGGAGAGTTTCCGGTCAAGGGAAACTGGAGCTCGACCAACCGCATGATTGCCGATGCCGTGGAGGAAGCCCGCTGGTGCCAGCAACACTGGCCCGGCCAGCCCCTCTATCTGATGGGGGAAAGCATGGGCGGTGCCATTGCCCTCCTGACCAGCACGAGCCTACCCGCGCCCCGCCCTGACGGTCTGATTCTTCTGGCCCCGGCCATCATGTCGATTGGTGAGCCGTGGCAGACCCTTCTCGAAGGCTGGAACCTCATCACTCCGCAGGCACGACTGACGGGTGCGCATATGCCGGGGCATCATGTCGCCACAGGCAATATCCGAGCCTTACGCCGCATGTTCTTCGACCCGCTGACCCGCCACGGCACGACCGTTCACGCCCTACGGGGGCTGACGCATCTGATGAGCCATGCGCTGGAGGCCGTGCCCTCCGTGCAGACACCAACCCTGTTCATCTGGGGCGACCAGGACCAGTTTGTTCCGGCCTCTGCTACACGCCGCCTTATTCAACGAACGCCTAAAGACCTCTTCCGACTGGATGAGTTACCCCGCGGTTATCACCTCATCACCCGTGAGCCACATGACCGGCCAGCCAAAGACATCATCTCATGGATTGAACAACCGAACCATTTTCTACCCTCTGGCGGGGATAGTGCCGCCACTATGTGGCTCTGGCTGGAACAAACACGCTGAACAGAATGGAAAAAAGAGTGCATCAAGGGCTAGGCAAAAGGGCTCCTTCCCGTTAAAAGAACCCCCAACGGGGACCCGTAGCTCAGCTGGATAGAGCGTTGCCCTCCGAAGGCAAAGGTCGCGCGTTCGAATCGCGCCGGGTCCACCACGGATTTTCTCCTAAATTTTTATCATTCCTCACCGTATATATGTGAGAATGCCTTTTAAGACCTGATCAAGTCGAGAAATTCTTCTGCCTCTCCTAAAATACTACCCGCCACCCTAAAAACTCAATAACCACCTTAGCAAAGCTAAATTCAAGACACTTAATCCTCTACAATCCTACAAGAAATGCTAATAATATAGCGGATTGTCATCTTTTCCTCAATCAAGGCACAAAGAAACGTAAAGGCTATCCCTCTAACACTGGGTGATATTGGTCTAACCAAGCGTGAGCTAACACCCCTCACTACTTAACAATAACGAAGAAGGTCAACAAATCCGCATCCTCGCAGGAGAAATTATGCTCATTCAATGGATTAATTCCGTAGCCTAAATTCAAACCAAGCTCTGCTCTCCTCATATCTATCGATAGACATTTCATTCATATTATGAAAAATATAATCTATTACAAAAGGATAATTTTATGCAGTTTATTACGAATGGCCCTGATATCCCTAATGCATTGTTGCAAGCACATGAAGAAGGACGTGTGATATTTTTTTGTGGGGCAGGTATTTCCTACCCCGCCGGCTTACCAGGTTTCAAAGGGTTAGTGGAGGAAATTTATAACCGTTGTGACACCGTTTTTGAGAAATTAGAAAGGGAATCTTTTGAACAAGGGCACTACGATACTGTTTTGCACTTACTCGAAAAGCGTATACCCGGGCAACGCCGGTGTGTTCGAGAAAAACTCGCAGAGATATTAAAGCCAAATTTGCGCCGAAGAAGTGCTACCGACACACATACTGCACTGTTAAAATTAGGACAGAATCGTAAGGGCGATTTACGATTGGTCACTACAAATTTCGATCATATATTTCATAGCGCCGCCAAACGTAACAAACAGAAAATTAAATATTATGCAGCACCACTTTTGCCTATTCCTAAAAGAAGCCGTTGGGATGGATTGGTTTATTTGCATGGACGTTTACCTGAAAAAAAATTAAGCGAATCCGAATTAAATAATTTAATTATTTCCAGTGGTGATTTTGGACTTGCCTATCTCTCTGAAGGCTGGGCAGCACGTTTTGTCGGCGAGTTATTCCGCAACTACGTAATATGTTTCATAGGATATAGCCTTAACGACCCAACATTGCGTTATATGATGGACGCACTGGCAGCAGATCAAATATTGGGGGAAGATATACTACAGACTTGGGCATTCGGCGATTGCGAGCCCGGAGAAGAAGAATACAAAAGTAACGAGTGGAAGGCAAAAGGCGTCACGCCAATTTTATATCATGTAAAAGCAGGATCGCATGATCATTCAAAATTACATAACACATTGAAGGCTTGGGGAGATACGTACCAAGCTGGTAGCACCGGCGCAGAAAGTATTGTCACTCAGTACGCTTTGGCTCACCCATCGGCAAGTACGCAACAAGATGATTACATAGGCCGAATGCTGTGGGCCATGTCTGATCCATCAGGCCAACCAGCAAAATGTTTTGCAACCTTTCAGCCAACGCCCCCATTAGAATGGCTTCTTGAAGTGTTTTCCAAAGAAAACCATAACTATTCCGATCTTAAACGATCTGGCATTCCATTACATATTGAAAATAAAGGTGATTCCTCACAACCATTCAGTTTAATCAACCGTCCGTCTCCACGTTGTTTTTTATCTAACATGCAGTTGGCAGGTAAAGGAAGATCTCTTATACAATATGATAAAATAATGTCTCATCTTGCAGAATGGCTAGCAGATAATTATTTGAATGATTCACGATTGGTTTTATGGATTTATGAACAAGGGGGACAATTATCTGAAAATTTCAAAATGATAATTGAAAATCGTTTAGAATATTTAAAAAAATTAGAAATTGAAAAAGACACCAATAAACTCGATGATATTCGTAGATCTGCCCCAAATGCTATTCCTTGCCCTGAGATGCAGATACTGTGGAGTATAATATGTGCCGGGCAGCTTAAAACATCGGGCTATACACCTAGATTTTTTCAGTGGACAAAACGAGTCAAACTTCATGGATTAACGGCAAGTATCCGACAAGAGTTACGTGAATTACTGTCAATTAAAATAGAATTAAGAAAAAACATCATATCTCTAGTATTATCTAAGCAAAGTCAATCACAGTCCAAAAACATCAAACTTGAATATAACTTTGTCTTTAATACAGGGGTCTCAGACCAGAATATACTTTCTTCATTACCTAAATTAATAGGATTAGGAAATTTTGTATATCTACTAGATGATTTTCAAATATTATTGCGTGATGCCCTAGATCTTCAACGTGACTTAAATGCAGCAGATGATCGCAACGACAAATCTTTCATTGATATTCCTTCCATTATTCCTCATCCACAAAACAGAAATTTCCATGAATGGGTGCTGTTAATTGAGTTAGTACGAGATACCTGGCTGACGATACGTAAGAAAAATATCGATTATGCAATACAAATTGCCAAGAGATGGTTTGATCTCCCATATCTCACCTTCAAACGTCTTGCATTATATGCAGCCAGCCAAGAGGAAAAGATTACTCCCGAACAATGGGTAAAATGGCTACTTGCAGATGATGCATTTTGGCTTTGGTCTGGCAATATAAAACGGGAAGTTTTACGCTTACTTGTGTTGCAGGGCCGTAAATTGTCTTCTTCTTCACAAGAAGATCTTGAAACTGCCATTTTATCAGGCCCACCACAATCTATATTCAAAACCATAAACATAGAAAACCGTCCTGACATCAAAGATCGGGACATTTGGCTACGTCTGGCCAAGCTTCAATCCTCAGGGTTGGTCCTTGGAAGTGCAAGCGCCAAGCAGCTGAAAAAATTATCGCAGCAATATCCTGAATGGCAGTTAGCCCCTGACGAGAGAGATGAATTCGGAATGTGGATGAATAGTCCTAACGATCCAGATTTTAAAGAGGTAATAAAGCGCTATATTACTCCTGTACCTCGAGAACTAAATGCACTCATTCGATGGCTTGACCACCCCTCTCCTGAAAATAATCACTTATATAATGATGAGTGGTATAATGTCTGCCGAACACGTTTCGCTCTTTGCCTACGCGCATTGTCTGCTATAGCAAATCAGAATAGCTGGCCAATATTACGTTGGAAACATGCGCTCCAAGCTTGGAACACCCAAAGCATGGCGCGGCATTCATGGAAATTTGTCATACCACTTGTGCAAAAGATGCCTGATAAAGTGCTATTTGACCTAAGACAAGAGATTGCCTATTGGCTAATGGTTGTGGCCAATTTTCCCTCCAAAGACGAAAATGTTATATTAAAACTATGTATGCGTTTTATAAATTTAGAAAACACTCATAGCAAAAGCAATTTTACACTTCCGCATGATTATATAATAGAATCTTTTGATCATTATATTGGACATATTACAGAGGCTATTCTTAAAATATTGTTCCATAGAAAACCTAATGATAATGACAAAATTCCTAAAGACATTACTCCATTGTTTGCTAAATTATGTAATACTAACGCTGATATATTCTGCTATGGTCGCGTTATTCTATGCTCTCATTTGGTCGCATTTTTTCGTATTGATCCTAAATGGAGTAAACAACATCTATTGCCCATGCTCGACTGGGAGGCAAATCATGAAGTGGCAAAAGCAGCGTGGACAGGATTTCTTTTGTCTCCACGCCTATACTCTCCCCTACTACGGGCTTTTAAAAAAGACTTTTTAGATACTGCTAAACATTATAACGATCTAGGGTCAAGCGCTCAGGAGTTTGCTACCTTCTTGACCTATTCAGCATTAGACATAAATGAAGGATATACCACCAATGAATTCCGATCTGCGTTTAAGGCATTACCCCAACAAGGATTAGAAAAAGTTGCTTCTGCCTTAATCAAGGCTATAAAGGGAGCCGGTGAACAGGCCGAAGAATATTGGAAACATCGAATACAGCCATTCTGGAAAAACATATGGCCAAAATCTCTAGATTTAGTGGATGAAAAAATCTCAATATATTTAGCGCAATTAGTGATCGCTACACGAGATGAATTTCCTAATGCTCTCCGCCTAATGAAAGACTGGTTGCAGCCCGTTAGTTATATAGATTTTATTCCTTTGCAGGAGGCCGAATTCTGTAATAAGTTTCCGAAGGATACACTAACCTTTTTAAACTCCATAATTAATGGTCCTACCCTTCATAACCAACATGTAGAAAATTGTTTAGAAAAAATCGTCCAATCTGCACCAACCCTAGCAGAGGATAAACAGTATAAGCGTCTCAAAGAATACTGTCGACAAAGCCAACTCTAGCAATTTACCCCCAAGAAGGCTTTTATAAAGTTTCACCAATGATTATATAGTATATTACTCTTGAAATATACACTTTTCCAAAGGCTGCTTCAAAATAGTAGCTAAGCAGGGGTATAAACCTACACGAGCAACGCTAAGCAGTAGCAAATTAAATGATGCTCACCTTGCTATAGAGAAGGCTTGCCTCGCATCCTCTCCTCAATTCATCTCCTTAGTGTTACAGAGGCCAATATTCAATAAAATATCTTAATTCTATTAAAAACAAACCAACATTAAGATGCCCTCCATCTATCTCATTTAAAATAACCTATATATTTACAGAACACCACGAGGTGACCATTTCAATCAATATAATTTATGTCCATCAATATCCCATCACACCAACCGGAAAACATGCTAGCCCCTCCACGATAACTTACCCATCTGGAATCATTAAAACTGTAAGAAAGGCCACATCATCATGCTTTCTTCCTCATGGATTTTCTGGGCGTTGCTTTCAGCTATTTTTGCAGCACTAACAGCCCTTTGCGCCAAGATAGGCGTCAGCACTATTGACTCCGACCTTGCCACCTTCATCCGCACACTAGTCATTCTTGGCGTGCTGGGGACGATCCTACTGGTAACAGGCAAGTTCCATAACACCGAAGGTTTTAACCCTCGAGCCTGCCTATTCCTGCTGCTCTCTGGTCTGGCAACAGGAGCTTCGTGGCTATGTTATTTCCGTGCGCTCAAAATGGGGGATGCCGCCCGTGTGGCCCCGCTCGACAAGTTGAGCGTTGTTTTCGTTGCCATTCTCAGCGTTACGCTGTTGGGAGAGCAACTTTCTGTCAAAGGATGGTTGGGCATCATATTCATCGGACTGGGAGCCATACTGGTCTCCCTTGGGTGAACGATTTTCTTAATTAATCGAACACAAAAAAAAGAACGGACCTGACGAGCAGATCCGTTCTTCTCAAAGATCAATCTCTCTAGGAGAGGACTTGGCCTCCCCCATCAGGATCATTCACCTTCTTTTGCAACCTCTTCCTCTGTAGAGGCTGGTTCTTCCGTGGTCGTCACGGGAGCCAGACGGCTGGCAAAGTTACAGGCCATCAGATAGCAGACCACGGCTGTACCGAGAGACGCAAAAGCAGTCTCACGCTCACCCGGATTGATCAGCATGGCCACGAACACCAGAACAATGGCAGCCAGACACAGAATGCTGACATACGGGAACAGCGGCAGCGTGAAGTGCTTGCTCGTCCCAGCCCGCTTACTACGGCGACGCAGTATGATGTAAGAAGTGGAAATCAGAGCATAGGTCAGCAGGATAAGACCACCACTGCAGTTCAGCAGGAAGCCGAAAATCTCGCTCGGTGCAAAGATTGAGGAGAATGCCACCAACAGACCAGCAACGGAGCTAATGGTAATAGCCATACGGGGAGCCTTGTCCGGGGATGTCCGCACAAGAAACGCTGGAGCGTCACCCTGAATAGCCAGCTCTGTCAGAATACGGGATGTAATATACATGCTGGAGTTCAGGCAGGACAGAACAGCACTGAGAATAGCAATCTGCATAATCAGCGCAGCACCCGGCACACCCATAATCTGCAACACGGCCACGAACGGAGACTTACCCGGATACAGGCTCCACCACGGCACGATCATCGTGATCAGACAAATGGAGGAGACGTAAAAGATCATGATACGCAGGCCGAGTGTCCGTGTCACACGAGACACGTTCTCGCCCGGATCAGATGTCTCAGAAGCGGCAACGGTGGAAATTTCAGAACCCATCATGGTGAACAGCACCGTCGGCACCAATGCCAGCAATGGCACAACACCATTAGGGAACAACCCGCCACGATCAAAAAGGTTATGATGGACCGGCACACCCGGACCAAAAACATGCAGAACGAAAAGCAATGACAGCAGAATGAAGGCTACAATGGTGAAAACCTTGATGCTGGACAGCCAAAACTCACACTCACCAAAAATCTTCGGGGCAAAGAAGTTAACAAACTTCATGCAGATGATGAGTACAACGGCCAGCAGCCACACAGGCAGATGGATCCAGTCCCGCAGCATCATCGCACCAGCGATAGCTTCCGAGCCAATCACAACCACCCAGAAGAACCAGTACAGCCAGCCAGAGGCAAAGCCGACCCGGTCCCCGTGAGCAAGGCGGATATACTCCACAAAGGAGCCACGGCCAGGGTCACTGACAACGATCTCGCCAAGCATCTGCATGATCGCCATGATCAGGAATCCAACGGCCACGAAAACAAGTGCAATGCCCGGCCCCGCTTTAGCAATGGCCGCACTACTTCCGACAAACAGCCCGGCGCCAATCACACCGCCAAGGGCGATCATCGCAATATGACGACTCGAAAGTCCTTTATCTTCGGACAGAGTCTGGTCAGTGGTGGGTTCCTTCATGAAAAGGTCCTTATGAATAGTTGGCTGTGCAAGTTGCTCATCCAGCGGATGAAAACCACCTGCGAAGTCATTCCCATTTTGTAACATCCACTCTCAAAAGGGAAGCCGGAACAGAATAAAACCCTGTTCCGCTTAGAAATGACGATAAAAATACAGCTCCAGCACGCCAGATGTGCCGTGGATAGGCGGAATATCCATACCACTTGGTACACCCGACTTCGCCAGTGCTTTCCCCGCTGGCCCCGCAAAAGCGACACCACCGGTAATCGCTCCCGATGTATTACCATCAAACGTGTATTCTGCAGAGAAATCAAGCTCATCCGACATATGGCTTCCAACATTACTCGGAAGCCCGGAACCCGTAGGGTAGAGAAAAGACAGGTCGTAGAAATGCAGACCCAGCTTCAACTCATCCTCTTTTCGTAGCAGATGAACAGGCGGAACACCCGTCAAATCCACCTGATGCACTTCCATGTTGGAGAGTGGAGAGAGATACATACCCGTAATCTCTCCCGGCCAGAACCCGCCATATGTGTACCGGCGGCCATCGTACAGAAAGTACGTATCATAATTATGCTTTGTCCGGCTCTGCGGGTTCTTCCCCCCACTGAAACGGGTATAACGGTAGAAGATATGAGGTTTCCACGGCAGGGTGGTAAATGTGTAGCCCGGCTCTATGTAGGTCGCATAAGCACTGACCCCTTTATACCCATTCCCAGCATGGCTATTCTGCTCGGAAACGAAGGTGCCGTAGAGGGTAAAATTTTTCGAAATACCTAGTGCCTTGATCGGCACGAATGTACCGCCCCAACCCAGCTGGGTTACGTTCATGCCCTGACGGTCACCACGATTGGCGTAATCAAAAGCGGCACCGATATTCGCCTTTCGCACATGGAAATACGCCAGCGTCAAATAAGCTGCCCTATCCTCATAGGAAGAGCCACCATCCCCACCCGGTTTGCTACGGAACCATGTGATGTCAAACCCTTCAAACTTGGTCTCTGGGCGATCATAATTCCGGTTCTGCTTGTTGTTGGTATTATTCTCCAACATAAAGACATCTGCACGAAGCTTCTTACCCTGATACTTGATGACACCCGGCCCGGAAAAAGCAAACCGGGGCGCATACCACCACGCACCACGATCACCGGAACTATAAGCCCCTTTCCCCACTAGGAAGCCATCATCAATCTGGAACTTCTGCCGCCCCCCCTCAATAATCAACTTTCTTTCGCTATTGAAAGGCAAATCTATTCCCAGATTAGCTTCCTCCAGCGTAACGGCACGAGGGGTCCGTGTGGTCTGGGATACACTCTCAGCATCACCATCACCCAAAGTCGTGGACCCAATGGCTGAAGCCTGACCGAACACAGTGAATCCCCACGGGGTTTTCCACTGCCCAGCAATGATGGGTTTTCCATACAGCTCGGCGTAGGTCGTATCCTGAATCAAGGCATAACCACCTGACCGCCGCTCACGATAAGAACCTGTGCCATAATTAGTATTCGGCAGAAAGAACGCATCTCCCCCAATATCAAGGGAGGCCTTGATCGAAATATTCTTGGTAGAAACAAGTGTCTGGTCAGCATAAGCATCAGAAATCGCATAGACGTTGCCTAAAGCGGCCAACGAAACGAAGAGCTTCCGCATTTTTGATGACATATGAGAAACCTTTTAGGAATGTTCTTCTTTATTTCATTGCAGAATAATTCCTAAATGTCTATCACTCGACCTTCTCACATATCAAAACAATCTATAATATACTTTCAATATATAGTTTTTTTCTTTTTTTCATTTCCCAGAAATTTCCTCCTGAAAAAACGCTCTGACACGCAGTTTATTACCCTTTCTGCCTCTTGGCCTTTTTCCAGTCGGCAGAACGATCTCTGTGAGAAAATCAGCCGAAAAAAAATCAGAAATGTTTATAAAAATAGATTTCCAACACACCAGAAGCACCATGTACCCTCGGCATGACCTGCCCATCTGGCACACCGGCCTTTGCCAAAGCCCGCCCTCCTGGACCAGAAAAAGCCGCCCCAGCAGCAATCGCACCAGACGTATTCGCATCAAGGGCATATTCTGCTGAAATATTGACCTCATCTGACATATGCCGCTTCGTTCCTGCCGGGAGACCAGCCCCGGTAGGGTAGAGATAGGCAAGATCATAAAAATGCAGGCCTAGCTTCAGCTCATCATCCTTCTTCAGAAGATGGACAGGCGGCACCCCGGTAATATCAAACTGCTGAACCTCCATATTGGAGAGTGGCGACATATTATTCCCCACGATTTCACCCGGCCAATACCCACCATACGTGTACCGGGCACCATCATAGAGAAAGAACGTGTCGTAATTATGCTTCGTCCGGCTATGAAGGTCCTTCCCACCACTGAAACGAGTGTAGCGGTAGAAAACATGCGGTCGCCATGGCAAGTGGGCGAATGTATAGCCCGGCTCCACATACACAGCATAAGCACTGACACCCTTATAACCATTGCCTGCGTGACTGTTCTGCTCCGAAACAAAATTGCCGTAGAAAGTGACATTCTTTGTAAAAGGATGGTTCTTCATAGCAAATGGTGTGCCGCCCCAGCTTAGAGCTGTCACACTCATCCCCTGCCTGTCCGCCCTGTTGGAGTAGTCATAAGCTGCCCCCTTATCGGCGTGGCGAACATAGAAATAGGTCAGCGTGACATAAGCCGCTCTGTCCCCATAGGTACTTCCACCATCTCCATCCGGTTTGCTGCGGAAAAGGGTGACATCAAACCCAACAAACTTTGTTTCCGGCTTATCATTACCATAAGTCTGCCGGTTGTTACTGTTATTCTCCAGCATGAAGATGTCCGACCGGATGGACTGCCCTTCATATTTAATGACACCCGGCCCGGAGAAGGCAAAACGAGGCGCATACCACCATGCGCCACGTTCCCCCGAACTATAGGCTCCCTTCCCCATAAGGAAGCCATCATCAATCTGGAACTTCTGCCGCCCCCCCTCAATAATCAGCCGTCTTTTCCCATTAAGGGGTATCTTCACGCCCAAATTAGCGTCTTCAAGATTCACCTGCCGGGGCGTACCAGAGGTCTGGCTTATGCTTTCCGCATCCCCATCCCCCAATGTCGTAGACCCAATGGCAGACACCAGCCCAAACACCGAAAAACCCCACGGGGTTTGCCATGTTCCAGAAAGCATGGGCTGACCATATAACTCAGCAAGGGTCACATTTTTTGTGCGTGAGTAACCCGACTTGTGCGGTTCGTAGGAGCCGGTACCAAAATTGGCATTGGGAAAATAAAACGCATCGCCCCCGATATCGAGGGCGGCGTTGATAGTAATATCCTTGCGAGAGAACAAAGAAATATCAGCATAGGCCTTAGGGACAGCAAGAACACCAGCTGACATTGCTACTGCATAAAGCAGTTTCTGCACCCTCACCGCCATAACCGTCCTTTTCTGGGCTGTTCTGGCGAGTCCATTACATCATGTTGAACGCATAATCTAGAGACTGTTACGATCTCGGAAAAATATCACTCGATCATAATGCTGGCTTCAATAGACCTGTAATGATGGCAACAAACTTCCAACCCGGTACGCCGTCACCGCCCCTTCCCGTGCATAGGCAATGGCAACAGTCCGCCCGATGCCGGAATCCCCGCCAGTAATCAGTGCCTTACGTCCAGCAAGACGACCCGGCCCCCTGATAATGCTCCTCCCCACAGTCAAGGCGGGACGTCATCTCACTCTGAAGACCCGGCCATTTCTAAAGCTACTGGGAAAAGGCAGGCCGAATAACGGGTCACAGGGTCCAGCAGACTGGGAGCGAGATGACGCCATTCGCACAGGCATAGGCTGTGAGGCCGATATTGAACCCAGTGAGGAAGAGGTCAGTGTTCACGCAAGAACTTCACGACTTCCTCCATGACCACAGCTTCCGAAGAAGGAAGAGAATGCCCTCGATCAGAAGAACAAGAAGGACGATGCCAACCACTCCGAAAATCCCCGCCATTATCAGGAACTTCTTGATGACCTTCTCATACTTCTTGATGACCTTCTCATTAGGACGACAGGCGACCTGCACTTCCGAGAGATTCAGCTTGGACGTGCAGACCATAACTGTCTCGCTACCCTTGGGCGTGGTCACGGTAATGGTGGCAGGAATGGAGAGGGGAATAGCTTCGGCAACTACAGGAGTTGCGAGAAGCAGACCAGTGGCAAGAACCACCACACCGGAGAAAAACGCCCGCCTGCCCACGGATGACACGCCCTCATCTTCACGACTGGCAGCAACGTTGTCCGACCGGGCTATATCCGTCCTGTTCCGGAACATGGGGCTTTTTCCTGTTCAGTGAACCTGTTGATGAAGATTACCTTCCGCCCCACGCCCCCGCACGTCAACTGCCCTTTTTTGGATGGGGGAACGGTTTTACATCACGATCCGTTTACACGGCCATGACGCCGCCCGTAGACCAGATAGATGCCACCACCAATCACCAGCCAGATCACAAGCCGTGCCCATGTGACACCATCCATGGAAAGCATCACGGCAGCACAGGAGAGTGCCCCAGCAGCAGGAACCAACAGCGGCCCACCCGGCACCGTGAAGCACCGTTCCATCTCCGGCGAACGGAACCGCAGGATCATGACCGCCACGCAGACAATCACGAAGGCCAGCAGCGTTCCGATGGAGGTCATGGCACCCAGCACGCCAATCGGCAACGTCCCTGCCAGAACACAGGCAGCCACGCCAATCAGGATATGGGTTGCCCAGGGCGTATGGGTCCGAGGGTTCAGTCGTGCGAACAGGCGGGGCAGCAGCCCGTCATCCGACATGGCAATCGCCACACGGCTCTGCCCCAGCAGCAGCCCATACAGGACGGAAATATAACCTACGGAAATACCCAGCTTCACCAGCGGGGCCAGAAACGGAATATGGACACGGTCCATCAGCGTAGCGACCGGGTTCGGGTCATTGGCCAGCTCATGGTAGTTCACCACACCCACCATTACAGCTGCAAAAGTCACATACAAGATGGAGCTGACTAGCAGACTCCCCAAAATCCCCAGCGGCAAATCACGCTGCGGGTTCGCCGTATCCCGTGCTGCCGTAGAGACGATGTCAAACCCGATATAGGCAAAGAAGGTCATGCTGGCCGCCTGCATGATGCCGCTCAGCCCGAAATGACCGAAATGCCCCGTATTCTGCGGAATGAAAGGATGGAAATTCTCCCCCGTCACGGAGGGCAAACAGACAATGATGACCAGAGCGACAATGGAAAGCTTCAGCCCCACAATGATGCTGTTGATGGTGCTGGACTCTTTCATCCCCCGCATCAGCATGATCGACACCAGTGCAAGGATCAGCATGGCAGGCGCATTGAACCATGCTTCCGTATGCCGCCCATCCGGCATGATGACCGGCGTCATGGTGGGAGCCAGAAAACGGGGGTCCAGAACAATCCCCCAGCCACGCAGCAGGGACACCACATAGCCCGACCAGCTGGACGCCACGGCTGCCGCCGCAACGATATATTCCAGTATCAGATCCCAGCCGATGACCCAGCCCATACCCCGCCCCATGATGCGGGATGCGTAGGAATAAGCAGAGCCAGACGCCAAAGGCATCATGCCCGCAAGTTCAGCATAACAGAGCCCCGCAAAGCCGCAGGCAATGGCTGCCACAATAAAGGAAAGCAACACGGCAGGCCCAGCGTGCTGTCCCGCCGCAACGCCTGTCAGGGAAAAAAGGCCAGCTCCAACCGTTACCCCAACCCCGAGTGCCGTCAGCTTCCACGGCCCCATAACCTTTTTCAGCCCGGCACTTCCTGCCGATGGCTTTGGGGAAGAAGCACCACCCTGCCCTCTAGCGGACCCGCTGAACGATCCCATAGACTGTCTCCCCATATCCGATCATCTTATTTCGATATGAGAACATTTAGACACAGAATCTTTCTTTTGGGAAATGATTTCATACCCATAATTTCACGGCGGGGCAGAAACCCCGCCATATCCGGTAATTACGGGCGCAGCTGACCCGTTCCATGCACTTCGTAACGGTATGTCATCAGCTGGGCCGGGCCGACAGGGCCACGGGGGGGCATACGGCCCGTCGCAATGCCAATCTCCGCCCCGAACCCAAATTCACCCCCATCGCTGAACTGGGTGGATGTGTTCCACATCACGATGGCACTGGGCATACGCTGCATGAAATACTGCGCCACGGCTTCATCTTCCGTCAGAATCGCCTCTGTATGATGGGAAGAGAAGCGAGCAATATGTGCCAGTGCCGCATCTACACCCTCCACAACGGAAATGCTGAGAGTCTTGTCTAGCCATTCCGTAGCGAAGTCCTCTTCCGTAGCGGCTGGCAGGTCCGGCAGAATGGCACGGACCGCTTCATCCGCCCGGAAGGTGCAGCCTTCTGCTGCCAGATCGTCAATGATCTTCGGCAGGAGAGCCGGAGCGATAGCCGCATCAATCAGGAGCGTTTCCGTCGCACCGCAAATGCCGGGACGACGCAGCTTGGCGTTCCGCACGACTTTCCTTGCCAGCTCATGATCCGCTGCCTCATGCACATAGCTATGGCACAGCCCCGCCGCATGGGCCAGAACCGGCACCCGGGCTTCCGCCTGCACACGCTCCACCAGCGCACGGCCACCACGGGGCACGATCACGTCGATCAGCCCCGCTGCACTGAGCATGTCGCCCACATGCTCCCTTCCGGCATCCGGTGCCATGAGAACGGCATCTTCCGGCAGACCAGCACGCGCCAGCCCCTGCTGAATCACCTTATGCAACGCCCGTGCGCTATGGAAACTTTCCGATCCGCCCCGTAGAAGCAGAGCATTGCCCGAGCGTATGCCAAGGGCGGCTGCATCTACACCCACATTAGGCCGGCTTTCGTAAATCACACCCAACACACCAAATGGAATCGCCACACGGCGCATCTTCAGCCCATTGGGCCGCTCCCACTCCGCCAGAACCTGCCCAACCGGGTCTTCCATAGCGGCAAGGGTTTCCACACCACTGGCCATCCCCTCAAGGCGGTCTTCTGTCAGGGTCAACCGCTCCCGGAAGGAAGCACTGACATCGGCCTGCTCAAGATCCTTCCGATTGGCTACCAAGAGAATCTCGGTCGCGCTCCGCAACCCTGCGGCTATATGACGCAATGCGTCCGCTCGTTGCTCTGCCGGGCTTAATGCCAATATCCCAGCTGCCACACGGGCGCGCTGTGCCAGAACGTGCATGGGAGGACGCTGTCCCTCATTCTGCTTCTTTGTGGGCATTGGCCTTCTCTCCTCGTATCTCTACCGGCACGACCTGACGTTGCCGAATGATCTGCACCATCCATCATCAGAGAAACATCGTGCCGATTTATGGCATCATTGCAAGATCGTTCCGATGCACAATGGAATCTGGCCCCTCACGCCCCAATTTCCGGGTGATCTCTCCTGACTGGCAGCCAATCAGCCGGATCATTTCATCTGAATCATAGGCGGGCAGGCCATAAGCCAGACAGGTTCCATCTTCATCCAGAATGGGCACAGGCTCCCCCTGCGAAAACTGTCCCTCCACCCGAACAAGACCAGCAGGCAGAAGAGACCCGCCCTGCTTCAGGGCTTCACAGGCCCCGGCATCAATCACCAGAGCAACACCGGGCTTCAACCCACCGGCAATCCATTGCTGCCGGGCAGTCAGAGCCTCCGTCGCAGGCAGGAACCAGCTGCACCGCCCACCTTCCAGCACGGCACTGAGCGGGTGATTCATGGCTCCCTGTGCGATCACCATGGCACAGCCTGACTGTGTGACCATGGATGCCGCCAGAAGCTTCGTCCTCATGCCACCGGAGGAATAACCAGGCGGAGGATTACCCCCCATCGCCATGATCTCCGGTGTCAGCCGGTCAATCACAGGCAGATGTGCCGCCTCAGGATTACTGCGGGGGTCTGAATCATACAGGCCATCAATATCGGACAGCAGGACAAGCTGGTCGGCTCCGATCATCTGGGCAATGCGGGCGGCCAGCCTGTCATTATCACCAAACCGGATTTCTGCCGTGGCAATCGTATCATTCTCATTGATGACCGGAACGCACCCCATCTCCAGAAGAGTTTGCAACGTCGCCCGGCCATTAAGGTAACGCTGCCGCTCTTCCGTATCCTCTGCCGTAAGAAGAATTTGCGAGGCCGTCATGCCATGACGTTCCAGTGCCTCCGCCCACGCCTGCGCAAGCAGAACCTGCCCGACAGAGGCGGCTGCCTGTTTCTCGGCAAGACGCAAAGTCCCCCCCGTCAGCCCCAGCCGGTAGCGGGCCAGCGCAATTGCCCCGGATGAAACAACACAGACCTGCACTCCCCGCTCCCGCAGAAAAGCAATATCCGCCGCTACACTGTCCAACCACTCATATCGGGGCGTTGCCTGTTGTGGGTCCACCATCAAGGCACTGCCAATCTTGATGACAAGACGCTTCGCCCCGGTCAGGGACGGCAGGGAAGACATGGTGCCCATCGGAAGCACTCCACATGAAACTTGCTGGTCCCTGAACCGTAACGGCACTTCCCGCCCCGTGCCAGATGGAAAATGACTACAGGGGAAACATCCTGTCCTCATTCCTTCAGCAGTCGGAGCTTCCTGCTTGACAGGAAGACAGCAGCCTCACATCTCTTGAAACATGTCTTCTGCCCCCATATCGCCACCAGCGGCCCACCCGCTCCGTCTGCTGGGAATCCTCAGCGTCCTGATGGGCTTTGCTGCCATCTCGACCGATTTCTACCTGCCCGCCATGCCCACCATGTCGCAGGCGCTACAGGCACCGGGCGGCGAAATGGCATGGACGATTTCCGGTTATCTGGTCGGGTTCAGTTTCAGCCAGCTTATCTGGGGGCCGGTCAGTGACCATTATGGCAGGCGGCTGCCCATCGCTCTTGGACTGGTCCTGTTCACGCTCGGCTCGGCGGGCTGTGCCCTTTCGGATTCCATCACGACACTGATAGCCTTCCGCATCCTTCAGGCCATCGGGGCCTGCGCCAACGTTGTCATTGCCCGTGCCATGGTGCGGGACCTCTATCACGGCCATCGGGCAGCGCAGATGCTCTCCACCCTGATGACCGTCACGGCCATCACGCCTCTTCTTGCCCCACTGATCGGCGGGCAGATTCTGGCCCTGTGGGGCTGGCGGGCCATTTTTGTCAGTCTGGTCTGTGTCGGCATCATCATGCTTGGCAGCATGATCTTCCTGCCGGAAACCCTGCCCAGACAGGATGAACGGCCTCACTCTGTCTTCCATGCCTTTTCGCATTATGCCCATCTCATCCGCCGCCCCCGCCTGCTGGGCTATGCCGGGGCGGGCGGCTGCTATTATGCAGGGACATTCGCCTATATTTCCGGCTCTCCCTTTGCCTATATCAGCTACCATCATGCGTCTTCCCTGCTCTATGCGCTGCTCTTCGGTATGGGGATCGTGGGGATCATGGCAGCGAACATGATCAATGCCCGTCTGGTCCGCACATGGGGGAGTGACAGGCTGCTCGTCATGGGAGCCGTCATAAGCGTTCTGGTCTCCCTCTGGCTGGTGGCCGATGTCTGGACGGACTTTGGCGGGATATGGGGGCTGTTCCTGCCCCTGTTCCTTTTTGTGGCCATGGCGGGATTCATCGTAGCCAATTCGCTCTCCGGTGCCATGCATGATGATCCTGCCCATGCAGGCACCGTCTCGGCCATGACGGGGGCTGTCCATTATGGCAGCGGCATCATCGGCTCCGGCATGGTGGGGCTGCTGACTGATGGCACACCCCGCCCCATGGCCACGACCATCTGTGTCGGTTCGCTGCTCAGCCTCGCCTTCCTGCTGCTCATCCGTCAGGACAGGAAAGGCTGAAGCCGCATTCTCCGCCGTTACGGATTCAGTTCACCACGTTCCAGCCAGCCTGCAAGCTGCTGCATCCCCATCTGAATGTCAGTGAGCGGAAATTCATAGCTCCACGGTTCGCCGGTCCTTGTTTTCGCTGTCAGCTGCGCCGTCTTCCCCGATGACAGGGCCTGAACGATGCTGGCTGGCAGTTCCTGCTGGGCCATGCAGCCCGTTTCATCGCAGGACTGCAAAGGCAGGGACACGGTCTGACCATTATCCACACTCAGCTGAAGATTGGCCTTCATGTCGAAAGGCAGATGCGTCGGCAGGTTCAGGCTGATCTGCCACGGCTGCTGGGCCAGCGGCTTCTTGATGAGATCTGGCGTGGCATGGGCCAGCAGAAAGAAACCGCTATCCATCGTGGTGCCTGCCATATGCTCAAGCTGGATGGTGCAGAACTGTGTCCCCTGTCGGCTGCCCTTGGCCGGATAGGCGCAGCCATAACGCCACGGCCCTGCAAAAGCGGAACGGGATGTCACGCCCGGATGTTCAGCCGCCATGATCTCCGGGAGGCCACCTCCCTTTTCCGTCACGGCTTCCACAGCCGCTGCCCTGTTATCCTTCGGCTCGGCAGCGGACGCAGAGACGGCGGACAGCACACTGGCTGCCGCCATTGCCACCATGACGACGTGAGAGCGTCTGAGCATCATTCTTTCTCCTTGCTACGGTCACAGGGCCACCGTAACACCAACACGCCCTCACATCATCAGGAAACTCCGATTACGGAACAGCCCCGTCAGCCGCCGCAATACGCCGCAGCACATAAGGCAGAATACCCCCCTGAGCGATGTAGGCCAGCTCGGCCTCCGTCTCCAGCTGAAGGACTGCCTGAATGACCTGTTCCGTCCCATCCGGGGCCGTAAAACGCACCTGAACAGGCTGCCGGGGCTCCAGCCGATCGGAAAGGTCAATGTTCACCTGTTCCTGCCCTGTCAGGCCGAGCGTCTGACGGGTCACGCCCTTGGGAAAAGTGATGGGCAGAATCCCCATCCCTGCCAGATTGGCCCTGTGAATCCGCTCGAAATCCTCAGCAATGACAGCCTTCACGCCCAGAAGACGGGGGCCTTTTGCTGCCCAGTCCCGTGATGACCCCATACCGTAATTTCGTCCGGCGATCACCACCAGCGGCACCTGCTCCTGCTGATACCGGGCGGCAACATCAAAGATGGAGCCTTCCTCACCATCGGGCCAGTGACGGGTTATGCCACCTTCACTCCCCGGAATCATCTCGTTCCGAATACGGATATTGGCAAATGTGCCCCGTGCCATGACGAGATCATTCCCCCGGCGGCTGCCATAGGAATTGAACTGCGCCTGAGCCACGCCATGTTCCTTCAGATACCGGGCCGCAGGCGAATGGGCCGCAATCGTCCCTGCCGGGGAGATATGGTCAGTCGTGATGTTATCCCCAAAGAGGGCCAGAATCCGGGCATTGCGGATCGGCCCTGTTACGCCAGCATCCCCCTCCAGCCACGGCGGGGAGTGGATGTAGGTGGAGGTCTCATCCCACGCAAAGGTTGCGCCAGCCTTGCCGTCCCCCAGAGCCTGCCACTGGGCTGGTCCCTGCTCCACGGTGGCATAGCCCCGAGCAAAGGCTTCTGCCACGACAGACTGCGCCATGAGCCGGGCCAGCTCTTCCCCATCGGGCCAGATGTCGGCCAGCATGACCGGCTGACCGGCGTCATCATGCCCAAGCGGTTCAGTCGTCAGGTCCCGTGTCACGGTCCCAGCCAGGGCATAGGCCATCACAAGTGGCGGGCTGGTGATGTAATTCAACTTCGTATAGGGGGACACGCGCCCCTCGAAGTTACGATTGCCTGACAGCACGGCGGCAACTGTCAGATCATGCTCCGTGATCGTCCGGGCAATGTCAGCCTGCAACGGCCCACTATTGCCGATACAGGTCGTGCAGCCATAGCCGACAATCTCAAAGCCCAGCGCACTGAAATCCTCCAGCAGACCGGCCCGTTCCAGATAACGGGTCACGGCCTGACTGCCCGGAGCCAGAGAAGTCTTGATGCGCCTGGCCACTTTCAGCCCCCGCTGGCGGGCCTTCCGTGCCAGAAGGCCCGCCGTCAGCATGGCTGCCGGGTTGGACGTGTTGGTGCAGGAGGTGATCGCCGCCAGAACGACATCCCCAGCCCCCAGCGTTTCCTCCGCAAGGGCGGCGTCTTCCGTGCGGATGGGCAGACGGGCATCACCCTGCTTTTCAGCAACCAGTGCAGCACGGCTGGTCCCCGCCACGGCGGACAGGTCGTGACGCTGGGACGGTGTTTTCGGTCCGGCGACAGAAGGCTTCACGGTAGCAAGGTCCAGCCGCAGCACGGTGGTGAAGAGCGGTTCCTCACTCCCTTCACGGAACAGACCCTGCTTCCGCAGATAGGCTTCCACAAGGCGAATATGCTCCGGTGAGCGGCCTGTCAGGGCCAGATAATCCATCGTCAGCGCATCGGGTGGGAAATAGCCGCAGGTCGCCCCATATTCCGGGGCCATGTTGGCAATGGTGGCCCGATCCGCCACCGGCAGATGATCCAGCGCAGGCCCGAAGAACTCCACGAACTTGCCAACAACCCCCTCTGCCCGGAGCAGTTCTGTCAGGGTCAGCACGATATCCGTGGCCGTCACGCCGGGAGCGGGCCGTCCTTCCAGATACACGCCCACGACATCGGGCAGGCGCATGGCAATGGCTTCACCCAGAGCGGCAGCTTCCGCCTCAATCCCACCGACACCCCAGCCCAGAACGCCAAGGCCGTTGATCATGGTCGTGTGGCTGTCCGTCCCGAAGACCGTGTCCGGGAACAGGGTCGTCACGCCCTCTTCTTCCTTCCGCATGACCAGCGGGGCCAGATATTCCAGATTCACCTGATGGCAGATACCTGCCTCTGGTGGAATGACCCGGAAATTCTTGAACGCCTGCTGCCCCCAGCGCAGGAAGCTGTACCGCTCCCGGTTGCGGCTGAACTCATGGGCCACATTCTGTTCCAAGGCATCTTTCTGCCCGGCCACATCCACGGTCACGGAATGGTCGATCACGAGGTCCACGGGAATGAACGGATTGACCTTTTCCGGATCACCCCCCAGCGCCTTCATGCCATCCCGCATGGCGGCAAGGTCCACCACAGCAGGCACACCGGTAAAATCCTGCATCAGGATACGGGCCGGACAGAAAGGAATTTCTCCCTCGGAATGACATTTCTCAGCCCAGCTCATCACCAGTGAAGCTGCATCATGCCGCCCCTGCCGCAGGACATTCTCCAGCACGATCTTCAGCGCATAAGGCAGACGCCGTGCCTTTTCCCCGGCTTCAGCCAGCACTGGCGAGAGTGGAACATAGCGATAGCTCTGCCCTTCATGCTCCAGCGTCTGCCACGCAATGGTCCCCTGCCTGTCGGCCTCGTTCATCATCTCATTCATGATATGCTGCTCCCCCTCTCCTGCGTCTTTCCGTTCAATTCCCTGCGCCGTAAGAAGGCGGAACATCCCGTCTGGTCTGCCCTACATACAGGGCACGGGGACGACTGATGCCGGGGCGGCTCTCCAGCATTTCCTTCCACTGGGCAACCCAGCCTGCCGTGCGGGCCACCGCAAAGAAAACCGTGAACATGGAAGACGGAATCCCCATCGCCCGCAGAATGATGCCGGAATAGAAATCCACATTGGGATAAAGCCGCCGGGAGATGAAATACTCATCATTCAGAGCCGTTTCTTCCAGCTTCAGGGCCAGTTCCAAGCGGGGATCGTGGTCCATGCCCAGCTCGGCCAGAACCTCATGGCAGATGCGCCGCATCAGCCCGGCCCGTGGGTCCAGCTTTTTATAGACACGATGCCCGAAACCCATCAGCCTCGTGCCATCTTCCCGGTTCCGTACCCGCTCCATGAAGGCCGGAATGCCATCCACCGTACCGATCTCATCCAGCATATCCAGCACGGCCTCATTGGCACCGCCATGTGCTGGTCCCCAGAGGGCCGCCACACCGGCAGCAATACAGGCAAACGGATTGACCCCTGTGGAGCCGACCGTCCGCACGGTAGAGGTGGAGACATTCTGCCCATGATCGGCATGAAGGATCAGAATTCTGTCAAAAGCACGGGCCAGAACGGGATTCACCTCCCAGGGGGCTTCTGGCATGGAAAACAGCATATGCAGACAGTTCTCCGCATAGCTCAGCCCCGGACGAGGATAGATCAGCGGCAGGCCACGGCTGTAGCGATAGACCCATGCCGCAAGGGTCGGCATTTTGGCGACCAGCCGCAGCGTGGACATCTCCCGTTCTTCCGGCGTGATGCGGTGCCGCTGGTCGGCCTCCTGATTGCCATAGAAGCTGGATAACCCGGCCAGTGTCCCGCAGAGCATCGCCATGGGATGGGAATCCCGCCGGAACCCGTTGAAGAAGTTGCGTATCTGTTCATGCAGATGAGCCTCGGCCATCAGGCCACGTTCAAAACGGGCCTTCTGCTCTGCATCAGGTAGCTCCCCGTGAGAGAGAAGCCAGGCCACATCCGTAAAGCTCGCCTTTTCGCAAAGCTGCTCGATCGGGTAACCACGGTGCAGCAGCACCCCTGCCTCACCGTCAATGTATGTGATGGCACTTTCGCAGGATGCCGTATTGGCAAAGCCCGGGTCGTAAGAGAACACGCCCGCTTGCCTGTAAAGGCTACGCATATCCACCACGTCCGGCCCCAGCTGGCCTTTCATGCTATCCAGTGCGACAGTTTGCGAAGACTCAGAGGCCTTATGAAGCACCCACTGCCCAGCGTTTGTGTGTTTTGCGGCTGTCTCTCCGATGCCCATAAATATGACCCTCCCTGCGAAAAGAAACCAGAATAGTCCGATTTTGTTTCGTTGCCGTTATGTTTGAGTAACGCACAGATTCCCGTCACCCGCAAGCAACTGGACTCATGAATCATGTTTACCGCCTGAACCCTTGCCATATCGTTATGAAACATGGTCAGATTTCTTTTCCGCACGAGCAGAGCCTCTATCTGCTACGGCCATGAACGGGGCACCAGGCCCCATTTTCAGGGAGAGTTCTCATGTCGGCTCACACATCCCCTACAACAGGACAGCCCATCCCCGTTACCCTGATTCCCGGTGATGGAATCGGCCCGGAAATCACACGAGCCACCCAGGAAGTTCTGGCTGCCCTTGGCGCACCGTTCCTCTGGGATGAGCAGAAAGCCGGTGCCGCAGCCCTGGAAGAAGAGGGCACTCCCCTGCCAGACGCTACCCTCCAGAGTCTGGAACGCACCCGCCTTGCCCTCAAGGCCCCATTGGCAACACCAAGTGGCACGGGATTCCGCTCCGTCAACGTTACGTTGCGGCAGACATTCGACCTTTACGCCAATATCCGTCCGGCACGCACGCTTCTCCCTCAAGAGGATTTACGCCGTTATGACGGGCTGGATATCGTGCTGATACGGGAAAATATCGAAGGCTATTACGCCGCCCGTGATTATTACCTCCCACAGGGGGATGACCCGCAGGGCATGGCTCTTTCTGCCGGATACACAACACGAGCCGAATGTGAGCGCATCGTAACCCACGCCTTTGAATACGCCCTTGCACATGGCCGCAAGAAGGTAACGCTCGTCCATAAAGCCAACATTCTCAAGCTGATGAGTGGCCTGTTTCTGGAAACAGGCCGGAAGGTTGCTGCCCGCTATGAAGGGCGCATCGCTTGCGACGAACGTATCGTTGATGCCTGCGCCATGCAGCTCTGCCTGAACCCATCTCAATTTGATGTGATCGTCACCACGAATCTGTTTGGCGACATTCTTTCCGACCAGATATCCGGCCTGACGGGCGGGCTGGGGCTGGCTCCGGGGGCCAATATTGGGGAAAACATGGCGATCTTTGAAGCCGTGCATGGTTCCGCCCCCGATATTGCCGGACAGAACAGAGCCAACCCCACGGCCCTTCTTCTCGCCAGTGCGCTGATGCTAGACCATACAGGCCATAATGATCTGGCCACACGGCTCCGTCAGGTCATCACCCGAACTCTACAAAATGGCCCCCGCACGGGAGACCTCGGCGGCACAGCCACAACAGAGCAGTTCACCGCTGCACTTATCAAAGAGCTAGAAAACTCCTAATCCCCCTACAAAAAACCCGGCCTTATGGCCGGGTTTCCATACTCCCTCACATCGGGGAATAATTCTCAGCCCAGATGCTTGATGAGGACACTACGGTGAATCACCGAGAAGCCCCAGAACATCAAGCTGATGGCCACATAGTAACCCAGAGCAGCCTGCGCCATGATCGGGTTCATGCAGAACAGGGTCACACCCAGCACGATGTTGACGATAGCATCCAGTGCCATGAAGCTGCGTCCATACGGGGAAGCCCCCATCCCGGCCAATTCCATCACGCCACGCACGATGAACCATGCAGCCACCCAGATTGTCAGCCCAACTGCCGACCCAACGGGATTAAAAAAGATCAGGAACGACAAAATGATGCAGATAAGGCCCAAAAGACCATCAAGCATCCGACGCTCCATACCTGCACGACGGAACACATCCACCAGCGTAAAAACGCCTGTTACCAGCAGACTAAAAGCCAGTAATGCCGTCAGAGAAATGACGGTCAAGACAGGTGCCATCGCCATGAAAATACCGGTAAGGACAATCAGAATCCCCATGATGATTCCACAATTACCTTCCTGCTTTAATAAACTATTCTGCTGATGGTCAGTCATAAGTCCCTCTCCTGTATAATCACTCTATAAAGGGATGGCGTATATTCATCGTCCTGACAAGTATCATAAGCTATGCGCCACTATGATACCCACCATCTTTCCTAGTCTGGTATATCCTGCCATTCTGATACGGTAGGACAGGTACAAGCATTGTCGCACTGCACGAAATAAGGAGGTCATCATGGCACAGGCAAAACTGGTACTGATGCGCCACGGGCAGAGTCTGGGCAATGAAGCCAACCTCTTTACAGGCTGGAATGATCTTGACCTGTCCCTCAATGGCCATGAGGAGGCCCGTAGAGCCGGCCAATTGATGCGGGAGCATGGCTTACAGTTTGATGCCGTCCACTGCTCCATGCTCAGACGCACCATCCATACGCTTCATCACTGTCTGGATGAGCTAGATCAGGCATGGTTGCCAGAACATAAGAGCTGGCGACTGAATGAACGCCATTACGGCGCATTACAGGGGCTGAACAAAGAAGACACCGTCGCCCGTTACGGGCAGGAACAGGTGCAGCAATGGCGACGCGGCTTTGATGTCACTCCACCAGAGGTTACCTTGGACAGCCCCCACTATCCCGGCCATGACCCACGTTATGCTACCCTTCCCGTAGCCGATATCCCCCGTGGGGAAAGTCTGGCCACGACCATGCAACGGGTTCTTCCCTACTGGGAAAACACGCTGCTCCCCAGCCTACGGCAGGGCCAATCCCTGCTTGTCGTCACACATGGTACAGTCATGCGTGCCCTCATCGGGCATCTGGATAGTCTCAGCCCGGAAGAGTCACGGACGCTGGAAGTCCCGACCGGGACGCCTCTGGTTTATGAGGTGGATGAGGCTGGATTGGTGAAACGAGTGGGTTATCTGTAACCATCTCAGTACTAGAAAGTTCCGCCTCTCTATGAGATTTTTTTGGCTCTGGGGGAGGACATATGTAGCCATCTAATGGCTGCTTCATGGCTACAAGTGCAGGCTGGGAGCTCTGCGTTAAAAATTGAAGCATAACTGAAGTCGCCCCTACGTAAAAAATACATACTAATAATAATGGTGGGTATATAAAGATGACATCACGATATGAAATATAATAAAGATTTTTGTATAAATCTTTTTCTTTGTTCACTGATATTATAAACGAAAACAAAGAACATAGCGTACCTAAAAAGAGCCACAGAACTGCCCACCGATAATCATGATAGGCAACAGAAGCCAGACGACATGCCAAACCATTTCCGGCACCATCGGTCTCCAGCGCATTGTAGGTCGGATAGCTACCAAGACAAGCAATCAGAAACGCCCCACCAAACACCATCCCCACACGTGAGCCGGCCATTGCCAACCGCACAGACCTTTCACTTGTAAATCCCTGCCAAAAACCACCCTCCTTTAACATCTCTATCTCCTTGAAACTCCATACCCACGATTCACACCATCGTCCCCGATTCCTCCACCATTCCATCCGCTGGAACTGTGGGTAACCTCAAGCAGGCCGTCAGCTATGGCCTGCGCCCTGCGTGGCGGTGATGAGGCTGAAAAGGGCTGTGCCGCAGCACATATAGAGGATATTACGCTTTGGCCCGCCAAAGGTAAGGTTCGAGCAACCAACAGGCAGCCGGATACGGCCAATCATCTGCCCATGAGGGTTATAGATAAACACACCACACAGCCCTAACGGACCCCACGCTCCACACCAGAGGTTACCCTCCACATCAGTACGAAGCCCATCAGGGCGCATGGCCCGCCCTGCTAACGTGAAATCCGTAAAGAGCCGCCCATTGGTCGGGCGTCCCTGCTTCATGTCGAACACATGAATCGCATGGTCAGGCAATGGCGGCTGCGAACCGGCTGCAACGCCAGAGGACGCCACATAAAGCCGGGTACCATCGGGCGAGAAGCACAGGCCATTCGGCCCTGCTACATCTTTCTGCCCCAATATAGCCTCGACCTTTCCGGTCTTCGCATCAATCCGGAATGTATGATCTTCCTGCCGCCGTAATCCGCCATATTGGGAGGTCAGCTCTGCATCCAGATACGGGTTAAGATGACGCTGCGGGTTAGCGGGACCGTCCACATCAGCATGGCCTTCCACCACGCCATCCCCATAAGCGGGGTCAGTGAACCAGATGCTGCCATCAGGGGCCACGACGACATCATTGGGAGAGTTAAGCGTCTTTCCCCGATACCGATCAGCCAGAACACTTACGCTGCCATCATGCTCCCAACGAATGACCCGCCGCATTCCATGCTCGCAGGTAATCAACCGCCCCTCAGCATCGAATGTATTGCCATTGGCGTTAAAACTTTCCCGCCGATACAGGCTCATATGCCCCTGCGGGCCATCTTCGGGATCATACCGATACTGACAACTCGTGATTGTATCGCTCAATAATAGAAAACGCCCGACCGTACACCAAGCCGGTCCTTCCAACCAGCCATTCCCCTGCCAAAGCTTCCGCAAAGGTGAGTTACCGTAATTTACAAGCCCGAAAGATGGGTCAAGTGCCAGCACATCCGGGTCCGGCAGATTCGTCGGCGTATCATCCACACCCCATGTGCGGGGCGGTGATGACATCACGCTTGGGCTGGAGGCAATGGAGCCGAGAGCGTGCCCCACTGCTGGAGATGCCGCCAGTCCGGCAAGCCCCCCCAGCAGCCCACGCCGTGTGAGACGGGCAGCAGGCAACACCTTCGGCCCTGCCATTTCATTCCGCACTGGTTCATCCACGCCTGTACCCTCCCTAAACCTGTTAGCACTGATCTACTAACGATTCACATCAAGGTAAGGGACGTGGCGAAGCAATCAATACCCGAAAGCAAAAACGCGCTGCACCGCCGCTACATCCTTCACACCACCTGCCAGAAGAAGCTGAAGCAACAAGCGGGCCTTCTGCGGGTTCAGGTCATAAGACGCAACAAAATGATGAGCATCATCGTCCACTTCAACATTACGGTTCACAAAGCCGTCTCCGACACGGCTGGACCGCACAACCACCAGCCCAGCGGCAACGGCCCTGTCCAACGCCTGTAAAGCCGAAGCAGATACATTGCCATCGCCCATCCCGGCAATGACAATCCCCTTCACACCGGCACGGATGGCCTCATCAATCTGGCGGCCATCCATATCCGCATGAGCATAAATTACATCCACAGAGGGAAGGTCCGTACCAGCTGGCAGCGGAAGAGACAGACGGGCACGGGCAGGACCATAGAAACGAACAGCAGCCGGGTCCACAATCCCAACTGGCCCCGCATTACGGGAAACGAATGTCTGCAGGGCCGTGCTGTCGGCTTTGCTAACCCAATGTGCCGCATGGATAGTATCATTCAGCACTACCAGCACACCACGCCCTCTTGCCTGCGGATGTGCGGCCACCTTGACGGCCTCATAAATATTGGCAGGGCCATCCGCACTAATGGCCGAACCGGGACGCATCGACCCCGTCATCACCACAGGCTGCTCATGATGCAGAACGGTATCCAGAAAGAACGCCGTTTCTTCCATCGTATCCGTACCGTGAGTGATGACCACAGCATCGGCCTCATGCTGGGCGAAGGCTTTGTTGATACGCTCGACAAGCCGGAACCAGACCTTATGGTTCATATCCTGCGAGGGAATATTAGCAATCTGCTCCACGTGAAGCTGTGCAAGACGCTCTACCCCCGGTACGGCGTCCACAAGCTGTTGCCCCGTTGTGGAGCCAGCATCATAGCCAATGGCAGAACGGGGATCCGCTTTACCGGCAATGGTTCCACCCGTTGCCAGAACAAGCACACGAGGAAGACGGGCCACATTCTGCCCCACATCCGCCGAAGCTGGCGCAGCAGCCATCAAACCGGCACTCAACGGCAACATCCTGACAGCAGAACAAGCCGTTTTTACATAATGCCGGGCCCCCGTACGGGCTTTAAGAACGGTCAGCATACGACGAATGGTCATTGGCAGTGGGACCTTTTTAGACAAAAGCAACAATAAGCGGGCCCAATAATGTCAGCAATACATTGGCCACGGCATAGGTAATGGCAAAAGGAATGGTGGGGCTGCTATGGCCAGCCTTGGCCAGAACCTCGCCAAAAGCCGGGTTGGAACTGCGTGTTCCCGCCAGAGCCCCAGCAAAAAGGGCAACATTCCGATAGCCTAACAGAAAGCGTCCGGCAAGAGCTGTCACAACCAGCGGAACGATAGTCACGACCATACCCAGCAAGAGAATCAGAACTCCCTGACGAGCAATGATCTCCACAACCTGTCCGCCTGTCTGCAACCCTGTCACGGCGACAAATCCTGCCAGACCGAAACTGCCCCAGAGCAGACAAACGGAGGATGGCATCTCCCCATAAGTGGGGTGTCGCCCATGCCACCAACCGAACAACAGGCCAGACAGCAAAGCCCCGCCGCCACTTCCCAGCGTGATGGGCACACCCCCCAGCCGAACAACCACCAACCCGAACACCAGCCCTAACGCCATGCCCAGCATGTTATAAACGAGATCCGTAGCGACAGGCACTGCCGCTTGCCGGGATGCTCCTTCCTCCTGAACAGCCGGAAGCGCATTTTCTTCTGCATCCTCTGGCAATGATACTGCCTTCAACGCATCATCCCGCATATTACAACGCATACAGAGCGGCAGGATATTCACACAAAAGATGATGGTCCCGATGGAGCCAAAGATATAGGTCACAGCGTAACCCACGGCGACATTCGCCTGCATCTGCTGCACCTGCACCAAGGGCAGGCCCAGCTTCTCCAACGCAGAACTGGCCGTGCCGATGATGGCAGACTGGGTTAACCCACCCGCAGCCAGACCGGCCGCCATACCTTTATCAAGATGGAATAACCGCCCGACCCCAATTACCGTTGCAAACGCACTAGTGGCCATGATGACGGCTAAGGCGACCTCCCTAAGAGATTGCCGCCCTAATGAACGAAAAAAACCCGGCCCACTACGGTACCCTACCGCATAGATGAACAAAACAAACAGTACGGTTTTAAGGCTGGACCCAACATGCACACCAAATTGGCTAAGCAGTACGGCCATTAGTAACGATCCAGCCACCCCCCCAAGCTGGAACATCCCAATTTTTATACGTCCGACCCAGAAACCGAGACCAACGGACAGAAAAAAAGCCAGCTCCGGACTTTCTGCAAAAAGATGCGATAGCCCATGATACAGAAACATCCCGTGACCTTTTCTCCAAACACTCTCGGAGAAAGCCGAACGGGTTCTTCCTGTCGGGCCTTCTCCTCACATGTGCGCTACTTAATGGTTACAAAACATTTCTACCAGAGAGGTCACACGGCCAATCTCACCCAGATGCCACGAAAAGGCTCTGAGCAAGGCCAGAAACGCTGTTGGTGATATGACAGGGAAAAGCCCTTCCCTCATATCATAAAAAAAAGCCACCACGCCCATAAGGCGATGGTGGCTTCTCTATGAACCCTATTTTACTGAGCAGCTGTGAAGATTTCCTCAAGATACTCGAGGGACACAGCTTCCCGGGTCTCAGGAACGGGCTTGCCTGCGTGGTCCAGCTTCTCGATCTCGTAAACGACGAATCCTTCATCATCATAATGAACATCAATGACGACAAAGCGGTCAGAGGCTTCACCCTCACCACGATGTTCTTCCGTCTTCACCAGCTGCTGCCCCTTCGCAAAAGGAAGGTCTGCGAGCTTTTCTTCGTCAATCTGACGGACAGCGTGGTTCCATTTTTCGTAAGTCTCCCGAATAGCCACATAAATTGCAGCAATATCGGGGAACTCTTCCACATCTTCTGTTGTGGTAACATCAACCGTAGCGATGTCAGAGCCAAAATTAGCCTGTACCTGATAGGACTCAGGTGCAATAGCCTGCACAGCCTCCAGAATACGCTCAAGGAACTCAGGCCCATACATGGATGAGTTGAAATTCAGCATCTTGGAACGATCAAGAGTAACACTGATTTTGGCAGTTGTGGCCATGGCCCCCTCCTGGATAAAAAAATTGCCAAAGCGCACTCTACCAAAACAGGCCCGTTCCACACAGCCCCTTAAAAGCTCCCACCACCACGTTCATCACAACCTTCCCCATACAGGAAAGGCTATTTCCCCTGATGAATACGGGCAATTCATGCCATGATTACCAAAAGATAGAGCTATGTTACAAAAACGTAACATAACACAAATATGCTACCAATCAGTCAGAACAGCGCATGACTGGGCCAGTGTTCCCACAACCGCCCCATAGCGATCACCATATGGTGTAACCGGACACAAACACATTTTTCACTGTTCCGGTTTCGTTATGAATGTCCTAGGCTGTCTCCCGGAAGACAAGGAGACACCACCCTATGAGTACAGGCCAACAGACAACGCCTTCTCTTCAAACAGATGGCAGACATACCGGCAAGCGAGCCGATGATGATTACCCGCTTCGCTATGCCCCCAGCCATTACCGCCGCTGGTCGCCTGCCACTGTGGCCATCACGGCTCTAGGCGGCATCGCCTATCTGGCTGACTTCTCCATCGGTGCTTCCATCGCCCTTTCCTACGGCACATGGAACGCCATTCTTGGCATTCTGGTTGCCGCCTTCATCATTTTCATCAGTGGCTTTCCACTCGCTTGGTATGCCGCCCGGTATAATATCGACCTTGACCTCATCTCCCGTGGGGCCGGGTTCGGTTATAGCGGGTCCATCCTGACATCACTCGTCTTTGCCAGCTTCACCTGTATTCTCTTTGCGCTGGAAGGCTCCATCATGGCGCAAGGGCTGGCTCTCGGGCTGGGGATGCCTCTCTGGGCCGGGTATCTGCTTTCCACCCTCGTGGTCTTCCCCTTCGTCCTTTATGGCATGAAGGCTCTGGCCAAGATGCAGGTCTGGACAACACCGCTCTGGCTGCTGCTCATGCTGGGGCCAGTAATCTACCTCATCTATAAACAGCCTGCCCTCGTGCCGCATTTTCTCAGCTTCCCCGGCCTTTCGGGCCATGAAGCCCTGAGTCTCTCCGCTATCATGCTTTCTTCCGGCGTGGCTCTCGCCCTCATGGCGCAGATTGGCGAACAAATCGACTATCTCCGCTTCATGCCGGAAAGGACGAAGGAAAACCGCCTGTCATGGTGGGCCAGCGTCATTGCGGCAGGGCCGGGCTGGGTCGTTCTAGGTGCCCTGAAACAGATCATCGGAGCCTTTCTGGCGGTCTTCATCCTCAAGCAGGTTGGAGCCCATACGGCTACCGAGCCTGTGCATCAGTTCCTTGCTGCTCTACAGACCATCTTTACCCCTACCCTTGCCATGATTCTGGCCGTCGTGCTGGTCGTCATCAGCCAGATCAAGATCAATGTCACGAACGCCTATTCAGGCTCGCTGGCATGGACAAGTGCCTATACGCGACTGACAGGCCATTTCCCCGGTCGGCTGGTCTTTCTGGTCATCAATCTGCTGCTGGCTCTGGCCCTGATGGAAGGCAACATGTTCTCCATCCTTCAGGCCATTCTCAGCCTCTATGCAGACTGCGCCATTGCATGGATCATGACCGTCACGGCGGATATCGTCTTCAACAAATATCTGCTTGGTCTCTCCCCGAAAGAACCCGAGTTCCGCCGGACGATGCTGCCTGCGGTCAATCCGGTTGGTACGGGAGCCTTCCTGCTGGCCACGGTAGTCTCCATTCTGGCCTATGAGGGCATATTAGGGGCCGGGTTGCAGCCTTACTCCGCCCTCATCGCCTTTCTGGTCGCCAGCATCGCCACGCCTCTTCTGGCCCTGCTAACACGGGGACGTACCTACCTGCTGCGTGAGGATGACGGCATTGAAGAACCCCGCTTTCATTCCGATGGAACGGCCAACACGACTCTTCACCGCTGCATCACCTGCGAAGGCGAATACGAACGGCCCGACATGCTGTGCCTGCCAGAGCAGGACGACACGGTCTGCTCTCTCTGTGCTGGCCTGAAGAAATCCTGAATGAGCCGGGGCGGGTTACAGCCCGCCCTGCTCGATGATGAAACGGGCAACAGCCTCCACCCCTTCACCAGCCCGGATATTGGTGAAAACGAAAGGGCGGCTACCCCGCATCATGCGGCTGTCCCGGTCCATCACACCCAGATCGGCCCCAACATGCGGGGCAAGGTCCGTCTTGTTGATGACCAGCAGATCGCTGCGTGTAATTCCCGGCCCGCCCTTGCGGGGAATCTTGTCCCCGGCAGATACGTCAATGACATAGATCGTCAGGTCTGCCAGTTCCGGGCTGAAGGTGGCAGCGAGATTGTCCCCGCCACTTTCCACCAGAACGAGGTCCAGATCAGGAAAACGCTCCCGCAGCGTCTCAATCCCCGCCAGATTGATGCTGGCATCTTCCCGTATGGCCGTGTGCGGGCACCCCCCTGTCTCGATCCCCATGATCCGCTCTGGCGGGAGAGACCCGGCACGGGTGAGAAATTCAGCATCCTCACGGGTGTAGATGTCGTTGGTCAGGGCCGCCACGCTGTAGGACTGACGGAAAATACGGCAGAGCGCATCCATGAGGGCCGTCTTGCCCGTACCAACCGGCCCGCCAATCCCCACACGCAGAGGGCCATGCCGTCCGGCAACCAGATGCTCAGAAGATGATGTCGTCATGTGCGAAAAAGCCTCGTTCTCTGTGTTTCGTGATGAATGGCAGCAAGATCAGCGGCAAAACAGACACTACCCACATCCTCCAATGTCCGATCCCCGGTTAGCCGGACAGCCTTCTGGATGACAGGCTCCATATGATGCAGGGCACGCAGTCCATCCGTCTGCCCCAGTGGCACCAGCTTCACCACGGCTGCCACAAGAGCCGCCACGGCACCATAAGCCCCTGCCTGAAGGGCTTCATCCCGCCCGACACCACCCCGACTGAACACCAGACCCTGCGCCACCGGCAACGGACAGGCCATCATGCGGCGCAGTCTCTCGCAGTCAGGCTGCCAGACAGACGCCGCCCGCAGAAAAGCCTCCCCCTGCCAGAGCGTTTCCTCATACCGTTCCCGTGAAGAGGCACAGGCCAGAACATGGGCTGCCAGCTCCATGAGGGCGGCCTCATCAGCGGCATGGCCCCACGCTTCCTTCAGAAAGATCAGATCATTCTTCAGGGAACCATGTTCCAGCAGGGCTGTGAGCCACAGGCAGAGAGACTGCACATCATACAGGCTGCCCTGCTCCACGGCCCATTCCAGACCATGACTATAGGCGTAATTGCCTGTCGGAAAGGCCGGAGACACCCATGAAAGCAGCTGGAGAAAGCCTGTGCCCTCCACCCGGCTCATCCGGCCTCGTGGCTGTGGCTGTGGCTGTGGCTGTGGCTGTGGCTGTGGCTGTGGCTGTGGCTGTGGCTGTGGCTGTGGCTGTGGCTGTGAGCATGGTCATGTCCGCCACGCCCTGCATAGGCCCCGCTTTCTGGCGAGAAAGGCGCCTCACAGAGATGCACATGCGCCCCCAGCCCGGCGAGCATATCGGCGATCACGGCATCCTGCCGTACCAGAATCCGCTTTTCCTCTATCATGGCAGGCAGATGCCGGTTGCCCAGATGCCACGCCAGCTGGAGCAGATGCAGGGCCGAATGGGCCGTGACTTCCATGAGAGCTTCCGGCAGGGCCTCCACCCGGATGATGCGGCCATCATCCAGAACCAGCCCTTCCCCTTCATTGAGCAGGCGGGCCTCTTTCAGCTCCAGCAGGACACGCTCCCCGCTTTTCAGGGAGAGAACAATGCGCCGCCTGTGCCGCCCTTCATAATCCGCCACGAAAACATCAGCGGCATCTGCCTTGTTCCAGCGACCTGCTGGCAGGATATCGACAACATGTTTCATCAGAACAGAAAATACCTCTGCGCCATAGGGAGAACAGCCGCAGGCTCGCAGGTCAGCGGCTCACCATCAACCCGGACTTCGTAAGTTTCCGGGTCCACTTCAATATGGGGCATGGCACTGTTATGAACCATATCCGCCTTGCCAATACCGCCCCGTGTGTTCCGTACCGCAGAGAGGGAGCGTTTCAGCCCCAGTTTCCGGCCAACATCATCCTCCAGAGCGGCCTGTGACACAAAAGTCGTGCAGGTTGCTGCCAGAGCCTCGCCATAGGCTCCAAACATCATCCGGCCATGCACGGGCTGCGGTGTGGGAATGGAGGCATTGGGGTCGCCCATCATGGCGTAAACGATCATTCCGCCCTTCACCACAAGGTCCGGCTTGACGGCAAAGAAGGCCGGGTCCCACACGATCAGATCAGCCAGCTTCCCTACGGCAATGGAACCGACCTCATGCGACAGGCCATGAGCAATGGCAGGGTTGATGGTATATTTTGCCAGATACCGTTTAATACGGGCATTATCCGCCCGCCCGTCATCCCCGGCCAGAGGGCCTCGCTGGCATTTCATCTTGTGGGCTGTCTGCCATGTCCGCAGGGGGACTTCCCCCACACGGCCCATCGCCTGACTGTCCGAAGACATCATGGCCAGCACCCCCATATCATGGAGGATATCCTCTGCGGCGATGGTCTCCTTACGGATGCGGCTTTCGGCAAAAGCGATATCTTCTGGCACACGGGGATTGAGATGATGGCAGACCATCAGCATGTCCAGATGCTCATCCAGCGTGTTGACCGTGTAAGGCCGGGTCGGATTGGTGGAGGATGGCAGCACGTTCGGCAGGCCTGCCACCCGGATGATGTCCGGTGCATGGCCGCCCCCTGCCCCTTCCGTATGGAACGCATGGATCGTCCGCCCTTTGAAGGCCGCGATGGTATCCTCCACGAAGCCGCTCTCATTGAGCGTATCGGTATGGATCATCACCTGCACATCCATCCGGTCTGCGACGGACAGGCAGCAGTCGATGGCAGAAGGCGTGCTGCCCCAGTCTTCATGCAGCTTCAGGCAGGAGGCCCCGGCCCGCACCATCTCCTCCAGTGCCGCAGGACGAGAGGCATTGCCCTTGCCCGCAAAAGCGAGATTGACGGGCAGACCCTCCGCTGCCTGTAACATCCGGGCCATATGCCACGGCCCCGGCGTGCAGGTTGTGGCGGCTGTCCCGGTAGCAGGACCGGTTCCCCCACCCACAAGAGTCGTGATTCCGGCAGCGAGAGCCTCTTCAACCTGCTGGGGGCAGATGTAATGGATATGGCTGTCAATTCCACCCGGTGTGACGATACGCCCTTCCGCAGCGATGATCTCCGTTCCCGGCCCGATGATGATATCCACGCCCGACTGAATGTCCGGGTTCCCGGCCTTGCCGATGGCGGCGATACGGCCCGCACGAATGCCAATATCGGCCTTGATAATTCCCCAATGGTCAAAAATCACCGCATTGGTGATGACCGTATCCATCGCCCCTTCGGCCTGACTGCGCTGGGACTGGCCCATGCCATCCCGAATGGTCTTGCCACCACCGAAGCAGACCTCTTCCCCGTAAAGGGTCCGGTCTTCTTCGATTTCAGCAGTCAGGGCCGTATCGGCGAGCCGCAGGCGGTCCCCGATCGTGGGGCCATACTGATGGGCGTAATCATGACGGGACAGACGGCTCATAACGTTTCCTTCTCCCTGTTCCGGTCGCCACCATGAAACCCCCTAATCCGCTTTACCCCACCATAAGGAACGAGCGTCACCTCACGCTCCTGCCCCGGCTCGAAACGGACAGCCCCGCCGGAAGGAATATCCAGCCGCCAGCCCCAGGCCCGATCACGATCGAGACGTAGGGCCGGATTCACTTCAGCGAAATGATAATGACTGCCCACCTGCACAGGGCGATCGCCCGTATTGACGACCATCAGCCGCCGGGTCGGGCGTCCCTCATTGAGGATGATCTCCCCTTCTGCGGGTAGAATCTCGCCCGGTATGGCTCCTTCCGGCAGGCTGTCCTGCTGTCTGTCAGCGGATTGGGTCATGAACGGTCACCAGTTTCGTTCCATCGGGAAAGGTGGCTTCCACCTGCACATCGGCGATCATTTCCGCCACACCGGGCATAACCTGCTCCTGCACCAGCACTTCGCCACCGCTGGCCATGAGTTCCGCCACGCTGCGGCCATCACGGGCACCTTCCACGACATGGTCGGTAATCAGGGCCACCGCTTCGGGATAGTTCAGTTTCACACCCCGCTCCAGCCTTTTGCGGGCCACGATGGCAGCCATGGCCACCAGCAGCTTGTCCTTTTCCCGTGGGGTGAGTTTCATGCTCTGTCCGTTCCCTGCCTGTAACCACCTTTGACCACAATAACGCCTCTCCCTAAATACGCCAGCCTGTGGGAAGCCTCCGGCCTGCCCGAAGACAGGGCAGAATCCGGTGCATGAGGGATTCAACCACCCAGTTATTGCGGGCCAGCCCCCTGATGATGAGTTTGCCATCCCAGCAGGATGCCGCAAAAGAAGCCTCCGGCCCCACATCCTCCAGCAGAGGACGCAGCCGGGGCAGATAATTCTCTGCGTCCCTGTCCACCAGAACAAGCATGGTATCCACGCAGGCCCCATCCGCAACCGGGGCCTGCTGGAGAAACTCATGCAGGCCATCCCCCGTCATGATCGTGCTGTCCTCCAGAACAGGACGACCATCCCGCCTGATGCTCAGCCTGTCCCGCAGATGCAGCTGTTGCAGCTGTTCCCCGGAGCCATGACGACCCAGAATACGGCTTTCATAAAAAAGAAAACTGGCCGTTCCTGCCATCTCCACCGTCATGAAGCGTTCCAGCTGGGCACCATTGAAGAAGATGGTCCCGTGGGGCAGCCATTCCAGCCGGGACTGAGGGGCCAGATGACAGGTCGTCCGAATTATGGCAGGCGGGTCTTCCGGGCGGGCACGATAGACACGCTCATGCCCTTGGCTGCTCATGAGCAGCTCGGCACCCTCCTCACACCATACCTCGCCCCGTAACTGGTCCCCCGCTGCCAGCCCACCGGAAATGTTGACCATCACGGCTTCAAGCTGGACCCCATCACGCCGGGGGAAAAGCAGCCGGCTGCATCCGCCCTGCCGCAAAATACCCCGCCGTGTCTGTCCCTCCCGGATACGGGCACTGAGCGTAAAGGCACCTTCGGCCCGTTGCAGAGGCAATGCCATCTCCCCACTTACACTCATCGCCACGCTCCCCCACCCATCATTCCTTTTATAACCAAGTATAACAACAACATATCAGGGCAGAGACCATCCAGACATACCCCAAGAAAATGAAAGGATACGTAATAATTAATAAATATAAATGGGTACTATTAATAATATTAATCAAGGTTAAGCACACTAATTTCATATCATATTTAATTTCCTAGTAACCATATTATTAGAAATAGGGGCTTCAAAAGATCTTGGTCGATCATGACCAGCCACCTACTAAATAATGTTTAACGGGGATAGCATGTCTAAATTTTCAGCAATCATGACTAATCCAAAAGAAAGCTTTGAGGATACTGAAGAACTGAAATCCCGGCTGCATTTTCTCCAACTGGGGGAGCAGGACTGCCTAGCTATACGCCGTATTGAAAAATACGTTAACAGATGCCTGCCCAAAGCCCTTGATGCATTTTACAATACGGTCCGCCAAGAACCACAAACCAGAGTCTTCTTTAATTCAGAAGCACAAATGCAAAAAGCCAAACGGGCGCAGCTTACTTATTGGAAAAATATTTCATCAGCCACTTTCGGCCTACAATATGTCAACACCGTCCGCCAGATCGGTCGTACCCATGCCAAAATTGGACTGGACCCACGCTGGTATATTGGTGGCTATGCCCTTCTACTGGCCTCCATCATCAGAGATGTTACAGCTCAGCTAGCCCCCCCGGCACCACTCCTGCCGCCCAAAATGGCTTTCTCTAAGATAACAGAATCACTCAGCAGCCTCTGTAAAGCAGTCTTTTTGGACATGGACCTCACCATTTCCATCTATATTGACGAAGCCAAGAAGCTCAATAAAGAAGAGATGAACAAACTTGATGAGGCTATCGAACAAGAGCGTCAGTTTGTTACGGAACGATTCGGCCGCATCATTGATGCCCTTGCCAACAAGAATCTCTCCCACACGGTAGATGGGGAGTTCCCCAAAACCTACCTCCCCATGCGGGATAATCTCAACCGCGCCATATCATCACTTTGCCAGACGCTCCATGCTATCAGCGAAGCTACGGAAAGCATCGACAATACAGCTGATGAAATCAACAGTGCTGCCCAGGACCTCGCCCAGCGCACGGAACGGCAGGCAGCTTCCGTTGAGAAAACAGCCGCCGCTGTAGAGCAGATCACAGCCACGGTCTCCTCCACCGAGGCCCGTGTCAGCGAAGCGACCCAGTTCGTAGAGGAATGTCAAACCATCACCGAACAGTTTGGGACCATGATCCGCCGTGCCAGCACAGCCATGGAAGAGATTGAACGCTCTGCCGAAGCCGTGAACAAGATCACAAACGTCATCTCCAATATCGCCACACAGACCAATCTTCTGGCCCTCAATACCGGCGTAGAAGCCGCCCATGCTGGTGAGGCAGGCAGTGGCTTCCGTGTTCTGGCACAAGAAATCCGCAAACTGGCCAATCGGGTCGGTGATGCCTCCGAGGAGGTCAAAGACCTCATCACCACATCCCAGACTCACGTCAGCTCCGGGTCCACCATCATGAAGGACGCCAGCGGCGCCATCGACACCATCATCTCTAGCGTGGCCAATATCGGTACGCACCTCAAAGAAATCTCCAAAGCAACGTCCGAGCAGGCATCGGCCCTACGGGATGTCAACGGGGCAGTCGTCACCATCGATCAGGGCACGCGAGAAAATGCCGCTATGGTGGAGCAGACCTCTGCGGCAATCTCCAACATGGCACAGCGGACACGCCAGCTGCGCCAGCTGCTTGGTGGCTTTACTCTTCAGGAACAAAGGTAACAAAATGAGGGGTCAACGCCCCTCCAGCCTATCGGCGAGCTGCACCATAAAACGGGACAGGCGGTTAAACTCACCTCTCAGCTCGCTGATTTCCTGTCGCAACTGACTACATTCCTGCCGGGCCTGTTCCGCCTGACGGGCAAATGATGAAGCAAGACGATATTCCTGCCGGGCCTGCTGGAGAAAAGCCGCCTGAAACTCCCTCATGCGGCCTTTACCCTGAATGGCATCCCGCAACACCGTATTAGTGTAAGCCATGACAGCATCATAGGAAAATTCTGTCTCACTCTTATCATCAGGGCCGCCAGTCCTGAGCGGCCGCTGATGATAATTCGCCAGAAAGTCCGGAATAATACCCACTTCCCCCGCCAACATGAGACGCTGGAAGAAGTCCTGATCTTCCACATAAGGCAGAGTCGTATTCACCCCATCCGAAACTGGAATGGCTGAACGGCGGAACAATGTCGTAATCGTGCTGAGCAGACTGACATGCGCCAGAAACAGGCCATAATCAACAATAGACCCTTCCTTGCGCCCAAAACTGTCAAAACGCTTGTCGAAGACGATCTGCCCCCCTTCCATATGCTCAACAATGTCGTAGCTGCTGGTTGTTACCCCTACAAAAGCACCGGCCCGGTCATCATCAAGATAAGCAACCGTACGAGCGTAAAATTCTGGCTCCAGCGTGTCGTCATCATCATGAATATGGACATACTCTTCTTTAACAAGCCCTAGCCCAATATTCATGGCCTGTGCCCGCCCCGCTGAAGTGGGCAGGTCCATCTGCACAACACGGTCTTCCTCTCTAGGGCCATACAAAGATATGACCCGAAACACCTCATCAGCATCTCCGCCATCATTGATGACGTACACACGAAAATCCTGAAAACTCTGCCGCCCTAGGCTCTCAAAAGCCCGAGCTAAAAACAGGGGACGGTTTTTCGTCCGAATGATAATAGCAACCCTGTACGGCATGTTCTCCAACCCTCCTGTGTCGGAAGACTTACTAGTCACTAACACCTCACAAAAAAAGGCCCGGAGCCTGAAACCCCGGACCTTTCTTGTAAGGGGCCATGTTTCCACAGCCCCAGCCTGTCAGGCCTTATCAGCCCTGATGGGCAGCACGGTAACGCTCGCCAAGAGCATTTGCCGCAACCATGGCGTGATAGACGTCATCCGGCGTGACCTTGAAGGGCAGATTCCCCATCGTGTCATTCTTATCGCAGGCAATCTCTGCCACCTTACGCCAGTCTGCTTCCACAAACTCCTTGACCCCAAGTTCTTTGAGGGTCATCGGCAGTCCTGCTGACTTAACGACACGCAACACTTCTTCGATCTCTTCCTTCGGTGCATTCTCCAGCACCAGCTGGGTCAACAGGCCGAACACCACTTTCTCACCATGCTGAGCGTGATGGAGGTCTTCAATAACGGTCATGCCATTATGCACAGCATGAGCAGCAGCAAGGCCGCCCGTCTCTGCACCTGTACCACTGAGGTAAATAGTGGCCTCGACCATTTCTTCCAGCGCACGGGTCGGCACCTTGTTGCGTACGGCATCCATGGCCAGATCAACATTCTGACAGACCAGATCATAGCACATACGGGCCAGACCAAGCCCCGTACGGGACGGACGCTTGCAAGACAGGTTCACACCATCGGAGCGATAACAAGCACGGGCTTCGAAGTAGGTGGAGAGCGCATCACCAATACCAGCGGCAAAGAAGCGAACTGGGGCCCCAGCAATCACACCTGTGTCTGCCACAACAACATCCGGGTTCTGCGGCAGGAACAGGTAACGATCGAACTCACCCTTCTCCGTATAAATCACGGCCAACGCAATGCAGGGAGCATCGGTAGATGCAATGGTCGGGTACAGGATGAGGGGCAGCTTGTAATAATGAGCCACAGCCTTGCTGGTATCCAGCGTCTTACCGCCACCAATACCGACAATAACATTGGCACCCTGAGCCTTGGCCAACTCACCCAGACGCTTAATTTCAGCATCCGTACATTCACGCTGGAATTTCTCGGCCTTGCCCTTCAGCCCGGCTTTCTCCAGCCCAGCGATGGACTCTTTCTCGACACGCTCAACAAAGAACTCGTCACTGATGATGAAAGCGTTATCACCAAAATCTTTTACGAAATCATGCAGCTGACCCAGCAGGCCCGTGCCGATGATGAATTTCTTGGGGGCTGAAACGGTGCGTGGGGTTTTCTCAACCATGCTCGATATCTCCTTCAAGCATATGTAAATGCCTTATTACTCCGCCACGCTACCCCCTCATCCGTTGATTGACCAGAAGCTAATCCGGGTTTTTTGCATCATGCCAGCATGTATTGCCATGCATAGGTTGCAGCCATAGGACCAATCCTGTCTTGAATGACTTTTCCCATACGAATAACAGGACAGATATAGCCCCCTTTATCAAGGAAAGACCATTCTACTTCATTGAATAGCAACATGAGAATTATTGCATCTTCTTGTTCAGAATAATCACAGATGCCCCTCAAAACAGAGGCATATTATCAATCAGCCTGACAGCCCCCAGCTTCACAGCCAGCAGAGCCAGAGCCGTTTCCCCTACTGTCTCTTCTGCCTGAAAGGTTTCTGGGTTCACCACGGTGACATAATCAATCTCTGTCAGACCGGCTTTCACCAGCACATCCCGTATGGCATCTTCCAGAACCTCACATCTGCGCTCACCACCTTGGGCTAGCTCACGGGCACGACACAGGGCCTGATGCAGAACCGGGGCACGACTGCGTTCTTCGTCCGTCAAACGGCTATTGCGGCTCGACCCTGCCAGACCATCCGCTTCACGCCATGTCGGCAGAGTGATAATCTCTACTGGAATGTTCAGGTCCTGCACGAAACGCTGGACGACAGCACATTGCTGGGCATCCTTCTGCCCAAAATAAGCCCGCTGCGGCTGAATGATATTAAAAAATTTGGTCAGTACCGTTGCCACACCAGCAAAATGACCGGGGCGTGATGGACCTTCCAGCTCCTGCGCTACGCCGCCTACCTCCACCTGTGTGGCAAAACCATCAGGGTAGAACTCCGCTACATCCGGCGTGAAAACACAGGCCACGCCCTCCTTTTGCAACAGAGCAACATCCCGTTCTACCGCACGGGGATAATTGGCAAGATCATCAGGAGACCCAAACTGGATGGGATTGACAAAAAGACTGACAATAACCGTCTCATTCTCTTCTTTCGCCCGGCGGACAAGAGAGAGATGCCCCTCATGCAGGAACCCCATAGTCGGGACGAAACCGACGGTCCCAAGCTTTGCCCGTTCCCGCCGCATTTCCTGAACCGTTGTGCAGAGTTTCATGTCATTCCTTTCCCCAATGGCCACTTGATGGCCTTTATCTCTTCCATAGCCTGCCTACCTCTAGTTTGTCTTCCCCGAGAGGCCGGAACAGGCTAACAACAGCTCACCCCACAGATTACCCAACCCGAACGGATCACTCATGCCTGATACCAGCACGGCACAGACATCCCCCATCGCCATCATCGGCGCAGGCCCAGCCGGATTATTCGCTGCCGAATGTCTGAGCAGGAAAGGCCATAGGGTCCATCTGTTCGATCATATGGCCAGACCGGGCCGAAAATTTCTCATGGCGGGTCGTAGCGGGCTGAATCTTACCCATGACGAACCGCTGGACCTGTTCCTTCAACGTTATGGTACCGCACGGAACTGGCTAGAACCCGCTATCCGCTGTTTGCCACCCGAGGCTCTCCGTCACTGGGCCGAGGAGCTGGGCGAACCCTGCTTCACCGGCAGTTCTGGTCGGGTCTTCCTAAAATCTCTCAAAGCTTCTCCCCTTCTGCGCCGCTGGCTAAATCGCCTTCAGGAACAAGGTGTGCAGTTCTTCCCCCGGCACAGGCTGACAGACATGCAAGGCCTTTCCCTCACCTTCCAGACACCGGAAGGGCCTGTTCACCAGACAGCACAAGCCGTCATTCTCGCCCTCGGCGGTGGAAGCTGGTCACGGCTAGGCAGCGATGGGCACTGGGTCTCTCTACTCAAAAAATACTGCGCCCCCTTTGCTCCCTCCAACTGCGGCTTCATGCCGGATTGGCCGGAAGAATTCCTGCTTCGCCATGAAGGAGCCACCCTCCGGGGCATCACGCTCAGCTTTGCGGGACAGACACACCGGGGTGACATCATCGTTACAAAGAGAGGGCTAGAAGGCGCACCGCTTTATGCCCTTTCCGCTCCATTACGACAGGCTCTGGCAGAATCAGACAGTAACTCCGTAACAATCCATCTCAATCTCCGCCCAACTCTGAAGCCAGAGCGCATCATGGAGCGTCTCGCCCGCCAACGCATCCGTGAGAGCCGCAGCAACAAACTCCGCAAAGCATTGGGGCTAGACCGCACCATGCGGGAGCTGCTTGTTCAACTCTGCCCAGAAGCCCGCACAGCGGGAGAGCTGACAGATGCCATTACACAGGCCCCCCTGCGTCTCGTTGCCCCTGCCGAATTGGATCGGGCCATCTCCACCGCTGGCGGCCTGAAGCGTGAAGCTCTGGACGACAACTTCATGCTTCATCATCAGCCCGGTCTATTCGCCTGCGGTGAGATGCTAGACTGGGATGCCCCTACGGGCGGGTATTTGCTGCAAGGTTGTTTTTCTACCGCCCATTGCTGTGCGGAGGGTGTTCATCACTGGCTCTCACGTTCATTGCCCGGTAAAGTGACACCATGAGTTCATCACATTTCGGCCCCCTTCTTCTTGGCACCACGACCCGTGGCGAGGATGCCCATATTGACCTGCCTGAACTGCTGGCAACACGCCTGCTCGTGCAGGGCAATTCCGGCTCCGGGAAGTCTCATCTCCTTCGCCGCCTGCTAGAGCAGAGCGCAACCCTTGTTCAGCAGGTCATCATCGACCCAGAAGGGGACTTTGTCACTCTAGCTGAGAAATACGATCATCTCGTCATTGAGACAGACACACAGTCCGAAGCCAGCCTGCGGAGTGCGGGGGAGCGTGTGCGGATGCACCGAGCTTCTGTTGTGCTGAATCTGGAGCAGAGTGAACCGGAAGGGCAGCTTCGCTCGGTGGGAGCCTTTCTGACAGGCATGTTTGAAGCCCCACGCGCCTACTGGTATCCGGTTCTCATTGTAGTGGATGAGGCACAGCTCTTTGCACCCATCGCTGGGGGGGATACCTCCGATGAAGCCCGCCGCATCTCGCTCAATGCGATGACGAACCTCATGTGCCGTGGGCGCAAACGTGGCATGGCGGGCATCATTGCTACCCAACGTCTTGCCAAACTGGCCAAGAATGTCGCTGCGGAAGCCTCCAACTTCCTGATGGGCCGGACCTTTCTGGACATCGACATGGCCCGTGCAGCCGACCTTTTGGGCATGGAACGCCGTGCTGCTGAAGGCTTCCGAGACCTTGCCCGTGGGCAATTCATGGCTCTGGGTCCTGCTCTGGCTCGCCGCCCCCAACGAGTGACTATCGGCCCAGTTGAAACTGCCAGCCATGCGGGAGGGCCTGCCCTCATGCCGTTGGAACAGCCCAATATTCCCATGGATGAGTTACGGGACCTCATTCTGGAAGCCCCACCCGAACCAGTCCTCCGCCCCCGTAAGGAACCAGCAGCACCTAAACCGGACCTACTGGCCCAACTGGACGCCTACAGCTCCTCTCGTGACGCCAAGGAACAGCAGCAGAGCCAGCAGATGGCCGCACCTGACCCGGAGACACTCTGGAATCTGGTAGCCGAAGCCGGTCAAGATGAAGATGCCGCCTACCGGCCACTCGCTACCCTGTATCAGGACTTCCAGATGCGGGCACGGTTGGCTGGATTCTCCCGCAATATCCTGCCCATGCCCCAATTCCAGACCATGCTCAGCACCATCCGCTGCGGTATCACCCGGGAGCAGGCTGAAAGCGAGGCATGGCAGGACATCCAGCAGCGAGCCGGACGCCTGCCCGAAGACATGCAGCCCGTCTATTTCCTGTTGGCCCGTGCTGCCATGAAGGGAGAGCCATGCCCTGATGATGCCGCTCTGGCCCGTGCCTATGGCACACATTCTCTTGGTCGCGCCCGCCGCCAGCTGACTTATCTTGAAAAATGCGAGGCCATCATCCTACAGGGAACAGGCCGCCATCGCCGCATTGCCATTATTGGCCCGGGCTGGCAGACAGCTGCTTCACTCTGACCACTTAGATGATTGCTACCTCTTTCACGAAAAATGGCGGAGCCAAAGCCCCGCCATCATCGAATGTCCCGAAGGACTACTATTACTGAACGGATGCCAATGACTCCGTATCAGTCCACCACCTTCGGCGGCGGCACAACACGCAGACGCTCAATCACACGGTCACGCAGCTCTTCTGGCGTTGCATCACCGGGAACACGAATGACAGGCTCGTCATCTGTCGGCTCTTCCAGAGTAGCCAGCTGGCTTGGCAGCAGGGTCGGCGGCATGTAATGCCCGACACGGTGCTTCAGCCGTTCCTCTATAACCTTCGGGTCCACCTTCAGATAAACGAACTGCACCGGAATATGCTTGGCCAATGCGTCACGATATTTCTTCTTCAGGGCGGAGCATGTCAGCACGGCACCTGTACCCTTCTCGGCGCATTTAGCCAGCCAGTCATGGCACAGCTCCAACCAAGGGGCTCGGTCCTCATCCGTCAACGGGTGGCCGCTGCGCATTTTCTCCACATTGGCTTTGGGGTGCAGATCATCCCCTTCCTGAAACGGCCAGCCGAGGCACTTGGCCAGCAACTCGGCTACAGTGGTCTTGCCGTTACCGGAAACACCCATCACCACAATGTAATGCGGAGCAATACCAGATGCTGCCTGAGCAGCTTCTTTCTCTGTCATGGCGCCCATTGTTCAACCTCCCGTTCGGTGGCAACCAGCACATCGGTCGCCATATTGGGGAACAACCCATGCTCCACCACGCCTACCGTGCCATCAAGCCGTGCTGCCAGAGCCTGCACGTCGTCGATTGGACCGAAAGCGCAATCAAGTATCCTGTTCCCATTATCGGTAGTAAGCAGCTCACCCGTCAGGTGCCGACGGGGGCGAATGACCTTTGCCCCCATAGCCTCCAGGCGAGCCGCTGTTGCCTCGTAACCAAATGGAACAACCTCCACTGGTACGGGCACCCGCTGGCCAAGCTGGTCAACCGGTTTGGTCACATCGACAATCACAACAAAACGCCGTGACGCCTGTGCAACAATCTTCTCACGCAGCAGAGCAGCCCCCAACCCCTTGATGAGATGAAGCGTTTTACGCTCCACTTCATCCGCACCATCAATGGTGATGTCGACTACGGAATGATCTGCAAACGTCGTGATCGGAATCCCCGCCGCACGAGCGAGCTTTGTTGACTCCTCAGAGGTTGGAATGGCCTGAATTTGCAGCCCCTCTTTGACAACACGCTCACCGAGCCTTTCGATCATGAAAGCCGCTGTACTGCCTGTTCCCAGCCCGACAACCATCCCCGGTTTAACAAGGCTTGCAGCAAGATGGGCAGCAGCACGTTTACAGTCATCTACGTTCATGAAGGCTCTCCAGCAGCAGCGCTGTCTGCCAGTATGAGGATTTTCCCTTCCGAAACAATACGCCCGGATGGGATGCTGCCATCACCCTGACGCAAACGGGCCAACATTGGTACTTTATTTTCTCCTGTAACAAGGAAAACAACCAATGCGCTCGAGGCAATAGCTGGGTAGGTCAGTGTCAGACGCTCATGCGGGGCTGTACTGGGGGCGGCGATGCTGACCCAAGCCTTCTTTTCCTCAAGAACAGACTCACCGGGGAACAGGGATGCCGTATGGCCATCCGTGCCCAGACCAAGCATGACGATATCAAACAGTGGGCGGCCTGCCTCAAGGGTTGTGGAGCCGTAGGCCTTTTCCAGAATACTCTGATACCGGGCAGCATCTTCCTTGGCCGTGCTGGCTGTTGGCATCGGATGGACCTGCTCAGCCGGGATGGACACCTTGGAGAGCAACAGCGTACGAGCACTGGCATGGTTGCTGTCCGCATGACCCTCTGGCACATGGCGTTCATCACCATAGAAAATCTCGACACGGGACCAGTCCACCTGCTGGGCCATATCAGGCCGGGCAAGAATCGCAAAAAGTTGTTTAGGCGTAGAACCACCAGAAAGAGCAATGCGTACCTTGCCTTCCCGTTTTTCCTTCACCGTCTTGATTAACAGCTTCGCCATTTCCATAGCGACGGCCTCTGAGTTCTTCAGAACTTCCACAGCCGCATGGCGCATGTCCGTTGTCATACCCGTACCCTCCGAATCATTTTCCGCTCTCATCTGAAAAAGGAGCTGACGGCATAATGAACGTCTCGGCTGCGTATGCCCAGCCACCTTCATCAGGTTTTCCGGTAACATGACTGGCCTGCTTCTTCACGGAGTCCTGAGCCTGCCCCATGGCAATGCTCATACCGGCAGCCTGCAACATAGGAATATCGTTGGGGGCGTCACCAAGAGCGGCAACTTCCTGCGGCATCACACCATACAGTTTGGCAAGTTCGGACACGGCTTCGCCCTTTGTAGCCTTAGCGGGCGTGATGTTCAGCTTATGGGGAGCAGAACGCAACAGGCTGGCTCGTCCAGCAAAAGGATGTGCCAATTCCTCCTCCAACCGGGCAATCAACGCCGTATCATCAGAGCAAACCATGAGACGGTTGACCGTTTCCGATACAATAGGAAGAGACACCACCTCCCGCGGGGTCAGACCCGTCAGCTCTCTCTCCCGCACTACCAGCGGCGTTTGGCTGTTAGGGACTAGCCATTCCTGTTCTGTTTGAAACCAGATTTCTACAGGAAAAGACGACAGAGCCTCCATAATGGCTACAAGGTCATCAACGGGGAAATGATGGCTTTTCAAAATGGTCCCATCGGGCCTGAAAAAGACCCCGCCATTAAACCCCGCACATGGCCCCTTCAACCCGAGTTGCCGGGCATATGGCAACACAGCTGCTGGCATACGGGCACTCACAAGGGCCAGAGCCACTCCCCGCTCGGCGAGACTCTGTACGGCTGCGGCGGTTGTGGGAGAAATAGTATGGTCAGAATCAAGAATGGTGCCATCCATGTCGGATAGCACCAGCCTGATCTTCGGGGATGTATCTGTCATATGAGTCTCCTCCTCCCTTCCGGGGGAAGAAGGGGTGCGGCCCCCTATCCGCATCCCCCGTTCTCCAGGACAGTTTATTTCTTCTTGCGTTCGGTATGACCACCAAAACCATACCGCATGGCGGACAGGGCTTTCTCGGCAAAATTGTTGCCAGTACGGGACCGGAAACGGGTGAATAGAGCGGCTGTCATTACCGGTGCAGGGACATCTTCCTCAATGGCCGCTTCAATCGTCCAGCGACCTTCACCGGAATCCTGTACCTCACCACTGAATTCATTCAGGTCACCAGAACGGGCCAAGGCTTCAGCTGTCAGGTCGAGCAGCCACGAAGATACGACGCTGCCACGACGCCACACTTCAGCAATATCGGCCAGATGCAAGTCGTAACGCTCTTCTTCCGGCAGTTTTTCGGAATTCTTGCTGGCCAGCACATCAAAGCCTTCAGCAATGGCCTGCATCATACCGTATTCGATGCCGTTATGAATCATCTTTACAAAATGGCCAGCACCGGCCGGACCGCAATAAAGATACCCTTTCTCAGCCCGTGGATCATGACGACCATCATCCTCACGGTCCGGTGTGCGAGGCACATCACCCACACCTGGTGCCAGAGCGTCCAAAATTGGGTCTACATACTCAGCGGCGTGTTTCTCGCCGCCATACATCATGCAATATCCCCGCTCGAGGCCCCAGACACCGCCAGAAGTACCGACATCGATATAATCAATGCCACGCTCTGCCAGCTCTTTCGCCCGACGGATATCCTCTTTGTAATAGGTGTTACCACCATCAATGATGATGTCACCCTTGCCCAACAGGGGAGCGAGCTTCTGTATGCAATCTTCTGTCACTTTACCGGCTGGCAGCATGACCCAGATGACACGCCGCTCCTCACCAGAAAGAAGCTCGACCATTTTCTCGAAGGTTGGGGCTCCCTGAGCCCGCCCCTTCTCCGACCTCTCGACAATCTTCTCGGTGACAGCGTGTGTCCGGTCGAACGCGACAACATCATGCCCCTTGCGGGTCAAGCGGACAGCAATATTGCCACCCATGCGGCCAAGTCCGATAATTCCGATACGCATCCTCAAGCTCCTTTTAAAATATCTGTCACCAGCTGAGCGAGACGGTCCAACCCTGCATGCAGGGGCCCGGCAATATGCACACGCAGCGCACGACGGCCGCGGGCAGCCAGAACGTCAAAATCCCCTCGGGCCTGAGCGGCCTTAACAACACCAAAGCTATAGGCATGGCCCGGGATAGGCAGATCGGCAGCATCATCTGCTGTCACCTGCAGGAAGACACCACTGTTGGGGCCTCCCTTATAAGCCTGGCCTGTCGAGTGAAGAAAGCGTGGACCAAACTGCGCCGCTGTTGCGACATGAAGCTGATCCCTCAACTCTGTTCTCACCGTCTGCTCCCAGGCGATATGGGCTTTGTTCCGCTCAATATAAGCCAGGAGGCCAATATAGTCATTCTTGCCCACACGGTCAAAATGAGCTTTCAGAATGGTTTCTGCACTACCGTTGCCCAAGGCCTCACGGTTGCGTTCATCAGCGTAGAAAGCGAGGTTACCATCCTTGGCGAACGGCGTTTCCTCCGGCAGGTGACCCGTCTCAGCATAAGCCTTGGTCAGCTTGCGGGTTTCGACCTTGCTAAACTCTACGTCCGGCTGATCAAATGGATTAATCCCCAGCACAGACCCCGCCACCGCCGTGGCGAACTCGAACACGAAGAAAGCCTGCACGATCTGGCTGACATCATCCAGATGCAGGGTCACAACCGGGTGACCTGCTTCACGCAGAGCTTTCAGCCCCGGGCTGACAGGTTCATGCCCTAGACGTAGCTCCACAAAAACACGGTCATCGCCATAAACGTCCGGTGCGCCCAGCGGCTCGCCATCTATGGGGATGAGGCCCGTGCCGTTCTTGCCGGTACTTTCAGCCAGAAGCTGCTCCAACCAAGCTCCGAGAGAGGCAATTTTCTTTGATGCCACAAACGTGACCTTGTCCCGCCGGAAGCTCGTTGCGGCTACACCGAGAGCTAGACCCAGATTTACACCGGGGTTGGTGACGGGAGGAACAGAGGCATCGCACGCCTCAATCATCAGCTGAGTGCTGTCCAACAAGGCACGAACATCATAACCCGCCGCAGCAGCCGGGGCGAGACCGAAGGCGGACAGAACGGAATACCGGCCACCAATCTCCGGATTACCATAGAAGATATGGGCAAACCCATGCTCCTTAGCCACTGTTTCCAGCGAAGAACCGGGGTCCGTCACAGCAACGAAATGCTCACCCGGGCTGCGCCCCAGAGCCTTCTCTGCCTGATCCCAGAAATAGGCGAACAAGATGTTCGGCTCCAGCGTGCTGCCGGATTTGCTGGACACGATGAACAGCGTCTTAGCCGGGTCTATCGCCTTGCGGAAGCTAGCAACCTGCTGGGGGTCGGTACTATCCAACACATGCAGTTTAGGCCCACCGGCAACCTGACCGAAGGTTTCTTCCAGCACTTCTGGGCCAAGGCTGGAGCCACCCATAGCCAGAAGCAGCACGTCGCTATAACCGCGCTCCTTCACCTCACGGCCAAGGGCCTCGTAAGCCTCAAGGGCGACACGCCCATTCTTAACGACATCCAACCAGCCCAGCCATTTGCTTTCTGGCCCGTTGGTCCAGACAGAGGCGTCACGCTCCCATATGCGTCGTACCTTGCCATCCTGACTCCAGCTCTTACCAGCTGCGACAACGGCGTTTTCCAACTCACCTGATAGTGCCAAGGATACTCGCATAAGACGTTCCCCCAAAACAGCTTCTCGGCGGGCTGCAACCGCACCGAGCAATCCATCAAAAGCGACCTCGAAAGCCGCCACACCTTCTTCCAACAAAGTGGTGGCCACACCATCCAGATCAAGCCCCAGCCGCTCCGCTTCCAGCAGAATCTTACGGGCAGCCTCTATATTTTGATCCAAACGACTCTCTGGAATCCCGTGATCTCGGAAGGCTTCCAGCGTGCGGGGCGGCAGCGTGTTGACGGTATCAGCACCGATCAACTCCTCCACATACAGCACATCACGATAGGCTTTATCCTTCGTACTCGTGCTGGCCCAGAGAAGACGCTGTGTCTGCGCTCCCTGTGCGGCCAGTGCCTGCCAGCGAGGACTTTCCACAATGCGAAGATAATGCTGATACGCCATACGGGCATTGGCAATAGCCACCTGCCCTCGCAACGCCTGCAACGCCCTGCTTTCCGGGTCATCAGCAGCTATGCGGCGGTCAATCTGAGCATCAATCCGCCCATCAATACGGCTAACAAAGAAAGAAGCCACACTACCGATATGGCCCACCGGCAGACCAGCTTTTATCCGGGTCTCCAGCCCTTTTACGTAGGCTTCCAGCACCTTCTCATACATGCCGATGGCAAAGAGAAGTGTGACATTGACATTGATACCCTCAGCAATGGCCTGCTCGATAGCTGGAATAGCCTCTTCCGTTGCCGGAATCTTGATCATCACATTGGGATGATCCACCTGCTGCCAGAGCCTGCGGGCTTCCTCCAGAGTCTTCCTGGCATCGTGAGCCAGATAAGGAGAGACCTCCAGACTGACATAGCCATCCCGCCCGTTCGTCTCATCAAATACGGGGCGTAGAACCTGACAGGCCTGACGGATATCCTCTACAGCCAGAACCTCATAGAGGTCTCCAGCGGTCAGGCTACCCGTCTCCAGAAGTGCCTGTACGGCATCCTCATATTCCGCACCATGCCCGATAGCCTGCTCGAAAATAGCCGGGTTGGAGGTCACCCCTTTCAGGGCGTCCTCCTTCACCATAGCGGCAAGACGACCATCTTCGACAAAATCTCGCCTAATGAAATCCAGCCAAATGGACTGGCCATGATGGGCCAGACGGGTCAAAGGGGTCTCTGGCAGGGTGCCTTCCATTGCTTTCACTCCTCTCCAGTCAGTCTTCTGCGGCCCGTAGCAAGGTGCGGGTTTGCTCGTAAACGGCCTGCTCTGTAAAGCCGAATTTTTCCATCAATTCTGCTGCCGCTCCAGATTCACCAAAACTGTTCATGGCAATGACAGCACCATCCAGCCCCACATAGCGGTCCCAACCAAACCGGGATGCCATCTCCACACCCACACGCTTACGGACAGAAGGAGGCAATACAGCGTCACGATAGGCACGATCTTGCTTTTCAAACAGCTCAAAGCTCGGCATGGAAACCACACGGGCTCGCACACCCTCGGCCTTCAACCGTTCATAGACCCTAACAACGAGTGACACTTCAGAGCCGGAAGCCATGAGCAAAATCTCCGGCTCACCTTCACAATCCGCCAGAACATAGCCACCACGGGCCACGCCAGCAGCAGAAGCATAGCGGGTCCGGTCCAGAGTGGGCAGATTCTGCCGTGTCAGGGCCAGAGCGACGGGGCCGGCACGGTGCTGCATGGCCACACGCCAGCTCTCCACCACCTCATTAGCATCTGCCGGGCGCAGAATGGTCAGGCCCGGCATGGCCCGGAACTGGGCCAGCTGTTCAATCGGCTGATGGGTCGGACCATCTTCACCCACACCAATGGAATCATGGGTGAATACATAAATCACCGGCAGATGCATCAAAGCAGCAAGACGGATGGCGGGCTTCATGTAATCCGAGAAGATCAAGAACCCGGCACAGAAAGGCCGCAGGCCACTCAGAGCGAGACCATTGCAAATGGCCGCCATCGCATGTTCACGCACCCCGAAATGGACGTTCCGACCATCATAATGCGCCCCTTCCTGCACCATGTTGGATGGTGCCTGCAACGACCGTGCGCCCTTGATGAGGGTCTTGGTAGATGGCGCGAGATCCGCCGCCCCACCAACCAGCCACGGGAACTGAGCGGCTATGGCATTCAGCACCTCACCAGAACTCTGGCGGGATGCAATCCCTTTCTCATCGGCGGGATAGACCGGCAGGTCTTTCTCCCAACTCTCTGGCAACGTACCGGCGAAGATGTGTTTCAGCTCATCCCCTTCTTGAGGATACTGGGCACAATAGTCAGCAAACTGCGCTTCCCATTCTGCCTGCGCCTTAGCACCACGCTGTCCGGCCAGAGCCTGAAAATGCTCTTTCACACCATCCGGCACAGTGAAGTGCGGGGCATCATCGGGCCAGCCATAGGCTTTCTTGGCCCCTTCCAGCTCCTTCATGCCAAGTGGTTCACCATGAGCCGAAGCCGTCCCAGCCTTGCCCGGTGCCCCGTAACCAATGATCGTCTTCAGAATAATCAGGGTCGGGCGGGTCGTTTCCGCACGCCCCTGCTTCAGGGCCTCGCAGATGGCAGGAACGTCATTACCATCTTCCACCTCCAGCACCTGCCAGCCATAAGACGCAAAACGCATAGCCACATCTTCCGTGAAGGTCACATCTGTGGACCCTTCAATGGAAATGCGGTTGCTATCATAGACCCATGTCAGGTTACCCAGCTTCAGATGCCCTGCCAGAGAGGCAGCCTCAGAGGCCACGCCCTCCATGATGTCACCGTCACCACAAAAAGAGGTTATGTGATAGCCAAACAGGTTATAGCCCGGCCGCCCGTAATGGGTGGAGAGCCAACGCTCGGCCATGGCCATACCAACGGCACTACTGCATCCCTGCCCCAGCGGGCCGGTTGTGATTTCCACACCAGCCGTCAGCCCATATTCGGGATGCCCCGGTGTGCGGGATTCAAAACGGCGGAAATTCTTCAGGTCTTCTAGCGTCAGAGCCGGACGGTCAACAACCTGTCCGTTCTCAATATCCTTCACCCCGGCGAGAAAGACCGTAGCATAGAGAAGGATGGACGCATGCCCACCCGAGAGAATAAATCGATCACGCCCCGGCCAAAAGGGATCGGCCGGGTTATAATACATAGTAAACTGCCAATAAGCATACATGGCCGGAGCCAGAGCCATTGCGGTACCCGGATGACCGGATTTTGCGCGCTCTACACTATCCATCACCAATGTGCGGATCGTGTCTATGCCAAGTTTCGACAGCATACTATTCACTGATCTAACGTCCTCAATTCAAACAATCATCTGGTCTCCCACGGCAGGCTCATGCCCCTTAACACGGCCTGTCATAGTCCAGATATTTCACAAGTGGCCTTATCCTACGAAAGAACGCAATGCCCAACAGACAAATAAGATCAATTTTCCTATATCCGGAGTACAAACAGGCCATGCCTGTCAGCCCCTAAGGCAGATTCCGATCATGTTGCCCCCTTCCATCCATCCTGTATCAACCACATATCCAGCACATCAGAGAGGCCCTTCCCCCTTGACCTGCCTGCCAACAGGCGGGACATTCGAAGGCCACGTACGTGCATATTCTTTTATCGCAAAGGCAGCCCATCCATGACGCAGCCCGAAATGTCCTTCACCCCGGAGCAGATCACCGCTCTTTTCATTGATGCGGCCCGCAACGGAGAGAATGATCTGGTCAAACAGTTTCTCGAAGCCGGAATGCCTGCCGACTGTGCCGACAGCCGGGGCTATACCCCGCTGATTGTTGCCACCTATAACGACCAGCTCGATACGGCCTGCCTCCTGCTGGATAATGGTGCCGACCCGAACGGCGTAGATGCCAAAGGAGCCACAGCTCTCTCTGGTGTTGCTTTTAAGGGATATGAGGCCATTGCCCGCCTGCTGCTGGAGCGTGGGGCGCACATCGATCAGGCAAACCATGCCGGGCGCACGCCGCTCATGTTTGCCATCATGTTCGGACGTCAAGGTATGGCCCGCCTACTGCTGGAGCATGGTGCCAACCCGGATATTCGTGATGCCGAGGGCCTGTCCGCCCGTGATCTTGCCCACCGTCAGGGGCTGGGCAGCCTGTTTGCTGAGGAGACTGCACGATGAGCCAGTTCTGGAACAAGAAGGTCCACGGCCTCCAACCTTATGTCCCCGGTGAACAGCCCCGCATGGCCACGCTGATCAAGCTGAACACCAATGAGTCTCCCTACGGTCCGTCTCCCCGTGCGCTGGACGCCATAAAGGCCAGTGCAGATGACCGCCTACGCCTCTATCCTGACCCAGCGGCTCTAGCCCTGTGTACGGCCATTGCCGAGCAGGAGAATGTTCCGGTTGACTGTGTCTTCGCCGGGAATGGTTCCGATGAGGTTCTCGGCCACGCTTTTCAGGCACTATTCCATAATGATGCGCCAGTTCTATTCAGCGATGTGACCTACGGATTCTACCCAATCTACTGCCAGATGTTCGGACTGGAATACCGCACCATTCCCCTGCGGGAGGACTTCACCATTGCCGTGGAGGATTATGAAGGTCCGGCTGGTGGCGTCATCATCGCCAATCCCAATGCCAATACCGGCATCGGCCTGCCTGTGTCCGCTATTGAATCGCTACTGAAACGCTTTACCTCCCAGACGGTCATCGTTGATGAGGCCTATGTCGATTTTGGTGGTGAAAGCGTTGTTCCACTCACGCAGCGTTATCCTAATCTACTCGTCATCCGCACCTTCTCGAAATCTTCCGGGCTGGCAGGGCTGCGTGTAGGCTATGCCATCGGTTCGCCTGAACTAATTGAAGGACTGATACGGGTCAAAGACAGCTTCAATTCCTATCCCCTGTCCCGCCCAGCCCAAGCCGGAGCAGAAGCATCCATCCGGGATAAGGCATGGCTGAAGCAAACCGTGTCCCGCATCATCGCCACACGGGACCGCACCACCACGGCCCTGCGGGAGCGTGGGCTGAAGGTTCTACCCTCCGTAGGCAACTTCATTCTGGTTCATCACCCCGACTGCTCGGCTGATCGGCTCTTCAATGGTTTGCGGGAGCGGGCCATCATTGTGCGCCATCAGGGAAGTAGCCCCCGCATCAGCGACTGGCTCCGCATCACCATTGGAACGGATGAAGAAATGGATGCCCTGCTAAAAGCACTGGACGAAATCCTGTCCCTCTAATGTCCATCCAAACATCATCATTTTACGAGACTATCCCATGCCCACATCATCCTTCACACATGAGCAGCTTCTGGACCGTCTGGCGGAGGTTTCCGTCCGCACGGGGCTGAACATCACCCCCGGCCAGCAACTCATCATTACAGCGGGACTGGAGGCCGTACCTCTTATCCGGCGTATTACTGCCCATGCCTACAAGGCCGGTGCCTCTCTCGTCACCACCCTGTATCAGGATGATGAAACGACGCTAGCCCGCTTCACCCACGGGCATGAAGACAGTTTCGACACGGCTGCGGGCTGGCTGGCTAACGGCATGGCGGAGGCTTTTGGCCAAGGGGCGGCCCGTATGGCCATCACAGGGGGAAACCCCACCCTGCTGAAGGACCAGAACCCGGACCATATCTCCCGTGTTAGCCGGGCCAGTTCCGCTGCCTATCGTCCGGCCATGGAGCGTATCACCAGCTTTGACATCAACTGGAACATCATCGCCTGTGCGACCCCAGCATGGGCCCAGCAGGTCTTCCCCGACCTGCCAGAAGATGAAGCCCTCACCGCCCTGTGGAACGGCATCTTCCATGCCTCCCGTGTGGATGTGGCTGACCCTGTCTCCGCATGGGCAGAGCATAACCGGACACTTCATGCACGTGCCGCCATGCTCAATGACCGCCGCTTTGATGCCCTGCACTTCACCGGACCGGGCACGGACCTGATGGTCGGGCTGGCAGACGGGCATCTCTGGGCTGGTGGGGCTGAAGAGGCCAGAAATGGCGTTGTCTGCAACCCAAACATCCCAACAGAAGAGGTCTTCACCACACCACATTGTGCCCGTGTGGAAGGGACTGTCTCCAGCACTAAGCCACTCTTCCATCAGGGGTCCCTAATTGATGGGATACAGGTCCGCTTCGAGAAAGGCCGCATTGTGGAGGCCCATGCCAGCAAGGGCGAAGATGTGCTGAACCGGATTCTGGATAGCGATGAAGGCGCACGTCGCATCGGTGAAGTGGCACTCGTCCCTCATTCCTCCCCCATCTCCCAGAGCGGCATCCTGTATCAGAACACCCTGTTCGATGAGAACGCCGCCTGCCATATCGCACTCGGTCAAGCCTACACGAAGTGCATGACCGATCCTGATGGGCTGAGCGAAGAAGAATTGATTGCCCGTGGAGCCAACCATTCCATCATTCATATCGACTGGATGATTGGCTCTGACAAAATTGATATTGATGGGGTGAAGAACGGCCAGAAAGTTCCCCTCATGCGCTCTGGTGAGTGGGTCTAATGGCCATCACGCTTGATCCGACCCGCCTGCCCAAACTGGACATCCTCTCTCTGGCCCAAAACGGCCTTATCCTTCGTGCTGAACGGGATACACCAGAGGCGGGGATTCCCAGTTTCCTGACTCGTGCGGGCTGGAATGAGCTGATTGCCCATCATCGCCGCCCTGCCACCAATGAGGCAGGGCCAGCAGAGTCGGAAGAGCAGACCGCCAGCCGACTCCTCCCCGCATTAGAACGCATCAGTGCCCGCCTCCTTAGCGAAGCGGCTCGTGAGGCAGAGGCACAGAGCCAGCAGGGTGCGTCCGTCTTCACGCTTGAAACCGACCTCTTCCCCAGCTCTACACAGACACGCATCGTGCTGGTTGCGGACAAGACACATCCTGTTGCCTGTGCGCTGATCGGCACGCCAGAACACATCACTCAGCTTCTGGCCTCCAGCAAAACGGAATCCGGCGAGGCCTAAAAATCCAGACTTCTAGAATCCTATTTTAAAAAGTTTTGCTCTAAAAAAATGGGAGTAAAGCGGTTTTATTCCTTTGCGTAAAAAAATTAATAGACCATTCCCGTCCCGTAAAAAAAGAAAGTTACACCGATAAGTGTGTTCGGTAATTTGGTCTAACGGAGCAACATTCTTGTTTTAATTTTTTCTTTATTTAATGAAATACGTTTCACGTTCCCGTGATATTCGCAGAAATTAAAATATACATGGATTAATACACACAATAGGAAAAGTATTCATATTAATTATTGAGTGCCCCTCCCCTTATTTTCTTGTTCCCCACAAGAGACGACACCAAAATATCATTTACTCAACACAAAAATGCCCCATAAGGGGGACAGAAATAGCCTCTGTTCTAGTTGTATGGATTACAAGAAAAACAATCAAAGGTTGCATCCTATAAAAAATATCTTCCATACTACAACCAGTCCAAGGGGAGTTGAAATTATGCGTATTCTCATCGCTGACACCGATAGCGTTGCGGTGAACCATCTGGTGAAGGTGTTGGGGAAATCGTCTTATGCGGTCGACCAAGTCAGAACCGCTGACGAAGCCCTCAACATGTTCAAGCACTACGATTATGATCTTTTCATAACCGAGTTAGGGTTGGCTGACCTGCCGGGAGAGGAGCTGATCCGCCAGCTGAGACGCTCCCGCATCTCGACGCCCATCATGGTTTTGTCTGCCCGGACGGACTCCCCAACCAAGGTTGCCGCCTTCTCCGCTGGTGCTGACGACTATGTGACCAAGCCCTTCGACATGAGCGAGGCGCAAGCTCGTATTCAGGCCCTCACCCGCCGTGCCTATGGCATCTCCGAGCCACGCTTGCGTGTCGGCCCGCTGGAACTGGACCTGGAAAGCCGGATGGTCAGCGTCAATGGTCACTTCCTGCACTTGACCAGCAAGGAATACGCCATTCTGGAGCTGCTTCTTCTCCGCAAAGGGGCTGTCCTTACCAAGGACATGTTCCTGAACCACCTTTATGGCGGCATTGATGAGCCTGAGATGAAGATCATCGACGTGTTCATCTGCAAACTGCGCCGCAAACTCCAGCGTTTTGGAGCTGAGCATATGATCACTACTGTGTGGGGCCGTGGTTATATTCTTCAGGACCCGGCCGTAATGCACAACAATACCAGCCATGTTACCGCCCAAGGCTTTTCTGACGGAACGCCCCCTATGCGTCAGGCAGGCTGAAGCAAAAAGAGGGAGCGGACACACTATCTGCTCCCTCCTATGCTGCCAGTAGTTTGACAAAGAAGCCCCCGTTGCCACAGGCACGGGGGCTTTTTCTTTATACGCAGTGCCGTTGTACTAGTCAGTGGCTGCTAACTGCTGAATGTGGGCACTGACCTTCTCCACCACATTCGCCACCAGCCCCTCATCCCGGGCTTCCACCATCACACGAATTAAAGGTTCCGTTCCACTGGCCCGTAAAACGAGACGCCCCTTCCCGGCAAGCTGTTCTTCCGCCCAGCGGACGGTCTCTCCCAGAGCTGGATGCTGCATAGGGTTTGTTCCCTTATAGGGCACATTCTTTAGTGTCTGGGGATATGGCGTGAAAAGATGACAGAGCTCACTTGCTGGTCTGCCAGATTCTACCAGAGCCGCCAGAACCTGAAGGGCCGCCAGAAGGCCATCCCCTGTCGTGGCGTGGTCAGACAGCACCATATGACCAGACTGCTCACCGCCAAGATTACCGCCGGTCTGACGCATACGCTCTACAACGTAGCGATCCCCTACCGCCGTGCGATACAGGCTCAACCCCTGTGTTTTCAGGTACTCTTCCAGCCCGATATTGGACATGACGGTCGCCACAATTTCAGTACCATCCAGAAGCTCCATCCGCTTCCAGAGCGTAGCAATAAGGGCCAATATCTGGTCACCATCCACCAGCTCGCCACGCTCATTCGCAATGAGAACACGATCCGCATCACCATCAAGCGCAATGCCACAATCGGCCTTATTGGCCCGCACAGCCTCACAAAGAGCCTCTGGGTGGGTGGAGCCAACACCATCATTGATATTCAGCCCATCCGGAGAAGCCCCTATGGTAATGACCTCTGCTCCCAGTTCCCACAAAGCGGCAGGTGCTACACGATAGGCAGAGCCATGCGCGCAATCCAGCACGATCTTCAGACCATCCAGACGCAATCCACGAGGGAAGGATGATTTGACACTTTCAATATACCGCCCTGCCGCATCATTCAGACGGGAAGCCCGACCTATAGCCGCAGGGGATGCCAGCTGACCGCTCAGATCTTCCGCCATGAGGGCCTCAATCTCTTTCTCCACGGCATCTGAAAGTTTGAACCCATCCGGACCAAACAGCTTGATCCCATTATCCGTAAAAGGATTATGGGATGCTGAAATCATGACCCCCAGATCAGCCCGCAGAGAGCGTGTAAGAAAGGCAACAGCCGGGGTTGGCAGGGGGCCTAGCAAAACAACATCCACACCTGCGGACAGAAAGCCCGAAACAAGGGCGCACTCGATCATATAGCCAGAAAGGCGTGTGTCCTTACCGAGGACAACCGTATGACGATGCTGCCGCCCTGTTTCATCCTGCCGACAGAAATAAAGTCCCGCCGCCTGCCCCAGCTTCTGAGCGATTTCAACCGTCATGGGTGCCGTATTGGCCGTACCACGGATACCATCAGTACCGAAAAACATCCGCTTATCTGCCATGACTTCCTCTCTGCCTTTTCTGTCTCTCTGCCTGCTTTTTACCAGTCGCTGACAGGACAGCCCCACCTATTACACCACAAAACGCCCCCTGAAATGCCAGCCATTCCCCTGATACGCAAGTATTTCGTAAACAAAACGGGCGCATGGCCATTGCCACACGCCCGCCCCGCTCATCAACACAAACAGTCTATTACATCAAACAGCTTCAGGAGTAGCCGTCAGCCCTTCAGACGATGCCACACCTCCACTGCCAGCAGACGGCACAGAGGGCCTACGTCCACTAAAGGACTGGTCCTCGTCATCCGTCCGGCCCAACGGCTCATCACGAATAAGACGCCCGATCTCTTCACCAGTCAGGGTCTCATATTCCAGCAGGGCCTGAGCCACACGGTGTAGGGCATCCATATGGGTCAGAATGATGTGGCGGCAAGTCGCATAAGCAGCATCCAAAATCTTACGGACCTCCTGGTCAACCTCACGGGCTGTCATGCCGGAAATCTGGTCCGCATCGCCATAATCCATCATGCCGAGCTTATCGCTCATGCCCCACTGCGTGACCATATTCCGGGCCGTACGGGTTGCACTCTTGATATCACCGGACGCCCCAGCGCTGACCTGATCGTGACCGAAGATGACCTCCTCACCAACACGGCCACCCATACATATGACAATCCATGAGAAGCACCATTGCCGCCTATATGTGAGGTTATCCTTCTCCGGCAGGGACTGCACCATTCCCAAAGCCTGACCACGAGGAACAATCGTAGCCTTATGCATGGGGTCGGCACCGGGGCTGAAATAGGATGCCAACGCATGAGCCGCCTCATGATAGGCTGTCATCTTCTTCTCGGCATCATCAATGACAGCAGAACGGCGTTCCGCTCCCATCATCACCTTATCACGGGCCTCATCAAACTGTGCCATGCTGACCGTCCGCAGGCCCAGACGGGCCGCAAACAGAGCGGCCTCATTAACAAGATTGGCCAGCTCCGCCCCGGAGAAGCCGACTGTCCCACGAGCGATCACCTTTGGATTAACGTCCGAGGAAAGGGGCAGCTTCTTCATATGGACCTGAAGAATCTTCTCACGTCCCTTCACATCAGGATTAGGGACAACCACCTGACGGTCGAAACGGCCCGGACGCAACAAGGCACGATCCAGCACGTCCGGCCGGTTGGTAGCGGCGATGAGAATAACACCTTCATTACTGTCGAAGCCGTCCATCTCAACGAGCATCTGGTTGAGTGTCTGCTCACGTTCATCATTACCGCCGCCCATACCAGCACCACGCTGACGGCCTACGGCATCGATCTCATCAATGAAGATGATGCAGGGGGCATTTTTCTTACCCTGCTCGAACATATCGCGAACACGGGACGCACCAACACCGACAAACATCTCTACGAAGTCAGAACCGGACACACTAAAGAAAGGCACATTCGCCTCACCCGCCACAGCACGGGCCAGCAATGTCTTACCGGTACCGGGAGGGCCAACCAGCAGCACACCTTTGGGAATCTTACCACCCAGACGGGTATATTTCTGCGGGTCCTTGAGGAAGTCCACGATTTCGACTAGCTCTTCCTTGGATTCCTCCACCCCGGCCACATCGGCAAAGGTGACACGCCCTTTCTTCTCCACCATCATCTTGGCACGGGACTTGCCAAAACTCATGGCACCACGACCAGCTCCGCCATTCTGCATCTGACGGAAGACCATGAAGCCCAGACCGAGCATCAGAATGATAGGCAGATAGGCCGCAATATAGCGAAGGATAGGGTTATCATCGCTCTGCGGCGGGTGAGCCGTGACCTCTACCCCGGCATCTGTCAGGCGAGAGACCATCGCCGGGTCGGATGGTGCGTAGGTTTCGAATGATGTCCCGTTCGTCAGCACACCAGAAATATTCTGCTCCCGAATGGTAACAGAACGGACCTCATGGCGTTCCACATCATGCATGAAGTCGGAATAGGCGATCTTCTGAACAGCCTGTCGACTTCCTCCCGGCTGGAATGCCGCCAGCATGCCGATGGCCGCCAGAACAACAACCACCCAGATCGCAACATTACGGCCAATGTTTTTCATTTCTACAAAAACCTCACAAATCGGGGCGCAAGGGCAAAGCCCACACCACACTTAGTCCCTTCAAGATAGGTATTTCTGGCGACGTTCCTACCCCCATCAAACCAAAATGGACGAAAAACCGTCATTCTGTCGCATTTATCGAGCGGGTTTCAGCCACCCCAGTCCCGTTCCCCGGTCAGAGGCGTGCCTCCATCCCAGACAAAGGGCGCACGGGGCAAATCAGGACACACACCCCTCATATCTTCTGGCACGGCAATCAACTCATCCCCAGCCCACAAGGCTGGCAAAGCGGGCAGAACACATGCCGGTACATCACGCCCCTCCCGCCGATGCGGCCCTAAAGCAGCAATCATGACATCCGGACGGTCCGGCCCCAGATAACGCCAACGCCCATCCCAACACTGCCCATGACGAGCCGGTGCCTTTTCTTCCAGATTCCGGGCCTCACGATACAGCATCCAGCCCGCTTCCCGTCCTCGGAGAGGAGCAAGGCAAGCCCGTCCCAGAGACCCCATCCCCGCCTGCCGCAAAGCCGCAACAGCCTGACGGTCTGGCGCATAATCCTGCCCCCCTACGAGACGAATCAGCCGCCCCAACAACTCATCCTCTAGCGGATCCAGAAGAGCGTCGGGGGCAAGTTTCAGCCACCCTTCCTGCTGCCAAGCTACATGGCGGGCAGTACTTTCTGCCAACCGTTGCTCCATGTCCTGTTGTTCGACACAGGCACGTCGCCTGATTTCATGCATCTCCCGCCGCTCATCATTGGTCAGGTCCTGCCGGACTTGCACACGGCGAAAACGGCGATTCTGATTGGAAGGGTCTTCACACCAAACCACTCCGGCCTGCCGCAACGCCTCCCGCAGGCGTTCCGGCCGGATACCCAGCAATGGCCGCAGCAACGTAATTCGCCCCCGCACGGTGCGGGCTGCCATGCCACATAGCCCCCGGAGGCCACTCCCCCGCTCCTGACGCATCCAGAGCGTTTCTTCCTGATCTGCCTCATGATGGGCCACCAGCAGAACAGAGCCGCCAGCCTCAACACAGGCCGCTTCCAGTGTTTCAAACCGTGCTTCTCTGGCTCGCTGCTGCATACCGCCGGGTTTCAAAGCCCCCAACGTAAGCTGTCGTGAAGGAATATCCAACGCCGCCAGACGTTGGCAGGTCAAGGCAGCTTCCTCGGCTGATTCCGCACGCAGAGCATGATCCACGACCAGAGCCAGAACATGCCGCCTCCACCGTCGAGCCAGCAGGGCCAGAGCCATGGAATCCCCGCCACCAGATACCGCAATGCAAAGCGGATGCGCCGCCTCATCCGGCCCCACAGGCCCAAGCCGCTCCATAAGAGAGGCGAACTCACCCTGCGTGACCGGTCCATCTTCTTTATCGTTGCTATTAATGGCAGCCAGCCCGCTCGTTGAAGATTTTCTCAGAAGATTTCACACGAGCCGAAGCATTGGGAAATTCTTTATGAAGCCGCCGCAATGCCTCGCAAGATGCCGTCTTGTTACCCAGTGCCAACATGGAGGCTGAAACACCCAAAAGGGCCTCCGGTGCCCGAGGGGAATCCGGGGAATGACTATACACATCGTAATAAGTCAGAGCCGCACTTTTATAAGACTTCTGCCCGGCAAGAGACTGCGCCAGAAGATATTGAGCCTCCGCATGGCTCCAGCCCGTTTTACTCTGCTTGAGTGCCTGACGGGCCTGTGTCTCGGCTGTCTCATACTGATGAGCTTTCAAAGCTGCACGGCCAGCCTGCAATGTCTCCGCAACAGAAGCTGTATGTGGTGTTGCTGCCGGTGCCGCTGCGGCCGTAGCAGAGCCAGCTGCTTCAGCCTCAGCCGATGGACGGGCTACAGTATGATGGCCATTCTCAAGGGCAAACTGCATGTCCCCGAGCTGCTTGGTCATCGTTGCTTCATCCTGATGAAGCTGGTTGCTCAGCTGCTCTATCTGACCGTGCATCTCCCGTACTTGACCTTCCAGAGAATTCACACGCTCCAGCAGGCTGGCAACAAGGTCTCCTCCACTCCGGCCTGAGGAACTCCCCGCAGAAGACCTGCTTTCACTGCTGCTAGAGGCTGTTGGCAACGGCGCAGAGAGATCATCACCCTGATCATAAAGACTGTCCGTGCTGTCATCACTGCCACCGCCATGCTGACGGGCCAATGCCTGATGCTGCTTCATAATCGCTTCACGTGAAAGACCATCATCCGCCCATGCTGGGCCAAAAGCTACGGTCGCCGTGCAGGAAAGCAGCACTGCCCCCAAGGCTCCCTTCAGAATGGCTGAAACAGGACCTGAAATAGGCCGAGCCAAATGACGCATGATCTCATCTCCCAACGGACAAGCAATAATCGCACATAAAAAAAATCGGGCCGGTTAGAAAAACCGGCCCGACCTTTGCTGAAGAGGCACCACCGCCCCTCCTACAGGTTTCCCAGAACCGGGCCTGCTTTAGCGGACAGACGTAATGGCGTTACGGTTCTGTGCCCATGCTTCCGGTGTATCACCATCAGCCGTCGGGCGGTCTTTGCCGTAAGAGATCGTCATGATACGAGCCGGAGCCACGCCCTTGGCTTCCAGATACTCACGAGCTGCGTTAGCACGACGCTGGCCAAGAGCAATATTGTACTCTTCCGTACCACGATCATCACAGTTACCAGCAACCAGAACATTGACCTGCGGGTAACGAGCCAGCCAAGCAGCCTGCTTATCCAGCGTAGCGCGACCTTCGCTGTTGAGCTGGTTCTTGTTCAGCTCGAAATAGACACGATCCCCAGCAGTGGCGACCAGATCAGCCTGACTACCCGGGACAGGACCCTGGCTCATCTGCTGCGTATTCTGCCCATCACCGTCATTATCGTGGTTCTTGTGGTCACCACTACAGGCGGTCAGTGCGCAGGCCATGCCCAGCACAGCGAACATCTTCAACTTCATGACAATCTCCTGCAAAAAGATGCCCCCCAGTAAGTGGGGGAGTTTTCACCCACCTGCAAGATGCAGGTGAGGAAAGACGCATGGCAGCCCCAAAAGCTACCAGAGCCATGAAAGTCAAATGCCTCCCATGGCTCCAAACAACCGTTCCCTAGACTTAGCGGCGCAGTGGCGACCATGCTGGATCAGAAGCTCCTGTCGTAGTGGGAATGATATGCTCATTGAACCCCGCCACGTCAATCACGGCAACGGAAGAAGTAAAGCCTGAACCACCGGCACCCGCTGCATTCTGGCGGCAGAAGGCCAGTGCCCGACCATTTGGCGCAAAACTTGGGCTCTCCACGGTGAAGCCCTGTGTCAGAGAGCGTTCCCCAACACCATCAGGCCCCATCACGCCGAGAGTGAACCCACCCGAACCAATACGGACGAAAGCAATCTGATCGCCCCTCGGTGACCATACAGGCGACCCATAATGGCCGCTTCCATAGGAAATACGACGGGCATCCCCACCATTGGCACTCATCACATAAAGCTGCGGTGAGCCGCCACGGTCGGAGTTGAAGACAATGTTCTGACCATCTGGGCTAAAGCACGGGCTGGTATCAATCACACCTGGTGCCGATGTCAGACGGCGGCGGTGCTGAGTGGCCAGATCAATCAGATACAAATCCGCTCCACCATCCTTGGTCGTGGCAGAGAGAATAATACTCCGCCCATCCGGCGAGAAACGAGGAGCAAAAGAGATGCCCTCAAACGTGCCAAGAATGGTCTGCTGCCCTGTATTGAGATCATACACATACACACGAGGGCGATTATTGGCATAGGACAGAAAAGCCAGCTTTTCACTGATGGGGCTGAAGCGAGGCTCCAATGTCAGCCAGCTACCATCGGTCAGCATATGCGCATTAGCCCCATCCTGATCCATGATGGCCAGACGTGTAGACTGATGACGCCGTGGGCCTGTCCGGGAGATATAGGCGATACGGGTATCGAAATAGCCATCCTCACCCAGCAGACGCTTATAGATGGAGTCGGCAATGATATGCGCAATACGACGCCAGTTGCTCTGAGAGGCCGTATAGGCTCGGCCTTCCAGCTGCTGGCCTGCCACGACATCCCACAGGCGCATTTCCACCCGTACATGGTCAGACCCCGCAGCACTTCCAGCTACGGCCACCCGGGCACCACGGGCCTTCAGAGCCGAAAAGTTCGGCTGAACGGAAGCAGGTACTGTGCCCCCCATGACCTGAAACAGCCCTGTGCTGGAGAGGTCAGAAGAAATCACACTGGAAATCTGACTCCCCAACCCCGGCCCAAAATCTGGAACCACGATGGGAATGGGGGCCTGATGCGCCCCGGCCACCGTAATTTCTGCTGGGGCACTTCCGCTGGCAGCCCGTGCGCTACGACTTCCCAACAGAGCCAGAGGCGTGACAAGAACACCGCCCGCAGCAACCCCACCAAGCAGGGAACGGCGGGAGAGGTGCTTCTGAAGAAGTTCTGCCTCGGTATCAGAAAAAAAGGACATGCAATAACCTCAGATAAATCCAGCCTCAGGGCTTGAACAGAAAACGAAACTGTCTCACCTGCCCCAACATACGCTTGGGCACGGGCAGGCGAGAACAGGTGGGACTCAGCACGGCATCCCGGGCCCGTTCGGCCTGAACCCGATATGTCGGGTCTGCTGCCATACGGGCACGAGTCTCCGGCAAAAATGTGACCATGCGTGCCTCGCCGGTTGCATCAACCGTAACCATCATGCGGGCGGAGAAATTCTGGTAATTCCGAGCCAGCGTATCTTCCTGATAGCAACGCTGCACGGACGACCCAATGGCATTCTGCTCACCGCTCGTCAAAGCACCCGTATCACCATCCGGACGACCACCCCCACGAGGGGACCCACCCTGCGCCTGATTAGGCGACGCCTTGGGTGGACGCTCCTGCTTTTCCTGACTCCGGTATTCATCCAGAGTGGCCAACAGGGAGCGGCTGTCCTCCTGTGTCTTTTTGGCCTCATGCTCCTGCTGCGTATGAGAAAGTTGCGGCTTAGCAGGTGGCTTCTCGACCTTACTCTCCGGAGCCTTCACCTGTGCCTGCTTACGCACAGGTTCCCGCTTCGGCTTCGCCTGCTCACTCACCTCGCCCTTTTCCTGCACAGGGGCTCGCTGCTGGATTGGCGTCTTCACAGCTACGTGAGAAGGCTCCGGGGCAGCCTGCACAGGCCGAGGCGGCGGTGGAGCAGGTGGTGGTGGTTCAACCGGCTTCGGCTTAGGCGGCTGCGGTGCTGGAGGTGCCTTGGCCTCCACCGGAGCGGGCGGAGCCGGAACCTCAGCCTTATGCGCAGACCGAGCCGCTGGACGGGCACCACCGGTCGTCTCATACACCATAGTGACCGTCTGCTCTTGCGGTGGCTCCGGCAATGGCGGTTGCGGATGCCAGAGCAGAAAAACCAACACACCCCCATGCAGCAGCAGGGAGACCAGCACCGCCCCCGTCACCAGGCCGGACTGCCCCCGCTCCCGCCGCTGATAAGGCGGTGGAATCTCATCAAATCGTGATGCCGCAGAGAAGCTCACGCAGGCTCTCCTTACTGGCCGCCCTGGGGCTGCTGCGCCAAAAGGGCAACATGGGTAAAGCCACCAGATGTAATCTGCCCCATCGTACTCATCACCTTGCCGTAATCGATATGGGCATCAGCCCGCACAAAAATACGGCGGCCCGAATCATCGCTCGCCATCTGCTTGAGACGAGTTACAAGCTCATCCGCGCTGACAGGATCATCACCCAGATACAAGCTGCCATCACTCTTGATGGACACCGTAATGGGCTTGTCATCAGAATTGACAGGCTTTGCGCTTGTCTGCGGAAGATCGACATTCACACCGCTGGTCAACATCGGTGCCGTCACCATGAAGATGATGAGCAGCACCAACATGACATCCACCAGCGGGGTGACGTTGATATTTGCTTCCGGGCGGCTCCGTCTGCCTCTGCTGCGCCCGCTGCGTGATGAAGCCTCCATGATGCTCAGCCCCTCCCGCTGCCACGTTCTTCAGACTGGCGGGACAGGATGGCTGCAAATTCGGTCCCGAATCCTTCCAGACGCTCGGCAAAATTATCCACGCTGCGGCTTATGAGGTTATAGGCCACATAGGCCGGAATGGCCGTTACCAGACCGATGGCTGTCGCAAACAATGCTTCGGAAATACCCGGGGCCACGACGGAAAGATTCGTGTTGTGCATAGTAGCAATAGAGCTAAAGGCATGCATGATACCCCAGACCGTCCCGAACAACCCGACAAACGGGGCCACTGGACCAATGGTGGCCAGCATGACGAGATAGCGACTCAAACGCTCCGTCTCACGGTTGATCGTAATGCCAATGGCCCGGTCGATACGTTCGGACGTGCCGCCGTGAATCACATCAATCCCCGCAATGCGAGAGGAACGACGCCATTCCCCCATAGCGGCCCCAAAAACAGCAGCCATCGGATGGACAGGGCGCGCACCTTCGCTGTCATACAAATCATCCAAAGACCCGCCAGACCAAAAGCGGTCCTCAAAAGTCGTAGCCTCCCGATTGACCCGCCGCAGGAGAAGCACCTTCTCCACAATGACCGCCCATACAAAAATGCTACACAACACCAGCCCGATCATGACCAGCTGCACAGCCAGCGAAGCATTCAGGAACAGATGAAAGGGCGAAAGCCCCGCCGCCCCGGCAGCACCCAGAGCACTCGAATTCACAGCCTGATCCACTCCGCTTTCTCCTATTTTCTATGGTCGGTTAGGTAAAGGACTACTGCCCCATGTTGCGGCATGAAGTACTCTTTTCAATGGCACAGGACGCAAAAAGAGCAAACATCTTTATCTTTAAATCTTTTGTCAGGCAGGGTCCCCGCCTGATACCTCCAGCCCCGCCAGTTTTTCCTGATAAGAAACGGGCAAACGCAGCGGAGTCATGCTGGCCAGTTTCAGGCAGGCTAGCTCTACCTCAATCACAACCGATTTCTGCCCATTTCGAGAAAGATTAGTGATGACCTGCCGCAGCTTCAACCGGGCGCCCGACATCTGAAAAAGCACCGTTTCCACATCCATCAGCTCATCCAGACGCAAAGGCGCATGGTAGCGGACACTCAACTGCCTGACGACAAAAACAATCCCGTCCTGCTCCGCCATCTCCCCAACGCCAAGCCCAAGGCTACGCAAGGCTTCGGCTCTGGCTCGTTCGGCAAAACCCAGATACCGAGCATGATAAACAATGCCCCCTGCATCTGTGTCCTCATAATAAACACGAAATTGACAGTGATGTGCCGCCATGTCGTTCTCTCCTTAATGGCCGCCCATACCGGCCCTACAGGAACCGTGGTGCCAGATTATCAGAAGGAGGGTTGAGACCGAGGTAACGCCATCCCGGTTCCCCCAGCATCCGCCCTCGTGAGGTCCGCAGGATTAACCCTTCCTGTATCAGATAGGGTTCCACCACATCCTCCAGCGTATCACGGGCTTCTGCCAACGCCGCCGCCAGCGTTTCCACTCCCACAGGGCCACCCCGGTGATGTTCGGCAATACGACGGAGATAGCGTCTATCCATCGCATCAAGCCCATGACTATCCACCTCCAGCCGGGAGAGGGCTGCATCTGCCAGCGCACGGTCAACAACCTCTTTCTTCGCCACAAGGGCAAAGTCCCGCACACGGCGCAGCAGCCTGCCAGCAATACGGGGTGTCCCACGGGAACGGCGGGCGATTTCTTCCGCTCCTTCATCCGTCAGGGTCATACCCAGCTTTCCGGCTCCACGGCTGACAATCTGCCGCAATTCATCAGGCGTGTAGAAAACCAGACGCAATGGAATACCGAACCGGTCCCGCAAAGGTGTTGCCAGCAAGCCAGAGCGTGTCGTGGCAGCTACAAGTGTAAAGGGAGCCAGATCAATCCGCACGGAACGGGCCGCCGGTCCCTCACCAATGACAAGATCAAGCTGGAAGTCTTCCATCGCCGGATAAAGGATTTCCTCAATCGCTGGCTGAAGACGGTGAATCTCATCAATAAACAGCACATCACGGGGCTGAAGGTTCGTCAGAATGGCCGCAAGATCACCCGCCCGCTGAATCACAGGCCCAGATGTGGCACGGAACCCCACACCAAGCTCACGGGAAACAATCTGGGCAAGGGTTGTCTTCCCCAATCCCGGCGGGCCATGCAGTAAGACGTGATCCAACGCATCACCCCGTTTGCGGGCGGCTTCGATAAAGATGGAAAGATTTTCCCGACTGGCTTTCTGGCCCGTAAAGTCGGCGAGAGTCTGAGGCCGCAGGGTGGCATCAGCCACATCCTCGGGCTGACGTGTGGCGTCCGTCTCCGGCGCACGACCGGGTGGTGTCTCTGGCGCAAACTGGTTCATCGGCCCTGCTCTTCCCCTCTACCCTCTGCCTACCGGGCCAGTTCCTTGAGAGCAAGACGAATGATGACATCCAATCCTGCACCGTCATTCTCTCCGATAATCCGGCTGACAATGGGCCAGCTCTCTACACGACGGAAGCCCAACCCTTCCAACGCCATAAGAGCATCCTGTTCCAGTCCGCCACTATCATGAAGACTGGTGCTGATGGCAGCCTCGTTTCCTCCGGCCACCATGGTCGGCCCGCTTACACCGGCGGGAGCGGGCATTTTGGCCACTTTGCTCTTAAGTTCTGTCAAAAGGCGTGTCGCCAGCTTGGGACCAACCCCGGCGGCCTGCGTGAAGGCGGTCTTATCTTCAGCATGAACGGCCTTCCACAGAAGACCGGGCCGACTGACAGACAAAATGGCCAGAGCCACACGGGTACCAACCCCCTGAACAGTCGTAAGAAGGCGGAACCATGCCTGTTCATCCGCCTCGGCAAAACCGAAAAGCTGGATGGCATCTTCCCTCACGATGGTCTCCACCAGCACACGGGCCACTTCTGGCGGACGGGGCAGCAGCCCGAGCGTATGGCTGGACGCTGATACGATATAACCGACCCCGTTTACATCAATAAGGCAGTGATCTCCGTCGATATGGGAGACAAGGCCCGTCAACTGTCCGATCATGCCATGCGTACTCCTGCCGCCACATGCTGCGCACTGGCCCGATGATGGGCATGACAGATGGCAATCGCCAACGCATCGGACGCATCAGCTCTTTTGACTTCCGCCCCTGGCAGAAGTCGGCGAACCATCATGGTGACCTGCTCCTTGGTGGCCGCACCAGTACCCACCACCGAACGTTTCACCGCCATAGCCCCATATTCATACACGCTGAGACCAGCAAGAGCCGGCACAAGAAGAGCCACACCACGGGCATAACCCAGCTTGAGCGTGGAAGACCCATTACGGTTTACATAGGTCTCTTCAACGGCGGCCTCCGTAGGACCATACTGACGGATGAGCTTCATCAGCCCTTCATGCAGGTCGCAGAGGCGGCGAGGAACGTCATCACCGCTCTGGGTTGCCAGAACACCATCAGCAACATGGCGCAGGCGGTTCCCCTCCACATCCACGATACCCCAGCCCATAAAACGCAGGCCGGGGTCGATCCCCATCAGGCGGATCAAGCTGCCAGAGCCTCGGCAACGTCGTCAGGAATGTCGAAATTGGCATAGACAGACTGCACGTCATCATTTTCTTCAAGCACGTCAATCAGCTTGAGAACAGAACGGGCCTGATCTTCATCCAGCGTGACGGTCGTCTGCGGACGCCAGTCCAGCTTGGCGGAACGGGGTTCACCAAAGCGGCCTTCGAGGGCATCACGCACGCTCATCAGAGCTTCCATGGCTGTGGTGATTTCGTGGCCGTCTTCCGTGGTTTCCACATTATCGGCACCGGCTTCGATAGCGGCTTCCAGCATATCATCTTCGGAAGCAGCATCCTGCGGGTAGGTGATGACACCGATATGATCGAAACCGAAGGACACGGAATTGGTCTCACCCATTGAGCCACCGTGCTTAGAGAACGCAGCCCGCACCTCGGAGGCCGTGCGGTTACGGTTATCCGTCAGACCTTCGATGATGATGGCCACGCCAGCAGGACCGTAGCCCTCATAACGGACGGCCACATAATCTTCTCCACCACCGGCACCACTGGCCTTCTTGATGGCACGTTCAACTGTATCCTTGGGCATGTTGACTTCACGGGCTGCCGTGATGGCGGCACGCAGGCGGGGGTTCATGGCCGGGTCTGGCATACCGGACCGTGTTGCCACCGTGATCTCACGGATAACCTTGGCAAACTGCTTGGCACGCTTGGCATCCTGCGCCCCTTTGCGGTGCATGATGTTCTTAAACTGTGAATGTCCTGCCATGGACCTTACTTCTCCTACAAAAACGTTAAACGTCTATATTCCATGCACCAGCAACGTGCGCTGAAAAACCGCCCGAAAAAGGCGGCCTCCCTCTTAAATCATTCTGCCGTGGCAGTGCTTGAACTTCTGCCCAGACCCACAAGGGCATGGTGCATTACGGGGCACCTCATTAAGCCAGCGAGCCAATGTCGCCGTATCCAGAGCTTCCTCCTCAGAGGCTCCCTCTTCCATCATGCCTGCCGGCATTGACGGCATGGTCGGGGCTTCACTGACGGGCTGGACATGACCAACAGACTGCACAACACGAATCCGCAGGTCTTCCAGCATATAGGTGAACATCTGGAAGGCTTCCTGCTTATACTCATTCAGCGGGTCACGCTGAGCATAAGCCCGCAGGCCAATCCCCTGTCGCATCTGGTCCAGCCCGTGAAGATGCTCCTTCCATGCGCCATCAAAAGAGGTCAGCAGGATGTGCTTCTCAATCAGCCTCATCATGTCCGGACCGACAGTGGCCGAACGGGCTGCATGGGCCTTCGTGGCTGTATCCTCGATACGGTCAATCAGATGCTCTTCATCCATGCCATCTTCTTTTGCCCAATCGGCAATCGGCATATCCAGATTCAGGATGCGATGCAGCTCCGTCGCCAGACCGTCAATATCCCATGCCTCCACGAAGGAATTCGGGGGGATATGAGCATGAACAAGCTCCTCAATCACCTTACCCCGCATGTCGGCAATCACCCCGGATACATCGCTGGATGCCATATATTCACGGCGTTGGGCGTAAACCTCCTTACGCTGAGCATTCATGACATCGTCATATTTCAGCGTATTCTTGCGCATGTCGAAGTTGCGCGCCTCGACCTTCTTCTGCGCTTTTTCCAGTGCCCGGTTCAGCCACGGATGCACGATGGCTTCACCCCGCTTGAGGCCCATCTTCTGCATCATCGCCCCCATACGGTCTGACCCGAAAATACGGATCAAATCATCCTGAAGGGACAGGAAGAAACGGGAATTGCCGGGGTCACCCTGACGACCAGACCGGCCACGCAGCTGGTTATCCACCCGGCGGCTCTCATGCCGTTCAGTCCCGATGACATACAGCCCGCCAAGCTCATGCACCTTCTTGTGGTCAGCAGCCACCTGCGCACGGACCTGCTCCGCAACGGCGGCCCGTTCGGCTTCATCCTCAATGCCAGCGGTCTTCTCTGCCACCAGCATCTCGACATTGCCACCAAGCTTGATGTCCGTTCCACGGCCCGCCATGTTCGTGGCAATGGTAATGGCCCCCGGCGCACCAGCCTGCGCAATGATGCTGGCTTCACGCTCGTGATGGCGGGCATTCAGCACATTGTGCGGAATCCGCTTCTGCCGCAGCAGATGTGACAAAACCTCACTCTGCTCAATAGAGGCCGTACCGACCAGAATGGGCTGACCTGTCTCATGCACCTTGCGGACAAGCTCTGCCACAGCCTCATATTTTTCTTCCGCCGTGAGATAAACCTCGTCATCCGCATCCTTACGGCGGACAGGCAGGTTTGTCGGAATCTCCACAACCTGAAGATTGTAAATCTCGGCAAATTCGTCAGCTTCCGTCATGGCTGTACCGGTCATGCCTGCCAGCTTGGGATAGAGACGGAAATAGTTCTGGAAGGTAATGGAGGCCAGCGTCTGGTTTTCCTGCTGAATTTCCACACCCTCCTTAGCCTCTAACGCCTGATGCAGACCATCGGAGTAACGACGCCCATCCATCATGCGGCCCGTAAACTCATCAATCAGCATCACCTTGCCTTCACGAACGATGTAATCAACATCCTTCGTAAAGAGCGTCCTAGCACGCAGGGACTGCTGCACATGATGAACGACCGAGACATTATGAAGGTCATACAGCCCACCTTCATGCAGAAGGCCAGCCTCCTGAAGCAGCTCCTCAACACGGTCGGAGCCTTTTTCCGTCAGCGTGACGCTGCGTAGCTTCTCGTCCTTCTCGAAGACGTCCGGTTCCTTCACCAGCTGGGCGATGACGGCATCCACATGCCGATAAAGATCGGAACTGTCATCCGCAGGTCCAGAGATGATGAGTGGCGTACGAGCCTCATCAATAAGGATGCTATCCACCTCATCGACAATGGCAAAGTTGAAGGCACGCTGAACCATTTCATCCAGCGAATACTTCATATTATCCCGCAGATAATCGAAGCCGAACTCATTGTTCGTTCCGTATGTAATATCCGCCCCATAGGCCGCACGACGCTGGTCGTCCGTCAAGTTCGGGATAATCACACCGGTGGTCAAGCCAAGGAAACTGTACAAGCGAGACATTTCCTCAGCATCACGCTTGGCCAGATAGTCATTAACGGTAACAACATGCACACCCTTACCAGAAAGGGCATTCAGATAGACGGCCAGAGTACCGACAAGGGTTTTACCCTCACCTGTCCTCATTTCGGCAATCCGTCCATCATGCAGGACCATGCCCCCGATGAGCTGCACATCGAAGTGACGCATACCCAACACACGGCGTGAAGCTTCACGACAGACGGCAAAGGCCTCTATCAACAGGTCATCCAGAGACGCACCTTCAGCCAGACGCTGACGGAACTCTACCGTCTTGCCCTTCAGTTCATCATCCGTGAGAGCCTGCACCTGCGGCTCCAGAGCATTGATCTCTGGCACACGCCGCTGATACTTCTTGAGCGAACGGTCGTTGGAGTGGCCAAAGAGGGCGCGAGCAAGGCGTGAAAGCATGAGTTACCCTGAAAATTTTGCCATCAGCGACCGCGTACGCCACTTTTCCCCACGGGAAACCGGGAAACGCCTGCTGCGGATGGTCACAACGCTTTTCATATTATGTCCGACATAAGGGGCCTCGCCATTGTGGTCAATGGGAAAGCCCCCGTCCAACTTCTGGGCACAGCACCAATAATGACATAAAATATAGGAAATACTTCGCCTTTCTGCCCGCAAAGCCCTTGCTAGGGCAAGCAGGCTTTGTCATGGTGAAAAGGCTGAGTTTTAACAGATTGAAATGACGAGGTCTTACATGCGGCTTTCCCGCTCTCTCCTCCTGTGCACAGCCCTCATCGGGGGCGTCTCCTCTTCTGCCTCGCTGACGGCGCAGGCCCTGGCTGCTGACGCCAATCCAGCTGCTGCTGCACAGCCGCAGGCTAAGCCCGCAGCAGACCCAAACATGCTGCTGGCCACCGTGAATGATCAGAAAATCACTCTGGGTGATGTTCAGCGTGCCGCTACCACACTGCCGCCGGAAGCCCGTCAGCTGCAGCCTGCCGTCATTATTCCTCTGCTGATTAACCAGCTCATTGACCAGAAGGCCATCCAGATTCAGGCCGACAAGGCCGGCCTTGCCAGCAAGCCTGCCGTTAAAGCTGCTATGGAAGCTGCCGCCAACAACGTTCTCCAGAACGCTTATCTGGAAGAGCAGGTTGCTCCGAAACTGACGGACGATGCTCTGAAGGCTTATTATCAGGAGCATTATGCTTCCAAGAAGCCTGAAGAAGAGGTTCATGCTCGCCATATCCTCGTAGATAGCGAAGCCAAGGCACAGGGCATCATTCGTCAGCTGAACAAGGGTGCTGACTTCGCCAAGCTGGCCAGCCGCCTCTCCACGGACAAGGCTTCCGGTGGGACAAACGGTGGTGACCTCGGTTGGTTCAAGCGTGGGGACATGATCCCTGACTTCTCCAATGCCGCCTTCTCCATGAAGTCCGGCACCATTACCCAGAAGCCGGTTCATACCCAGTATGGCTGGCATGTGATTCAGGTTCTGGGCACACGAACGGCCCCAGTACCGAGCTTTGAGCAGGTTCGTGACCAGATCCGCCGTGACCTGATCCGTCAGGAAGTCCGGAAGGTTGTGGAAGCTGCTGAGAAGCAGGCTCGAATCGTACATTATGATGCCAAGGGCCAGCCTATCACCAGCGCACCAGCTCCGGCTCCGGCTGCTGCCCCAGCACAGGCAACACACTAAGCCATGGCTAAACCATACCCCCGCTCCCCGCTGGCACTTTCACTGCCTAAACTGACCTCCATCGCCGGGGTGCGGCTTAGTGGTGTGGAGGCTAATATCCGCTATAGCGGGCGGACCGACCTTATGCTGGTCGAGTTCGCCCCCGGCACGACAGCAGCGGGTGTCTATACCCGCAATCTCTGCCCGGGGGCTCCTATCCCCTGGTGCCGTGGTGCCCTTGCCAGCACGCCCCATGCACGGGCACTGCTGGTAAACTCCGGCAATGCCAATGTCTTCACTGGCCGTGCCGGGGAAGAGGCCGTGGTAGCCTGTGCTGGTGAGGTAGCTCACCTGCTGGGCTGTCCCGTTGAGGATGTTTTCCTCGCCTCTACCGGGGTTATTGGTGAGACACTTCCTTATAAGAAGATTCTCTCTGCTCTACCCGCAGCTATTGAAGCCCTACATGATGATGGCTGGGAGGACGCTGCCCGTGCCATCATGACGACCGACACCTTCCCTAAGGCTGCCCGCCGTGAAGTGACGATTGGTAATACGCCGGTCTGCATTCAGGGAATTGCCAAAGGGTCTGGCATGGTCGCCCCGGACATGGCCACCATGTTGGCCTATGTCGCTACGGATGCTGCCCTGCCTCAGCCTGTACTCCAAGCACTGCTGGAAGAGGGTGTAGGGCCGAGCTTCAACTCCATCACTGTGGATTCAGATACCTCCACATCGGACATGCTGATGCTCTTTGCCACCGGTCAGGCAAAGCATGAGGAAATCAGCAGCCATGAGGATTCAGCACTGGCCGAGTTCCGAGCAGCCCTGAAGGACCTGCTCCATGAACTGGCTCTGCTGGTTGTCCGTGATGGCGAAGGGGCCACAAAACTGATCCGTGTCGATGTGCAAGGCGCACAAAGCGAGCAGTCCGCTCGACGGATTGCTATGGCCATTGCCAACTCTCCGCTGGTGAAAACCGCCATCGCTGGGGAGGATGCAAACTGGGGCCGTATCGTCATGGCCGTTGGCAAGAGTGGCGAGCCTGCTGACAGGGACCGCCTCTCTATCGCTATTGGGGACCATTGGGTCGCCAGTAAAGGCGGCGTGAAGGAACATGATGTCCATGCATTGGACGCTTATATGCGCCAACAGGAGATCACAATCACGGCAGATATAGGCCTTGGTTCGGGATGTTCGAGCGTCTGGACCTGCGATCTAACCCACGGTTACATCGACATCAATGGCTCTTATCGGAGCTAAATCCGGGCTCTAAGACCCAGATATAGTAGGGTATGGCTCATAATGCAGCATGGCCTGCCCTACACTTACCAGCGGACAGTAGATCCCTTCCTGAATAAGGAACTGATATACTCAGAAAACCACGTCGATTACCATGACGGGGCTTGTATATACTGGGGCAGACGGCTAGAGCAAAAAGTATGTTGTGCGTCCTGTTTGCGCCTGTCACAAAAATCACGTCGGAAAAACGAGGAACGGTTTCATGTCCGCAAAAAAGCATGTCGTCATTCTGGGAGGTGGTGTTGGCGGGCTGGAAGCCGCAACTCAGCTCAGCCACAATTCCAAAATCAGAATTACACTGATCGACCAGAACGCTGTCCATATCTGGAAGCCCGTTCTGCATGAGCTGGCCTCTGGCACAATTGGCCCGAAGGGCAATCTTTTCGCCTTCAACGAGCTTGCCAAACGCTTCGGCTTCTCCTTCATCCAGAGTACACTGGACACCATCGACAGCACCACCAAAACGCTGAATCTGGAAAACGGGCAGGTTCTAGACTATGACCTGCTGATCGTAGCCTTGGGTGCCTGTGCTAACGACTTTGGCACACCGGGTGCAAAAGAGAACTGCCTCTTCCTCAACACTCTGGCAGATGCGAAGGTCATTCACGACCGTTTCCGCTCCCTGATTGAGCGGGCACAGCTGACGAACAAGCCTGTCAATCTCAGCATTGTCGGTGGTGGTGCCACAGGCGTGCAGCTGGCTGCTGAACTCTGCCAGGCCATCGACAATACACCCGGCCTCGGCCCGTCTGCTCGGAAGCGACTGCTGAAACCCACGCTGATTGAAGCACAATCCCGCCTTCTCCCGCCTTTCCCTGAACAGGTATCGGCTGAGGCACAGGCCGAGCTGGAAAAGCTGGGCTTTGATGTCATTACCAACGGCATGGTCAGTGAAGTTGGCTGCGGCTATATCGCTCTCAAGGATGGTCGTCGTATTGAGTCCAACTTCCCCATCTGGGCCGCTGGTGTGAAGGCTTGCGCTGCAACATCCCTCCTCAAGAATCTTGAGCTTAGTCGCAGCGGACAGATCATGGTCACCGATACGCTCCAGACCACGAAAGATCCGTCCATCTACGCCATTGGGGACTGCGCCCGTATGGAGGTCAACCCTACGGCTCCTACGGCTCAGGCAGCCCGACAGGAAGGCCGTTACGTTGGGCGTGTCGCTATTCCTCGTCAGCTGGCAGGCAAACAGCCTGTTCCGTTTGTCTATACCGACCGTGGTGCCGTTGTAGCTCTGGGGCGTTACAACGCATGGGGCATGTGGCCTTCCAAGAAAGGTTTTGGTGGACACGGCCTCGGGGCTCAGCTGGCACGCTTCATTCATGAAGGGCTGTTTCGCCAGCATCAGATGGGCATTAGCGGTATTTTCCGTACCATCTGTGCCGCTCTTAGCGAACGCTTCCGGCCCAATAATCCGGACCTGAACGGCAAAGAAACGCCGATCAAAGATGAGAGTAAGTAAGACCCTCTCCCGGCTCCGGTAAGAAAAACCCCTTCCACATCGTGCGGAGGGGTTTTTTATAAAGAGTACATAGAGCGCAAGACAGCAGACCAGAGACCTCTTATACTGCACAGACGTGCCATCATGCTCCGTAATGCCGGACAGGGGCCAGTTCCATTCTGTTTTCATTACGGCTACAGGGAGCCGCCCACCATGACGCCATCCTGCACAAAAATTGCGACCTCTACCGAACAGCACATCACAAAAGACGGTTTTGCCTTTTTGCCAGCACCACAAGCCAGAACATGGCTGGAATCTTACGGTCTAAAAGACTGGCAAGGTTTTGCAGAAAGCTGGAACGATCTAGGCGTGGACCTCTACATGGCCGATGGTGGACGTTACCGCCGCCGCCGTTATGCTACCTTCTCCATCACTGGCGACGATCTAACTCGCAAAGAACACCAGCCCCATTACCAGAGCCGGGATTATAACCTACTCAATGGTGGCGTAGAGCGTTGGTTCAGCCCGATCACGGATGATATCGGGCAACATCCAGCCCTTACAGCCATTCTTCAGGCGACCTCCACTATGGCGGATCATCTGTCTTCAGAACGGCCACAGCCTGCCTCATGGCATGTGGAAGTGCATCAGTTCCGCATTGAGGCCGCCAATGATGCGGATGCTCTCCCCACGCCGGAAGGAATGCATCGTGATGGTGTGGACTGGGTTTTCGTCTTCATGGTCAATCGCTGCAATATCCGCGAGGGCATCACTAGCATCCATGCGCTGGACCGACAGACCGTTCTAGGCTCCTTCACCCTGACAGACCCGTTAGATACAGCCATTGTAGACGATCACCGGGTTTATCACGGTGTAACGGCGGTCGAGCCGGAAGACCCTGAACGTCCCGCCTATCGGGATGTGCTTGTCGTCACGTTGCGATATGAATAACGGCCCTGCTCTTTCCCCGCCCTCTTGGCGGGCTTTTCAGTCTCCTTTCCGTTCTTCGCCAGAGGATAACAATGCCATGACCCACCCATCGCCTACCTCTAGCCGCTTTCATAATTTTACCGAAAGCCTGCGCTCTGCCGCCCTTGTCGTGGCCTTCTCCGGCTTTGCCCTACTCAATCCCGCCGGGGCAGCCACCTCAAAACATGCGGCACACCGCCATCATGCAGCCCAGTCTGCAAGCACCCTGCCTGTAGAGCTGAAATCCCAGCCTGGTACGGAACTGGACAATGCCGCCCGCAGCCTGAACACCGACCTACTGGAAGATGCAGCCCGCCACAATGAGCAGCCCATCGTCCTAACAGGTACGGCTAAGCTCGCCCCCAAACAGAAAGACACGATCCTATTTGTTCAACTGCAATCCTATCGCCTCTGTGGTTCAGCGGGCTGTACGACTTCCATTTATCGCAAGAATGGCACTAAGTGGGACACTCTGCTGGATAGCGTAAATGGTACCATCCGCATCGCTCGTCAGCGACATAATGGCATGGCCGATATCATTGTCGATGGAAATGACCGCTGGGTGTTCGATGGGCAAAAATATCAAGATACCCTCAACAATCCCTAACACATTGCTCCCACCGTCTTTTCCGCAGATGGTGGGAATCATCTTTCATATTCCAGCAAGGGAATACGGAGAGTTTGCTAGGATGAAGCAAAATATTTTTTACACTGTTTTACATCGGAATAATCATATCCCTATGTGATAAAATACATCACATTAACTTATATTCATTTATATTCCCCAATAATTGCCGCTCCTATCGCCACCTATACTTTATATATAACATTATGCTTATATGTGTATGGGATTGATATTTTCTTCCGCTTTTTTTACCCATGGCACTCCTTTAACAAACGAAAATACAGGGGACAGAGCCATCCCCCGATGAGACAGAGACGCCATGCCTTCCTCCATCACGTCCATCTCTCCCGCGAATGCTCGCACTCCTCTCATCCTTGATGGCGGGATGGGGCGTGAGCTTCACCGCATGGGGGCACCATTCCGCCAGCCGGAATGGTCAGCCCTCAGCCTGATGGAACGGCCTGATCTGGTTCAACAGGCTCATGAGAACTTCCTTAAGGCGGGGGCACAGGTCATCACGACCAACAGCTATGCCGTGGTGCCCTTCCATATCGGTGAAGAGCGTTTCGCAGAAAAAGGCGAAGACCTCGCCCGTCTCTCCGGTGTTCTGGGGCGTCAGGCCATCGCCGCACAGGCACAGCCGGAAAAGACGAGCCCCCTTCTGGCAGGGTCACTGCCACCAGCCTGTGGCTCCTACCGACCCGACCTGTTCACACCAGAGAAGGCTACAGCCATCCTGACCCCACTCATCCGGGGGCTGGCCCCATCCGTCGATCTCTGGCTGGCTGAGACACAGAGCAGCATTGCCGAATTACAGACGGCACACAGGCTCATCCGCCAGAATACGGATGATACACGCCCCGTCTGGGGCTCCTTCACACTGGATGATTCCGACCCGGTGGCTCTTGTCCATCAGAAAACCCCCATACGCCTGCGTTCAGGTGATCTTCTGGAAGATGCCGTACAAGCCGCCCTTCAGCTGAAACTGGATGCCCTGCTCTTCAACTGTAGTGATCCCCGCATCATGGCAGCGGCCCTCCAGACGGCACGGCAGACCATGAAAGCCCATGCAGGCGAAACCGCACCCACCCTGCGTCTTGGCGTCTATGCCAATGGTTTTGCCCACAACCATCATGACGGCGAAGGGGACGGTGCCAATGAAAGCATTACGCCACTGGATGGCACACTGACCCCGGACCGCTACAGCGACTTTGCACGGCACTGGCATGAAGAAGGCGCAGACATCATCGGCGGATGCTGCGGCATCGGGCCAGAACATATCGCTGCCCTCGCTGCCCATTTTCCTTCAGCCCACTAAACCCCGCCGCTCTTTTCGCACTCTGGAGAAACCACAATGTCCCGCCTGCATGGCCCTTACCGTCTGCCTGCCTCCCTGCTGTCCCTGTCCTGTCTGATGGGCTCATGCAGCTTTGGCCTCGGGCTCTCTACAGCCATGTCCGGCCTTGCATCCTCCGCTCTGGCAGCCACACCCACCAGCAACCCAGTTACGGAAGCCAAAGTAGTCCATAAGAAAAGCAGCGGCACAACAAAGGCTGTTCCCCACGCTACCCCAACCCATTCCCACCATAAGCCCCATGCCATCAATGCCACATCCGCAGAGCATCTAACTGTCCGGCAGACTAATACGCCGCTGAAACGTGCCCGTGCCAGCACCTCCCCGGTTGATATCGTCACGGCCCAGCAGCTCCAGCGCACGGGGCAAATCAACGTGGCAGATGCACTGGCCCGCATCAATCCATCCGTCACCATCAGCACGGCGGGCTATGATGCCTCAGCCCTAACATCCTCCATCCGCCTGCGGGGGCTGAACCCCAACCATACGCTGGTACTCGTCAACGGCATCCGCCGCCACACCACAGCGAACATCAGTGCCGATAGCGGGCCGGAAGAAGGCTCCAGCCCGGTGGACCTGAACATGATTCCCCCGGAAGCCATCGACCATATCGAAATCCTGCGGGATGGTGCCGCCTCCCGCTACGGAGCGGACGGTCTGGCTGGTGTCATCAACATCGTGCTGAAGAAGAATGTCAAAAGCTCCGACATTGATGCCCAGACCGGGGCAAACGCCTATAATGGCGATGGCTGGCAGTATCAGTTCGGCTTCGACAAAGGCTTTGCCCTTGGCGAGGACGGCTATGTCAATCTGGCCGGGCAGATGTTCCATACCGACCATTTCATCCAGAAAGGCATAGATGACCGCACGGGCCGTTATGATGACCCTGCCCTCAGCCTCGCTGAACAGACACGGCAAACTCTCAGCCTCAATTTCGGCAAGCATTTCACCCAGTCGCTGGAAGGCTATGGCTTTGTCACCTACGCCCACCGGCACGGTGAAGGGTTTCAGGATTACCGGACGCCAGACACATTCCCACAATATTATCCCAACGGCTTCGCCCCCATCGAGGCCATGGAAGAGCAGGATTATGCCGTCACGCTGGGACTGAAAGGCCGCCTGCCTGCCGGGTTCCACTGGGATGCCAACACGACCTACGGGGCTGATGATGACCACATGACGCTGAAGAACAGCGGCAACCCGGCCTATTATGCCGATTACGGCACATCTCCCACAAGGGCACGGACAGAGCGTTTCAAGAACGAACAGTGGAACAACACGCTGAACATCAGCCGCAAATTCGCCTTTACGCAAGGCCGCTCTCTGGACCTCTCCTTCGGTGCCCAGCACAGGCTGGAGAAATACACCATCGGGGCTGGTGAGCCTGCCTCCTACTACAAAGGCGGGCTTCAGGGCTTTGCAGGCCTGATGCCGCAGAATGCGGGTTCATGGAACCGCAATGTCTGGTCCGGCTACATCGATGCCGACTTCCATCCCCTCCGTCATCTCGATGTCGATATCGGCGGGCGGTATGAGCATTACACCGATGCAGGCAACGCCCAGACGGGCAAGATCGCTGCCCGGTATGACTTCACGAAACGCTTTGCCGTACGGGCCACCATCAGCAATGGATACCGTGCCCCAACCCTGCTGGAGCAGCATTACAGCGCACTGAGCGTTACCCCCAACGGAGCCGTTGCCAGCCTGCCTGTCAGCTCCGTAGCGGCCAGCTCCCTTGGTGCCCAGAGACTGAAGGCTGAACGCTCCACCAACGCCAGCGGCGGTATCGTGATGGAGCCGGTCACCAACCTCCACGTTTCTGCCGATGTGTATCAGATCAACATCCGCAACCGCATTGCGCCGGGTGGCAGCTTTCAGGGTAATGCGGCGGAAAACGCCATCGCCCTCATGGGAGCCACCCTGCCCGGCGGGCTGGACCCGGACAACGTGACGGCCACCTACTTCACCAACGGGGCCAGCACCCGCACGCAGGGACTAGACATCATGGCCGATTACGACCTGAAGCTGCACCGCTATGGCTCGCTGAATCTCAGCATGGCCCTCAATCTGAACCGCACCCGCATCCACCATCTCAACACCTATGCGGATGGATCACCCATCCTCAATGCCCAGCAGATCGGTTATCTCACCACGGCTTCACCCCGCAGCAAGATTGTCCTCAATGCCTACTGGAAGCTGAACCGCTGGAGCGTGAATCTCCGCCAGACCCGCTATGGCGAAACGGTCAATAACGTAACCTATCAGGATCAGGCCCCTGCTGCGCTGCAATATTCACAGAGCCAGTTCCACCGCTTCGTGAACACGCCTGCATGGCTGACAGACCTTGAAGTCGGCTTTCAGGCAACAAAGCGCATCCATCTGGCTGTTGGCGGGAACAACCTCTTCAATGTCCGCCCCCGCCGGATGCCTGCCGAGAATTCCTACCTTGGCACGCTGTTCTATGACAACAATTCCGCCGGTATCCCCATGACAGGCGGCTATTATTACGGGCGCATCAACATCAGCCTGTAACAGGGTACGACAGGCACGGCTCACGGCAAGGCAGACCATCAATGTTCTCAGCGATTGAACAGCACACCATCCACCCCATCCCCGCCTCAGACAGGCGGGGCCGCCCACGGGACCAGTTCACCATCTGGTTCAGCACCAACATGACACTGCTGACAGTCGTGACCGGAGCACTGGGGCCATTGCAGTGCCATATCTCCTTCACTCTCACGGCCCTTGCCTTCCTGCTGGGCAGCCTGATCGGTGCCGTCTTCATGGCCCTTCATGCCGTGCAGGGGCCACGGCTGGGTGTCCCGCAGATGATCCAGAGCCGGGGGCAGTTCGGGGCCTGGGGAGCCATGCCGGTCATCCTGATGGTCGTCATCATGTATGTCAGCTTTGTCGCCTCCAACTGCGTGGTGGGCGGTGATGCCCTGCGGAGCGTCGTGCCTGCACTGGGGGCACATCCAGCCATTCTCATCATGGCTGTTCTCAGCCTGCTCCCCTGCATCATCGGCTACAGGACGATTGAACTCTTTTCTTCAGCTGTTTCTTTCATCACGACTGCCGTCATACTGCTCTGCTTCCTTGTCGGGCTGGCAAGCCTGCCCCACGGGCAAGCCTTTCTGGCAGACATGCATGGCTCTTTCGCCGGGTTTCTGCAGGCCTTTTCCATCGCCGTTCTCTGGCAGATCGCCACGGCTCCTTACGTCTCGGATTCTTCACGCTATCTGCCGGATGAAAAGGCCAGCTATCCCCGCATCTTCCTTGCCTGCTATGGCGGTACGGTCGGCGGCACCTTTCTGGCCATGACGGCTGGGGCGTTCCTCAGTGCCGCCACAGGCCTCTCTCCCGCCATTGCCATCACCCACATGACAGGACCGTGGGCCGGCCTCATCATCCTCGTGCTGGGGCTGTCCATCGCCTTTGCCAATGCCATGGACCTTTACTGCTGCACACTGTCCCTCATCACGCTCCTGCATAGCTGCCGCACCAGCTGGCAGCCACGCGGAATCAGCCGTCTCATCATCACGCTGCTCATCATCCTGACGGCTACGGCAATGGCCCTCTTCATGGCAAAGTCCTTCAATGCGGCCTACAGTGCACTACTGGACCTGCTCATGGCCGTCATGATCCCGTGGACAGCCATCAACCTTGCGGATTTCTACCTCATCCGTAAGGGAGACTATCATGTCCCCTCCTTCTTCGAGCGGGATGGCGGCGTTTACGGGCTTGTGAACGGCCCGGCCCTGTTCAGCTACGGGCTGGGAATTCTGGCAGAAATTCCCTTCCTCAACCTGTCCTTCTATCATGGTGCGCTGCTGGCACGGCTGCATGGCGTGGATATCTCATGGCTGACAGCCCTGCTCGTCTCCACACTCAGCTATCTTCTGCTGGCACGACACAGAACCACCTCTCCATCCCTCTGAGGCTGGGGAACGGACTGGCTCGGTTTTTAAGGGAAGTTTGGAGCGGATGAGGGGAATCGAACCCCCGTATGCAGCTTGGGAAGCTGCCGTTCTACCATTGAACTACATCCGCTTTGTGGAGGCACTTATACTGGCAGGCCGAGTGCCATGCAATCCCCTTTTACACAGTTTTGCAACATGGCGTCGCTGCTTCGCCTTGACGCTCCCCCTCCCCGGGCGCATAGTCGGGGCGTGGCTCTGCCGAGAGGTGAGCCACCCTCGTGATTTGATAGGCCGGCTTGCGGCGAGGTAAAAAAACATGCGCTAAAGAGGCCCTGTTTCTCTTCCGTAGAATCAGGACTTCATACGGCCTCCATCCTAATCGGGCAGGTCGCCTTGTGGCCCTGCCTCTTCAAGCTGGAGGAACCCATGCCCTCTACCGACCCATCCTTCCTTGCCTCCTGCCGCACCGACACACGTCTGCTGCATGATACCCGTAACCGTACCGAACATGGCGAAACATCAGACGCCATCTTCCCGACATCCGGCTTTGTCTATGATAGTGCGGAACAGGCCGATGCCACTTTTGAAGGTACGATTCAGCATCTCCAATATTCCCGTTACGGCAATCCGACAGTTGATGCCCTTCAGGACCGTCTGGCCCTACTGGAAGGGGCTGAAGCCTGCCAGACAACATCCACCGGCATGGGTGCTGTCTCCTGCGCCCTGCTGGCCCAGCTAAAAGCTGGTGACCGCGTCGTGGCCAGCAGTGCCCTGTTCGGTTCCACGCACTGGCTTCTAGACTCGCTGCTCCCCGGCTACGGGATCGAGACTGTCATGCTGGATGGTACAGACCCCAAGGCATGGGAAGAAGCTCTCTCCAAACCCACGCAGGCCGTGTTGATTGAGACCCCCTCCAACCCGATGCTGGATGTTCTGGATATCCGCCATATTGCCGACCTCGCCCATAAAGCGGGGGCTGTCTTCATGGTGGATAACGTCTTTGCCACCCCTGTCGGCCAGAAACCGCTAGAACTCGGGGCAGATGTCGTCATCTACTCCTGTACCAAACATATTGATGGTCAGGGCCGTGTGATGGGTGGGGCCATTCTGGGCAGCAAAAAATGGATTACTGAGACACTTCAGCCTTTCGTCCGTAATACAGGTAATACGCTCTCCCCCTTCAATGCGTGGGTTCTCTCCAAAGGGCTGGAAACACTGCGCCTGCGTGTGGATGCTATGGCCCGCAACGCCGCTCGTGTTGCTGATGCCCTAAGCGAGCTGCCCGGTGTCACGTCTGTTCGCTATCCCGGCCGCAAGGACCATCCACACGCTGACCTCGCCCGGAAACAGATGAGCAATGGGGGCACATTGGTGGCCTTCAGCGTGGCTAATGGTCGAGAAGGAGCCTTCGCCTGCCTCAACGCCTTCCGCCTCATTGCCATTTCCAACAATCTGGGGGATGCCCGCAGCCTTGCCACCCACCCAGCTACCACAACCCACCGCAAGCTGACGCAGGAACAGCGTGCCGCTCTGGGGATTACGGATGGGTCCATCCGTTTCTCGGTCGGGCTGGAAGATGCGGAAGACCTGATCGAAGACCTGCGCCGTGGTGCCGAAGCCGCCCTGAAGGCAGGCAAATAAACCCTGTTCGTGCAGCCCGTCATACCTCTCCCTTGAAAGAGCGTTACGGGCTGCACCACGACAGGCCAGACAGGTTACAGACTTCCTGAATACCAATAAGGGAAAATCCCTCAGCCCTGACGGAATGACCTGACAAACCGCCATAATGATTCTAAGTAAGGACCATGTCCGATAATTCCCCCCCTCCGGAAGACCCCATGGTCGAGACGGAAACCCTTGAGATGGAACCCATAACGGCCCTGCCTGCCTTCACGGCCCGGACTGGGGACGTCACTGTCAATGTCCGCCCCTTCTGGGTTGATGAACATTCTGACCCAGAAGAACACCGTTATGTCTGGCTCTATCATGTGCTGATCGAGAACAGGAGCAAGGAAAGCATCCAGCTTCTCTCCCGTAGCTGGACCATTACCGATGAGCGTGGCGGGCAGGAAAAGGTTCATGGCGAGGGCGTGGTAGGTGAGCAGCCCATCATTGCGCCAGATAGCAGCTACCAATATACGTCCGGGGCTGAACTCAAAACACCGAGCGGCTTCATGGAAGGGCTCTATCACATGATCACACCGGCCAGTGGTCACCGTTTTGATGTCACCGTACCTGTTTTCAGTCTGGACAGCCCCCACCATATGGGCATGACTCACTGACGACCCCGTAAAGAAGGACTGACCATCTTGAACGCCCCTCACGCCCGCCCAAAACGCAGACGCATTGCCGCCCTTCTTCTGGCGGCGGGGCGTGGGCGACGCTTCTCCGCTGGTGCCACGCAGGAACAGGCCAGCATCAGCAAGCAGTTTCATCTTCTGGCGGGGCAGCCTGTCATCCGGCACGCCGCTCTGGCTCTGCTGCCGCATGTGGATGTTCTCCAGCCTGTTGGCAGTGATCCACTACTGCCCGAGGCTCTGGCAGGGCTGGATGTTCTCCCGCCGGTCGAAGGGGGGGCAGAACGGCATGACAGCGTGCGGGCCGGGCTGGAGGCACTGGCAAAACTGCCCGAACCGCCAGATATCGTCCTTGTGCATGATGGTGCCCGCCCCTGCATACCGGCTGCCGTCATCACCCGCACGCTGGAGGCACTAGAAACACATGACGGTGTCATCCCCGCCCTACCTGTCAGTGACACGCTGAAAAAGGTGGAAAATGGCGTCATTACCGGGACCATCTCACGGGACGGCCTCTGGCGGGCACAGACCCCGCAGGGCTTTTCCTTCCCCCTGCTGCGGGACCTGCATGACCGCCACCGCACCGCCCTAACTGATGATGCGGGCCTGCTGGAAGCAGAAGGCCACAAGGTGGCCATCGTCATGGGTTCGGAAGACAATATCAAACTGACCGTTACGGAGGATCTGATGCGGCTTGAACGTGTAATTGAGGACCAGCAGAAACAGCCTTCACAGGCCCCTGTTCTCCTACCCCGTGTCGGTCTGGGCTATGATGTTCACGCCTTTGCGGAAGGACGCAAGCTCATCCTCTGCGGGATCGAGATTCCGCATGAAAAGGGTCTGGCTGGTCATTCCGATGCGGATGTGGGCATCCACACGCTCTGCGATGCCATCTATGGGGCACTGAATGAAGGCGATATTGGCCGCCACTTTCCCCCCACTGATGAAAAATGGCGTGACATGGATTCCGCCCGCTTCCTCATCCATGCTGGGGAGCTTATCCGCTCCAAGGGGGGGATGCTGGTCAATGCCGACCTGACCATCATCTGCGAACGCCCAAAGATTGGCCCGCACGCCAAGGCTATGTGCGCCCGTCTTGCCGAGCTACTGAAGGTCAATCCCAGCCGCATTTCCGTCAAGGCCACGACCTCCGAGCGTCTGGGCTTCACGGGCCGGGAAGAAGGCATCGCCGCCACGGCTGCCGTCAGCATCATGGTGCCTGATAGCGGCGAGTAAATCGCTCCATTCCTGACAGACCACCAGAAAAAAGCCCTTCCAGTTCTGCACCGGAAGGGCTTTTCCGTTCTCAGCTATTCAGCGCCCTGCCCTGCGCCAGATGAAGAAAGCGGAGTGCATCGGCAATGTCCGTATTTCGCTTCTCAAGCAATGTGGCCATCTCTTTATCATGGCCCCATTTCTCAAGCTGGCGATATTCATCGGCATGGGCCAGATGCACGGCTTCATCAAAACTGACAACATCATGCACCAGAGCCAGCGGCAGAAGCAGGCTTCCCGTAATCGGCACCATCACACCCAGAGCGGCCAGAGTGACCGGCTCCAATGTTGAAAGATACTGCTTCAGGGCCTCTGCATAGGCTTCCGGCTGCTTCAGGGGCATGAGGCCAGCCGTCATGGCAGGGTGCAACCCCTGCTCTGCGGCCCATGCCCGGATACGGGCTACTACGCCCTCATCCTGTGCGGCACTCTGATAGCAAAGATTATCATCAATACCATAAGCGTGAAGGGCGGCTTCCATAGCTGCACGATCGGGCAAAATACGCTCGATATAACTGCCCGCAATGCGGGTCAGGGCCAAATCGTCGGGGGTAAATTGCGCACCTACGGCAATCTGCTTCCATTCTTCCGCAAGGGCCTGCGCCAGAACGGATGATGAAACAGCCAGAAGCCCCCCAGCGGGCAGCTTGACAGGGCGACCATCCAACAACGGCCCCTGCTGACCGTCTTCACCAACCGGCCCCACTGTTACCTGTTTCCAGAACCGCTTATGGAACTGCGCCATGACGCCGCCCTTTCTTTTCTCTGTTCAATTACCGCCAAGACCAAGAGCACGCAGAATCCCACCTGCCCCACTGGAATGGCTCTCATCCCGTGCAGGCAGGGTCAGCCCCTTCTGCCCATCACGGGCCTGCTGAACAGCATAGGCACAGGCATCACTACCAAAGCTCGTCGTGTTCAGCTCTGCCTGCTCCTTCCCCTGTGTCCCGATATGGAAGGCTCCATTCTGCCCTGAAAGGGCCAACGGGGTGGAGAAGTCCGCTCCCACAAGGGTGACGTGCGGCATAAGCTGAAGCGTATAACTCATATCATCCAGCTTCATCATGCCCTGCCCGATGACGGAGAGATGCTTCACTTCCAAGGCCATATCATTGAAATGCGCCTGCCCGTGGTCAAACTTCACAGTCCCGGCAAAGCAACGCAGCCCCATCGTGCCAGACCCTAGCTTCAGCAGGCTGGCCGCAGGCCCTGCCAGAGGTGCCAGCACTTCCCGATGAACACGACCATCCACGAGTGAGAAGCCCATCTGGCCTTCCAGCCCCTGCCGCAGGGCCGCAGACTGCGCTCCTTCCGTGCCAATCGCACCATCCAGCTGCACAGGCCCCTCAAACATCACATCCTGCCCGAGCAGAGCCTGCACCCAGCCCGCAGGCAGAATGAACGGATTAGCCTTCATACCCATTCGTACGGGGTCATGAGACCCATCAAGCACAATCTCCCCGGAAAGAGGTACATCCTGCACGCTACCTCCCAGAACGGACAGGCTCAGCCGCCCTTCCAGACCCAGAAGATGCAGATGCACATCCTGATAGGCAATGCCCACCACATGAAGCTGATCTGCCATCACATCAATATCGAATGGTCTGGTTGCCACCCCACCGAACCATTGGGCCAAAAGACCCTCAGAAGCCTTCCTGTCGGCAGAAACAGCCCCAGCCGTCTGTACTGTCTGCGACTTATCCTCTGACAAAGAAGAAGCGGACGGCGAAGCTGTTGCGATGGGCATCATGATAGGAGCGTATGTAAAACGATCTCCATCCATATGGGTCAGATGCAATTTCCCCGTCAAACTGGCTCCCGGCTGAACAGGGAGATCGGCTGATACGGTGCCGCCAAGTTCCTGACTCTCAAACTCCACATCCTGAACAGACAGGGATGACAGACCAGCATCCTTCACCGCCCCCATGACAAGCTGACCCTTCACATGGCCATCATGTACCAGCAGGCCAGACACCCCTTTAATATCGGGCAACTGAAGCAACGCCGCCTGACCGACAAAAGACAACGTACTCCCCTGTTGACCGACCTGCCCCTGAAGGTCGAAGGAGACATGATCCTGTCTGGCATCCGTCTTAGCGGCATCATTGCGATTGAACAGGCTGGATAAGGTTCTATCCTGCCCCTGCACGCTCAGTTTCAGCCCAACGGAAGCTGGTTCCTGACCAAAAGCAGCAACACGTGCCCGCTGAAGGCTCTCTGCCTCCCCATGAAAGAGCCACGCATAACGGCCCCAAGCTGCTTGCCCCTGTAGAACAAGCGGAGCCTGCGCACTGTCTGCGTCAATCTGAATATCGCTCAGCTGGAGAGGAGCTGCGATATGCCATGCTCCGGCAGGGAGATTAACACTCCCCAGATGGACATGAATCTGGTCCGGCACCAGCCGGCCCGGCAGATGGAGCAGAGCGTCCGTCAAAGCCATGTCGGCCCCGTTTGTGGCGGCTGCGGAATGTACCTCATCATCGCTATGGAAACGGATTGTGCCTTCCAGCTGTCCAAGGTCCGCTGGAAGCGCATGAGGGAAAAGATGCCTCATACCCTGTAGGGACGACCATTTCCCTGACAGGGTAAAGTTTACACCTTGCAGATGGTGAGCATCCCGCATGACGCCATCCAGCGTAGCATGATCCTGATGCTCGCCCTCTCCCAGCGTCATGCCTAGACTGAAGGCCCACGGGTCTTTCTGCTCCGCCGTGGCAGACACCAATCGACTGAGCGGCCCAACCCGCCCCCGCAACGTAAAGGGCGTATGATCGTGCGTGCCTTGCAGGTCCACCCACGGGCTGGCACTGCGCATCCCTGCCAGCTCCAGACTATTGATATGGAGATGCCCCCCCGCAGGAACATGGCCATCGGACAAATCATCCTGCCATGAAAGTTCTGCGTTGGTCAGGTGCAGCCCTCCGAAGCTAACCTTCCAGCGGGGACTGACCCTGCCATCATGACCCGGCAGAGTGACGGCTGCTTTATCCTGCGAGATTATAGGCAGCCATGTAGAACACTCTTTCTCACTGGCCCGATGGAGCATGATACCCGCCCCCTTCACCGTGAATTCCTGAAAGGAAATCTCCCGGTTCAAGATGGCCAGAAGGGACATATCAGCATGGACAGAGCGAGCCGCCACAAAAGGCGTGCAGCCGGGACGTGTCAGCACCACATTGGTCGCCTGAAAGGACGGCCAAGGCAGAAGCTGGAAGGAGGTTTCCCCCATTTTCAGCTCCAGACCTGTCTGACGCTGAAATACCTCCGTGACGCTCTGACGCAACCTGTTCTGGTCTATCAAAAACTGCGGAGCAAGGCTTATGCCCGTTAGCACCACTATCAGTCCGATCAGGATTGCTGCCAGCTTCTTCATCTGCCTGTTATCCTCGTTCTCTTAACCCGCAAAAGGGCCGCTGTCCCTGCCAGCCTGTTTACCGTGTCCGGCGTGGTGCCGGTGTGTCCCCCGCAATGAACCCCAACATCTGGAACGTCTCACGCATATGAGGCGGCAAGGGTGCCGCTACCTGCAACCGTCCCCCTGCCGGGTGCGGGAAGTCCAGCATCCGGGCATGAAGATGCAGCCGATCCGGGAAGCCTTCCACATGAGCGGTTTCACCCCCATAACGAGGGTCCCCAAGAATGGGCGTACCCAGACTTTCCGTATGGACACGCAGCTGATGGGTGCGCCCCGTCCAAGGGGATAGAGCCAACCAGCTGAAACGCTTACCAGTGGCATCCAGCGTCTCATAGGAACTCTTAGCACTCATCGCATCCTCCTCCCCACGAGAGACAGGAACAATAAGCGAAGCTCCACCTGCTCCAACCTTAGCCAATGGCTGGTCGATCACACCTTCAGCCGGGCTGGGCCGCCCGACGACCACTGCCCAATAGGTCTTATTGACATCACGCCCCCGAAAAGCCGCCGCCAGCTTGGCTGCCACACCGGGCGTACGGGCCAGAAGCAGGATGCCGGACGTATCACGGTCAATCCGATGGACAAGGCGAGGCTTGTCACCACCTTCAGGACGTAAGCCCTCCAACATCATATCCACATGCACAGTAATGCCGGGGCCGCCCTGCGTCGCCAGACCAGATGGCTTGTTCAGCACGATCAAATGATCGTCCTCATAAATAATCATGTCCCGCAACTGCTGGACCAGCTCAGGGTTAGGCGGCGGAGGTGGTGCAGGACGGCTCTGGTCTGGCAAGGGCGGAATACGGATGCTCTGACCGGGATAAAGCCGCTTGTTGGGTTGCACACGGCCCCCATCAACACGCACTTGTCCCTTACGGCACAATTTCTGCAACCCGCCCTGTGTCAGGTTAGGGTAATGACGACGGAACCAGCGGTCGAGACGCAGATCGGCCTCATCTTCGCTGACAATACGATTCTCTACACTCATGACTGGCGAGATGCCCGTTTCTGCGCCAACATGTCCAGCCGTTTCCTGATTCTTTCTTCAAAACCACGATCAACCGGCCTGTAAAGGGTCACTCTTTCCATACCATCGGGAAAGTAATTCTGACCAGAAACGCCGTCTTCACAATCATGGTCATATTCATAACCCTTCTTGTAACCCAGCTCCTTCATCAGGGCTGTTGGCGCATTACGGATATGGGCAGGCGGCATGAGGCTGCCTGTCCGTTTGGCCAAAACCCGGGCCTCGTTATACGCCTTATAAACAGCGTTAGATTTGGAAGCGACCGCCAGATGGACCACCACTTGCGCCAAAGCCACCTCGCCCTCTGGTGAGCCAAGCCGCTCATAAGCGGTGGCCCCAGCCTGTGCCAGAGGCAGGGAGGTCGGATCCGCTTCGCCAATATCTTCACTCGCAAAACGGACGAGACGACGGGCAATGTAACGAGGGTCTTCGCCCCCTTCGAGCATCCGGGCAAACCAGTACAGACCGGCATCCGGGTCACTTCCCCGCAAGGATTTATGCAGGGCGGAGATGAGATTGTAATGTTCATCCCGGTCCCTGTCATAAAGAACAGGACGTCTGGACAAGAAACGAGCCAGCTCATCCGGCCCCAGAGGCGAGGCTTCCTCTTTTATCAGGGATAAAAGCTGCTCAACCATGTTCAGCAGGTAACGCCCGTCTCCATCCGCCATAGCCCGTAGGGATGTCCGCCCCTCATCCGTCAGCGGTAGCGTTCTTCCTATTTCATGCTCTGCCCGTACCAGAAGCTGCTCCAGCGCAGCGTCATCCAGCCGATGCAGAACAAGCACCTGACAGCGGGACAAAAGAGCGGAGTTCAATGTGAAAGAGGGGTTTTCCGTCGTGGCCCCAACCAGCACCACCGTTCCCTGCTCCACATAGGGCAGAAAGCCGTCCTGCTGGGCACGGTTAAAACGATGAATCTCATCAACAAAAAGCAGCGTACCCCGCCCCGTAGCTTCGGCTCTACGACGGGCTTCATCAAACGCCTTCTTCAAATCCGCCACACCGGAAAAAACAGCAGAAATCTTGGTGTAGAACAGTCCGACCCGCTCTGCGAGAAGTTGCGCAATGGTCGTCTTGCCACAACCCGGCCCCCCCCAGAGAATCAGGCTGGAAAGATGCCCACTCTCTAGCATCCGTGTCAGCGTACCTTCCGGTCCCAGAAGATGGGTCTGCCCCTGCACATCAGCCAGCGACTGCGGCCTCAGACGGTCTGCCAACGGCTGGGTGACCGCCCTATGACGCGATGAAGAAGGTACGGGTTGGGCAGCCCCCTCACGCTGAGACGTCCCCCCTGATGAGGGACCACCAAAGAGGTCCGGCATAGTATCCGACATCATCATCCTCCTGCCTTTTCCCCGGTAATACCAACTCCGGGCAACCTCTTACTCGAACAGACGCCGCAACCCACCGGGAAGCAAAGCCGCAAACGGGTTAACACGCATCTGCGGCTTGTCCAAACTGCCATCCAGCTTATAAGTCACCGCCATGATGCCACTACCCTTTCTGGCCCCGAAGACGCTCCCTGCTGCCTGATTGATTCCAAAAAACGGAGAGATGGTTCCCTGCATCTGCATTGTGGACCGCCGGAAATCCAGCTGCCCTTTCATGGTTGCCCCCAGAATGGGATTATTGATTTGGGCATCTGCCAATTCAAGCTGCTCTCCCGCCACCTTGAAAGACGCCCGCAGACGGACATTCTCAAACCGTTTGCGGGAAATCTGCCCCCAATGCAGCGGTGATGCCAGAGTAGCAATGACAAGCGGCGCAGGTGGATTTTCCAACGTCAGATGATCCAGCTTCACTGTGCCCTCAAAAGGCGGCAGACCAAGACCCAACCCCATCGTACGCTCTGCATTGGTCACATTGGCACCAGCCGGAGCAGGCAGGCAGCGTCCTTCCAAAACAACAGCTCCCCCAACAAGCTGGTCATAGACATCTAGAGAGGCCAACAACTTTCCGAGGTCCGCAATGGTAAATCTAACATTCAAGGCCCCTATCTGATGAGCATCTGGCACGAGGTCGAAGTTGATGGAAGGTTGAGCCACATGCAGGGAGGCTCCCTGCAAACGCTGCGCTGCCCAACGAAGATTAGCCGCTACATGGTTAGCCGTCTGCTCCTTGCCATAAATCATCCGATCAGCCCGCAATCCAATAGCCCAGATACCCGCTGGCAAAATGGACTTTCGGGGCGTATCAGCTAATGGCTGCCTGCTTTTTTCCGGCGCAGGGCGGGCATGGTCCGATCGTGCCTGCCCGGCGGCCCGGCTACCCAGCCAAGGGGTAACATCCAACGTGTTAGCCTGAACGAAAATCTGATAACGCTGGTCGTCAGCCGTTCCGTTCTTCACCGGCCACTCCGCAACAGCACTGCCGGACGTCCGCCCAAGCTGGAAACGGGTAAGGCTTACCCCTCCTAATTGGCCGGACCGCATCCGCCCTTCAGCCTGAAGGGCCAACTGTGGACCATAGGCCGTGATGCCATCCAGACGGGTCATATGCCCATCCTGCCACGTCACAGAAGCCTGAAACCCTGCCGCCACCCCGATGGGCTTGCGCCAGAAAGGTGCCCGGACCCCTAGCCCGCCAAGGTCCAACTGCACTGTCGCTGTCCCCCGCTGATGGCCGGGGCCTTCACCATATTGACTATAGACGACATGTCCCCGTCCCTTGCCCTGCATGATGGAAGCCTGCGTTAGAGACGCAGGCATACCCAAACTACGAAACTCTTTCACTCCCAAGAGAGCTGTCAGATCCGCTTTCAGCAGCAGGCGGCCGGGTATGTTGGTCTGAAAACTGTCAAACAGACTGCCTGTTACGGTCACGCCACGAAACTGGGCACCGCCCTGTATGGTCAACCCGGAATCAGTGAGGGAAAAATGTCCGTTCCCCTGTTGGATGCGCCCCACAGAGGGCATGGCAAGCCTGATACTTTGAAAGTCAAACTCTGCTCCAAAATCCATATTCTTCATCAGGATATGATTCTTGAGCGGCAGCTTCAGCGATAGCGTACCCTTCAACGTACCCCCTGTATCCGCCGGATTTACCGGATGGCGAGACAAAAGATTAAGCCGTGGATAGGACAGAACAGCTACAAAGGCCGGCAAAGGCCCTTCCAGCCCCAATGAGAATTCACCCGTCTGCTCTCGCTCCAGCAAGTCATCAAGAATGATATGCCCGGTCGGTACCGTTACGACGCCCCCTTTACCATCAGCGAGATTCCCATGCTGCACATCAATCAGCAGCCTGTCATCACCTACAAAATGAGCGTAGGCATCCTCTCCTGTAACCTGCGGCATACCGTCCAGCCACGTCACGCTCAGATTGCGGCCCGTCAGCTCCCCGCCCAGCTTGCGGACATCCAAGCCATCAAACCCGGTATCACTCGTGAAATAAAGCTGGAGCCGCAGATTTTCACCACGCCCAGCCGTCATGTTGGTGGTCATCCAACGGCGGGCACCACGGGCTGTACCATCCGGCCAGACGCTCGCCAGTGTTGCAAAGTCGAACTCTGGCACGGTGCCATCTACCATCAATTCCATGATTTCAGGATGGCCGGGATGCCCCAGATTTCCATGAACATCAATGACAAAAGGCACGATCCTATCGACTGAATCCAGAGCCTTAAGATCTGTATGCAATGTCAGCACCAGAGGGCCAGATTGCCCGACCTTCGGAGGTTCCAGACGAAAAGACGCCTGCCCGGAAGAAAGCCTAAAAGGAGTCTTTCTAGGCCGGTCAATCTCACCTGCACCAGCAGTCATCTCACCGACCATATGGTCAAAATGACCAAACAGGCCCCAACCATTCAGCTGACCTTCCATATGAAAGGCCAGAGGTAGATTAGGAATGGCCATACCCCGCTTTTGTGCTGGGGAAAGCGGTAGCCATGCCGCTAATGCCGGGAAACGAACAGGAGATAGATTCAACTGCCAACGGGTATGTTCCTTCCCTTCTGGCGTCATAACCCCTGTCAGATAGACCGTGGAATCATCCGGACTGGCCCCCAAACCATTCCCCTGAATGGATGCCTCCATCTGCCCTTGCCAGCCACTCCGCTTAGCGTAATCGGCCTTCAATTCCGGCAGCTTCACAACCAGAGTGGATACCGGGGCAGCTTCATCTTTGATGGTCAGGCTGATATTCTGGAGGTCAAGATGATAAGGCATGACAGAAGCCAGCGATGATGTACCACCACCGCCATGATGATGTGCCCCGTACTTCATGCGGCCAAACTGGATATGCCCCTCAGCGTCCCTAAACGCCACAAGACGCATCCCCTCAACATCCAACGACCGTAGTCCCACTTGCCCATGCAGCAGGCTCGCAAGCCGGAACACAACCCCGACATGGTCAAGCTGCTGCTCTGGCATATCTGCAACAGTCTCATCAGCCGCCCCACCCACGGGGCTGGCCCGATAATGGACGTTATCGAGGCTCAACAGAATTTTTGATGAATGGCCATTTTTCCTCGGTTTCCATGACAGGGTCATGCGCTCCCAGCCGAGTTCCCCTCCACCCAGATGGGTAAGGGCTCCACCCCAACGATGAGATAACCCCGTCACATCCAGAGGACCCTGAGCAAGCCGCCCAAGCAGCAGGGCCACCGCCAGCAATACCCCTACCAACGGCACCAACAGCCCAAAGGCCACACGGCGTAGGATTGTCTGCCATGTCATGTCACGATACCCCGAGAAAAACGCATATCAGGATGCCTTGAGATAGAAAAACCCGGACAAAAGGCCACATGACAAGGCCAGACAAGCACAAACCCCGGCATATACACCCCACCCCTAACGACCACATGGTGGCGGAGACCTCTATCCAAGCTTGGCCAAAGCCTCCTGCACCCAGGCGACATGCTGGGCTGGGCGTACCTTCCGCTTGAGAGCAGCAATGCGCCCCTCAGCGTCAATCAGGAAGGAGCTGCGCTCAATGCCCATGAACTCCCGCCCATAAAGTTTCTTCTTCACCCACACGCCATAGGCCTCGGCGAGCGTGTGGTCCTGATCCGACAGTAAAGTGAAGCTCAGTGCCTGTTTTGTAATGAACTTTTCCAGCGCACTCACGCCATCAGGGCTGACACCCAGCACCTTCAACTCGCCACCCCCGGGAATACGCAACTCGGCCAGATGATCACGCAGATCACAGGCCTGCGTCGTGCAGCCCGGTGTAGACGCTCGTGGGTAGAAATAAAGCAGATACGGTGTCCCTTTGAGAGCCCTGCTACTCAACGTCTCCGCCCCTGTAGGGCCTACGCCTTCCAGCTCGAAATCAGGAGCCGTGCTGCCAGCAGCCAACGACTCTCCACCACCTGAAACCTTTTTCCCCTGTGTCATACTCTCACTGCTCCGCACTATTGGGCTGATCGCCGTGGGAAACACTGCCATCCCCTACAGAATCATCGGGGCTGTAGGGCTGGTCCGGCACGGGTTTTCCTTCCGCACTGACATGGCCTGAACCATGAATATTGCCATCCAATGCAGCACCCGGAACGGGCTGCGCCTGAGGCCGGGCTGGTGGCCTGCCTTTGAGAAACGGGCTGAACCTCTGAAAGCCAGCAGGCGGCTGGAAACGATCTGCCGGTATGTCCTCATACCGCACGGAAACAGCCTGAAGACGCCCCTGTAATCCATCTGCATCCACGCCATCCTCGGCAAGGATGAGACCATCCTCCGTCACGCAAGCTGTAGCCTTGCCCCGGGGACTTTCTATGGACCATTCCTGACAGGGCACATCAGCAATCCGTTTCATGCCACCTGCATGATAGGTCATGTCCAAACTCAGCAGAAATGTATTATGCAGCCCATGCATCGGACGAAACTGGATATAACGCCGTTCCTGCATACTGATGAGCGTCATAATCTGGTTGGGACGATCCAAAATGGTCGCACTCTGCCCATCATCCGGGTCGATCCGCAGGCGGTCCCCAGAAGCAGCAAAAGACACCGCCACCTGATGCACCGGCTCTGCCTCCTTCCCCTTTCCCGGCAGGACCTCTGTCTGGAAACGGTATGTCACCACAGCATCCCGGGTCGGAGCGAGCGGGGGGTGATCTGCTGGCGGGGCAGCATGGGCAGTAACGCTAGCCAGCGCAATGGCAGCCCCAAGGCCAGCGGCCATGATGCCCCCGGACCACGGCCCTGCCTTATCCCGCTTCTGCAAAGCCTCCCTGATACGCCACTGCATCAATACGTCTCCCACTTTTCCATCCATTATCAGTATCAGATTACCTCTGACCTAAAGATGAACAGCAGCATATCAGACCATGATAGCAGGGCCAGAGAGAAAATAATTACCGGCCAGTACCGCCAATCCGGCCCTTCATCATAGCTTCCAACTCCGGCTTCAGGGCTTCAAAACTGACATCCCCCGGCCAGCGGGCAGAAAACTGCATAGCGACATCAAGCTGCTGCCTGTAGGCTGCAAAAGGCACCCCTATACAACCCAGACTGGCCAGATGCGGGGTTACATATTGCGTATCCAGCAGACGATACCCGCCCTGTCTTAGAGCAGCCATTAGATGCACCAATGCAATTTTTGAAGCATCTCGTACATGAGAGACCATGCTCTCTCCAAAGAAAGCCCCCTGAAGGGAAACACCATACAACCCTCCCAAAAGGGCCCCGCTCTCCCAATCCCGAACCTCCACAGAATGAGCATAACCCAGACGGTGCAGCTCCCCATAAAGCTGACGAATGCGCCCGCTGATCCATGTTTCCGTACGGTCAGGAGCCCACTGGGCACAGGCCTGCATCATACCATCGAAATCTTCATCACTGCACAAACGATACTGCCCAGCCATAACAGTACGCATCAGCCGCCGGGGCAAAGCTGGTTCGTCCAAAGGAATAATACCCCGCTCCTGCGGGCAGAACCATTCCAGCTCATCGCTCTGCTCATCAGGGGCCATAGGAAATAGCCCCTCCCTATAAGCACGTAAAAGCAGCTCAGATGTGATAAGCTCCATTGGTCAGCCTTTCCATACAGAGATGCCGAATCATGTCCAACAGCTCCACTTACCGTCCTTCATCACAAACTTACGTCTATACGATCGCCCTGGCTCTGTCCTTTTTCCTACAGCTTGGCTGGCCTGCATTAAGCCCACTCATGGGCGTTATGCGGGTACTCGCCCTTATCGGGATTCTCTTCTTCGGGCCGCTGGAACTGTATCAGCTCTTTCGCACCAGCCGAGGTTAATCTCCTATAAAAAGAAAGGCGGCCCAACATAGGAGCCGCCCTTTTCTTCATCCGCCTCTTTTGAACGACAACGTGACCTGCTTCAGGCTTTCGGATGACTGCCCCGATAGGCCTTGGCCGCTTCCCGCACGGCATCACCGTGAGTACGCTCCAGCCTACGGATGGTGAAATGCGCCTTGGCCAGTGCCCGATAATGGGCAAGGAAGGCCGAGTTGATGGCCGCCCCACATAACGCACCCGCCACCGGCACCATCTGAGCCGCCAGCTTGCGAGACAGGGCCATGCCGTAATGACCGGCCACTTCAGCCATCAGCATCACGAGGGGCTGTCCCCGCATCAGACCACGGGCAGCAAAGAAGCCCAGCTCGCCTTCCCCTTGCTGCTCGCCCAGACTCCGCATGGCGAAGACTTCCAAACAGGCCCGGCGTGTGCCCTCGCTTTTCAGGTCTTCGCCATTTTCCTGCGCAATGGCGGCAATCTCTCGCATGATAGCCAGCGTGGTGAAGCCGACATCCGGTGCCATGCTCATGAAACCACCAAAACCACCAGCTGCACCGGAAACCGCCACAGCTGCCTGAATCAGATTCTCACGCCGTGCGCTAGAACCTGATCCCCCCTGACGGCCCAGCCCAACAATGGCAATGCGGTATGCCTGCTCCAACGCCGAACTAGCCAACGTCTGAAGCTTCTCCTGAAGGCCCGGCGCAAGGGACAGACCCTGCAACCCCAGATGAGTCGCTCGCCCAACAGCCCCGCCCATCAGATCGCCCAAACGGGCCAGCGTGCCCCGGCCTTTCTCCACACCATCCAACACAGCGTGAAGCTGGGACAGAGCCTCCGTATCAAGGTCCTGAAACAGGAAACTCGCACTGGGTACATGCTCCTTGCGCTGTTCCGTCATGGTCTGAATCTCCTCACGTCCAGAGCGGTCCACCCGGGCGGACCAGCCCACAATTACTGCGCTTTTTCCCACTGCCCTTTACGGGTCAGATAGGTGAATTCTTCTTCCGTTACCGGAGCAACAGAAAGGCGAGACTGCTTAAGTAACGCCATACTCTCCAAAGTCGGGTCCGCCTTGATCTCTGCCAGAGAGATGGGATTATGAAAGGCACCATCGGCTTTTACATCCACGCAGACCCAGCGGGGATCATCTGCAGTCGGGTCCGGGAAAGCCTCCCGCACGACCTCTACCACGCCTACGATGCGCTTTTCCGTCACAGAATGATAGAACAGAGCCTTATCACCGCACTTCATGGCCTTCAGATTATTGCGGGCCTGATAGTTCCGCACGCCTGTCCACGGTTCGACATCATTCTTCACCTGCTCATCCCATGAAAAGGAGGCCGGTTCTGATTTGATTAGCCAGAAGGCCATGCGCCACTATCTCCCTGTCTTCCGGGCCGGAGTGTTCAGTCCTTCCGGCCTCTTATCTATGCAGCCATATCGTGTACAGCCAGTCGCTTTACAATGCCTGACTTGGACGGTTTTTCAAGGCTGGCTACGTCCTGTCATCATCCATATAAGGCCATAAGGGTATGGCCGCTGCCATAGCTGCATTATTTTTCATTTTTCTTCCTTTCGGGAAGCCGCCATACTCTCCCCATGTCTTCTTCCACCACCGCATTGCCATCAGGACGATGGACGGACAGTCCCGCCCGTTTTCTGCACGTCACCCGTCCCATTGTCTTCCCATGCCTGTTCATCGGTCTGACAATGCTAACTATAGGGCTAATCTGGGGGCTATATTTTGCCCCGGCGGACTGGCAACAGGGCGAGACGGTACGCATCATGTACCTGCATGTCCCCATGGCGTGGCTTGCCTCGGCGGATTATGTGCTTCTCGCTTTCTGCGGGCTGCTCTGTATGGTTTGGCGACATCCACTCGCTGGGATTATTGCCCTAGAGACAGGACCGCTAGGCGCAACTGCCGCCGCTTTGTGCTTGGTGACCGGCTCTCTCTGGGGAAAACCGGGCTGGGGGACATGGTGGGTCTGGGATGCACGGCTGACCTCCATGCTCGTGCTGTTCTTCCTCTATCTCGGACATATCCTGACCATCCGGGCTTTTGATGACCCCATGCGGGGGCAGCGTGCTGCGGCCCTGCTGGCTCTGGCCGGGGTAATTGACCTGCCCATCATCAAATTCAGTGTGCAATGGTGGAACACCCTGCACCAGCCAGACAGCATCACCCTGACCGGGGCCCCCGCCATGGCCATGAGCATGTTCCATCCCCTGCTCGTCTGCACAATCGGTTTCACCCTGACAGGCCTTGCACTGCTGCTGATCCGCACCCGTGCTGCTCTGCTGGAACGCCGTGCCCAGTCCCTCGCCCTACGGGAGCCTCTGCCATGATGAACCCCGCCTACTGGCCACCACATTGGGGCTTCGTGCTAGCCAGCTATGGGCTGGTCGTCGTGGCCCTCATCATCACGACCAGTACCAGCCTTCTTCGTCTTCGTCGGGCGTCACGGCGGCTTGCCCTCATGCAGCGTCTTCAGGAAACGGCAGCAAATCAGTCTGACAGGCAGGAAAGGATTAACAGCCTGCCTCCATCGCTTTAAACGGGAACGGTATGTCTGTCTCACGTCCCTTCACCCGCCGCAAAGCGGGGCGGTTCTGGATCATTCTGGCCTGTCTTCTCTGCCTTGGCGGGGCGGTGGGACTGGTCCTCAATGCCCTCTCCAGCACTATCGTCTTTTTCATGGCTCCATCTCAGATACGGACCCATCCCCCCGCACCAACCCAGACCATCCGGCTGGGTGGCATGGTCGTGGCAGGCTCCCTTCATACCAGTCACACCGCGGACAACACGCCAGAAGCCCGTTTTGACGTGACGGACGGGCAGGCCGCCATCACCGTGCAGTATCGGGGCATCCTGCCCGACCTGTTCCGTGAGGGGCAGAGTGTGGTGGCTCTGGGCCACTATGATGAACATGGCTTCACGGCCAGCGAAGTCCTCGCCAAACATGACGAGACCTACATGCCCAGAGAAGTCGCTGATGCCCTCCAGAAAAGTGGCAAATGGGACCCACGTTTTGGGCCGCCGCCAGATGCTGCCAGCTGGAACAGCATGACCGCTCCTCAGCCTGCACCGCAGAACAGGCCGGGGGCTGCGGAGTGACATGACCTTTCTGACACCCCTTTTCTGCCCCGAAGGCGGGCATTTTGCTCTGGCTCTGGCCTGTGCGCTGGCCTTCATGCAGGGCATCCTGCCACTGATCGGCCTCCGCCATGCGGACAGCCCCCTGACGGCTCTGACCCGCCCTCTGGCCCTCAGCCAGTGCCTTGCCCTGCTCTTTGCGTGGGCCTGCCTCATCATCGCCTCTCTGGGAGATGATTTCTCCCTGAAGCTCATTGCCGAGACCTCGGCCATCAACAAGCCGTGGGCCTACAAGATCGCCGGCCTCTGGGGCAATCATGAAGGCTCGCTGCTACTCTGGGTCACGCTGCTGAGCCTCTGGTGTGCCGGGCTGGCCCTGCTCCCCGGCCAGAGTGCCGCCCGACCAGCAAGACTGCCCGCCCGCCTGCGGGCACGGCTTCTGGCCCTGCTGGGGCTGGTGGGGGCAGGCTTCCAGCTCTTCTGCCTGACGACCTCCAACCCCTTCCTGCGGCTCTGGCCTGTTCCGGCTGACGGAATGGGCATGAACCCGCTTCTTCAGGACCCCGGTCTCGCCGTCCATCCGCCACTGCTCTATGGCGGTTATGTCGGCTTTGCCGTGCCCTTCGCCTTTGCCATCAGTACGCTGCTGGAAGGCAGGGCCGATGCACTCTGGGCACGCTACATGCGCCCGTGGGTCATCAGCGCATGGGCCTTGCTGACGCTAGGCATCACGCTTGGTTCGTGGTGGTCCTATTCCGTACTGGGCTGGGGAGGCTACTGGTTCTGGGACCCAGTGGAAAATGCCGCTCTCATCCCGTGGCTGACAGGTACGGCCCTGCTCCACAGCGTTCTGGTCGTGGAGAAACGCAATCTGCTGCAAGGCTGGTGCCTACTGCTGGCCCTCACCACCTTTGCCTTTTCCCTTTCCGGAACCTTTCTGGTGCGGTCGGGTATTCTCAATTCCGTCCATGCCTTTGCCAATGACCCGACCCGGGGGCTGTTCATTCTGGGCCTGCTGGGCCTGTATGGCGGGGGAAGCCTGCTGCTCTTTGCCATCCGTGCCCCAGCCCTGCCCGCCCCGCAGACAGGTTTTTCTCCTCTCTCCCGGGAAGGCGCCCTGCTGCTCAACAACATCCTGCTCTGCACACTCTGCGCCGTCGTGCTGACAGGGACGCTCTATCCTCCCTTCATGCAGCTTCTCTTTGGGCGCACCCTCTCCGTTGGCAAACCATTCTTCGATGCCACGACCATTCCGCTCACCCTGCCGCTACTGGCTGTCATGGGGGCAGGCATGGCCCTGCCGTGGCGACAGGCCAGAACGGACAGGCTGCTGCCCCGTCTGGCTCCTGCTCTGCTCATCACGGCCGTGAGCATCCTGCCAGCTTTCTGGCTGTTTCCCACGCCTCTGGCCGCTTCTGCCGCCCTGCTGGCACTCTGGGTCATCAGTGCGGCCCTCTGTGATCTCATCCTGCGTCTTCATGCCCTGCCGCAGGGGAACCGTCAGCTTCACCGCCTGCCCCGCAGCCTCTGGGCTGCCAGCCTTGCCCATATTGGCGTGGGTGTAACCATCCTCGGCCTCTGCGGCATGGCAGGCAGCCAAGAACGCCTCATAGAAGCCAGACCCGGCACCCATACCACACTGTCCGGGCGAGACTGGGAACTCACGACTCTGACAGCCCGTCACGGTCCCAATTTTGAAGCGGTGGAAGCGCATCTGACCATCCGCCAGCATGATGCCCACGGGCCACTCCTTGCCGAGCTGAAGCCACAGATACGCCTCTTCCCGCAACAGGGGCAGCGGACACTGCATGTCGCCATTCTTCACCGCCCGCTGGAAGACCTCTATGCCGCCCTCGGCAGCGTGAAGGAAGAGCATGACCCGCAGGGGCAGAGCCATTACACGGCCATCCTGCGCCTGCATGAAAACCCTCTTGCCTCATGGATATGGCTGGGTGGCATCATCATGGCTCTGGGGGGCGTACTACATCTTCTTCCCGCACGACAGCGTCTGACACGCACAGCAGGGACGACGTCATGAAACTAACACGCCGCCATCTTCTCGCTGCCCTGCCTGCTCTGGGAGCTGCCGGACTGGGGGCAGGATTTATCCGTATGCTGCACGGGCTGGATCAGGGACATTTTGACCCCAGAGCCATCAATACACCCCTGACAGGCCAGCCCGTTCCCGATTTCCCCACTCTGCCATCCCTGCCTGACAGGCCCGGCCTGAGCCGTGGCGACTTCCAGACCGTGAAACAGCCGGTTCTGCTCTCCATCTGGGCCTCATGGTGCCTGCCCTGCATGGAGGAAATCCCTTTCCTCCATCAGCTTGCTGCCTCTCTGGCAGATGCTACTGCCCCACTGGCCCTCTGGGGGCTCTGTTATAAAGACCAGCCCACCAGCGCGGCCCGCTGGCTGGACCGGGCAGGTCATCCTTTCTCCCGACTAGGAATGGATCAGGATGGACAGGCCGCCATCGACTGGGGCGTGAGCGGCGTTCCAGAAACATTCCTCATCATGCCTGATCCTCAGGTGGGTGGGCGGATTGTCTGGCATGGAACAGGCAGCCTGACAGAAACCGCTTATCAGGCCCATATCCTCCCTCATCTGGAAAGACGACCATGAGGCTGCTCTTCGCCCTCTGCCTGCTCTTCCTGACCATCCCGCCCTCTCTGGCCGTGGATACGCCAGATGAAATGCTGCCTGACCCAGCCCTGGAGCAGAAAGCCCAACAGATCGGCCAGCAGCTCCGCTGCCTTGTCTGCCAGAATGAGAGCATTGAGGAGAGTTCCGCCCCTCTGGCGAAAGACCTGCGCCATATTGTCCGCCAGCAACTCCGGCAGGGACGTGCCCCGAAGGACATCGAGGCGTGGATGGTCCAGCGTTATGGCGAATTCATCCGCCTGCGCCCTGCTTTCTCTGCCATGACGGCTCTGCTCTGGCTTATGCCCGTACTCAGCCTTATGGTGGCTCTGCTTCTGGCACGCCGCCTCTGGCATCGCTCCGCCCCACCTGCCCCCCTGACAGCGGAAGAACGCCATACTCTGGACAGCATGCTGAAAAAGGACTGACCCCATGTCACTTCTGATCGTTGCCTTCATCTGCCTGTTCATCGGGCTACCTATCGGCCTTAGCCTCATCGTACGCATCCGTGTGTCAGGGCAGACAGAAGACCAGACCCTCGCTCTCTACAAACAACGCCTGAATTCGCTAGAGCGGGACAGGCAGGCGGGCTTACTGGAAAAACAGCCTTATGATACTGCCCGCCTCGAAACGGAGCGGGAAATTCTCAACCATGTTTCCGTGCCACCTCAGAGTCTGTCAGGCTCCAGCAATATTCATAAGCTGATCGGTATTGCCACCCTTCTTCTCATCCCGTTATTAGCCCTGCTGCTTTATGCCATTAATGGGCAACCCTTCTTTGGGCCGCAGCCTGCCAGTCAGATTCCGGCTTCGGCCTTCAGGACATCACCCATCAACCCACCGGCCAGCACCATGACACCCGCCGCAACGCCGCAGGATGGCAAGCCATGAAGTCCGGCCCCTTTTCCCGCCTGACCCGCACCGCCGCCACTCGGCTGGATAATGCCACACATGCTCTGCCCCGACGCAGCCTGAGTGCCTGCCCCTGCTGCCATCAGCCCATACAGAATACGGCCAGCCTCTGCCTCCACTGCCATGCAGAGAAACATTATGGCCCTGTGAGGCGAGAGAACCTGATTTGCTCCCTCTGTGGATTAGCCCTGATTCTGAGCCTCACCCGGCTGCTCTTCCCTCAGCTTTTCGCACCGCTTTCCTTCTGGCTTGTTCCACTCATGCTGGCAGGGCTGACGGCGGGGTTCATCTTTGCTCAGTTCCGCTTTGCCGGGGACCGGTGGCTGCGCCTGAACAAAAGGTAAAGACGGGTTCCTTTTACCCCCCCATCATCCTATCATCCGTCCTATTTTCCAGCCCGCCACAAGTCCGGAGGAGCCATACCCATGTCCGCTACGTTTTCATCCCGTTCCGTCACCCAACGTGGCATGGCAGTGCTGAATGACCCGTTGCTCAATAAGGGGACGGCTTTCCCGTGGGAGGAACGCACGGCCCTGGGGCTGCATGGCCTTCTGCCCCCCGGCATCCATACGCTGGAGGAACAGGTCGATCAGGCCTATGCCAGCATCATGAGCGAAGCGAATATGCTGGACCGTCATGTCCGCCTCCGTGCCATTCAGGATAGCAACGAGACCCTTTTCTACGCCCTGCTCCAAAAACATCTCACGGAACTCATGCCCATCGTCTACACACCGGGCGTCGGGCAGGCTTGTCAGGAATTCTCCAAAATCTGGCAGAAACCACGGGGCATTTTCCTCTCCGGTGCCGACCGGGGCTACATGGCAGACCGTCTGGCGGCCATCCCCAATGATAACATACGCCTCGTCATCGTCACGGATGGTGAACGCATCCTTGGGCTTGGTGACCTTGGGGCCAATGGCATGGGTATCCCCATCGGTAAAATTGCACTCTATACAGCCTGTGCCGGGGTCAATCCGGCCTTGATGCTGCCCATTACGCTGGATGTTGGGACGGACAATGTCACACTCCGTAACGACCCCGCTTACATAGGTAGCCGCAGCCCTCGCCTACGGGGGCAGGATTATGCGGACTTCATCGAGGAATTCGTGACCGCCCTTCAGGCTCGCTGGCCGGACTGCTTGCTCCATTGGGAGGATTTTGCCGGACGCAATGCCGCTCCACTGCTTCAGCGTTACCGGGACCGCCTTCCCAGCTTTAATGATGATATTCAGGGCACGGCAGGCATCGCCACAGCGGCCATTCTCAGCGGCCTGAAAGCCAAGGGCGAAACACTGGAGCAGCAATGCATTGCTTTTGCAGGCGGTGGTGCGGCCGGTATCGGCATTGCAGGGCTTCTCCTTGCCGCCATGAAGGCTGAAGGGCTGTCGCAGGAAGACGCTCTGAAACGCTTCTATATCGTGGACCGCAACGGCCTACTAACCCACGACATGGAAGGGCTGAGCGAAGGACAGGCCCTCTTTGCCCGACAGGATGAAACAGCCCAGAACGGACAGGGCCGCACTCTGGCGGATGTCATCAGCCAGAACCACCCCACCATCCTGATTGGCGTTTCCGGTCAGGCCGGCCTCTTCAAGGAGGGCATGATCCGGGAGATGGCCACATACTGCACCCGTCCTCTTATCTTCCCTCTTTCCAACCCAACAAGCCATGTCGAAGCCACACCGATGGACATTCTGACATGGACAGGCGGGCGGGCCATCGTCAGCACGGGTAGCCCGTTCTCCCCGGTTGAAATTGATGACCGCAGCATCACCATTGACCAGACCAATAATTCCTACATCTTCCCCGGTCTTGGGCTGGGGGCACTCGCCTGCAAGGCAAAGAGCATCAGCGAAGGAATGATTATGGCTGCGGCACAGGCTGTAGCGACCCTCTCTCCAATGCAGACAGGTGGCAGCAACCTACTCCCACCTCTCGAAACCATTCATGACGTCGCTCTACGCGTTGCCATGGCTGTTGCCCGGCAGGCCCAGAAGGAACAACTTTGCCCCACCCTTGACGATAACGCTCTACGGGACGCTCTTGCCGCCTTGAGCTGGCAGCCCCGTTATCAGCCTTATCGGGCAGCCTGACCCTTCACCACCCCTTTGCCAGCGAGAATGAGATTCCGCTGGCCTTGGCCCCCTTTGTCCCCACTCCTCTCCGGCAGGATTTTTCATCCATGGCAAACCGCACAGAAACTGATGGCCTTGGCCCGATTGATGTTCCCCAGACAGCCCTTTGGGGTGCCCAGACCCAGCGTTCACTACGCTATTTCAGCATCGGGCAAGAACTCATCCCCCGTGAAATGATCGAGGCCTATGCCATTCTCAAGCGAGCCTGTGCTGTAGCCAACGCTGCCAGTGGACGCCTCGCAAAAGATAAGGCCGATCTCATCATCCGCATCTGTGATGAAATCATGAGCGGCATGCATGACCGCCACTTCCCGCTTCATGTCTGGATGACCGGTTCCGGCACGCAGTTCAACATGAATGTCAATGAGGTCATCGCCAACCGGGCTAGCCAGATTACGGGTCAGAAGCTGGGTAGCAAAAAACCGCTGCACCCGAATGACGATGTAAACATGGCGCAGTCCACCAACGACACCTTCCCCAGTGCCATGTATATCGCCAGCGCACTGACAGCCCACCGCCGCCTGATTCCAGCTCTAGAAAGGCTGCACGGAGCCATTGCCCACAAGGCGGCACAGTGGAAGCACATCGTCAAAGTAGGCCGGACACATCTTCAGGATGCCGTGCCCATCACGCTCGGGCAGGAATGGGAAGGCTATGCCGGGATGCTGGAAGAGAACATCCAACGACTGGAACAGGCCCGTGACGGACTTCTTCCCCTCGCTCTAGGAGGGACGGCCCTCGGTACGGGCGTCAATACCGACCCGAAATTCGCTACACGGGCCTGCAAGGAAATCGCCCGTCTCACCCAGCTTGATTTCACCAGCGGAGCCAACAAATTTGCCCTTCAGGGGGCGCATGATGCGCTGGTGCATCTCTCCTCCACCCTACGGACACTGGCAGGCAGTCTTTTCAAAATCGCCAACGATATCCGCCTGCTCGCCTGCGGTCCCCGTGCTGGCCTAGGAGAGCTGAACCTGCCGGTAAATGAACCCGGCTCCTCCATCATGCCCGGAAAGATCAACCCCACACAGGCTGAAGCTCTGACGATGCTGTGCCTTCAGGTCATGGGCAATGATGTAGTCGTAGGTATGGCAGGGGCTGGCGGCATGCTGGACATGAACGCCTACAAGCCCGTGATGATCCAGAACATCATGCAGAGCCTGACCCTGCTCCATGATGGCATGGAGAATTTCCGCTGCTTCCTCATTGAAGGCACAACCGCCAATGAAGACCATATCCGTCAGCAGCTGGACCATTCCCTCGTGCTGGTCACGGCACTATCTCCCAGCATTGGCTATGACAAAGCCTCGCAGGTGGCTCATCATGCCGTGGAACATGGCCTCAGCCCCCGCCAGAGTGCCCTTGCCCTCGGCTTCATGACAGGTGAGGAATATGACCGGGTGGCTGACCCGAAACTGATGCTCCAGCCCAACATCACGCCTCCAAAAGCTTAACGGGATGAACTGATACACAGACAGAAAGGGCCTGACGGAACATTCCGACAGGCCCTTTTTATATCACAACCCCGTAAGAAACGGGGCCATCCTTGCGGACAGCCCCAATTTCTCAGAACTTGTAACTGAAGTTCCCAGACCCGCCAGAACTGGTCTGATGTCCACCATACTGACCGATATAATCAACATTTACATCGATCCGGTCCGTCAGACGGGCCGCAAAGCCGGTGTTAATCTGGGCCGTATTAATGGAAAGCGGTGTC